>NZ_JALGYW010000001.1:0-278878 GCF_023111095.1 Maribellus sp. YY47
TCTCAGTGACAACTTGCAATTTAAAGGACATCGAATAGTCCTTCTGTGTACGCTTAACGTACTGTGAATGATTGATTTCTTTCATAACGCTACTTTTTGTGTAACGCTATTTCAGGACGAGACAAAAACATCAAATAAATAACAGCCTGGTACTCACCGGGCTTTTTTTTGCGTGTTCTGTTTCTGCCAAATTTTATTAACAATACCCCTTTGCCGCAGCCAAATTAAGTACCTTTAACGGACTTTTTGAAACGCATTTTTTATGGTTCCATTTACGCATCTACACGTACATTCACAATACTCGATTCTCGATGGGGCTGCCAGTGTTCCGGCGCTGGTCAATAAAGCCAAATCAGACAATATGACCGCCCTGGCGCTTACCGATCACGGTACCATGTTCGGGGTCAAGGAATTTCATGCTACCTGCAGCAAGAGTGAAATAAAACCCATCTTGGGCTGCGAAACCTATGTGGCATCGCGTACCATTCTGGATAAAAACGACAAGGTGGACCGCTCGGGGCATCACCTTATTTTGCTGGCGAAAAATAAAATCGGTTACCGTAATCTCATCAAGTTAATTTCCGTCGCGAATACTGAGGGGTTTTACTACAAACCCCGTATCGATAAAGAGCTGTTGCAAAAGCATCGGGAAGGCTTGATTGCGTCGTCGGCTTGTTTGGGGGGCGAGATCGCGCAGCTGATCATGAACAACCAAATGAAAGATGCCGAGGAGGCAATTTTGTGGTACAAAAACTTATTTGGCGAAGATTATTACCTCGAACTGATGCGTCACCCTGCGGAGGCGCTGCAGCAGCGGCAGGAAGTGTACGACTGGCAGGTGATGGTGAACAAGCAACTGGTGGTGCTGGCAAAAAAGCTGGGCGTAAAACTTATTGCCACCAACGATATTCATTTCACCAACAAGGAAGACGCAGATGCCCACGATTTGCTGATTTGTTTGAATACCGGGAAGGATTTTGACGACCCCAACCGGATGCGTTACACCAAACAGGAGTGGTTTAAAACGCAGGCCGAAATGAATGAGCTTTTCGGTGATATTCCCGAGGCGCTGGCCAATACGCAGGAAATAGTAGATAAGATTGAAAATTTTGAGTTGAATTCTGCCCCTATTATGCCGGTTTTCCCCATTCCTGAGGAAATTGGAACGGAAGAGGAATTTGCCCAGAAATATTCGGAAGCCGATCTGCGGGAAGAATTTGGTGATTCCGCTTTTGAACGTTTGGGAGGCTACGACAAAGTGCTGCGTGTAAAGCTTGAGTCAGCCTATCTGGAACATCTTGCTTTCGAAGGAGCCAAAGAACGTTACGGCGATCCGTTGGAAAGCTCGGTGGAAGAACGTTTGACTTTCGAGCTGAATACCATTAAAGTGATGGGGTATCCGGGATACTTTCTTATCACGCAGGATTTTATCAACTGGGCAAAGGAAAACGGCGTACTCGTGGGCCCCGGACGTGGTTCTGCAGCGGGAGCAGCAGTTTCCTACTGTTGCGGAATTACCAACATCGACCCGATTAAGTACGATTTGCTTTTTGAGCGTTTCCTGAATCCCGACCGTATATCGCTACCCGACGTCGATATCGACTTCGACGACGACGGCCGGCAATTGGTGCTCAATTATGTAACCGATAAATACGGGCGCGATAAAGTGGCCCACATTTGTACCTTCGGAACCATGGCAACAAAATCGTCGATTCGGGATGTGGCCAGGGTGTTGAAACTCCCGCTTCCCGAAGCCGACCGCCTCGCAAAACTGGTGCCCGATGCGCCTAAAATGAGTTTTGCAAAAGCGTACAAGGAAAGCCCGGAACTGACGGCCGAAAAAACATCGCCGAACGAGTTGGTGGCTCAAACCATCAAATTTGCGGAAACGCTCGAAGGATCGGTGCGTCAAACCGGTGTGCATGCCTGCGGGATCCTGATCAGCCGCGACACGCTTTCCGATCATATTCCTTTAATGCCGACCAAAGATGAAGAGCATCTTTTAACGACACAGTACGACGGCCGTTTTGTAGAAGATATCGGTTTGCTGAAGATGGACTTCCTGGGTTTGAAAACACTTTCGATCATCAAGGAAACCCTCGAGAATATACGGATTTCAAAAGGAATTGAAATTGACATTAATAAAATACCACCCGACGATAAAAAAACCTTTGAACTGTTTAGTCACGGCGAAACTACCGCCATTTTCCAGTTCGAATCGGATGGAATGAAAAAGCACCTGAGGGATTTGAAACCCAACCGTTTTGAAGACCTCGTAGCAATGAACGCCTTGTATCGTCCGGGCCCAATGGAATATATCCCGGATTACATTGCCCGAAAACACGGCCGCCAGAAAGTGGAATACGATGTTCCGATGATGGAGAAATACCTGAGCGATACCTATGGTATTACCGTGTTTCAGGAACAGGTGATGTTACTCTCGCGTTTGCTGGCCGGTTTTACCCGTGGTGATTCCGATACGCTTCGTAAAGCGATGGGTAAAAAGATTATGGCGGTGATGAATAAGCTAAAGGCAAAATTTGTTGACGGATGTAAGGCCAACTTTCAGTTTGTGGATGAATGTAAAAACAGCGGGAAAAAGCCCGAAGACGTTATCGACAAAATCTGGAAAGACTGGGAAGCTTTTGCGTCGTACGCTTTTAACAAATCGCACTCGGTGTGCTATGCTTACATTGCGTATCAAACCGGTTACCTGAAAGCGCATTACCCGGCAGAGTTTATGGCGGCCAACCTTAGCCGAAACCTCAGCAATATTACCGATATTACCAAGTTGATGACGGAGTGCAAGCGCATGAAACTTAATGTTTTCGGTCCCGATGTCAACGAGAGTTTTGTAAAGTTTACAGCCAATAAAAACGGCGACATTCGTTTTGGGATGGGGGCGATTAAAGGTGTGGGTACAGGCGCCGTTCAGAACATTATTGATATGCGGGAGAAGCTGGGCGGATTTAAAACCGTTTTTGATATGGTGGAGAACGTCAACCTGCAGGCGGTAAACAAAAAGAACATTGAAGCGCTTGCAATGGCCGGCGCTTTTGATAACCTGGGCATGAAGCGCAGCGTTTTCTTTGCCGGCGAGAATGAAAACGATGATACCAATTTTATCGAGAAACTGATTCGTTACGGGAACAAGGTTCAGCAGGAAAACAACAGCGCGCAGCAAAGTCTTTTCGGTGCCTTCGATACCGGTTCGGTGGTTCAAAAACCCACGATTCCGAATGTGGAAGAATGGGCCAAGATTATTTTGCTGGAGAAAGAGAAAAACCTGATTGGTATTTACCTGACAGCCCATCCGCTGGATGACTACAAGCTTGAACTGGAAAATTTCTGTTCGAGAGAATTTTCGCTGAAAGACCTGAACAACGACATTGAAAAACTCAAAGACAAGGATCTGACTTTTGGGGGAATGGTGACGGCTTCACGCGAAGGACAGTCGAAAAACGGGAATATGTATGCCACGCTAACCTTGTCGGATTATACCGACTCGAAAGAACTCTTCTTTTTCGGGAACGACTACGTTAACTTCGGGAAGTTCTGTAAAACCGGGCTTTTCCTGATGGTCAGGGGAACGGTGAAAACCCGTTTCAACAGTAATTTCTACGAATACAAGGTAAACAGCATTGAATTGCTTTCTGATGTCCGGTCAAACTACGTAAAAAGCATCACCATTAATATGCCGGTTTCAGTAATTAGCAAAAAACTGGTACAGGATATTGATCATCTGGCAAAAGAACACAAGGGAAGCGCTTTGCTGAAGTTTGTTGTGTACGACCCCGAGAACAATATGCAATTAGAAATGTTTTCAAGAACGGCGAAGGTTGATCCGACCGACGCTTTCCTGGGCTTTTTTGACGATCAGCCCGACGTGACTTATAGAATTAATTAGTTAGTTTTGCTTCAAATTATAACAATAAATATTAAAAAGGATACATTATGGCTTTAGAAATTACAGATGCCAATTTCGAGGAATTGGTTTTGAATTCAGACAAACCGGTTATGTTGGATTTTTGGGCTGTTTGGTGTGGCCCGTGTCGTATGATTGCTCCTATCGTTGAAGAAATGGCAGGAGAATACGAAGGAAAAGCAGTAATTGGTAAAGTGGATGTGGACAGCAACCAGGATGTTGCCATGAAATACGGAATCCGTAACATCCCAACAGTTTTGTTTATTAAAAACGGTGAAGTGGTTGACAAACAAGTGGGCGCCGCTCCAAAACAGGCGTTTACAACAAAGTTGGATGCACTGCTGTAATCGGTAACGAAATAATATTCACCGGATGACCTGGCCTTGTACCATTCAGTCACCCGGTGAATTCATTTTTAAGTGAAAAACATATTCGACATAGAGCAATTTCATCAGTTCGATAACCTGGGGTTGATCGCACAGGAGGTGGTGGAAGGTTTTATAACCGGCCTTCACCGCAGCCCGTTTCACGGTTTTTCGGTAGAGTTTGCCGAACACCGGCTTTACAACCAGGGAGAATCAACCCGCCAGATCGATTGGAAGCTCTTTGCCCGCACCGATAAATTGTTTGTAAAACAATATGAAGAAGAAACCAACCTTCGCTGCCAGTTGGTGATCGATACCTCTTCGTCGATGCTTTTCCCTTATACAAAAGGCAGCAAACACCTGCACAATAAACTGGCCTTTTCGGTGTACACCGCAGCAGCGCTTATATACCTGATGCGAAAACAACGCGATGCCGTGGGGCTTACCCTTTTTTCGGATGAAATTGAGTTTCATTCCACGCCCCGGTTGTCGTCGGTAAATGCCGAGATCATGTTCAGTAAACTTTCCGAACTCATTCAGCCCGAAAATGCGCACCTTCGGAAAAATACCAATACTACACAGGTGCTTCACCAGATTGCCGAGAACATTCACAAGCGCTCGTTGGTGATCATTTTTAGCGACATGCTCGACAGTCAGAAAACCGACGAACTTTTTTCAGCGCTTCAGCATCTTCGGTACAATAAACACGAGGTGATACTTTTTCATGTCACCGATCATAGCCTTGAGCGCGAATTCGAGTTCTCGAACCGGCCACACAAATTTGTGGATCTCGAAAGCGGGCAAGTAGTGAAATTTAATCCCTGGGAAGTAAAACAGCATTATGTTTCTACGGTAAAAGCGTATTTCGACGACTTAAAAGTGAAATGTGGCCAGTACCGGATCGATTTGGCGGAAGCCGACATCAACAAAGATTTTAAAGAAGTGCTGTTTTCGTATCTCGTAAAGCGAAAGAAGCTTTTCTAGGGCAATTTCTCCTCTTTTCTTTATTTCAATATCCTTCTTACAAATTTTACTTCAATAGAGAATTGTATATCGGTGAATAAAAGTATCTTAGGGTTCTTGTAATGTTGAACAAGAATAAAAACCAAAGAACCAAAGTAAACCGATAATCATGGAAAGAAGATCATTTCTGAAAAAATCAGCGCTGGCAACCGGTGCAGTCGTTAGTGCAACCAACTTAAAAGCCGGCACTCCTTCGGCAGTTGAAAAAGACATCTACGAACTAAGGGTGTACCACCTGAAAAGCGGTGGTAGCCGCAATCAGCTCAAGAAATTCTACACCGAAGCCGTGATTCCTTTTTTGAATGAAAGAGGTGCAAAAGTGGGAGCTTTCAACGAGTACAGCAAAGAAGATCCGCCGGTAATGTACACTTTACACGCCCATAAAAGTCTGGCTGCTTATTTTGACGCCGTGCAGGACATGCGCACAGATGCAGCGTTTCTAAAAGCGGCAAAAGACTATATGAGTTTGCCGGCCGATAATCCTGTTTTTGACCGGTATGAAACCTTTTTACTGGAAGCTTTTGATGGCATTCCGCGCCTGAAGGAACCGGCTAAAAACCGCGGACTTTTCGAACTGAGAACCTACGAGAGTTACAACGAAGATGCCGGAGTGCGCAAGGTAAAAATGTTTAACGACGAGGAACTTCCGCTGTTTGAAAAAGTGGGGTTACATTCTGTATTTTTCGGACAGCATCTTGCCGGGCAATACATGCCTGCTTTAACCTATATGTTGTGGTTTGCCGACATGGAAGAACGCGAGGCCAACTGGGCAAAATTTGTCGGCAGTGCAGAGTGGAATGCCATGAAAGACAAACCTGAATATGCCAATACGGTAAGTAAGGTTAAAAAGAGATTCCTGATTCCCGCCGATTTTAGCCAGCTGTAAAAACGCTTTTCGGAAGCACGCACCGTTTTATTTCTCCAGCAGATCGGCAGGCAGAGCCAGCAGTTGGTGCTGGATGGTTTTAGCCAGGCGGTAATTCCCGGCTGAGTTCGGATGCAAGCGATCGGTCTGAGCATTCGAAAAATATCTGGTCTGGGAATCCGCCATCGGGTAAAGTCCGCTAATAGAATAAAGATCGATAAGCGGAACAGCCCATACCGATGCCGCCTGTCTTAAAACATCCACATAGTCGTTGATGTAAAGGCCCAGGTCGTTCGAGAAACTTTCTTCGGGTTGTACATTCTTTTCACTGAACCTGGCAAAACCGCGGTGAATAGGTGTCATGATCACGATTTGCTGATCGGGATAATTCTCCTTCAGAAAAGTCATTACCTAGTTGATCCGTCCGCAAAAAGTGTTGTCGTCTACCACCAATGTGCGGTATTTCCGGGTAACGGTTGTTCCGTTGTAGTTCGTTTCTTTGGCGGTTTCGCGGTAAAAACTTCCCAGGGGAGTGTTGTGGTTGTAATCGTTGGTTCCGGCAAAAATAAAAATGGCATCAATATCGCTTCCTTTTTCCAACTTTAACTTTTGCGCCTGTTGGTAAACGTCGTCCCATTCATGGCCGCTTATCCCGTATACAAAGGGTTGTATTCCCATCAGGTCGGCCAAATATTCCCAGTAAACCTGAACCGAACTGTCGCGTTTTTGGGTCATGGAGTCGCCCAGAAAAGCCACTTTTTTCCCCGACCATTCTGATTGAATTTTATTCCCCGGTGCTGTTTCTTTTTTTTGCAGAAAAGGATTCGTTGCCCATAGTTCATAGGTAGATGCGACTATTATAAGGAATACCAGAATCACTATTTTTTTCATTGTTAGATATCGTTTTTTAGTGGTTTTAAAGTTATCATAAAAATATGGGAGAACAATTGGCTGTCATAAAAACTACATAAGCGTATAGGAATAGACTACACTATTTTAATTCGTAAAAATCAGTCAATTTCGCTATATTTAGTTTTTAACTAAATAAAAATCCCCACTATGTTAGTAAAGACCTTCGGAAGCGCAGTTTTTGGAATCGATGCCACCACCATTACCATGGAAGTGGATGTTACCACCGGTATTAAATTTTTACTGGTTGGCTTGCCCGACAGTGCAGTTAAAGAAAGCCAGCAACGTATTGAATCGGCCCTTCGGCTGAACGGTTACAAATGGCCGCGGCAAAAAATCATCATAAATATGGCCCCGGCTGATATCCGTAAAGAAGGCTCTGCTTACGACCTACCGTTGGCCGCTGCAGTGTTGGCCGCTTCGGGGCAGATCGACGCTTCATTGCTTTCAAAATATGTTTTAATGGGCGAATTGTCGCTCGACGGAACCCTGCAACCCATAAGAGGAGTGTTGCCCATCGCTATTAATGCGCGGAAGGAGGGTTTCGAAGGTTTTATTCTGCCAAAAGCAAATGCACGGGAAGCCGCAGTGGTGGACACGCTGAAAGTGTACGGCGCCGAAAATATTGCGGAAGTGATCGATTTTTTGAACGGAAAACCGGTACTCGAAGAAACGGTGATTGACACCCGGGCTGAATTTTATGCGCAGGTAACCAATAATCCGCTTGATTTCTCGGATGTGAAAGGTCAGGAGAATGTGAAACGGGCGCTGGAGATCGCAGCAGCTGGCAGTCATAACATCATTTTGGTAGGTCCGCCCGGATCGGGGAAAACCATGCTGGCGAAGCGGATTCCTACGATACTTCCACCGTTTTCATTGAAAGAGGCACTTGAAACCACCAAAATACATTCGGTAGCCGGAAAGATCGACAAAGAGACTTCGCTGATGACCCGCCGACCTTTCAGATCGCCCCACCATACGATTTCGGACGTTGCTCTTGTTGGAGGGGGTAATTATCCGCAGCCGGGAGAAATTAGTTTGGCCCACAATGGCGTTTTGTTTTTGGATGAGTTGCCCGAGTTTAAGCGTACCGTGCTCGAAGTGATGCGTCAACCGCTGGAAGACCGTAATATTACGATTTCGCGTGCTAAATTTTCGGTCGAATATCCGGCGAGTTTTATGCTGGTGGCGTCGATGAATCCTTGCCCGTGCGGGTATTACAACCATCCTTCAAAAGATTGTGTCTGTGCGCCGGGCGTTGTGCAGAAATACCTCAACAAAATATCGGGGCCTTTACTCGACCGGATCGATATTCACCTGGAAGTAGTACCGGTTCCGTTTCGAAAACTGTCGGAGTTGAATGGTGCTGAAAAAAGTGAATCGGTTCGCGACAGGGTGATTGCTGCACGCAAAATTCAGGAAGAACGTTTCGCAGAACACAAAGGAGTTTATGCGAATGCACAAATGAATTCAAAACTGATCCGTGAATTTGTGGTGCTGGATGCCGAAAGCAACGACCTGATAAAAAATGCCATGGACCGCTTGGGGCTTTCCGCCCGGGCTTACGATCGTATTTTGAAAGTTTCGCGTACCATTGCCGATCTCGAAGGTTCGGAAAATGTAGAGGCTCATCATTTGTCGGAGGCCATTCATTACCGCAGTTTGGATCGTGAGAACTGGGGAGGGTGAGAAAGTTGACAGTCGCAGTTCTCAGTTAGCAGAGGAAATGAACGAAAGGGCTATCTTTGCCTCGGAACAGAACAATTTCAGCTAAAAAATTTGAGTTATGGAGCAGCCCAATAATCCACTTCACGGGAAAACACTCGAAGCCATTGTGGTGTACCTGGTTAGTTATTACGGTTGGCAAGAATTGGGAGAGATAATTCCTGTCAATTGTTTTCGAAAAGATCCAAGCATAAAGTCGAGTTTAAAGTTTTTGAGAAGAACACAGTGGGCGCGCGATAAGGTGGAGAAGTTGTATGTAGAGACCATTAAAAAGTAGTTTCCCGTTGATTTTTTCACTCAGGATGATAAAAGCGCGATGCTTTTCATTATAAACAAGTGAGATAAGAATTCCAGAAAAACATAAGTCTGCATGGTATGAATTTTGTTTTCGGGGATTCTGCTAAATCAGAAAACTATATGGCCTGTAAAAACGTATTTCATCGAATTTTTCCTTTGCTTTTGTTGTTTCTGCTGGCAGGACCGTTCGGAGGATTTTCGCAGGATACAAAACCTCCCGGAGATTCGATAAAACTTTCAATTCTGCTTGCTGAAGCGATTCTAAAAAGTGACACATTGAAAGTGGACAGCTTGCTTTCAGCCGGAGTTGATGTGAATATCGCTGCCAGCGAAGGAGTAACACCTCTGATGTACGCCGCGCAGGACGGTAATTTGTATTTTATTCGGAAACTGTTGCAGGCAGGCGCTCGTGTGAATCAAGTTCCCGACAACAAAGTAACCGCTCTGCAAAGCGCTGTTATTTCAGGGAAGAAGGAGGCTGCTGAATTGCTGATAGAGAACGGTGCTGACCTAAATTCGAGAGATCAATGGCGAAACACCCCGGTTTTAAGCGCTGCCGAAAATAATAATATTGCAATGGTGGAGATGCTCATTGGGGAAGGAGCCGATATAAACGTTGCGAATAACGATGGGAATACGGCGCTTCATTATGCTGCCGTGTTTGGAAACGATTCACTGGTTGGCCTATTAATGGATGCCGGGGCAGATGCCAATATGAAGGATTACGAAGGATTTACGCCGTTAATGGTGGCAACTTCAGAGAACTTCATTTCTACGGCCGAATTGTTGCTCAGTTACGCGACAGATCTGAATGTGGTAAATAATCAGGGGTATTCAGCGTTTACCATTGCAATTTTGAATGGGAATGTATACCTGGCAGAGCTTTTTCTGTTGAATGGTGCCGATGGGAACCTGCTTTCGCGGGAAGCAAGGGACCACTGGTATTTTTCGAAAGGAACGGGAAAATACATGCGAAAGGTATTGCGCGAATCGGATGTAAAAAGAAACCTTTCTCCTGTATTGGAAGATTTTGCAGCAGGCCTGAAACTGGGATGGATTGATCGTTACTTCACGACTGCTCTGCTACTTGGGGTTCGGGAAACAAAGTACAATTTATGGGTGCAGCTGTCTTTCGGGCTAAATCCCTTTGTGTATAGTACGCTTCGCGAATTGAACCGGAAGAAATACCAGTTTTGGGAACGCGATTACAGGCTGGCGTTGGAAGCCGATAAGTACCTTCCTTTTCATAAAAGTTACCAAGCCGAATTTGGAATTTATGCCGGGGCCGAAGCCGGGTACGATTTTGGAACTTACCGCGGGACACGCCTTCATCCGTCTTCGGATCTGAATATTCTGCCGTCTGCCGGACTATTTTGGCGGCAGGGATTTACAGAAACCAGAATCGGATACAAAAGAGATGTATTTCACAGCGGTGAATCCGGGGTGTTGGGTATTCAGGTTCATTTTTATTTTGGGAGGATGTAGTAATGAATCACGTAAAAGCAAATCAATTAAAGGGAAAGACACGGTCAAAAAAATGGATGTCGCTGATATTATTTTTGCTGCTGGCTGTTTCGTGTGAGCGAAAAATTGAATTATTTGAGTTTAACTGTGATGATTGTTACCGGGAAAAGCCGGAAACAGGCCCGCTGATTATCTACTTTTCCTTCAACCACGAAAACGATTTTGTGCTCTATACCATCTACCAGGGTAATTTCGAAGAAGGTATTGTGGAATATGCCGACACCGCCTTTTATAAGGAAGAGCAGATTGAGGTTCCGGTTGACGAATATTACTCGGTGGAAGCAAAATATGTAAGTGGTGCCGATACCATCTATGTGGTTGATGGTGATAAGTTTAACCTGAAGCGGGAGAAAAACGAATGCGACGAAAAGTGCTATTATTTTAAAGGGGGAATTATCGACGTTCGGTTAAAACAATAATTGGATTACTTTTGCGCTCCGCTTTCGTTTTTTCGATGGAGAAAAGGCAGCCACGATATGGTCCATTCGAAATAAAACCAGCGTAATACAAGTTTAACCAAATTGAAACATTAATTTTGAACATTATAGTGTTTTCAATGGTTTGAAGAACAACGTTAATTTATAACTATATGGTAGACAGAATATCAGATCCCATTGGCCGATTAATGGGGCTTCGCTATAAATCCCATCCCTGGCACGGAGTCAACATTGGAGAGAATGCGCCGGAAGTGATCACTGCTTTTATCGAAGTGGTTTCAACCGATACGGTGAAATATGAAATTGACAAAGACAGCGGCTATTTGCGTGTTGACCGTCCACAGAAATTTTCGAACGTGGTGCCAGCCTTGTACGGTTTTATTCCGCAAACCTATTGTGGTGATAAAGTGGGCGAATACTGCAACGAAAAAACAAGGAGAAAAGATATTAAAGGCGACGGAGATCCGATCGATATTTGCGTGCTAACCGAGAAAGACCTGGCACACGGTGATTTGCTAGTGACCGCCCGTCCCATCGGAGGATTCAGGATGATTGATGGTAACCAGGCCGATGATAAAATTATTGCTGTGTTAATGAATGATACGGTTTACGGGCATTTCCACGATGTTTCGGAACTACCGGAAATCGTGGTGAAGCGTCTCGAGCACTATTTCCTGACGTACAAAGACATGCCGGGAGTGGACAGCAACACCGAAATTACCACTACTTATGGCGTGGAAGAAGCACTGGAAGTGATCAAACTGTCGGTGGAAGATTACAACAACAAGTTCGCCAATCTGGGCAAACTGCTTTCGTATTAATAGAAGAGTAGTAAAAACATGATAGAAAAGTGCGGCGAAAGTTGCACTTTTTTTATGAAAGTCAATTTTTTAAAAATATCCAATGCTCAATTTTGACTGTAAAATATCGAACAAAATCCGGATAACAGGATATTGGTAATTCTACATTGGATATTCTACAGTAAAAAATTAATAACAATTCCCGGATACGAGAAAAGATCTTAACTCTCATTTTTGTCGGTGATTCCCCGAAATCATGATCGTTTTATTGCGCGTTCTGAGCCGATTGATCCTGCAATTGTTTGGCAATTCTTTTCAATGCTTTTTTCATGGCATTTTCAATGGCAGCGTAGTTGGTCATTTCCTTTCCAATGTAGATAAAAAATACAGCCAGTTGCTGATCGCCCAGTTTGGGGTAAAATTCATTTTTATGAAGACGGTAAGCTTCGCGCATCAAGCGCTTGAGGCGATTGCGGCGAACTGCCCTTTTAAAGCTCTTTTTACTCACGCTAAAAGCCGCCTGAACCGGGAACGTTGCGTTCAATTCCGTTTTCAGGTAAACCACTTTAATAGGGAACGATAAAAACGATTCGCCTTCTGCAAAAAGCTTCTCGATGGCTTTTTGGCTGCAAAGTCGTTCTTCTTTCGTAAAGGAGAAAGAAGCTCCGGTTTCTATTTCTGGTTTATTTTGCATCGAAAAATGAAAAGGCCATCAGTCAATCGACTGACAGCCTTTCAAAAATATAGATTTTTCTTTTTAATTCTTGTTGACTTTTTTAATGTACTGCTCCAACGCCATGGTCATAGATGGTGCCTGTACGGTTGGAGCTTCAATGTCGAGACGCAAACCTGCATCGCGAACTGCTTTTGCAGTGGAGGGGCCAAAGCACGCAATACGTGTGCTGTTTTGTTCAAAGTCAGGGAAGTTCTGATACAGCGACTTAATTCCTGACGGGCTGAAGAATACCAGGATATCGTACTTAATATCTGCCAAATCCGAAAGATCGGCGCTTACTGTACGATACAGGATGGCTTTGGTGTACTTGTAACCTCCTTTATCCAGCAGGGTTGGAATTTCCTGTTTGTGGATGTCGGAAAGTGGTACCAAAAAGCGTTCATTTGCATGCTTCTTCATCACATTTACCAGGTCGGCAAATTTACCATCGGCATAAAAGATCTTACGTTTCCGATACACAATGTACTTTTGAAGGTAAAATGCGGTGGCCTCCGAAATACAGAAATACTTCATGGTATCCGGAATGGTTAAGCGCAACTCTTGTGCAATTCTGAAATAATGATCAATTGCCGTACGGCTGGTGAAGATCACGGCAGTGTGATCCAGGATTTGAATTCTCGTTTGGCGGAATTCTTTTGCCGGAACACCTTCCACCTGAATGAAAGGTCGGAAATCGATTTTTAAGCCGTTTTTTTCCGCCAGCTCAAAATAAGGAGATTTTGCTGTCTGGGGCTCCGGCTGTGAAACTAAAATGCTCTTGACTTTCAATATTTTATGCTTTTAATGAAACATATCCCTTCTTATTCAACTACAACTATTTTATAAATTAAAAGCAAGGGTAAAATTTCAAGGGTACAAAGGTATAAAAAGAGATAATATATAGAAAATTGTTTCCTTAATAAAATTATTACCCCCCTTTGAAGTAATACCAGATTAAAGGCTACAATAATTCCTAAACCTGCAAAAATCAAAAATAACTTATTATCCCAGGGCGAAAAAGCAACGAGTGCAACCAGCGGCAACAGGATCAAACCCAGTGAACGGTTAAAATTATCTACATTAAAAAGATATTCACTGGTTTCGGTTTGGGTTTCAAACAACGAACCCACCGCCATGTAAATAAGTTTTTTCCCAAGAAAATATAGAAGGACACCCGCCAGTACAAAAGCAAAATAAGTAATTCCTTTTATTGAATTCGCAGGGTCGAGCAGGTTGAATGTCTGAAAAACAAAAATGGAAAATGTAATATAAAAAATGGCATCGAGACGGTAAGCTCCATGCGATGCCGGATAATTATTTTCCTGTAACATTCGCGCCGAGGTCGCATAATTGATAAGCGACAAAAAAAGATGATTGAGGTACTTAATGTACGAATAACGAATGGTTGCAAACAGCGCAATAGCAATAAACACTGCAACAACCAGCCAGTCGGTCTCCGGATTCTGTCTTTTTTGAACCGGCAAAACAATGTCGGGTGCCGAAACTTCGGCATGGGTAAGATGTTCAATGCTTCTGGGGAGAAGATAACCAGCTTCGAGGATCGGATCTTTGTATTTTGAATGATAGCTTTTAGCGACATTCGACGGGCCCGAAAATACCTTTTGTTTTTCTTGCTGACCCTGTTTCAGACTTTGGTTACCTGTCTGTATGGAGTCGGTCTGGTATGTGATCAAAGCATCCATTTTGTTCCGATGTGCAAAGATACCAATTTTTGATTTCCCAAATCACCGAATAAAGCAGGAGTGCCAACTATTATTTGTAAATTTCGGGCCTTAAGTGACTTCAGAATTTATGATTTACCTGGCACCCTTACAGGGATTTACCGACTTTGTTTACCGGAAAGTATATGCCGGAATTTTCCAGGGCGTTGATGCTTATTTTATTCCGTACATCACCGTGCAGAATGCAGCGATTTTAAAAAAGTATGAACGTGAAATTCTACCGCAGAATAATCCGCAAAATCGTGTAGTTCCTCAAATTCTGGCTAAAGATGAAGAGGAGGTCCGTTTTCTGTCTGAAATTCTGGTGCATTACGGCTACACCGAAATAAACCTGAACATGGGATGCCCGTACCCGATGGTGACCAAACGCGGGAGAGGAGCAGGACTTTTACCCGATCTGGAACAGGTGTATCGTATTTTGAATACGTATTTTGAACATTTCGACAGTGCTTTGTCGGTAAAACTGCGGGCCGGGTTGGAGTCACCCGGGGAGATTGAAAGGATCGTTCCGGTGTTAAATGAGTTTCCGTTAAAAGAAGTGATTTTGCATCCCCGGATTGCCCGTCAGCTATACAAAGGAGAAACGATCGACATGGCAGTGGATTTTGCTGCGAAGAATCTGAAGCATCCGCTGGGCTACAACGGCGATATTTTTTCGCTGGAAGATTATCATCGCAAAGCCCGTCAATTTCCGGAAATCAAAAACTGGATGGTGGGCAGGGGCGTACTGATGAATGCGTTTCTTCCTTCAGAGATAATGGGAATTCAGCTAAATGAAGATGAGAAACGTACTGCGTTGTTTCAGTTTCATCAGAAAATGCTGGAAGAATACCTCGAAACGACCGATAACCCGGGGAATGCTCTCAATAAAATGCAGCAGTTCTGGAGCTATTTTAGTTATCATTTTGAAAATCAGGCCAAAGCTTTTAAGCGGATAAAAAAATCAAAGCAGCTGGCACTTTTTAAAGCGGAGGCAGGAAGTATTATTGGCACGGAAAGGTTGTGTCGTGAATCGACATGATCAGTTAAACGAGCAGTTCTCCCGCTCGTATTTTTCCATCAGGGTCATCAGTAAAAACATTTCTTTTGCCTCTTCGTCGCTTTTGGGGGCTTCACAAATCTCAAGAAAGCGATTCAAGGCGTCCCTGTAGTCATCTTCCGTTACAATATCATAAATCATGTTTAGTCCTGCTTAATGTGCGTCGAGCCAATTGTCGGCCGCATTCATTTCAACAATCAACGGGACACCAATGTTTACCGCATTCTCCATACCTTCTTTCACCAGCTTTTTCATGGTTTCCAGTTCGGGTTTTAACACGTCGAAGTTCAATTCGTCGTGTACCTGAAGGATCATTTTTGATTGAAGTTTTTGTCTTTGCATTTCGCGGTGAATGTTGATCATCGCAATTTTAATGATATCGGCTGCCGAACCCTGAATCGGTGCGTTGATGGCGTTTCGCTCGGCCATTCCACGCACCACGGCATTGGCTGAATTAATATCGCTTAAATACCGGCGACGGCCTTTAATGGTTTCCACATAACCCATGTCCTGTGCCAGTTTGATCTGCTTGTCCATAAATTCCCTGATTTTCGGGAAATTCTCAAAGTACCCGTCAATCAGTTCTTTCGCTTCCGTTCGCGGTATATTGAGTCGTTGCGAAAGTCCGAATGCAGAAATTCCATAGATGATACCAAAGTTGGCCGTTTTGGCTTTTCTGCGCATATCCGAATCTACTTTTTCTTCGGGTATCTGGTAAATTTTCGCCGCAGTAATGGCGTGAATATCTTTGTCCTCGCGGAAAGCCAGTTGCATCTCCTCGTCGCCGCTAAGTGCCGCCATAATCCGAAGTTCAATTTGCGAGTAGTCGGCAGAAAGGAAGGTGTGCTCACCGTCGGATGGGATAAAAGCCTTTCGGATTTCGCGCCCGCTTTCGTCGCGGATCGGAATATTCTGAAGGTTCGGATTCACCGAACTCAAACGCCCCGTTGCCGCAATCGCCTGGTTGTACGACGTGTGAATCTTTCCGGTTTTCTTGTTTACCAATAGTGGCAACGCTTCCACATAGGTTGAAAGCAATTTTTTCAAGCCACGGAAATCGAGGATTTTCTGAACGATCGGATGACGGTCTACAAGTCGGATCAACACATCTTCAGAAGTGGAATATTGCTTGGTCTTTGTTTTCTTTACGTTGGTGTCGATCTTTAATTTCTCGAATAAAATGGGGCCTAATTGTTTGGGCGAGGAAACGTTGAATTCTTTACCGGCCAGCTCGATAATTTCTTTTTCGAGCTCAATGATTTGCTCACGTAATACAACGGCATACTTGTTTAACTCTTCCGAATTTAACTTCACACCAGCATTTTCCATGCTGGCCAATACCGGTACCAATGGCATTTCAATGGTTTCGAACAAGTCTCGCACACCTGCTTTATCCAGCTCGGGATCGATGGCCAGCTTCAACTGAAACGTAAGATCGGCGTCCTCGCAGGCATAGTCGCGCAGCTTGTCAACCGGCACCGAACGCATCGTGATCTGGTTTTTCCCTTTTTTCCCGATCAGATGTTCAGTGGGCACCTTTTCGTAGTTCAGGTATTGCAGACACAAGTGGTCGAGGTTGTGTTTCATATCCGGTTGAATCAGGTAATGGGCCAGCATGGTGTCGTAAAGATTACCCTTTACTTCAATGCCGTAATTACTCAGAATCAGGATATCGTACTTAATGTTTTGCCCGATTTTCACCACATTTTCGTCAGCAAAAACTTCACGGAATTCATCCATTACTTTTTGTGCTGCTTTTTTGTCTTTCGGAATGGTGACACAATACGCTTCGTGTGTACGAAATGCAAACGACATGCACACAATCTCGGCAGTGTGGGTATCGAGCCCGGTAGTTTCGGTGTCGAAACAAAATTCTTTTTGAACCGATAATTCAGCGCGCAAACTGGCACGTTGCATTTCGTTTTCGACCAAATAATATTGATGAGGAACCGAATCGATGTTTTCGGTGTTTTTGGTTTCCTGTATAGTTACTTCGGGCGTTCCAAAAAGTGTTCCCTGGAAAGCAGTTTCCACAACCTGCTGAGCTTCTGCA
Source organism: Maribellus sp. YY47 (assembly GCF_023111095.1). Taxonomy (GTDB): domain Bacteria; phylum Bacteroidota; class Bacteroidia; order Bacteroidales; family Prolixibacteraceae; genus Draconibacterium. The sequence goes on from NZ_JALGYW010000001.1 coordinate 17,420, forward strand.
AGATTCAATCTTGTGATCAGCGACTTGAATTCGAGCTCTTCAAAAAGCTTTTTCAGGTCTTCGGCATGTGGTTCTTCGCGAATCAGTTTTTCTTTCTCGAAGTCGATCGGAACATCGGTAATAATGGTGGCCAGCGTCCTCGACAGACGCACCTGCTCTTCATGTTCGATCAGGTTGTCTTTTTGCTTGCCTTTTAGCTTATCAGTGTTTTGGTAGATTCCGTCGATGCTGCCAAAGTCGCCGATCAGTTTTTGTGCTGTCTTGGGGCCGATTCCCGGGCATCCCGGGATGTTGTCCGCCGTGTCGCCCATCAGCCCCAGAATATCGATCATCTGCTCGGCCCGTTCGATGCCATAATTTTCCTTTACCTCGTCAAGCCCCCACACTTCAGCATCGCCACCGGCTTTCCCCGGTTTGTACATTACCACATGTTCCGAAACCAGCTGTGCGTAGTCTTTGTCGGGGGTCATCATATAGGTGGTAAAACCTTCCTTTTCGGCTTTTTTGGCCAGTGTTCCAATCACATCATCCGCCTCAAAACCTTCTTTTTCAATGATCGGAATGTTAAACGCTTCAATAATCCGGCGAATGTATGGGATTGATTTCCGCAGGTCTTCTGGCATTTCCTCGCGGTTGGCTTTGTACTCCTTGTACATCTCGTGCCGGAAAGTAGGTGCAGAAACATCAAAAACCACCCCGATGTAGTCGGGATTTTCCTTCTCGAAAAGTTGAACAATGGTATTGGTAACTCCCAGCATAGCAGAGGTATTTAATCCTTTCGAGTTAAAGCGTGGGTTACGGATGAAGGCAAAATAACTGCGGTAAATCAATGCGTAAGCATCTAAAAGAAAAAGTTTTTGCTGACCAGTTTCTGGCATATTTCGGAATTTTACTGATTATCGGATACAAACCATTCGGCAAACGAAGTTTTGGTTTCGTAAAGCCGCAGGCTAAATAGTGAAACGTTTGAAGGCAAAGCTTGTTGAAGGATGCCGGCAAAATAAGTGACCAGGTTTTCAGAAGTGGGTTGAAAATCCACGACAGTGAGTCGTTCTGTGGTTTGAGCCAGAGCTTGTTTCTGAGCTTCGGGAGTGATCGAATTAATTACCAGTGCATGATCGAAAATCTCAATAATTTTTGAATTTACGATGGTTTTTAGTTGGCTAAAATCCATTACCATTCCGTCTTCCGGATGCCCGGGTTTACTTAAAACCTCCCCGATCAATGTTACTTGCAAATCGTAAGTATGGCCATGTACGTTTTTACAAACTCCGTTGTACGCTAAAAGCGCATGCGCCATTTCAAAATCAAAACACTTGGTTACCCTTATCCTCGGCATTTGTCAGTCCCTTTTGGTGTTGTGAAAGTAAGGTTTTTTTCAGCAAAACAGGAATAGAATTTGGCGAAATGCCAACGCAACCAATTTTGTTAAAATTGCGTCTTTCTGAAGGTAGACAAAACAACGCGAGAGGAGATTTTACTGAAGTATGCGGGGTAAGATTCTAAAAACAGGAAAAATGAAAGTAAAGGTAATTATAACGATGTTCTTGCTGGTTTTTGCAGCATGCAGCTCCGACGAAGAAAATCATATTTTGTCGCTCGGCAAAGATCAGCAGGTGAGGCTGCAGGAAGAGTATGCTTCGCCGGATCAGAATCTGAAGATCGGTGTGGAACACGTAGACGATTCGCGTTGCCCGACAGGAGTGGTTTGTGTTTGGGAAGGTGAGGCAACCGTTTATATGTATGTTCGGCTGCAGGAAGTGAACGAACTGGTGTTGAGTACGGTTCGTCAGCCCAAAGATACGGTTCAGAATTACGAAATTGAATTGATCGATGTAAGTCCGTATCCCGACATCTCACGCGAGATTGAACAAAAAGACTACAAGGTAACGTTGAAAGTCAGAAAGCTTGATCGTTAGAACCAAAGGTGTTCGGCCAGAATTTTAAATCCCATCAAAAGTAAAATGATTCCGCCCAGTATAATGGATTGTTGACTGCGTTTGGCCGGAATGTATTTGCCGAAAAGCATACCCAGCATTGAGGCGATGAAAGTTACCGCTCCAATCACCAGAACAGGCAGTATAATCGGAATTTCGAGGAAGCCATAACTGATTCCCACCACAAATGCGTCGATGCTGGTAGCGATCGAAAGCCCGATCAGTACACTCATTTTAAAAGGATCGAGGTTTTTTAGCGAACCATCTTCTTTGATTCCTTCAACGATCATTTTCCCGCCGATTGCTGCGAGTAAGCCAAAAGCGATCCAGTGGTCAACCGATTTAATTAAATTTTCGATGGCGCTACCGATTACCCAGCCCACGAGTGGAAAAAGTGCCTGAAAAAATGCAAGTGATGCCGCCACTTTGCAAGCTTGCTGAAACTGAATTTCCCGCCGCATTAATCCGCAGGAGACGGAAACGGCAAACGAATCGAAACTCAATCCGATGCCGATCAGTAAAAACGTTATGAATTCGACCAGTGTCATTTTTGAGGAGGCAAAAATAAGCAATTGAATGAGAACGCTACCAATAGTTTGATAAGAGATGTGCGAAATATTTCTGGAAATTTTGCCCGAGGTATTGTTTTCAGGAGAATTGAAAAATCGATATCCCAAAAGGACAGCAAGAACGATGAAATACTCCTTGTTAAGATTACAACCAAGTAAAGTAAATTAAGCACAAAACAATCATGATTTTCAGGAATCACCAACAGGAATGAAAGATATATATCTTTTCAGTTTTGCTCTTCCTGAATGTTTCGCCCCGATGGGGCTAATTTTTTCTCATCTGGAATTTTCTATAAATAGTATCGCAACGCTGTTGCTCAAAAACAGCTGCAGAGCAGCAAAGTATTTATAGACAAACAGACAAGAAAGACCGTTAAGCTGCAGAGCAGCGTAATAAGTTTGATTGTCGAAATAGTTGCTTTTCCAAGGCCTGTATTGATTTTCAAGGCCAGCGAAAAGGAAAAAATCGATGTTTTCAATGTTTAAGTGTGGCTTGTCGACAGCATTTCATAAAAGTAGTTAGATTACAAGGCGCATAAAGCGATTGTGCGTTGAATCGCTTATACATATCACCCCCGGGTTTCACCCGAGGTTAATCTTATTTTATCCCTTCGGGATATTGAGCAGAGTTACAAACTTAAGTCGAGTTAACCGGACAGTAATGTTTGAACACTTCACTTTTTATGGCGCTGAAAACGTCGAATGTGATTAACCCGGTGTATAACGCCGGGATGAAATGATCGAAGGGAAATCGTCCGGAACAGTTAGTTGATCATAGATTTATAAGACTTCCGGACGAAAAATAGCTGTCTTTCGTTGATCGACTTTCATAACAAAAAGGGCGAATCATTGTTTTTGATTCGCCCTTTTTGCGTTTTTTATATTTTGCTATTGCAAATATTTCGAATAGGTAATGATCAACTTGATTCCATCGGGTTGATTGGCTCCTTCCAAAACAACGCGGTTTGCGATATCGGGACGTCTTCCGGTGGTCAGGAAAAATCCCTGATTTCCAACATAGCCTTTTTCTTCAGGATCGGTAATATCAATGATTCGCTGTAAATGCTGTGTAATGTTGAAGTGGTAGGTATAATCACTTCTTAAGTACCCGTCGAAATAAGCATAGCTAAATTCGGTAGCATCAACCGGCATTTTTTCGTCACCGTTTTTATCGATATACGTCAGCAGTAACCGCGATGGCGGCGTATAATTGTCTTTATCGCTGGTAAGGGTATCGATCTGGAAAACCAGTTCGGCTTTGTTGATTGCCGTATTTGTTGAGTCCTGCCAATGCAGCAGATTGTCGATCAAAATTTTTGATTTTAATCCTCCGGTGGGTTGAACGTAGATTTTTGTCTGTTGTTCTTCTTCCTGGTTCAGGTTGCTTTCAAATGCTGTTCCGGTGTAGTCGTGTGTAATGTTACCCACCTTGGCGCTGTATTGTGTTATTCTGAAGACCCTCGAAAGTGTATCGGGAGTAAGCGTGTCTACTTCCTGTTTTAGCCTGTTTTCGTCGTTGTTGTAGTACACCACCAGCAGCGATCCGTTAAACGATGAAGTAGGAACTGTTTCAACGGAAATCAATGCTCCGTTTTCCGAAGAGCTTAGTTTCTCTGCTTCAACATACAGTCCTTTAAACAGATTCAAAAAAGCTTCGTTGGTAGACAAGTCTACTGAATCGGCCGTTACAAGGCGGTTTCCAAGATCGTTGTCGATCGGAATTTTGAGGTATTGATACAGCGTGTCGGCTGTTGTCGAATCAAGCTCAACTTTGGGTGTAAATGTTAGTTCGCCAATCACGTCGGGCGAAGCCATCATTTTCAGGTCGGTTTCCTGTGTGTATTCGATATCCGGATTCAGCGCTTCCTGCATCTCATAAACCTTTACATTCTGAGGAGTAATGGTGTCGCCAAAAATAATCCGGTAATAAAGCACCAGAAAAGTAGAGTCGGCTGCCGGGTTGTCTCCGAAATCGGGATAAGAGGTGAGTCGGAACTGCGAAGCGAAACTGGCGGTTGTATTTCCAAAAACCGGATCGTTCATGCTGCCCAGAAGGTTGGTAGTATGTTCGCTCGTCACAATGTTGTCTTCAGTAAAAGTAAAAGCAGAAATATCGCTTTTCACTTCCACACTTTTTACGTTGATCAGATCTTCTCCGGGAAGCAGTTCAAGTCCAAGTTCGTTTTTGTCGTTGCAGGCAGTAAATACCATTACCAGGAAGAGGAATCCGGTTCCGAAACGAAGCATCTGATGGATATATTTTCTCACGTAATTTCCGATTTTAATTATTAACCTTTTCTGTTTTCTCTTAAATCACACAAACGTATGAAAAAACAACGAGAGCATTTCGGCAATCACTGTTTTAATGAAGATTTTAAAATTTATTTTGATCTTTTAACAAAGTTTTGATGCTAAACCTTGTCGTAAAATTCGTTATAGGCATCGATGTAAGTTTCTTTGGGATGATAGTCCAAAAATAATTTACCCGATTTTTTAATGTAATCCTTCACGTCGCCGTTAATGTTTTCGGTTCCCTGAATCGCAGCGTCCGAGTAATCGATGGCCAGTTTGCTAACATTCAGGAACGAAGGATCATTGATCACTTCAACATCTTCCTTTGTAATTCCATCGAGCAAAAGCTTTTCGTTGAAACGCGGGTCGAGCGTTTTTTTGAAATCGTCGTTGTAAACCGAATAAACTACTTTCGACTGGCTGAAGAGCGGGTCGTTGTAGTAATATTTTTTAATGTACAACGGAACGAGCGAGGTAAGCCAGCCGTGGCAATGAATAATATCGGGTGCCCAACGCAGTTTAATTACGGTTTCCAATACCCCGCGGGCAAAGAAAACGGCACGCTCGTCGTTGTCTTCAAATTCATTTCCTTTGTCATCTTTCAGGATGGCTTTCCGCTGGAAATAGTCTTCGTTGTCGATAAAATACACCTGCATCCGGGCAGCCTGAATCGAAGCTACTTTTATGATCAACGGATGGTCGGTATCGTTAATAACCAGGTTCATCCCGGATAAACGGATCACTTCGTGAAGTTGGTTACGACGCTCGTTCACATTACCATAGCGGGGCATAAATGTTCGTATCTCTCTGCCTCTTTCCTGAACACCTTGCGGCAAATACCGGGCTATTTCCGACATTTCGCTTTCTGGTAAGTAAGGTGTTATTTCTTGTGAGATATAAAGGATTCTTTTCTTTTCCATCAACCAATTGTGCAGTTAAAAACAGGGGGCAAAATTAATAAAAATAAACTTAATATTCAATTTAACTTGGTTAGGTTCAGTTACTCTACCTGAATTTTGTGGTATTTTCACAATTATATTTGTTTACTTTGCAGCCGCAAATTGAGGGGTATGAAACTCGTAAGGACAGTAGAAGATCTGCAACAGGAACTAGAAAATTCGGGCCACGCAACGGGGGTCGGATTTGTGCCAACCATGGGGGCACTGCATAAGGGGCACTTGTCGCTGGTAACACGCGCAGTAGCTGAAAACAAGGTGGTTGTGGTGAGCATTTTTGTTAACCCAACCCAGTTTAATGATCCCAAAGATATGGAGCGTTATCCGCGTACTTTGGAGGCCGATTTGGAGCTGCTGAAGCCCACCGGATGTGGTATTGTTTTCGCACCGCCGGTTCAGGAAATTTATCCCGAAACCGACACCCGAAAATTTAATTTTGGAGAGCTCGAAACCGTAATGGAAGGAAAGTTTCGTCCGGGGCATTTTAACGGGGTGGCACAAGTGGTAAGCCGCTTGTTTGAACTGGTAAAACCGGCGAAGGCATATTTTGGCTTAAAAGACTTTCAGCAGTTGGCCATCATAAAAAACATGGTAAAACAGCTGCAGCTTCCGGTCGAAATTGTACCTTGCGCCATTGTTCGTGAAGCAAACGGACTGGCAATGAGTTCGCGTAACGAATTGTTAACCAGCGAGCAGCGCGAGAATGCCGTGACGATTTCCAAAACGCTGTTCAGGGCTAAAGAACTTAACGGGCAGAAAAACGTAAATGAACTTGCAGAATGGGTAATCAGCGAAGTAAACAATAACCCGTTTCTGGAAGTTGAATATTTTGAAATAGTAGACGACGAGCAGCTGCAACCCGTTAAAAGCTGGGATGAAAATTCCGTCAAAGTCGGGTGCATTGCAGCTTATTGCGGAAAGATCAGATTGATCGACAATATAGTTTTTAACTAGAAAGGCAAAGCCATGCAAATTGAAGTTTGTAAATCAAAAATTCATAAAGTAACCGTTACGGAAGCTAACCTGCAGTATGTGGGGAGCATTACCATCGACGAAGATTTGATGGACGCAGCCAACCTGATTGAAAATGAAAAGGTTCAGGTGGTGAACATCAACAATGGCGAACGTTTGGAAACATACGTGATTAAGGGAGAGCGCGGCTCGGGAACCATTTGTTTGAATGGACCCGCAGCGCGTAAAGTAGCCGTAGGCGACGTAGTGATTATTATTTCTTACGGAATCATGGATTTCGAAGAAGCCAAAACTTTTAAACCCAGCCTGGTTTTCCCCGACACCGAGACGAACAGCATTGTTTAAAGAAGTTTTTAAAAATAGGACAACCTCGCAGTTCGAAACGGCGAGGTTTTTTTATTTTTATAGGTGTTAATTTCAGAAATGAATAAAAACATCCGATTCTCTATGAACTTAATGACCAAATCTAAAATATTCAGAGACTTTGCCTCTTTTTCACCGCTTTTGCAGATATGGAAGGGAAGCAATCATACCATTGTTTTTACCAATGGTTGTTTCGATCTGATTCATCATGGTCATGTGGATGCGTTACAGGAATCGGCGGCATTGGGCACAAAACTTATTGTGGGCCTGAATTCCGATACATCGGTGCGGAGACTAAAAGGCGAGAACCGGCCTATTTTAAAGGAAATGGAGCGGGCTGCAGTGCTGGCAGCCTTCGAGTGTGTGGATGCCGTGATCATTTTTAACGAAGAAACTCCGGCCGAGATCATCGCACAAATAATTCCGGATGTGTTGGTAAAGGGCTCCGAATATAAAATAGAAGAAATTGCGGGTCACGATACGGTACTCAACAACGGCGGAAAAGTGGAACGACTTGACCTGGTGGAGGGCATCTCGACCAGCGAATTGATTGAACGCATAAAAAAACTATAAAAAACCTCTGTGAAGCCTCGGTGCTCTCTGTGGTTTGTCCTTCTATTTTACCACAGAGGATACAGAGAAGTCACGGAGAAAACTGATATTAATGAGCAAAACCAAAAGCATATACACCTGCCAGAATTGCGGGGCCCAGTCTCCCAAATGGCTCGGAAAATGTACCTCGTGCGGCGAATGGAATACCTTGGTGGAAGAAATTGTGGCCACCAAACAAAGTACAGGAAAGCTGTCGGTGCAGCTTTCAGGAAACCAGCCACTGACACTCGATAAGATCGAAACCGCAAAAAACAGCCGGATTTCGGTGGGAATTGAAGAATTTAACCGGGTGCTGGGTGGCGGTATCGTTCCCGGTTCGCTGATTCTGCTGGGTGGTGATCCCGGCATTGGAAAATCGACACTGGCGTTGCAAATGGCGCTGGGGTTGAACGGGAAAAATATTCTGTACATCTCGGGGGAGGAAAGCCTGCAGCAGATTAAACTCCGTGCCGAGCGCTTGACGAATAACGCCAGCAATTGTTTGTTTTTGAGCGAAACCTCGCTTGAAAATATTCTGGCACATACCGAGCAGATCAAACCCGAAGTATTGATCGTCGATTCCATTCAAACCATTTCCACTGAATTGATCGAATCTTCGCCAGGTTCGGTGGGGCAGGTGCGCGAGTGTACCGCTGCGATTTTAAAGTTTGCCAAAAAGAATGATGTGGCCGTGGTGCTTATCGGGCACATTACAAAAGAAGGGAGTCTGGCCGGGCCAAAAGTGCTCGAACACATGGTGGATACGGTTCTCCAGTTTGAAGGCGACACCAACTATATGTACCGGATTTTGCGCTCGAATAAGAACCGTTTTGGCTCTACCAACGAACTGGGTATTTTTGAAATGCGCAGCGACGGTTTACGCGAAATCACCAATCCTTCCGAACAACTGATTTCGAAAGTGAGCCACGATGTGAGCGGAACCGCAATTGCAGCTACCATCGAAGGTATGCGGCCTTTCCTGATTGAAATTCAGGCGCTGGTTAGCTCTGCTGCATACGGAACACCGCAGCGTTCTTCCACCGGTTTTGATCTTCGCCGGTTGAACATGTTGCTGGCGGTGCTCGAAAAAAGGGCGGGGTTTAAACTGATTGCCAAGGACGTATTTCTGAACATTGCCGGCGGAATTAAAATCAGCGATCCGGCGACCGACCTCGCTGTGATTTGCTCGATTCTTTCATCGAACATCAATATTGCGATTAACCACAAAATTTGTTTTGCAGGCGAAGTCGGATTAACGGGCGAAATTCGTGCTGTGAGTCGCATTGAACAACGCATTGCCGAAGCTGCAAAACTGGGATTTTCCAGAATTTATGTACCATCGCTCAATAAAGGTTTTGATGCGAAGAAATTTAACATCGATATTGTGAAAGTAAGCCGGGTGGAAGAGGTGTTCAAAACCATTTTTGCTTAAAAACGATTAATTCCGGAGCGCGTAAATCAGTCCACTTCAGCAGGGCGTACATATTAAGTTACGGCTCCAACGAGGCTTTCCAAAAGTTGATGATAAGGTTCTTGTAAGAAGCACAAGAATCGCAAAGGCCGCAGATGACTCATTGCCAGCCTCCGTTTTTGCGTTCTTTGGGGTAATCCTTGGCGTACTCTGCGTGAAATATGCTTTTTAGACTGCCTTCGTTGATGGCGAAGACTCTGCTTGCAGTGAAACACGTGGTAAATAAACTTTTTTAACTACCTAATTTTGATTTGTAAGCCAACTATTTATAATTTGGCACCCTGATGAAGAAAATATTTCAACTTATACTATTGGTAACGGTTGTTGCGCTGGCTTCGTGCGACGATCCTGTGGTTCCGAAGCCCAAGCATTTGATCAAAGAACATCAGATGATCGATATGCTGGTGGATATTCATTTGGCGGAGGCTACTTACAACCGGTTTCGGTACGATACGCTTATGCGGGATAACTCTTCCGTGAATTTTTACTATTCCGTACTTGATAAGTACAATGTTCAGGATTCGGTCTTCGAGCAATCTTTTATTTATTACGCGAGCGTTCCGAAAAATTTCGATAAAATGTACCGGAAAGTAACGTCGAAGCTTAGTGAAATGGAACAGGAATTATCGGGAAGAAAGCAGGACGAACTGAAGTTGAAAGAAGAGCCGGAAGAAGCAAAATAGCCAAACGATGTGAGAAAACTGGCGGCCACATATATTTTCCCTGGAGACAGGCCTCCTGTAAAAAATGGTCTTCTCGTTTGTGAGGATGACGGAACCATTATTGATCTGCTCGAAAGAGAGGACAACTGGAAGGAAGAAGCCAGTGTGGAATACTACAGTGGTGTTATGGTCCCCGGTTTTGTGAATGCACATTGTCACCTCGAACTTTCTCACTTGCATAAGAAATTGGAAGCGCATACCGGTATTGGCGCTTTTATCGGGCAGATCAATCAACACCGAAAGGCAGAGCCCGATGTTGTTTTGAAAGCAATGCAGCTGGCCGATCGTTTGATGTGGGCCGCGGGGATTGCTGCAGTAGGAGACATTTCCAATTCGAATGCTTCGATTCCGGTTAAACAAAAAAGCAAAATTTACTACCATACCTTCGCCGAAACTTTCGGCTTTCATCCTTCGCGTGCCGAGCGGGCATTTGAGCTGGCCGTTCAGGTCCGGGATGAATGCATAAAAAGTGGCTTACCGGCAAACATTGTTCCTCATTCGCCTTATTCAGTTTCTGAACCGCTGTTCCGGAAAATTCAAAACGAAGCTGCGAAAGCAAAGAGTATTCTTTCGATCCACAACCAGGAAAGCAAAGCTGAGGAACAGTTTTTTAAAGACGGTACCGGTCCGATAGCCGGACATTTTCAACACAATATTGGGCTCGATTTGTCGCACTGGCAAGCCGGGAAAAGGAATTCGTTGGATGCAACGTTGGAATTTCTGCCCACTGAGAATACTTTGTTACTGGTGCATAACACTTTCACCGGCGGAGATGATCTGAAATTGTTGCAAACACAACGTTCGGTTGATAATACGTTCCTGGTGCTTTGTCCGGGATCCAATTTATTCATAGAAAACACGCTTCCTCCGGTGCAACTTTTCCGCAAATTTAACATGAACATTTGCCTGGGGACGGATAGCCTCGCTTCCAATAGTGCGCTTTCTGTTGTAAAGGAGATGATCACGTTACATCAATATTTTCCGGAAGTTGGCTTGGAGGAACTCGTGAGTTGGGCGTGCTTCAAGGGTGCAAAAGCCCTGAATATTGCTGAAAAATTTGGAAGTTTTGAGCCCGGTAAAAAGCCAGGGGTGAATCTGCTAACAGGAGTTCAGCTCAAAAACTTACGGCTCACTGAACATACAAAAGTGAAGCGCCTGCTGTAAAATCCACTACCTGAAATATTTTCTACCTTTGCCCTGTTTTAAGAAAGTTGAACTGTGGCATTTGAGCGGTAAAAGTAGCCGCTTGCCCAATGGATAGAAGGAACTAAAGATGAAGATTGGAAATCTTGAGCTGGGAAATACTCCGCTTTTTCTGGCACCGATGGAAGATGTGACGTACAAGTCGTTTCGGTGGATGTGCAAGAAATTTGGAGCCGATGTAATGTACACCGAGTTTGTGTCGTCGGAGGCATTGGTACGCGATATTCAAAAGACCCGAGAAAAAATGCATCTGTTTGAATTTGACCGGCCGGTGGCGATTCAGATCTATGGTCATAACATCGAATCGATGGTGCGTGCTGCACAGGTAGCAGAAGAAAGCCAGCCCGATTTTATCGACATCAATTTTGGCTGCCCCATGAAAAAGATCATTCGTCATGGCGCGGGATCAGCCATGTTGAAAGATCTCCCCAAAATGCAGCAGATGGCAGCGGAAATTGTAAAGGCAGTGAACGTTCCGGTTACCGCCAAAACCCGTCTGGGCTGGACTGCCGGAGATACTCCGATTCTGGAAGCTGCAGAACGCTTGCAGGATGCCGGGATTGAGGCACTCGCCATTCATGGCAGAACCCGCGAGCAACTTTATACAGGTGTAGCCGACTGGAGTTTGATCGGGGAAGTGAAAAATCATCCAAACATCAGGATTCCTATTATTGGCAACGGAGACATTAACAGTGGAGAGCAAGCAAAACGTTTGCTGGACGAAACCGGTGTTGACGGATTGATGATCGGTCGGGGAGCCATTGGAAGACCCTGGCTTTTCCGCGAAGTAAAGCATTATCTTTCAACAGGCGAGGAATTTCCGCAACCCACGGTTGCCGAAGTGGTAGATGTGTTGAAGGAGCAAATGTTTATGAACCTGGAGTGGAAAGACAACGAACGTTCCGGAATTCTGATGATGCGCCGGCATTTTGCAAAATATTTCCCCGGTCTGCCCAACTTCCGCGAACTAAAAATTGCGCTGCTTCGGGCTGAGACGAACGATGAGGTAAATAAGATTTTGGTGAAAATTGTAGAGCAATATGGCGAATACCGCCTTGATTTTAACAATTCAAGTTTAAAATGAAGAAAAATAGTTATACCCAATATTTTTCAGAAGAGTCGCTTTGGGAAAAGCTTAAAAAATACGCCAAAGAGGCAGGAACAAAGGTTGTTTATGCCGTTTTACTCTTGTTCTACACCATGCAGGATAAAGGAACGGGGATCAAAACAAAGCTGAGCATTGCCGCTGCGCTTGGGTATTTTATCCTGCCTACCGATGCCATTTTTGACCTTACTCCATTAATCGGTTATTCCGACGATCTGGGAGTTTTGTTGTTTGCGCTTTCACAGATATCGAAGAGTATCACACCTGAGATTAAAGAGAAAGCAAAGCAAAAACTCAACGATTGGTTTGGCGAAATCAATCCCGAAGATATTAAAGAGATAGACGACCAGACGAAGTGATAGTCTTTTGTTAAGAGACGTTAACGCCTGTAAATGAGTTCAGTCTGGCACGCCGTTTGAATGTTAAAGTAATGCAAGGAGGCTTCAAATAATGAAGTGGTTGCTGAGGGATAATTGAGGTTGAGAGGTAACCTTGCTTTTTGTTTTTTGTTTTTTGGGAAGGAATCTACCTTCGAATTGTTAGCGAAATAGCCTCGGGAAACCGGGGCTATTTTTTTGTGCATTTTTCGTGTGTTTGTGCTATTTTCGATACTTTTGAAAGCATAATACAGCCTATGCACGGATTTGATTTTTCAACACTTCAATGGATTTTATTTGCCGTTTGCGCACTTTTGGTGGGCATGTCGAAAGTTGGTGTTCCCGGTGTATCCATGCTGGTAGTTCCGGCACTGGCCATTGTTTTTGGCGGGAAAGCTTCCGCCGGATTTTTGCTGCCAATGCTAATGATGGCCGATGTGTTTGCGGTTAGTTATTATCACCGCCATGCCGAATGGAAATACCTATGGAAGCTGCTTCCGTGGGCCTTTGTGGGCATTGGAATTGCGCTTTGGGTGGGGCATGTGGTAAACGACGAATGGTTCAAAAACATCATGGCAGTTCTGGTTTTTCTGTGCATCGGGCTGATGCTGTGGAAGGACCGTCAGAGAAAAGAGCAGCTTTTTCCCAATACCTGGTGGTTTGCTGCTGCCATGGGGGTACTGGGGGGCTTTGCCACGATGATCGGAAACGTAGCCGGCCCCATTTTTGCCATTTATTTACTGGCCATGCACCTGCCTAAAAAATCGTTTATCGGCACCGGGGCGTGGTTTTTTCTGATCGTCAATTTTTCAAAATTTCCGCTCCATATTCTGGTTTGGAAGACCATCAACTGGCAAACACTAACGCTTAATGTTTTGATGCTACCCTCCATTGCTTTGGGCGCATTTCTTGGAATTGTACTGGTTAAACAGATTTCTGAAAAACTATACCGCACAGCAGTGATTGTTTTAACTGCACTTTCTGCATTTTTATTATTGATATGAAGCAACTTACAGATTTTTTTGAGGACAAAGAGGTTAATTCGGTTCTTGATGTAGGAACCGGCCCCGGGAATTTTATCGGAGTGTTGGAAAAAGTGTTTCCAGCAGCAGAGATGTATGGTGTTGATCCCGATGAAGAGGCATTGAAAGAAGCTACCCAAAAGTATCCTTCAGCGCATTTTTCGGTAATGAAAGGGGAGACGCTTGCGTTTGAGAACGAACACTTTGATGCTGCCAGCATATCGATGGCGCTTCACCATCTTTCCGATGTCCAGGCAACACTGAAGGAGATGCAACGGGTGGTTAAGCCCGGAGGGTGGATTATCATCAACGAACTTTTCAGCGATCATCTGAATCCGGCACAGGAAGTGCATAAAGCAATGCATCATTTCAGAAGCAAAATTGACCGATTAAACGGAATCTGTCACAATAATTCATTTCAAAAAAATGAGATTCTGGAGATGGCAGAGACTTCAGGATTAAAAATTTGTCTTCATTTTGATTATAACAGTAAAGCGGCGACTACCGATGCCACCGATATTGAAGAAAGAAAGAAAAAGCTGCACGAAGCTGTAGAAACGATAAAAGACAAGCCTCAGTATTTAACTTTCAAAGAGGAAATTCCTGAAATTGAAGCGGCTCTTGGTCAATTTGGTTTTGAAATGGCTACGTGTTTAGTGGTGGTGGGCGAGGTTCAGTAATGTAACAGTTCATCGGAATAAAAACTATCTGTACTATAAATGGGAGGAAGAGAAAAGAAATCGCGAAACAAGGGATCGGCAGGGAATAACCGAAAATCGGGAGAGGATTTTCTGATCAACAACCGTCAAAAGGCCGGTGTTGCAGAAACTGGCTCAGGGCTGCAATATTCTGTTGTAGAGGAAATAAGTGGCGCAAAACCAGGATTATACGATGTTGTTCTTATTCATCAGCGGGCACTTTTACTCGACGGCAAAATTCTGGAAGATACCTATCGGCAGAACCAGCCGGATAAGGCGAAAATTGAAGAACTGATCGAAGGTTTGCAGGAAGGACTGCAAATGATGGCGGTGGGAAGCCGTTATAAATTCTGGGTGCCGGCCGATTTGGCCTGGGGCCGAAAAGGCACGGGAAACAAAATTCCTCCCAACGCCGTACTAAGCTTTGATATTCGGTTGCTTGAAATCTGTTAAATCAAGGCAAGGTGATCGTCAGTTGTTCGCCCATAATCTTAAATAGGGCTTGATTGTTACACAAGTCGTCAGCTTCTGCCGAAGGATGAAAGTTTATTTCGCATTTCAAGTCGTTGTCGGGCAGCGTTACCGATAATATTCCTTCCATAATCCAGCGGCAGCAAACATTGGTATGTAAATTCTGTTTGGTACTCATTTCATAAAGATAGCCGTGCGAACTTACCCCTTTGTGTGTTCCCGAGATGAGGTACTCATCGTCGCAAAAATCTTCGGCATTTCCGCTTGTATAAAGGTGGGTATCACTGCCTGCGATCCATTCCCGCGTGGTTTGTTGTTCAAAATGAAATACTCGTCCATCGGGTGATGTGATTACGCCGTCTTCAATTTTGCAGGAATATTCGGGATGGTTGTTGCTATTCAGCCCTTTATTTTGAACGGTTTGTGTGCCTTCAATTTTATAGTTGTCCTGGTAAAAATCGTCAAAAGTAATTACCCAGCTTGCATTGTCGACACTGGCGAAGTTACCGGCAGAGATAACAATGCTACCTCTTCTCATTCGCCCGTCGATTCCTTCCAGGTTTTCTGATCCGTAATTGATCGTAATGGTTTTGGGCCAGGTAGTAAGGTCAAGTGGCTCTACACTTATCCTTGGATACTCAACGTTGGAACCACTGGCACTTTTGAGTAAATTTTCGCTTTCCTCGCTGTAGCGGAAAGCCTGTTGCTGTGTGCTCGAAAACAAAGCGTAAGCGGTAATAGATTCGGTTAAAAGGGTAGTGGCTTCCTCGTTACTAATGGTTTTCTTTTCAATGTCTTTGCACGACCATAGCAAACTGGTTGAAATCAGGATGGTCAATAAAATCAGTTTCTTCATAATGTTGGTTTTAGTTTTTTGATAGGGTAAGTCTTTGTAAATAAATGTATAGGATAGCTTGCTGGCATCGGGATTTGATCGTAGGCCATATGTGGAACGAATACTCATGTTCGTTTACAGTTGGTTGTTTCTAGGTTGATCCGTTTATCAGGAGCGTAATACTGTCCTTCTCCCAATTTGAACTACGGCGTTTAAATTAGCACTTTTTTGTGATAAGTACCAAAGATTGAAATGTACTTAATATCGGTATTAGGAAACAATACAGTTTGTAGCGCCTGTTTAGTGGGCAGGCGATACTGTTTTGGAGATGTATAGGCGTTCTTGTTTCTTAAAGAAAGTCGATGGGAAAGGCATAAAAAAAGCCGTTCAGTGTTGAACGGCTTTTGATTTTATGCGATCGCTTATTAATAGAATTTCGCTCTTTTATCAACAATCTCAACGGCATTTTTATGTGTTTGAAATGCCTGAGAAGCTGCACGGTAACTCAGTGTTTGTGCAAGTCTGTTTTGTTCTGCCTGGATATTGGCTGCAGGATTTTCTGTTTCAGAAGTCACCATTACCACAAATACCCCGTTATTTCCTGAAACAGGTGCAGAAATTTTATCTACCTCCAGGTTGGCTACCGTTCCAATTACAGCCGGTTCCATTCCAACTCCCGGGATAGAGAAAGAATTAAAGTTAATATTGGTTGCATTTTTTACTTCGGTATTCATTTCCGAAGCTACTGCGTTCAGGTCCGTTTTTCCGGCCAAAACAGTTTTCAGTTTTTCAACCAGGTATTCTGCTTTTTTCTCTTTGGTAACTGCCAGTTCAACACGTGCACGAACCTGTTCAAAAGGAGCAATTTCTTCTTCGGTAACGTTGGTAAGCACTGCAATAACAAAGTTATCGCCCAGTTCAAAGATGGGTGATCCCTGAGTTGTTTTCAGAATATCGTTGAGCTCAACTTCGTAAGCAGCTTTTACTAATTGTCTGGCGTTTTCCAAACCGGCAATCTGACGGTCGCTTTCACCCATGTTGGCCACACGTTTCGCCAGTTTTTGTTCTGCCACAGCAGCGTCAAAAGCTTCGCGGGTTGTGTTTTCTCCGGCAAACTGGCTGGCAACAGCATAAGTTTCCTGGTATGTTTTTGTACTTGGAACCACGTTGCGGGTCAGGTAAGCGATTTGTACCTGAGGAACCAGTTTCCCAAGCTGGGTAGTCTGGATAACGTGAATTCCATACTGGGTTGCTACAATGCTTACTTCACCTTTTTTATTGTTGAAAGCAGCTTCTTCAAATGGTTTTACCATCATGTTACGACGGAACCATCCCAAATCGCCGCCATTAACCGCTGAACCCTGATCGCTTGAGTTTTCACGGGCCAGTTTGGCAAAGTCTGCTCCTTTTTCAATCAGTGTTTTCAAACTGTCGGCCAGTGCCTGAACAGCCATAACCTCAGCTTGTGAATTCACCGGCAATAAAATATGACGGGCTTCAACCGAGTCGGGCATCATTTCTGATTTGTGCAGTTTGGCCAGCGTGAAGGCATCACCGTCGGCGTACGGTCCGAATACATCGTTCACCTGTGCCTGTTCGTCATAAACCCAAGCGGCAATGTTTTCAGGAAGATCTTCTTTTTTGTTCCATACATTCTGGAAAGCAACATCAGAGTTGGCATTTACAAACTGTACATTGTCTTCCGCTTTTTCGAAATCACTTTTAATGTCGTTAATCCATTTTTCGGCATCAGCATAGTCTGAAGCCGAAGGTTTCACCGGGTAAGTGATGTACTCGATTCTTCTGCTGGTTGCTTCTTTGTAATCGTCCTGGTGAGCAGCGTAGTATTCTTTTAAATCCTGTTCGGTTACGGTAACCTGATCGTCAGCAACAGTGCTTTGAGCCACCGAAATATAATCGAAGTTAACGGTTTTGCCACTTGCAGCTGCACTTGCTTCGGCTTCTTGTTTGGTAACGTACAAACCTTTACCAACCATGTTGGCATATTTTGACTGTGCACGTTCTTCAACAATCTGGTTTTCCAGGTTTAACCAGTATGCTCTGTTTTCCTGCGTAACAGCGCCTGTTTCCATACTTTTCAGGAAACGAACCACTGCTGCACGGTCAAACTGACCGGTTTCAGGATTACGGAAAATTTGTTGTACGATGGGGTGAATGTTCGCTCCCTGTAACATGTCGAACAGTTCGTCAGAGCTTACGTCAATACCCAGTTTATCGTAAACGTCTCCCATTACGATTTCACTTATTTGTTGTTGCCAGGCCTGGTCTCTAACCTGTGCCCAGGTATTCTCGTCTAACTGATTGGTACCGTAGTTTTGTTTGAATATTTCACCTAACTCTTCTACTTTCTTCTGAAAGTCAGGATACTGAATGGATTCTCCGTCAATAACACCTATCTCCATACGGTTTCTTTGGAACACTGATGAACCACCCTGAATAAGGTCGCCAAGGACAAATGCTGCCAATGAAAAACCGATTACAATTGCCACTAACAATCCTGCTTTCGTTCTTATTTTTTGTAACGTTGCCATTGATTAACAGTTATTTTAATGCAAAATTTTGTTTGATTTTTTTCGAGCTACGAAGATAACAATTTTAAGTATTTAACACAGTTATTTAATTTTTTTTTAACCCTGAAAGGGCTCGGGCTTTAAAAGGCAGACAATGAATGAATTATGATAAGAGAAGTGCCCGGTTTTAATTGTCTGCAATAGTGAGTTTTACCAGTTCTATTTTTGTGTTGGTAGCTTTTAATATTTTAAACCGGAATTTCCCGATTTTAATCACCGAGTTTATTTTCGGAATACTTTCATGGTAGTACAATATCAATCCGGCCAGCGTTTCGAACTCTTCGGTCTCGGGCAAATCAAAAAAGTACTTTTCATTGAGCAGGTCTATTTCTGCACGTCCGGAAAAGATAAACTCTGTGTCGCTTATTTTTTTCTCAATAATGTCGCTGGTATCGTGTTCGTCTTCGATTTCACCAAATATTTCTTCCAGAATGTCTTCACTGGTCACCATTCCCGAAGTCCCGCCAAATTCATCTACTACAATAGCGATACTGCGGTGTTCCTGGATAAAGGTGCTCAGTAGCTTGTTGGCAGGCATGGTTTCCGGAACAATCGCCACTTTTTTTATGAAGGGCTCAATCGACTTGGGATTCTGAAAAAGAACAGACGAATGAACATATCCGATAATATTGTCGGTGTTTTCCTTATAGAAAAGTATGCGGGAGTATCCCGTTTCCACAAATTTCTGACGCAACTCACTGATGGTAGCGCCCAGTTCGAGCATTTCAATCTCGGGGCGTGGAACCATAATTTCACGCAGTTTGACCTTGGAAAAATCAAGTGCATTTTTAAACAGCTTAATCTCGGTCTCTACCGCTTTTTCTGCTATTTCCTTACGGCCGGAGTCG
Organism: Maribellus sp. YY47; assembly: GCF_023111095.1. Taxonomy (GTDB): domain Bacteria; phylum Bacteroidota; class Bacteroidia; order Bacteroidales; family Prolixibacteraceae; genus Draconibacterium. The sequence continues at coordinate 36,443 of NZ_JALGYW010000001.1, forward strand.
TTCTCGCTCACAAATTCATCTAAATCAATTCGGCTAAAAACCGGATTTTTTTTGCCTTTGGCGATATCGGTTTTTAGTACCCTTTTTAGCAAAATGTTGGTGATTCCCATTGAGAAACTGGTAATCGGGTAAAAGAGAATGTAAAAAAGTGCCAGCGGAATCGAAAAGAAAGTCAATAATGAATTGGGGAATAACCGAAACAAGGTTTTGGGCAGGAACTCCGAAAAAACGAGTATGATCATTGTGGAGAAGATCGTTTGCATCAGTAATACCATGGAAGCCGATTGGAAGTAGGATTCAAATAAGGGCTGAAGCAGGGCAGCAAAAGCAATACCGTAAATTACCAGTGCAATGTTGTTGCCAACCAGCATGGTGGCAATGTATTTTCCTCCGTTTGAAGTGACAAATTTTAGTATCCGGGAACTAAAAGGTTCCGATTTTTTGTCGAGTTCGAGGCGCAACTTATTGGCCGATACAAAAGCGATCTCCATTCCGGAGAAAAATGCTGAAAGCAGCATAGTCACCAGTATGATCAGCAAATAGTTATTCATAGTTGGCCCTTTACTTAAATTGAAGTATCCTGTTCGAATCCTGTTGTGGAATTTCAACCGCAGGCGGACTTGTTGTATTATTTAAGCTCTGGTTCGACGGGGAACCAGTATTATTCGCCGAAACATACATGGTTCCGGTTACTTTCCAGATTTTTGAGTCCTTCATATCCAAATCCGAAGTTAACCCAATTCCATTAATAATCTTGTCCTTACTAATAATTTGTACAAACTCTTCGGTTTCAATCTTTTGTTTTTTCTCGTCCAGGATAAGATGTTCGGTTTTTAAGGTATCTCCTTTTTCGTTGGTAACGATTACGTTGTTTTTTGCTTCCCAACGTTCTTCTTTTAAAAACTGTTTGGCGTAGTTGGCTGTAATACTTGAAGTTATTTTTTTATTGGCATCGTATTTTATCAGTTCGATGCCTTCCGGAAATTCGGTGTAAATTTTTCCTTCGTTTTCAAAACGAAGCAATTTAGAAGCTTTTAAAAAATACCTGACTTGCCCGGAGTCGGTAGTGAGGGTCTCAAAATTGGTGGCTTCCATGATCGGAAGATTATCGGTCGACTCAATGGGTTTAATCTTTGAGATCTCGTTATCCTCACAGGCATAGAAAAGTATTGCAGTCCCCACCAGGAGAACTGCAATACAATATCTTTTTAGAAGCAGATAAAAATTAGAATCTGACTTTTGTTGTTTCATTTATCCAACCTCCAACTTTAAAGCTTGAACCTGCCTGAAGACCTTCCATGAAAGCTTCTTCTTTGTCGGGGAAATACTTTCTGTATTCCGAAATTTTTTGTGCAGCGTCAATGGAGCAATCTTCGCTACGACGTGCTTTTTCGAAGTAATCGCAAGCTACCCAGAATATTGCGGCTTTTTCGATGTTCTTGCCATCGAAAGAACGGCTTGCTGCTACATAAATGTTCCCAATCAGCATGTTAGCATCGCAGTTGTTGGGTTGAATGTCCAGCACTTTGCGAGCGTAGCTACGTGCTTCTGAATATGAGCTTTCAGAATACAATACAAGTCCGTACTGCAGGTAATACGAAGCCAATAATTCCTGGTCGGTTTCCTGCTCCATAGCCATTTTGTAGTATTCTTTTGCTTTGGCCACATCACCTTTTTTAATCAGACGGCGTGCCATGTTGAAAGCAGCTTCAGCCGACGGATCAAGTTCGTACAGTCTTTCGGTAGCCTGTGCAAACAGGTCTGACTCGGTACAGTTGGCTTTACCCAAACGACGTAACATGGTTTTGATGTAGTCGATATCGTCTTTGTTGGCAGCAAATTCTGAAGAGTAAATTTTCTCCAAAACATCGCAATCGGCTGCTCCCGATTTTCCAAAAATATCGTCCGTAAAAGGCAATACTGTTTCCTTCACCGTTTTTACATTATCCGCATTTTCGTTTGCTGCAATTATTTCGTTTGAAACTTTTACGGTATTTTCATAGTTTTTAACTACTTGCTCCTGTGGTAATTCTCCTAATTTAAAAAGAGCTACCGTAGTCTGCATGTACAGGATTAAAACCGGAGCTTCAGTTTTGTTTCCTTGCAAGCTGATAGACTTATTTAGCCATTCATACCCTGATTTGTAGATTTGTACCAACGCATCGCCTTCCGGAGCTTCTGCTCCTTCGGTATTCAGTTTATATTTTAGCCAAGCCGTTCCCTTACGTCCCAGAACATATCCTTCTTCTCCATAATACTTGATCCTTTTGTCGTACAATTTCATATACTCGTTGATCAGCTTATCTTTTTCCTCTTTTGTGGCAGCCTTTTCAATAAAGTCTTCATACATTTTGGCTCCCTGAATGTAGATGTTTTCTGATGATTTAGGGAATTGATTGTAAAGTACCTGCCAGTGAGGTTTAGCCGACTTGTAGTCTTTTTGCTTGTAGAATTCTGAATACAAAGAATATTCTGTTCTGAATGTTTCATTTCCGGCTTTAATCAAATCTTCAGCCGTGCCTAAATTGACTTCACCTCCGGTATTATCTTCTTCTGCATTGCCCGAAGGTATTTCACCTGTGAAAGCAAAATCAAAAACATCTCCTGTTTTGCCTTCTATATCCAGTGTTTTTTTCTCGTCGATAAAAGTGAATTTGATCCATTTGGTTTTGGCATCAGCCTCTACTTCGTATTTTCCGTCGAAACTGGTCATCATTGTTCCCCCTTTTTGGGCTTCAACGGTAATTCCGGCAGCTGGTTTTCCATCCATGTAAACGGTACCCTTCAATACTCTTTGTGCTTGCGCAACGGTGATGCCGGTAAGCACCGTCACTACGAAGAAGAGTGTTATGCGTAATAAAGCTTTCATAATAGTTTTTTATTTTTTCAGTTTAATTTTAATCAATTTTACGCGACATAAACCATAAATCATGCAAGTTGGCACTCAGGTTAACTTTTGCGTAATTTTCGCGCACTAAATTATAGTCTGTTGTTCCTCTCTTGCCAAACTCAGCCGAAATGTTAATGGTTGAGTTCGAACGATATATTGGTAAGCCTAAACCAAAACTTATGCCAAAGTCATTAATTTGATGCCCGTTGATTGAATGGTAGGTTTGTTCGTATTTAAAACCAGCCCTGTAGGCAACCCTTTTCCAGGCACTTCGGATGGAAAATTTATCGGGTATCCATTCTGCACCAACCGCAAATTTATTTAAATCTGAAAGAAATTCACTTTTCTCTCCCATGATTGTTGCATCTGCCCAGCCCTGGTGGTAATAATCAAAATTGAGTTCGTAAACGTTCTTTTTGGAATACGAAAGACCAAAACCAAGCGTTGTGGGGAATACAATCTTTCCTTTTTGTTCTTCTTTAATGGCGAGAGTATCCTGATCGCCAACACCACCATAATAGATGTTTTTTTGCACGATGTCGGACTCGAATGCGGTATAAGTCGGTTTGCTTTCAAATACTCCGGCCAAAACCAATTGTTTGTTGTCTTTCATTGGAAGAATAACCTGGGCGCCGAATTCGAGACCAAAGTCGGTAACTCGAAGCTGGGAATAGCGTTGCAACAGGTATAAATCGGCGTATTCAAAAGTAAGTTCCGAATTACGGCTGATTTTACCAAAACGGTAGTTCAGGTTCATTCCCAGCGATACGTTTTTCAGCGGCTGGATAGCCAGTCCGAGGTAAGCATCCGAAATGGTTCCGGTACCATAATATATGGTACGGGCTGCGCCGGTGTTTTCGATATCTTCGTTCACCTCAATCTGGTAACCTACGTTCGAATATGGAGTGAGACCAATGCTGGTTGCCATCCATTTATTAATTCGGAAACTCATTGAGAAGTAGTTGAAATTGATGTCGCTGGTTTTCATTTCACTGATTTCGCTGCTGTAGCGCGAGAAATCTCCTTTCAAACCAAATTCGAACAAGAAATTCAACGAGTCGGTCGCGGTATAAGAGGCCGGGTTGGCGTTGTTTACCTGAAGTGCATACCTGCTTCCAAGTGTTGCGCCTCCCATTGCTGCTGTTCTGCCAAAGCTGTATGATTGCAGGTCGCCCAAGCCATACCTCGAATAAGGTGACGAGGTGTTGTTGTTAAACTGTGCAAATAACATTGCCGGAATCATTAGTATTCCGGCGATCAATATAAGTACTCTGCTATTTCTCCCCATTATATTTTAAAATGCGGTTTAAACCCAAGGCGGTTAAATTAAAGTGTACAAAGAAAGAATTTTTTAATTTGTTATCAAAAAATTCGGCATCGCCTCCGGTGATTAAAACCTTTAAATTTTTATAAAATTCATTAAACATTGTAATTGTTGTATCTACTTCATAGACAGTTCCGTTCTGAACACCAGCCCTGATGGCTTCGATTGTGCTGGTGCCAAACAGCTTATTCATCTCCGCTTTTCCGGTTAGGGGTAATTTGCCTGTGAACTGATGGAGGGCCTTAAATCGCATTTCAATTCCGGGCGAGATGTTTCCTCCGAGGTATTTTCCTTCTTCCGTTAACAGATCGTAGGTAATGGCTGTCCCCGCGTCAATAACAAGTACATTGTTGTTTGGGTAGAGGTCGAATGCGCCGACTACTGCAGCAATCCTGTCTTTTCCCAGTGTATTTTTTGTGTGGTAATGGTTCTCAATCGGAAGGGGCGTGTTTTCGTCCAGTTCAATGAAGGTTTCAAACCGGGATTGCAAAATCTGTTTAAGCTCAGAAGAATATTCCTTTACACTCGATAAGATTACCTGGGTTAAGGAAGGATATTCAAGCTGAAGCTCGTCGACATGAGAAGGTAAAAACTCCTCAACCGGGACAGTCAGCAATATTTCTCCATGGTCGAATACAGCAAACTTGGTACGGGTATTTCCGATATCGATTACCAGGTTCATTTAGTCGATTATGCGTTGACTAATATCCAGCGCCTTTACAGAATGCGTGAGTGCACCAATTGAAATATAATCTACTCCGGTGTGCGCCACTTTCTGGATGCGTTTTATGGTCATATTACCCGAGGCTTCAATTTTTGCCCGGCGGTCGATGATTTTAACACATTCTTTCATCTGCTCTGTACTCATATTGTCGAGCATGATAATGTCAACGTCGGCAGCCAATGCTTCTTTTACCTGTTCTATGGTGGTGGTTTCAACCTCTATTTTTATGCTTTTCGGAATTCGTTTCCGAATGGCATTTACAGCATTCGTAATTCCACCGGCCACCTGGATGTGGTTGTCTTTTATCATTACCATGTCGTACAAGCCAAAGCGGTGATTGGAAGCGCCTCCCATCCGAACGGCATATTTGTCGAGGTAACGGTAACCCGGAAGTGTTTTGCGGGTATCGAGGATCTCTACTTTTGTGCCTTCGATTTCTTTCATGCAAAGGTGAGCGTAGCTTGCAATTCCCGACAGTCGCTGCAGGAAATTAAGTGCTTTGCGTTCGCCGGTAAGCAGTGCGCGATAGTTTCCTTTGAATTCAGCAATGATATCGCCCGGAACAACTTCGCTTCCGTCGGGTTTCATTACTTGCCACTGAAGGTCTTTGTCAAATTTTCTGAATACCATCTCCGCTACGGGAAGTCCGGCTACCACGCCAGCTTCTTTTGCCACAAAACGGGCTGTTTTTGTTTCTTCCGGATCAATTAAATTGTTGGTGGTAATATCTCCGTCGCCTATGTCTTCTGCGTAAGCCAGGTTAAAAAGTACCTCGGCTGAGCGCAATGTTTTTTCGTCCATCATAACCTCTACTCTCTAACAGGTTCAAAATGAAATTCGTTATTTTTTTCTTGTATGCTGTGTACTTTAAAATCCGGATTTTCGCTCTGGAAATCTTCCCTGATGTGCCCACCGCGGCTTTCTTCCCTGATTAGCGCGGCTTTTGCAACTAGCCTGCATATGGCAGCTTCGTTTCGGATTTTAAGTAAGTTGTATTCGTTCGTGTGACCTTCAAATTGTTCGGCAATTTCGCTTAAGCGCTGAACCGCATTTTCCAGACCTGTTTTGTTTCGGACAATTCCCAGGTGATCCGACATAATTTCGGCGATCTGGTTGCGGTAATCCAGGAAGACGGCTTCGTTGGCTTCGTCGATGTAAACCGGGGTGGGTAAATCAATGTCGCCCGGAGTAGTTTCTATTTTTGCCGCTTTTTCACTGGCTCTTTTCCCAAAAACCAGGCATTCGAGCAGCGAGTTACTGGCCAGCCTGTTGGCTCCCATCACTCCGGTTGAAGCTAATTCCCCACATACAAACAAACCCGGGATATTGGTTTCGGCATCGAGGTTGCTACGTACGCCCCCCACCATGTAATGTGCCGCGGGAGCAATCGGAAGAAAGTCTTCGGTGATGTCGTAACCAAACTCTTTGAGGTGCTGGTTAATGTTGTGAAAACGCTTTCTGATTTTTTCCTTGTCGAGGTGTTTCAACGACAGGTATATAAATTTTTCTTTCGATTTCTGTATCTGCCTGAAAATACTGTAAGCGACCACATCGCGCGGCGCCAGTTCGGCCAGCGGATGAATGTCTTTCATAAACCGTTCTCCTTTGTTGTTAAGGAGCCAGGCCCCTTCGCCACGCACTGCTTCACTGATCAGGTAAGCTTCCTGGTTGGGAATGTAAAGTGCGGATGGATGAAACTGGATAAATTCGATGTCCGAGATTTGTGCACCGGCTTCGTAAGCCAGGGCAATCCCATCGCCGGTTGCTGTATGTGGATTGGTGGAACGTGCAAAAATTCGCGACATTCCTCCGGTAGCCATAATTACAGCCTTTGTTTTGAAAACAATATTTTCGCCGGTTTTGAAATCGTAGGCGTGTACGCCCTGTATGCGGTTTTCCTGAATGAGCAGCTTGATGGCTGTTACATATTCAAACGATTCGATGTTCTTTTTTGACTGAACAAGGCCCAGTTTGAAGCAGGTAAGTGCTTTGCCGGTAGCATCGCCGCCGGCATGCAGTATCCGGCGTTTCGAATGGCCCCCTTCAAGTCCCAGAACAAAATCTTTTCCTTCGCGGTCGAAGGGCATTCCCAGCTCGATGAGTTCCAGCACACGGTCACGACCTTCGTTCACCAGAATTTCAACGGCATCGCGGTCGCAAAGTCCACGTCCGGTAACCAAAGTGTCGTGCAAATGTTTATCCGGTGAATCGTCTTTCGAAATAGCAGCAGCAATACCTCCCTGGGCATAATAAGAGTTGCTGGTGTCGAGCTGCGATTTGGTAACAATGGCAACTTTCCCAAATTCAGATGAGTGGTAGGCTGCCGAAAGACCCGCCAATCCACTTCCTATTACAACCGTATCAAATTCAAGTACATGCATCTATGTTTTCCGCTTTCCTTAAACGAGCGTGCAAATTTAGCATTTCTTTTAAGCATAGGTGTGATTTTTAATAGGAAACTTCTAAATGCGCGGGAAAGGTAACGCACCAGTGGTGTAATCCCCGGATTGAAGCAAATACTTTATGCCTGGAAGATGCTTGTACTGCCAGGTATCGTATGTGTTTGCCTGTATTTTTACTGGTAGTAAACCATGATGTTCCCGGCTATTTGCTGAAGCGAAATCTCGGCCACCTTGGTAAGATACTGGATGGAAATCAGGCGTTCTTCTGCATCAAGAAGGCTTTTCTGTACCTCGCGCAATTCGAGCCCCGAGAGGTCACCCAGTTTGTAACGTTCCAGGGCAATTTCAAGGTTTTCCTTTGCCACGTCAAGGTTTTGTTTCTCGAGTTGCAAGAGCTTCAGGTTGTTTTCATACGAATAATAAATGGTAAGGAGGTCGGCTTTTACTTCCTGTTCTACCTGTTGATATTGGTATTGCTGTGTTTCAATGTTTAAGCGGGCATTTGTTTTTTCCAGTTTTCTTGTGAATCCGTCAAAAATATCGATCCCGAGTGTCAATCCGTAGTTCAGCCCTTTCACCGTTTGATTTTTAACGGAACCGGCTCCGTAACTGTTGTGTGAAAAATTGTACCCGGTAGAAGCATTTAAATAAGGATAAGCCCGTGAGGCGATGATCTTGTAATCGAGTTCCGAAATTACCTGGTCTTTGGCAGCTATCAGCAGGCTGGTATTGTTGCCAAGGGTTTGATCGAGCAGCGCCGGGTATTGCAGGTTGTCGTTTATCTGAATCGCACTGTCTTTTACAACAAGCTCATCTTCCAGCCTTTCGACCGACATTAGTTTTTTGAGCCTCACCTGCGACGCTATAATTGCCTCGTTCTGGTTGGCCAGCCTTGAACTGTCGGCATTCAGGTAAACCATCGATTGTAATAATTCGAGTTTCGAGGAAGACCCCAGCAGGTAACGTGCTTCATCAATTCTAACCCGCTCGCGGGAAAGTTCCACGGCATAAACGAGGTTTTTGTTCAGGTTCAGCTGTTGTACGTACAAATAGTATTCGGATATGATTTTGGCAATCAGGTTTTCCATATCCATTTGGGTGTTGAGCCCGCCCATTTGCTTTTGCTGATTCAGCTTTTCGTACGTCGTTTGTACATTGAAACCCCTGAAAAGTGTTACATCAAGGTTTACACTGGCTGAACCGGTCATGTTATGAACGCCCTTGTTCTCATTGTCATCGCCTGAAGCAAGCGACTGATTTGTGTTGTTGAGCGTGCCCCCGAAACGATTGGTTGAAGTTACATAAGGCAGGAAACCGGCATTTCCTTTTGTATAATTATTCTCGGCCAGTTGTTCCTGGTTGCGCGCTATTTTGATGGAAAAATTACGTTCCAGCCCGGTTACAATGCACCGGTTCAGGTCGTAAACTTCCTGCGCGCCGGTAAAAAACGGGGCGGCAAGAAGCGCTATGATTAGCAGTGTATTACTTATTTTCGGAAGATTCGATTTTTTGTATTTGAACCGATTCATCATGAATGTTTTTTGTTTCACTTGAAATAAAAAGATAGATTCCCGGAACCACATAAAGGGTAAGGAAAGTGGAAATGGTTAACCCGCCCACAACGGCAATACCCATGGCAACACGGCTTTGCGCACCTTCGCCAAGACCGATGGCCAGCGGGAGGATGCCGAGAACGGTCGATAAGCTGGTCATCAGAATGGGGCGGAACCGGGCTGCCGATGCATAACGAATAGCGTCGAGCTTGTTCATGCCGGCCAGTTTCCGCTGGTTGGCAAATTCCACAATCAGAATTCCGTTCTTCGAGACCAGACCGATCAGCATGATGATCCCGATCTGGCTGAATATATTCATTGTAATATTAAAATACCACATAAAAATCATGGCGCCGGTAAGTGCCAGCGGGACGGTCATCATCACGATAACCGGATCTTTGAAGCTTTCGAACTGGGCTGAAAGAACCAGGAAAATCAGGACAATGGCCAGAAGAAAAGCAAACATCAAGCTGGAAGAACTTTCAGTAAAGTCTTTGGAGTCGCCGGCAAGGGCAGTCCTGAACGAATCGTCGAGCACATCGGCTGCAATCATATCCATTTCAGCCAGGCCTTCGCTGATGGTTTTCCCCCGTGCCAGGCCTGCAGAAACCGTTGCCGATACAAAGCGGTTGTAGCGGTACAATTGCGGAGGAGCAGTCTCTTCCTTCAGGCTGACAAAATTATCGAGCTGGATCATTTGCCCGGTGTTGTTGCGCACGTACAACGATTTTAGATCGAGCGGTTTATTCCGGTCCTGGCGGGCAATTTCACCCAAAATCTGGTATTGCTTTCCGTTCATAATAAAATAGCCAAAACGCTGGCCGCTCAATGCCAGCTGAAGTGTTTGCCCGATGTTTTGAGTTGAAACCCCCAGCAGGTTGGCTTTGTCGCGGTCAATTTCAATCTGTAGCTCAGGTTTGGTGAACTTCAGGTCAACATCCGCCATTTCGAAGGTAGGGTTATCGTGAACCCTGGCCATGAATTGAGGCAGAATTTTCCGCAGCTGTTCAATGTTGGGCGCCTGTAGAACATATTGAATGGGTAGTCCAGCGCGTCGTCCTCCAAAAGTTGATTGCTGAATGACACTGGCTCTTGCTTTGGTCATTTTTCGCAGAGCGGCCGATAACTGGCTGGCAATTTCTTGTTGTGTTCTTTGTCTTTCGGAGGGCGGAACCAGAACCACGCGCACAAATGCGCGGCTTCCCCTGACCATGGAAGTAACCTTGTCGCGCTCCGGAACAGTGCGTTCCACAAGCGCGGTCACTTCTTCGGTATAAGCCTGGTTGAACTCATAGGTCGAACCTTCGGGTGTTGTGATGTTGATATTCAGTTGAGAACGGTCTTCCAGTGGCGCCATTTCAGCCGGAATAATTTTCCACAATGTAAAAATCAATCCCAGCGCTACCACAAGCACAAGTGGCGAAAGATACCTGCGTTCCAGGAAAGTATCCAGCGAGCTTTTATAGGCGCTGTTCATCTTCACAAAGAATTTTTCGGTCCACATGTAGGCCTTGCTTCTTTTTTGCCTTGTTTTCAGTATTTTGGTTGAAAGCATGGGTGTAAAAGTCAGGGCGACAAAGGAAGAGATGCCCACGGCTCCGGCAATAACAATACTGAATTCGCGGAACAGTCTGCCGGTCATTCCTTCCAGGAATACGATGGGGAAGAACACGGCGATGAGCGTAATGGTGGTGGCAATGATCGCGAAAAAAATCTCGTTGGCCCCCGCTATCCCTGCATCAAACGGTTTCAGCCCCTGTTCAATCTTCACATAAATATTTTCCATCATAATGATGGCATCGTCAACTACAAGCCCGATGGACAATACAATGGCCAGCAGGGTGAGCACATTTATGGTGAATCCGGCCATGTACATAATAAAAAACACACCCACCAGCGAAACCGGTATAACAAGAATCGGAAGGAAGGTTGTGCGCCAGTCGCGTAAAAAGGCAAAGATGATTACTACTACCAGGAAAAAGGCAAGGTAGATTGTGCTTTTCACTTCAGAAATGGACGTGCGGATGTATTGAGTATTGTCAAAACCGATTTCAATACCCACATCATCGGGCAGGTCTTTTTTGATGTATTCAAGGCGTTGGTAAACTTCGTCTGCAATATCGATATGGTTGGCGCCGGGTTGCGGAACAACAACGGTACCAACCATGGGAATGCCGTTCATTTTCATGATTCCCTTGAGGTCTTCGGGGCCCAATTCTGCCCGGCCAATGTCGCGAATCCGGATCGAAAGGTCTCCGGTTTGTTTGAGTATCAGGTTATTGAATTCCTCGGGAGTCTTCATTAATCCCAGGGTGCGGATGGTCAACTCGGTGGTGTTTCCTTCCACACTGCCGGCAGGCAATTCAATATTCTCGCGAAGAATGGCATTGCGAACATCCAGGGGCGTCATCTGGTATCCCGCAAGCTTGGCGGGATCGAGCCAAATGCGCATGGCATATCTTTTTTCTCCCCAAATGGCAATCGAACTGACTCCCGAAATGGTTTGCAACTGTTCCTTAAAAGTTAGTTCGGCAATTTCAGACAGTTCAAGCAGCGAGCGTTTCGGACTCTGAACGGCAATAAACATAATGGGGCTGGCATCGGCATCTGCTTTTGAAACAGTTGGAGGGTCGCAGTCGCGGGGCAGGAAACGCTGGGCTTGCGAAACTTTGTCGCGAACGTCGTTGGCCGCAGTTTCCAGGTCGACGGTCAATTCAAATTCAACCGAAATCTGGCTGCGTCCCTGGCTGCTCTGGCTGGTCAGGGTGCGGATACCCGGAATACCGTTAATGGACTGCTCTAGCGGTTCGGTGATCTGTGTTTCGATAACATCGGAGTTGGCTCCCGGATACGAGGTGCTTACCGAGATCAGCGGAGGATCGACACTCGGGAATTCGCGAACCCCAAGATAGGTCATCCCGATGGCCCCGAACAGGAGAATGACCAGCGAAAAGACTGTGGCCAGTACCGGGCGTTTTATACTTACGGAGGATAAACTCATGATTCAGGAATTACTGGTTAGTAAGCAAAGTGTCCAACTGCACCGGCAGGTTTTCGCGCAACTGCAAAATGGCGGTTGTAAGCAGCGTATCTCCAAATTCGAGCCCTTCCCTGATCTGTATCTGCGATTCGGTGCGCAAGCCAATTACCACATTTCGCTGTTCGGCTTTCCCGTTTTTCAGCACAAACACTTTTTCTCCCGACATTTCAGCAATCACAGCTTCTGTGGGAATGGCAATGGCATTTTCGATTTTCGACAAAAGTGCAGCTACTTTAACTGAGCGGCCAGGCTTTAGTTCTTCCCTTGTGTTGGGATACCGTGCCCTCACTGTGATGGTTCGGGTTTCGATGTTCACCTTTGGATCTACGGCATAGACATTTGCATTGTATTTTTCAGGACTGTCAGAGAATTGGAAAGTGATCGGAAATCCCGGTGCAATCTCACCCGAATACCGTTCGTTTACAGAGAATTCAATTTTGAGCGGGCTTATTTTTACCAAACGGATGATTTTGGTTTGGGTGCCGGCATAGGCTCCTTCGCTGATAAAACGCAAACCCACAACTCCGTCGAACGGAGCACGCAGCTCGGTTTCTGCAATCCTTGCCTCAATCAGCATAATGTCAGCTTCCACTGATTGCAGTTCGGTGGAAATCTGGTCGTAGCTTTCGCGGCTGATGGCATCGCGGTCGAGCAGTTGCCGTTGCCTGAACTCCTTTTCCTTTAAAAGTTTTTGCTGAGCCTGCAACTTTAATAACTGGGCCTGAAGCGGGCGGTCGTTTATTTTTGCCAGCAGATCGCCCTTTTTCACCCGCGTGCCTTCTTCGAAAAAGATACCCACCACTTTTCCCGAGGTTTCAAACGATAACTCTACTTCTTCGTCGGGCAGCAACGAACCTGTACTGATGATAAGCTCGCTCATTTCCTGCGGAACGATGACATATCCGCTGGCAAAGGTTTTCTGCATACCGCCACGCATGCCTGCAAATCCCTGTGCAGAGCCATTCCCGTTTTGTTTGCCCAATAATGGTTTAAGTTTCGGGTATAGAATTATCCCGGCCAGAAACAGCAAAATGATGACTGAAAGGATCAGTCGGAAAATTTTTTTTGTACCCACGTCGATAAATTTAGTCAGTTTATGTCTGTAAATAAGCCCTGAGGAGCCGATAAGGACTTTGACTTTGAGTAAACGAAAAGGTTAATTCTGAATTGGATTTTTTTTCATTTTTATCAAAGCCAATTAGCTGTGACCCCAAGGTTTTTTATGAGATATAAAGTTTTACGGTTATCCGGTAAAGATAAAAACTTGCGGTATACCATCAAGCGATGGAAGTGCATTATGTTAGAAAGATGCGTTTAAGGGATTTTATAAGCATGTTTTAGTTGGAATGAAACAGCCTGACCTACACATCATCTCATCCGCAGAATCTCTTCCCAAACCGATTTCTCAACCGGAATCCCATGTTTTAAATTCTCGGTTCGGGCGGCAATCACTCGTTCGCCCGGATAGCGAATGTCGTGGTTTTCGTCGATCGGGAGCGAGGCTTTAAAATCATCAATTATCCCGGAAATGGTTTGATCGATCGCAGGGTAATTGTGCAGTTTCTTTAAGTCGATACAAATAAAAACCTGAGAAACCCCGTATTCTGCTTCCTTTCCGCTAACATCTTTGGTCGCGAGCCCTGCCGATAAAACGGTGGCCAGTATGTCCAGCAATAACGACAATCCGGCTCCTTTCCAGTAGCCAATGGGCAAGCCACGTTTGGTTTCCAGAATTTCATCAGGCGATTGTGTCAATTCATGCTTTGTATTGAATCCTCCGGGAAAGGGTAACATGTTCCCTTCGATTTTTGCGGCTTCGATTTTTCCGTACGAGAATTGTGTCATGGCAAAGTCGAGCACAATGGCTTCATCGCCAAAAGGCATGGCTATAACGAGCGGATTATTTCCCAGCCGGCTGTCTTGGGCTCCCCATGCCGGCATGTTGCCTTCGGTGTTGGTCCAGCCAATAAACACATAACCTTTTCGGGCAGCTTGCCAGCCGTAGGTTCCACCCCGCATCCAGTGGTTGGTGTTGGCAATGGCTACGCAGCCCATGCCATTTTCTGAGGCCAGTTCCATTGCCCGTTTAGTGCAGAATTCAGCATTTAAAGGGCCGGGTCCCAGGTTGCCGTTCCATTGTTCAATGGCTCCCAGTCCACTAACTTTTTCAGGTTCAGCATCGGGTGTTACAAATCCTTTTTGGATATAATCAACAAAACGCGGGAAACGATAAACGCCATGCGAATAAATTCCTTCCAAACTATTGGTCGCAAAAATACGGGCACATTTTTCAGCTTTTTCTAGCGTGAAATTGTGCTTTAGCAGAATTCGAGTGAATTCTTTTTGCATTTCATCATAAGAAACTCTTACTCTTTCCATTTAAGCCGGGTTCCAGGTTCGTTTTTTATTTTTTTCTTCTTTGGCTCGAAAGGCTGCTTCCAGGTCAATACCTTTGCGGTTGGCAATGGCACATATATAAATGAATATGTCGGCCAACTCGTCGCCAATTTCAGTAAAGTTTGAATGGCTGTCAATTAACAGCCCTTCTGTTTTTCTGACAGCTTTGAATAACTCGCCTATTTCTTCTCCAAGCAGCAAACATTTATCGATGGTTGTTTGTGAGTGGAATCCTCGCTCCATTTCAAGCTCTGAAACATATTGCTGAAAGTTGGCCAGCGTGGGTTTATTCGGTAATTGTGGCATAAAATTTTAGTTTCTGTTTTAATGTAGTTTCAATGTGCGGTGGTTTATTCGATGCCTTTTTGCGATTCTATTTCAAGCTCTTTCACGCAGGCAACCGGAGATAGTTCTAATAACCAGCGAATGGTCTTAAAAAGATCTTCCGGCTGGATCATTTCTTCGGCTTTTAAAGGAGTTCCGGCATCGAAAGCCATTTGCGTGTTTACCCAGCCCGGACAAAGTGCGGTCACTTTAATACCCAGAGGCGTTAATTCGCGATACAGCGATTCGCTAAGTCCCAGCATCCCAAATTTTGATGCACTGTAGCCACCGCTTCCGGCAAAGCCCACTTTCCCCGAGCGCGAAACGATGTTAAAAATGTAGCCGGTTCGTTGTTGCTGCATCAGCGGTACTATCTCTTTTGTAAGATTGAATTGCGCGGTAAGGTTGGTGGTCAGCATCGTTTGGAACTCGGTTTCCGAAAGCTCCAGTGTGCCGTCGAAATAAACCCCGGCATTGTTGACCAGTACATCCACCCGACCCAGCTTTTCGACGATGGCTTTTACCGTTTCCCGCATTTGGGATGTATGGGTAATATCAAGCTCAAAAATCACCGGAGCCAGACCTCCGTTGTTCACAATCTCTGCAGAAACCTGTTCCATGTTTTTCAGGTTACGGCCTATCAGCACGGTTTGGTAATTCATGTCGGCAAGCCCGTATGCAATGGCTTCACCAATTCCCCTTCCCGCACCCGTAATTACGGCAATCCGGTTTTCAATAATCATAGCTTGTTTTTCCCGAAAGATACAATCAGAAGTTTTGAAATAAAAATATGGGAGGTTCGATAATTATTTCACTTCCAGCATAAAGCCGCTTCCGTGAATGTTGCGGATTTCGATGTTCGGATCATCTTTCAAATATTTGCGCAGTTTGGTGATAAAAACATCCATGCTGCGGGCGGTAAAGTAGCCGTCGTCGCCCCATATTTTGCGGAGGGCAGTTTCGCGGCTGAGCAACTCGTTTTTATTCTGGCAAAGCAGTTTTAACAGATCAGC
Organism: Maribellus sp. YY47; assembly: GCF_023111095.1. Classification (GTDB taxonomy): domain Bacteria; phylum Bacteroidota; class Bacteroidia; order Bacteroidales; family Prolixibacteraceae; genus Draconibacterium. Next base: position 52,110 of record NZ_JALGYW010000001.1, read on the forward strand.
CTCTTTGGGCGACAGTTTTTGTTTTTCTTCGTCACGGACAATGGTGCGCAAACGAGCATCAAATTCATACGAACCTACAGTGAAAACAGTATTGTCGGTCTGTGTTTCCACCGACTGTCGTTTAATGATTGCCTGAATTTTGCACAGCAACACTTCGGTGTCAAACGGTTTGGTAATGTAGTCGTCGGCACCGGCGTTGTAGCCTTTCAGAATGTCTTCTTTTAGTGTTTTGGCGGTCAGGAAAACCAGCGGAATATCTTTGTTCAGTTTCCTGATCTCGGTGGCAATGGTAAAACCGTCAATGTTCGGGAGCATCACATCCAGAATGCAGATCTGGTATTCGCCGCTGCGAAATCTTTCTACGGCATGCTTTCCGTCGTCAATCCAGGTTACTTCGTAGTCGTTGATTTCGAGATACGATTTTAACACCGCCCCAAAACTGAGGTCGTCTTCCACCAGAAATATGTGTTGTTTTGTTGTCATTGTAATGTCAGTTCACCACTTTAAGCTAAAGCCGGAGACGAAGTTCAAAAAACAAATTTCACGCAAAGAGCGCAAAATAAGAAGTTCATAGTGAGCGCTCTGCGACCTTTGCGCTTCTTTTGTGTCTTTGCGAGAACCGTATTTTATATGCTTTATGAACATCTTCAATTTTTTGTAGTCAGCTCCGGAATTTATTTGTCGTTTCAATTTTTGCCGGCTCTATTTCTCCTCCTGTAGGAGGAGCACCCTGATCCGTCAGCTGACGGGCAGGGGGAGAAGGTTTTATTCCCTCACAAAAGGTAAAAATACATCAAATTTGCTTCCTTTTCCGGGTTCACTTTGAACACTGATGTTGCCTCGGTTGGCTTCCAGTACGGCCTTTACATAACTCAGTCCCAGGCCAAAACCTTTTACATTGTGAATGTTGCCGCTGGTTTGCCGGTAAAAGCGCTCAAATATTTTCGACTGAACCACTTTGCTCATTCCAATGCCCTTGTCTTCCACCGATATCAGAACTCCATTTTGAAGGTTGCGTGTCCGCACTTTAATTTCCGGGGTATCCGGCGAATATTTGTTGGCATTGTCGATAAGGTTATAGACCACGTTGGTACAGTGATTCCGGTCGGTGGTAATCATCGGATTCATTGCCTGCAGATCGAGATCAATCCTGCCACTTCTTTTTTCCACCTGCAGAATAATTCCCTGCACGGCATCTTTTATCAGGTCGTGCACATCAATGGCCTCCCAGTTAAATTCAAAGTCTTTCCGGTCGAGCCGGGCAATGGTCAGAATATCTTCCACCTGCCGGTTCATGCGTGTATTTTCCTTTTTGATCATTCCGGCAAAATACCGTATACGTTCCGGATCGCCCAGTACTTTATCGTTGGTAATGGAATCGGTGGCTACCGAAATAGTAGCAATCGGTGTTTTAAACTCGTGTGTCATGTTGTTGATGAAGTCCGATTTCATTTCCGAAATCTTCTTTTGCCGCAGGATGTAAAAAATACTCAAGGCAAAAGTGACAAGGATAAACATCGAAAACAGGAACGAAGCCACCAGCAGCCAGTTGAGCGAGCGGTAGATAAAACCATCTTTCCCCGGGAAAAATAGGGCCAGTTTCAGGTTCTTCTGAAAAATATCGTTGGGGTACAGCTCCACCTGAAAGTTGGTATTTACCACCGCTGCAGAATCACTCACCTCCATCGGAAATTCAGTGATGCTGTCGCGGATGATGCCAAATTCAAAATCAAGCGGAATATCGCTTTCTTCCAGCTCTTTTTTTAGGGTTTCAGAAATCAGTTCTTCATCCACCTTACGCACATCCCAGGCCGAAACTTCGGTTACCATGCGGTTAGCCAGTTTTTTCAGGTTGCCGGCTTTCAGATGGATTCGTTTGGAAAGATCGGGCCGCAGTATTTTAAAGGTATCCAATTCGGTCAGCAGCGAATCGATTTTTATGGTACTGATGGTATACAGCGAATCCATATCTGTAATAATGGTGTCTTCACGGACAAATACCGTGGCATTTGAATGGGTGTTGTTGGCGGCTACAACCACATGGTTATTGGCCGATGCAGTGGTGCTGACATTGTAGGTAAAAGTCTGTTTGGCCCGGGTGGAATCGTTGTTCATTTTGATCTCGATCACCGCATTTTTTTTGTTTGGGCCTACCTGCCGGATAATTTTAACGGGTTTGCCGGTGGGCTGTGGAGGGGCCAGTGGCGCTGTGCGCCAGACGAACTCGGTATCTGCATCAAAATCAAAGTTGGTTCCGGAAAATGGCGCCCAAAGTGCCGAATCATCCGAAAAGATCATTTCGTTGACCACGCTCAGGTTGTGAATGTCTTCCAGGCGGTTTACCGTGCGAATCAGCGCTTCGTTTACACTGCGTTCGAACATTTCATTTTTTACGCGGATTGCCTGGTTCATCCACACCAGCTGCACGGCAATAATTCCCAAAATGGAAATGCCCATCAATACAATTAAACCGGTAAATAATTTCTTGTTCATGCCTCAAATATAGTGATTTGATGAGGCCGAAAACCGATTTTAACTTTTCCTTAACAGGTTTTAACCAGGCTTTAACTGATTGGCAGGCAGTGTTCCATCTATCTTTGTTTTCAGAAAATCAATTAAAAAAATAACACGATGAAAAGCATTTTAGCAAGCACCGGAATTCTGGCCCTCGCCGCTTTATTAACCTCTGCGATTTCGATCGGCGAAATGCCGCAGGATCCTCCTCGCGGGAAAAAACACATTCAACTGATGACGATCGACGATCAGGGGAATAAAACAGAAGTAGACACCGTGCTGATGACCGGTCAGGTATTTGTTTGGAACGGCGACACCATAAGCGATGGCAAGGAAATGAAGTGGATTTCGAAGGAGGGGAATTTCACGTTCGACTCTGATATGGATTTTGATTTCGACTTTGATGCCGACTCTCTTCATCAGGTATTTGTTAACCAGTTCGGCAAGAACATGCCCATGGCGCCTAAAATGATCATGATGCGGGATCATCAAAAAGGAAATGTGATCGATTTAAGCGATCCCGGGATTATTTCTTTCGAAAAGAAAGAATTAAAAGACGGAAAGGAAAAGATCACCATTATCCGTGAAAAACCATCGGAAGAAGAAATGGAAATCAACGAAGAAATTATGATTCCGGGAGCGCCTGCAGCTCCGATGATGTTTCATGGCGGAGTACCGCACAAATTCAAAACCATAAAGGTAATTGCGGATGAAGACGGCAAACGGATACATGTGGATGAAATGAACGACGACGTGAAAGTGATCGAAAAAGACGGAAAGAAAATCGTGATCCGAAAAATGAAAGAAGGCGGCGACGTTAAAGTTAATGTGGAAGTGGAAGAACAGAAAGAAGAGAAATAATTAAACAGCTATTCAGTAAAAAAATGGCCGGTTGTCCTTATTTGGGACACCGGCCTTTTTTTGTCTGGTTGGGTGGATGCAACTGTGCAAAGAAGTCTGGATGGAAGGCAAAAACCGTTTTTTCGCCGTAACTTTTACCTGCTGAAAACAGACAAAAACGGGAAATACTAACGCATTAAAATGATGTAGCGATGAAAACCATTTTGCTGTATATTTTAGTTGTGATCTTTTTGGATGTTTCTGCACAGAAAAACATTGTGATCGATCCCGGTCTTGCCAACAATTCGGAAGCATTAAAAGTAAAAATAGGCGCTCAAACGTTTGGCAAGATCGCCAAATACAAGTTTGGTGAATACGCTGTAACCGAGAGCAAAAACGGCTGGACCACCACCAGGGGAAACTCAAATTTCTGGGGCACCAAAGAAGAAAGCACTACCCGAAGTAAGTTCTCGTTTGTACTCACCAACGGGAAATCGGGCACCGCACAGGTAAATGCCGCCACCGATGCCAGTATTAAGCTCAAAAAAGGACTGGAGCTTTTCTCGGGCTTTTATGTGGGCGACGACGAGCTGCAACTGGCCGAACAGAATTTCTCAGCTTCTATTTTTCTAAACGGCGATACTGCGAATCTCTGGCTTTTGTTTATGAAAAAATCGGTGGGCACTGAATCCGACGAGCCTGGCGGTGCAGTGTTAACCAACGGCAAACGAAAGATTTTCATTGTTTCGGCTACTTCTATAACAAACGAAACGAGCCGCCAACTGTTTCCGGCACGCGGCTACCAGTTTCGTGAAGAGGAGCAAACCCTTTCTGCGGTTCAATACCTGGGAGCGGGGGCTTTGGGAATGAATAAATGTATTGTTTGGTTGCACAACAGCCTCGATGAGGAAACAAAGCTGCTACTGGCCGCAGCCATGACGGTGCTTCTTCAAAAGGAAATGACAGTGATTACCGATGAATAAGCTTTTTTTAAGCTGATGGCGGAAGTCGGAATTACACCCCAAAACTATTGTTAAAGGTCGCCGGTTGGCACGGGAATAATAAGGCGATCCGTCTCGTTTCGGTTCTGTTTTGGGGCGTTTTTTCCCACAGAGAGAAAGGTTATTGGTTAACAAAATATATACTTCACTGGGAAACAGAGACTAAGGATTTTTGGCCTGTTAGTTGCATTACTCTTACCGTCCATGATAGAAAAGAGATAAAAAATAGGGGGAAAGCGACTTCTGTATTTATGATTGGTTTTGTGTTTAGGGGTTTGTAAATTATCAATCATCTTCAAAAAGCGTCCATAGCTTTCCCTCTTTTCCTTTTTTTCGGATTATACCATCTTAATTTTTTTATTCAACAGGAAGTCTCCTCGCGGGATTGTAATGGCTTTTGCTTTCATTTGAAATAAAGCGGTAGGCTGTTGTATTTTCTCATGCTGTGTTTGCCGCCTTTTATTATGGGCTAAAGCCCGTTCGCAGGGAAACTTACTAAACCCAGGCTTAAGCCTGGGGGTAATGCACCCAGACCGCCTCCGGGCTTTAGCCCGGTCATCCTTCATCACTCTCTCTTTGCTCCCTGCCCTTTGCGGATCAATTGAACTTCCTGTGGGGATACAAATTTCAAGCATATATTTTGGCTAGTCTATACAGGAAAAAACGAATATCGCGAACTCCCCTGAACTGATTTCTGAAAGCTTTGTAATAATCATTATTTTCTGACCCCGGTTCTTGATTATAAATGGCTTCTGTCGAAACTTAGACCATAAAAAAAGCTCCGAATTTCTTCGAAGCTTTTTGGGTGGAAGACCGGACTTGAACCGGCGACCTTCGGAACCACAATCCGACGTTCTAACCAACTGAACTACATCCACCGTTTTGATTGCGGGTGCAAATATAAATATTTTATTCTTTCTGCAACTGAAATTAAATAAAAATCGAGACGATTTTTGATCGAACAGGAATGCCCTGAAAAAATACACACAAATTAGTTGTAACTTCTTGCAACCCCTCCCCATTTATTTTGTCATTAAAAACGGAAAGAAAAGCAATTGGTACCAAAACAGCACATACACAGGGACATAATTGAGGCGTGTAAAAAAGGAAAGGAGAGTGCCCGTTATGAATTGTATCAATTGTATGCAAGAGCGATGTTCAATGTAAGTTACCGCATGATGAACAACCGCGAGGAAGCGGAAGACATGTTACAGGAATCGTTCACCTTGGCATTTATGAAAATGGATTCGTACCGTTACGAATCGGCTTTTGGAGCCTGGCTGAAACGAATTGTGATCAACACCTGTATCAATGCCATCAACAAGCGAAAAGTGGAGCTGACCTATTGCGAGGAAATTTATGAGCACGACAGGGAAGAGGACAGCGGTGAAGAAGAACCGAGGTTTACCGTAGAGAACATAACCCGGGCAATGGAGCAACTGCCCGAAGGAGGACGGATGATCTTTTCGCTGTACCTGCTCGAAGGCTACGATCATGTAGAAATTGCGCAAATACTGGGGATTAACGAATCAACATCGAAAAGCCAGTACATGAGGGCAAAAAGAAGGATCGCCGAAATATTGAAGGATCAGGAAATGAGTGGATTTTAAAAACGAAAAAATGAAGAGGGACAGATTAGAGGATTTCGTAAAAGCCAATCGCGGGGATTTTGATTTCAGAGAACCATCGCCGGAGCTTTGGAGCCGGATTGCAGAAAACAGCAAGCCGCGGAAAGTGGTGTTTATGCGAACGCACTTTTATAGGGTGGCTGCAGTAGTTGCGATTGCAGTAATTGGCTCGGTACTGGTGTGGAAAACCGGGATAATGGGGCCCGGACGAATGGCAAAAAATGCCGATCCTGAATTGCTGGAACTGATGGAAACAGAAGCTTACTATTCGTACCAGGTAGATAAAAAGATGGAGGAAATACAGAAATGTTATTTTACCAATCCTGAATTAAAAGACGATATTGAATCGGATTTAAACGAACTGGAAGGCATGTACAAAGTGCTGAAAAGTGAACTGGATGAAAACATATCGAATAAAAGTGTGATTGAGGCGATGATCGAAAACAATCGTTTTCGGCTGAAACTTTGCGACGATGTGTTGGAGCAACTAAAATGTTAACCTGAAAACAATGAGAAAGACGAAATTTGGTGGATTTATAATAATGATGGCCTGCTTGCTGCCTTTTCTGGCAGAAGCACAGTATTCTGAAACAAAGGAAATCAGGCGCGGATTTGCAGTTTTGCCCGATACTCAGGTAGAGATCGTAAACAAATACGGTAAGATTGACATCAAAACCTGGCCAAAAGATTCGGTGGTTTTTGAAATAAAAATCAAAGTAGAAGAGAAAAAGCAATCAAAACTGAACGAATTGTTGCGCGACATTGATTTCGACTTCACAGCCAACAACCATTATCTGATTGTATCTACGCGGGTAAGCCAGAACAAAAGTGCCATTGGTAAAGAGATTCTGAAATTTAAGGAGACTTTGCTGGATTCGGATGGAAATATACAGATCGATTATACAGTGTGGATGCCCAATACCAACCGCTTGAAAGTAGAGAATAAATTTGGCGATATTTTTATTGGTGATTATAAAGGCGACGTATGGCTGAATTTGTCGAACGGCAACCTGAAAGCCTACGATTTTTTCGGAGAACTTGATTTAACGCTCAATTTTGCCGATGCAACCATTAATTCCGTTCAGCGGGGGCGGCTCGACTGCAACTTTAGTAAGTTGTATTTGAAAAGAGCCGAATCGTTACGTATTCAGAGCAAATCAACAGAGTTCGATTTTGAAGAGGTAAAGGACATCGATGCCCAGTCGCGAAGGGATAAATTCAGGATTCAACTGGCCGACCTGATTGATGCCCAGGGAAGTTTTTCCACCTTCCGGGTGCGTGAATTATCAGACCGCTTAAACATTCGCGCCGATTATGGAGGCGTGGAAGTGGAAAAGATCGCTTCCGATTTTGGAAACATTGTCATTCATTCAAAATCAACCGATATCGACTTGCTTTTTGAGCCTGAGACTCGTTTCAACTTTGAGATCAATCATACCAAATCGACCTTGAATCTGGGAACAGAAATAAAGGTGGAGGATGAAAAATTAAGCGACGATGGAAAAACTTCGCGGGTAACCGGACACCTCGGAGCAAAAGCTTCGGGAGCTGCAAAGCTTAGTATTACTGCTGATTCGGGACAGATTAATATCAAAACCCGATAATTTTTTTGATTTTTTTGTTCCATACTGCAACCCTTCGAAATTTATCCTGTCATTAAGATTACAGAAACAGAAAACATACAAGTTTAATTCCCAAAACAACAAACAGAAAGCAAACAATATTCAAATTAACAGAAAACAAAAAGTCATGAAAACAATTACTTTTTTTGCTATTGGTGTGCTCTTTTTACTGGTGAGCGCCGTAAGTTGTACCAACGATTTTGATGTAAGTGGAAACGGTATTCAGGCAAGTGAAAACCGCACTGTGCCGGCTTTTTCAAAGGTAAATTCACACGGAGCGTTTCAGGTGTACATTACCAGCGGCGAAGAATCTAGTGTGGTAGTAAGTGCCGACGAAAACCTGCTTCAATTTATTGACACCTGGGTTTCGGAGGGAACACTTCACATTAAAACAGACAATTTACACAGTGTGCGCGCCGTTATTCCGATGGAGGTGTTTATTAAAACTCTGGTTTTAAATGGAATTTATCTTAGTGGATCCGGGCTGGTCGAATCCGATCTTTTTCAGGGAGATGACGTAAAGATAGTTTTGTCGGGTTCGGGACGGATTCAAAGTTCTTTTGAAGTTCAGGAAGCAACGATTCTACTCTCGGGTTCGGGACGAATCGATGTTTCAGGTTTTGCAGGTAAAGCCGATGTTACGGTGAGCGGTTCGGGAAAAATTAACGGAGCCGGATTTGAAATTGCCGATTGTAAAACGTTGACCAGCGGTTCGGGCGATATGTGGCTGACCATTGGAGACGATCTTGACAGCCGTATTTCGGGAAGCGGAAATGTTTTTTACTACGGAAATCCCACGGTCAAAACCTATATTTCAGGATCGGGTAATGTTTATCATCAAGAATAACTTTATGAAACGAGCACGTAAAATATCTACATTCAATGGAATGATTAAAAGAAGCGAGTTACATACGATACCGCTGAAAATAAACAATTTTAATCGTATGAAAGCAGGATTACTATTATTACTAGCCTTATTTCCCACACTGGTTTTTGCACAAACATTTAACCGGGCCATCGGTATCAGGGGAGGGCTCACTTCAGGATTTGAATACCGGGTTTATACCGATGATGCAAATTCGTATAAGTTTTTGCTTGGCACACGCGACGAAGGAGTTCAGTTACATGCCATGAAAGAATTTCATCAGTACGATCTGTTTCGTTATACCGATCAGCTGAGTTTCTTTTACGGCGCCGGAGTGCATGCCGGTTATCAGCAATGGCAAAAACGGTATACGGGCTACAATGCTGAGTGGTACGAAACAAAGACAGCTTTTATCGCCGGCCTCGATGGCGTGGTGGGTTTGGAATACCTTTTTTATGAGGTTCCGCTTTCGCTGGGGATCGAGGCAAAGCCTTATTTCGACTTGTTTGGCAGGGAAGTGTTCGAACTCGAAGTGTTTGACATTGCCTTTACCGTGAAGTATCATTTTTAATCCTAAAATATGTTCAGAAAACAAACCGGTCCGAAGTCATTTGTCGGACGGGGACAGGTTTGACCAAGATCTTTAAACGTCATATAATTTTAGTATCATGAAACGAGCATCTTGCGGATTTCAGGCAATAGTTTGATAAAGCTCAATGCGAGTTCCATGAGTTACCATTGAAGATTTAAAATTTAAACGAATGAAACAATTAAGCATTATTCTATTCATGATGCTCGGGGCGATCTGTGCCCGGGCACAGGAAAACTACAGGAACGATCAGGTTCAGACACTTTTCACCAATCAGCAAAGCAACGGTTGGTATGGCGCATTTTCACTGGGATATTCCGAAATCGACGGGCGTGATGCATTGATGACGGGAGCTCGCGGAATGTACGTTTTCGACCAGTCGCTGGCCATCGGGTTGGGCGGCTACGGCTTTGTGAATAACCTCGACTATCACCATAGTTATTACGACAATTCGGATCCACGATTTATGCTGGCCGGGGGCTACGGAGGATTAATCGTCGAGCCTATTTTTGGCGGAAGAAAGGCCGTTCATCTTTCGTTTCCTCTTTTGGTCGGTATAGGTGGTGTTGCCCTGCTTGAAAACGATGGCTGGGGATGGGACTGGGATCCGTATTATCCGGGGCATGAAATCGACAACGATGTGTTTTTTGTGCTGGAGCCGTCAATGGAGCTGGAATTTAACCTTACCCGTTGGTTCAGGGCGGCAGCGTATGCCAGTTACCGTTTTACTTCCAATATCGAGATTTATGAAACAGGCAGTGATGCGCTGGAGGGCTTCAGTTTTGGGATGACCTTTAAATTCGGTAAGCTGAATTAAAGGGAAAGGAGGGGAGTCTCAGAAGTAATTTTCACGCAAAGTGCGCAAAGTATTTTATCAAAAGAACGCAAAAACAGAGAATGCGAATCAGTCGTCTGTGGCCTTTGCGCTCCTTTGTATCTTTGCGGGAACTTTGTTCTCTAAACTTCTGAGATACCCTCTCTTTTTTTTCCTATTCGTGTAAGTCGATGTAATCCTGAGCGTTCAGGAAATCGATACTTTTCTTGCAGCTTTCAAGTGGTTCGAAATCGTAGCGTTCAACCTCCACAATTCCGTATTTACAACCCGATTTTTCGCGTTGGGCAAAAACCGATGCAAAATCCATTTTGCCACTGGCGCCCAACTCTTTTTCGTCTTTTATGTGCCACAATTCAAAGCGGCCGGGATATTTGTCGAAATAATCGAGTGCATTTTTGCCTCCTTCGGCGATCCAGTATAAATCGAGCTGAAACATGACTTTTGCAGGATCGGTAAACTCCAACATCCAGTCGTAAACGGGTTTTCCTTCCAGTTCGGTAGAAAATTCCTTGTCGTGGTTGTGATAACCAAAACGAATGCCGGCTGCGTTGCATTTTTCTCCTACAGCGTTAAAGTATTCACAATATTTTTTCAATCCTTCCACACTTTCGTAACCGGTAGATCCCATCCAGGGCTGAACGATCCATTTCACGCCGGCTGTTTTATGTGCAGCAATACAGGTATCCCACCATGCCATGGTTTCGGCCCATTTTTCTTCGGTCGGTACATCCTGTCCGGTGTGGGCTCCCAGGTATTTTAATCCGTTACTTTCGCACAGGCTTTTGAATGCTTCCGGTTCCATGTCGTACATTTTTCCGTCACCATAACCGGCGCTTTCCACAAATTTATAGCCCATTTCGCCAACGGCTTTTAGAGTGGCTGCGACATCTTTTCCCATGTCGTCGCGAACTGAATACAGTTGGAGCCCGATGAATTTCTCAGCCTTTGCCGACTTTTGTTCTTCTGCTGCTTTCTTTCCGGTCGACTGACAGGCCTGGAAAGAGAGAGACATTCCTACTAAGGCAAGCAGTAATACGAAAAGTTTAAAAGTGATTCTTTTTGAATGCATAATGAATTGGTATTAGGTAATATTACAAGATTTTGTTTAGTACAGCAAAGATGTGGTTTTTATTTAAATTGAAAGCAATCTTCGTCGTTTAATCGCTAATTTCGGCGCGTCAAATTCAACTCATGAGGAATAAGGATTTTCTGGCGTATGCTTCGGCCCTGGGGGCTGCTTTTTTCTGGAGCTTTTCGTTTATCTGGTTTAAGATAGCTTACCAGGGATACGGCCCAATTACCGTGGTAATTATCAGGCTGGCCATTTCGGCTGTGTTGATTACAGGAATTGCACTTTTGATGAAACGCCTGCAAAAGCCAGAGAAAAAAGATGTCTGGCTCTTTGTGCTGATGGCATTTTTTGAGCCTTTCCTGTATTTCATCGGAGAAAGTTACGGGCTGATTTATATTTCGTCGACAGAAGCAGCGGTAATTGTTGCCACCATTCCGCTGTTTTCGCCGGTTGCCGCATGGTTCTTTTTTCGCGAGAAAATTAAGTGGATGAATGCCATGGGTTTGCTGTTTTCATTCCTGGGAGTGGGATTGGTGGTGCTCAACGGAGCCTTTCGGTTCGATGCATCGCCGCTCGGAGTAGGGCTTGAATTTATGGCGGTTATTGCAGCCATTTTCTATTCCATTGTTTTGCGCAAACTCGTCGGAAAGTATAATACCTTGAGTATTTTAGCTTACCAGAACATAATTGGAGTCGTGTTTTTTCTGCCGGTGTGGCTCTCTCTCGAAGTAAACGATTTTATTCACCAACCGTTTCACGCCGAGGCATTCAGGGCCATTATCTTTTTGGCGGTTTTTGCGTCAACGCTGGCCTTTGTTTTCTTTACGCAAAGTATCCGGCATTTGGGCGTAAACCGTTCGAATACCTTTATCAATCTGATTCCCGTGTTTGTCGCCATTCTTTCGTTTTTTATTCTGAAAGACAGTTTGGGTGTGCAGCAGGTGGTCGGGATTGTGATTGTAGTAGCCGGACTGTTCCTCGCCCAGATTAAACGAAAACGAAAAGGAAGTGGCGAATTGGAACCCATTGAAATTACCACACAACGGAAAGGATAGACAGTGACCAGTTTGCAGTCGCAGTAATCAGAAAACAGATGAAAAGAATAGAGTATGAAACGCCGGAAGAGTTAAAGCTTCTCACCGATAAAACACGGGGAGAAACGGCTGCTTTTCTCAAAAAGCTCAAAAAGAAAAAGCCCAAAGATCTGGATGATTTTGTACAGGGACTGCACATCGATGCTTTTGCTCAGTTTAGTTGCCTCGATTGTGCCAATTGCTGTAAAACCATTGGCCCACGTTTGATAGATAAGGATGTTGAGCGCCTGGCAAAACACCTGAGAATGAAAGCTGGCGATTTTATGGAGCAATACATCCGCGTGGATGAAGACGGCGATATGGTGTTTCGCGATCATCCCTGTCCGTTTCTTATGCCCGATAATTACTGCATGGTGTACGAGAGTCGTCCGCGTGCCTGTCGCGAATATCCGCATACCGACCGGAAGCGGTTTTACCAGATTCTGCAGCTTTCGCATCTTAACTGCGAAACATGCCCGGTGGTATACGAAATCATTGAAGAATTAAAACTAAAGCAGCGGTAGACAGAACCTTTCATTGGCCTACCTGTTGCAACATCTTGACGATATCGTTTCGCCTGGGAGATATGCTGACAAGTTGTTTTAAAGGCAGGAAATTAAATAGTAGATTGCTTGCCTTAAATTTTAAACTTTGCCTGGAAAGACAATTGAACTAAAAAAAGACAAACCCATGAAATTGAAAACGCGGATTTTAACGCTTCTTTTACTCTTGTTTTTTATTGCGGAGTCATGCTCAAAATCAGAAGATGAGGTTCCCAATTATGTTGGGAACTGGGTAAGAACCTGGAAGGATAAGGAGATGAATGCCAATTTGAAGCAAAGTTTAATCCTGGAAACAAATGCCTTCAGCTCAGAAATTTCGATACAATCGGGCGATTCCTTGGTATTGTACAAGAAGTTCAGCGGCACAATTACCCGGGTACACCAAAGTTTGCGCTACCAAATGGAACAACTGAACGTATACAGCGACGGTGATGAGGTGGTAAACACCCGTTTTGGAGATACCGACTTTGACGAAGATGTTTTTTCCTATTTATCGATTCATCCGAATTTTTGGGGTGTTTGGTATTTTGCTTATGGTAATTTAACCTTGTGGTTCGATATGGATGGAGATAAGATCGCAACAGGTACCGAAGGCCGTTTTGTTTTTCAGCAGGAATAGGTTCCGGGTTTAATGTGAAAGCGACGTAAAAATAACATAACATGTTCTATAATATATGAGATTGCGCCTGAGATGGCGAAAAGTTGGTAACTTTAAGGATCTTTCAAATACAACGATCATGGGATACCACGGAATGGGCTTGCAGCGATGGATTACCACAATGAAGCCCAAGAAATTTCTCGGGAAAAAAAGTAAAACCGACGGTGGCGGTGGTGGAAACATTAATGACCGGAGCGCCGCCGAATATTATCACCTCGAAACCCGAACGCTCGACAATCTTAAGAAAAAGAAATATCCGCGGGAGTATAAGGCAAAACTTCGACTGGAACTGATCAGCGAAAACAGGGGGCGCTACATTATGCTTGTTTTAAGCGTAGTGGTTGCGGTGCTGGCACTTTGGCTTTTGGTGGGCTATCTGAATTATAAATTGCATTGGTTTTAATTCCACGAGGCGATGACTTTGGGTGCAAAAACAATTTCTTAGATTCTTGCCCGTAACGTCAGGCAGGAATCCCGAACATGAGACAGGACTCATGAGGACATTTTTTTCACATCTTAATGCGGGCAAAGAATATCATGTATTTCATTGAGGTGCCTTGTGAGTTTGCAGCGGGGAGGTTTATTGGAATTGTTCAGGTTAAAAATATCATCAATATTTCTCAGCTAACTCAACCCATTAATGAAATAAAATGAAAAACAAACTGGTATTTTTCGTGGCGATACTTTTAACTATTCCGGCCACCTTATTTTCTCAGTCGAATAACGAGATTCCAATCACGCAAATAATTTCGTATGATTCGGACCTTTATGGAGAAAGCAGAAAACTCTATCTGAGTCTACCGATGGATTATAAGGATACAAAAAAGGAATATCCCGTTTTATATGTTTTATTTCCGGAGTCGAATTATTTCCGGGCAAAGTCAGCAGCCTGGCATGTAGAAGGTCGAAATGGAATTCCCGAGTTTATCGTTGTAGGGATAAGTAATAAAGATAGTTGGAATGAAGTTTTCCCGTTTAAACTTACCCGAAGACCAACTTCGGGCGGGGCTGACAGGTTTTTAGAGTCGATTAGTACGGAAGTGATTCCTTTTATTGAGTCGAATTACAGAGCCGATTCACTTCGTATTTTGGCCGGGTTTTCCAACAGCGCCATGTTTGCATGTCATGCTATGGTGAAAAAGTCCGAATTGTTTAAATCCTACATTTTAAGCAGTCCAATGTTAGGCTGGGGGGATAACTATGTGTTAAAGGAAACAATAGATTTTTTCAGCGAACTAAAAAGTTTTGATAAAACCTTGTATGTAATTTACGGGGGAAACGATTATCAAAATGTATTGAATCCGATGCCTCAGTTTGAGAAGTTGCTGAAAGAAAATTCTCCCGAAAATTTAAAATGGAAGGTTGATCTATTGGAAAATGAACATCATGTGCCCTACATTGATGTATATAACGGTTTGGTTTTTACGTTTGAAAAACTGAACGAACAAAAGACGACTTCTGTTAATGATAAATAATTTATCGTTTAAAGCTATTTTTTCGAATGAGCTACAAAAATTAAGCACATTTTCCCTGCTGATTTTTTCTCTTTTTCATGTATGGAACAAGAGGTGAGTGGCGAATGAATTGTGAATTTATATTTAGAAAACTGCTTACTTTCCCATCATCGGAAACAATTGCCTGATCTCATCGTCTGACGGGTGTCGTCCGAATTCACAAATCTCAAACGATTCAGCAATCTTTGCCTGGTTCCCTTTTTCTCCGCCGTACCATTTAACCAGCGACTGACGCAGCTCGTCGCCAATGGGTGACCGCCGGAAACCTGCCAGCCATTTTTCTCGTTCCCCGTCACTTTCCGGAACCTGATCCAATGTACCGTTGAGCCAGGGTAGCCACTCAAAAAACTGGGATTCGTGAGCCGCCATTGCATGAACTTTTTGATCATAAACATCGGTAATATCCACCGCGATATCGGGCTGAAACGGTGAGGGTTTTTGGAAGCCATCGTGCGAGTACAGAAAAACGGGATTTTTCTTTAATGCCGGAACATCGGAAACAACATTGGGCACCACTACCAAAAATGCCGCATCCTGAACCAGTATTGCAGCATTTCGGTGATCGGGGTGATAGTCGTAGGGGCGGTGGCTAATTACAACATCCGCTTCCCATTCACGAATTATCCGAATCACTGTGTGGCGGTTTTCAAGCGTGGACATCAGTTCTGCATCATGATTGTCAAGAACCGTGTAGCTTACGCCAAAACGTTTGCCGGCTTCCTGTGCTTCAGCCCGTCTGATCCGGGCAAGTGCGCCTCCGCCTTTTTCATGGTGTCCGGCATCGCCGTTGGTTAAGGAAACAAACAGCACGCGGTGCCCCATTTGTGCATATTTCAGGGCCGTTCCTCCGGCGTCGATGTCACAATCGTCGGGGTGAGCGCCAATCACAACAACATTTATTTTTTCCTGAGAATAAGCTGCGAGTAGAAATGTAAAAATGCTGACGGAAAGGATGATGAGCTTTTTCATAAGGTTGAATTGGTTTATTGTCAGGATAAAGCTAGTGATCTTTTTGCTGAAATTGTATCCTTTTCAGCTAAATTTCATGAGTCTTAATCTCTGCCCGGTTCAGGCTTATTTTGCAGGAGTCAAAATCAGACAAATTATACGATTTAATTACCTTTGGCGTTTTACTGAAAATTAGAATCGCGGATGATGCGAAAAGTCTATCTGATTTTATGGCTTGGATTTTTGGCGCTGGCCGGTCGTTCACAGATCGGGGGAGAGCATACCTACCAGTTTTTAGAACTCACCAACTCTGCCCGTATTGCTGCTTTGGGGGGCACACAGATTGCCGTTCCCGATTCGGGCGATCTGAATCTTCCGTACCATAATCCGTCGTTGCTGGCAGCCGGGATGAGTAACAAATTATTGGTAAACTATGTCAATTACCTGGCCGATGTAAACTATGGCTACGCGTCGTATGCCAAAACCTACGAAGGTATCGGGAATTTTGCGGTGGGGGTGCATTACATCAATTACGGAAAATTTGACGAGGCAACCGAAGCTGGAGAGTTGACCGGTGCTACCTTTAACGCGGCTGAATATGCGCTGAACCTGATCTACTCGAACCAGTACAAGCGATTGAAATACGGTATGATCCTGAAACCGATTCTTTCGTCGTTCGAAACTTATCAGTCGGTTGGAATTGCTGCCGATCTGGGTGTGAACTTCACCAGTAAATCGGGGTATACCACATTGGCGCTGGTGGCCCGGAATATGGGCACACAGCTTAGCACTTATTATGACGGCGCCAACCGTGAAAGCATTCCTTTTAACCTGCAGGCCGGTATTAGTCAGCGTTTGGAACACGCACCGGTGGTGCTGATGGCCACACTTCAGAATTTAAATCATTGGAAATTATATACGCCGGAGGAGGATCCCGAATTTAATACCGAGACCATTTATGAGCGCGACGAAAGTTTTACCAAACAATTTATGCGACACCTGGTATTTGGAGTGGAACTTTTACCATCGCCCAATTTTACCCTGAGGGTGGGCTACAACTACCAGCGGAGACAAGAATTGAAGTTCGATGATAAAGCTTCAACGGTTGGCTTTTCGGCTGGCTTTGGATTGAAAATTAAACGGTTCAGACTCGACTACGGGATATCGCGTTTTCACCTGGCCGGATCTTCGAATCTCTTCTCGGTGGCGGTTAACTTGAACGACAATTTCTAAGAAAAAGACAAGAATATCTTAAATAATTACCATCTTTGCAGATGCGAAATCGTTATGAGTACTAAAAAAATTATTGTTGCCATCGACGGACATTCTTCCTGCGGGAAGAGCACCATGGCAAAAGCCCTGGCAAAAGAGCTGGGTTATGTTTACATCGATTCCGGAGCCATGTATCGCGTGGTAACTTTGGTTGCACTTCGAAACGGCTGGATTGAAAACAAGGTTCCGAATAAGGAAAAAATCCTGGAGGGCCTGAAAGATATCCGCATTACCTTTAAGTGGGACGAAGAACGGGGTATGAACACCACATTTCTGAACGGAGAGAATGTAGAAGACGAGATTCGCCAACTGGAAGTGTCGGAAAATGTAAGTCCGATTAGCGCCATTGCCGAGGTACGCGAAGAGATGGTACATCAGCAGCGCGAAAACGGCAGAGAAAAAGGCATTGTGATGGATGGCCGGGATATTGGAACAGTAGTTTTTCCGGATGCGGAACTGAAAATTTTTATGACGGCATCACCCGAAATCAGGGCGCAGCGCCGCTACCTCGAGCTAACTGAAAAAGGGCAGGAGGTAAATTTCGAGGAGATTCTGGCCAACGTAGAAGGACGCGACAAGATCGATTCTTCGCGTGCGGTAAGTCCGTTAAAAAAGGCAGATGATGCATGGGTGCTCGACAACAGCCATTTGAGCCGGAAGGAACAACTGGAATGGACGATAAACAAAGTAAAGGAGATTATTAAAGCATGATTGTTGAGATTGACAGAGGTTCGGGATTTTGTTTTGGGGTAATTAATGCCATTAAAGCGGCTGAAAAAGAATTACAACACGAAGACAAGCTTTATTGTCTGGGTGACATTGTGCACAACGGAAAGGAAGTGGAACGGCTCGAAAACATGGGGCTGAAATCCATTACTAAGGAAGAATATTTTACGCTGAGCAACTGCAAAGTGCTGATTCGTGCACATGGCGAACCTCCGGAAACTTATGAATATGCTGAGAAAAATAATATTGAGTTGATTGATGCTACTTGTCCTGTGGTGCTGACACTTCAGGAAAAAGTAAAAGGATCGTACCTGCAAAACAAAGCACAGGAAGGCCAGTTGGTGATCTTTGGAAAAAAAGGGCACGCTGAAATTATTGGCCTGGACGGGCAGACCAACAACAATGCGATTGTGGTGGAAAGTGTCGCAGACATCGACAAAGTGGATATGAGCCGCCCGATATCCTTGTATTCGCAAACCACAAAGCGCATCGAAGATTTTCACCAGATTGCCGAAACGGTTAAGTCACGGGTGCAGCCGGGAGTCCCGATTCAGATCAAGGATACGATTTGCCGGCAGGTATCGAACCGGGTTCCCAACCTGAAGAAATTTGCTGTTAAATACGATCTGGTTCTGTTTATTGCCGGCGTAAAAAGCTCAAACGGGAAATATCTTTATACCATTTGCGAAGAAGTCAATCCGAATTCAAAAAAAATTACGGGCCTCGAAGAAATTGACCGCGATTGGTTCCAAGGAGTTAATTCAGTGGGGATTTGTGGCGCTACTTCAACGCCTAACTGGCTGATGGAAGACGTTGCCGCGTGGGTGCAGGAAAACTTCGGTTAGTAACCGGCTTTCACCCTGAACGCTTTTTTGCGTACTTTTAGGCAGGTAAATTCGATACATGCCACAGCTTTTTGCACAAGTTATATTGCCTCTTTCTTTACACGATGCCTACACTTACCTTATTCCGCCGTCGATGGAAAAGGATGTGGAGCCCGGCAGACGTGTGATCGTGCAATTTGGTCAGCGGAAATTTTATGCCGCCCTGGTCAGTTCGGTTTCATCTGAAAAGCCGGAAGATATTGAGGTAAAGGAAATCCGGCAGGTGCTCGACGAACATCCGGTGGTGCTGCCAAAGAATTTTGAAATGTGGCACTGGATCGCCAAATATTATTGCTGCACTCTGGGCGATGTATTCCGGGCAGCCCTTCCAACCGGCTTAAAACTCGAAAGCAAATCCAAAATATTTCTTACGGGATCGGAAGAAGAGTTTCTCCTGACCGATGCCGAACGGAACCTGATGCTTGAAATTGAAAAGGGTACCAATGTCCTGTCAGAACTGGAACGCAAATTAAAGGATCGTTTTTCTTATCCTGCCCTGAAAGCGCTGATGCAGAAAGCGCTCGTTTATGTAGAGGAAAAAGTGCACGAAAAATACCGGCCCAAAACAGAGGTTTTTGTGAAGCTGTTCCCTGATATTGTTTCGGAGGAAAAACTAAATGAAAAAGCTGCCGGGATAAAGCGCGCCAAAAAACAGGAGGCTTTGCTGTGGCATTTTTGTTCTGCAATCAATGCTTTTGAGGAAAGTGCTTTATCTGAAATCTCGAGAAAGGACCTGTTTGAAGGGACAAAGTTTACTCCCGCTGTTTTAAAGGGACTGGTTGAGAAGGACATTCTGATTCAGTATCAAAAACAGGTTTCGCGTATTGAAGAGGAAAAAACAGAACAGGTGAGTCTGAACCTGCTGAACACATACCAGGCAAAAGCGCTGGAAGAAATCAGGCAGTCGTACGAATCGAAGCAGGTAACACTTATTCACGGAATTACAGCCAGCGGGAAAACCGAGATTTACATTCATCTGATTGATGAGGCGATAAGAACCGGAAAGCAGGCATTGTATCTCGTTCCTGAAATTGCATTGACCACACAGATTGTGCAGCGTTTGAAAAATGTATTTGGACACAAAGTGGGAATCTATCATTCGCGGTTAAACAGCTCGGAGCGGGTAGAGATTTGGGAAAAGACCCTGTTGTTTCAGGAAAAACCCGATAAAGGCTACCAGGTAATTTTGGGGGCACGTTCTGCCGTTTTTCTGCCTTTTTCTGATTTGGGATTGATTGTAGTGGACGAAGAACACGAAAATTCATTCAAACAGTTTGATCCGGCACCGCGTTACAATGCACGCGACATGGCCGTCGTACTCGGATTTCAGCATAAAGCAAAAGTATTGTTAGGTTCGGCAACGCCTTCCTACGAGTCGTATCATAATGCAATTACCGGAAAATATGGTCTGGTAAATCTTACGCGGCGCCATTCCGAAATGGAACTGCCGGAGATAGTGGTGGCCGATGTAAAAAGGGCGTACAAACGGAAGGAGATGCGTTCGATTCTTACTCCACAGCTTTACAACCTGATGGAGGAAGCCTTGGAGAAAAAGGAACAAATCATTCTTTTTCAAAACCGAAGAGGGTATTCGCCTTTTGTGGAATGTTTTACCTGCGGTCATATTCCGAAGTGTACCCGGTGCGATGTAAGTCTCACGTATCACAAATACAAAAAACGGCTTAGTTGTCATTACTGTGGTTATTCTTATGTGTTGCCCGACCGTTGCGATGAGTGTGGGTCGCCCGAACTCAAAACACGGGGTTTCGGAACCGAGAAGATTGAAGACGAAATCAAGCAGCTGTTTCGAAATGCACGAATCGAGCGGATGGACCTGGATTCAACACAAACAAAAAATGCCTTTGAGAAAATTGTGCGAAACCTTGAGGAGGGTAAAACGGATATTTTGATTGGCACCCAAATGGTAACCAAAGGTCTCGATTTTGAGCACGTCAGCGTTGTGGGTATTCTGAATGCTGATAACCTGATCAACTTTCCTGATTTCAGGGCACACGAAAGGGCTTACCAGCTTATTTCGCAGGTGGCGGGAAGGGCCGGCCGAAAACACCGCCGCGGCACCGTGGTTGTCCAGACATCGCAGCCCGATCATCCGCTAATTCAGCTCATTCAGGAGCAAGACTACCAAAACGTGCTGAAGCAGCAATTCGAGGAGCGCCAGCTTTTTAAATATCCGCCGTTTTACAGGCTTGTGAAAATTGTGGTGAAACACAAAAACGTTGATACCGTAGACAGGGCTTCACAGGAACTGGCAACGCTTCTTCGGAAAAATAAGAATTTGGTGATTCTTGGTCCCGAATTTCCCCTGATCAGCCGTATTCAGTTGTGGCACCACAAGGAAATATGGGTGAAGATCGATCGTAAACTTCATCTCGACCAGGTGAAGGAAGAAATTGTGGCGGCAGTAAAAAAGGTAAGATCAATGCCTTCGCTCAGCAACTCTGTCTTCAATATTGATGCAGATCCGATGTAGGAGCCTTTTGTTTATTCGCAGGTGACATTTTATAATGAATGACATTTTTCGCACATCGTTTTTTTATAGATTTGTAGCGCTTAAGACCTTTTTGTGAATAGTAAAGAAGTAGATCAAATCTTTGAACAGTTTTCCCAGATGCGGGTAATCGTTATCGGCGATGCCATGCTTGACACCTATCTTTGGGGAAAGGTGGAACGTCTGTCGCCGGAAGCTCCTGTGCCGATTGTGTCGGTTGCCAGAAGAGAAAACCGTTTGGGGGGAGCTGCCAACGTATCGCGAAACCTGCAGGCCTTGGGGGCAACTCCGGTGTTGTTCTCGGTGGTTGGGGACGATGATAACGGAAAAGAATTCTTGAGCTTGCTGGAACAGCGTGAACTCACCGGGAAAGGGATTTTTGTAGATCGCTCGCGGAATACAACGGTGAAGAATCGAATCATCAGTGGAGGAAAACAGATTGTAAGAATCGACGAGGAGTCGACGAATTACATTTCTGTTGAAATGGAAGAGATGCTCATAGGAGCCATTTTGAAGGAGTTGGATGAAAATCCGGTGGATGTGATTGTTTTTGTGGATTACGATAAAGGAATTGTTACCTCTGCTTTGTTTGATGCCATCAACAAGGAGGCGCTTGCCCGTAATATCCCGACAGCAGTTGATCCCAAAAGACGAAACTTCCGCAATTACCGGAATGTGACGCTTTTTAAACCCAACTTCAAAGAGTTTGTGGAAGGAGCCGGTGTGCAGATCGCCAAAGACGATTTGGAAGCCTTAAAAGCTAGTGCCGACAAATTCAAAAAAGAACAGCAGCTGAAACTAATTTTTATTACACTTTCAGAATTAGGAGTTTTTATCAGTAACGGGGTGAATGAACAATATTACCCGGTGGTAATTCGCGACATTGCAGATGTTTCGGGCGCCGGAGATACTGTTATGAGTGTGGCAAGTCTGGCAATGGCAGCAGGTCTTTCTCCAAAAATTATGGCACTGATGTCGAACCTTGCAGGCGGTCTGGTGTGTGAGAAACTGGGAGTTGTACCCGTGGATGCTGAGCAGCTAAGGAACGAAATGAAATCAAAAAAAATTTAATTCACGATTTTGGTCTCCGGCCGTTAATAGCCTCGTGATAACACGTTGATAAAAAATCTGAGCAGGTTAGGGGTAAATTGTTACCTTTGAAGTCACTCAAAAAAAAGAAAAAGACGCATAAATGGGAAAAATAATTTCATTGGCAAACCAGAAAGGAGGAGTTGGAAAAACTACCACAACAATCAATCTGGCAGCAAGTTTGGCAGTATTGGAACAGAAGGTTTTGGTGATTGATGCCGATCCGCAGGCGAATGCCACTTCGGGTTTGGGTTTGGATGTTAACAGCGTTCAGTCAAGTATTTACGAATGTATCGTAGATGAAATTGAAGCTTCCAAAGTAGTAATCAAAACCCAGATCGAGAACCTGGATATTATTCCGTCGCACATCGATTTGGTAGGAGCGGAAATTGAAATGCTGAATCTGCCCAATCGAGAAAAGGTGCTGAAAAATGCCATTGAGCAATTAAAGCAGGTATACGATTTTATTTTTATCGACTGTTCTCCGTCTTTGGGATTAATTACCGTGAACGCGCTAACCGCTTCCGATTCTGTTATTATACCGGTTCAATGCGAGTATTTCGCTTTGGAAGGATTGGGGAAACTTCTGAATACCATTAAAATTATTCAGAGCCGTTTGAACCCCGAATTGTCGATTGAAGGCTTTTTGCTGACGATGTACGACGGACGTTTGAACCTATCGAACCAGGTGTACGAAGAAGTGAAGCATCATTTCCAGGAAATGGTTTTCGATACCGTTATTCAGCGAAACATTAAACTGAGCGAGGCGCCGAGTTACGGGAAACCGGTGGTATTGTACGATGCCAGTTCACGCGGGGCTATCAACCACATGAACCTGGCTCGTGAAATCCTGCAGCGAAACGAGATGACCCAGATGTCGAAAGAAAAAAATGTTGTTATAAATTAGAATACAGTTATGATGGTTAAGAGGAACGCATTGGGAAGAGGACTTGGAGCACTGATCGACGACGCAGAAAAAATCCAGAAAGGCGCCGGTATCAGTGAAATTGAATTAAGCAAAATTGAAGCAAATCCTTTTCAACCGCGTACCAAATTCGATAAGGATGCACTTCAGGAGCTCGCCACTTCGATCAAAGAGATTGGGCTGGTGCAACCCATTACGCTTCGCAAAGTTGCCGAAGAAAAATACCAGATTATTGCAGGAGAACGCCGTTTCAGGGCGTCGCAGCTGGCAGGTCTTACAAGCATTCCGGCTTATGTGCGAAAAGCCAAAGACGATGGGATGTTGGAAATGGCCCTTGTTGAAAACATTCAGCGCGAAGACCTCGACGCCATCGAAATTGGTCTTAGCTACCAGCGCTTGATGGAAGAGTTGGGCTATACCCAGGAAGAATTGAGCTCACGCGTGGGTAAAAAGCGTTCGACCATCGCCAATTATATGCGTTTGCTGAAACTTCCGGCCATCATTCAAAAAGGGTTGATCGACAAGGAAATTTCGATGGGGCACGCCCGTGCGATCATCAACATTGAAGATGCCGAAACACAGATCATGATTTTTGAGCAAATTGTTAAACATGGTTTTTCGGTCCGCAAAGTCGAGGAAATTGTTCGCGATTTGGGAAATACGGAGGAAAAAGACGGTGCAAAAGTGGTGAAAGAAAAATTCCCAAGTGCTTTTGAATCGGTTAAACGTCAGCTCTCCGGTATCTTCAATTCACGCATTGGATTCTCGATGGATGAGAAGGGAAAAGGCAAGATTACCATTCCTTTTAAATCGCAACAAGACCTGGAAAGAATTGTTAAAATAATTGAAAATCAAAAATAAAGCGAAACGGTTCTTCCATAACCTGACGTATTTCCTATTTTTGCGCAAAATATATCGTGTGAACGCAGGTAGTCTGACTTCAAAAATAGTAGTTGTTTTAACGCTGATTTTTCTGTGTTTTGGTGCTTATGCTCAAAATATTGAAATGGATACTACTCGTACCGTCAAAGTAGATGAAGAGAAGATGGAGGTGAAACATTCGCCAACCAAAGCAACTATTTATTCTGCGATTCTTCCCGGCTTAGGGCAGGCTTACAATAAGAAATACTGGAAAATTCCGCTGGTGTATGCCGGATTGGGAACCATTGGCTACTTTATTCACTGGAATAATGACAATTACCAGATCATGAAGCAGGCTTATTCTGATTTCACAGACGATGATCCAGGCACCAACTCTTACCTGGATTTGGACGGAGCGCAGTATTACGATCTGGAGAACAACGCAACGCATAGAGCGAATTTTAAAACCAACCTTACCCGGCAGCAGGATTATTACCGCAGAAACCGCGACCTCCTGTTTATCAGTATTATCGGATTTTATGGATTGAATATAATCGACGCGAGCGTTGATGCTCACTTTTTCGATTTCGACATTAGCGAAGACCTGACCATGAACTGGCAGCCTTCGATGAATTACTTCAACAATCAGCCGGTTTACAGTCTAAATGTTTCATTTAATTTTTAGTATGTTACGATTCATCTTACATATCACCTTTATTTCTCTTGTTTTTTCGGCAAGCGCTTTTGCTCAGGATGCTGACTCGCCGATCACTGATTTCGAAACGGCATTGGATACCACTCTGGTTGATTCGATGGACGCAGATTCGATATTCGACACAGAAATAAAGCTGGAAGACGATCTTAACGCTATTTTTTCAGATCAGATGGACAGCCTGCTCAATTCGGCTGAATTCAAAATGCGGTTTCAACTCGACAGCACTGAAGTAACTCATTTGTATCAGTATCCAACCAATATCCCTGATTCAATATACATTCAACGCCTGCAAAACTCGGAAACGGTCATCGATCTTTCCTACAACGATGTGGTGAAAAAATACATTCAGATGTACACCGAAAGAAAACGAAGCCTCGTTGAAGTTATGCTGGGCTTATCGGCCTACTATTTCCCGATGTTTGAAGAAACGTTTGATAAATACGATATGCCGCTGGAGTTGAAATATATGGCGATTATCGAGTCGGCGCTGAATCCTACTGCCAAATCGCATGTCGGAGCGATTGGTTTATGGCAGTTTATGTACGGAACAGCCAGGAACATGCAGCTGGAGGTAACAACTTTTGTGGACGAAAGACGCGATCCTGTAAAAGCTACCGATGCTGCGGCACGCTATCTGAAACGTTTGTACGATATTTATGGCGACTGGCATTTGGCAATTGCTGCTTATAACTGTGGTCCGGGAAATGTAAACCGTGCCATTCGCCGATCGGGAGGAAAAACAGATTACTGGCAGATTTATTACCGCCTGCCCCGGGAGACCCGGGGGTATGTTCCGGCGTTTATCGCAGCAACGTATGTGTTCGAATACTACAAAGAGCACAACCTCGTTCCGCAATATCCAAACTTCTCGCTTTCAGTAGATACTGTCATGGTAAACGATTATCTTCATTTCGACCAGGTGGTTGCATCGGTTGGAATCAGTAAGGAGGAACTGGAAGCTTTAAACCCGATGTACCGTCGGAATGTAATTCCCGCTAAGGCAGATAAACCATACCCGCTTGTGCTGCCCAACAATGAACTGATGGCATTCGTCGATAAAGACACCGCTGTTTTTGCCTACGAACGCGAAAAATATTTTCCTAATAATACCCTGGTAAATCCAACCACGAGCAGCGGAGGGTATTTTACCCCGGTTGATATTAAAGGCAAAGACAAAGTGATCTATACCGTGAAATCAGGCGACAATGTAGGTTACATTGCATCCTGGTTTAAAGTGCGCTTATCTGATTTGCGTTACTGGAACGACATTCAGCGCGATATGATCAGGGCCGGACAGAAGCTGGCCATTTATGTTCCGCAGGGACAAAAGGAACACTACGACAAAATCAACAAAATGTCGTTTGCCGAAAAACAGCAGTCTGTTGGAAAAAGCGTTGCGGTAGCAGAGAAGAAAACGCCGGATCCGGTTGATGCTACTTATGTTTACCACACTGTAAAAAGTGGCGATACCCTTTGGGACATTGCTCAGCAATATGCCGGCATTAGTGCCGACGATATCAAGGCCTTAAACAAACTTTCCAACGACCGCGGATTGTATGTGGGGCAAAAACTAAAGATTAAACGCAAAGGGTAATTCTGTTTTTGCCTGGGTTTTTCAATTTACGCTTCAATTTGATTCAATAGATTTTTTCGATTCAAAATAGAAAAGATTTTCCAGTGTCCTGTACTATGGCAGGATTGTATTTTTATCTCCAACATCTTGATTTAAAAAGTCTTTCTCCCCAAGGCTGAAAGTTAATCGGTTACACATATGGTTAAATCGATTTTAACGATGCAATCGCAAGGCCTTATAGAGTGCCTCTATAGATATCTTCTATTTTGGATAGAAATTATCTGTTTGATTGGTTTCGAATGGCTTTCTACGTTTGCAGCGGAATTAAAGAAAAATACAATAACACTTAAAAAAATTATTATGTCACAGATTGGAAAACAAGTCGTAGATTTTAAAGTACAGGCTTTTGAAAACGGAAACTTCAAAGAAGTAAAGAAAGAAGATGTTTTGGGAAAATGGTCCGTTTTCTTCTTTTATCCAGCTGATTTCACTTTTGTTTGCCCGACTGAATTGGAAGACCTTGCCAATTTATACGATGAATTCAAAGCCAGAAATTGCGAGATTTATTCGGTTTCAACCGATACTCATTTTGTACACAAAGCATGGCACGATACTTCAAATACCATCAAAAAAATTAAATACCCTATGTTGGCCGACCCAACAGGTGTTTTGTCAAGAGGTTTTGATGTAATGATTGAGGAAGCAGGTTTGGCAGAACGCGGAACTTTCATTGTAAATCCTCAAGGCGAAATTGTAGCTTACGAAGTAGTAGCCGGAAACATCGGCCGTAATGCTGATGAATTGTTGCGTCGTCTGAAAGCGCTGCAGTTTGTTGCTGAGCATCCTGCTGAAGTTTGCCCTGCAAAATGGAACGAAGGAAGCGAAACACTAAAGCCAAGCATCGACCTGGTTGGAGTGATTTAATAACAAGATTTTGATTTATTCATGGGGAGGACATTCGATGTGTTCCTCCCTGTTTTTTCTAAAGCCATGTTAGAACAAACATTAAAAGACCAGGTAAAAGGGATTTTTTCCGGTCTGAAAAATAAGTACACTTTTAAGATTGAAGCAGCTCCGTCTCATTCTGCACGCACCGAAATGGAAAACCTGCTGAATGAGGTGGCTTCCTGTTCCGAAAACATCAATGTTCAGATTTCAGAAGGCGAGGGGCTCTCGTTTTCCATCCTTCAAAACGGAGAGAAAGTAAATTCGATAGTATTTCGGGCGGTACCGAACGGACACGAGTTTACCACACTGCTGTTGGCTGTTTTAAACATGGACGGCATCGGTAAGAACCTGCCAGATTCAACCATGATTAGCCGTATCAAAGCCTTGAAGAATCCGGTCGCAGTAAAAAGCTATATTTCACTTACCTGTACCAATTGCCCCGAAGTAGTACAGGCGCTCAACATCCTTTCGATTTTCAATCTGAATATTTCGCACGAGATTATCGACGGAGGGATCAATAAAGAAGAAGTGGAAAAGCTGGGTATTCAGGCCGTACCAACGGTGATGTCCGAAGGTAAAGTGTTGCATGTAGGACGTTCTTCGCTGGGGGAATTACTGGGGAAGATTGAAGAACTGAGCGGAACGGAACCAGTCCCGGAATCAAACGTTGAAAAAAGTTATGACGTGATTGTTGCCGGCGGCGGTCCTGCAGGTGTTTCTGCAGCTATTTATTCAGCCCGAAAAGGTTTCTCGGTAGCCATTGTCGCCGAAAAAGTTGGCGGGCAGGTGACCGAAACTGTAGCCATCGAAAATATGATTTCGGTTCCAAAAACTACCGGTGCACAGCTGGCTGCAAACTTAAGGCAACATCTTGGAGATTATCCCATCGATGTGTTGGAGAACCGTCTGATCAAGGAAGCCAAAGTGGTTAACGGTGTTAAAGTAGTTAAAACGTCATTGGGCGAAACACTCAGTGCTCCTGCATTGATCATTGCAACTGGAGCCAGCTGGAGAAAGCTGAATGTACCCGGCGAAAGTCAGTACATTGGTTCGGGAGTGGCTTTTTGTACGCATTGCGACGGCCCGTTTTACAAGGGGAAGAAAGTGGCTGTTATCGGCGGCGGTAATTCAGGATTGGAAGCTGCCATCGATCTTTCAGGGATCGCAACTGAAGTTACTGTTCTCGAATTTATGGACGAACTGAAAGGCGACAAAGTGCTTCAGGATAAACTGGCTGGCTTGCCTAATGTAAAAGTGATTACTTCGGTACAAACTACTGAAGTAGTGGGTGATGGAGCAAAGGTAACCGGGCTTCGTTTTAAAAACAGAAAAACAGAAGAAACAGAAACATTAACGGTTGACGGCGTTTTTGTCCAGATTGGCCTGATAGCCAACAGTGCCGTTTTTGCCGATGTAGTGGATCGGAACAGGATGGGTGAAATCGTGATCGATGCCCACTGTCGTACAACGCAGCCGGGAATTTACGGCGCCGGCGATGTAACGGAAGTTCCGTTTAAGCAGATCGTAATTGCAATGGGCGAAGGTTCGAAAGCAGCGCTTTCGGCTTTTGAAGATAATATGAAAGGGCAGCTTTTGGGAGCTGTTCTGGAGGAGGCAGAGATGAATTAGTAATTCGCTTTGCAAACTACGAAGGGGAAAGGTGTTTGATTTGATTCAAGCACCTTTTTTTATGCCTGCATTTGTCGCTTAATTTGGTAATCCTACTGGATGTTCAGCTTTTTCTGTAGCGATGAAATCTCTTTTTCCAGCTGAGTTTTTGCTTTGATCGCTTTCGATAGTGCTAGTGCATCACGAACCGCTTCCTTATCGTAGGTTTCCAAAATGATGTAATAATATTCTTTCCCAAGGAAAACCGCTTTCAGGTTACGATCCACATGCTGGGCGATAAATTCAATTACGCCATTGTCTTTTCCGTTTCGGTACGAAACTTTTTCCCACTTGGCCTCCATAAAATCGCTGCGGTGGTTATCGGGGCTGCCAATCGGGATGGTATCGGTTTTTGCATCCTCTCCGCTATCGTAGACCCTGAGGCCTGTATGGTCGAGCCAGTTTTCGCCATGGTAGTTGCTGCTCAGATATAAATCACCCCGTTCATCCAAATGTACCTGGATGTATGAACGGTCCCAGGCACGCTGGAAAGTCTGGCGTTTGTGAATGTATTGGGTGTAACGGTCAAACTCCGTTTTCTCTTTTACAAAATTCTTTTCCAGTTCGGTAATGCGCACTTTCGCCGTGTCGAGCTCTGATTCTTTTCGTTGCAGTACTTCAAAACGAACTTCGTTCGACAGATTTTTGGCCGCATTAACAGAATACATGGCTTTGGGATATAAACCGGGAATACTGTCCATGATTGACAAGGCCTTTGACGTGTCTTGCTGAACCAACAGATTTTTTGCCTGTTCCATTTTTTTGCGCGCCAAATCTTCCTCCGACGGGCCACAAGCCGCAACAAAAAATAACAATGCTACGATGATATATTGAAATACGTGTCTCATACTTACCTTTTTGGCAAATGTAGTATTTTAGCCGCAGTTCGACGAATGATAAAACATTTTTAAGCTACCGAAAAGATGAATACCAACGCAGTAGAATTTTTTTCCAATAACCCGGTTGACAGCCAACATGCCGACAAAAAATTGATTGTTGCTGCATGGCAGCTGAAAAATCCGGATAACATGGGAAAAGTGATTCGGCTGGCACACAACGTGGGCGCAGAGCAGGTGTTGTTTATTCAGGGAAACGAGCAACAGCGTGAGTCGAAAATTAGGCGGACTGCCGGTTTTTCTTACGATCAGATGCCCTGGCAAATTATATCAGAAGATGAATTTCAGAGTAAATATCTGGATACTGTTCCGTTAACGGTTTTGGAAACCTGCGACGGAGCGCACAATATTTTCACGCAAAAGATGCCCGGGAAAACCATTCTTCTGGCGGGAAGCGAATCGCACGGAGTTCCGGCACACATCATCGAGAAAAGCGCTTGTAAAGTATATATTCCCATGCATGGCGGGTGCAAATCGATGAACATTTCGAATGCACTTTCGGTAGCGGCGTTTGAATGGCTTCGGCAACAGTACTATAAGTAAGTGGATTTAGCATTTATTTTACAATATCCATTTTGGCGCGATGTATTCCTTGATTTTATAGATTTTTTCTAATTTTAGCAAAAATCAACGCGCCATGATCACTTTAACTCAGTTGGAATATATCGTTGCGGTGGATACCTACCGGCATTTTGGCAAAGCTGCCGAAGCCTGTTTTATCACGCAGCCAACATTGTCCATGCAAATTAAGAAGCTCGAAGAAGATATGGAAATCATCATCTTCGATCGCAGCAAACAGCCACTGATCCCTACCGATGTGGGTGCGCGGATCATTGAGCAGGCCCGTGTGGTACTAAAACAGGCCGATGAAATCAATAACATTGTAAAAGATCATAAGAACCAGGTTTCGGGAATGTTGCGAATTGGAATTATTCCAACGCTGGCTCCTTATCTTTTGCCCGTTTTTATCGGCGCTTACAAAAAGAAATACCCCAATATTTTCATTAAAGTAGTAGAAGCAACTACCGAGAATATTGTGCAACTTATCAATAAAGATTTAATTGATGTTGGTATTCTGGTTACGCCGCTGAAAGAAGAAAAGATTATTGAAAAGCCTGTGTTTTATGAGGAAATGCTGATTTATGCAAATGCCAGTCATAAATTACACACGCAAAAGGAAGTGACGGTACAAGACATTGCTACCCCGGAAATCTGGTTGTTGAGCGATGGGCATTGTTTCCGCGACCAGGTGGTGAATCTTTGTTCGTACCTGGGAACTACCGACAGTCAGCTGCCTTTCCATTTTGAGGCCGGATCGCTCGAAACACTGATGAACATTGTTGACAGGGAGGGCGGGCTGACGCTGATTCCGGAGCTGGCCAAAGCAACCATGTCGCAAAAGCGGGCCTACAATGTGGTGAATTTCACCAATATTAAACCGCTGCGGGAAGTAAGTTTGGTGTATTCCCGTCATTTTGCCAAGCATAAGCTGATCAATCTGCTGTGGAACGAAATGCGCGAAGTAGTGCCAAAAGAGTTGCAGGATGCGTCGCGCGGAACAATTGTGGAATGGAAATAAAGGGCTATTTGCTGTGAATACCGAAAGCCGGTTTCATTTCAGCAAAAAAGTATTGCGATAAGATTTTTATTAAAAAGCGGAAAAGGTATTGGAAAATAAAATTTTTATTTACCTTTGCGCCGCTAAATGCGGATGTGGCGGAATTGGTAGACGCGCTAGACTTAGGATCTAGTACCTACGGTGTGGGGGTTCGAGTCCCTTCATCCGCACAATTTTACCGCCGACCTTCCTGTTTAGGTAAGAGTTGGCGGTTTTAATTTTAGGTAGAAAGCAATTAATTTAAGAAAGTAAAAATGAACATTACCAGGGAAAACATCGACAATGTAAATGCTGTGATCAACATTGCCATTGAAAAAGCCGACTACGAAAAACAAGTGGCGGATGTTTTGAAAGACTATCGTCAAAAAGCTTCTATCCCGGGATTCCGACCTGGAAAAGCACCAAAAGGACTTATCCAGAAAAGATTCGGAACAGCTGTTTTGGTCGAAGAAGTAAACAAATTGCTTTCTCAGAATTTGTCAAAATACATGGTGGAAGAAAAACTTCCTATCCTGGGAGAACCACTTCCCAACGAAGAAAAACAGGCTCCGATCAACTGGGAAACCGATGAGAATTTTACTTTCTCATTCGATGTTGCCTTGGCTCCTGAAGTAAAAGTTTCGTTGGACAAAGACAACAAACTCAAATACTACAAAATAGCTGTTTCTGATGAAATGATTCAGCAACAGGAAGAAATGGCTGCCAATCAGCTCGGTGAAAATGTTCCGGTTGAAGAAGCAACTGAAACCAGCTCTGTACGTGGCGACTTTGTTCAGATCGATGCAGAAGGAAACGATGTAGAAGGTGGTATTGCTCCAAAAGGTGTAATCCTGGCGGTTGACAGAATCAAAGACGCAGACATCAAAAAATCATTTGTTGGTTGTAAGAAAGAAGATATCATCATTTTCGATCCGGTAAAAGCGTTCGAAAACCGTCACGAAGTGGGTCACATGCTGAACATTAAGCATGGAGAGGCTGACGAACTGAACAGCGAATTTAAATTTACGGTAACCGAAGTGCTTCAGTTCCAGAAAGCAGAATTGAACGAAGAGCTGTTTAAAAAACTTTATGGTGAGGATACTGAAGTAAAAACCATTGATGACTTCAGGGCAAGAATCAAAGAAGAGATCGCAAGAAGTTTGGTAAGTTCTTCTGATTATAAATTTGCTGTCGACACCCGCGACGCTTTGGTAGAGCAAGCCAATCTTGAATTACCTGAAGCATTCCTGAAACGCTGGTTGAAAGAAGTAAACAAAGAGTTGACAGAAGAGCAGATTGACCAGGATTTTGACGGTTTTATGAAAGACCTGCAATGGCAACTGATTAAAGATACAATTGCTAAAGAAGGTGACGTAAAAATTACACCGGAAGAGGCAGAAGATTTTGCCAAAAGCGTTGCATTGGCTCAATATCAGCAATACGGTATTTACGATGTTCCGGAAGAGCAGTTGGAGTCGTTTGCAAAAATGATGCTTGAGAAGCCGGAAGAAAACGAACGCATCTACAAAAAACTTCATGAAGACAAAGTAATTGCTATCGTAAAAGAAAAGGTTACTGTTGAAGAAGAAGAAATCTCTCAGGAAGAGTTTACAAAAATGATGCAATAGGGCTAGATCGGCCTGTTTCACATAAAGGAAATATAGCTCCTGCGAAAAGGTAAGAGCAAAGAACTTTTTTATAACTTTGTGAATCGTTTAAAATAACTGATTTGCAAAGTTTTTTTATTAAGTGGAACGAGCACAGTAAAAAAGCCTTTTAGTAAACAGGGACATTAGACTATGCGAGTTACATGAGTCTCCATTAAAATAAACAATTATTGACGAATGAAATTATAAAATGGAAAATCACAACGAATTTAAAAAATATGCGATGGGTCATGCCGGTATTAGCAGTATGACTTTGCACAGGTATAACTCGATGTACGGAGCTTATATCTCTCCAACCATTATTGAAGAGCGTCAGTTGAATGTTGCTTCAATGGACGTATTCTCTCGTTTGATGATGGATCGTATTATCTTTTTGGGTGTACCAATCGATGATACAGTGGCCAATATTATTCAGGCGCAGTTGTTGTTCCTCGAATCAACTGATCCGAGCAAGGATATTCAGATCTATTTTAATTCGCCCGGTGGTTCAGTTTACGCAGGTTTAGGTATTTACGATACCATGCAATATATCACAGCCAACGTGGCTACTATTTGTACCGGAATGGCCGCATCGATGGCAGCCGTTTTAATGACTGCCGGTGCCAAAGGAAAACGTTCGGCGCTGAAACATTCGCGGATCATGATTCATCAGCCAATGGGTGGTGCGCAGGGGCAGGCTTCTGATATTGAAATCACTGCACGCGAAATCAAAAAAATCAAGAATGAACTGTACTCTATTATTGCAGAACATTCGGGACAAACTTTTGAACAGATTGAAAAAGACTCGGACCGTGATTACTGGATGACAGCACAGGAAGCTGTTGATTATGGTATGATCGACGAGATTTTGGTACGTAACAGGAAATAATGTCAAATAACAAAAACATGGACAAGTGCTCGTTTTGCGGACGGGAGAAGAATGAGGTGAACTTACTCATTGCTGGGATCGACGGGCATATTTGTGACCGGTGTGCCGATCAGGCTCACTCCATTATTCAGGAGGAATTAAAAAGCAACAACAGCTTTGATCTGGATGGGATTCAGCTGATGAAGCCAAAAGAAATCAAGGAATTTCTGGATCAGTATGTGATCGGGCAGGATCGTGCCAAGAAAATACTTTCGGTTTCGGTCTACAATCACTACAAGAGATTGACACAACACGTTAGTGACGACGATACGGAGATTGAAAAATCAAACATCATTTTGGTGGGTGAAACCGGTACAGGGAAAACCCTGCTTGCCAGAACCATCGCCCGGATGTTGCATGTTCCGTTTACCATTGTCGATGCCACCGTTTTAACCGAAGCCGGTTACGTGGGCGAAGACATTGAAAGTTTACTAACCCGTTTGCTGCAGGCTTCTGATTACAACGTGGAAGCGGCCGAACGCGGAATTGTGTTTGTGGATGAGATCGACAAAATTGCCCGCAAATCGGATAATCCGTCGATTACCCGTGATGTTTCAGGCGAAGGTGTTCAGCAGGGTCTTTTGAAACTTCTGGAAGGTTCGGTTGTAAACGTCCCTCCGCAAGGGGGTAGAAAGCATCCGGAGCAGAAACTGATTCCGGTGGATACCAAAAACATACTTTTTATTTGCGGTGGCGCTTTCGACGGAATCGAGCGGAAGATTGCCAACCGATTAAATACAAAGGTTATTGGATATAGCGCAGCCAAGGAAACCGATCGCATCGAACGTGAAAACCTGTTGCAGTATGTTTCGCCGCAGGACCTGAAATCGTTTGGTATGATTCCGGAAATCATCGGGAGGTTGCCTGTATTGGCTTACCTCGATCCGCTGGATAAAGAAACGCTGCGTAATATTCTTACCGAGCCCAAAAACTCGATCATTAAGCAATATAAAAAGTTGTTTGAGATCGATGGAATTAAGCTTGAATTTGAACCCGAAGTACTGGACTACATTGTAGAAAAGGCCATCGAGTTTAAGTTGGGGGCACGCGGACTTCGTTCCATTTGTGAAAACATTATGAACGACGCCATGTTCGACATGCCTTCGGAAGAAATAGATCACTTCCTGATCTCGAAGGAATATGCAGCGGATAAGCTGGATAAATCGAGTTTACAGCGATTAAAAGCAAGTTAATATACTTGGCCCTGGCAGAAATGTCAGGGCTTTTTGTTTAAATAAAATGCAAATCACAGCCATAATTCTTACCGGAGGAAAAAGTAGCCGCATGGGAACCGACAAAGCATTGCTTGAATTAGATGGGAAAACGCTTTTGTCTCGTGCTGTTGACTTGTGCAGTCAATTCTGTGATGAAATTCTGATTAGCTCTGATGCGGAAGAACATCGGGTTGGTTCGTACCGTTTGGTGGAAGATGAGGTAAAAGACTGTGGCCCGATGGGAGGTATTTATTCTTGCCTGAAAGCGTCTTCCAATCAGTGGAACTTCGTGTTAAGTGTGGATGCTCCTTTTGTTACCAAAGATTTTATAGCGTTTCTGAAAGGAGAAACGAATAATTTTGATGCTGTTGTTCCCCTTCACGACGGGAAAAAAGAACCTCTGATTGCCTTTTACCGCAAGACAGTTCTTTCGCAAATCGAAGTAAAAATAGGGGAGGGCAATTACAAGTTGCATTTTCTTTTACAGGAAGTCAACACCAATTTTGTTGAATCGGGCGAGTGGTTTAAAAAATATCCTGAGTTGTTTCGAAACCTGAATTATCCGGAAGATATAGGTAACATTATGTTATAAAACACATTATTATAGAAAAATAAAAACTACTTTCAATACTCTCGAATATCAACTAAATCAAAAATTATTATGAAACTCAAAACACTCATTTTATTCGCCGTAATTTTCGCGCTCTTCAGTTTTAAAAGCGATAAAACAAAGCTGAATGGAACCTGGAAACTTATCAGTCAGGAATTAGTCCGAAACGGGCAAAGTAGAATCGCTATTCTGGATCAAGCGAATGGCGGACAGCTCAAAACCTGGTCGGATAAGTATTTTATGTTTGTTGGCAAAAGTGTCATCGGCCAGCAACTTATCAATAATTATGGAGGAGGGACTTACGATTTGTCTGGACATGTTTATACAGAAGAAGTCCTCTATCACAATGTTCCCAACTTTCTGGGAAGAAAAGTGCAACAGTATCTCGAAATAAAGGGAGACACACTTTATCAGGTTTACCTGTTTTCTCCACTTGACAAAGATGGTAATTATGATAAAAATAACTGTAACATAGAAAAATACGTTCGTGTGGACTAATCAAAAGCTATTTTGTCAAGAGCATCTGAAATGATAATCTAAATCAATAATTATTATGAAACTCAAAACACTCGTTCTTTTAGCCCTAATCTTTGCACTTTTTAGTTTTAAAAGCGATAACACAAAATTGAACGGAACCTGGAAACTCATCAGCCAGAATCTAGTCCGAAACGGAAAAAGCAACGTGGCCATTACGGATCAGGTTAATGGGGAAGTACTAAAAACCTGGTCCGATAAGTATTTTATGTTTGTGGGGAAAAGTAGCAACGGATTTCAAACTCAGCATTATGGAGGTGGAACATATGAGTTATCTGGAAATGTATATACTGAGAACATCCAGTATCATTATACTCAAGTCTTCCGGGGGAGGACAATCCAGCAGTACGTAGAACTTAAAGGAGATACGCTTTATCAAATTTTTCCGCTGGATGCGAATGGTCATTATGATAAGGACAACTGCAACATCGAAAAATACGTTCGTGTGGATTGAACTGGCTTTCCTTGTTTTTATCTGAAATACGGTTTCCATTATAAGCTGGTCGACCTTGAAGATTTTTGATTCTTCAAGGTTTTTTATGGAATGCGTTGCATGTAAAAACTCACTTCAATTGATATTACTTCCATTCCGGAACGATGCACTTACTACTTCTGTTTTTGAGAAGTTCATCGAAATGATTAAGACTTTTTTGCATTACGGCCGAATTTTCGTCGTGGCAGGTAAGGCAGGCTCCCACGGTGAGGATGCGCTGCTGCTGTTGCTCGTCGAAGGGGAAAAGATCGGAGCGGGTGGCTACTTTCTCAGTGCGGGTTTTCATAAAATCTATCCAGGCATCGGCCGGTAACCCGTCGTGCGGATCGGCTGCATATTTCGAGTTGAATTCCCATTTCCCTTTCCCATTGGTAATGATATAGTTGAGATCGCCTTCTCCGTAGCCCAATGCCACCGGGTCGTTGTGGCAACTTACGCAGCTTCTTCCTTTAGCTGAAGTGGTGTGTGGCGAAGCAGGAGCATACAAACGATGGAAAATTTCTGGATCGTTCTCGTTGCCCGTGTACGATTTCAGGTCAATGGTCATAATCATTCCCGGAATAACCGGAACGACTTCTGTTTTGTCTTTTGATTTTCGAACGCCCAAGGTTGGCAGTTTGGCCTCGTACTGCCCGATGTATTCCACCCAGGTACCTTTCTGTTCGTGGTTTTCAATCATGTTGTATCCACGCTCGTTGACATCGTAGGCATTGTGACAACCAATACAGGTGGGGGCCCACGACGTGTGGCAACTGGAGCAAGTCAAACTGGAATGTGCTTCGTTTCGGGAGCAAACGGCTGCCGGCGCCCGCATGGTCATTTTGACACCACTGTTTTTGGTGATGAAATACACCGAGTCGTTTTCAACATAAGTGTTGATCAAGGCTCGCTTGTGTTTTTCGGTCAGCAATAATTTCTTCCCGGCAATATTTCCAAAACGAAGCGCTGCAATAATCGCCGATTCATTATCGAGGTTTTCAGCTGCAATGGTCCTGGGTTCATCGTCAATGTGGCAATCCGAGCACTGAACATCCTGTTGGTTTTCCTGGTGCGCATAATGATTCCCGTCGCCCATTAATTCGTATGAATGGTGGCAATCGATACATTCCAAACCGAGTTTGTGATGCACATCTTCCTGCTTTTTCACAAACACACGTTCTCCTTCAATGAGCCGGTAATTGGCCGAGTCGGGCATTTCTTCTTTGGTCAGCGTAGTTTCGTGCCAGCCCTCGTAATTAGTCGCAATACGTCCCGAGCGGCTGTGGCAACCAAAACAGTGGTTATTTGTGATTTTTAGGCTTACTTCGGGGTGGGCCTGCATCATTTCGCCATTGTTCTCAGCCAGTTCTTTTTCAGCCTGCGGACTGTAGTTTAAGTGGCAGGCCAGACATCCTCCGCCACGGCTAAACTCGTTAACCGGGCC
This sequence comes from Maribellus sp. YY47, assembly GCF_023111095.1. Taxonomy (GTDB): domain Bacteria; phylum Bacteroidota; class Bacteroidia; order Bacteroidales; family Prolixibacteraceae; genus Draconibacterium. The sequence continues at coordinate 90,343 of NZ_JALGYW010000001.1, forward strand.
CGGTTCGGTTTTGGGATTTCCAAGGTGGCAACGCACACACAAATTACGTAAATGTTCATCGGCAGCTGAATTTCCCAACTGGCTCACATGCGCAGGTTCATCGGGATTATCCTGTTCATTAAAAACAAAACGATTGACACTGATCATACCGCTTAAGGTGGCCATTAATCCGGTTGGAACCCGTTCTGTAATCTGCGGATGACACTGTGTGGTTCCACACGATTGTTTGGCAGTTGACAGATTGCCCGGAATAAGAATCATGTTGCGATGCGACTGTTCCTTTCCGGTGGCAAACGGATTTCCGGCGTGGCACGAAATACAGCCGATTGCTTCGGGCCGGTGCGAATCCGTAAAACCATGTGTTCCGGTATGGCAAGCTAGGCAACTTTCTTTCCTCCCCTGGATAGCGGGAGATGCAATGGCTTCATTCAATTCAAAATCGGGTGAAAAATTAACGCTTGGCGTTCTGAAATTATGAAGTACTTCAAATTTATATTCCTGGCTCCACGGGGTTGTCCATTTCCAATTTTGTCCTCTGAAAAACAGTCCAATGATGGTGAGGACGGAATACAAACCAACGAAAATGAGCAACGAACGTTTACTCAAAAACATGGTTTTATCTTTTGCCGAATTGGCGAGGTAAACCAACACGAGAACAGCAAGGAAGATCAGAAGCGACCATTCCGGATGCCTGAGCCAGTGCAGTATTTCCTGAAAACCCACAAAATACCACGGTCCTTTTACGGCAGGATTTAAGTTGTCGTGAAGCGGAGCGCTTAAAAGGTAACTTAAGATAAAAAGTCCTGCTGCTGATGCAACAAAATCCAAAGCCGGGGGCCAGAATTTGCGGCCGTGTTCCACCATTGCTATCGCAATAAACACAGTGAACGTGGCAATGTGATGAACGTAAATCAACTGATAGCTTTCCGGATCACCCAAGAGCGAAAACGCCAGTGATTTCCCAATTAAAGGCAGACGTTCAGAAAGCGTTTGTAAAATCTGCCGGGCTTGCTGACTGTCGGCATCTCCCTTTAACAGAAAGCCGGTGATCATGGCCAGAAAAATGATTAGCACCGCGAGGCTCAGCCGGAAAGAAATACCTTTTTTAAGCCCGATCTTTTCCTTGTAGTGGTAATGTTCGTAAAAGTGAATGAGGCTAAAAATCAGAAAGAATTGAGAGCTCCAGTAGTGGTAGTTTCGCGTAAGCGAAGCCCACGGATTTACTACCATAATGTTACTGATGCTCAGGTACGGATCTTTTACATCGAAGGGAATGGCCAGCGCAACGCCGGAAAACACTACCAGCCAGAACATGGCCAGCGCCAAAGTGCCAAACGTTGTTTTGTTTTTCTTTTGGCCCATTTTACGCTCCGATTATAATGTTTTTGCCATCGTCAGATATCTGAGAAGGAATGACATTCAGGTTTTTATATGCGGGGCCTTTCATTACTTCTCCCTGCAGATTGTATTCCGAACCATGACAGGGACAAACCAGGCGATCGCCTTCATATTTGTCAATTTTGCATCCGAGGTGCGTACAATGCGCCGAAAAAACGGTGGTGGAATTGTTTTGGTTTACAATGATAAAGCGATCAGCGAACGTAACTTCCTTATTCTTATTTAAAGGGACAACACTTGTATTTTGCTGTGTTGCTTCAATGTGGTTGAGCGTTAGCTTATTCCAAACAAAGACAAAAAACGCAACGATTCCGGCAATGGCTATTTTCAGGAATGTTCTTCTGTCGTTCATCTGATAAGGTTTTGTTTGCATCCCAATAATGTGTCATTTTTTTAACATCATTGAATTTCGTTTTTGCAGACACATTTATACATTGGTTTGGCAAATATGAGATAATTTGAAACAATTTGAAACCGGGTGACTCTTTTTGTACGTCTTATGACAGTGTTTTAGCGTTGAATATCCCTTGTTAAATGTGATTTATATACAATGTTCTTTTAAACTTATGGTGAATATTGTTTTCATTCATATTATAGTATTAATGTAGCATTTGTTCTGAAATAAAATACATTATAGTATTTTATTTTGATTTTTGATTTAGTTTTTAATCGGATTTAAGTATTTGATAGACAGTTAGTAGGATTTGCATTAAAAGAGCATGTGTGTTTTATGGTATTGTTGGATTTAATTAATCTAAATTGCTTATTTTTAATGTTTTCAAATTAACATTTGACAGCTTTCTTCTACCAAAACCTTTATATATTTGCGACCATATCTATAAATGTAAATATTTAGATATACATATTGCAATATTGATGAAATAGAAGAATGGCAAACTTATTTGCCTGATCATCTTAAAAATATTTCACAAATGAAGACAAGACGGGATTTTATCAAAATTTCAGCAGTTGGAACCGGTGCAGCGGCCCTTAGCTTAAAAGCTTTTGGTTCGAATGGATTTGGCCTGTTCAAATCGGAACCTGACGGGCCGGTGAGCGATGAAGACCTGACTCCTTATCCTACCTACTGCGAAGTTTGTTTCTGGAAATGCGCCGGTTGGGCGTATGTTGACAAAAGTGGCCGTATTCGGAAAGTGATCGGAAATAAAGAAGATCCACATTGCAACGGTCGTTTGTGTCCGCGTGGTACAGGTGGTATAGGAATGGTTTATGACGAAGACCGTTTGAAAACTCCACTGATCCGCGAAACTAAAAAAGACGGCAGCCAGTATTTTCGGGAAGCAAGCTGGGAAGAAGCGCTGGATTTGGTGGCCGGCAAAATGAAAGAGGTAAAAGAAAAATACGGACCGGAAGCTTTTGGGCTGTTTAATCATGGTACGCCGGGTGGACATTTTCATCATCTTTTGCGTGCCTACGGTTCTGAAACCAATGCCGAACCGGCTTTTGCCAATTGTCGCGGGCCACGTTCTTCTGCCTATTATTCTACTTTTGGCGCCTACATTGGTTCGCCTGAGTCGACCGATATTCGCGATACACGCTGCCTGGTGCTGATCGGGTCGCACCTGGGCGAGAACATGCACAATTCGCAGGTTCAGGAGATGTCGGAAGCAATTGATAACGGCGCAACGATCATCACGGTCGACCCTCGTTTTTCAACTGCTGCAGCACATTCGAGCTACTGGCTTCCGATTAAGCCGGCAACTGATATTGCTTTGCTGATGGCATGGATTCATGTGTTGATTTATGAAGGACTTTATAATAAAGAGTTTGTTGAAAAATATACGTTTGGTTTCGATTACCTGAAAGAGCATGTTAAAAACATGACTCCGGAATGGGCATACGGAATTACGACGATCGAGCCGGAACAAATCCGCAGAACTGCCCGCGAAATGGCCGGTGCTGCACCAGCAGTAGTGGTTCACCCTGGACGCCATGTGGTTTGGTATGGCGACGATACTCAGCGTGAAAGAGCGATGGCTATCCTATCGGCTTTATTGGGTGCCTGGGGAAAACGTGGAAGTTTGTATTTGCCGGAAGGAATCTCGGTTCCACACTTCCCGCAGCCGGAATATCCTGAACCGAAATGGACCTGGAAGAACCTGAATTACGGGAAATATCCGTTGGCAACAATGGGTATCACCACCGAATTGCTGAAAGCATCAATCCCAAGATATAATTACGAACACCAGGTAAAAGCCTGGCTGGTGGCTGGAACGAACCTGCCACTATCGATGCCGGATAAGCCCTTGTTTAAAGAAGCAGCAGCTTCTGTGGAATTTATCGCGGTAATGGACACCATGCCAATGGACATTACTGGTTATGCTGACGTAGTATTCCCTGAAGCTACTTATCTGGAGCGGTACGATGTTATTCGTTTGGCACCAAACCGCGAACCCAACATTGCATTGCGTATGCCGGCCATCGAGCCAAAATACGATTCCAAACCGGGTTGGTGGATTGCCAAACAAATTGGTGAACGCCTTGGGTTGCACGATTACTTTAACTACGATGATTATGCTGAAGTGATCGACTGGCAGCTGAAAAAGCTGGGGACTTCGCTTGAAGAGATGAAGAAGATTGGAGTGAAGAAGTTCCCGAGAAAGAGCGGTCCGCTTTACCTTGGTGACGGAGAAGATTTTACTTTCAATACCAATACCGGTAAAGTAGAATTGTACTCTACTGATTTTGCCGACCACGGATTCGATCCGATGCCAAAATATACCAGGCATCCGGAACCACCGCAGAATTTTTACCGACTGATATATGGCCGTGCTCCGATGCACACCTTCAGCCGTACTTCAAACAATCCGAACCTTTCGGATTTGATGAGCGAAAACAGCGTTTGGGTAAATCCGAAAGTAGCTGATTTGTGGGGCTTGAAAAAAGACCAGAAAGTGTGGCTGAAAAACCAGGATGGCGCCATAACATCGTTCCCGGTAAAAGTGAGGGTAACAGAAAGAATACGCTGGGATTCGGTGTACATGGTTCACGGATTTGGACACAATAACAAAAAACTCTCGAGAGCATTCGGGCGCGGTGCAGCCGATACTGAAATGATCACCAACGTGGCAGTTGACCCGATAATGGGAGGAACCGGTATGAGAGGAAACTTTATAACATTCTTAACAGAAGATCCTGCACTGGAAGGAAAGGAGGTTAAAGCATGAGATATGCAATGGCAATTGACACAAAAAAATGTGTCGGGTGTGGCGACTGTGTAGTAGCCTGTCAAACAGAAAATAATGTGCCTCACGGCTATTGTCGCGACTGGATTGTGGAAAGCGTTGACGGAACGTATCCAAGCATCAGTTTGGAATTTCGTTCGGAGAGATGTAATCATTGCGATAATTCTCCCTGTGTGCGTTGTTGCCCAACGGGTGCCAGTCACATCGAGGAAGGTGGAATTGTAACGGTAACACACCATAAATGTATTGGTTGCGGCGCATGTATTCAATCGTGCCCGTACGATGCCCGTTACTCGCATCCCGATGGTTATGTAGATAAATGTACGTTCTGTTTGCATCGTGTTCAAAAAGGACAAAATCCGGCCTGTGTGGATGTTTGCCCAACCCGCTGTCTGCATTTTGGCGATCTCGACGATCCGAATAGTGATGTTTCACTGGCCATCAAAGACCGCAAATGGAAAGTGCTGGCTCCTGAAGCAGGTACAAAACCTCAATTGTATTTTCTTACCTAATGTGGATGTAATAAGTGAATCATAACGAAATTAATATATCAGTTCAGTTGAACGTACTCACCCTGATTGAAACTGCGTTCCAATCGTCCCTCTCTACCAGTAGAGAGGGAGAAGAGGGAGAGTCGATAATTTGTAGAAACGACTTTAAGTCCTAAAAAAATAACTTATGAAGGAAGAATTATTTGTAAGTGGACGTAATATTCCGAATATTGATCCATACCTCAATATCTGGCATTGGCAAATTCCTCTCTATTTGTTTTTAGGAGGTTTGGCAGCAGGTATTCTTTTCTTTGCCGGATTTTATGTGGTTCGCGGAAAAGAAAAACAAATGCAGGCAACCGTAAAGTGGGCGCCCATTATTGCACCTATCGCACTGGTGCTGGGCTTGTTCGCTTTGTTTCTCGATCTGAAACACAAACTGTTTTTCTGGCAGTTGTACACCACCGTTAGGTTGGAGTCTCCGATGAGCTGGGGAGCCTGGACCCTGATGATAATTTCGCCCCTGGCTTTTATTTGGGTAGCCAGTTATATGAAGGAACTGGTTCCCGGTTGGAACTGGAAATTCAGTTTGCTGGAACAGTTTGAAGCATGGGTGATCAAAAACCGGCAGTATTTTGCCTGGGCTATGATGATCTACGCCATTATCCTTGGTGTTTATACCGGGATTTTGTTATCGGCCTTTAATGCCCGTCCGTTGTGGAATACTTCCATTTTAGGGCCGCTGTTTCTGGTATCCGGATTTTCAACCGGCTTGGCAACCATTATCTGGATAAGCAAAGACGAAAAAGAACGCAAGAAATTGAGTCGTATCGACCTGATATTTATTATCATCGAATTATTCCTGATTACTCACCTGTTTATGGGCTTCAAAGCCGGTTCGGAAACTGCGATTGAAGCTGCCAACCTGTTTTTGGGCGGACCGTTTACCGTTAGTTTCTGGGTGTTTGTGGTGATTCTTGGGTTGATTTTCCCTGCTGTTTTGGAAACACTCGAAATTTGGGGATTTCACGTACCGAAATGGTTACCGCCGGTAATGATTTTGATTGGCGGATTAATGTTCCGTTTTATTATGGTGGAAGCCGGACAGATCACACGCTATTTGTACTAAATCAAAAAATATCATAAACATGAATGTAAATAATACCATCGATAATCAGCCAAAATATATCAATCCATACCTGGGAGGAGTATTGTTAGGGCTGTTGATCCTTGCAACCGTTTATATTACAGGAAGAGGGCTTGGAGCCAGTGGCGCTATCAAAAGTGCGGTGGTAACCACGTCAAATACGATTGCCCCGGCGGCAACAAAGTCCAATAACTATATGGGCAAATTTGTTAGCGACGACCATTCTCCGATGTACACCTGGCTGGTTTTTGAATCGCTTGGAGTTTTACTTGGCGGGTTATTGTCGGGGATGCTTTTTGGCCGTGTTAAAAAGTTCAGAACCGATCGCGGACCTCAAATTACCAACCGGAAACGTTTATTCTGGGCTTTAATAGGAGGTGCACTTTTTGGAATAGGGAGTCAGTTTGGCCGTGGATGTACAAGTGGAGCGGCGTTAAGCGGAACTTCAACTTTTGCACTGGGAGGTGTGATCGTGATGTTCTCCATTTTTGGAACCGGGTACATCATCGCTTACTTCTTTAGAAAATTGTGGATTTAGAAGAAAGTTGGCAGTCGCAGTGAACAGTTTCCAGTGGCGAATCTACTGAGAACTGAGACTGAAAACTAAGACTGAGAAAATATGACTTATCATTTTATACATATAACATTCAAAAAAGATAAAATATGGGACCATTAATTCCTAACGGTATAATAGGCGACGGATGGGATTTTGTAATCGCTATCTTAATCGGTATTGCTTTTGGATTTATTCTTGAAGCAGCAGGCTTTTCTTCATCAAGAAACCTGGCCGGAGTGTTTTATGGCTACAACTTTGTTGTGCTTCGCGTATTTTTTACCGCACTTATCGTTGCCATGGTTGGCATCATGTATTTTGATTACCTGGGTTGGCTCGACCTTTCAAAAATATTTATTCTTCCTACTTATTTAGGACCGATGATCGTTGGTGGAGTTATCATGGGATTTGGCTTTATTCTGGGGGGCTATTGCCCGGGAACAAGTTTTACCGGCGTAGCCATCGGCAAGCTCGATGCCTTGTTTTTTACGATCGGTTTGTACGTCGGAATTTTTGGCTTTTCGCTGGCTTTTCCGCTGTTCGAGAACTTTTATAACAGTGGCTCGCTTGGAAATGTAACGCTTACCGATGTTACCGGAATTCCGGCTTCCTACTTTGCATTGGCATTTACGGTAGTCGCCCTTGCAGCTTTCTGGGGAACCATGTTTATCGAGAAACGCGTTCGTAAGAATATGAAACAATATAAATTCTAGAACGATGAACAGAAATTATATTATTCTGACCCTAATAATGCTCATTCTGGCCTTTGGAACCTTGTTTCTGAAAATGGATGATGAGCTCGATCAGGTTGATCCCGAAATTTTGCTTCAGGAAATTATTCAGCCAACAAGGTACGTAACTACCGACCAGGTAGCAAAAATGATTATCAAAGGCGATCCTTCGCTGATGCTGATTGATGTAAGGAACGAAGAAGATTTTCAAAATTATTCTTTACCACGCTCTGTTAATATTCCGCTGGATAGCTTGTTGAATCCTGAAAATCTTTCTTATCTCGGAATTAAGGGAACGAAAGTGGTTTTTGTTTCCGACGACGATATTAAGGCCGACCAAATGTGGGTGCTGACCAAACGCTTAGGTTATAAAGGAACTTACGTTATGAAGGGCGGTTTGAACTGCTGGATGCAGACCATTATCGAACCACAGCAACCTTCAGGCGATGCTTCTTATGCCGACCAGGAAACCTACTCGTTCAGAAAAGGGGCACAGATGTATTTCACAGGCGCAAGCGCCGAATCATCTGATGATGCGAAAGTGGAAGTTCAGGTGCAAAGAAGAGAGAAGTCGAGTGTGGCAGCCGGTGGCTGTTAATTGAAATTTGTAAAAATCAATACCATGCATATACATGAATTAAATCCGTGGAGAACGCTAATTGCTCTTTCTGCTTTTGTGGTTCTTCTGATCGTTGGTTTCTTAACCATGCACAAACCGCTGCTTACTTACGAGAAAAGTATGAGTGAAAGCGTGGCTGCACTTGAAGATTCGGACGCTTATTTTTATCCCTGGCAGCTGGAAGATGTAATCGGGAATAAAGCTGGAAACATCGTGCTGTTCGATATTCGCGACAATTTTGTTTTCGGGCAGGGACACATTCCCGGAGCAGAAAATATGTCGGCCAATAATCTGACCCGCGAAGAAAATATTGAGCGTTTAAAAGCATTACGCGACAACGGAACAACCGTGGTTCTTTATGGCGAAGACGAATTGCATGCAAACGGACCATGGATGTTGTTTCGTCAGGTGGGATTTAGCAATGTAAAGTTGCTGCTAGGGGGTTACCGGTATTATTTCGAACACAAAGACGACCTCGCCGCTACCAAAAACGATGATTCGTATAAAAAAGGCATCGCACGTTTTAATTATGCAGAAATGGCGGCTCCCGAAGACGGGACCGGAGTTAAGCATGTAGCTAAGCAACCGGTACAGGTTGAGCGCCGGCAAAAATCAAACGTTGCTGCCGGAGGTTGTTAAAAAAACCATACAAGTATATATTTCTGAAAGTCCCGGTGAGTTTTTTACCGGGATTTTTTGATTTAGCTGAAAAGAAATTGCGCGCTGATTACGCCGATTAATGCAGAACGATTTTAGGGTTCAGCGCTTGGTCAACATTCCAATAATCCCGGAGGGATTGCATGTTTATAGCGCCCGGGGCCCACTCCCGTCGGAGTCGAATTTCCCATTGAACATGTTTGCTGCTATAAACATTCGAATCCGCTGGATTCTGTTCTCAAAAAGCATTTCTTTCGTTCAATCTTCCCGTTGATTCCGTTTTGAATTGGGTATCTATACATTTTTGCTTTTCTGTTTTTATCTCAAGAATCCTTAGGGCGCCACTGATTTTGCTGATTTGCGTAGAAAAGAACTTGCTCGCAATTATTTTTAAGTGATCAACATCGAAAGGACCACGCAAACCCGAGAAATATTCTTCGGGATTATTGTTTGGAATCATTTTTGTTTACCGTCAACTACAGTTATTTTTATAGACTCAAAAAAGAAAATTCACATGTCAAGAATCCTGGTAATTGATGATGAAAGAAGTATCCGGAATACTTTAAAAGATATTCTGGAGTACGAGAAGTACGAAGTTGATCTGGCAGAAGACGGAAACAAGGGCCTGGAAATGATCCGCGCCGGGGAATACGATATTGTTTTGTGCGATATTAAAATGCCGGGACTCGATGGGATTGAAGTGTTGGAACGAATGGTGGTACTGGCTCCCGATACTCCGGTGGTGATGATTTCCGGCCACGGAAACATTGATACCGCTGTCGACTCGATTAAAAAAGGCGCGTACGATTACATCGAAAAACCGCTTGATCTGAATCGACTGTTGATTACCATCCGAAACGCGATGGATAAATCGACCTTGGTAACGGAAACCAAAATCCTAAAAAAGAAGGTCAGTAAAAAATACGAGATCGTTGGTGAATCGGAAGCTATTTCTGAGATTCTGGATATGGCTGACAAGGTGGCTCCAACCGATGCACGTGTGCTGATTACCGGTGCAAATGGTTCCGGTAAAGAATTGGTAGCGCGTCGTATTCACGAGCAAAGTAACCGGGCTTCCGGTCCGTTTGTGGAAGTGAACTGTGCAGCTATTCCATCCGAGTTGATAGAGAGTGAATTGTTTGGCCACGAAAAGGGTGCTTTTACTTCGGCCGTAAAACAAAGACTTGGGAAATTTGAACAGGCAAATGGCGGAACACTTTTTCTCGACGAGATTGGAGACATGAGTTTGTCGGCGCAGGCCAAAGTGTTACGCGCCCTGCAGGAGAATGTGATCAGCCGGGTAGGCGGCGACAAGCACATTAAAGTGGATGTGCGCGTTGTGGCGGCAACCAATAAAAATCTTTCGGTTGAAATTGAAAACCACAATTTCCGTGAAGACCTTTACCATCGTCTGAGCGTTATTCTGATCAAGGTTCCGGCGCTAAACGAACGCCTGGAAGATATTCCTTTACTCGCCAACCATTTTATTCAGCAGATTTGTAATGAATACGGAATGCCGGTGAAGACGATCACCGAAAATGCGATTGCTGAGTTGCAAAAAATTAACTGGACCGGAAATATCCGTGAGTTCAGAAATGTGATCGAGCGACTGATTATCCTTTGCAACAACGAAATTACAGAAGCGGATGTATTAAAATTTGCAGCTCCGTTAAAATAGAAATCGGTGTTAACGGAGTAAAATAATTAGTAAGAAGCAGATTGTTTCACTGCGTTCGCAATGACAATATATTGAAATGATTAAAGGAAGTAAAGGAATTGGTTGGCGGTAGAGCCGCCAACCAATTCCTTTACTTCTAATTTTAATAAATCATCTGTTATTGCCGGCCTCGCGAAGCAATCTCACGTTATTTCGAGTCTGCGTCGAAAAAAAATCAAATAATTTTTGGAATCACAAACAACTTTCCCCCTTTGTTGTTAACTATGGTACAAGTGCCGAAAATGGCGCTTATTTAAGCGTGTTATATAAGATATTAGCCTCTGGTTTCGGAAGTCAATTTGTCATGGCGTATTATTAATCTTTCCCTCGGGAAAATATTTCTTCCGTTTTCAGAGGCTTTTCTTTGTATGAAAATCAAGAAAGAATGCGCTTTAGATCAGTTCAAATTTCATGTGCAATTCTTTTTTCCGAAGAAGGCATGGAGCATGCTGCAAAGTTCATGTTTCCGATATGGGCTTGAGTGGGCGCTGGCCTCTTTTTATCGCGCCTGGAATCGAAGCAAAACTTCTAGTGAGAGCGGGAAGCTCCGAAGAATTGAGGAGATCACCCGTCCGAACTTAAGTTTTGTAAAGATGGAAGGTGAAGGTAAAAAGCAGCCTTGAACTTTCTGCATACTCTTTGGGGCAAGCCAAAGAGTATGGCCGCCGGCTGGCAAATTATAACAAATATTTTCCTTTTAGAGGAACTAAAATCTATGCTTGGAAAATGAAATCTACCGAATTTTACAGATGATCCTACGCCTGGTCGATTTTTATAATTCAACTTTGAAAAGGTAAAAGATTACATTCATTAAAATGTAAAGAAGGATGGTTAATGCCAGTCCGTAAACGTTAAGTGCGATTAAAAGGACGGCCGCCAGCAACACAAAAATATAACGGTACCAGTTATAATTCCATTTCAGGTTTTTCATCTTGAGCGAGAACATAGGCAGGTTAATGACCATCATTCCGGCCATAAAAATTCCCAGAATCACTAGGTTTTTTGTCGAGTAAATCATTGTGAAATAGTCGTGGTATTTCGGAAATTCCAGCATCAAACCCAACGATGCCCAGAAAATTCCGTTCGAAGGTATGGGTAAGCCGCGAAAGAATGGTTCATCGCTTGAAAAAACGTTGAAGCGGGCCAAACGAATGGCACCAAAAATCGGAATCACGAATGCCGAGAAAAGTATGATCCACTGGTACCAGTTGGCGGTGATCTCGTAAATGGGCTGGTTTTTCCCGAAAAGTGAAAATTCGAGCAGGGTAAAAAGGATCGCTCCGGGTGCCACACCAAAAGAAACGACATCGGATAAAGAGTCGAGTTCTTTTCCTGTTTCGGAATAAGCTTTTAACAGGCGTGCTGCAAAGCCATCCATAAAATCGAAAACCGATGCCAGGCAGATAAAAATTCCGGCCCAGATCAGGTGTCCGTCAATAGCGAAAATAGTTGCAAGAACTCCTGATGAAAGATTCATCAAGGTGATTACATTGGGTATTTGTCGAATAATTGTTCGCATGGCTTAAAAATTTCCTGAAAGCATTAACCAGATAAAAACGACGGGGATGGCAAACAGCAGGCTGTCGAGCCGATCGAGAAAACCACCGTGCCCCGGTAAGATATTACCTGAATCTTTGACCCCGATTTCACGTTTAATTTTTGATTCAAAAAGATCGCCGAGTGTTCCAAATCCTACGGTGAGTGCAGCAATCACAATCCAGCTAATCATACTTAGCGCCTGAAAGAGAACAGCATTTACAATTCCCATGACGATTCCAAAAACCGCACCTCCGATTAGTCCTTCCCACGATTTGGCCGGCGATATTCTGGTGCACATCTTGTGTCTTCCAAACTGTGTTCCAATGAGGTAAGCAAATGAATCGTTTGCCCACATAATGAGAAAAATACCGGCCATTATCCAGGGATAGTAAACATGAGCCTGTCCGTTTATGGTGCTGCTGACAATAAAATTGATCAGCGAAAACGGAAGGGCAATGTAAATAAAACCGAGAACGGTGAGTCCGCTTCGTTCCAGCGTATTATGATTACGGCGAAATAACTCGATGATAAACATTAAAAGGATGATGGGGATGCAGATAAAAACCAGGGATTTGGGAAGGAAAGAGTTGGCAACACCAAAGCATATCACGAAAAATAAAACACCCATTAGGGTTCCCGGTAGCCGGGATATTTTGTGACCTGCAGCTTCTACCAGGGCATAGAATTCATATTGGGTAAAAAATAACAGTGTCCCGAATACAAGTGCAAATGCAAAGGGATGTATCAAAAGGCCGCCCATCATAACGATGACGTAGATTGCGCCCCAGATCGACCGTTTTGTTAAGTTACTCACCTTCTTTTAGATTTTTTAGCAACTCAACAGCCTTGTTATAATCTGCTTCCGATACATATAGTATGAAATCGCCAAAAGATTGGTAAACGGTATCATGTTGATTTAGTATAACTGATTTGATTCCGGCATTGGCCAAGATGTCCTTCGCCATTTCTGCTTCGTATTCAGTACCGGTCATATATACTTCAGTCCATCCTTTTTCCATGGCGTAAAGTTAAGAAAATATGGCAATGCTGGATAAATGTGTTCAACAAACGATAAAGACGTAGATGGCGCGTGGTCCGTGAGCTCCCATAACCAGTGTTTTTTCAATGTCGGCGGTTCGGCTTGCACCGGTAATTAAGGCAATGTGCGACGGAAGACAACCGGAGTATTTTTGTTGAATGGAAGAATATGCTTCATCGAGGTAGGCAACCAGCTGTTCTTTTCGGGCCACCACGATATGAACCGGCGGGTAAACAAACATTTGCCGACCTCCTTCGATCGCTGAGCTTACCATCACCGATCCGGTGTGAGCGATTAAAAATTCGCAACCGGTAATTCCGGCTTCCAAATCAGACGGCAGCTCAGATCCGGATGAAATGCCAATCCCGTTTTCTTTGAACGCCTGCTGAAGCGCTGTTTCGTTGCAGTACACTTTTTCGGGAGAAAAAGCTTTAAGGAGTTGCTGGAGGCGCTCATACAAATCGGTTTCAGAGGCACATAAAACAACATTCCCGTTTATTTTCTCCAGGTTTTCTTTGAAAGCCAGTTCCAAAGGTTGATCAATGGGAAAATAAACGGGAGTGTTAAAATCAGGTATTTCGTCCGGTTCCGGATGTGTGGCTTGTTTCAGCCTGTTTAATATTTCCTCCCGGGCCGAAGTCATGTTTTATTCCGGTAAAACTTCTTTGTCAGATGCTTCTGTGGTCTTTGGTTCGTCGAAAGAAACAGTAGGCGTTTTGCTGTCACTGTTGCCATTTTCTCCGATCACGTGTTTTTTATCCCACGGACGTTTTCCAAAGATCTCTTCCAGGTCTTCGCTAAAAATTACCTCGCGTTCGAGCAGCAGGTTAGCCAGTTTGGCGTGTCCTTCTGCATGGCTGCGCAGTACCTGTTTTGCTCTTTCGTATTGATTATCGATCAGAATTTTTACTTCTTCGTCAATCAGTTCAGCGGTTTTTTCGCTGTATGGTTTTGTGAAGGTGAAGTCTGATTGCCCGGTAGAATCGTAATAGCTTACATTTCCAACCTTTTCACTCATCCCGAAAATAGTTACCATTGCGTAGGCTTGTTTGGTAATTTTCTCCAGGTCGTTCTGAGCTCCCGAAGAGATTTTCCCAAAAACAATTTCTTCAGCAGCGCGACCACCGAGTGCAGAGGCCATTTCATCCAACAACTGTTCCTTGGTGGTAATCGATCTTTCCTCGGGCAAATACCAGGCAGCGCCAAGCGCTTTTCCGCGAGGTACAATAGTAACTTTTACCAATGGGTGCGCATATTCAAGCAACCAGCTAATGGTGGCGTGCCCGGCTTCGTGGTAAGCGATGGTTTTCTTTTCCTGTTGAGAAATGATTTTGTTCTTTTTCTCCAGGCCGCCGATAATCCGGTCAACTGCGTCGAGAAAATCCTGTTTGGTAACCGAATCCTTGTTTTTACGTGCAGCAATCAATGCGGCCTCGTTACAAACGTTGGCAATATCGGCACCCGAGAATCCCGGAGTTTGTTTGGCCAGAAAATCAACTTTTACGTCTTCACTTAATTTCAGCGGACGCAAGTGTACTTTGAATATTTCGCTACGCTCGTTCAAATCGGGCAGTTCCACATGAATCTGACGGTCGAAACGTCCCGCACGCATTAATGCACGGTCGAGGATGTCGGCACGGTTGGTTGCGGCCAGTATAATTACGCCGCTGTTGGTATCAAAACCATCCATTTCGGTTAACAGCTGGTTCAGCGTGTTTTCGCGTTCGTCGTTCGATCCCATGTTAGGGTTCCGTCCACGTGCACGACCGATGGCATCAATCTCATCGATAAACACAATACACGGCGCTTTTTCCTTGGCTTGTTTAAACAGGTCGCGTACCCGGGAAGCTCCAACACCCACGAACATCTCAACAAAGTCGGAACCCGACATCGAGAAGAAAGGTACATTGGCTTCTCCTGCAACTGCTTTGGCAAGCAGGGTTTTTCCCGTTCCGGGAGGGCCTACCAGCAAAGCGCCTTTTGGAATTTTACCTCCAAGCTTGGTATATTTTGCGGGATTTTTCAGGAACTCGACGATTTCTTCCACTTCCTGTTTGGCTTCTGCCAATCCGGCAACATCTTTGAATGTAGTGGATACGCGTTGATCTTTGTCAAATATCTTTGCCTGCGATTTTCCTACGTTGAAAATACCGCCGGCACCGCCACCGGCACCGCCACGGCTCATCCTGCGGAAAATCCACCACCACAACAGGATGATAATAAGGAACGGTCCGAAGGATATCAGTATATCCCGGAGCCAGTTGTTTTCATCCTTGTATGACGGTAAAATTTCATCGGGTTTTCCTTCCTGTGCTTTTGCCAAATCGGTGGCAAACTTCTCAATAGGGCCTGTTTTAAACGTAAAATGAGGACCGATTTCGTTGGGTTCAGAAAAGTTTCCCTTAAACTGAGCTTCGTAGTTTTTTAAACGGTCTTTTTTGATGTAAACATTGGCATCCTTTTCATTAATGACTTCGAGCCGTTCAACATCTCCGTTTTCAATCATTTGTTTCACATCGCCCCATGTAGTGTCAACGGGGCCATGGCTGTAACTAATGTAATACTGAACTGCCAGAAATACGATGGCGATAATCCCGTAAATCCAGTAGGCATTGAATTTTGGCGGTTTTCCATCGCCTTTTCTATTGGGATTCAGACGGCCAAACGGATTGTCTTTCCCATTTTGTTGTTTTTGATTGTTATTTTGATTGTTTTCTGCCATGATACGTATTAATCTTCTTCTATTGTTCTTGATTTTGCATCGGCCCAAAGGCCTTCGAGGTTGTAAAACTGACGGGATTCTTCCTGGAATACATGTACCATTATATCGCCGTAATCCAGTAAAATCCAGATGGCATTCCGGTATCCGTCTCTGTGCCATACATCTTCCCCCACCATTTCCTTAACGGTCTCTTCCACCGAATGAGCAATGGAATCGACATGCGTCGAAGATGTTCCATGACAAATTATAAAAGAACTGCATTCAGTATGCTTGATGCTTTCTAAGTCAATGATCGTTATCTTTTTTCCTTTTAAACGTTGTATCCCTTCCAGGATTGCTTCACTAAGTTTATCTGTTTCTGCTTTTTTTTGCTTCATAAATTAATCTTGAACCTTACAAAGATAATCTTTTTGTCCATTAACCATTTTTTGCAAGAATGGTTTACTTTTGATTTCCAAATGTTTTTAACGGGTCGAAATATTAT
This sequence comes from Maribellus sp. YY47, assembly GCF_023111095.1. Lineage (GTDB taxonomy): Bacteria > Bacteroidota > Bacteroidia > Bacteroidales > Prolixibacteraceae > Draconibacterium. The sequence continues at coordinate 106,646 of NZ_JALGYW010000001.1, forward strand.
CATCTTGGACGAGGTCGACAGTACCAACAATTATGCCAAGCAACTTGTTTCGGACGGGACCGAAAATGGTACTGTCGTTTTGGCACAATTCCAGTCGCGGGGGAAAGGACAACCTGGCAACTTTTGGGAAAGTGTGGCCGAAAAGAACCTGTTAACCAGTGTAATTTTGTACCCGGTGTTTCTGGAAGCGGCCCGGCAATTTTTAATTTCAAAAATTGTGAGTTTGTCCTTACTTGATCTCCTGAATACGGAAGTTGAGAATGTTTCGATCAAATGGCCCAACGATATTTACATCGGCAACCGGAAAGTAGCCGGAATACTGATCGAGAATTCCATTAAAGGATCAAAGCTAGATTGGTCAATTATTGGGATAGGGCTCAATCTGAATCAGTTGGAGTTTCATTCCGATGCTCCCAATCCGGTATCGTTGCAGCAGCTTAACGGTAAGGAGTACGACATTCAGGAAACCTTAAAAGGATGGCTTTACTATTTTCGAAAATGGTATCAGTTGTTGGAAGCGGGACAGGTTGATGAAATCGAAACTGCGTACCTGAATCGTCTTTTTGGTTTTAACCAATGGAGAAACTTTCGAAAAGACAAAGTGGTTTTTGAAGCCAGAATTTCTGGGATCGGTGAATTCGGGCAGCTTCAGCTGGAAGACCGCTCTGGAAAAATCACGGAATACATGTTTAAAGAGGTCGAGTATATCTTTTAGGAAGATGCTTTTAGTTTATTCGGAAGATATAGAAGCTTCGATGCGAAGAAATTGCTAAACTGTTGAATTGTAAAACTGCCAAATTGCGACAGTAAACTTATTCATGCATTCAAGCATTTCATTATTGACTCAATCCCTCAGCCCTTCAGTCCCTCAGTCCCTCAGTCCTTCAGTACCTCTCTATTGATACGGCAGTTTGGTCAACGTATCCGCCAGGTTATTCAGGCCTTCTTCCAGTTTGTTGCCCACCATCATTTTAATCATCATACTCATTTCGGCATGAAGGGTGAGGCGCATTTTGGTGTTGTACTCGTCAACCGGAAGCAGCTGGATCCAGAAGGTAAAACTTAGCGGAAGTCCGCCTGAACTTTCAATTTTGATGGATTTAAACGGATCGCGATCAATGATTCTGATCTCGGCAACGCCCAGTCCTGTAATGTTGAATTTGCAGGAGTCTCTGTCTGACTTGAATTCAGTGATTTTGATCTGCGGAACTTTTTCGGTAATCCGTTCGATCAGTCCTGAATTCATATACGTGGCCAGGTTCTCGAAATTCGACAAATAATTAAATACAATTTGCTGGTTGTGTGCGATTGTTTTTACGTCGCTTACGTATTTGTTAACTCCCATCTGTCTGCTTTTGAAAAAAAATCCCGTCCGGATTATTATCAGGAGCGGGATCTATCTTTTTGTGATAAAGTTCTGAATTATTTTCCCCAGTTTGCAGGGTCCTCGCGCCATTCCATCAGCGAATCAACCTGGTCTTTGGTGATTTCTCCAATTTCAAGGGCAAGGTCAATAAGAATCTGGTAGCGGCTTAGCGAGGTAAGTTCGATACCCGCTTTTTTAAAGTTTTCTTTGGCATGCGGAAAGTTGTAAGTGAAGATGGAAACCATTCCCACAACATCTCCTCCAAAGTTATTTACTGCTTCGGCAGCTTTCAAACTGCTGATTCCGGTAGAAACCAGGTCCTCAACCACCACCACTTTCTGGAAAGGTTTCAGGTCGCCTTCAATCAGGTTTTCCAAACCATGTCCTTTTGGAGACGAGCGAACATAAATAAAGGGTAATCCCAGTTGTTCGGCTACCAACACTCCCATAGCGATTGCCCCAGTCGCAACTCCGGCAATCACTTCAGCGTCCGGGTATTTTTCACGGATCACTTTTACAAATTGGTCGCGAATGAAAGTACGCGTTTCAGGATAAGATAAAATCTTACGGTTATCGCAATAAATTGGCGATTTCCAGCCTGAAGCCCATGTAAAAGGATTGTTGGGTTGTATCTTTATGGTGTTGATTTCTAAGAGTCGTTTAGTAACTTCAATTTGAGTTGAATCCATGATAAAAGCAATTTTGTTCGATGCAAAAGTATAAAGTTTTTTTGAATGAAAAGAGGATTCGGTTTTCCGCGCCCACTAAGATAACATTGGCGAAAACAACTCTTGTTTCGCCAGCATTTACAAGCAGTTCAGAGGTTTTTGACTACCTCGGTCGGTTGCTGAATTCGGAATACTCCGAGGCTGTTGTAGAACATGATAACCCTGAAGAAGCTTTTTTAGCCTTTCGGTCGGCGCTGCTGAATATCGATGCGGCGGGCGGAGTGGTAAAACGAAAAGGTCAGCTTCTCTTTATTTTCAGGAATGGAAAGTGGGATTTACCGAAGGGAAAAATTGACAAGGGGGAATCGGCCGAAGAAGCAGCGTTGCGCGAGGTAGAGGAAGAATGCGGAATAACCGGGCATTCGATTGTAAAACCTTTGCCGCCGACTTTTCATATTTACCAGTCGCCCTACAAAGACACCAAAGGGGAATGGATTTTTAAGCAAACGCACTGGTTCGAAATGGAGTACAATGGTCAGAAAGATGGGTTGCCCGAAGCCGAAGAAGGAATAAGCGAAGTGCGTTGGTTTCATCCTTCGGAATTGGATGAAGTATTGTCGAATACCTATGACAATTTAAAAGAGCTGATACAGATTTATACTTGATGGTGGATCCTTGATTCTTGATATTCGATGTTGTTGTTATGCCATTTTATGACTCACTGCTCGCTACTCGAAGCTCGCAGCTTATTTATTCTGATTTCGTTGCCGCATAAATAGTTCGTTGCGCAACCATCCGCCAAACTGTTGTTCAAATCCGTCGAGTGGCGTTTTCGTATGTTCAAAAACCACTTCGTGGTTTTCGTTTAGCAGGAAGCATTGCGGAAACGAACGGATTTGGTATTGTTTTATAAATGCACCATCGGTGTCCACCAGTTTTACCGCCGGTACTTTTTGCTCTTCAAAAAACGCTTTGATACTTTCTTTTCCGGTATTTCGAAGTACCACGTAAATTTCGAGGTGTTTGTTAAACAACTCGTCAACGCGACTCAGGTATTTGAGTTGCTCCTGACAAACGCGTGTTTCAACATCGGCAAAAACGATGTATTTAAATTTACCGTGATCCTCTTCGGTACATTGCTTTTTTTCGTCCAAATCATTCAGACAAATCGCGGGAGCCTTGCTCCCTTTTGCCATAAAACCAAATTTGTCGAGAATGTTTTGGGCTGAAGTTTTTAGAATCGGGTTAGTGTTTTGTAAAAACAATTTGTTTCCTGCCAGGTCTTTGATAGCAGATTTGCTGAATTCATCCGAGTAAAAACCGTCGTGCAGCAGTTTCAGCAAAACCAATTCGGCCATCTTGCCGGTTACTTTGTATTTGTTTTCCACAAAGCTTTTTAACGCAGGCAGATCGCGGGTTTCGACCGCTTTTTTTACTTCGTCGCCGTGAATGGCTTGTGCCGAGAAACTTAGTTGCCGGTCGAAGGTTTTATTGAATACTTCCATAAAAGCCGGCTGCAACCAGTATTCGCTGGTTACTGCGTTGAAATCGGCTGAATATGCTTCGGGACGTAAACGAAATATATCTGCTTCAATGAGTTTTAATTTCAGGTTTTTGTGCCAGACCAGGGCTTTTTCGGAGTTGTCGGGTACTTTTTTGTCGAGCTCGGTTCTTATCGAATCAAACACCGCTTTCGACTGCCGGATGTATAGCCGGTTAAAATTTTTGTCGGTGAGGTAATTAAAGAATTGCTCAAATTCCGAAACTTTGTCGGTTAACTGGTTTTTGTTTTCGGAGATAAACCAAAACGAGATCGGCTGGAAATACGGATTTTTTTCTTCGGCAAACGATTTTTCCTTGAAGGGAGGAAGTTTTAACCCGATGTTTTTGCCGGCTTCCAGAAAAAGCATTCCCCGAAATACCCCGAAGTCAGAAAAAACGAAGGTTGTTGCCTTGATATCGAGATTGGCAGAAGCTTTCCCCGAACCATCAAAGGTCAATTGAAAAGCAGTTTCTGTTTTGCCCGAAATGGGATCACTGTATGCTAAAAACTCAAGTTTTTTACCTGCGTACTCTGCATTTTGGCAACGAATTTCAACCGACAACGCGTGTTGTGTTACCCCGAACAATGAAAGAAAAAGAAGAAATGAAAATCTGTTTAATGCCACTTTTATTCAACGTTAATTTTGAACTCGCTTTTATCAAGTCCCTCAGGCAGAAACATGCTTGCATCGCCACCATGCGAAATAATATCGCGAATAATGGTTGCATTTACCGGAGTATGTTCCGGCAAGGTAAGCAGGAAAACGGATTCAATCTCGGGGTGCATTTTTTTGTTCATTTGCGCAATCGCCCGTTCGTATTCAAAATCGGAAGAGGTACGAATTCCGCGCAAAATATATTTTGCTCCCACTTCTTTGCAGAAATCCACCGTCAGTCCTTCGTGCAGCCTGACTTCTACCTTAGGTTCGTTTATAAATACCTGATTGATCCATTTCATGCGTTTCTCCACCGGGAAAAACGATTTCTTGTTGGCGTTGTAACCGATCATGATATATAACTTATCAAACATCGATAAAGCGCGTCTGACAACCGATTCATGTCCGATGGTAAAGGGATCGAACGAACCCGGAAATATGGCAATTCTTTCCATTTTTTCTTATTAAGATCAATCAAAGGTAAATAAATCTGCCAAGTGAAAAAACGTAGTACTTTTTTAGTTTATTGCTTTGGCGCGGTTCGAGCTTACAAACAGAATGTTTCCCAAATCATTATATCCTTCACTGAATTCGTCCATGTCGTTCAGTGCATCGGTGCTAAACCCAATAATGGTAAGGTCGGCGTCGGCCGAATATTGTGTGATCACATTCTTCCGGCTCCCCGACTCAAAGGGCACCATCGAAATGTTGGCCGGGCTGATGGGAAGCCGGCCGGTTTTGATCAATTCCATCAGTTGTTTGCGTTTGGCTTCGATGTCTTCTTCCGGGTACAAGGCGAAAATTTTTATTTTCCCTTTTTTCCAATCGGGATGGCCCAAAATAATGTAACCCAGTAAAATCATGAGGTTGGCATTTACATAGTCCTCCGGACTTATCCAGATGTGAATTTCATTTTTATAGCCAAAGCTTTTGTAGGATGTATTCAGAATACAAATGTCGAAACCTGCCGATTCAACAATCTGGTAGTTCCCCGTGATTTCCTTTAAGTTTCCCGGATCGGTCCTTGAAAATTCGAACAAAATCAGGTTGTTTCCTTTCCCGGAAATGCCTGAAAGCTGCACTACCTGCGCAATGGCCGATGTATAAGAAGGTGAGATAATCGTGTCAAGGTACACCCGGTTCTTGCTTCCGGCAGAAAGCTGAATCAGGCGGTCCAGCACTTTTTTCGATTCTTCGGTGGTCTTTTCGTTCAGCAAGCCTTTGATAAAGTGAATGTAAGTGCCAAAGCCGTATTTGTAAGAAATCCAGCGCATGATGTCAAATGCAGAGCGTCGTTTAAAGGTGTCGTGCGAAATACAAACACCGAAGGGGCGCCAGCTGGTGTCTTTTTCGCTGTCGGCACGTTGAAGAATGATCTGCAGCTGACGGCTCAACTGGAAAATAACACCTTTGAAAAGTTTGTTTAGCCCCTGGTTTTCGTCGTTGTTGAGCATGATTACATAGTAGATCATCGACATGATAACAACCGAGATCGCTGCATAAGTAGCGTTCATTTTGAACATCAGCCAAAATGAAAACAGCGTGCCGATTAACGAAAATTCCCATCTCGACCGGAAAGTTGGACGGTAGGCCGGATCGGCAGCAAAATGTTCCAGAAAGGAAATCAAACATATTGCTCCGTAGGTCACCATAAAAAACATGGAGATGATTTGCGCCACAAAATCCACATCGCCAACAAACACAAAAACGAAGGCAATTAAAATGGTCACCAGCGATCCGTTGATGGGTTCGTTGTCTTTTTTACGGCCTTTCGCAAACCAGTGGTTGATCGAATTTTGAGGAAAAATATCATCGAAGCCAATGGCCTGAAGTGTACGTGGCGCTACCATAATCGATCCCAGCGCCGAACTGAGCGATGCGGCCGCCAGACCAACCGGAACAATGGGACCCCAGGCTGCAATTTCCTGCATGATCAGTTGATCGCTGACCAGGTCCTCCGGCGAGGCAGAAATCGCAAATTTATAGGCCACCGCAATATAAATCACCATGCCCACAACCGTTGCCCAAAGTGTTCCGCGGGGAATCGATTTCTTGGGGTCTTTCAAGTCTCCCGAAAGCCCCAGACCTGCTGCGAGGCCGGTAAACGCCGGGAATATGATGGTAAAAACATAAAAGAAATTCAGGTTATTTTCGATCTTATGGTGCAGGTTTATTTCGGTGGGTTGAAGCGGAGAGTCGCCCATGAAAAAGACAACCAGTGAGGCCAGTAAAATGGTAGCAACAACATACAACGCTTTCATCCCAACGTTAGCGCCCTTGGTAAGGATGAGTATGGAAAGCAGCGCCATGGTGGGAACGGAGATAAACCGTCTGTCGGGGATGTAAAAGTGGTAGGTTTTGGCGATCCAGCTGATCAGCGGTTCGAAGGCTTCGCCAAAAGCAATGATGTAAAATGCCACGCTAATGGCTTGCGAAAGATAAAGTGCAATACCAATGGCACCGCCAATATTCAAACCAAACGAACGGCTGATGATGTAATAGGCGCCTCCTCCCTGAACGCGTTGATTCGTCGCAATTTCGGCTACGGCAAAAGCGGTGGGGATTGTTACTACGTGACCAAGAATGATAATTCCGATAACTCCAAGAAATCCAACTTGTCCGACAGCCCACCCAAAACGGAGGAACAGTATCGCACCAAGTATGGTGGAAAGTGCGGTTAAAAAAACCGGAAGGGTGCCAAATTTTGCGTTGGTGTTTACCAGCGATTTCGCCATAGGTCAAAGGTTTCTAGTCGTTAAAAATGAAAACTAAAATCGAAATTTCAAACCGTTTGAGATAATAATTGCTTCCCGGTGTCATCTAAAACTTTGATTTCAGCCTGTGGCATGCAGTATGTGAATTGCCAGTACTTTTTTATAGAACGATTTCTGGTTTCCTCCGTAGCCTTTGGTTTGTTGTGAATTACAATCTGTTTGATTCCCTTTTTTTCACAACTTCTATCGTGTCGTCATTGCTCTGATTGTCTAACAATTTAACATCATCAACAATCGAAAAATCGGCTTCTTTATACTTTCTCTCAAGTGTTTTTGAGGCGTTGTATGCCGGAAGCACAACTACAACCTTTCTTCCGCTGATCATTTTGTTTGGTTTTGACAACTAAAAATAGAAAGAATAATAACGTAATGATCAATAAATCATTCCCAACAAAACTGCCGTTTTATAGGCGCTTCATTTAGTGCTTTATTGGTTGATTACGGAACGCGATCGTTTTATTTTAGCTTCATTTGTCCTGCAAGCCTGGTGACGAATGTGGCAAAGGCCACCACCGAAACCGAACTAACTGGCATTAAAATGGCTGCAACTACCGGCGATAGATTTCCGCTGATGGCAAACGAAATTCCTATAATGTTGTAGAAAAAGGAAATAATGAAAGCCATTTTTACAATGCGAAGTGAAGTGCGCGTAAAACGGATAAAGCTGGCCAGGCGGTGAAATTGCCCGGCTTCGAGCACGGCATCGCTGGCAGGTGAAAAATGATAGGCTTTATCGGCAACCGTAAGTGCAACATCGCTTTGCATTAATGCACCTGCATCATTTAGTCCGTCGCCTGTCATTAAAACCGTGCGCCCTTTGCTTTGCAGTTTTTTGATGAATTCAGCTTTATCCCCCGGTTTTTGGTTAAATAGCAGGTGCTCGCGGTCGAAATAGGAAGAAAGATTGCCGGCTTCGGCATCGTTATCTCCCGAAATAAGAAAGAGGGCGAACTGCTTTCTGAGTGTTTTTAAAACTTCGCTTAATCCACTCCGGTACTGGTTGCTGATGGTGTAATGTCCCTTCGTTTGTTCGTTGATCGAAATAAAAACCGTAGAAGATTTTTTCCCGGTAGTGCTTGCCTGCCCGGTGACGTATTCTTCCGAACCAATCCGAACATCCACGTTGTTAACTTTTCCAAACATTCCCCGCCCGGCTACTTCCACAAAATGTTCGGGTGAATGATAATTCAGGTTGTTGAAAAACTGATTTAACGCAGCGCTTAAGGGGTGTGTCGATTGTTTGGTAAGCGAGAAAACGGCTTCAAGTTCAGAAGAAGAAAGCGATTCGCCTGAATATTCCACCACATTCTGATTGGGCTGCGTCAGCGTTCCGGTTTTGTCGAACACAATGGCATCGATGTGGGAGAGTTTTTCAATAACATCGGTGTTTTTGATGTAGAGTCCTTTTCGTCCAAAAATACGCATGGTATTTCCAAAGGTAAACGGAATGGAAAGCGCCAGTGCGCAGGGGCAAGCCACAATTAAAACAGCCGTAAAAACAAAAATGGCGGTGTGCATTTCGTTATGCAGCGCCCAGTATGAAAAACCGGCAATTGCAATGGCAATGATGATGATGGTGAAATATTTACTGATACGGTCAGAGAGGTTTTTCAGCGAGTCGCTGGGTTTATGGTACGTGGTGTCCTGGTTCCAAAGTTTGGTGAGGTGACTTTGGTTGACTTCCTTCTTTACTTTTATTCGGATGATTCCGCCCATTTGGCGACCACCCGCATAAATAAAATCTCCGGTGTTTTTTACCACGGGTGTCGATTCTCCGGTCACAAAGCTGTAATCGATACGGGCATCTCCTTCCAGAAGTTCGCAATCGGCAGGTATCAGTTCTTTGTTCCGAATCAGCAATTTGTCATCAACCATAATTCTTTCGAGTAGAATGCTTTCTTCCACCTGCTTGTTGATTTTAGTAACCGCTATCGGAAAATACGATTTGTAATTGCGTTCGAAGGAAAGCGCTTCGTAGGTTTTGCTTTGAAACCACTTTCCGACAAGCAGGAAGAAAATCAATCCGGCCAAACTGTCGCAGTAACCCGGTCCAATTCCGGAGATCACTTCGTAAGAAGTAACTATAAATAGCACAATGATACCCAGTGCAATGGGAAGATCAATACTGATATTTTTTTTCAAAAGGTTTTTGAAAGCCGAGATGTAGTAATCGCTACCGCTGTATAGGGCCACCGGAATAACGAGGATGTAACTCAGAATGCTAAAAACCGACTGCAGTTTATCACTCAGCGGCTCTCCGTTGAAATAAGCCGGCAAGCTGTAGGTCATCACATTCACAAAAACAAACCCTGCCAACCCGATTTTGTACAACAGCTTTTTATACGATTTGTCGTCCTTCTTATCCGATAAACTTTGCGATAAATCAGGGATGTAATGAATAGAAGAAAGCAATTCTACCAATTGGCGCAAGGTGATTTTGCTTTCGTCGAAGGTAATATCGACTTCCTTTTTGGTGAAATTCACAAACGAGTGTTTCACTCCTGAATGGAGCTTTTGCAGATGCTCGAGCAACCAAATGCACGAGGCACAGTGGATAACCGGAATAAAGAATCTCACTTTTGAGATACTTCCTTCAGAAAATGAAGTGAGTTTCTGTTTTACTTCTTCGTTGTCGAGAAAAGCGTATTTGTTGCCAAATTCGGTGGTTTCAACTTTAATCCCGGGTGTTTCCTCCAGTTTGTAATAATTGTAAAGCTTGTTTTCATTCAGAAGCTGATACACGGTAAGGCAGCCGTTACAACAAAAACGCAGGTGGTTCCACATTACTGGTTCTTTGCCACAATCGGCCCCGCAATGAACACACGCATTATTATTTTCTTTTGTCTTCATAAATCTCTTGTGCGAAAATAATCATTTCCGGGAACTGCTTTCAGGTTAAGATCCAAGCTCAAATTCAAGGGGCGAGTTCTTAGCCAAGCATTTTCCCGGATATCGATTTCATTTTACTTAAAACCCGAGGATCAACTTGGAATGCATCGATTTTACACCAAAATCACGGATTTGTGTATTAAACGTTTTCTTCATTCCAATATCCAGTTTTACCTTTTTGTATTTTGCCTGTAGCCCGGCTTCTATCTCTGTTTGTTCAAATATTGGACTCCAAAGCATGAGCGGATCTACAAATTTATTATCGACCGTCAACGATGGCGTAACATACTGGCCGTGAAAGTAGGCACTTAACCAATCTGTCAGGTCATATTCCAAGTAAGCCTGAAAATTTAGCTGGTAGTTGGGTGTATAGGCATTTAAAACCGAGTTCTGGTGTACAAGCCCAATTCCGGCAGACGCAACAAGTTTGTTTCTGTTTCTGTAGGTAAGGGTGTTGTTGAACTGGCGGGAGAATCCGATAGATGGTATTTCAGACTCGATTTTTGCCTGGATGAACGAAAAACTATTAAACTGTTTCGGTCGGGGGGTAAACTGATAAACCCTTGGGGATTTATCAGGGAATAACTGCATTTTGTTCAGTGTTGGTGATAATGGCATTGAAAAGGGAAGTGCTTCGGGAGGCAGGGTATTCGGAAACAGATTGTTTTTGATCCTGATCGTATCTTTCCATTCAATTTCAGATTGAGCGGAACAGTTAAAGTGGAAGACGAGCAAAACACAAATGAACAAAACAATGCGTGGGAAGAATTTCTGTTTCATTAACAATAATTTGTCTGTTTAATTATTAGCCGTCATTTAAGTATCTGAGAGAGGACAAGGATCAGACAAAAGTGTTTTTACCCATTTTTGTCTGACTCCCAATTTAGTATCAAGGTAAAATTATGAAAGTCAGCCTGATTTACATGATGGCTTAACTTTCTTTATACCTTTTTAAGTTTCCATAATTTTTGAGATGGAAACCAGAGCTAATGTACGGGCTCTTTTCCTTCCAGATAATTTATTCGATGTTTCCCTTACAACAATCTCCCTTCGATTCTTCGTGCAGCTCAGCGGCTTCCGACTGAAGGCTTTTTTCAAATTTTTGTTCGATTTTTTGCTTGGGTGGGCTCAAATAGGGGATTCCCAGGCTCAACCCCCGGAGAATAAACAATACTCCGACTACCACTACCAATACCGGGATCAGTTTGTTGATTCGTTTACGAACAGCGAGGCTCATTGCGTTTCCGGCCAGCGAAATGGCCAGTAACATCGGGATGGTCCCCAATCCGAAAAGAATCATGTACAACGAACCTTCAACTACACCTCCGGTACCGATTGCCCCTGCAATGGCCATATAAACCAGTCCGCAGGGTAGCAGTCCGTTTAGCATCCCGATAAATAAGAGGCTTTGGAACGAACGGATGGCAAACATCTTTCCAATTGTTTTTTTGAGCTTTCCAACAAACGAAAGCCAGCTTTTATCGAGTCTGTACTGGTTGCGGAACAGTGCCGGAAACAGAACTGAGACAATCATTAAAGCTCCCATCAGTACGGAAACTTTTTGCTGAAAACCGAGCAGGTGCAATCCTTGACCCAGCAAGCCAAAAACGGCTCCCATAATTCCGTAGGTGATGGTTCGGCCGATGTTGTAGAGTGTGCCTCCAAATATTTTTTGCGGAAGGGTATTTCCGTGCAAAGGCAGCGCAACGGCAATCGGGCCGCACATGCCTGCACAATGAAAGCTACCCATTATTCCAAGTACGAGTGCTGATAAAAGAATGGTCATGGCAATTATTTTGGACTAAAGTTAGTGTCGAAGTGTATTCCTATTTACTGTACGTTTACCGGCTTCTGAATCTGGTATTTTTCGCTCTGGCTGTACCAGGTGAATTTGAGGATGTATCTCCCGTTACTCAGATCTGATTTACGAAAAGCAACCTGGCTGATTCGTGGTTCCAATGTAAAGGTAATGTCTCTTTTGCTGTCGGATGGGCGGTACAAATACATGCTTCCTGAGTCGATTTTTGCTGCAACCGAAGGATCGATGATGATCTGTAGGCTTTCGTTGCCCAACTGAATATTCAGTGCCTCCATAAATTCTTTCGAGCGGGCTTTTACTCTTATTTCTTCGGAATAATCAACGCCTTTTTCGTAATAATCCTTGTGAACAAGGTTAACGGTTTGCCGCGAAGCAAAAATGATAAAAGCTGCTGATCCGGCTAAAAACAGCACCAAAAAAAGAAAAATTCCTGTTCCCCAATTAAATTTCATGATCGTTCTATTATCTGTTAACTGAAAACTGTTACTGCAAATTGTTTTATGGCCCGACAAAAGTGGTGTGGTACGTTTCCATCAGATTCCCGTTGCTGAAAATACCAAATTCAATTTCGGTTTTATCGCTGGTAATTTCCTGTTTGGGAATATAGACCAAAAAAGTTGATTCAAATTTATCCTGATCTTTGATCTCCATTGAATTTCCTGCCATCTGAATTTTTCCTTTGTGTGATAAAAGTCGAAGTTCGAGTGGCATCTCTTCGTGTGTTTTATTTACGATTTTTATGTTGTAAACATTCGAATAGGTCGAATCCTGTTCCTGGTAAATCAGCCCCGGTGTGCGCAAAATGGTGGTTTCAATTTCGGGACGCGAAACCAGTGTGAACACAAAAAACGAAAAGATGATAAACAGCACCACCGTGTAGGCGCGGTTTCGGGCATTCCACACCGAGGGATGTCCTCCCTTGATGGCGGCTTCCGAAGTATACCGTATGAGTCCCTGTGGCTTTCCGATCACTTTCATGATTTTGTTGCACTGGTCGATACAGGCAGTGCAGTTGATGCATTCGAGCTGCGTGCCGTTACGAATGTCGATGCCGGTGGGACATACCGAAATACACTGTTTGCAATCGGTACAATCGCCGCTTCCTCTTCCGCCGCGTGGTTCTCCGCGTACATAATCGTAGGCAACCATGATCGATTTTGAGTCGAGCAAAACGCCCTGCATTCTTCCGTAAGGGCAGACCATCGTACAAATTTGCTCGCGGAAAAACGAGTATATCCAATAAAATACGCCGGAAATAAGCAACATGACTGCAAAACCACCCAGGTTTTCGGAAATAGGTTCAGTAATCAGCTGAATCCAGCGTTCGCTGCCGATAAACCACATCAGGAAAACATTGGTCATGGCGACCGAAATCAGAATAAATATGCCGTGCTTCAGTGTTTTTTTGAAGATCTTTTGGCCGGTCCAGGGACTGTTGTCAAGCTTGTGACGTTCGCGATAGTCGCCTTCAATCAGGAATTCAATCCGCCTAAAGATCATTTCCAGGAAAATAGTTTGCGGACAGGCCCAGCCACACCACAATCGTCCGTAGGTTACGGTAAACAAAACGATAAACAGCACAAACGACAACATCAGCAATGCCAGGATGAAAGTATCCTGTGCCCAGAAGATAGCGCCAAAAATGATGAATTTCCGGTTGGCAATGTCGAGTAAAATAAGCGGATTGCCGTTGATCCGGACAAAAGGAACCGCTACCCAGAACGCCACTAGCAACCAGGCAACAATTGTCCGGCGCTTCCACCATTTCCCTGAAGGCTTTTTGGCGTACACCCATTTTCTGCCTCCCCGTTCGTTGAGGTTGATGGGTTTGTCCCTGAATGTGATTTCGTGTTCTGTCATATGTTCAAAATGGAACTAAAAAAGGGGGAAGAAACTTCCCCGCGTTTAATATATCTTATCGTTCTAGTTATTACATTCTACTCCCTGAGGTTCTTTTGCATTGGCAGGATTAGAACCTTTCAGGCTTAGCACATAACTGGCTACTTTCTGGATTTTGTCGTCGCTGATCTGGCCTTTAAAAGCAGTCATCCCTTTAGCCGGAACACCGTTTTTGATCACATTAAAGACACTTTGGATATCGCATCCGTGAATCCAGTGTGTGTCGGTCAGGTTCGGACCCACCGCATTTCCTTCTCCGTTTAACCCGTGGCAGGCCATGCAAGCCATATCGGTATAAATTTGTTTCCCTTCGGCGAGCGAAGCTTCATCGGTGAAAGCTACCAGGTCGTCAGCCGACAAAGAAGCAATCTGGTATTTCTGATCGTGTTTTTCTGATTTACGCGCATACTCTGCATCCTGGTGATCTCCTTCTTTCAACCAGAAAAAATAAGCGGCGTAGATTATCGCCCACCCAATGGTGATATAAAAAAGAAGCATAATCCAGCGCGGTGGCGGATTGTCCAGTTCTTTTATTCCGTCGTAATCGTGATCGGTGATGTGTTCCTCCGGTTCAGTATGTTTTATTTTTTCTTCTGACATAGCTTTACAATTTAATTTGAAGTGGTAATGTCTTCGGATTCGCCATCCGCCAGTATTGAGTTTTTGATGTTCTCCATTTCTTTATTTGGAATTCGCATGGTACGAACAGTGATAACAATAAATAGTACCACAAAAATGAGTAATCCGACAATGTAAAAGATCCGGATTCCTTCAATACTCGTTAACAGGTCACTTACAATCTTCATTCGGTTTTAATTTTGTTTGTTCTGTTCCTGAAGTGTGATCAGTACATAACTTGCCAGCTGCGTGATTTGTTTCTCAGACAACATGTTTTTGTACGGAACCATTCCTTTGGTAACGTTTCCTTCAGCAATGGAGTGGAATACATCAGTAGGTGTATTTCCTTTTATCCATTCGTCATCAACGAGGCTTGGAAATGCCGGTGGTATTCCTTTTCCTTCAGCGCCGTGGCAAACCACACAGTTCGCCTGAAACAACTTCTTTCCTGCTTCCAGATCTTCAGGAGTATCGAGTAAGGTAATTTCTTTTGCCTGTTGTTCAGCCGTCTCACCCTGTTCTTCTGTTACAGCTGCATTTTCACTCATAATGTCACGTCCCAGCTTGTGCAGATAGGCGATCAGCGCGATCATCTGTTTTTGCGGCGCCAGCTCAATTCCCGAAGCTTTCAGGTCGTCGGAAATTGTTTGTGCCTGTGCCATCAGTTCATCCACTGCTTTTTCGTCGTAGCCTTCTTCGTAAGGAACGCCCAGCGTTTGCATCGCCCTGATTTTCTTTGGCGTTTGTGTTACATCAACATCTTTCACCGCCAGCCAGGCATAATTTGGCATGATGGATTCCTCGTTCATTTTTTGCGGATCCATAAAGTGGTTGAAATGCCAGACTGCATTTTTATACATCGGGCCACCAATTACACCCGCGCGAGCCAAATCCGGTCCGGTTCGGCGCGATCCCCACTGGAACGGGTGATCGTAAACAAACTCCCCGATTTTTGAGTATTCGCCATAGCGGTCGGTTTCCCAGCGGAACGGGCGTACCATTTGCGAGTGGCAAACGTAACATCCTTCAGCAACATATATGTCACGGCCTTCCAGTTCAAGCGGCGTGTAAGGCTTTACTGATTCGAGTGTAGGTACGTTTGATTTAATAAAAATCATCGGGATAATTTCCACAGCCCCACCAATAGCCAGGGCAATGAATGTTAGGATTGAAAAACGTACTGCTCTGCGCTCCATCCAGCGGTGCAGCGTTTCTGTCACCGGGTTTCTTTTTCCGGCCAATACAAGTGCAGGAGCTTCCGAAGCTTCGTCGTTTACAAAACTTCCGGCCTTCATGGTTTTGGCCAGGTTAAACACCATAATCACGAAACCTCCAAGGAAAAGTAATCCGGCGAAAACACGAACCGTGTACATCGGTACAATCTGGGTCAGTGTCTCCAAGAAGTTCGGATAAGCTAAAAGTCCTTCCGGAGTATATTCCTGCCACATCAGCCATTGTGTAACGGCTGCCCAGTAGAGCGGAATGGCATAAAGCAGAATAGCAAGGGTCGACATCCAGAAATGAATGTTGGCCAGCTTTTCTGAGAATAATTTTGATTTGAATAATTTGGGAACCAGCCAGTACAGCATACCAAATACAAGACCGCCGTTCCAACCCATACCGCCAATATGAACGTGTGCAATGGTCCAGTCGGTAAAGTGCGTAATCTGGTTGACGTTTTTCAGCGACATCATCGGCCCTTCGAAAGTAGACATACCATAAGCGGTAACACCCACTGCCAGAAATTTAAGCGCTGCACTGTCGCGTACCTTGTCCCAGGCACCGCGTAGCGTCAGTAATCCGTTAATCATACCACCCCAGCTCGGAGCAATCAGCATAATGGAGAAAGTTACTCCAAGTGCCTGTGCCCATTCCGGCAAAGCCTGATACAAGAGGTGGTGAGGGCCAGCCCACATATAAAGGAATATGAGCGACCAAAAATGAATGATGGATAATTTATACGAATAGATTGGCCGGTTGGCTGCTTTGGGCAGGTAGTAATACATCAAACCAAGGAAAGGAGTGGTGAGGAAGAAAGCCACGGCATTGTGACCGTACCACCATTGTACCACGGCATCCTGTGCGCCGGCATAAATCGAATAACTTTTAAATAATGAAATCGGGAGTTCAAAGGAGTTCACCACGTGCAGTATGGCTACACCTAAGAACGTAGCCAGGTACCACCAAATGGCTGCATAAATGTGCTGAACACGGCGGACAATCAGGGTCCCGATCATGTTCCAGCCAAAAACTACCCAAATAATGGTGATCAGAATATCGATCGGCCATTCCAGTTCGGCATATTCTTTACTGGTGGTGATACCGGCAAGCAAGGTTACAGCTGCCAGAACAATAATGAGCTGCCAGCCCCAAAAATGGATTTTACTCAACTTATCGCTAAACATGCGGGTTTTGAGTAGTTTCTGCATGGAGTAATACACTCCTGCAAAAATGGCATTTCCCACAAATGCGAAAATGATGGCATTGGTATGCAACGGCCGTACCCGCCCGAAAGTGGTGTACTCCAACCCGAAGTTGAATACCGGGAAAGCCAGTTGTGCCGCCGCCAGAATCCCAACAAGGATCCCGACAACTCCCCATACCAGAGTGGCCAGGATAAACAGCTTAACGATTTTGTTGTCGTAGTAGAATTTTTGATTTTCCATAATATGGATTTATGTCGTTTGTTTCTTTTCTTCTTTTGTTTCAGTCTCCGGTTCATCGTCGTCGAATAATACCCTGATCGATGGTGTTTCATTGTCATCGAACTGGCCATTGCGCACCGCCCAGATGAAGGCCCCCAGAAAGATCAGGGCTGCCAGCAGACTCACTCCAATCAGCAGGTAAAATATATTCATGACGATTTTATTCTTTTCCCACGCGCCAGATCTTAAAAATCTGGAACACCACATAACCGATGGCCGCCCAGGCAGCGCCAACTGCTCCAAGGTACGATAGCAGCAGCCACGACTGGACGTTTTCGTTGGTCGACCATAAAATTTCCTTTTTGATCAGCCGGGGCTGTGGCTTAGGTTGTCCTACTTTTGCCGCATCCAGAACCACATTGTCGGTAACATAATTTTCGTCTAACTGCACCACAATGTTTACCATTCCGCTTTCATCGCCGATTAAGGTTTCTGGAATCTGGTATTCCGCACGCCCTTCAGCATTCGTCAGCACTTCGCCGATGGGCAGGTTTCCAAAAGCTTTTTTTGCCGAAATTTTCACGGCAGCATTCGGGAGTTTTACAAACGATCCGTTTTTATCGTCCACTTCAGCAAAAATTTCCACTTTCTTTTCCACTTCGTTTACCGAAGCCAGCAACTTTGCTTTCTGAGGCGGAGCATCTACCAAAAGCTGTTCGTGTGAAGGATCAAAGTTCCGGATAAAGTTGATCAGCCTCCAGCGGTCGTCTTCCGAAATGGTGGTTTCAAACTGAGGCATGCCACCCCGTCCTTTGGTGATTTTAAAAAACAGTTCGCCGTCGGTATTTTTTTGCATCTGTTCCGATACCATATCCGGCGGGGGAGGTACCAGCGGTAAGCCGTTGTGTTTGCCCGGATCGCCGTGGCACGACTTACAGTTTTTCATGTACAGGTCTTTCCCTTTCTTTACGTTCGAAAGATTGTATTCTGACGGATTGGTCAATCCTTTCTGATCATCCGGAACCAACCATTCCTGCGCCATCCCCTGATAAACTGTCATCAGGGCGATTACCAATGTGAGTGTGAATTGCTTCTTCATCTTTCCTTAGTTTTTGGGTTCCGAAATAATTTCTCTTGAGATGCCTTTTTCTTCAGCGTATTCCCAGATGGCGATCACCGGGAACATTTTTGCCAGGATGGTGATGATCAGTATAGCTGCCATAAACGAGAACACCGTAATCATGGTTTCGATGCTGGTTGGCGCGTAATGCTGGTAATTTTCAGGTACATTCTGTACGGGTAAAAACGGATGTTCCAGCGTTGGGATCACGATAATATACCGTTTGAACCACGATGCAATCAAAACAAAAACTGAAATGATGGTGATGGGCAAGGGCTTTCTGAAAAACTTATTGACCATCAGGGTGATGGGCAGGAACAATCCAAAAAGTTGGGTAGCCCAGAACATCGTCGAAAACTTACCGGTAAACAGGTTGGAAAGGTGAATGCTTTCGGCGGTTTTCATTTTATAACCCGGTACGAAGAATTCGTTGATATTGAAATAAAGATAAACCAGGCAAACCAGTACAAACAATT
The DNA here is from genome assembly GCF_023111095.1 of Maribellus sp. YY47. Lineage (GTDB taxonomy): Bacteria > Bacteroidota > Bacteroidia > Bacteroidales > Prolixibacteraceae > Draconibacterium. The sequence goes on from NZ_JALGYW010000001.1 coordinate 125,118, forward strand.
TCCCCATCATATTAAAATGATAGTCTTCGAAATAGTCTTTTAATCCGTAGCGGACACGGTACATGTACATCACGATAATTACCGCGGCTACACCCGCAACAAAAGCGCCGGCCACGAAATAGGGACCGAAAATGGTGGTATCCCAGCCCGAACGCAGGGTCGCGGCAAACAGCCACGAGGTTACTGTATGGATCGATAGTCCAACCGGGACAATCAGAATCATCAGGATGCGCATGGCGTGTGCCATCAGTTTATACTGTTCGGCGTTACCTTTCCAGCCTAAAGCCAGTATGCGGTATACGTTTCTTTTCCATTGCGGAATGTCGTCGCTGCCTTTGTCGCGCAACAGGGCCAGGTCGGGAAGCAGCGGTAAATAAAACAGCAATACCGAAATGGTCAGGTAGGTGGTAACTACGGTAACGTCCCAGATAATGGGTGACGCAAATCGTCCGTGCAGAAATACGTTTAAAAAGCGGTCGGGGCGCCCCATGTCCATTACGATGATGATTCCGGCAAGTGCAACACCCGCTATTGCTACCTGTTCTGCTACGCGGGAAATTACTTTCGACCATTTAATTTTTAACAGGTGCAGCGCCGAACTAATCAGGAATCCGATCAAACTAACGGCAACAAAAAATACAAAGTTGGCAATGTACATTCCCCAGGATACGTAATCGCGCATTCCCGTAACTCCCAGTCCGTCGCGTACCTGAATGCCCCAACCCCACAGTCCGACCAAGGCGAACATGATCAGTATGAAATACCAGAAATTGGTTAATTCGTCGCGCTTAACAATCGAACGCGTGAGATCGAACGTGATTTTATCTAACAGCTTCCGGGATTCCTCCGGTGATTTTTCTTTCTCCATGATGCTGAAATTAGTTGATTATGAATGGTGTTGCTCGATTTCGCCCTGGAATGGGAAAGCCCTGTCTTTGGGAGGCAGGTAATAAACCCTTGGTTTGGTTCCCAGGTCAGGCATCAAAGTGTATCCTGCATTGGTTTTAATCAGCTCGCTAAAACTGGTGGTTTCGTGTGTGGTTCCGTTGGTTACGGCATCTTCGTTCTGGTCGCCAAACCAGTAAACGCCGTTCGGACAGGCAGAAACACACGAAGGCAGTTTTCCGTCGCGCAAACGGTCGGCGCTAAACAAACATTTCGAAATGGTTCCTTTTTTCTGCGGAACGTTGGCTTCAATATTATAGGTTACGCCTTTGTATTTGTCAGCATCGCGGGGTTCGAACCAGTTGAATACCCTGGCTGAATACGGACAGGCGGCTATACAGAAACGGCAGCCGATGCAACGTTCATTGTCGATCAGTACGATACCATCTTCACGTTTAAATGTTGCATTTACCGGACATACCTTGGTGCATGGCGGATTGTCGCAGTGCTGACATGGTTTCGGCATATAATAAGGAGCCGTGTTTTCGGCATCCTGCATTTCCAATACATTAATATGGTGCTGTTCCGGCCGGAGCTGGTGGTGGTTCTGGCAGGCTTTCATACACTGACGTGCATTCCGGCATTTCGACAGGTCAATCACCATTACAAATTTCTTCCCGGGCAAGCCTTCGCGGCCACGCTTTTGATTCTCCGACAGACTTGGGATATCTGCAGGTTTCAGCTGTGATTTCTCAACTTTCACCAGTTCTCCGCTCGAAGTCAACAAGGTGATGGTGTCGCCACTGGTTGATTCAACCTGAGTGCAAGAATTCAAAATGGAAGATCCCCCGACAACACCTGCGGCGCCGATCGACACCCCAAGGGTTTTCATGAAGCTTCTGCGCGATTTCTTTTCCATAAACAGACAATTTTTATCAACTAATATCCAGATTAAATATCCTTTAAATTAAGCGAAATTATAAAATATGGGGCTCGTTCCAAATCATAAATGTTTCCAGGTAATAAAAGATGAATTAGTCTCAGAAGTCTAAATTTGAGTTAGTTACACGTGCGTTTGTAAAAAAATATCAAGTTTTATTTTGGAATAAACAATTGATTTGAACTGCAATAGCCGGAAACAGTAATTTTTCTCCAATTTTTGTGTGAACAATCCAAAACTTGCGATTGTTTCACTGAGTTTTTTTCTTCGGCCGGTAATTCAACATAAGAACCGAATTGAGGTAAAAATTATATGTTGTAAAACATGTTTTTAAAAGATGTTTCGGGATAAGAGTTGGTGAAAATAGTATTTTATGTTGAATTTATCTTCCCTTTCACTGCGATGTTTGCTGTAATTTATAATCCTTCTGAACTGAACAAATGATTTTAATGCCTTGGACTGGATGACTTCAAAATCGAAAAACATTAAGAAACAGGCTTTTTGAATAAACATTCAGCAGCTTTTGTGGTTTTATAAACGAACAAATTGAATCGTTTGTCTTTGTGTCTGGCTGACATTTGTTCGTGTACAATGCTTCAGACGGGCAAATCAGGATAAAAGATCAAAGACAGAGCCTGCTAAAACTGGATTAATAAAAATGAGAAATCAGCTTAACACAGTAATTCTGATTGTCACAACTCTACTGTTTGTGAGCGTTACAAGTCGTGCCCAGCAGCCTGTTAATCCTGCAGCCAGTGACGACGATGTAGAAATCGGAGTTGTTGAACATCTCGATGATTTTCTTCCCGACAGTATTTCCCTGATCAATGAAGCCGGCGAAAAAGTTTGGCTGGCTGATGTTATTGATAAACCAACGGTGATCAACTTTGTGTATTACCGCTGCCCGGGAATTTGCAGCCCGCTGATGGAGGCGGTTGCCGGAGTGATGGACAAATCGGAGTTAATTCCCGGGAAAGATTACCAGGTGTTGACCATCAGTTTCGATCCTACCGAGACCATCGATTTGGGGATTCGCAAAAAAAACAATTACCTCAACCTGATGAACAATGCCGACAAAGTAGAGGCGGCCAAAACAGGATGGAAGTTTTTTGTTTCGGACAGCGCCAGTATTGTAAGGGCTACCAATGCAACCGGGTTTAAGTACAAAAGGAACGGCAACGATTATTTACATGCGGCCTCTTTGACGGTGGTGAGCCCCGACGGAAAAATAACCCGGTATCTGAATGGCTTGTATTTTCTTCCGTTTGAGTGGAAAATGGCAATTGTGGAAGCCTCAAAAGGACAGTCGGGCCCCACGCTCAACAAAGTATTACGGTTTTGCTTTTCATACGACCCGAAAGGTCAAACATATGTATTAAATGTAACAAAACTTGGCGGAACACTCATCATGTTTTTTGCTGTGGTGTTGCTGCTTGTTATGGTGTTGAAACCAAAACGAAAGAAGTCAATTTAAACAAAACTTATGCAAACAACTGCTGTTAACGGAGCAAATTATTTAACCTATCAGGGAAAATACAAAGGTTTGCTCGGATGGATTTTTTCGACCGATCACAAACGAATCGGACTGTTGTATCTGTATTCGATCGCTACCATGTTTACAACGGGAGTATTACTGGGACTGGCCATGAAATTTGAGTTGCTGGCTCCGGGGAAAACCATTATGGAAGCGCAGACCTATAACTCGGTTTTTACCGTTCACGGAGTGATCATGATATTCATGGTGGTGGTTCCGGGACTTCCCGCAGTATTTGGTAACCTGATGTTGCCGATTATGATCGGGGCCCGCGACGTGGCTTTCCCAAAGCTGAACCTCTTATCATGGTGGTTGTACGTTTCCGGTGTTTTCCTGGTGTTGGCAGCATTGCTTTTTGGTAAAGGTTCACCCGATACCGGCTGGACTTTTTATGCGCCCTACAGTTTTAAAACCGGAACAAATATGTTACCCGCCATTTTTGGCGCCTTTGTTTTGGGATTCTCGTCCATTCTTACCGGGCTGAATTTTCTGGTAACGATTCACCGCCTGAGATGTAAAGGAATGAAGTGGATGAAGCTTCCGCTTTTTGTCTGGACACTTTACGGAACTGCCTGGATACAGTTACTCGCAACCCCGGTAGTTGGAATAACCCTGGTATTGGTTGCACTGGAGCGCGTGTTTGGTGTCGGTATTTTTGATCCGGCCCTGGGTGGCGATCCTATCCTGTATCAGCATTTGTTCTGGATCTATTCGCATCCGGCTGTTTATATCATGATCCTTCCGGCCATGGGGGCGATTTCCGAAATTATACCGACTTTTTCACAAAAACATATTTTTGGATATAAGGCAATTATCGCTTCAACAATGGCCATTGCATTTGTGGGATACCTGGTTTGGGGCCACCACATGTTCACGGCCGGTATGAGCGGAACAGCCCAATATTATTTTTCGCTGTTAACCTTTATCGTTGCCATCCCAAGTGCAATTAAAGTATTCAACTGGATATCGACCCTGTACAAGGGATCGATCAATATCCAGACTCCCTTTTACTGGGCAGTGTCGTTTATTTTTGTCTTTATGATAGGAGGCTTAAGCGGACTTGTTTTGGGGGCGCTGGCCACCGATGTTCATGTGCACGATACTGCTTTTGTTGTAGCCCATTTTCATTACATCGTTTTTGGCGGAACAGGCTTTGCCTTTTTTGCCGCAATGCACTACTGGTTCCCCAAAATTTTTGGAAGAATGTATGATAAAGCCTGGGCCAACACGGGCTGGCTGGTTTTCTTTGTTGGTTTCCTGGCACTTTATACACCCATGTTTTACCTGGGAATGATGGGGATGCCCCGCCGTTATTACGACTATCTGGAAGAATTTCATGGCGGTAATATCCTGAGTACATTTGGCTCCTGGGTATTGGCAACCGGTTTCATAATTATTGTGGTTAACCTGGTGCGTTCGGCCCGAAAAGGAGCGCCTGCCGAAGCTAATCCGTGGCATGGTAGAACCCTTGAATGGACAGTGCCATCTCCACCTCCGGTGTTGAATTTTGATAAGGAACCGGTAATCGGAGAAAATGACGGACCTTACAATTACGAATAAAACTTAACTAAACGGATATGGAACATGCACATCATGTAGAACATCCCGATATGTATGATGCCGAGTCGTCGAAAGTCGGCATGTGGTTGTTTATTTTTACTGAATTACTGCTTTTTGGGGCACTGTTCGTTATTTACGCGGTTTACCGCTATATGAACCCCGATGCATTTCACCTGGCAGGCGAGGAGTTGAACCGGGTCATCGGGACAGTCAATACCGTTATCCTGCTGATAAGTAGTATGACCATTGCCATGGCCACCACTGCTTTACAGAAAGGACACCGAAATGTGGCGATCGGCCTGGTGAGTATCACCTTTGTGATCGGGCTTGCTTTTTTGGTTAACAAGTACTTTGAGTGGGGAGTGAAATTTTCGCACGGAATCTGGCCCGGATCAGAACACATGATCAGCGAAATGAGCCACGGTGAGATTTTGTTTTTTGGCTTGTACTTCGTAATGACGGGCTTGCATGCCCTGCACATCATCATCGGGATGGCGATCATGGTTTTTGCCGTACGCGGTCTTGCAAGAGGGAAAGTGCATGCCGACCGGCCTTCGCTGCTCGATAACTGCGGATTGTACTGGCACCTGGTTGACCTGATCTGGATTTTCCTGTTCCCGTTATTTTATTTAATACACTAAAACTAAATCAATATGTCCGGAGAAAAGCATCACATAGTTCCCTATCGGCTGTATTTTGTTGTGTTGATTGCCTTGCTGGCTCTCACTTTTGCGTCGGTATGGATCACCAGCATCGAACTGCGGGACTATACGGTGGCAGCTGCCTTATTGTTTGCAATAGTTAAATCATATCTGGTTTTGAACTATTTCATGCACCTGAAATACGATAAACCTTATATCAAGATTATGGTCGGCTTTGTGTTTGCCATCTTTTTGGTGATGATAGTGATAACCTTTTTAGATTACCTTTATAGATAGCTATGAACTCAGAAGTGACTCAAGCCTCAAATTTTGTACAAGGTGTTGACACGGCCTTTATTATAATCCTGGCAATATGCTTCATATTCCTGATTGGTTTAACGGCCGTTATGTTGTATTTCATTTACAAGTACAATAAAAAGAAAAATCCGAAACCGACTCAGATCGAGGGAAGTACAAAACTGGAGATCATCTGGACGATCATTCCCTTTTTACTGACCATGCTGATGTTTTATTATGGCTGGGCAGGCTGGAAACCCATGCACAAGCCGCCGAAAGATGCCATGGAAGTAACGGTTTACGGACGGATGTGGAATTTCAGTTTTGAATACGATAACGGGAGAAGATCGGATACTTTGTTTCTTCCGAAAGACAAACCGGTGAAACTGAACCTGGTGGCGATGGATGTACTGCACAGTTTGTACATTCCGGCTTTTAGGGTAAAACAGGACATGGTACCGGGAAAGAAAGATAATTTTATGTGGTTTGAACCGCAGAAAGAAGGAACCTACGAATTGTTTTGTGCTGAGTACTGCGGTTTACAGCACTCCTACATGTATACCTATGTGGAGGTGATGAAAGATTCGGCTTTTCAGGCCTGGATTGCTGATACTACGAGTGTGGCTGCTTCGGTGGCAGCGGTTGAATCGCCTGCAGCTACCGGAAAACGGATTATGCAGAACATTGGCTGTTTTGCCTGCCACACCATCGACGGAACCCGCCTGGTTGGGCCAAGTTTTAAAGGAATCTGGGGCGAAACGCAAACCGTTGCAACCGGGCGCGACAAACGCGAGGTTACTGTGGACGAAGAATACATCAAACGCTCGATATTTGATCCGAATGCCGATATTGCTGACGGCTATCAGAAAGGGCTGATGCTGACGTATGAAGGGCAACTTTCAGACGACGATGTAAACAACATTATTGAGTACCTGAAAACATTGAAATAAGAAAAGCTGGCAGAATGGAAGGGTCGTTGAGTATGCTGGAAACAAATAAAACGCTTGACTTTAAGCAGCAGCTAAAAGTGATCTACGAACTGGGGAAAGTTCGTATCTCGTTGCCCATTGCCCTTTCTGCAGTTACCGGTTATGTTTTAATGCAACACGTTATGGATGCGCAGGGCTGGTTGCTGGCCCTGGGTGTTTTCCTGATGTCGTGCAGTTCGAGTGTAATTAATCACTGGCAGGAACGAAACCTCGATGCACAAATGCCCCGCACAAAAGACCGTCCCATTCCTTCGGGACGAATAAGCGCCAATGGAGCTTTAATGCTGGCCGTAGGTTTGGCATTAAGCGGTTCGGTGATTTTGCTGGTGTCAAGCCCGGTGATGGCGCTGGTGTTAAGTTGGGTAACCCTGTTTTTTTACAACGGTGTTTACACCCCCATGAAAAAGTTCTCGGCTTTTGCAGTTATTCCCGGTTCAATGGTAGGAGCTTTGCCTCCACTAATTGGATGGACTGCCGCCGGAGGAAGCCTCACTTCTGAATCCATACTTATTGTGGCCGCTTTCTTTTTCATCGGTCAGATTCCTCATTTCTGGCTGTTGTTGCTCATGTTTGGCGAGCAATACCAAAAAGCCAGTATGCCCAGTTTAAATCAGCTTTTCAGCAACGACCAGATCAAGCGCGTAACTTATGCCTGGGTGCTGACCACCATCGCCTCGGCATTGCTGGTGCTCTTTTTTGTGGTGCAAAGCCGTATTGTCATGTTTTTTCTGATCTTTTATATTTTTTACCTGCTTTTTTCCCTCACCCTGGCCGTTTTTATGCAAAAGGAATTCAAGGTGAGGCCCGCATTTTACAAGCTAAACTTTCTTTATTTGTTTATGATGATCTTTCTGATTGTCGACAGTTTGGTAAAGACTTGATTCACGGATAAGTTTGGTGGCTTTAATTTCGTTAACTTTGCAGCATCGAAATTTATTTTTTACATGAAATTTTCAGAACTCGGAATACACGATGACCTCTTAGATGCCATCGAATACATGGGATTTAAAGAAGCGACTCCTATACAGGAACAAGCGATCCCCATTATTTTGGATGGTCACGACATGATTGCCTGTGCACAGACAGGAACAGGAAAAACTGCTGCTTTTTTGCTTCCTGTGCTCGACCTGATCGCTGATTTACCCGGAGGTGAAACATCCACACTTATCATAGTTCCTACACGCGAGCTGGCCATGCAGATTGATCAGCAGGTTCAGGGAATCGGTTACACAATGGGCATACATTCCATTGCGCTGTACGGAGGTGGTGACGGCGATGAATGGGGACAACAAAAAACGGCACTTACAAAAGGAGCAGATATCATAGTTGCAACACCCGGAAAACTGATATCGCATTTGAACATGGGGTATGTGAAGTTTGATACCATCCAATTTCTGATTCTGGACGAAGCCGACCGCATGCTGGATATTGGTTTTTACGACGATATTGTGAAGATCATTTCCTACCTGCCCAAAGAGAGACAAACGTTGATGTTCAGTGCGACGATGGCGCCAAAGATCAGGAAACTGGCTTCACAGATTTTGCACGAACCCAAGGAAATTAACATTTCGATTTCAAAACCCGCAGAAGGTGTTTTGCAGGCGGCCTACCTGATTTACGACAAGCAAAAAAATGACCTGGTAACCCATCTGATTTCTGATAATCCGGACTACAACAGTATTATAATATTTTGCTCCACGAAACGGGCAACCAACGAGTTGGCGCGTGCATTAAAAAAGAAGAAATTTGCAGCTGAAGCAATTTCTTCAGATCTCGAACAGTCGGAACGAGAAAGTGTGTTGAACGGATTTCGTTCGAAACGAATCCGGATTCTAGTGGCTACCGATGTGATGAGCCGCGGTATTGATATAAAAGACATTAATCTGGTGATTAATTACGACGTGCCAAGTGATGCAGAAGACTATGTGCACCGTGTGGGGCGTACTGCCCGCGCCGATTCAACTGGAGTGGCTTTGACACTGGTGAATGAGGACGACATGTATAAATTCCACCAGATCGAAACATTGATCGAACGTGAAGTTTTCAAAATTCCGATGCCGGAACATCTTGGAGTGGGACCCGAATGGAAAGTAGCTTCAAAAGGCAGAAAAAAGGGGAAAGGTAATTTTCATAAATACAAAAATCAAGGAGGAGGAGCTCAGCCCCAGCACCGGAAGAACTACCAAAGCAAGAAGAAAAAATAAACCGCACTTTTTTACGAACCTAAAACCGCTTGCGAAATGTTATCCAAAGCTTTTATTGCAATTGCAGCGCTGATATTCAGCGTTTCATTACAGGCACAGAATCCGCTTGAAAAGCTGGAATCCCTAATTGGCAAATGGGAAGGGACAGGTGAGGGATTTGGAAATTCGAAATCAAACATCTCTGCAGAATACAACTGGCTGATGGACCGCAAATTTATTGAAGTGAAACATCATTCAGCGTTTGCCCCAACAGCCCAAAATTCCAAAGGCGAGATTCACGACGATTGGGGGATGATCAGTTTCAATAAAGAACGCAGTGTGGTCGTTTTCAGACAGTACCATAGCGAAGGTTTTTTTAATGAATACATTTTGAATACAGCCGAATCGAATGATTCTACACTGGTTTTCGAAACCGAACGGATCGAGAATTTTGTTCCGGGAGGCAGAGCCCGTTTTACCATCAGGCTGAAAGCGGAGAATGAAATTGAAACGGTTTTCGACGTTGGTTTTCCGGGAAAAGAACTGGCTTGTTTCGGTACCAACCGGATGAAGAAAAAATAAAAAAAATCCACCGAAACCAGGCGGCAGATTCTTGCTCAAAGTTTTCCCCTCAACAATTTTTCTACTTCTTATTTTTATGAAGGGTGACTTTTATAATCTTGTCCACTGCAGGATAAGTATAGCCGTCATCAAGTAAGTGCACCAATCCGCCATCATCTTCATCCCTCGATTTTTGTCCCGGGAAGGCCGGTGCTGTTTCAGTTTCTTCTTTCGGAATGGCTGCAGCTCCTGCTTCAAAATATTTGTAGGCTGTTGATACATTTTCAACCGTTACAGTATACATTTTCGAGGGGACAACATCGGGCAAAGTTCCTCTTTTCAGATCAGGTTTTTCTATTTCGTCTTTCATAAACTGGGCAAACAAAACGGCTACAATAGATAAGCTCAATAATTAACGAAGTGATTTCATAACGATATAATTTATGGTGAATAATCTGAATCAAAGGTCCGGGGAAAGTATCACGGAAGTGTCACAAAGAATTCAGTTTTTGATAAAACTTTGAAATAGAACAGGATAAATCTGTTTAACAAATCTTCATTTTTCGAAAGCTGTTTGCAGAATTGGATTTTATCTTTCTACTTTTGCGCCATGAAAAGAGTGGTTGTAGGATTATCGGGCGGAGTTGATTCAAGCGTAGCTGCGTATTTGCTGAAACAGCAGGGCTACGATGTGATCGCACTGTTTATGATCAATTATCATGAACGCGAAGGTGTGCTTACCAGCTCGTGTACCTGGGAAGAAGATTCGCTGATTGCAAAAATGGTGGCCAAAAAACTGGACATTCCGTTTCATATTGTTGATTTAAGCAAGGATTACAAAAAGCGTGTGATCGACTATATGTTTACCGAATACCAGGCGGGCCGCACACCCAATCCCGACGTGCTGTGTAACCGGGAAATCAAATTTGATACCTTCCTCGAAGAAGCGATGAAGTTTGATGCCGATTTTGTGGCAACCGGGCATTATTGCCGCAAAAGTGAGGTGGTAGTAAACGGCGAAACCATTCATCAGTTGCTGGCCGGGAAAGATCCGAATAAAGATCAGAGTTATTTTTTATGCCAATTAAGCCAGGAGCAGCTGTCGAAAGCCATGTTTCCGATTGGTGATTTGTTAAAACCCGAAGTGCGCGAAATTGCCCGCGAGCAAAATCTTCCGACTGCTGAACGTAAGGATTCGCAGGGGATTTGTTTTGTTGGTAAAGTTGATCTTCCTACTTTTCTTCAGCAGCAACTTGAACCAAAAGCGGGTAACGTTATTGAGATTCCGGCTGCTTTCATGGAAAAGAAAAAGCAAGTTGAAATAAACGAAGAAAACTATCGTAAGCTCTGTTTTCCGTTTCCGTATAAACCCTGGAACGGACAAGTGATTGGAGAACACGAAGGCGCACATTTTTATACCATCGGGCAAAGAAAGGGACTAAACATTGGCGGGCACAAAGAACCGTTGTTTGTAATTGGTACCGATGTAAAACGGAATATTGTTTATGTGGGCGAAGGACAGAATCATCCGGGCTTACACCGGAAAGGATTGTTTATTGCCAACGAAGATGTGCACTGGATAAGGACCGATTTGAAAATGCAGGAGGGAGAGAAGCGCGACTACGAAATCCGCATCCGTTACCGTCAGCCGCTCGAAAAAGGAACCATTCATTTGCGCGAAGACGGAGCCTGGTTTTTATTCGAAAACGAGCAGCGCGGAATCACTTCGGGGCAGTTTGCAGCCTGGTACGACGGCGATGAATTAATTGGTTCTGGAGTGATTGCTTAAAACATTGGTTCAGTAGCTCGTTGCTTCGACTTAATAACTAACTTAGGACAAAATTTTTAACACATGATAAAATCGATGACCGGCTTTGGGAAAGCCGAATTTGAGATAAACAACAAGAAAATAACCATCGAAATAAAATCGCTGAACAGCAAACAAATCGATATTAATACCCGCACACCCGCATTGTATCGCGAAAAGGATATAGAAATTCGTAAGCTAATCTCCGAAAAACTGGTTCGTGGAAAAGTTGATTTAAATATTTATGTCGAAAATCTGGGTGATGAAACCAATTCCAAAATCAACGAACAGATTCTGAAAGGGTATTTTCATCAGCTGAAAGAGGTAAGTGATAAACTGGGACTTACCACTGATCATCGTACGTTGCATGCTGCTTTGCGTTTACCCGATGTGGTAAAAACCGAATACGAATCGCTCGACGAGCAGGAATGGGAAACCATCGAAGCGAATATTAGAAAAGCGCTGAATGATATCGATACGTTTCGCGACAAGGAAGGATTGGCGCTCGAAACGGATATTATCGGAAATGTAAAAAGCATTCATCAGTTGCTGAAAGATATCGAGCCTTTTGAAAAACAACGGATCGAAGCCGTAAAAACAAGGCTGACGGACAACCTGGAAAGCCTGAAGATGAACGGTAACGTGGATCAGAATCGTTTTGAGCAGGAACTGATTTTTTACCTTGAGAAACTGGATATCAACGAAGAAAAAGTGCGTCTGAACAACCACTGTAATTACTTTTACGAAACGGCCGGTTTAAAGGAATCTTCAGGTAAAAAACTTGGGTTTATTTCGCAGGAAATTGGCCGCGAGATCAATACCATCGGTTCCAAAGCCAACGACAGCAACATTCAACGCATTGTTGTTCACATGAAAGATCATCTGGAACGGGTGAAGGAGCAGTTGTTAAATGTACTGTAGTTCAGAGTTTAGTGTTTAAAGTTCAAAGAAAAGCCCGCAGCTAGAGGCTGGTGGCTTGAAGCTCATTTATGAAAGGAAAGCTTATTATATTTTCTGCTCCGTCGGGAGCCGGTAAAACCACTATCGTACGTCATTTACTCGATAAAGGCTTTAATCTCGAATTTTCAGTTTCGGCCACTTCGCGTGCACCGCGTCATACCGAAACCCATGGAAAAGATTACTACTTTCTTTCCGAATCGGAATTCAAGGAAAGAATAGAAAAAAACGATTTTCTGGAGTGGGAAGAAGTTTATTCCGGAATCTTCTACGGAACCCTTAAAAGCGAGGTGGAACGTATTCGGGAAGAAGGCAAGAACGTGATTTTTGATGTGGACGTAGTCGGTGGGTTAAACATCAAGAAATATTATGGCGATGAGGCGCTGGCGGTTTTTGTTCAGCCACCGTCGGTGGAAGAGTTGAGAAACCGTTTAACGGCCCGTTCAACCGAAACCGAGGAGAAAATTGCCATGCGAATTGCCAAAGCTGAACATGAACTCAGTTTCGCACCCAAATTTGACGTGGTAATTGTAAACGACAAGCTCGAAGAAGCCTGCGACGAGGTGGAAAAGGTAATTGGAAAGTTCTTAGCGGACTAGCATTGGGTTGTCATTTCATCCATCAGTCAACGGGTTGGAATCTGATTCAAAAAATGCTGAACTTTCATCCGATGAATAAACACGAAGTCAAAATATCCAATAATCAATATTCAATTTTCAACTCACAAATAATGCACTATTTTTGAATATTGAACATTCAATATTGCGACTTTAAACATTCATGAGCAATCCGGTTATCGACATACTCGCACCAAAAACCAATCTCCGCTTAAAAGTTGGTTTGTACTTTGGCTCGTACAATCCGATTCACATCGGGCACCTGGCGATTGCCAATTACATGGTGGAGTTCACCGATATTGATCAGCTTTGGTTTGTGGTTTCGCCGCATAATCCGCATAAAAAAAAGAATAACCTGCTCGACGATTACCAACGCCTCGAAATGGTGCATCGCGCCGTGGAAGGCGACGACCGCTTGCGGGCTTCCAATATCGAATTCAACCTGCCCAAACCCAGTTACACAGTAGATACTCTCGCATATTTAAAAGAACAGCATCCGAACTACGACTTTGTTATTATGATGGGTTCTGATAATCTGGAGAGTTTTCACAAGTGGAAAAACTTCGAAACCATTCTGGAAAATTATGGTGTGGTTGTTTATCCCCGTCCGGGTTTTGATCCATCAAAGGTGCTGGTTAATCATAAAAATATAACAATCGCAGCAGATGCTCCACTAATGGAAATATCGGCATCCTTTATCCGAAATGCGATTAGTGAAGGGAAAGATGTCCGGCATTTTTTACCTCCCAAAACATGGGAGTACCTCGAAGAAATGAATTTCTACAAATAGTTAAATAATACCGTCCCGAACACAGCGCGCGATCAGTTCAGTGGTGGTTTTACAATCGGTTTTGCGTAGAATATTTTTCTTGTGGGTATTGATGGTATGAGGTGAAATATTCAGGATTTCTGCGATTTCTCCAAAAGTTTGTCCATTGGCAATATTTCTCAGAATTTCTTTTTCCCGAGGAGTGAAAAGCGTTTCATAGTTGTATTGTTTCGGAATAAAATCATCGTCGGTGGATATGGCATAATAGGAAGGACGGCCATCGCCGATAAACGATATTTTGTTGTCGATGGGCATGTCCAGATAGCTGACATCGGTGTGGATACCCAGTACCTGCTGCGCTTTTTTATCTTCAGATAAACTGAGTGTTTTTGATTGATGAAGGATGGTTTTGTAGCTGCCATTCGCATGCCTGATGCGAATCACGTAAACCACTTTGTAGTGTAAAATGTCTTCAGGAGGGATTCGGTTAAGAAGAAAATCGACGGCTGCGGCTTCCTTTCGGTGCATTTGATTCAGATCTTCGGGGTGTATCAGTTCAAACGCTTTATCTAAGCTCCATTCAGCAGGTTTAAATCCCAGTATCGATTCAATTCTTTTATCCACATATTCCATTTGGAGGGTTTCAAAATTTAAGATGTAATAGTAGAAACTTCCTGCCGAGAACAAGTTGGCAACTTGTTCAATAACGTTCAGGTATAATTCTGTTTTTACCGGTTTCTCAATTTTGTTGGGTTTCCATGCCTCCTTGATTCTTGCTACACTTTCGTTATCCATTTTTCTGATTCCTTACATTACAGCTTATGTTAACATGGCTTTGCTAAAATACCTAAAATTAGGTATTTAAAAATAGGAAATCCTCGATTATATTGCAATGCGAAAAAGAACAACTTCCCTCCCTTAAAAATATTCTCCATTCGCACCGTAAAGAAAGGCGACATTTAAATGCTGCCTTTTTTACGTTATATGGCCTCGTCCGGCAATAATGCCGATTCGAAGTTTCACCTTGTTCGTGTCATATCCTCGTCTATGCAGATGGTAAAATCAGCAAGTCCGGTATTATCCTTTTCCAGTTCCGAAATATCATTTTGGGTAACACAGTGGATGGTAACAATTCGTAGCTCGGGTTTGTACTGTTTCAGGTACCAATAAATACTTTCGAAATTTTGACTGTGGTAGGCGCCGTGGTAATGAAGCAGTTTTTTCCCGGGCTCCCAGTGTTTCAGGATGGAATTGGCCATGGTGGCGTCTTTTATCGCCTGTGCTTTCGGAAAATTCTCGTTTACATGACTTCCCATTCCTTCCATTTCCAACATGCTTTTATAGCAGTTAAGGGTCGGATCGTATGCAATTGGCAGCGGAGGAAGATAGGCTTTTGCTTCTTCGGGGAGTTCTTCCAGGGCTTCCAGGCCTTTCGCATTTACCAGCGAAGCATAGCGTCGGGGTACATTGGTAGCTACAAAAGTAAGCTTGTTTGTGCGGGCGAATTCAACTAAAGGTTTGTAGTCGGTTTTATAGTTGGGCCATAATTTGGCTTCGTCTTCAAACCTGCTGGTCAAAATCAGGCTGTCAACATATTCGGTTAAAATGAGCTGATTGTCGGTTTCAAACATTTCTGCTCCCAAGATCAGGTTGTTCCCTGCTATTTCATACATGTCTTTTGTAACTTCCAGTTCCAGCCAGTGCGAAATCGGATTGTCGTGCAGTTCGCCAAAAAGAACAATATCAGCGTCTTCGATTTGTCGCAGTAGCTTTTCATACTTAGTGGTTTTCCCATCTTTGTCAAAAAGAAGGTAGGCTGGTTTGTCGGACTTGAATGCTGTAAAAACCACGAAAATAATCAGGATTAAGGACTTGAATCTTTGCATATTGTTTTGTTTCAGTTAATAACAAAAATAGGAGAAAGGGGTTTTCCGTAAAAGAATAAAGAATGGGAACTCATTTCAGCCTGCACTTTTTCATTGCAATAAAAATGGTTATTTTTCAAATCGACAATAAAGTACGAGATGGTAGAGTCGGGTATTTTTTACAGCACAGTAATCGATCCTTTTTTACAGCAGTTGAGAAAACGAGTGTCGCAGCATATTAACCCGGGAGATCGGGTTATTGATGTTGCCTGTGGAACGGGAGCACAGCTTTTTGAACTGGCCCGGTTGACGGCTTCAGTTACCGGTGTTGATCTAAGCGACTCGATGGTGCGTTTTGCTCAAAAGGAAGCGAATAAGCGCAAACTCACTGATGCCCGGTTTTATGATGAAGACGCGAGGGATTTGTCCAGGTTTTATGGCGACAAATTTGATGTGGCTATTCTTTCACTCGCCTTGCATCAGTTTGATCCTGATTTGCGCCATCCTGTTTTACTTGAGATTCAAAAGGTGGCCAATAAAATCGTCGTTCTTGACTATGCCGTTCCGCTACCCGGAAATTATGTGGGAGTTGCTTCAAGAGTGGCGGAGTTTCTGGCCGGGAGAGATCATAACCGGAATTTTAAAAGTTATACTCGCGCCGGTGGTTTGGAATCGATCTTGCCGGGAAACGGGCTTTCCATTGAAAAAGCGCAGGCAATCGGAAAAGGTGCTTTTCAACTGGTAGTTGCACGTAGCCGGGTATAATTAACTTTCATTCAATGATTTTCACAGTTGGACACACATTTTAACAAAGCTAAATTTTGTTTAACAGTAACGCGGTTTTCATTAAATGTCTTTAACATAGTTATTTCGTAGTTTTGATCGTATAATTAATACTTGGTTATTTTACGATTTAGCACTGTTCAAAAAACGTCAAAAAAAAGGGAATCGCGAGATTCCCTTTTTGCATTATAATTTTGCCATTTCTTCTTTTAACCATTTGGGTCGGTTGGTGGTAATCCCTGACACGCCGATGTCAGCAAGGCGTTTGGCTTCAGCGGGATCGTCAACAGTCCATGCCAACATTTCGAGGTTTAGCTTTTTTGCAGTTGCCATTACTTCCTCGCTGATGATGGAACTTTGCAGATTCACTCCGGCGAGCCCTTTAGTAGCGGCTTCCTCCATTTTCTGGGTCAATCCTTGTTTTGCTGAACTCAGCCAGTAACATTTGTTTTTCGGAAAAGCTTTTTGCGCTTTCACAATCGTATTCCAGTCGAAACTGATAAATACAATTTGATCCTGTTTTCCGCTTTCTTCCAGCACCCGCTCCAGCAACGGAACGACTTCAGCACCGCATTTAATTTCTACCACCAGCGTTTTGTTGGCCGGAATGGTTTGAATAACTTCCGATAAGTACGGAATTTTCTCACCTTTAAATTCCTCACCTTTCCAAATACCAGCATCGAGGTCACGCAGCAGAATCGAAGGTGTTGTTTTTATTTCGAGGTTCTTTTTGCCGTTACAGGTTCTTTTGGTGTTTTTGTCGTGTATCACCATAATCCGGTTGTCTTTGGCCAGGTGAATGTCAATTTCCACGGCGTCAGCGCCAAGTTCCCACGCCAGCTTAGCCGAAGCGACCGTATTTTCAGGTGCCAGGTAAGAAGCGCCCCGATGAGCAATGATAGAACTTTGTGCCATAAGATTATACCCAAAAACGGTAAATAACAGAATTGAAATAATTGTCTTCATGATGTTGCTTTGTATCGATAGTAACAATAATTTTAGCGAATGTAAGCTTAAAAATGTAGTTTTGAAACCACTTTTAATGCATTTTAAAGGTTATTATTTTCTTCACCGCCTTTTACAACATGACCAAAACAAACAGGAAAAGCAAGAAGACCGGGGACGGGTTATCAGGAGCTTCAAATGTATTTGTGGTGTTGCTTTTGAAGGCAATGGCGCGATTACCCTTTGGCGCTTTGTATTTGTTGGCTGACGGGATTTATTTTGTGCTGAAGTACATCGTACAGTATAGAAATGCCGTGATTCTCGAAAATCTTAAAGCTGCATTTCCGGATAAAAGAGATGAAGAAATTGTTGAACTGCAGAATCGCTTTTACCGGCATCTTTCCGATGTTTTCCTGGAATCCGCGAAATTGCATTACATGAAAGAAAAAGAGATTCAAAAAAGGGTGCGCTTTATTGGAGTGGAAGAGATGAACCGGTATGCGGAAGAAGGGAAAGGTGTAATCGTGCTGGCTTGTCACCACAATAACTGGGAGTGGGGGAGTTACCTTCAAACACAATCGAAGCATCATATCCTGATGGTGTACAATAAAATGAGGAATAACCCGCCAATGGATGACTTTTTATTACTTTCGCGCGAAAAATGGGGCGGACAGGCAGTGCAAATGGGGCGTGCTGCAAAAGCGGCTTTTGACGCAGCTAAAAAGAGCAAGCCTTCGTTGTTGTGGCTGGTGGCCGACCAGAGGGCCTTGCCCGAATTGGGATCGTGGGCCTTGTTTCTGAACCGCGAGGGAGCATTTTATACGGGCCCTGAAAAGATTGCGCGAAAAACAAATCAACCTGTGTTTTTCCAGAAGGTTAAGAAAGTAGCACGGGGAAAATACGAATACGAATTTACGCTGATGGTGGAAGAACCGGTTAAAGCTGCTCCGAATGAAATATTGCTGACGTATATTCGCAAAATGGAAGAAGCCATATACGAGGCACCCGAATATTATTTGTGGAGCCACAGGCGCTGGAAGCACCAACGCCCGGCAACCGCACCGCTTATTCAGTAAAAAGAGAAAACAATGATTGATAAAGAACTGGCAAAACGAGATAAACGCTACCACGAAGGATTTTTCAAAAAGATCGGCAACGGGACACTGGTCCTTTTCCTGCGTTTTCTTTCCATACTTCCTTTTTGGGTGATTTATGGTATTTCAAATGTCCTATACTTTCTTTTGAAGAACGTTGTAAAGTACCGGAAGAAAGTTATTCTTGAAAATCTGACTTATGCTTTTCCCGAAAAGTCAGAAGAGGAGAAAAATCAGATTGCTAATAAATTCTACCGGCATTTTTGTGACTTTGCGCTTGAAACCGTGAAGTTATACAGTATGAACGATGCCGAAATGAAGAAAAGGTTGACGGTTAAAGGGATGGATCAGGTGAGTGAATATACGAGCCAGGGGAAAAGCATTATTTTGCTCGGATTTCATTACAACAACTGGGAATGGTGTAGTTCTATTCAAAAGCGCTGGGACAACAAGCTGCTGATGATTGTGAATCCTATGCGGGGAAATCAGGCGCTCGACAAGTTTATTGCTCACTCGCGCGAGAAGTGGGGTGGTGTTTCGGTTCCGGTACATAAATCGGCGCGCATGGCCATCGATGCGGTTCGTAAAAAAGAACCGGTAGCCTTGTGGCTGGCTGCCGATCAAACGCCTTCGGCCGATTCGCCTTTCTGGACCCTGTTTTTAAACCGTGAAGCTCCGTTTTTTTCCGGCCCCGAAAAGATTGCGATAAAAACCAATCAGCCGGTATTCTTTCTTCATCTGAAGAAAACAGGCAGAGGAAAGTATGAAGCTGATGTATCGTTAATGTTTGAAGAGCCAAAAAATGTAGAGTCGAAAGATATCATGCTGGCTTATATCCGAAAGATGGAAGAAATCATCAGGGAAACTCCCGAATACTATCTTTGGTCTCATCGCCGCTGGAAACACCGACGCCCGGAAGGAATCGAGCTGACGTTATAATTGCTGAAAATCAGGCACAAAAAAGGGGTAACCGGCTTCATCACGTTCTGGTCAAGGAATAGTGATTAGTTAGGAAAATGTCCTTTTATCCGGTCCCCCTGAAAAAACTGCACTATTTGATTTTAATCCAAATCAATCTGTTTTAAATCGCTTGTACCATTATTTCCTGCGAAAAACATCAACGTTCTGTGTTCTGCTTTTCCGGTCTGGAATAAGTTACAACCGTGCTTGCTCCTTGTTCTGCAGCACCGGCAGTTTTCACTACCGATGTTTGCTTACGCTCGTTTGCATTTCCACGACGATCGCAATTAACTTACAGGCAATGCATAGCCTTTTTTTGTTATGGCAATACAGTGTCGCCCATTAAGTAAAGATCCACTTCGCGGGCAGCGGCACGTCCTTCATTAATGGCCCAAACTACCAGCGACTGTCCTCTACGGGCATCTCCGGCAGCAAAAACCTTTTTAATGCTGGTTTTAAATTGGCCGTACTCTGCTTTATAATTCGATCTTGGATCGCGTTCCATATTCAGCTCTTCCGCAATTTTATCCTCAGGACCCAGGAAACCCATCGCCAACAGTACCAGGTCTGCTTTCATGTATCTTTCTGTTCCGGGAATTGCCTGAGGCATTCTGCCGCCGTTATCCGTTTTTACCCATTCCACCTGTACGGTGTGCAAGGCTTTTACTTTGCCATTGTTTCCTTCAATTTTAGTGGTCATTACAGAATATTGGCGCGGATCTTTTCCTTTCGCGACAATCGCTTCATGCTGACCGTAATCGGTCTTTTCGCTGCCGGGCCATTCGGGCCATGGGTTAATAGCTTTGTTGCGTTCTTTTGGAGGCTGCGGCATAATTTCAAGCTGAGTAATGCTTTTACAGCCATGACGCAACGATGTTGCCACACAGTCGGTACCGGTGTCACCACCTCCAATTACGATTACATTTTTATCTTTTGCCGAGATGTATTTGCCATCTTCAAGTCGGCTGTCGAGCAAACTTTTTGTATTGGCAGCCAGGAATTCCATGGCAAAATGAACGCCATCCAACTCACGGCCTTCAACCTTTAAATCGCGAGGTTTGGTAGAACCGGTGGTTAAAACAACGGCATCAAAATCTTCGATTAATTTTTTGGTGCGAATGTCTTTCCCGATTTCAGTGTTGGTTTGGAAGATAATGCCTTCGGCGGCCAAAATATCCACCCGTCGTTGCACTACCTCTTTATCCAGTTTCATATTTGGAATTCCGTACATCAGCAATCCGCCAATACGGTCGTCGCGTTCGAAAACAGTAACAGTGTGGCCGGCTTTGTTTAATTGCGCAGCACATGCCAGTCCTGCCGGACCCGATCCAACAACGGCAACAGTTTTACCGGTGCGGCTTTCCGGTGGTTCCGGAACTACCCATCCCTGGTCAAATCCATTGTCGATAATGGTTCTTTCGTTATCGTGAATGGTTACGGCAGGCTCGTTAATTCCGAGCACACATCCGGCCTCGCAGGGAGCAGGGCACACTCTTCCTGTAAACTCAGGAAAATTATTGGTGTGGTGAAGACGATCAAGTGCTTCTCTCCAGTGGCCTTTATAAATCAGGTCGTTCCATTCGGGTATCAGGTTGTACACCGGACATCCCGAGGCTCCGTTGTGCAGTAGCGCACCGCGGTGGCAAAAAGGAACTCCGCAATCCATACAGCGGGCACCTTGCGTCTCGCATGTTTCTTTGTCGCGAAGAATGTATACTTCGTTCCAATCTTTCAGTCGCTCCTCAATTTTACGCGTTGGATTGGATATTCTTTGATATTCTAAAAATCCTGTTGGCTTTCCCATGTCTTAACGTCTCTAAAAATTACAAGTTGGCCAGATGCATATCAAATGCAGCATCAATAACATCAGACTCTTTTTCATATTTCCCCGTTTTGCGGGCTTCTTCAATGTAGTTCAGCATGCGTTTGTAATCGGTTGGAATAACTTTTACAAATTTGCCTATTGTCTCGTTCCAGTCAGAAAGAACATATTCTGCAACGGTTGACCCTGTTTTGTCCAAGTGTTTCTGGATCATAGCTTTCAGTTCTTCCTGATCCTGCTTGTTCTCCACTCTTTCCAGCTGAATCATTCCCTTGTTACAAAGGCTGGGGAAATTGCCGTCGATATCGAGTACATAGGCAACACCGCCCGACATTCCTGCACCAAAGTTTCTTCCGGTTTTACCCAGAATAACGGTTGTTCCTCCGGTCATGTATTCGCAACCGTGGTCGCCAATTCCTTCAACTACTACTTTTGCTCCCGAATTACGAACACAGAAACGTTCGCCGGCAACACCGCGGATGTAAGCTTCTCCGTTTGTGGCCCCGTAGAAACATACGTTACCTACAATGATATTCTGTTCAGGAATGAATTGTACATTTTTAGCCGGGTAGATCGTCAAATGACCTCCGGATAATCCTTTTCCGAAATAGTCGTTCGCATCTCCTTCAACCTCCAATTCGATACCTTTGCAAACAAATGCACCAAACGATTGTCCGGCTGAACCTTTCATTTTAAAATGGATGGTTCCGTCAGGCAAGCCTTCGCCTTTATATACTTTGGTTACTTCGTGCGACAGAACGGTACCAACACTACGGTTGATGTTTTTAATCTCGAATTCTGCGGCTACCTTTTCACCGTCTTTTATTGCTTTTTGTGCAGCTTCAACAAATTTCCAGTCGAGAATTTCTTCCATCTGGTGATCTTGTTTTTTGGTGCAGTAAAGACCTTCTTCAGCGCCAATCGTTTCTTTAAAAAGAATTGGGCTCAGGTCAAGACCTTTGTATTTCCAGTGATCGATATCGTCTTTAAATTTCAGACACTGCGACTGACCCACCATTTCGTTGATCGTGCGGAAGCCGAGTTCTGCCATAATCTCACGAAGACCTTCAACCAGGAATTCGAAGAAGTTTACAACATGGTCCGGATTGCCTTTAAATAAACCACGTAATCTTTCGTTCTGTGTGGCCACACCCACAGGACATGTGTTGCTGTGGCATTTGCGCATCATGATACAGCCTTCCACCACAAGGGCCATGGTAGCCACGCCCCATTCTTCGGCACCCAGTAAGGTGGCAATAGCAAGGTCACGCGAGGTTTTCATCTGTCCGTCCGCCTGAACCACAATACGGTTACGTAAGCGGTTGCGAACCAATGTTTGGTGTGTTTCTGATAACCCAAGTTCCCATGGCAGACCGGCATGTTTAATTGAGCTAATTGGCGATGCACCTGTTCCTCCATCAAATCCTGAAATCAGCACAGCATCGGCTTTTGCTTTACAAACGCCGGCAGCAACCGTTCCTACTCCTGTTTCAGAAACCAGTTTCACGTTGATACGTGCATCGCGGTTACTGTTTTTCAGGTCGAAAATCAACTGTGCCAAATCCTCAATCGAATAAATATCGTGGTGAGGAGGAGGCGAAATTAATCCTACTCCCGGAGTTGAGTTACGGGTACGCCCAATCCAGCCATTTACTTTATGTCCCGGAAGTTGACCTCCCTCTCCCGGTTTTGCTCCCTGAGCCATTTTAATCTGCAGCTCTTTGGCCATGCTCAGGTAGTAGCTGTTTACACCGAAACGTCCGGATGCAATCTGCTTGGTGGCAGAGCACATATCGTCGCCATTTGGCAGTTTGGTGTAGCGAATTGGGTCTTCACCCCCTTCTCCTGAGTTTGATTTCGAGCCAATGCGGTTCATGGCAATGGCGAGCGTAGTATGTGCTTCCCACGAGATCGATCCAAACGACATTGCTCCCGTAGCAAAACGGGTAAGAATGCTTTTGGCCGACTCCACCTCTTCGAGTGGGATTGATTTCCGATCGGAATTAAAATCCATCAACCCACGTAAGGTGAAAGCGGCTTTTGCCTGATCGTCTACTACGTTACAATATTTTTTATATTTCTCGTAATCCTTTTTTCTTGTTGCTTCCTGGATAAGCTGGATGGCTTCCGGACTCAACAAGTGACGTTCTCCGTCTTTGCGCCAATGATATTCACCACCCGGTTCGAGCACTTTTGGTCCACCCTGACGGGTTGGAAATCCTTTGCGATGACGCATCATGGCTTCTTTGGCAATGTCGTCAAGGCTTAAGCCTTCTACACGGCTAACGGTTCCGGTGAAGTATTTGTCAACCACTTCCTGTTTCAAACCAACGGCTTCGAAAATCTGCGCGCCCTGGTACGAAGCCAAAGTTGAAATACCCATTTTCGAAAATACTTTCAGCAGTCCACTGCCGATCGCTTTCACGTAATTCTGGACGGCTTGTTCCTTGGTAAGATTTCCAAGGTTTCCTTCATCCACCAGATTTTTGATGGTATCGATAGCCATGTATGGGTTAATGGCAGAAACACCGTAACCCAATAAAGTGGCAAAATGGTGAACTTCACGCACATCTCCGGCTTCCATTATAATGTCAGCTTTCCCTCTTTTCCCAACACGAATAAGGTGGTGGTGAACAGCCGAGGCTGCCAGGAGAGATGGAATTGGAGCATGGTCGGTGCTGACTGCAAAGTCGGTCAACAAGATGATAGAGTATGCTTCGTCGATGGCATCTTCTACGTATTGACACAAACGTTCCAGTTTATTCTCCAATGTTCCTTCTTTTCCATTAGCATGGAAAACGATGCTAATTTTTTTGGTTTGGAAGTGTGTATGATCAACATAAGCCAGTTTTACCAATTGTTCGTTGGTTAAAACCGGTTGATGAACTGCAATTCTGCGGCAGTGCTCCGGCGATTCAGTCAGGATATTTTTAAAACCACCGACATAGGTTCTTAAGTCCATAACAATACGCTCCCGGATGGGGTCGATTGGTGGATTGGTTACCTGTGCGAATAACTGCTTAAAGTAATGTGCCAGATGCACCGGGCGATCGGAAAGGACAGCCAGCGGATTGTCAGCACCCATTGAACCCAAGGCTTCGCCTCCGGTTTTTGCCATGGGTTTCAGGATGACCTCAATGTCTTCATGCGTAAATCCAAATGCCTTTTGTCTTTTAAAGAGTGTTTTCTTATCCGGGTCTTTTAGTTCCAGGTCGGGAATAAAAGGAAGATCATCCAGGTAAGTCATATTGTTTTTTACCCATTCGCCATAAGGCTGGCTTGAGCAAATTTCAGCTTTAACTTCTTCGTCAGAAATAATGCGACCTTGTTGCAAATCAGCAACAAACATTTTTCCCGGTTGCAGACGGCCTCTGATTTTCACCTTGTCGTGAGGAACATCAATTGCACCGGTTTCCGAAGACATAATCAATGTGTCGTCTTCCGTGAGACAATAGCGGGACGGACGCAAGCCGTTACGGTCGAGTGTCGCTCCAACTAGTATTCCGTCGGTAAAACATACTGATGCCGGACCATCCCACGGTTCCATCATGGCAGAATAGAATTCATAGAAGTCTCTCTTTTTCTGATCCATGTCAGGATTGTTTTGCCATGCTTCAGGAATAAGCATCATCAACACATGAGGTAAGGATCTTCCACTCAAAACCAGCATTTCGATAACCATGTCGAGGTTGGCGCTGTCTGAATCCCTGATGTCACAGATGGGGAAGATCATTTCCAGTTCTTCTTTTGTGAATGCTGAGCATTGCAGAAGTACTTCGCGGGCACGCATCCAGTTGATGTTACCTTTGTTGGTGTTGATCTCGCCGTTATGCGCAATAAAGCGGAATGGCTGTGACAGTTTCCACGAAGGGAAAGTATTTGTAGAGAAACGTGAGTGAACAAGTGATAATGCGCTAACCGCCAGCGGATTGGTGAGGTCTTTGAAATATAAAGAAACCTGTCCGGTGGTTAGCTGTCCTTTGTAAATAATGGTTTTGTAAGAACATGAAATAATGTTCATGCCATTGAATCCCAAACCGGCAACTGAATCACGTGCCAGTTTCTCGGTATATTTTCTGAAAACAAAAAGTTTGCGGTCAAACTCTTCCACTGTCATGCCATCGGGCTTTCCGATGAAAAGCTGTTCGATATAGGGTTCGGAAGCCAGCGAATCGCGGCCCAAATCCGAATTGTCAACCGGAACTTCACGATAACCTAAGAAGGGTAGTCCAAATTTCTTAAGTGTCCTTCCGATAATATCTTTACATTCCGAACGTTTTCCGTCTTCCTTGGGGAAGAAAATCATGGCTACGCCATACTCTCCAAATTGAGGTAATTTAATGCCCTGCTTTGGACATTCTTCCATGAAAAGTTCATGTGGAATTTGTAGTAATATCCCTGCACCGTCACCGCTCTTAATATCAAACCCGGTACCCCCGCGATGTTCCATACGTTCAAGCATCGACAAAGCATCAGAAATCACGCTGTGTTTCTTTCTCCCTTTTAGGTTTGCTACAAAGCCGATACCACAACTCCCATGTTCAAATTCGGGGCGGTACAATCCTCTCGCTACAGGTTTTTTTGTCTGCATCATCATTCCTTTCTGTTTAAATTTCCCTTAATGTACAGTGATAACCGCTGTCTAAAATTAAGCACTGCCAAATTGTAAGTTAAAATTAAATTTTACTTACGGAGTGAAATCAAAAATAATTAAAGACGTTAAGATTCACAATCAATCATCCAAAATTACTTGTTTAATAACATACAATTAACTTTGGTTTTTAAGATCTAAATCCGTAATGGAAGGTTAATTTGCTTCCAAAATCATGACATTTGTCAGGATTTTAGGACGTTAAGCTATTTGCTTAGTAACTTATGCTTGGCTTCTTCAATGCTTTCAAAGTGAAAGCTTTGCAATGTGTTTTCCATTTTTTTGCCAATTTCATCCAGGCAAAGGTTGCCAATGCTCCCCTCGTGGGAATGTTTTACCGATTTTTCAGGATGAAAACTGCCTTCTTCAATCTGTGCTCCAACCTGTTTGTAGGCCTCCCTAAAGGGAACTCCGTTTAGAACAAGTTTGTTCACTTCTTCTACGCTGAATAAATAATCGTACTTCGAATCATTCAGAATATTTGTATTTACTGTCATGTTTTCGATAGCAAGCGTAACGATGTTCAGGCAGTCGTTCATTTCTTTAAACGACGGCAGAAATACTTCTTTCACCATTTGCAGGTCGCGGAAGTAGCCACTCGGCAGATTGTTGATAATCATGCTGATTTGACCGGGGACTCCCTGTAATTTATTGCATCGTGCCCGGGTAAGTTCAAAAACATCCGGGTTCTTTTTGTGCGGCATAATGCTCGAGCCGGTGGTGAATTCGGACGGTAGGCTTACAAAATTGAAGTTCTGACTCATAAAGAGGCAAACATCGTAGGCAAGTTTTGAAAGTGTAGCCGCCAGGTTGGAGAGGGCAAACGAAACGATTTTTTCGACTTTCCCACGTCCCATCTGAGCATAAACTACGTTGTAATTCATGTTGTTGAATCCAAGCAGATCGGTTGTCATCTGGCGGTTCAACGGGAACGAAGAGCCATAGCCTGCTGCCGACCCCAGTGGATTCTGGTTAGTGATTTTAAATGCGGAAGCCAGCAGTTCAAGATCGTCGGTGAGGCTTTCGGCATATGCGCTAAACCAAAGCCCGAAAGACGAAGGCATGGCCACCTGCAGGTGAGTGTAGCCAGGCAGAAGGATTTCTTTTGTTTCCTCTGCTTTTTTGAGCAGTATACTTGTCAGGGTTGCAGTGCTCTCCACAATTTCTTTGATCGCATCGCGGGTAAACAGTTTCAGGTCGAGCAGTACCTGGTCGTTACGCGAACGTCCGCTATGGATTTTTTTGCCCAGATCGCCGAGCTTTTGCGTCAATAAAAATTCAACCTGAGAGTGTACGTCTTCCACTCCTTCTTCGATAACAAAATTACCGGCCGCTGCTTCGCTATATAGTCGCTTTAGTTCGGCGAGCAAAACCGGGAGTTCCTCTTTCCCAATTAATCCCACCGATTCCAGCATGGTGATGTGCGCCATCGATCCGAGTATATCGTGCGTGGAAAGATAAAGATCGAGTTCACGGTCTTTTCCCACGGTGAATTCTTCGATGGCTTTGTTTACCGGTGTTCCTTTGTCCCAGAGTTTCATGTTGTCAAAGTATTTGTTGAATTTAGCTCTTCCTGTTGCCCATTGACTTACAGGAGATCTGCCTGTTTATTATTGTATTGTGCGGAAAACTCCGCCAGCAAACTGTTTTTTGCTTGAACTGAATTTTATTTATTGGGCTGTCCCACCTAATCCCGCGTTTGCAAAGATAAAATTTCGTGTTTGTTTATTTTCTGAAAAAGAGCCAAATGTTAGCAGAAGGTTGTTTTGGTGGTCAAAATGTATAATATATGGGATTAAAAATGTTTTTGGTGATCGTATCTGTTTTACAGCGAAAGGTATGTTGATGACTACGTTTGGTTACCATTAGAATGATGTCTTTCCCTGAAGGGTGTTCGGGAATATTGCTACATTTGTGCGGTTAAAAAAATATTAAATTCAGGAAACCATGTGCTCCTGGATCAGGGGAAATTTCCACCTTCAACTGCCTGCGAATTTTTAGCGACAGGTAAGTTTGATAAAAGTGGTTGATTCCCCGAAATAAAGAACGTTAAGCAGATGAAAACATTTAAGATTGTATTGTACATCGTTATTGCAAGTTCGTTACTGGCAATCACTTCTTTCTATTTTGCCGAGCCTTTTTATCATAAAATGGTAGCCGAAGACGGTCCTTTTGAGAATCTTACTGCTTTAGCTTTGCTGGCTATTTCCGGTTTGTCGGTTGCCCGCTTGGTCAGACAGCGGAACACGCGAAATAAATTTTGGGTGATTCTGAATGTGTTGATTGTTTTGGGTACCTTTTTTGCTTTTGGTGAAGAGATTTCATGGGGACAGCGGATTTTTGGTATTCAATCGGGCGAATACTTTATGCAGAATAACCTGCAGGGGGAAACCAATCTGCATAATCTCGAGATTGGCGGTGTTAATCTGAATAAACTGATATTCTCGCAAGGACTCGTAATTGTCTTTGGATTCTATTTCGTTCTTTCACTTGTTTTATACCGTAGGTGGAATCGGTTTAAAAATCTTGTTGATTTATTTGGTGTTCCCATGCCTCGAATAAAGTATTCAATTATACTTCTTGTGTGCACCTTGCCCATTCTGCTTGTGCCCGACAAAAGAATCTGGGAATTGTGGGAGGCGCTTTTTGCTACAATTTTGTTACTTGTTTTTATCGATCCCTGGAATGAAAAGGAGGGATTGCTAAAAAAATAGCCAGCTTGTCAAAGGGCAGAATCATTGTCCTAATGTTATTCCTTTTGTTGTGTGTGCTGAAAATCGCTGCCTTGCCAAAAGGTTTTGGCGGGTTCTTCAGCCGTAATGCCTGTTTGTTTGTTAACATACAGGTAACCTTCTCTATGCGTTTGGGTTAGATCGGCGAATCTTGGTATTTTTGTAGTCTGAAAGCAATGGGAACGAATTTAAAACAAGGAGTCAGTGGCAGGTTGATCGGACAGGGCCGTTCGGGGAAAGTGTATCGCTTGTCTGAAAATGGCAACGATCTGGCCGTGAAGGTATTCTCGGGGGTAGATAGCCTGACAGACCTGGTGAACTATGTTGTTACCGGGGCGCCCAATCCGTACGGTTGGAGCGAAGATGCAGTGATGAGTGCACATTTGAGACGGGAAATACTTGAGCAACTTTTGTATTTCTGGTTTGGAACAAAAGTCCGAATTGCTAAATCTTATGGAGCCGGTTGGCATGCAGCCGAAAAATCATTTAAAATATCTACCGAGTTTGTGAGCGGACGGCCCGCGAAGCTTCACCATCCTTTTTCCGGGAAATGCGATTGGGAATTGGATGATCTCACCCGAAACGTGATGAAGCCTTTGCAGGAGAAACTCGCTGAATCGGGTTTTGACGGGCTGGTTTGGCAGGCTGGAAAAGGCAATCCCATTGCGCTGAACAATTTTCTTCTGGGAGAAGATAAAACCTGGATTTGGATAGATGCCGAGTCGGGTGTACCGGCTTTGTTTCCCTTAAATCCGTTTTCGTTGCTGGGGTATTATCTGCCGAAGTCGGTACGTTACCGGCGTGCCCTCTTTGATGATGTCGATATTCCGAAGCTAAGATCGTATCTGGGCGAGCGGCGGGAAGCAATTGTACAGGTGTTGAGTGAGGATGGTTTTATTCTTTTGCTCGAACGTATAAAACAGCTGGATCAGCATCAAAAGGCGTGGAAGTCGGTTCGCCGGATTCAGAAAAGTATCAATTATCAGCTTGTTAAGGGAAAGATTAATTCCGAAGAGGCTGATTATTATTCTCGGAATAAAGTACAGTGGGTAAAAAAAGAATTGCTGCGTTTCTCGAAAAAGGCGTTTGTGAAGGTATTGGTTGATCTGCCTTCGACGGCTTTTCGGTGGCTGCGTTCCCTCCCGTATCTCAAAGTGTTGAAAAATGCTGTGCGTTTTTTGTTTAATGGCGATTACCGGAAGCAGAGTGTTGATGTGTTGTTGAAACAACGGATTACAGAATGGGAAAAGCGGGGCCAGTTAAATCAGAAGAGTGCTGATTTTTTGAGGGGGCAGGCCGATAAGGAACTTGCCAGTCCGTATCTGTCCGACTTTATTATACTGATCGGGTTGAAGCCGTTAATGAACGTTGTGGAATTGTTTGTTTTTCCGGCATTGTATGCTGCCGGTGTCATCAGTGAAGCAACCCTGGTGCTTGGTGTGGCGCTCGGAGGTATAATTTACCGTACGCTTTATACGCTGGGGCGGATGGTTTACGAGCGTTTGTTTTTGCCTTCCGAAAAACGTCATCCGCGCTGGATTGCGCTTTTTGTGGGAATGATCCCGACTTTTGGGAATCTCGCCTATCCAACGCAAATGGTTTACGCCGCCGGTTCAAAAAGTCTCGAATTGTCTGAGTTTCTGATGTACGATATCAGCACGCGAATAGGTGCAAAAATTCCAATATGGGGTGGGAAAGACACCCTCACCGAACACTTCTTTAATCATCTTCCGGATGTAGTGATCCGAAACAGAAAGGCACTCAAAAAACGAAAACTAATGAAAATGAGAAGAAAGCAAGCTGCTGCTTTCAGTTAGATTCAGCTAGCTGCGTATTACGATGTCTTTAATCTTTTTGGCAGGATTCAGGAAAATCAGAAACAAAATTCCAGCCAGTGCAAGTTCATGTAATTCACTTTCTTTCTTCATTTGTATCAATGTGAGAACTGCGATGTTGGTAATGAAGAACACCGCGATGTGGTGTAAGCGCGGTACCGGAACTCCAAAATCAATAACCAGTTTGCGGAAGGATTTCATTTTCCAGGTTAACAAAGGAAGAAGAATGAAATACACCACCAGCGCCACAAACATCAGTTTTGAAAACACGAGGATATTAAGGTCAACTCCATCGATTTTAAGGTTGTGAAGGTTGGTTTCGCCCTGGTAGTTGTGTTCCATGAAATATTCTCCTGTATGAAGGCCCAGTATTCTTTGTCCCCAGGAAATTTCTTCACCGGCGCCGAAAATAAAAACAAGGCAGGAGAGTGTATAAAAAAGAATTTGTTTTTTGTCTTTTCGTTGAATAGCCTTTACCGCGTTAATTCCGAGCACAATGGCACCGAGAAAAAGGAAAAGAGCCGTGAGGTATTCTACCCAGCCGTCTTCGCGAACAACTACCCGGAAGGCTTCGTAGCTTTCCATTCCTTTAATTTTGGCGTAAGCAATAAACCAAATGATAATTCCGTAAACGATAATGTCGGTGATTAAAATTCCTGATACCTTTTTGCTCATTTTGTAAAATTGTTATTTATGGAATACGATGGAACCGGGATGAACAGTCTCTGTTGTTAATGATCTCAAAATAATGATCATCTCCGTTTCATTTCAGCGTTTAATTGTAACTTGCGCCAAAATTAAGATTTTTATTATTCGTAAGCTATTTGAAATTACCAATATGACAAAAGATCGTTATTTTATCCTCACTGCAGTTGTTTTGGTCCTCATTGTAATCGTTGCTTCACTTCCGGTGCCTTTGTTGGTGAACGCGGCAAAGTACGCACAAGTGGGGCGCGAAATTCTTGTAAATCACGACTGGATCAATCTTACGATAGGTGGTGAAGCTTACGATCAAAAGCCACCGATGTTATTCTGGCTGGCTGCAGTAATGTTTAGTGTGTTTGGTTATTCGGCTTCAGCTTATAAAATATCAGTAATTACAGTTTCTCTTTTAGGTATATATTCTACTTATCGGTTAGGCAAGTTCTTCTACGGTAAAGAAACCGGTTTGCTGGCAGCGCTCTTCTGGGGAACTTCGCTGGGTTATCTTCATTTTCATAACGACATCCATACCGATACGATGATGGTGTCGTTTGTTGTTTTTTCGGTTTGGCAGTTTATGGCCTATTTCAAAGAACGGAAGTGGTACCAGTTTATCCTGGGCGCTGTAGGAGTTGGTTTGTCGATGGTGACAAAAGGGCCGGTCGGATTGCTGATTCCCGCTTTTGCAGTGGGTGCCAGTTTGCTGGTGCATAAACAATGGCGCGATATTTTTAATCTTCGGTGGTTGGTTGCTGCCCTTATTGTCGGGATTATTATTATTCCCGCCTTGCTCGGATTGTTCCGTCAGTTTGGGCTGGAGGGCATAAAGTTTTATTTCTGGACCAACAACATGGGGCGTGTTACTGGTTCTTATCAGGGGACAAACAACGACTATTCGTTTTATATTCATACTTCGTTGTACATGTTGCTGCCCTGGACCGTGTTTTTAGTGGTGGCCATGTTTGATGAAATTAAAAGCCTGGTCAGGCTGAAAAAATCAGAGATAAAAACCGTGGAGGTAGCAAATATTGCGGCAGTAGTCTTCTTTCTGGGGATTCTGAGTGTAGCCAAGCAGAAAAACCCACACTACATGCTTAGTGCGATTCCATTCATGTTTATCATTACCGCCAAGTGGACCGTCCGGAACTTTGCCAGGGAGCAGTTTGCTAAAAAAGCAAAAGTAATTTCGGTTATTAATAAGGTGGTGACGGTTTTGTTTTTGGCCATGATCCCGTTTATGTCTGCCTTTTTCTTCCCCGAAACCAGAATTCTGTATTGGATTATTGTGGTTCTTATGGCAGGAGGGGCGGTTTACTTTGTTCTGCGGAAAATTGATCTGAAAAAACAAATGTTGATGTTGCTGTTGGCCTCTTCTGCGCTTTTGTTTACCATTAATTATAACATGCTTCCCAATATGTGTAAGTATGAAACTTCGATTGAGGCTGCAGAAATTTTTAATAAAATGGCAGAACCGGGAGCAACTTTAAATATTTACGGAGAAAAAGCCCGTTTGTGGGAGTTGCTGTTTTATTCCGATTCGTACGGAACCTATCTGCAAACCCCGGAAATGCTGGATGACTTTTTGCCTCATCCCGGTGCCTGGATCTATACAACTGAAGCCGGGTATGCCGAAATGCAGGAGAAGGGAATTGAGATGGAAGTGGCGCACGAATTTACCGAGCATAAAAAAGTAACCAGTCAGTCCATTAATTTTCTTAATCCAAATAAACGGGCTTCGAGGTTTCAAAAAATGTACCTCTTGATCCTGAGATAATTCTAAGTTACATACGTTTATTACCCCCAATTTACGGCACCATTGTTTTTTGGGGTCAGTCGTCTTGTTGTGTGCAATGAGGCGCACTTTTTTCATCTTATGTCTTTTTATTCTGTAACAGCCTGCCTGGGCTGTTTTTTTTTGTTTTCAGATCAATTTTGAAAAGGGTGATGTATGGACAAAAATCTTTGTATTCCCTATCAGGTAAAATAAAAGACATAAAAAGCGCACTGATAATATCAAAAAGAAATAAAATGACATCAAACATTAATAATTTGTTAAACGACATGTGTGAGGTGTATTTTTTAGGGGTATGTCGCCAAAAAAATATTTTTATTTGAATAAAGAAAGAAAAATAAGGGGGTTAGCTACAGAAAAAGTAATAAAAAATCTATTAAGGTATTGAAAAATGCATACTAAAGATTGAAAAACTAAAATATCTAACAGTATAACTTTTAATTTTTACGATTATGAAAAAAACACTATTCATTGCTGCAAGTATGTTACTATTGGTAACTCTTTTTGCTCCCGGCGCAAAAGCGCAGGAGTGGAGCACCGGATTGGATATTTACTCAAGCTACATCTGGAGGGGGGCCAAATTTGGATCAGGTCCTGCATTTCAGCCATCCCTTGAATTAAATGCCGGAGGTTTTGCGATCGGTGCATGGGGCTCAGTTAGCTCTTCAGTGGACGAAGGCTTTGAAATGGACCTTTATGTCGGATACAGTTTTGATCTTGGCGAAGGAAATTCATTGAGTTTAACAGTAACCGACTATTACTTTGGGGGCGATTGGACAAGCTCTGACTATCATTCGATAGAGCCAATGGTGGGTGTAGGGCTTGGAGGCTTGTCGTTAACAGGTGCCTATATGTTTTTGCCCGATGGTGCTATGTCGGCAGACGGTTCAGAAAATGATGGCGACGTGTATGTAGAAGCCAGTTATTCTTTTGAAAAATTTAGTATCGGTGTTGGCGCTGGTGAAGGCCAGTACACGTTACATGCCGATGACGAAGGAAACGAAAAAGATGACTTTGGAATCTGTAATATCAATATCGGAACATCGAAGGAAGTGAAGATAACCGATACTTTCACGCTGCCCGTATCGGGAGCCGTTATCCTAAATCCTACTACCGGCGGATTCTTTATCACTGTAGGTATTTCTCTGTAATCATTAAAATTCGATAACAATGAAAAAAATTGAAGCGATTATACGCAAAACAAAATTTGAAGAAGTAAAAGATGCGCTGTACGAAGCAGGGATCGAATTCTTCTCCTTCTGGGATGTCAGGGGTATCGGACAGGCTCGCGAGGGCCGCGTTTACCGTGGAGTTATTTACGACACCAGTACCATTGAGCGTACGAAACTCGAGATTATTGTTCGCGACAAAAATGTGGGGAAAACAGTTTCCGCTATTCTAAGCGCTGCAAGAACCGGCGAAATCGGCGATGGTAAAATCTTTATTCTCCCGATCGAAGAATCGTACAGGATCAGAACCGGTGAAGAGGGCGACGAATCACTTTACATCAAAGGAAAAGAAGAGTAGTAACTGAAAAGAAATTAGATTATCATGGAAGAAACAATACAAGGCCTACAAATAGGTATCGACAACATGTGGTTATTGGTTACCGGATTTCTGGTAATGTTCATGCAACCCGGATTTGCGCTGGTTGAAGCAGGTTTTACCCGTCAGAAAAACACCGCAAACATCCTGATGAAAAACTTGCTTGACTTTTGTATCGGTTCATTATTATACTGGGCGATAGGTTTTACAATCATGTATGGTGATTCAATCGGTGGATTTATAGGAATGCCCGATCTGTTCTTTATGAGCGATGGTTTTGGTGACAACTACTCCGACTATGCCGACTTGTTTTTCCAGACAGTGTTTGCTGCTACTGCTGCTACCATTGTTTCGGGAGCCATGGCTGAAAGAACCGAATTCAAGGCATATCTGATTTTCAGTATCGTTATTACTGTCCTGATTTATCCAATCTCAGGTCACTGGACATGGGGTGGTGGCTGGTTGAGCCAACTTGGATTCCACGATTTCGCCGGTTCGTCGATCGTTCACTCTGTGGGCGGATGGGTTGGTTTGGCTGGTGCAGCTATGATCGGACCACGTATCGGCAAATACAAAGCAGACGGAACTCCCAATGCTATTCCGGGTCACAACCTGGCCTATGGTGCACTGGGGGTATTCATCCTGTGGTTCGGATGGTTCGGATTTAACCCGGGTTCTCAGCTGGCAGCTGCCGGAACCGACAATGCCGTAGCCATCGGTCACATTGCTGTTACTACTAACCTGGCTGCAGCCGCTGGTGCTGTTACTGCTATGCTGGTCGCATGGTTCCGTTACAAACGTCCTTCTCTTTCTATTTCGCTGAACGGCGCTTTGGCTGGTTTGGTTGGTATTACCGCTGGTTGTGATGCCGTTAACCCGGAGGGAGCCGTTGCAATCGGTATTATCGCCGGTTTTGTATTGCCGTTTGCAGTAGAATTTATCGATAAAGTATTAAGAGTTGACGATCCGGTGGGTGCTGTTTCAGTACACGGAGTGAGTGGCGCTATCGGTACTTTGGCTGTTGGCTTATTCTCAACAAGCGAAGGTTTGTTCTACGGCGGTGGCGCTAAATTACTGGGTATCCAGGCAATTGGTGTATTAACATTTTTTGTATGGGCATTTGGTTTAGGATTGATTTTATTCTTCATCCTGAAGAAAACAAATATTCTGCGCGTTTCCAGGCGCATTGAAGAAGAGGGCCTCGATGTGTATGAGCACGGTGAGAGTGCCTACAACTAATCTTCTTCAGCTTTTAAGTCTGTAGCTGTCTGTTTATGGCCCCACCAGTGGGTGGGGCCTTTTCTCGGAACCGTTACAGAAGAAAATAAACTACCTAACAGTTACATATTTCACGTTCATTTAAGGTCAAGGCTAGCTATTTTAGTTAGATTAGAGAAACGGGAACCGGTTGTCAGAAGGCAGCCGGTTTTTTTGATGCCGAAAGCTCGATGCTTGATACTCGCTACTCGATCCTTGCTGCCTGCCAAGTCTACCAAGCTATCCAGTAATCAATGACTAATGACCAGTGACTTGTTGCTCGCTGCTCGAAGCTCAAAGCTCGCAGCTGTATTGTCGTCAATCAACTTTAGCCCTCTCGGCTCCAGTTAAAAGCGATTTAATTTCCTGGTTTTGTTGATAAAAAATAAAAGTTTCGGGGTTGAAACGTTTGTCGATCGTTATTTTTGCTGACTCAAAAAAATCTGAAAGATCATGATGCAGACTTGGTTCGAAAGCAAAGTAAAATATATGAAGGTTTCCGAAAGTGGAACCGAAATGATGGTGACTGAAAGCTTCTTGTTGGATGCTGTTTCCTACACCGATGCCGAAACACGTATTATTCGGAAAATGCAGGAAATGGTGCGCGGCGGTGAGTTTACCATTGTTGATATCAAGAAATCGAGGATTGCAGAAGTGTTCCCTTTCGAAGACGGCGAGTGGTGGTATAAAGCAACCATTAACCTGGTAACCGTGGATGAGGAAGCCGGTAAGGAAAAAAAGCTGCGTACCTACTACCTGATAATGGCCGATGATATTCGCGAAGCGCTTAACCGTCTCGACGAAAGCCTGAATTACCTGGTGATTCCTTATGTTACTTCTTCGCTTGCCGTTAGCAACATTGTTGATGTATTTCCATACGAACCAAGTGAATCGATGATTCCTGAAGGTTTTGTGCCGCTTGAGAAAAAGCCAAAACCCAATCCTATTTTTACCGATGGCGTAAATCCGTTCGAAAACGATACCGAGGAAGAAGAAACAGTGGAAGATGCCTTTGCAGGAGACGATTTTCGGGAAGGCGACGAGGCACCGGATACTGATGAGCCGGAGCTTGAAGAGCCGGAAACCGAGGAGGAAAATTAGAACCGCTCTTGTTTTTACGGTTTACTGAAACTTTACGATCAGTGGATGGTAAAGCGAGAAGTTGGTAGTAATATCTCCAATAAATAGTGAGGCAATATAGCTTATCTAAGAACAACTTTTTAGGGATTGGATCTTTTGTAAAGACACCGTTGTTTGCTATGACTTAATTCAGCGTCTCCGGGGCCGTATACGAGACCCGTATCCGTCGACTAACTCATGGTGTGAGAGCGCTCCGGGGGCTTCGGCTCACCGGCCGTCTACCCGATTAGCATCCGTTTTACTCTTTTACCAAGCGAATAAAAGCTCTTTTGTCACTCGTTTGAATTGAAATGATATAAATACCAACTGTGGTTATCGCTACACATGCAGTTGTGTCTACGCATCCATTTTCTGTGAGTTCAACGGCATAATTACCATTAGCTGTTGCTGTGAAAGATTGTCCTGTTTCGCCAGCTATTTCTGTTTAACTATTATCGCAGTCTAACCATTGGTAAGTCGCTGCACTATTATTTGAATTAATAGTAGTTCCTATGGTTGAGGTAGTAACGTCTGAAACACTATTAATTGTTAGGTTAAGTGTTACAAGAGAGTCACAACCTGTCATCGGTTCTATCTACATCTAACTTCATTTTTTAAAATCGATGGGGCGACGCCCCATACTCCAATAATCAAAGTGTCTTAATCCCTAATACAGCGAACAGAAAAGCCATTTCCCTTAAAGTAATTGGGTGTGGTCACAATGCTGCTAACGGCGAACATGGCCCGGTACCAGGCGCTATTGTTAACGCTCTCGGTAGCACTCCACCAGAACCCGGTGTTGCCAATGCCGTCGAATGCCCCATATTGGTATTCACGGTAACCACCCGGAAGGGCTGTAAAGCCAGTTTCGTTGGTTGCTGCAAAATTTGGGTTTGCCCAATGTGTGATGCCGGATTCTTTTAGCTTGCCACTGACTTCTCTTTCGTCTCCAAGATAATCGATTAATACTCTCCACTCGGCATCGGTAGGTACATGCCAGCCTGTGGGGGCCAGTTTGCCTGTATTTACTGCATACCAATTGTATAATGCACCATAAGTATCTTTATAAGTGGTTTCATCGTTATTGTACCAGCAATACGCCCCGCTTGTTAATGCAACCCATTCAT
This sequence comes from Maribellus sp. YY47, assembly GCF_023111095.1. Taxonomy (GTDB): domain Bacteria; phylum Bacteroidota; class Bacteroidia; order Bacteroidales; family Prolixibacteraceae; genus Draconibacterium. The sequence continues at coordinate 163,087 of NZ_JALGYW010000001.1, forward strand.
TACTATCTGTTATATTGGGTATTTCTGTGCCATCGTTATAATGTGTGGTTTTTAAATTTTCGGCCATCCAGGTTTGGGTGCCTATCGTTATAACTCTGTAAACATTGCCGTCAGCATCAATGACACCGTCAAGGGTTGTAAAGGTTTGCTGATTACCGTATCCTGTCCCTGTACTATTGGTGGCATACGCCCGGACATAATGGGTGGTGTTTGGTGTTAAACCGGTAAGGTTGCTGGTATAACTGCCCGTACCTGTACCATCGGTGGTTATTCCTGTGTTGTTATCAACGGTTGGATTTTCTGTTGTGCCCCAAACCATTCCACACGCAGTAACGGGAGCTCCGCCATCATTCGTAATATTTCCGCTACAGGTAGCCGTGGTGGTGGTTATGGCTGTAACCTGTTCGGTGGTTATCGTAGGCTTTACCGCGTCATCATCTTTTTTACATCCAGCTGTAATAAATAGGAGTATTCCTAATAGTAAGGGAATAATCAGGCGTTGGTTTTTCATAATACTAAAATAGTTTATCCCTACTTGTATAAGGCTTTGGGAATCCTTTCGTATTGAAGTTGTCAAAAAAGTGAACCGGTGTTATATGAAAATAGGTTCGTTTTAAATATTTTTTCAATGTTTCAAAGCCTGTTGAAAGGCCTGTACCAATGAACGTTCAACGTAATCGTATTTTATCCAACGTTCAGGTAATTTACAATAACGAACATAAATTCACTATGGTTTTTGTCATAAATTTTGTTTAAATCGAATGGAGGATAAAATATAGTTGGACACTGGCGCTTGAACGTAATCGTATTTTATCCAACCAGGCTTCAGTCTGTTAATGTATTAAAATTCAATATTTCGCCTTTGAAAATCGGGGAAAGGCTTTCCGTATTTGCAAGCAGTAATTTCAGTGCATTCGGCTTTTTTTATTTTTAGCATTCTAAAAATAAACATAAGATCATTTCGCAATTGAATATCATTTGATAATTGGCTCACCTTTTCATAATATTCCAATTATTGTTTGATAATTGCCTCCCCAAAGCCGGGGTGAAACAATTATTACTTGATAGTTGCCGGTATTAACGCCTTCACGCTGGTTATGCCGGGCAAAAGTTATTGAATATTAGTTATGGATTATTGCTACAACACTATTACTCCCTGCAAACTGAGACTGGATACTGCGACTGACTCTGAACACTGCACGCTGAACACTCAATCCCTTCAATCCTTCAACTGATCAGTCCTCTGGTAGGTCGCTATTCATTTACAATTTAGCCGTTTTGCAATTTGGCAATTTACTTATAGCTCGCGGCCCGAAGCTGGTGGCTATTTTAAAGCATAGCTGTACAATTTTCCGCTGTTGCTGCCCACGACCACATTGAGTTGCCCCTGCGTGAGTGCTCCAATGCTAAAGGCGCTGCTGCCACGCATCGGGAAGCCGTCGTACAGTTTGCCGTCGGGCTTAAACAGGTAGATCTTTTCGGCTTTTGTATCGCTTATGCCCACCATTTTCTGGTTAGCCGAAAATGTGTACACACCGGGGGCTTCGGTAATGGTGTTGTCCAGTTTTTCGGAATACAGTTTTTTCCCGTTTTCGTCAATTACTTCCAGCTTGTTTTCATCCACAAAAATAAAATCGGGGATACCGTTGCCGTTAAGGTCGCTTACATTAAACCGGTGTTTACTGCTGTATTTTCCGGTATTTTTCTGCACATATCGTCCGTCGAAATAGAGGTAATACACCACCCCGTCTTTATCGGTAGTTACCATTTTGGGTGTCCCGTCGAGATTCAGATACAACGGATTGTCGGAGCTCTCGAATGCAGCAGCGGTTTTTACGCGCGTTATTCCCCGGCGGTCCTGAATATAGATTTTCGAGCGGTCTTTAAAAACAATGTAATCTTTGCCGGCCACCCTGAAGTGCTGAACGGGAGTGCTTACTTCGCTGGCTGTTTTATCGAAATCCCAACCCGAAACCATCTTCCCATTTTGATCGTAGGCGAGTACTTTCCGGTTCTCGCAGGCCACAAAATAGCGGTATTTCCGGTTATTGTCGTAGTCGAAAACATTTACCCCGTTGGTTGCCGGCGATGCGAAAGCAACCGGGAAACCGCTTACGTTGTTTCCGTTCCGGTCGATCAGGTATAACTTCTCGCGCGTATTAAACAGAAACTGAAGTTTGCCATTGCGGAAAAAGTCGATCTGGAAAATTTCGCCCATTATCTTTCCACTGATCGGAATGCTCCAGATTTTTGTTCCGTTTTCGGATACCAGGTGTAATTGGTTGCCTTTATCCTGCACCAACACGTCTTGTGTGGCCTTGTTGTTGTAGTTCACTACAATCTGGGGTTTCATTTCGATGGCGTCGCCGAGGTTGGTTTGCCAGGCAGCGCGGCTCGATGCTTTGGGGCGGCTGTCGAAACTCAGACAGGCCGAATTGAAAAACAATTCTTTCTCGCAAATGATTTGCCAGCTAAAGGCATCGAATTTCCGCAGCGCTTCTTCGTTCGATTTAAAAAGAGCCTTCGTTGCGTCGTTAAAAAGTGTCTGGTTCCATTCAAAACTCCGGTTGATATCGGCGTAAATTTCCACATTCGAGCGGCTTTCCATGTTTTCGGCAAAGGATCTGTAAAGCGGGGCATCGCCCAAAGTTGTTCCCGAACTCAGGTTGTCGAGGCAGTTTTGAAGCGTTTTTTCAGAGCTGCCAAAAATGGCATAATCGCTGTAAAAAGCGAGGAACGAGGCCTGCGGTAATACAAAGGCCTTGCTCATCCACACCGACGGCAGGGAAGGGAAGGGGAATTGATAAATCCGGAACTTTTCACCTCCTGCATTGGTGTAGTTTGTTATTAGTTTCTCGGGTTCGAGTTTATTCCGGCTGGCGTAACTTCCGATCATTTCGTCGATGGCCGACTGTGCGGCTTTCTTAGCGTTCAGGTTAAAAATAAACAGGCTGCCCGCTGGTTTTCCCTCGCTGAAAGACGTAACCGCACCAATGGCCTGGTTGTGGATCATCCCTTCGAAAGTGGTTTTAAAATCGACCGACATGGCCCGCTCCATTTTGCGGATCCGTTCTTCGCGCTGGTAAAAATCGGTGCTTCTTTTGAAGTAGTTTTCGAGTTGCTCAAAAAACTTTTTCCGGTCCGAAAATGAGAACGAAATATACCAGGCTGTGTTTTCAGGAAGTACTTTTCCGGCTTCTCGCGTAACGGGTTCCTGCCCGGCAAAAACCGACAGAAAATTATTCAGCGAATCCGATGCAATGGTTATCCCGTTGGCTTTAATGCTTTTTTTATCGAGAGCAATATCGAGTTCGCTCCATTGGGCAAAGTTCTCCAAATCGCGCACTGCACTTTGAGGACTTGCCGAAAACGACTCGCCAAATTCGTTGTTAAGGCTTATTCTTTTTCCGCTGAGGATATGGGAACATAGTTCCGGCAAGCGGGTTTGGTTCACGTACCAGGCGATCCGTGTTTGTGTAGTGACCGATTTGCTGACCTTTACAAAGTCGTGGTTGTCGAGCAGGTTGCCTGCACTTAACTGCCGGATTCCCTTTTCCACCAGAATTACTTCAGGGCTGATTAGTACCAATCCGTCGAGCGCAGCAAAGCTGATCCCTTTTCCTGCACTGCCACTGACCTGGGTTATTTTATGTCCGTTGTATTTTTTTGAAGTGAAAGAAGAAACAGGAGTATGCAGCAAACCGGAAAGCAACAGTTCGAGCGAATGAAGTTCATGCGAACTCTTCATTTGGGCAATAATCAGCGGCTGCAGTTTGTTCTCGCCAACAAAATCAAAAGCCATCACAAAAGGACGTTTGCCCAGCGAATTTTGAATCTCGCGGTTATTCCGGATCAGCGTGTCAATTTGTTCGCAGGTGGTGGTGAGCCAGCTGATGTCTTCCATCGATGACAGGCCTTCCAGAATTTCGTTATCAACGGGTAAGGAGCGAAGCGAACTCAGCTCCAGAAAAAAGGGCGATGATACCGGCACTGCTTTGAAGAAAGATGTTTCTTTGGTGAAAACCGACTCGGTTTTATTCCAGAGGAAATAAGCGGCAAGGCCACCAACAACAATAAGGAGTATGATGATGAGATACTTCTTCATGTGACAAAAACTATTTACGTTCAATGGTGATGCCTCAATCTGCCCGGTAATTATTTTGTTTTCCGCGATTTGTTAACCGTCCGGCGCATGACTGGTTCACCTGAAAGAATCAAATATTCAAAAGTACAAATTAGAAAACGCTAACTAACAGCTTTTTCAATTATAGTATGAAAAAACGATTGTTGATAATTATGCTGCTGTTTAAGGTAACTGCGATTTCAACCCAGCCATCCGGCGGTTGTTTTTTGCAAGATATAATGGGCGTTTATGAAAAAGGCCGGAATTAACTCCCGGCCTCTCTCCAAACTTTATTTGTGTTTTACAATTGTTTCGCTACTTCAACTTCGTGGAACGCTTCAATGTGGTCGCCCACTTTGATGTCGTTGAAGTTGTCGATGTTCAAACCACACTCGTAACCGTTCTTCACTTCTTTCACGTCTTCTTTGAAACGTTTAAGCGAGCCCAGTGTTCCGGCGTAGATCACGATACCGTCGCGGATGACCCTGATTTTTGAGTTACGGATGATTTTACCGTCGCGAACGATACAACCAGCAACCGTACCCACTTTCGTAATTTTGAAGGTTTCCATTACCTCAACGGTACCCAGAATTTCTTCTTTGATATCCGGTGCCAACATACCTTCCATCGCAGCTTTGATTTCGTTGATGGCATCGTAAATGATCGAGTACATGCGAACGTCGATTTGTTCTTTTTCAGCCAGTTTACGGGCATTCAACGATGGGCGAACCTGGAATCCGATAACGATGGCTTCAGAAGCTGCCGCCAAAAGGATATCTGATTCGGTGATCTGACCCACTGCTTTGTGTTTGATGTTTACCTGAATTTCTTCGGTCGACAATTTGATCAACGAGTCAGACAATGCCTCGATCGATCCGTCCACGTCACCTTTAACAATCAGGTTCAACTCCTGGAAGTTACCGATCGCAATACGGCGGCCGATTTCATCCAGCGTAATATGTTTTTGAGTTCTGAGCCCCTGTTCGCGGGCCAGCTGTTCACGCTTGTTGGTAATGTTACGGGCTTCGCGCTCGCTGTCCATTACGTTGAATTTGTCACCGGCCTGCGGAGCTCCGTTCAAACCGAGAACAATCGCCGGTTGTGCAGGGCCCACTTCTTTCACGCGTTGGTTACGTTCGTTAAACATCGCTTTTACGTGACCAAAATACTGGCCTGCAATCAGGATGTCTCCAACGCGGAGTGTTCCGCTTTCAACAAGTACGGTTGAAACATAACCGCGTCCTTTGTCGAGCTCGGATTCAATAATGGTTCCGTGTGCTTTTTTATCCGGATTTGCTCTCAGCTCAAGCATTTCGGCTTCGAGCAATACTTTTTCAAGTAACTCTTCCACTCCGGTACCGGCTTTGGCAGAAATGTCGTGGCTCTGGTATTTTCCACCCCATTCTTCCACCAGGTAGTTCATGTTGGCGAGTTCTTCCTTGATCCGTTCGGGATTAGCGCCCGGTTTGTCAATTTTGTTGATCGCGAAAACGATTGGTACGCCTGCAGCAGCGGCATGGTTGATTGCTTCAATGGTTTGAGGCATCACATTATCGTCGGCCGCCACAATAATAATGGCGATGTCGGTTACCTGTGCTCCACGTGCACGCATCGCGGTAAAGGCTTCGTGACCCGGAGTGTCCAGGAAGGTGATCACACGACCGTCTTCGAGGCTCACATTGTATGCTCCGATGTGCTGAGTAATACCTCCGGCCTCACCCGCAATTACGTTGGTGTTACGAACGTAGTCGAGCAACGAAGTTTTACCATGGTCAACGTGTCCCATTACGGTTACAATCGGCGGACGTGGTTTCAGATCTTCTTCTGAATCCTCTTCCTCTTCGATGGCTTCCTGAATTTCAACACTTACAAATTCCACTTTGTAGTCGAATTCTTCGGCAACTACCGATAGTGTTTCTGCATCGAGGCGCTGGTTGATGGAAACAAACAACCCCAGTGACATACAGGCCGAAATAATCTGGTTCACCCCAACATCCATCATGGTTGCCAATTCAGCAACCGTAACAAATTCTGTTACTTTCAGAACGTTCTGTTCAAGTGCCTGTTTTTCCATGTCGGCGTGCATTCTTTCGGATGCAGCAGCACGTTTGTCACGGCGGTGTTTCGACCCTTTTGATTTTCCCTTGGTGGTCAAACGGGCCAGGGTATCTTTAATTTGCTTTTGTACATCTTCCTCGTTTACTTCTTTTTTCAGTAAACGTTTTTTCTTACCTCCGGCAACACCTGCTTTATTCACCTGGAATTTTCCTTTGGGCTGGTTGGGCGATTGCGGACGATCGACGTTCACACGACCACCGGCACCGTCTTTGGGGATTCTCTTCCGGCGTTTTTTATTACGTGAATTCTGATCTGAGTCGGAAGATTCTTTTTTCTGAGGCAATTCAATTTTGCCAAGAACCGTAGGGCCATTGAGTTTTTGTACCCTGGTCCGGATCATATTGTCGTCTTCTTTTGCTTCCTTATTTTCTTTCGGCTGAACTTCAGGTTTATGCTCGGCCATACGCTGGCGGTTTCTTTCCTGACGTTCCCGTTCTTTTTCTTCCCTTGTTTTTTTGTCGGGCCGTGTTTTTTGATTGATATTATCAAGGTTAATTCTACCGACAACTTTAACTTCCTCTACTTTAGGAATGTCGGTCTGCACCATCTCTGGCTCTGCTTTCTCCACTACCGGTTGCATTTTTGGTTCTTCTTTAATTTCCTCTTTTTTAGAAGGTGCTGGGGCTACCGGAGCGGGGATTTCTTTTGCAACTTCAGGTTTTACTTCAGCTGCCTTAGGCTCTTCTTTAACCGGCTCTTCTGCTTTTTTCTTTACTTTATTATGCTCGTCAAGGTCAATCTTCCCAAGGATTTTCGGCGCTTCGGCGACAGGCCTTTCGATTTTAATCTCCTCTGGCTTCGGCTTTTCAGGAGCCGGAGCAGGTTTTTCTGCAGGAACGGGAGTTGGCGCAGGTTCTTTTGCTTTGCTTTCAGGTTCGGTAAATTCTTCCTCGCCGTCGATGGTGAGCACCTCTTTTTTCGGGCGCTGACTTTTAAGACTGATCTTCTCCGATTCCTTTTTTAGTGAAATGTCTACCTTGTATTCCTGCTCAAGCAGTTGTACGGCAACCGGATCCACTTTTGTGTTTGGATTCGAATCAATATCATATCCCTTTTTGTGCAGAAATTCCACAATTGTGTGGATCCCTACATTACATTCTCTTGCAAGTTTACTGAGCCTAATTGTACCTGCCATAAATTTTTATTTTCTATTCATTTTAAACGCCCGTTTCCAAGAGGATATAACCGGCATTTTATTCAAACTCTGATTTCAATACCTTGAGGACATCATCGATGGTTTCTTCTTCAAGGTCAGTACGTTTAATCAGGTCTTCGCGGGGAATGTTCAATACGTTTTTAGCCGTATCGCAACCGATTCCTTTTAGGGCATCAATTACCCAATCTTCGATTTCGTCAGCGAATTCATCCAGATTAACGTCTTCTTCGTCTTCTTCCATTTCACGGTAAACATCGATCTCGTAACCAGTTAACTGACTGGCCAGACGAATGTTCAACCCTCCTTTACCGATGGCCAGTGAAACTTCTTCGGGTCTCAGGTAAACTTCCGCTTTTTTCTGGTCTTCGATAATTTTGATCGAGTTAATTTTTGCCGGATTTAATGCTCTCTTAATATAGAGTTGCAGGTTGGCCGAATAATTGATCACGTCGATATTTTCGTTTCTTAACTCGCGAACGATACCATGAATACGTGATCCTTTCATGCCCACACAGGCACCCACCGGGTCGATTCTTTCGTCGTACGACTCAACAGCAACTTTTGCTCTCTCGCCGGGTACGCGAACAATCTTTTTGATGGTGATCAGTCCGTCAAAAATTTCAGGGATCTCCAGCTCGAACAATCTTTCAAGGAAAGCAGGTGCCGTTCTCGATAAAATGATCAGCGGGTTGTTGTTGCGCAATTCTACTTTGTATACAATGGCGCGAACGTTGTCTCCCTTGCGGAAATAGTCGGAAGGAATCTGCTCTGATTTTGGAAGAATCAGTTCGTTGCTTTCGTCGTCCAGAATCAGAATTTCCTTTTTCCAAACCTGGTAGACTTCTCCGGTGATAATATCACCGATTTTATTTTTGTATTTACCGTAAATGTGGTCTTTTTCCAGTTCGAGGATTTTGCTGGCCAGGTTCTGACGTAAATTCAGAATGGCCCTTCTTCCAAAGTCGGCAAGTTTCACCTCGTCGGTTACTTCTTCTCCTTCTTCAAAGTCTTCGTCGATTTTATGTGCGTCGGTAAGCGAAATCTGAAGATACGGATCTTCGAGGTCCTCGTCAGCAACCACCTCACGTCTTCTCCAAATTTCAAAGTCGCCTTTATCGATGTTAATGATCACATCGAAATTTTCATCGGTGCCATACTGACGGATAAGTACACTGCGGAACGCTTCTTCCAGCACACTCATCATTGTTACCCTATCAATGTTCTTCAGCTCTTTGAATTCAGCAAAAGTATCTATCAGGTTTATATTTTCCATTGTCAACTTTATTTAAATGAAATTACCGCTTTCGCACTTTTAATATCGTCGTAATTTATATTGTATTCTTTTACTATCAGCTGTTTCTTTTTCTGACCCTCCACTTTTTCTTTTCCGGATGTCTCTAAAACAACTCCCGAATCTGATGCTGATTTTAATAAACCTTCCAGTTTCTGGTCGTCTGAAGTTACTATCTTAATTGCCTTGCCGGTATATTTAACGTATTGCTCTTTAACTTTGAAGCTTTCGGTTAATCCGGGAGAAGAAACTTCCAGTGCAAAATCTTCTTCTTCGCGGTCGAAGCTGTGTTCTACATGACGGCTGATAGCGATACATTGTTCAATCGTCATCCCGTCGTAGCTGTCCACAAAAATATGGATAACGTTGGTGCTGCTAACACTGATATCGACGATAAACATGCGTTCGTCTAATTTTTCCTTTACCAGTTTTTCTATTATTTCCTTGGCAATCATGACTATTACTTCCAACAAAATAGGGAACCCGAGGTCCCCTAAAAACACATTTTAGAAAATTCTCCGCAAAAATAGAAAAATTCCTGAACATTGGCAAATATGTTTGCAAAGCTTAAATTATTGATTTTAAACGATAAAATCTTTTGGCTGATGCTCGTTTTTATTGCCGGATGAATTCTCCTGTGGTGCGGCAGCAGTCGCAAAATCAGATTACTTTGCGTTTTGGTAAAGTTTTGTACTTTTAGGCGTTTCGAATACAGTAGTCAGGTGAAGCCAAAACAAGTAAATAAGAAAAAGATTATAAACGATCCCGTGCTGGGATTTATCAACCTTCAGTCGGAGACAGTATTCGATTTGCTCGAGCATCCATTTTTTCAGCGCCTGCGGAGAATCAAGCAATTGGGCTTGTCATTCATGGTATTTCCCGGTGCTAATCACAGTCGTTTTGAACATGCTCTGGGCGCCACTCATCTGATGCGGGAGGCCATTGCCACGCTTCGACTGAAAGGGCACAAAATTACGGAAGAGGAAGCGGATGCCGTAACCATCGCAATTTTGCTGCACGATATTGGGCATGCGCCTTTTTCGCATGTGCTCGAAAATACCCTGGTGAATATTTCTCACGAAGAAATATCGCTGTTGCTGATGCAGGAACTAAACCGTGAATTCGGCGGTAAGCTTGACCTGGCAATCACGATTTTCAAAAACCAATATAAAAAGCAGTTTTTACATCAGCTGGTGGCCAGTCAGTTGGATATGGATCGCCTGGATTACCTGGGCCGCGACAGCTTTTTTACTGGGGTTGCAGAAGGAACGGTTGGCATCGATCGTATTATAAAAATGCTGAACGTTTACGACGACAAACTGGTGGTAGATGTAAAAGGTATTTATTCGATTGAAAAATTCCTGATTTCAAGACGGCTCATGTACTGGCAGGTTTATCTGCACAAAACCGTTGTGGCTGCCGAGTTTATGTTGCTGAATGTGCTGAAGCGGGCACGGGAGCTTATTCATGCGGGCGAAAAGCTTTATGCTACCCCGACCTTGAAAATTTTTCTTGAAAACGCGTTTTTGTCAGAAGACTTTCGTCGTAACATCGAGGTGGATGGGAGGCCCGTTTTAAACTGGTACACGTTGCTGGACGACAACGACATTATGATTTCGATGAAGGAGTGGCAGCATCATCCCGATCCGGTTTTGTCGAAGCTGGCCTGGAGCCTCACCAATCGTAAGATCTTTAAAATCAGATTAACCGACAAGCCGCTTTCAAAAAAAAATGAGGAGCAGTTGCTCGGGCAGATCAGGGAAAAGATTATCGGGGATCCGGATTGTGCAAAGTATTTTTTGATGACTGGTGGTATCACCAACAGCGCTTACAATAAGCACGATGAAAATATTTTTGTTCTGTATAAAGATCACACCGTAAGGGAGTTGAACGAAGCCTCCGATATTAATCTGTCTGTATTATCAAAGGCTGTACGTAAGTATTTTGTGTGTTATCCTAAAGAATTGGACATTTATTAGTTTAAAGCTATATTTGCATCGCAAAAAAAACGGATAATGGAGTTTAAAGCTACGGACATTGCGTCATTTCTGGGCGGTGAAATCGTTGGGGATAGTGATGTAAAAGTAAACAATGTTTCGAAAATCGAGGAAGGGAAAGAAGGAACCCTGGCTTTCCTGGCAAATCCAAAATATGAACATTATATATATGAAACCAAGGCATCGATTGTTTTGGTGAACAGGACCTTTGTTCCGAATAAGGAGATCAGTGCTACACTTATTAAAGTAGACGATGCTTACAAGGCTTTTGCTTCGTTGCTCGACCTGTATGTGCAGGCCACTACCAAAGTGAAGAAAGGTATTGAACAACCCAGTTTTGTGAGCGAAGGTGTGCCGTTGGGCGAAGATGTTTATGTGGGGGCGTTTGCCTATATCGGGCAGGGAGCTGTGATTGGAAACAAGGTTCAGATTCATCCTCAGGTTCACATCGGCGAAAATGTTACCATTGGCGACAACAGTATTATATATGCTGGGGCAAAAATTTATCCCGGTACTGTAATTGGCAACCGTTGCATTGTTCATTCAGGAGCAGTGATTGGTTCCGATGGATTTGGGTTTGCACCTCAGGAAGACGGTAGCTATAAAAAAATACCACAGATCGGAATTGCGATCCTTGAAGACGATGTGGAAATTGGAGCCAATACCACCGTCGATTGCGGTACCATGGGGCATACCATTATCCGGAAAGGCACCAAAATCGATAACCTGGTTCAGATTGCACACAATTGCGATATTGGCGAGCACAATGTATTTGCCGGTCAGGTGGGAATTGCCGGATCGACAAAAGTTGGAAACTATAATAAGTTTGCCGGTCAGGTAGGACTGGGAGGGCACATTACGGTTGGAGACCATGTTACTTTGGGCGCACAATCTGGTGTTGGTCAGAGTGTGAAAAGTAATCAGGTATTGTTCGGATCTCCGGCTATCGAAATAAAACAGGCCATGAAGGCATATGTTGCGCTTCGGTATTTGCCCGAGATGCGCACCGATGTTGCTAGGCTGAAAAAGGATTTGGAAGCCCTTAAAGACAAATAGAACGAATTTCATATTACATGCTTGAAAAACAAAAAACGCTGGCTAACCCATTCAAGATCGAGGGCAAGGGATTGCACACCGGTGTAATGGTAACCATGAATTTTCTGCCGGCGCCCGTGAATCACGGATTTAAATTCAAAAGAGTAGATTTAGAGCATCAGCCTATTATTGATGCAGATGTTGATTTGGTAGTGGATACCTCCAGGGGAACGTTGCTCGAAAAAGACGGCGCCCGAATCGGTACCATCGAACATGCGCTGGCTGCTCTGGTGGGGATGGATCTCGATAATGTATTGATCGAGGTAAACAACGAAGAAGCTCCGATTGTGGATGGCAGTTCAAAGTATTTTGTAGAAGCCATCGAAAAAGCAGGAGTGGTAGAACAGGATGCTGACCGTGAATATTTTGAAATCAGAGAGAAGGTCGAAATATTTGACGAAAAATCGGGAGCGCACATTGTAGCCCTTCCCGATGATGACTACCGGCTGAATGTGATGATCTCTTTCCCGTCGGTAGTGTTGAATAATCAATATGCCACGCTCGATTCCATTCAGGATTTCAGAACAGAAATCGCTGAGTGCCGTACCTTTGTATTTGTTCGTGAAATTGAATTTTTACTCAATCATAACCTGATCAAAGGTGGCGATCTGAACAACGCCATTGTGATTATTGACCAGGAGATATCGCAGGAAGCACTCGACCGTTTGGCCGATCTGACCAACCATCCGAGAGTAGAGGTAAAACCTCAGGGTATCCTGAATAACCTCGAACTGCATTTCGATAACGAATGTGCACGTCACAAGCTGCTGGATGTGGTTGGCGACCTTGCCCTTTGCGGTAAGCGGATAAAAGGAAGGATCATCGCTTCGAAACCCGGACACGGGCCGAATGCGATTTTTGCAAAGGAGCTAAAACGTCAGTGGCTGAAAGAAAAAGAAGCTGCGCCCAAGTGCAATCCGAACGATAAACCTTTGATGGATATCAACAAGATTAAGGATTTGTTGCCGCATCGTTATCCTTTTCTTATGGTTGATAAAATTGTTTGTATCAACGAAGACGAAATAATCGGGGTAAAAAATGTTACCGTAAACGAACCGTTTTTTCAGGGACATTTTCCTGAAGAGCCCGTAATGCCTGGAGTTATGTTGATCGAGGCCATGGCTCAATGCGGTGGATTGCTGGTGCTTAGTCAGAAAAAAGAGAAATATTCAACCTACTTTATTCGGGTTGATAATGTTAAGTTCAGGCAGAAAGTTGTGCCCGGTGATATGTTGATTTTTAAATTAAAATTAACTTCGCCGATCAGAAGAGGAATTGCCAACATGAAAGGACTTACCTATGTGGGAGATAAGATCGTAGCAGAAGGTGAGTTTATGGCGCAAATAGTTCTTAAAACAGATTAATCAATAATATTATAGAATGAAACAACCACTAGCTTACGTTCATCCGGATGCGAAAATTGCTGATAACGTTGTTATTGAGCCTTTCGTTTCTATCGACCACGACGTGGTGATTGGAGAAGGAACAAGAATAGGTTCAAGTGTTACCATTTTGCCGGGAACAAGGATTGGTAAAAACTGCAAGATCTTTCCGGGGGCTGTAATTGGCGCTGTTCCGCAAGACTTAAAATTCAAGGGAGAATATTCTACCGTTGAAATTGGTGACAACAACACCATCCGCGAATTTGTGACCATTAACAGGGGAACTTCTGCAAAAGGTAAAACTGTGGTGGGAAATAATAACCTGATCATGGCTTACGTTCACATTGCCCACGATTGTGTGGTAGGAAACAATGTGATCCTGGTGAACAGTACGCAACTGGCTGGTGAAGTTTGTGTTGAAGACTGGGCAATTATTGGCGGTATGACAGCCGTTCATCAGTTCTGCCGGATCGGAACACACGTTATGATTTCCGGAGGTTCTTTGGTGCGCAAAGACGTTCCTCCATTTATTAAAGCCGGTCGCGAGCCACTTTCGTATGTTGGAATCAACTCGATTGGTTTACGCAGAAGAGCCTTTAACAACGACAAAATACGCGAAGTGCAGGACATTTACCGGTACATTTACCAAAAAGGATTAAATGTGGCACAAGCAGTTGAAATTATTGAGGCAGAAATGCCCGCAACACCCGAACGCGATGAAGTCCTTTTATTTGTAAAAGACTCGAAACGTGGAATTATTCGTGGGTATTTCCCCGATTAAGTTGTGATAAAAACTAAGTAAATGCCATCCTGGAAACGGGGTGGCATTTTTTATTTCTGGTTAATGGTCAAATTCCTGCGATTATTTTGCAGTCAGAAGCCCGAACGATATTTCGAAACCCGCTATATTTTTGCCCCCGACTTCAAACTTCCGTCTTCCGGCCAACTGTAAAATTCGCTGAGCCAATTTCATTCATAATAAAACCTGTGTGCTTCTTCAGCAGAGCGATTTATTTCCCGTGATTCCAGCCTTGTGCCTGCAAAGGAATGGCAGAACCTCCGGTAGTGATGAGGTTAACTCCCTCCGAAGCCTCGGTCATATGACCGATAATGGTAAAATCAGGATCGTTCTTGATTTTTTCGTAATCATCGAGCGGAAGCGTGAACAGCAACTCATAATCTTCTCCGCCGTTAAGTGCAGCCACCAGCGGATTAATATTTAATTCTTCTGCCATTTGTTTGGTTTGCAGGTCCATCGGAACCTTATCTTCAAACAAACTGCAACCTACCCCCGAGTTTTTGCATAAGTGCATAATTTCGGAAGAAAGCCCGTCTGAAATGTCGATCATCGAAGTAGGTTTGATGCCCAGCTTTTTGAAGGCGGCGATAATGTCGGCACGCGGTTCAGGCTTTAACTGGCGCTCGAGTATATAATCGTAACCGGCCAGCTGGGGTTGCATGTTTTCGTTCACTTTAAATACTTCGTTTTCGCGTTCCAAAAGTTGCAGGCCCATGTATGCGCCACCCAAATCGCCTGAAACACAAAGTAAATCGTTAGGTTTTGCTCCGCTTCTTTTTACAATATCCGCTTTGTCCGCTTCACCGATGGCCGTTATGCTGATCGTTAATCCAGTCAGCGAGCTTGTGGTATCGCCTCCTACCAGATCAACCCCGTATTTTTCGCAGGCGAGGTAAATACCTTCGTACAATTCATCGATGGCTTCTACCGAAAACTTGCTGGAAATGGCAATGCTGATCGTGATTTGTTTGGGAGTGGCATTCATCGCATAAATGTCAGAAAGATTGACAGCAACCGATTTATAACCCAGGTGTTTTAGCGGAACGTACATCAGGTTGAAATGTATTCCTTCGGTCAGCAAATCGCTGGTTACAACAATTTGTTTGTTCTTGTAGTCAAGCACCGCTGCATCGTCGCCAACGCCCAACACAGAACTGTCGTTTTTTAACTGAATGTTTTTTGTCAGGCGATCGATCAGGCCAAATTCTCCGAGTGTAGAGATGCTGGTATGTTTTGTTTCTTTACTCATTATTAATTACAGACAAAGAAGTATGAATTGTAGATTTCAGGGAGCAAAAATACCCATAGTTTTATATCTTTGCAATTTATTTAAACACTCTTATTTCAACATTGTTATAAGGGTAGAAAACTAGAAAAATGGAAGATCAGGATAAGATATTATCAGAAGTTACGCAACGCGAATACAAATACGGTTTCGTAACCGATATTGAAACCGATATCATCGAGAAAGGGCTGAATGAAGACGTGATTCGTTTGATTTCTGCGAAAAAGGAAGAGCCGGAATTTATGTTGAATTTTCGTCTGGAAGCTTACCGTAAATGGCTGAAGATGAAGATGCCAAACTGGGCTTATTTGAAAGTTCCACCCATCGATTTTCAGGCCATCAGTTACTACGCCGCGCCTAAGAAAAAAGCACAATACGAAAGTTTGGATGAAGTTGATCCCGAGTTGCTGGAGACTTTCAACAAACTGGGTATTCCGTTGGAAGAGCAGAAGCACCTGGCAGGAGTGGCCGTTGATGCGGTAATCGACAGTGTTTCGGTAAAAACTACTTTTAAGGAAACGTTAGCTGAAAAAGGTATTATTTTCTGCTCGTTTTCGGAAGCGGTAAAAGAACATCCCGAACTGGTAAAAAAATACCTCGGACAGGCAGTACCTGTTGCCGATAATTATTTTGCAGCATTGAATTCGGCGGTATTTAGCGACGGTTCGTTTTGTTATATTCCAAAGGGAGTTCGCTGCCCAATGGAATTGTCGACGTATTTCCGTATTAACGCGGCCAATACCGGTCAGTTTGAGCGTACCTTAATTGTGGCCGACGACGACAGTTACGTGAGTTACCTGGAAGGTTGTACGGCGCCAATGCGCGACGAAAACCAATTGCATGCTGCGGTGGTCGAAATTATTGCACTCGATAGGGCAGAAGTAAAATATTCTACGGTTCAGAACTGGTACCCGGGTGATAAAAACGGGAAAGGCGGTATTTACAACTTTGTTACCAAACGTGGTGTTTGCCGCGGAGTGTCATCCAAAATAAGCTGGACTCAGGTAGAAACCGGGTCAGCAATTACCTGGAAATATCCGAGTTGTATTTTGATGGGTGACAATTCAGTCGGTGAATTTAACTCGGTGGCAGTAACCAACAATCATCAGCAGGCCGACACCGGTTCAAAAATGATCCACATCGGTAAAAATACCAAGTCAACCATTGTGTCGAAAGGTATTTCCGCCGGCAAAAGCGATAATTCGTACCGTGGTTTGGTAAAAATTCTTCCGGGAGCTAAAAATTCAAGAAACTTCTCGCAGTGCGATTCGCTGTTGTTGAATGATACTTGCGGCGCTCACACTTTCCCATACATTGAAGTGGGAAACAAATCGTCGGTAGTGGAACACGAAGCCACTACATCGAAGATTGGTGAAGACCAGATTTTTTACTGTAACCAGCGTGGGATCGACACCGAGACGGCGATTGGGATGATCGTAAACGGTTATGCCAAAGAAGTGCTGAACAAACTGCCAATGGAGTTTGCCGTTGAAGCCCAGAAATTGTTGCAGATTAGTCTGGAGGGAAGTGTAGGCTAGGTGTTCAGTGTTTAATGTTTAAAGTTCAAAGTTAAAGAGGAAGTAAAGAGGCTCTTTACTCAATACTCAAATCTCAATACTATTAAAAATGTTATCAATTAAAGATTTATATGTTTCCATTGAAGGAATGGAAATACTGAAAGGAATTAACCTGGAAGTAAAACCCGGAGAAATACACGCTATAATGGGACCAAACGGTTCGGGGAAAAGTACCCTGGCAAGCGTTTTGGCCGGGAAAGAAGAATATGAAGTTACTTCGGGCGAAGTGCTTTTCGAAGGCGAGAATTTGCTGGAGAAAGCACCGGAAGAACGGGCAAAGGAAGGCCTTTTCCTGAGCTTTCAGTATCCTGTCGAAATTCCAGGGGTGCCGATGGTTAACTTTTTGAAATCGGCCGTCAACGAGCACCGCAAATATAAAGGTGAAAAAGAACTTACTGCAGGTGAGTTTCTCAAACTGATGCGGGAAAAAATGGACATGGTCGACATGCATCCGAACCTGACAAACCGCTCGGTAAATGAAGGTTTTTCGGGTGGTGAGAAAAAGAAAAACGAAATTTTCCAGATGGCTCTGCTCGAACCGAAGCTGGCAATTTTAGATGAAACTGATTCAGGTCTCGATATCGACGCACTGAAAACAGTGGCCAACGGAGTAAACGCTTTACGTTCTCCCGAAAGATCGGCTATTGTGGTAACCCACTACCAACGACTACTGGATTACATTGTACCCGATTATGTACATATTCTTTACAAAGGAAAAATTGTAAAAACCGCCGGAAAAGAACTGGCTCTCGAACTGGAAGAAAAAGGGTACGACTGGATTAAAACAGAAAACGCCAATTAAGATGAGTGTTACATTAGAAAAAGTAGATTTATCGCTAAAGTACACCGCGTATTACAAACAGGTGAAAGAGGAACTTTTCGAAGGTTCTTCCGACATCCTGAATGCCCAGCGAAGTAAGGCATTTCAGAGTTTTGTAATGCAGGGTATCCCAACGCGGAAAAACGAAAATTATAAATATACCAACCTGCATCCTTCGTTTTCGCCAGAGTTCAGTTTTGCTCATTCGAAAACAGAGAAGGAAGCTGATTTGCAGGAAATATTTCGTTGCGATGTGCCGCAGTTGAACACAACGCTGGCATTTGTATACAACGGATGGTTTTCGAGAAAGAGCAGCGCCATTGATCAACTTCCCAAAGGAGTGATTCTGGACAGCCTCGAAAGCATTTCAAAACAACAGCCCGAACTCCTGTCGCGTTACGCGAGTTTAGCTGATCCGGAAGAAGACCCGATGGTGGCGATGAACACCGCATTTGCCAAAGACGGTTTCTTTGTGTACGTTCCGAAGGGAGTTGTGCTCGAAAATGCCATTCAGATTATTAACCTGATGGAGGGATCATCGGATATGTTTACAACGCAACGTAACTATATCTATGTGGAAGAAGGAGCAAAACTGCAGTTATTGCTTTGCGACCACAGCGAAAACCAGAATAATTATCTGAGCAATTCGGTGACTGAAGTGTTTGTGGGGAGCAATGCTGAGCTGGAATTCTATATGTTGCAAAACCAGCACAACAAAGCCACCAACATACACTCCGTTTTTGTTGAACAGCAGCGTGATTCAAGGGTGACAACGCATACTGCTTCGTTGCACGGCGGTTTGATTCGCAATAACCTGAAATTCATTTTAGATGGCGAGAACTGCGAAGCAAACATGTACGGAATGTCCTTTCTGGACAAAAAGCAGCATGTCGATAATTTTACCCAGGTTATTCATGCAAAACCTCACTGCGTAAGTAACCAGCTCTACAAAAATGTGCTGGATGAGCAATCAACCGGAGCTTTTGCCGGAAGAATACATGTGGTTCGTGACGCGCAGAAAACAAATGCATTCCAGCGAAACAACAATTTGCTGCTGACCGATGAGGCCACCATGCAAACCAAACCTCAGCTGATTATTGATGCTGATGATGTAAAATGCAGCCACGGTGCAACTGTTGGTCAGATCGACGAAGAAGCACTGTTCTACCTTCGTGCCCGCGGGCTTGATGAAGGCAAGGCACGACTGATTATGATGAATGCTTTTGCACACGAGGTAATCCAGGAGATTAAACTGGAGCCGCTGCGTGAACGTATCGACGAACTGGTGGATAAAAGGTTAAAGGGTGAGCTGGCGCGTTGCCACGATTGCTCTTACGGAAAAGACTGTTAAATTTTAAGTTATAAATATTCCGGAAGTATCAGTTTTGATATGTTAGACCGGATGACAGGGACCGTTCTTTCACACAAGGAGCGGTTCTTTGTTTTAAGAAATCTTTCGCACCTTTGCAGTGGTCGTTTTCGAAACGACAAAACAGAACAAACATGGCTTACAATATAGACGAAATAAGAAGTTTCTTCCCAGTGCTGCGGAAAGAGGTTTACAACAAACCACTGATTTATTTTGATAGCGCAGCTTCTTCTCAAAAACCGGTGCAGGTATTAATGAAAGAGGAAGAACTGCATAACGATCATTACGGGAATATTCACCGCGGTGCACACTTTATGGCCGATAAAGCCACGCTGGAGTTTGAAGACGTGCGCGAAAAATTGCGTGCCTTTATAAATGCTGCTTCCCGAAAGGAGATCATATTTACCAAAGGAACCACTGAAAGCATAAACCTGGTGGCCAGTTCGTTTTGCGAGCGTTTTGTTAGTGCCGGCGACGAAATTATTGTTTCGGAAATGGAACACCATGCCAACATTGTTCCGTGGCAACTGGCAGCCAGCCGGAAAGGAGCAAAAATCGTTAAGCTTCCGTTTAACGACCTTGGTATTTTGGAAATAGAAAAGCTTCCCGGACTCATCAGCGAAAAAACAAAACTGATCGCGGTGGCGCACGTTTCGAATGTGTTGGGAACGATCAATCCCGTAAAGGAAATTATTGAGCTCGCGCATCAAAATAATATAGCTGTTTTGGTAGATGGGGCACAGGCTTCGCCCCACATTAAGATAGATGTACAGGAGCTGGATGCCGATTTCTACGTGTTTTCTGCCCACAAAATGTACGGCCCGAATGGAGTGGGAGTTTTGTACGGGAAAGAAAAATGGCTGGAAGAAATGCCTCCATACCAGGGAGGAGGCGAAATGATCTCGGAGGTTTCGTTTGAAGGTACAACCTTTAACGAACTGCCCTATAAATTTGAAGCAGGTACACCGCATATTTCGGGTGTGATTGCCTTTGGTGCAGCACTCGATCTGATAAATGAAATTGGTCTGGAAAATCTGGCTGCCTGGGAACATTCGCTACTCGAATACGCCACTCAAAGACTAAAGGAAATCGAAGGATTAAAAATTTATGGTGAAGCTCCTGAGAAATCGGGTGTGATTTCGTTTAATATCGATGGCATTCATTCGTATGATCTGGGCATGTTGCTCGATAAAATGGGAGTTGCACTGCGTACTGGGCATTTGTGTGCCGATACGGTGATGGCACATTACGGCATTCAGGGCTGCGTGCGTATTTCGTTCGGAATGTACAACACCAAAGAAGAGATCGATGCTTTTATGGTGGCCTTGAACAAGGTGCTGATGATGTTCTGAAAAAATAGAAAACCCTAAGGTTGAATTTCCTTAGGGTCTTATTGAGTTTAGTAATTCGACTCTTTGATTTCGAAATAAGCCTGTTCGTGTTTGCAGGCAGGGCATTGTTTCGGAGCCACGCGGCCTTCGTGTATAAAACCACATTTGCGGCATTTCCAGATCACTTTGTCTTCGCGTTTAAATACTTTTCCTTCTTCAAGGTTTGTAAATAGCGTACGGTAGCGTGCTTCGTGTTCTTTTTCCACTTTTGCAATAATGGTAAAAGCCTGTGAAATTTCTTTAAAGCCTTCTTCTTCAGCTATTTTTGCAAATTCCGGATAAAGGTCGGTCCATTCTTCGTTTTCGCCTTCTGCTGCAGCTTGCAGGTTCTCAAGTGTTGTTCCCACTTTTCCTGCCGGATACGTTGCTGTTATCTCCACCATACGGCCTTCAAGAAACGAGAAAAAACGTTTGGCGTGTTCGTACTCATTTTCTGCGGTTTCAGTAAAAATTGCTGCAATTTGTTCCAACCCTTCTTTTTTGGCTTGTTTGGCAAAATAATCGTAACGCATGCGGGCCTGAGATTCGCCGGCAAATGCTTTTAGTAAATTTTGTTCTGTTTTTGTACCTGCTAAACTAGTCATGGTTAAATGCTTTTGTTGATTTTTTTGTCAAATTTAACGAAAACTATATTGTTAACTTGATCGTGTTATCAATTTTGAAACTTTCTGAATAAGCGCTGTGATGCTATTGTGTTACATTAAAAAATTACGACATTTGCATCTTAAATTAATGTGGATCAGTATGACGATCGAAGAAGTTCAACAGGAAATAATCGGTGAATTTTCGATGTTCGAAGATTGGATGGACAAATATTCCTATCTGATCGAACTCGGAAATGATTTGGGCGAACTTGATGCCAAAGATAAAAATGATCAAAACCTGATTAAGGGGTGCCAGTCGCGGGTGTGGCTGGTGGCAGAAATGGAAGATGGAAAGATTGATTTCCGCGGAGAAAGTGATGCCGTAATTGTAAAAGGATTGGTCGCTTTGTTGTTGCGGGTGGCATCGGGGAGAACTCCAGAGGAATTGCTCGAAAATGAATTGCATTTCATCGACGACATTGGATTGAAGCAGCATTTGTCGCCCACGCGCTCAAACGGATTACTGGCCATGGTAAAACAAATTAGGTTATACGCTGTTGCTTATAGCAAAATTGCAGGATAAGGAGGTTGACATGGACAAAAGAATTGATTTAATCATAAATAACCTGAAAGAGGTCTACGATCCGGAGATTCCGGTGAATGTATATGATTTGGGATTGATCTACAATGTGGATGTTGACGAAAAAAATAACGCCAACATTGTAATGACACTCACGGCTCCCGGATGTCCGGTGGTGGATGTTCTGATCGACGATGTAACCCAGGCTGCTCAATCGGTTGAAGGGATCCAGGAGGTGAACGTAGATCTGACGTTTGATCCGCCATGGGACAAATCGATGATGAGCGAAGAAGCCCGCCTCGAACTGGGTTTCTTTTAAAATGAAAAACCTAAGGGTAATAAAGCTCCCTTAGGTTTTTTTATTTCTTTTATTGCTTCTGAATTTTAACCATCCATTGTTTCTCTAAGTCCTTTGGCTTTACGCTCAAAAGATACATGCCGGATGTTAATTCATTCAGATCAAGCTCAACTGCCTGATTAGGCAAAAAGGTCTCATCTTTTATCGTTTTACAAACTCTGCCAGTTACGTCCAGTACATTAATATTGCATACTTCCTTCCGGTTATGCTTGAGCTGAATGTGAAGCTGGCTGCTGAAAGGATTTGGATACACTTTTAGAGCAGAATTATCTTCTTTGTTTATCATTTCATTCCCCGCAACGGTTAGCAGATGAATTTCTCCAAGTTGCCATTTTGAAATGTTCACATTTGTTGCTTGTGCACTTTTCGTCACAATTCCGCTTGTGGTAATATTAGGAACATTCAGATTGATCTCCTGTGCATTTGAAACTAAGGAAATCAGGATTGTGAATAGTATCAATAGATTTCTCATCTGAAAACCTTTAATTTTTTTGAGCTGTCGGAGCCAGGCTTATTAAACGCTCTAATACCATTTGATAATGGTCGACCATCGCTTGTGCTGTTTCAGCAGTTGGATTATTAAACATTTCTTCGAGATAAGGAAATTGGCTTAAATCGAGGTTAGGGTTATTCATGTATGCATAATCTTTAATCTTCATTATTGCTTCTTCCACTGTTTGTGCTTCCAATGCCCCACTTTTGTTAGCCATAAGTGTGTTCACCGAAGGCGATGTGGTAATTTGGTTGTTTGCCTGCTCTGCATTTCCGTTAACTGCATATAACTGAGGATTATAGTTAGGATTAACTTCAGCCAATGCCAGTTGCATGTCATTTAACGTGCTCTGCATATTTTCTATTACCCTGGTCAGATCGTTTGTATTGATTCCCACTGCAGTATTTACAAAAGAGAAAATTTCTTTACCGTCCGATTCTCCCCATGCGATACCTATAATTCGTGCATAATCACCTACAGCCATGTTTTTCGGATCCACAGCTATTGCCATTCCATCCTGGTTGCCTGATGGCAGGATGTAATCGCCTTTTTTAACTTTGCCAATTACCCTTACCTGAACCTGTCCCATGAAGGCTACTTTTTCATATTTTTTTTCGTTGTCACCTTCGGGCATGGCTCCAATTACGGTCGGGTTCTGGGTGATCACCATGAATTTTTCTGCTTTTTTGAAGTCTTTGGAAATGACGCCGCCATTAACCCCAACTACCTCGCCAAACAAAAGAAGTTCGGTTTCTTCCTTTTTTTCGAGCCATTCAGCATAATCTGCTCCCCCTGACTCAAAGGCTACTCCTAATCCAATTGTATGGAATGCTTCAAAAATGCCCCATTGCAGCGATTCTGTAACTACGTCAACTCCTGACCAAACCACGTCATCGATGTCACCCAAAATAGCTTCTCCCACAAGAGCTCCCACACAGTTCACTCCAAATACAATCACTGATTTTGTAAAGTCTACGCCAATAGAATATAGTTCTACGGCATATTCACTAGTAAAGTCAATACCATCAGGTTCAATTTTCAGCGGTTTAGCTCCACTTTGATCTCCTTGTGCAGGTAAAGGTGTACCGGGCAGCTTACCATCCAGCTTTATCGAAAAAGGTTCTGGTTTTAGGATATCGTATATTACACTTAGTATTAGCCCCGGTAAACCTGAATTACCTTCAATTCTACCTTTTGCACTTCCCTGCCTGTCAAAAAAAGTAATAAAATTATCCTGTCGGCTGGGAAGAATTGCTGTTGATTTAATTCCAATACCATGTTTGCTTCCTTCAATTTGTAGTGCATATTCATCGTAGTCGGATGCGTCCCCTTCCGGATTATTGTATTTGATGGTAACCTGGCCACCGGCATTTACCTTGTTCATCAGATTAGTCGTTCCATCAACTGTCAGCGTTTTTTTGAGATTGGTATTGCCTTCAACCATAGCATTGTTTTTAACCTCTAGATTTTGATGGAGTAGGGTATTCTCATTTACTGTTAATGTTCCGCTCAAATAGGTTGGACTTGCATTATTTACATTTAACTGGTTATTCAAATCCGAAGTTCCGTCAACTTCAAGCGTATTTTTTAAGTGAGTTGCACCCTCCACATCCAACGTCCCCGTCAATACCGTAGGACTGTTGTTGGTCACTGATAAAGGTCCGTTATTGACCGTTTCTCCGGATGCTGTATTTAAGTATACATTCTGTTTAACAGAAAGATCCTCTCCAACATCAAGACTTCTGGCCAGGTTAATGTTCCCGTTGCTCTGAATTCTTAATCGTTCTATGTTATCGGTTACCATAACCAAATCCTTGGAGTCGGTGGTTCCCAGAACATCTTTGTCGGGATCAGTTTTTGAATTTCCAAATAACGACCAGGTTTGAGATGGAACCCCATCCTTAGCAGCACTTTTTAACTCTACGCCGGTGAGCGAACCTGCTGTTTTTGCATGTAAGGCATAAGGAACCGATAAAAACTGGGAAGTGCCCATATCTATCCATCCCGCTGATTCCTCCGTTTTTACTTTAACGTTCAGGAAATGTTGAGCAGAGCCCCAGTCTATTTCTTCAAAATTGTACATTCCGGATGATTCACCTGTTCCAATTACAAGAACAAACATCCCATAGTTGTTGGTAATGACTTTGTGATTACCTTCCCATACAACATTGCCTTGGGCTGATTCTTTGAGAATCGTCACTTTAACTTCAAGAGAAGAATTTGCAATTAGGTCTCCAATCTGGTTTCGGGCTTCTGCCTGGTAAATTATTCCTTCCGGCGCCTGTGCCCAGGTAGTAGCAGAAATTAGACATAGCACTGCCATAAAGGCAATACGAATTAACAAAGTAATGCTTTTCATAAATTTTGTATTTAAAGAGTAGTTGGTGGGATAATCTGCTTGTCAGCAACGATATAGCATTTTCCCCCTTGTTTTTTATCAATAACAAGTTACGCTAACAATTGATAAAAAACAATATGTTAACGATGTGATTTTCTGAACATTCGTGCGTCATGCTGAAATGTTAAAAGCAGAGGGAAACACCGCGTTCTAATAAATTGGGAAAGTAAAAGCAAGCTATTATTGTTTATAGACGGGGTTTTTGAAGAAGATTCTTTTGATGAATCACATTCTGAATAATGATGGGGTTATTCCATTAGGGTTTATAGGGCAATTACATTCATTGTTAAAAAGAAATAATGATAGATAGTATTCTGATTATAGAGTAAAGAGCAGATACTAGAACAGGCCATTCTTTTGCAAGAGATGGCCTGTTCTAAATCCGTATTGTAGTGTAAAATTACATTATCTTCAGCGGCTTATCCACTTTGGTTTTTAACAGAGCGATGTCCAGCACATCCATAATCGTGTTGACAAAGTGAAATTTCAAGCCTTTCAAATACTCTTCCTTAATGTCTTCCAGATTTTTCCTGTTTTGTTCCGAAAGAATGATTTCTGTAATGCCCGCCCGTTTGGCTGCCAGAATTTTCTCCTTGATTCCTCCCACCGGAAGTACTTTTCCGCGGAGGGTAATTTCACCGGTCATTGCAAGGCTTTTCTTTACTTTTCGCTGCGTGTAGGTCGAAGCCAGCGAGGTAACCATGGTAACCCCGGCCGACGGACCGTCTTTCGGAATCGCACCTTCGGGAACGTGAATATGGACATTCCAGTTGGTAAAAATATCCGGATTCAGATCAAGTTCTTCAGCATGAGATTTTAAATACTCGTGTGCCAGCATCGCCGATTCTTTCATCACATCGCCCAGGTTGCCGGTAAGCGTTAATGCTCCCTTTCCCTTGCTTAGGCTCGATTCTACATAAAGAATTTCACCGCCAACGGCTGTCCAGGCAAGTCCGGTTACAACACCGGCAAAATCATTGCCCTGATATTTTTCTTTCGAATATTCGGTAACACCGAGGTATTCCCGAATGTCTTCGCGGGTAAGTTTTTTATTGTATTCTTCCTCAAAAGCAATCTTTTTGGCTACCCGGCGCACCACTTTGGCAATTTTCTTGTCGAGCTCGCGAACACCCGATTCACGGGAATAACCATCGATGATCATCTCGATCACTTCTTTTGGGAAACTGATGTCCGATTTTTTTAACCCGTGGTTTTCGAGCTGTTTTGGGATC
This sequence comes from Maribellus sp. YY47, assembly GCF_023111095.1. GTDB lineage: Bacteria > Bacteroidota > Bacteroidia > Bacteroidales > Prolixibacteraceae > Draconibacterium. The sequence continues at coordinate 189,135 of NZ_JALGYW010000001.1, forward strand.
AAATGCCGTTTTGCAATTTCTATTTTTTCTTCCAGCAGATATCCACTTACTTCAATCAGTTCCAAACGGTCGCGGAGTGCTGGTGCAATAGTGCTCAGTGAATTGGCTGTTGCAATAAACATCACCTTCGACAGGTCGTAATCGTGTTCGATATAATTGTCGTGGAATTCGCCGTTTTGCTCCGGATCCAGTACTTCCAGCAAAGCCGACGCCGGGTCGCCGTGGAAGTGTTTTGATACCTTGTCGATTTCATCCAGAATAAAAACCGGGTTCGATGACTTGGCTTTTTTTATGTTCTGAATGATTCGGCCGGGCATGGCTCCGATGTATGTTTTGCGGTGACCGCGAATTTCTGATTCGTCGTGTAAGCCGCCTAAACTCATCCGGGCATATTTTCTGCCCAGTGCACGTGCTACTGATTTTCCCAGCGAAGTTTTACCAACTCCGGGAGGGCCGTATAAACAAAGGATCGGCGACTTCATATCGTTCTTTAATTTCAAAACCGCCAGATGTTCGAGAATACGTTCCTTTACTTTCTCCAGACCGTAATGATCCTCATCCAATACTTTACTGGCATGTTTTAAATCAAAATTATCAGAGGTGTATTCGTTCCAGGGCAGATCGAGCAAAGTCTGACAGAAGGTAAACTGAACCGAATATTCTCCGGCAGCCGGGTTAAGCCTTCCCAGTTTTTCCACTTCTTTTTCGAAGAACCGGGCTACATCTTCATCCCATTTCTTGTCCTTGGCTTTATCCTTCAACGCATTTATTTCCTGTTCTACCGGATTTCCTCCCAACTCATCCTGGATGGTTTTCATTTGCTGGTTCAGCATGTATTCACGCTGCTGGCGATCCAGGTCGGTTTTTACCTTTTTCTGGATGTCGTGTTTCAATTCCAGCATTTGAACTTCTTTCACCAAAAAGCTGATGGCTTGAATACCCCGGTCTTTCAGATTGCTGATTTCAAGCAACTTTTGTTTGTCATCAACACTCAAGTCAGTGTTAGAACAGATAAAGTTGATCAGGAAAGTAGAGTTCTCGATGTTCTTTACAGCAAAAGTAGCTTCAGGCGGAACATTCGAAGAGAACTGCGCAATTTTAATGGACAGGTCTTTCAATGAACCAACTATTGCGTTGAACTCGTTGTCGTCTTTTGAGCTGATGTCGTCCAGAGGTTCCACCGTTGCTTTGAAGTACGGATCTTCGCTGATAAATTCCCGTATCTGGTATCTTCTTTTTCCCTGGATGATCACTGAAGTCGAGCCGTCGGGCATCTCCAGTACTTTCAGGATTTCGGCAATAGTGCCAACATCGTAGAGATCTTCTTTCTCGGGTCGGTCAATTGTATAATCTTTTTGAGCTACGGTTCCCAGAAGTTTGTTGCCGCGGTTTACATCGCGAACCAACTGAAGCGAACGTTCGCGTCCAACAGTGATGGGTAACACCACTCCCGGAAAGAGTACCGTGTTGCGCAACGGAAGAATGGGTAATACCGATGGGATCTCGGTGTTTTTTAATTCCTTGTCATCTCCGTCGGCAATGATCGGGATGTATTCGGAATCGTCGTTCATAATTCCTGATGCAAATAACGCTTCAAATGCTGTATTTCTAATCTTACCCATATTTCTTTTCTATAAATGACAGAATGTCGCAGGCAAAGTGCCTGATTCTACAGGGCTAATGTTTTGCAATAGCCGTGCCAATTACAAAGAATGCAAACATTAGCTGTTTGTTCATTTCAAATACTGTAAATACCGACAAAATTGCATGTTGGGAGCAAAAAAAAGCACCCGTCGGTAGGCGGATGCTTTTTTATATCTTTTCGAAAAAATTACTTTTTCCGGTTTTCCATGTGTTTGCTGTAACGGCTCATGAACTTGTCAACACGTCCTGCAGTGTCCACCAATTTGGTTTTACCGGTGTAGAACGGGTGAGAAGTATTAGAGATCTCAAGTTTGTAGATCGGGTACTCAACACCATCAATAACTTCTGTTTCTTTGGTGTCAACAGTTGAGCGTGTAAAGAAAGTATGTCCGTTCGACATATCTCTGAACGCTACCAGTCTGTATTCCTTAGGATGAATGTCTTTTTTCATTTTTTTTATATGTTTTTCGAATGGTTACATTCTATACTGTAATCCATTCTTGCGTTATTACAATTTCTAATTCGGGCTGCAAAGATAAATATTGTTTGCATTTTTCCAAAAACTTCAGGCATTTATTTCCTTGTAATATAAGTTGTTGTCAGGCGCCGATTATCGGAGCTTTTTTCACTTTTTTAGTCCGGTCGAACATATACCGCATGGTGTAATGCGTTTTGGCGCGTTTGGCGCCGGTTGCCTCATAAATCGCAATAATTTTCGGATTGAAATCGCCTGCCCACGAAAGGTCAACCTCGGTATAGTGCTCGTGCGATTTTGTTTTCATAATTTGTTCCTGGTGCCAGAAAATACCTGATTCAATTCCAGAACGCTGGTATTTGGGATCGACTCCCATCAACAGAATCCGGGTGCGGGTCATCACTTTTTTGTGTTTGTACCAAAAGAATTTGATGATTCCCCACAGGTCCATTTTACCTTTCAGTTTCATGAAAATCTGGTTGACATCGGGGACCATCACAAACACGGCAATCGGGCGTTCCTGGTCGTAGGCAAACCAGATCATTGCCGGATCAACTATGGCCTTCGATTCTTTCAGAAAATCGTACAGATCGTCGGGGTTGAGTGGTTTGTAATGCTCGTGAAACGACCAGGCCGCATCGTACACCTGGCAAAAATCTTTCACAAACTTATCGGTTTCCTTGTAGTCGAAATGGCGGAATTTAAACTGTGGTTTTTGAGCCACCCAGGTAGCAATTTTCCAAAAACGTTCGGGAAACGGAACCGTATAGTCAAGGTGGAAGGAATACTGTTCAAAGTAAACCTCGAAACCAAAACCACGGAAGAGCTTTTCGTAGTAACTCGGGTTGTAGGGCATTCCGTAAGCCTGTGGCATAAATCCATCAACCAGCAATCCCCAGTTTACATAGTTTTCGCCAAAATTAATGGGGCCGTCCATGGCTTCCATACCATTCTGCTTGTTCCACTCAGCTGCTGCAGTAAACAACATGTTGGCTGCTTCCTGATCGTCGACACATTCAAAAAAACCACAGCCTCCGGTGAGTTGCTCGTAGGTTTTTGCCAGATCGAAGTTGATAAATGCAGCAATTCGTCCCAGCAGTTTTCCGTCGTCGCCTTGCAATATCCAACGAATGGCTTTCCCTTTTTTAAAGGTTTTGTTTTTTTTCGGGTTGAACACCGATTCAATCATCATCGGAGGAATTCCCGGCCAGTTGGGATCGTTTTTGTAAATGAGCGGCGGAACACTGTGAAACAGTTTCTTCGTTTTTTTATCGGTAACCTCTATCAGTTGCATGGTAAAATTTTAGGCCAAAATAATTCAAAAAGGACAAATGCGCGAGCTTTTAGTCAATAATCGGTGCGCGTACAAATTCTTTTTTCCGGTCGAACAGGTATCGCATGGTTCTGTGCGTCAGTTTATGATCGGCGCCAAACGACTTAAACAGTGCATTCATTTTAGGATTGAAATCGCCCACCCAGCTCATTTCCATGTCGTTGTACCAGTCTTTTTTCAGCATTACTTTTTTCAGGTGATGGAAAATTCCTGACTCGATACCTTTCCCCTGGTAGCCCGGTACCACGCCCAACACAATTACCCTGCATCGTTTGATGGTTTTTCGCTTGATGAGGTAAAGCATTTTTAGCGCCTGCCACAGGTTTAGTTTACCCGTTTTTAGTTTTTGAATGATCTGGTTCAGGTCGAGGATTTGCATAAAAAAAGCGATGGGTTTACCATTGTGGTAGGCATACCAGATAAATTCCTCGTCCAGAATTATCCTGGCGTCTTTTAGCAGGGCTTTAACGAGTCTGAAATCGAGCGGTTTATAGTTTCCGTGATTTCCCCAGGCCTTTTGATGAATCTCGATAAAATCGCGAATGTACTTGTCCTGTTCACTGAATTTGAAATGCTCGAATGAATAGCCGGGTTTTTTAGCCACCCAGCTGGCAATTCTCCAGAATCTGTCGGGCAGGTCGGGATTGGTGATGTCGAGTGAATAACTGTATTGACGGTAGTAGGTCTTAAATCCGTAACTTTTAAACAGACTCAGGTAGTAGTCGGGGTTGTATTGCATCCCAAAGGTTTGCGGTTGGAAACCATCGGTGAGCAGCCCCCAGTAAAAGAAGTTTTCGTCAAAATTAACCGGGCCATCCATGGCTTCCATGCCGTTTTTTTTGAGCCACTCGTGAGCAGTATCAAAAAGCAGGTTGGCAGCTTCCTGGTCGTAAATACATTCAAAAAAACCGCAACAACCGGTGGGCTGATCGTAGCCACCCGCATACTTTTCGTCGTAGAAAGCGGCAATCCGGCCTACATATTTTCCATCCTTCTGTATGATCCAGCGAATGGCATCGCCATTTAAAAAGCGTTTGTTTTTACTTGGGTTGAATGTGTTTTCAATCATCATCCGCAAAGGCGGAATATAGTTGGGGTCGTTCTTGTAAATTATGTCGGGTACTCGGTGAAATTCATCTACCAATTTTCGGTTGGTAACCTGAACAATATGCATGAGTTTTTATTTTTTTACATTCCGGAATTCCCGAAAGTAATGTTTTTGACAATAAATGAAAAAAGGATTCATCCCCTGGAGCGAGATAAATCCTTTTCTTAAAATTAAATCAACTTTATTAGTCGCGGCTGGCAACCTTCGACAACAGACGAAGAATTTCCAGGTATAACCAGATCAAAGTCACCATCAATCCAAACGCACCGTACCACTCCATGTATTTGGGAGCGCCCGAAGCCGAAGCTCTTTCAATAAACGAAAAATCGAGTACCAGGTTAAGCGCAGCGATGGCAACCACTACCAGGCTAAAACCGATGCTAAAGTTGGAGTTGCCGTAAAGGAATGACATTTGAGCGCCAAACAATCCGGCAATAAAACTTCCCAGGTACACCAGTGCAATGCCTGCAGTAGCCGCAAAAACTACCATCATAAATTTGTTGGTTACCTTAATGGCTCCCGAACGGTAAAGGAAAAGCATGGCTAAAAAAACGGCCATGGTTAATGCAACCGCACGAATAACAATTCCGCTGAATTGCATTTCGAGGATGGCAGAAATTCCTCCGAGCAGCAAGCCTTCGAATACGGCATAAATCGGAGCCGAAATACCCGAGCTTTGTGGTCTGAAAACAGTGACAAGCACGGTAATAAAACCACCGATTCCACCTACCAGCAACCAGGGGCCAACTGCAGCCAAACCTGCTTCTGGATTGGTAGCTATGGCATCAAAGAATTTATTCCATGTAAAAACGGCGCCGGCGATTACGAGTAAAAGCATCAGTGCGGTTTTGTTCATGGTCCCGCTTATGGTCATGGCCTGCGAAGAATACGAATAATCTTTGCTAAATACATTTTCCTTGAAAACGGGATTCGAAGATTTTGAAATGTTCATCATTTTAATTGTTTATAGTTTCTGTTTTTTTGAATCATGTAACAATTTACACGGCTTCAGGGTTGGGTAAATCAATTTGTTTGCCAAAATAAAGACGCCCTGACAAGATTGCAGTTAAAGTACGTTAAGGATTCTGTTGTTCGAATGTTTCCTGTACGTAATCGCTGTTCAGTTCCTCAAAAAGTTGTTCGCCAAGCTTTACTGCTGTTGCCGAATGGTCGAGCTTCATGTTTTGGGAAAGCGCTATACATGCAGTGTTTAGTTGTTTTGAACGGGTTCCCATAGCGATGATAGCCCGGTAGAGCGGAGTAAAAAGCTTTTCATCGCGCGCAAGGATGGGCAGTTCATCGAAAAAAGGTTCGAACATCTCGTCGATGGCTTTTTTGTCAGTAATCGCCAGGCGTCCCATCAGGTGAACACCTGTAAAACGTACGATGTGTTTTTTTCCACGGCACCATTCGAGCGCCTTGATAAACGCAAATTTGGTTTTACACCAGAGATTGGCCGATGCCTGTTCGGCTATTTCGGTGGTCTCAAAAGTTTTGGTCCAGAAATCCATTTGCTCTTCACTTACCTCTGCTGGTTCATCGAGCAGTGTGGCCAAAATCATGGTTTCGCGCCACTGCTTGTTCCAGAGTTTTAAGGCCAGCAGATGATTGCGTTCGTATGTCTGTGCCAGTTCCCGCAAATCGATGAGGGAAACGCCCCAGTTCATTTTGTAGCTGATTCCCTGTTGGTTCATGCTGTCGGAAACCTCACCGCTTTTCCTCAGTTTGATTGCCTGAAGCAGTTTTTGGTATTGTGCTTCGCTTTCCTGGTTATCGAGAATAAAATCCATTTTCTAGAAAATTTGTTCAGCAAAAATAAAGATTACCACAATTCCAAAAGAATATAAAGCATATATTCCGACCGGGAGGTATGATGAAAGCACAATATCAAACTGTTTTTTTAGTCTGTATGACAGGTATGCTTTTTCAGTCAGATAAGCAATAACAGTGGCAAACGCAATTCCCGGTAATCCCCAAAACTGAACAAATACAAGGCTTAGCGCTATATTCAGGATTAGTTCAATAGCCGAAGCCAGCATAATAGGTTGTGTGATCCGAAGACCATTCAGGATGGTTTGCGGCATTATTAAACGGCTGATCACCAGCAAGAGGTAGACATTGAAAACCGAAGCGCTTTCCGCAAAGTCGGGATTGAAGATCACCGGGAAAAGCGGTCTGGAAACGAGAAGCAAAACTGCTGTTAGCGGAAAAAGAAAGTGCATGAGTCTCGTGACGCTGGTTTTTAACCGAAGAAGGTTTTTCTGTCGGTTTTGGTCGTTGGCAAAAGCAGGCAGCATGGCACTGCTCAAAGCATTTGCCATTAGCATGGCCAACGGAAGTTCGCGTGCGCCAAAGCGAAAAACCGCAAATGCTTCTTCGTTGAATTTGGAAGTGACAATAAATCCGTCGACAAACTGGGCCGATCCGCTTAACAGTGTGGCGACAACTAATGGAGTTCCCAGGTTTAAATGTTCGCGGATAAATTTTGAAGAAACAAAAAGCTCGTTGTTAACGATCAGCAAAATCCAGAGCCAAGCGTAGCGAAGTAAAGCCGACAATGCAAGACCAATCATTGCCCATCTGATTGGAAGGTGCATGATGACAGGAAAAACAACCAGAATAAACTGCAGCGTAAACGAAACGATCGCATAAACTACGATTGCCTTGTTTTTGCCCCTGATTAAATAATAGTATTCAACCAGGTTAGCCGGAACACTGATAACAATAAATGCCAGCAGAAAATAAATTTCGGGTAGGGGTTGGTGATTTAAAAGAAAGCGCGAAAAAAATGGCTGCAGAAAATACAAGAGCAAGGCGGCTGTCAGGCTAAAAAGCTGAACGACCAGGAAAGCGCTGAAGATGTTTGTTTTTGATCGCTCTGTGTTTTTGCCAATCGGCAACGAAGCTTTAAGTAAACCATTGAGCCAGAAAAAGCTGACTGCTCCGGCAATAAAAACAAAGGTTTCGTATTCGCCGATTTCGGTTTTTGACAGTGCTGTTTTGGTGAAAACAATACCAATTAATATAAGCGTGGAATAACGTACCAGCTGAAAAAACTGAAAAGCCGAAACTGTATTTAGTGCCTTTTTCACACGTTTAATTTGCTGCTAAAAATAGAAAAATTGATGCATAAGCGTTTATGCTCCTGAAGTTTTGATTTCGTACTTCTGCTGAAGGGTTTTCAGAATTTATCTCTTATTTTTGTTAGAAAGCTCACCAATATGATTCAACTTAAAGGCTGGACCCGTAATACCCTGTTGATCCTCGGATTTCTGTTCATCCTTTTTCTCATATGGTATTTTAGCAACATTGTAACCTATATCCTGATTTCAGTGGTGCTTTCCTTTATGGGGCGTCCGCTGATGCACTGGCTCACCAGGTTGAAATACAAACGTTTCAAAATTCCTCAGTCGTTGGCGGCTTTTATCTCGCTGGGAGTTATCTGGATTGTTTTTCTTTCGTTCTTTCGCTTTATCATTCCGCTGCTGATTCGGGAACTCGAAACGCTTTCGAAGATCGATTTTACAGCAGTGTTGGATTCAATAGAAGAGCCCTTTTTGCAAATCCAGCATTTTTTTACCCGCGAACCTGTTGACATCAATGAAAAGAATTTCCTCGATCTGATCAGTGAAAACATAGGCGCTCAAATCGATTTTTCAAAAGTATCCAACTGGTTTGGTGTGATCGCCGGAACGTTGGGGGAAGTTTTGATCGCTTTCTTCTCGGTGTCGTTTATTACCTATTTCTTTTTGAAGGAGCAGAACATGTTTCGCGAGTTTATTATTTTGCTGGTGCCGAGTAACCTCGAAAGTAAAGTTGCACACGCAATGGACTCAATTTCCTACCTGTTGCGCCGCTACTTTATCGGTTTGGTGTTCGAGGTTTTTATGGTGATGTTACTGGTCACGGTGGGGCTTTCCATCGTTGGAATTCAGTTTGAACATGCCGTTGTGATCGGACTTTTCTGCGGTATCTTTAACGTTATTCCTTATCTCGGGCCATGGATGGGAGCGATGCTGGGTTTGTTGATCGGTGCTGCACTTCATATCAATGCCGATTTTATGAGCGAAACCCTCCCGTTACTGGGATGGATGACCCTCGTTTTTGCGCTGGTGCAGGTGTGCGATAATGTTTTATTTCAGCCACTTATTTATTCCAGCAGCGTAAAAGCGCATCCACTTGAGATCTTTCTAGTAATACTGGCAGCCGGAAGCATGGCCGGAATACTGGGAATGATTTTGGCCATTCCGGTTTATACCATTTTAAGGGTGATTGCAAAGGAATTCTTTGAAAACATGAAGCTGGTTCAAAAGATGACCCGGGGATTGGAAAAAGAAGAGAATTGAGTCTTTTATCTGCCTTCTTCTGAGCCCATAATCCGAAAGAATTAATCCCGATTATGATCAAAAACCCTGCGCAACAAGCACATTTTCAATTCATTCAAAAAAAAAATAAATTAGTAGGAACAATAGAGGGAGTCTATTGTTAATATAGGTGATTTATCCAATAAAAAGCCTTAATTATATTGCTAAACTGAACAGAATGAGAAAATATTTCGTAAGGAAAATGCTACGGAAAAATCTGCCGGTTTTCATTTTCCTCTTCGCTGCATTTTTTTCAATTCCCAATACTATTTATGCTGATGCTAATGAATCTGTGGTGACCAACGGGCACTCAGAACATGAGATCAAACGCGGAGAACGTTTTTTTAAAGGTTTGTTGCCCTTTAAAAGAGAATACGCATCCTGCGTTTCGTGTCATAATCTGAATCCGGTTGATACACTGAACTGGAATCCTTCAGCGATGGATCTTGCATTGAAATTTGTTGACAAGGATTTCGAAGCATTTCAGGCGTCGGTAAAAAATCCGTCGGGAGTAAAAATGGAAGCCTCGCATGTGAACTTTAACATTGCAGAGGAAGATTTAAAAGCGGTCAAGCTTTATCTCGACGATTTGGCACATAACGGCACAGCACCAGCCAAACCCACTTTTTTCAATCTTATTTTATTTATCTTTTTGGGATTGTTACTGACCTGGGCGCTGGTGGAATTGATCTTCCTCCATAAAATCAAATGGAAAGCAATTCCATTGATCATTTTTGTGGGAGCTTTTGGCTGGCAGGTAAAAATGATTGTTACCGATGCCATTAAACTGGGGCGGCAGGAAAATTATGCCCCCGATCAGCCGGTGAAGTTTTCGCACAAGGTGCACGTAGGAGAGAATGGTATCGATTGTATGTATTGCCACACCACCGCAGAGAATAGCAAATCGGCCGGAATTCCGGCAGCGAATCTTTGTATGAACTGCCATGTTTTGATCAGGGAAGGAACCAACTCCGGTAAATTCGAAATTGCCAAAGTGGTGGAAGCCAACGAAACCGGCAAGCCCATTGAGTGGGTGCGCATTCATAACCTCCCCGATCACGTTTACTTCAGTCATGCTATTCATGTGGGCTCGGGTAAGCTCGATTGCAAACAGTGTCACGGACAGGTTCAGGAAATGGACATTATGCAGCAGCATAGTGACTTATCTATGGGCTGGTGTATAAACTGCCACCGAGATACTAAGGTCGACTTTGAAGGAAACGGATATTACGAACATTTTGTAAAACTGCACGAAGACCTAAAATCGGGAGCGATCGATTCGGTGACTGCCAATGATATTGGCGCCAACGATTGTATGCGTTGCCATTATTAGTTCAGCGTTTGAAGAAACCAAGGGAAATACGATTTGCAATTGCGTAAAGTTCAAAATTTAATGTTGAAAGTTTAAAGAGCTAGTGACGATAAGCTAGCGCCTAACAGCTAAAAATTATGACAAAATATTGGAGAAGTTTAGAAGAGTTAAATGATCCGGTAGCCTTTAAGAAAAGTGAGATCAGGCTGGAGGTGGATGCCAAAAGAGCAGTCACACAAAAAGCCGCCGGTTCATCCCGCCGCGATTTTCTTAAAACTTTTGGGTTTAGCGTGGCAGCGGCAGCCGTGGTTGCCAGTTGCAAACGCCCGGTCGATAAAGCGATTCCTTATCTTGTAAAGCCAGAAGAAGTAACTCCGGGTGTCGCCAATTACTACGCATCTTCCTATTTCGAAGGCAACGAATATTGCAGCGTATTGGTAAAGGTTCGTGACGGCCGTCCGATTAAGATTGAAGGAAACGATCTTTCATCTGTGTCGAAACGCGGAACTTCGGCCCGGGTGCAGGCGTCGGTTTTGAATTTGTACGACGATGCCCGTTTTAAAACACCGCTAAAAAGAGGAGAGGCTACAACCTGGGAAGCGGTGGATGACTACATCACTAAAAAACTGGCGCAATTGAATCAGGACAACAAAAAAGTTGTACTTCTAACTTCTTCCATCATTTCGCCTTCTACCCAAAAAGTAATCCAGCAATTTCAGGAAAGATACCCGGTTGTGGAGTGGTTGCCTTACGATGCCGTTTCTGCCACGGGAATATTAAAAGCCAACGAATTGAGTTTTGGGTCGGCTTTTATTCCGGATTACCGTTTTGAAAAGGCGAAAGTAGTTGTTGGTTTTGGTGCCGATTTTCTGGGAACCTGGCTTTCGTCGGTGGAATACATCAAAGGATACTCTGCCGGAAGAAGAGTGCTTGAAAAGGGCGATGAAATGAATCGCCATTATCAGTTTGAAACGGGTATGACGGTGACCGGTTCCAATGCCGATGTTCGCTTCCCGATTAAACCTTCGGAGGAAAAAACAATCCTGACGGCGCTCTATTACCAGTTGTTGCAGGCAAAAGGTTCGATGACGGTTACAGCACCCGCCAGCCCGGTTGATATCAACGGACTGGCCGAGGATTTGCTGGCTAACGAAGGACATTCGCTGGTGGTTTCCGGAAGTAACGATGTAAATACGCAGTTGATTGTTAATGCGATCAACCAGCTGCTCGGAAACTACGGAAATACCGTTTTGACAAGCACTACACTAAATACACATCAGGGAATAGATGCCGATTTTGAGACTTTCATTTCAGAATTAAAAAATAAAACCGTTGCCGGTGTTTTATGCTGGGGTGTTAACCCGGTGTACAACCATCCGAAAGGCAGCGAATTAAAAGATTTAATAGCAGGCGCTGAATTGTCGGTTTCTTTTTCGGATCGAAAAGATGAAACCACGGCTGCCTGTCATTGGGTTTGCCCCGAACCGCATTACCTTGAAAGCTGGAACGATGCCGAACCCAAATCAGGAATGTATAGCCTGGCTCAGCCAACCATTTCCAAATTGTTTGACAGCCGTCAGGTGCAGGAAACTTTGTTGAAGTGGGCAGGAGAGGAAACGCCCAATTATTATGAATATGTAAAAAAATACTGGAGCGAGGAGCTTTTCAAACTTCAGAATACTTATACCGATACCCGCATTTTCTGGAACGAAGCTTTGCAAAAAGGTGTTTTCGAACCTGAAAAAGCAAGCGGACAACTTACCTATTCCGAAGCCGGATTGGGAGAAGCGTTGAGCGCTCAATCAGAATCTAAAGGCTGGGAAGTGGTTTTGTACGAGAGTGTGGGTTTAAAAGACGGAAGCTCGGGCAACAACCCGTGGTTGCAGGAATTACCCGACCCGGTTGCCAAGATCAGCTGGGACAACTTTGCCGCAGTTCCGGTAAAATGGGCCGAAGAAAACGGACTTCAGAATGAATCGGTAATAACGATCAACGGTGTTGAATTGCCGGTGTTTATTCAGCCGGGACAGGCCGCCGGAACCATTTCGGTTGCTCTTGGTTATGGTCGTGAAATTGCCGGTAAAGTGGGTGATGGAGTGGGAACAAACATGTACCCGTTCGTGTCGGTTGAGAACGGAGCCAGGAAATTCTGGGTAGCTGGTGCCGATGTGCAAACAACTGCTAAAACCTTTGAACTGGCCTTGTCGCAAACGCATCATTCGATGGAAGGAAGGCCTATTGTTCGCGAAACCAATTTCAGCGAATGGCAAATCGATCCGCGTTCGGGCAATGAGTTAAAAGAAGAACACGAGAAACACGATGTAAGCCTGTACCCGGCTCCCGAATTCAAAGGGCACCATTGGGGAATGGCAGTGGATCTGTCGTCGTGTATCGGTTGCAGCAACTGTGCTATTTCCTGTCAGGCAGAGAACAATGTTCAGGTAATTGGAAAAGAACAGGTCCGCAACCGCCGTATTATGCACTGGATCCGGATCGACCGGTATTTTTCCAATAATCCCGAGAATCCGGAAGTGTATCATCAGCCGGTGATGTGCCAGCATTGTGATAATGCACCGTGTGAGAATGTATGCCCCGTTTCGGCTACACCACACAGTGACGAAGGTCTTAACCAAATGGCTTACAACCGTTGCGTGGGAACAAAATACTGTGTCAATAACTGTCCGTATAAAGTGCGCCGTTTTAACTGGTTCGAATACGTGAAAAACGATGCGTTCGATTTTAATTCAAACAGTGATTTGGGTCGGATGGTGTTGAACCCTGATGTGACAGTTCGTTCGCGTGGGGTAGTGGAGAAGTGCTCGTTCTGTGTGCAGCGTATTCAGGAAAAGAAAACCGCAGCCAGAGTTGCCGGAAGAAAAGTCGAAGACGGAGAAATTCAACCGGCTTGTGTTCAGTCATGTCCGGCTGATGCGCTGGTGTTTGGTGATCTGAATGACCCGAACAGCAAAATTTCGAAGTACTTCAAAAATGAACGGAACTATCACCTGCTGGAAGAGTTACACACTTTGCCATCGGTAGGATATTTAACTAAAGTGAGGAATAAAAAGAGTTGAGTATTTAGTAAGGAGTAGTGAGACTGAAATTGGATATAAATATAAATAACTAAACCTGAAAAGCCCCTTTAGGGGTTTGGGGTTAAAAGCATAGTAACTTATGTATAATTCGAAGGTAAGAGGAAAACTGATCGAAGGCGACAAAAGCCTCGGGCAAATCTCGCAGGAGATCCTTGCCCCGATTCATAGGAAAAAGCCGCCACTCTGGTGGTATGCTGCCTTACTGGTCAGTCTTAGCATGTTTGGTTTTGGATTGTATGCCAAATACATTACCGTTTCCACCGGTATTGGTACCTGGGGAGTGAATAACTCCATCGCCTGGGGATGGGCCATCATCAACTTTGTGTGGTGGATCGGTATCGGGCATGCCGGAACAGCATTTTCGATTTTCCTGCTGATCCTGCGTCAGAAATGGAGAACAGCCATTAACCGCGCCGCCGAAGCAATGACAGTTGTGGCTGTATTTTGTGCGAGTTTGTTCCCGTTGTTACACATGGGGCGGCCCTGGTTGTTTTTCTGGATTTTTCCTTACCCGAATACTCGTGGTCCCTTGTGGGTAAACTTTAATTCACCGCTTTTCTGGGACTTTGTAGCTATTTCTGCTTACCTTCTGATTTCAGCCAGTTTCTGGTACTTCGGTATGGTGCCTGATTTTGCAACCATTCGCGACACTGCCAAATCAAAAATTAAAAAAGCGGTTTACGGTTTCTTTTCTTTTGGCTGGACAGGCTCGAGCAAAGAGTGGCTGCGCTTTGAAGGACTGAGTTTTGTGCTTGGAGGTATTGCCGCGGTACTGGTGGTTTCGGTTCACTCGATCGTTTCTACCGACTTTGCAGTATCTGTGAAACCCGGCTGGCACACAACCATCTTCCCGCCCTACTTTGTGGTGGGAGCGATCTTCTCCGGTTTTGCGATGGTGTTGACACTGGTAATTACCATGCGCGGCCTGTATAAAATGAACGATTTTATCACCGACTCTCACGTTGATGCGGTTTGCCGTATCCTGATTTTTATTTCACTGATCATGGGAACGGCCTACATTACTGAAATCTTCATGGCCTGGTATTCTGCCAATGACTACGAATTTGCGCTCTTTTTCAAAACCCGTTTATTCGGGGAATATGCATTCCAGTTTTGGGCTATGTTTATTGCCAACGCGGTGATTCCGCAGTTATTCTGGTTCAAGGGAGTTCGCCGCCGGATGTGGATCGTATTTATCATTTCCATTATCATCAACATTGGGATGTGGTTCGAGCGCTTTAATATTGTGGTTACTTCGCTAAGCCGCGATTACCTGCCTTCTGCCTGGGCGTCGTATTCGCCTACCTGGGTGGAGATCGCCTTTTTCACCGGAACGATCGGTATGTTTATTACCGGGGTGTTACTGTTCTTCCGCTATATCCCGATGATCGCTATTTCGGAACTGAAATCGGTGGCCAAATTTGACAAACCCAACAACGGACAACTAAAATCGAGCAGCCATGAGTAAAGAATATATCCTTGGAGTTTTTAACGATGAGGCAACTTTGGTGGATGCTTTCGAAAAGATAAAAGCCAAAGGAATTATGCCTGTTGAGGTTTTTACGCCTTACCCGATTCACGAAATCTTGGAAGGAATGGGAAAGAAGACCCGGATCACGCATGCGGCATTTTTTTACGGGCTGTTTGCTGCTGTGGGTATACTTAGTTTCCTGACTTATGCTGCAGTGATCGATTGGCCGCTGCATTACGGAGGAAAGCCTTTTAATGCTTTTCCGTCGTTTATTGTGGTGACGATTGTGGCTACCATCCTTTCGATCACTTTGCTGACACTGTTTACCTTTTCGGCCCGGGCAAAGATATTTCCGGGTAAAAAGGCCGAGATTTTTCATGAGCGGGCTACCGACGACAAGTTTGTAATCGTGCTCGATCCTGAAAGTCTTGGAGCTGACTCAAAAGCAGTGGAGGAAATTATCAGGGAACACGGAGAAGTAGAGTAATGCAAAGATAAGTATGGAGACAAGGAGATATGAGTATTGAGACTAAATCAGATACAATGAATTTCATCAAAAAAACAAGGTTTTCTTTTGCCTTTCGCCTTTTGCCTTTTGCCTTTTTACTTTTTGCCTTCACCTCGTGCGATTACAGCCGCAAAACAACGGGCTGGCAGTATTTCGACGATATGGTGGAATCGTCGGCTTACGAAACGTATACGCCTAACCCAAATTTTGCGGATGGAAAAACGATGCAGCCTCCGGTTGCGGGAACCATTCCGAGGGGAATGATACCCTATCCTTATCAAAAAACAGATGAAGACCGGGCCCTGGCTGCTCAGTCGTTGGTTAATGATGTTCCGTTGACGGAAGATAACCTGGCACGGGGCAAAAAGCAATACGGAATTTACTGTGCCCAATGTCACGGTGATAAAGGCGACGGACAGGGGCAATTGTATGTCAGAAAGAAATACACCTATCCGCCGGCCAGTTTGCTGAGCGAAAAAATGTTGGCAAATCCGGAAGCAGACATCTACCATGTGATCACAGTTGGCTACGGAATTATGGCAGCACACGGTTCGATGATCTCGCCCGACGATCGCTGGATGATCTCAATGTATATTAAAAACGAGTTACAGAAATAGTTTTCAAAATATCCGATTATGGAAGAGAAAGTGGTCCTTTCAGGGAAATTCAAATTAATCACCTACATACTCATCGGCATTGGTGTACTTTCGTTTGCACTGGGCTTTGTGTTCGATGCAGAACGTACGTGGGCCAATTACCTGCTGAATAATTATTACTTTGTTTCGCTGGCCGTGGGAGCTGCCTTTTTTGGTGCCATCCAATACATTACACAATCGGGATGGTCGGCCCTGTTTAAGCGTGTCCCTGAAGCGATGGCTGCCTGGTTTCCGTTTGCTGCCGTATTTTTTATCCTGATGTTTTTCGGAATGCATTCGATCTACGAATGGACCCACGACGAAGTAGTTCAGCACGATCATCTCCTGCAGTTCAAATCGCCTTACCTGAACATTCCTTTCTTTTTTATCCGGGTGGTTGTATTCATCGGTTTGTGGATCATCATGTCAAGGTTATTGCGCAAACTTTCGTTACAGGAAGACGAACACGGAGGCATGGATTATTTCAGGAAGTCGGAGTTTTATTCGAAAATATTCATTTTTATCATCGCCTTTTCCTTCAGCTTGTTTGGCGTTGATATGCTGATGTCGCTCGAACCACACTGGTATAGCACCTTGTTTGCCGGGAAAAGTTTTATTGCCGGCTTACTTCATGCATCATCTATTATTGCGTTGATCGTTATCCTGCTGTCGAAACAAGGCTACTACAAACAAATGAACGGAAGTCACCTGCACGATTTTACCCGCTACATTTTTATGGCGAGCATCGTTTGGGGCTATTTTAATTTTGCTGAATTCATGTTGATCTGGTACGGAAACATCCCTGAAGAAACTGTTTGGTTTGTACATCGCTGGGAGGGAACCTACAAAATCCTGTTTTTTGCGAACATCATACTCAACTGGGGAATTCCATTCCTGGTGTTGATGCCGCGTAAATCTTCGCGTAGTAAAATGATCATTCTTCCCGTGGTGCTTTTGCTGATCATCGGGCAGTATACCGAGCTTTATTATATCATTTGGCCGGCAACGGTTCACGAAGCCAAATTTGGCTTACTCGAAATCGGCACCTTCCTGGGGTATGTGGGCTTATTTTCATGGGTGGTTGGCACCGCGCTGACAAAAGCTTCGCTGGTACCTAAAAATCATCCGTATTTGCAGGAAAGTATCCATCATCATTTTTAGAATAATTCGTTGTTCGATATACACAATTATTTCAGGCGCATTCCGGTTTCGGGGTGCGCTTTTTGTTTGTAAGGGAAATGCTTGAATGAGCTGCGAGCCTTGAGTACAGGCTTCGAGTCACGACCTCTTTTTTTCTGAAAGTCAATTTTTAAAAAATATCCCATTCTCAATTTTGAATGTAAAATATTCAACAAAATCCTGAAAATTGGATATTGCGAATTCTACATTGCGTGTCCTGCATTAAAAATTGAAAACAAATCCCCGATAGAAGTAAAAGTCTTTACTTTCATATCTGTTGGTGATTCCTGAGAATCATGATTGTTTTATGACTCCATCCGCTAAAATATGCCGGGCCGACTTCTAATTCAGTGTTCCTCTGTGTCTACTCTGTGCCCTCTGTGGTTAAAAGATAAAAGACAGTAGATTTTTTTGTGTTTTAGGCTGCACTCAAATGCTGTTTCCCTTAAAATTGAAAGATGTTAAAGTGTTATTGAACATATTTCAGCAAACCAGTACCCCAATTGTGTTGGAAAAAACTTCTGTTCCATTAAATTAGCTGAAAAACTACTAATACTTTTTCCCATGCTATTAATTTCAATACTCCCGGATTGGTCGACAATGGAATTGTTCGAACGGATATTTTGGTACCTGGCCATTCCAACTACGCTTATTTTGATTCTGCTGATGGTGCTTTCCATTTTTGGCGGTGATACGGATACCGATGTTGATACTGACGTGGATGCAGACATCTCGGACGGTGATACGATTCCGTTCCAGTTTATTTCGCTGAAAAACATTGTGGCTTTTTTTGCGGTTTTCGGCTGGTCGGGGATTGGCTTTATCAATGCAGGGATGGAGCCGTGGCTGGTGATAGTGCTGGCGGTTTTTTGCGGCTTGCTGATGATGTCGCTGATGGCAACACTGTTCTACCTGATGTCGAAGCTGGCCGAGAACGGTACCCTGAAAATGAATAACGCCATTGGAAAGCTCGGCGAGGTTTATCTGCGTATTCCGGCCGAAAGAGGCGGAATGGGAAAAGTGCAGCTTACCGTTCAGGGATCGGTGCGTACGCTCGATGCCATTACCGACGACCTGGATGAAATTGCCACCGCCTCCATTGTTCAGGTGGTCGATGTGATCGACGACAGTATTCTGCTGGTAAAAAAACAAGGAAATTAAACACCCATAAAAACTAAAAATCAATGCAAGATTATTTTGTAATTCTAATCACCGTTGCTGCCTTTTTTCTCTTTATTATAGTGGTGGCAATGATGAGGAGGTACAAACGTTGCCCCTCCGACCGCATCCTGGTGGTGTATGGTAAAATTGGCAAAGGTTCCGACCGCGAATCACGTTCATCGAAGTGTATTCACGGGGGTGCCGCGTTTATCTGGCCCATCATTCATTCGTATGCATTTCTGGATTTAACACCTATTTCCATCGAAATCAACCTGACCAACGCACTGAGTAAGCAAAACATTCGTGTGGATGTGCCTTCCCGTTTTACGGTGGGTATTTCTACCGAACCCAATGTAATGAACAATGCTGCCGAGCGTTTGCTGGGATTGTCGCAAGACCTGATCAGTAACCTGGCAAAAGACATCATTTTTGGTCAGTTGCGTTTGGTGGTGGCTACCATGGAAATCGAAGAAATCAACAGCAACCGCGACCTGTTTCTGGCCGCCGTTTCTTCAAACGTGGAAGCCGAATTGAAAAAAATCGGTTTGAAACTGATCAACGTAAACGTCACCGACATTAACGACGAGTCGGGCTATATTGAAGCGCTGGGTAAGGAAGCTGCTGCAAAAGCCATCAACGATGCCAAGAAAAGTGTGGCCGAGAAAAACCGTGACGGGGAAATTGGGCAGGCTATGGCACACCGTGAACAACGTGTGCAGGTGGCCAGCGCTGATGCTACCGCCGTAGAAGGGGAGAACCTGGCAAAAGTTACGATTGCCAACTCGGATGCCGATCGTCGCGAGAAAGAAGCTGAAGCCAACCGCCGCGCAGTTGCCGCTGAGAAGGTTACTGATGCGCAGGCGTTGCAGGAAGCTTATGCGGCTGAAAAACTGGCTGAGCAGGTAAGGGCAGAGAGAGACAAGGCTACGCAAACCGCCAACATTGTGGTTCCGGCCGAAATCGACAAACAAAAGGTGGAAATTGATGCCGAAGCCGTTGCCGAACAAAAACGCCGGATTGCCAAAGGGGAAGCCGATGCGATTTACCTGAAAATGGCGGCAGAAGGAAAAGGTATTTACGAAATCCTGAGCAAACAAGCCGAGGGTTTCGAAAAACTGGTGAAAGCTGCCGGTGGCGATGCGCAAAGCGCTGCGCTGATGATGATCACCGACAAATTGCCTGAGCTGGTGAAAACACAGGTGGAAGCCATCAAGAACATTAAGATCGATAAAGTTACGGTTTGGGAAACCGGTAATGGAAAAGACGGCAAAACATCGACTGCCAATTTTATGCAGGGATTGCTGGGATCGCTTCCTCCGCTCGACGATGTATTTAAATCGGCCGGAATGGAACTGCCCAATTATCTGAAAGGCACACCCGCCGAAGAAGTGGCTGTAGAAGAAGCTCCCGAAGAACCTGATAACGATCTTAAATAATATCGGATAGGATAAAACGCAAAACACCGGTTTTCTTTTTTTGAAGGCCGGTGTTTTTGTTGAAGGACTGAAGGACTGAAGGATTGAAGGACTGAAGGGAAGAATGCGAAAATGCCTGAATGCTTAACTGCTGAATTAAGCTGCGGGTCGCGAGCTACGGGCAAAAAACAGTCAGCGTTACCGTAACGATCCTTGTCGGGATAAAAGTTGAAGCAACGTACTCAGTACGTTCGTCGCCCAACCGGGAAAGGAGGTAACGTACTCAGTACGTTTGTCGCCCAGCCGAAAAAGGAGGCAACGTACTCAGTACGTTTGTTCCCCAATTGATGGGTGAAGGAATGTACTCAGTACGTTTACTGCCCGAAAGAAAAGGGATGCAATGTACTCAGTACGGTTGCTGCCCAACGCCTGGTTGTTTTATTACAAACAACTGCGGGGCCTTCACTATGATGTTGTTTTATGCGCTTAGTGGTTAGAACCACTAAGCGCTTTATGTGGAACAAACGCTATATGCCTTGGATTTTTATAAAACAGAAGATTCCTAAAATCCAATCTTTATGGGATTGCCGGTATGATATTCCTGGCGAGATCGTTTTTGTCGGCTAAAACACCCGGTTAAGCGATAATTTTTTCAGAGAATGTTATTTTTCGGTTTTCTTTACGAATAAATAGCAAAACCGTAATTTGTACGGCAAAACTTATACTATTCAATAAAAATCAAGATGGAATTATTTGAAGCGCGGAATGTGGAGAAGGTTTTTGCCTCTACCAAGGCCTTGTCGGATGTAAGCATTTCGGTAAAAGAGCAAAGCATTTTTGGCTTGCTGGGGCCCAATGGCGCCGGGAAAACCACGCTGATCCGCATTATTAACCAGATTACAGCACCCGACAAGGGCGAGATTTTCCTGGAAGGGCGTAAAATGACACGTGCCGATATTTCGCAAATCGGCTATCTGCCCGAAGAACGGGGCTTGTACAAAAAAATGAAGATCGGCGACCAGGCCATTTACCTGGCGCAGTTGAAGGGAATGTCGCACGGAGACGCGGTTCGCAACCTCAAAAAATGGTTCGAGAAATTCGACATTATGCCGTGGTGGCACAAAAAAGTGGAGGAGTTGTCGAAAGGGATGCAGCAGAAAGTGCAGTTTATTACCACGGTGGTGCATCAGCCCAAACTGCTGATTTTCGACGAACCTTTCAGCGGTTTCGACCCGATTAACGCCAATCTTTTAAAAGAAGAAATTCTGAACCTCCGCAACGAAGGAGCTACGATTATTTTCTCGACCCACAACATGGGATCGGTGGAAGAATTGTGCGACAGCATTGCGCTGATCAACAAATCGGTGAAAATAGAGGATGGTCCTACCGATGCGATTCGCGAAAAATACAAGTCGAACATTTACGATGTGCGGTACCGCGGGCAATTTGCCGATGTGGAAAAGGCACTGGGGGTTCAGTACGAGATTATCAGCCACGCAGAAACGGAGAAATTCAATACGCTGAAAATTCAATACCTGAACGGTAACTCGAACAACGATCTGATAAAGGCGCTGATGCCGGTGGTTGAAATAAGCGCTTTTGAAGAGGTGATTCCGAGCATGAACGATGTGTTTATTAGGGCGGTTCAAAACGCCAACCGAAAATAAGGGGCCGGTTGCGATAATTATCCACTTTATGAAGTAAATGAAGAACAATGAATAATACATTTTTAATACTGAAACAAGAGTATCTGAAAAGGGTCAAAAAGAAATCGTTTATCATTCTGACCATTTTGATGCCGCTTTTGATTGCCGGTGTTTATGCGCTGGTCATTTATTTTTCGATAAAAGACGACACGCAGGAACGCACCATTGCCGTTTACGATGAGTCGACACTGTTTCTTGGAGAATTCGAAGACCAGGGAGCTACCCAATACCACTTTGTTCCGAAAGAAGAGTATGCCGAACTAAAAGGCAAACTAAAAGGCAGCGGCTATTATGCAGTGCTTTACATTCCCGGAAATATTTACACCAACAACCAGGCGCAGCTGACTTCCGAGAAACAGTTGCCTTTGGAACTGACCGAGCAGATCGAGCGCAAACTAAGCCGCTTTATCGAGAACGATAAACGCCAGAAGGTAATCGACGAATCGGGGATCCCCGATCTTGACGAACGCTTAAACCAAGCCCGGACTTCAGTGCGGCTGAATACGCTGAAACTGTCGGAGTCGGGCGAAACCAAAAAGAGTTCCTCGGTAGTGGCTTTTATTGCCAGTTATGCAATGGGAATCATCATCTACTTTTTTGTGTTTATGTACGGCGCCATGGTGATGCGCAGCGTGATGGAAGAAAAGAAAAGCCGCATCATCGAGGTAATTATTTCGTCGGTAAAACCTTCGCAGCTGATGGCCGGAAAAATCATCGGTACGGCGCTGGTGGGTTTAACCCAGGTGGCTATTTGGGTAGCGCTGGGTGGTATCGGACTCTTTGTGGTGCAAGGACTATTTGCCCCTGAAACGGCTCAGCAAATGGGGCAAAGCCTGATGGAAGCGCAGGGAGGTATGAACCCCGCCATGGCACAGGCCGCCGAACCCAATAAGGTGAACGAGATACTGGAAATGATCGGGAACCTGAATATTCCGCTTATCCTCTTTGCCTTTGTATTTTATTTTTTGGCCGGTTACCTGTTGTACAGCTCGCTGCTGGGAGCCGTTGGCGCTGCAGTTGATAACGACGAAGATTCGCAGCAAATGGTATTTCCGGTTACTTTTCCGCTGATACTTTCGATCATGTTGTTATTCCCGATTGCCAAAAACCCGGAAGGACCGCTGGCGTTCTGGACATCGATTATTCCGTTTACCTCGCCCGTTGCCATGATGGCCCGTATTCCCTACGGCTTACCCACGTGGGAAATTCTGCTTTCGATGGCCCTGCTGGTATTGGCAACTGTGGGAGCGATTTACGCCGCTGCCAAAATTTACCGGGTAGGTTTACTGATGTACGGGAAAAAGGTGAATTTGAAAGAGCTCGTGAAGTGGTTGCGGTATAAAAATTAAGAAAACAAAAAAAATAAGGATTATCCTTGGTTGGGTTATTTAGATTTAATAAAAATTACCTATCTTGCTTCCATTATGATGATATCGATGTACCATACTTATATGTGTTGCTGTTCGGAAATCTCCGGAAAGGTATTGTCGTAGTATAAATTGAACTTAGTCGAGTCACGATAACAAGGCCTTTCCGAGTAACGGGAAGGCCTTTTTTATTGACATTTATTTAGAAGAAACATATAACTCAAAAAATAGAACAAGATGAAACAGGTCCCGTCGTTCAAAAGACAAAGGGAAAGGTGGCATCTTAATCCGTAAAGGAGAAATTAAAATTAACAAGATGAGAGCACAAAACATTCTTGAAACAATTGGCAACACGCCACACGTGAAAATCAACCGTTTGTATCCTGAAGGTTACGAGGTTTGGGTGAAAGTAGAAAAAACAAACCCGGGAGGAAGTATCAAAGACCGTATTGCGCTGTCGATGATTGAAGATGCTGAAAAGAAAGGCATTTTGAAGGAAGGTTCTGTAATTATTGAACCGACTTCCGGAAATACAGGTATAGGGCTGGCGCTGGTAGCTGCGGTGAAAGGTTACCGACTGATCCTGACCATGCCCGAGTCGATGTCGCTCGAAAGACGCCGTGTGTTGACCGCATTGGGTGCCGAGTTGGAACTCACTCCAAAAGAAAAGGGAATGAAAGGAGCGATTGCCAAAGCACAGGAATTGTCGGCCGATATTCCAAATTCATGGATTCCTCTTCAGTTTGATAACCCGGCGAATGTTTCGGTACATCGTGATTTTACAGCACAAGAGATTATTAACGATTTTCCTGAAGGTTTTGATTACCTGATTACGGGTGTGGGAACCGGAGGGCATATTTCGGGTGTAGCTGAGGTTTTAAAGGCAAAATTCCCGAACATTAAAGTGTTTGCGGTAGAACCCGATACCAGCCCGGTAATTGGCGGGAAAGATCCGGGTCCTCATACTATCCAGGGAATCGGTGCGGGATTTATTCCTAAAAACCTAAATACGGATTTGCTGGACGGAACCATTGAGGTGGGCAAGGAAGAAGCCTTTGAATATGCGCAGAGAGCTGCAAAAGAGGAAGGCCTGTTTGTGGGAATTTCGTCGGGAGCCTCGCTGGCTGCGGTAGCCAAAAAGATTAAGGAACTGCCGAAGGGTTCGAGAATCCTTACTTTCTCGTACGACCACGGCGAACGATATTTGTCCGTAGACGGACTGTATTAATTTTGATAGCCGGTTAGTTTTAGCCGGCTATTTTTTTAGTGTAAAAATGTTCGAAACCATGAATGGCGTATCAATGGAATCGATCGAACAAAAGTCCAAAAAAAGTTGTTTCTTTCGTAAGTAATGAACTTAAAAATGAAGAAAGGAACAACTATGTTTTTAACAGGATTAATTGTAGGAATTGGGCTAACGATCGTTTTAATCGTTGTGATCTTGCCAAAAAAGATGTTTGTCATCAACGAGAGCAAACTGGGTTTTGACGAAACGGTGGAAGCGATCACGCAATCAGTTCAGGAAAATAAATGGAGTATGCCGCATATGTACGATTTGCAGGCGACCATGAAAAAGAACGGATTTGATGTAAAGCCTGTAAAAGTGTTTTCGCTGTGCAAACCCGAACATGCCTACAAAATTCTCAGCGACGATAAGGTACGAATGGTATCGGCTTTAATGCCCTGCCGGGCTGCGGTGTACGAGAAGGGAGGTAAAACCTATGTTTCGATGCTGAACTCGGGACTTTTCTCCAGGTTTATGGGAAAGAAGGTAAAAGATGTAATGGGAGACGCAAGCGCTGAAAACCTACAGATTTTGGCTCCTGTTATCAAATAGTTGGATGAAGAAATAAAAAATCAAAAAACTAACAGAGATGAAGAAAGTATTGTTTTTATTGCTGACCGTTGGTTTGTTTGCCTGTGGTTCGGCCGAAAAGAAAACGGAAACTAAGGCGACAGCGCAGGCCGAAATAACTGAAGTTTCGCTGAGTATCGGGGGAATGACCTGCGAGCATTGTGTGATGTCGGTTGAAAAAGGTATCAACAGTTTGGAAGGAATCGAAGCGGTGAAAGTAACACTAGCAGATTCTACTGCTGTTGTCAAATACAATGCCTCGGTGCTGCAGCTCGACGATATTAAAGAAGCCGTAAAAAAGCGTGGCTACGAAGTGAAATCTGCCGAATAGGCTTGTTTTAAGCCGGTTGTGGAAAATAATCGGCATTAAATCATTGATGTTTGGGTAGATTTTGTATATTGAGCCAATGCTATGAAACAGATAAAATGAAAGGAAACAACAAAAAACTCGAAACAAGCGAACGAGGCTCGGTTTGGGAAGCAAAAATCGGCTTGCGTTCGGGGATTTCCGAAAAGACATATACGGTCTTCCGGAAATCGAAAAAATGGGAAATGCACATCTATCTGAATTAAAATAAAAGCTCTGGCCAATACGACCGGAGCTTTTTTTATGCTTCGAATTCTTCATGGAGAACCTTCTGCCAGAAGCTCAAGAAACAAAGTGAAAGGTGAGTGCATTCTTGCTAGTTTATATTGACGCCCTTATTCAAAATCACATCTATTTTTTTCTGATGTTCAGATGCATGATATCGTGGGATTATGCTAAATTGCAGAGACTAAAAAACAACTACTTAAGCCAACATGATCAAAAATCTAAGCTTCTTTCTGGTGTTATTTCTGCTTTTGTCGGTAATGAGCTACGGGCAAAAGATCAATGGATACATTCTTAACAACAAGGGTGAAAAAAACGAGTGTTTTTTGCGCAACATCGGTTCGGGTGAATCTACAGGAAAATATGAATACAGTCTTCCGGGGGAAAACATATTTCACTTGATGGACCTTGCCAAAATCAAGGAATTTGCCATTTACAACCAGGTAAAATGCGTGCGTGAGTTGATACAGATCGATGTGTCGCCTAACCGTATCCGGAATGCGAAAGAAATAGAAAAAGGGCCAGAGTTGGACGAAGGGCATGCCTACCTGAGAGTGTTGTTCGAAGGGAAGCTAGGATCGTTGTACGCTTATTATGATCAAGGGAATACTTTTTATTATTACCGTGTTCGACAGTCAACGATAGAATTGTTGTATCACAAACAGTATCAAATGGAAATAGCTACCGGTGTTGTTGAAACGAGCCGGGACGATACGTATAAGGAGCAACTGGCACAGGCGTTTCATATTCAAGAAGAGCGCACGTTGCAAAAATTGAGCTACACCAAAAACAGTCTGGTGCAATTTTTCGAGAACTATCATAAAGCGCACAACGCCAGTGGCGAAAATATTGCGAAGAACGATTCGAAACCGATATTTACGGTTAGGGGAGTGTTAAACAGCAATAGCTTTAGTTCGCGAATGCAGGATCTTGGCGATACCGAGTTTGTTTCTTTTAAAGCAGCTCAATCTTTTGGTTACGGGCTCGAAGTGGAATATAATTTTGCCTTCAATCGTAATAAGTTGGCTGTTTTTGGCGGCGCAAATTATGCCTCCTATTACAGTGATTATTCTGATCATTCCATCCAGGTCACTCACGATGGTTATAAATGGGATTATTATTCCATGGACTTGCCGGTTGGTTTAAGGTATTATGGTCACCTTTTTCCCGGGGGGAGATTGTTTCTAGAGGTGGGGTTCTGTCCCCAAATTATTCTTGACAATTCAGAATTGTTTCTTAACTCTAATCATACCTATCGTTTCGACTCCTCTGCCAAAGAGATGTTTGGCGCCGGTTTTAGTTACGGCCGGTTTGCTTTGGCGGGCAGAGTTTTCACTACCAATAATGTTACGCAGAACTTGTACAAAAGAGGATCGAAACTGAAGCAGTGGACTATCAGTGTGCAATACGACATTTTTCGCTCAATCCGGTAATGTGATGGTCGATGAGTCCCTTGATTCCGCTTTTTGAATAGGGAAAAGAGAAAGACTATTCAATAAAAAAAAACTCCGATCAAACGAATTCGACCGGAGCTTTTTTATTCTTGCAATTTGGCTGATCCTATTTGTATTCGTCCCAGCTTTTTATCTTGATATCTTCCATGGTGTACTTACAAATTCCGTAAATGAAAGCACTTGCCACACGGGCATTGGTGATCAGCGGAATGTTGTAGTCGATGGCGCTACGTCTGATGTTGTATCCATTCTTCAACTCCCGGGTGGTATGGTTTTTCGGGATGTTGATCACCAGGTCGATTTTCTTTTGTTTGATGTAATCCAGTGTATTTGGAACTTGCCCATCTTCGTCGGGCCAGTAGATCAGCGTATTTTCTACACCGTTCTCGCGGAAAAATTTGTGCGTTCCTTCAGTGGCGAAGATATTGTATCCACGTTCTACCAGCATTCTGGCGCTGTTTAGCAATTCGATTTTTCCCCGAGATGGTCCGGATGAAATCAGGATGTTTTTCTTTGGGAAATTATAGCCTACTGACAGCATTGACTTCAAAATCGCTTCGTAGAAGTTTTCGCCTATACAACCTACTTCTCCGGTCGATGACATATCCACACCCAAAACCGGGTCGGCTTTCAGCAGACGGGCAAACGAGAACTGTGGCGCTTTCACACCTACATAATCCAGTTCAAACAGCGATTTGTCGGGTTTCGGAACATCAATTCCCAGCATCACTTTGGTAGCGATCTCAATCATGTTGAGTTTCATTACTTTCGACACAAACGGGAAGCTTCGCGAAGCGCGGAGGTTACATTCAATTACTTTTATATCGTTGTCTTTTGCCAGGAACTGCATATTGAAAGGTCCTGTAATTTCGAGACCTTTTGCAATCTGGCGTGCAATCTTTTTCACCCTGCGGATGGTTTCCACATACAATTTCTGTGGTGGGAAAACGATCGTGGCATCACCCGAGTGAACGCCGGCAAATTCCACGTGTTCCGAAATCGCGTAGGCGATCATTTCTCCGTTATTGGCTACTGCATCAATCTCAATTTCCTTGGCGTTTTCGATAAATTCGGTCACTACCACCGGATGTTCTTTTGATACGTTAGCCGCCATTTCGAGGAAGTGTTCCAACTGATCGGGGTTAGAAACCACATTCATGGCTGCTCCCGAAAGTACGTACGACGGACGGATCAATACCGGGTAGCCTACTTCATCCACGAACTTGTGAATTTCTTCGATGGTCGAAAGGCGGGCCCAGCGTGGCTGGTCAACATTCAGTGTATCCAGCAACGACGAGAATTTCTCGCGGTCTTCTGCATTGTCGATCTTCACCGGCGATGTTCCCAATACAGGGACATTCTGTCCGTGCAGTTTCATGGCCAGGTTGTTTGGGATTTGTCCCCCCATGGAAACCACCACTCCGTGCGGATTTTCAAGGTCGTAAATATCCATTACACGCTCGAAACTCAGCTCGTCGAAATAAAGCCGGTCGCAGGTATCGTAGTCTGTACTTACCGTTTCCGGGTTGTAGTTGATCATTACCGCACGGTAGCCTTGTTCTTTGATAGTGTTGATCGTGTTTACGCTACACCAGTCAAATTCTACCGAGCTTCCAATTCGATAAGCTCCGGATCCGAGCACCACCACCGATTTGTGATCACCTAAATAGTGAACATCATTTTCGGTTCCGTTGTGTGTCAGGTACAGATAGTTGGTTTGAGCGGGATATTCGCCCGCCAGCGTGTCGATCTGTTTTACCACCGGAACAATGCCATGTTCTTTACGGTAAGCGCGGACACGCAGCAAATCGTTGTAAATTTCTTTTACCGAACTTTTAATCACCAGCCGGGCAATCTGGAAGTCGGAGAAACCTGCCTGTTTGGCTGCTTTCAACAGCGGTATTGGAAGTTGTTCCAGTTCGTTTACCTGGCGCAGCTCCAGTTTTATCTTGTAAATGTTGTTCAGCTTTTGCAGGAACCAGCGGTCGATCTTGGTTTTCTCGTGAATCTCGTCGATCGAATACCCTTTGTTAAAAGCTTCGGCAATGGCAAAGATCCTGCGGTCGGTTGGATTGGTCAGCTCTTGTTCAATTTCCGGGATGTTGATTTCTTCGCGGTTGGCTACAAATCCGTGCATGCCGAGTCCTACCATTCGGATACCTTTCTGAATGGCTTCTTCGAAAGTACGACCGATGGCCATAATTTCGCCCACCGATTTCATCGAGCTTCCGATGTTTTTCGAAACGCCTACGAATTTACTCAGGTCCCAGCGTGGAATTTTTACCACACAGTAGTCGAGTGCGGGTTCAAACGCGGCAGTGGTTACTTTTGTTACCGAGTTTTTCAGTTCGTGCAAGCCATAGCCCAAGCCCAGTTTGGCGGCTACAAATGCCAGCGGGTAACCGGTTGCTTTCGACGCCAGCGCCGATGAACGGGATAAACGTGCGTTTACTTCAATTACGCGGTAATCTTCAGAATTTGGATCAAGTGCGAATTGAACGTTACACTCGCCAACCACACCCACGCGGCGGATGATTTTTATAGAGATTGCTCTTAGTTTGTGGTATTCTGAGTTGGAAAGCGTTTGCGAAGGTGCTACTACTATACTTTCTCCGGTGTGAATTCCCAGCGGGTCGAAATTCTCCATGTTACACACCGTGATACAGTTGTCGTATTTGTCGCGTACCACTTCGTATTCCACCTCTTTCCATCCTTTTATGGATTCTTCAACCAGGATTTGAGGAGAATAGGCGAAAGCGCTTCCGGCCAGTTTTTCAAGTTCCTCTTCGTTTTCGCAGAAACCCGAGCCAAGTCCTCCAAGTGTATACGCTGCCCGGATAATGATCGGGAATCCGACTTGTTTGGCAGCTGCTTTTGCCTCTTCCATGTTCGAGGCAGCGATGCTTTTAGGTGTTTTAACATCGATCTCTGCCAACATTTTGGAGAAGATATCGCGGTCTTCGGTATCGATGATCGATTGCACCGGAGTTCCAACAACTTCAACGTTGTATTTCTCCAGAACGCCCGACTTGTATAGAGCTACTCCACAGTTCAATGCAGTCTGACCACCAAAAGCCAGCAAAATTCCCTGAGGCTTTTCCTTTTTAATAACTTCTTCCACAAAGTGTGGCGTTACCGGCAAAAAGTAAATTTTGTCGGCAATGTTGTCCGAAGTCTGGATGGTGGCAATGTTCGGGTTGATCAAAACCGTTTCAACGCCTTCTTCTTTCAGCGCCTTTAGAGCTTGCGAACCTGAATAGTCAAACTCACCGGCTTCTCCAATTTTCAGGGCACCCGAACCCAGTACAATCGCTTTTTTAATATGTGTTTCTATCATGATAACTATTGATTTTCGAATGATGATTAACGATTGAAGATTTCGGATTGAGTGGTCTCAAATTAATCTTAATCGTTGTGTTCTTCACTTTTATTCTTTTTTGCTGTTTCAATACTTTTAACAAAGATGGATATCAATTCGTTGTTCTCAATAAAACATTCTTCCAGTAAATCAATTGATTTTGTAAGGTCGGAATACTTAATGATTTTGATAGCAACAAACGTTTCCCTGAGTTCCTTAAGGCAAATGCTCATTTTATGAATGAAATCTTTTTTCGATTCAGCACTTTGAGCTTCGCCATAATTTAGAGCAGGAGATGTTCCCGAACGGACGATTTGATTTTTCATATGAACACCAACCGGAGAATTGGGTAAAGTCTCTGCCAGCTTGATAATCAAAGCTGCAAACTTTATCAATCTTTCCTCCAAATCAAATCTGTTCATCTCTTCTTTTTGTTCTTAATTCTTAAATCGTTAATCGATATTCTGCGGTTCAATCCTGTTTTTTGTATTGCACAATATTTTTTATGAATTCATCAAATAAAAACTCTGTGTCAGTCGGACCACTCGATGCCTCGGGGTGGAACTGAGTAGAAAAGAACGGCTTGGTTTTGTGTCTGATTCCTTCGTTGGTGTCATCGTTCACGTTGGTGAACAAAGGCTCCCAGTCTTCAGGCAATGTTTGGGTTGCAACGGCAAAACCGTGGTTCTGAGAAGTAATGTAACATTTGTTGGTTCCCTGCAGCAGTACCGGTTGGTTGTGGCTGCGGTGACCGTATTTCAGTTTGTAAGTGTCAGCTCCGGCAGCACGGGCAAGCAGCTGGTTCCCCAGGCAAATTCCCATGATCGGTTTCTCTTCGGCAATTGCTGTTTTTATGTAGCTTACGGTAGCGTCGCACATAGCCGGGTCGCCGGGGCCGTTCGAGATAAATACACCGTCGTACTCTTCCTGGGTGAAGTCGTAATCCCAGGGCACGCGAATCACGGTTGCATTCCGGTCGAGCAGGCAGCGGATAATGTTGTTTTTTACCCCGCAGTCAATCAGAACAACTTTGTGTTCTCCATCGCCGTATACTTCCCGTTTTTTACAGCTGGCCACTGCCACCAGGTTTTGTTTGTTGGGATCGTAGAAATCAATTTCTTCATCAAATTCAATTTTTCCCAGCATCGAACCTTTCTCACGTAAAATTTTTGTTAAGGCTCTCGTGTCAATGTCAAATAAGCCCGGAACTTCGTATTCTTTCAACCAATCAGACAAACTCTTTTCAGCGTTCCAGTGGCTGAATTCAAACGAATAATCAGAGATGATTAAACCGGTGATATGCAGTTTGTTCGATTCGTAATACTTGTGGATGCCGTTTTCTTTCTGATTAAACGGAACCCCGTAGTTTCCTATCATAGGGTAGGTTGAAACCAGTATTTGTCCGGTGTACGACGGATCAGTCAGACTCTCGGGATAACCGGTCATTGCGGTATAAAACACTACTTCTCCGGCTACCGATTTCTCACTTCCGAATGATTTTCCAACGAAAACAGTTCCGTCTTCCAATGTTAATTTTGCCTGTCTTACTTTAAACATATTCCGATTTGATATTAAAAAAAATGCGTTTGTTCTAAAATCGACAAACGCATTTCAGTTCTTCTCTATAAATATTTTCTGATAAGTATTCCCCATACATAATGATTGTAACGTGAAGTCAAAATCAAAATCGATGCAAAAATAGTAAATATTCTGAATAAATTAGTTTGATTCTAAATTAAAATGAATATTATTGCAACGAAAATGAATATTTATTCAATGAAGAATAAGGTACAGCGACAACTTGAAATCAGAAAAATAATCCAAAACGGGAAGGTGCAAAGTCAGGAAGATTTGCTGTCGGCGTTGAGAAGTAAAGGATATGAGCTGACACAAGCCACGCTTTCGCGCGATCTGAAAATGTTGCAGGTAGCGAAAGTGCCACATCCGGTGCTGGGTTACATTTACACCATTCCCGAAAACGGTACTACCATGTCGGTTATGGAGCAGAACCGGGTTAATTACCTGGCGGATGGTTTCAAGGATTTGCAATTTTCGGGTAACCTGGCGGTGTTAAGAACCTTGCCCGGTTATGCCAGTAGTATTGCAGCTGTGGTCGATGCTTCAAATTCATGGGAGATCATAGGCACAGTTGCCGGTGATGATACCATTTTAATTATACAGAGGGAAGGAATTTCTAAAAATGATTTGATGGAGGCGTTAGTTAAAATAATGCCAAAGCTGAAAGAAAAGTTATAGAAACGAGAATGAAAAGTTTGGATAAAATTAAAGTTGAGGTGGCCAGCGAGGAGCACCTTAAGTTTGTTGACGATATAAACGATGCCATTGATGAAGCCTCGAAAAAAAGAGGAACGGGTATCGCCCGCCGAACATACGAATATCTGGCCTCGAAAATGCAGGAGGGTAAAGCCATAATTGCGTTAGATGAAGATCAGTTTGCAGGTTTTTGTTACATCGAAACCTGGCAGGAGAAAGGTTTTGTAGCGAATTCCGGATTAATTGTCAAGGAGGAATATCGTGGTGTCGGATTGGCAAAAGCGATCAAAAAGAAAGCCTTTGAACTTTCGAGGAAGAAGTATCCGAATGCAAAAATATTTGGATTGACTACAGGTTTGGCGGTGATGAAGATCAATCATGAGCTGGGTTACCGTCCGGTGACGTTTTCGGAATTGACCATGGACGATCAGTTTTGGAAAGGATGCCAGGGCTGTGTGAACCATGATATTCTGGAAAGAACCGGCCGCAGCAAGTGCTTGTGTACCGGAATGTTGTACGACCCGGCCTGGGAAAAACCGGTAATTAACGGTAGTCCAATAAAGAAGCGCAGCCTGTTGGAATTGATTCCAAAACTTAAACCGGGACTGGCAAACAAAAAGAACAAATTACTGAAAAAGAATAAATAAGAGGGTGGCAGCACTGTGGATGTGAACAGACAGCTACAGGTTACCTGGGGGGAGGTTAATTTTGCTGTCATTCTTCTTTCAAGAAAAAATATATCATGAGCAAAAAAGTGGTTTTAGCATTTAGCGGGGGGCTCGATACCTCGTTTTGCGTTAAGTATTTAAAAGAGGAAAAGGGTTTTGAAGTTTATACAGCCATTGCGAATACAGGTGGTTTTTCGGATGAAGAACTACAGGTGATTGAGAAACGCGCTTTGGCGTTGGGCGCCGTAAAACACATTACCCTCGATGTAACCAACGAGTATTACGAAAAGTGTATCCGCTACATGGTTTTCGGAAATGTGCTTCGAAACAATACCTATCCTATTTCTGTAAGCTCGGAGCGTGCTTTTCAGGCAATTGCCACCATTGAATATGCCAAGGAAATTGGAGCCACTGCGATAGCACACGGAAGTACCGGTGCCGGAAACGACCAGATTCGTTTCGACCTTACTTTCCAGGTACTGGCGCCCGAAATCGAAATTATTACGCCTACCCGCGATTTGTTGCTGACCCGTCAGCAGGAAATTGACTACCTGAAAAAGCACGGGTACGAAGCTGATTTTACCAAAATGGAGTACTCCATTAACCAGGGGCTTTGGGGAACCAGTGTTGGCGGAAAAGAAACGCTGACCACCGATAAAAATTTGCCGGAAAGTGCCTACCCGAAACAATTGGAAGCAACCGGCGAGCAGGTGATTGAACTGGGATTTGAGAAAGGGGAGTTTGTTGCATTGAATGGCGAGTTTTATGAAAACGGCCCGGAAATTATCCGCGCGTTGGAAGAAATAGCATCGAAATATGCCATCGGCCGTGATACGCATGTTGGTGATACCATTATCGGAATTAAGGGTCGTGTAGGTTTCGAGGCCGCAGCTCCGCTGATCATTATCAAAGCACATCATTTACTCGAAAAACATACACTTACCAAATGGCAGATGTATTGGAAAGAACAGCTGGGCAACTGGTATGGAATGTTCCTGCACGAAGCCATGTACCAGGAACCGGTGATGCGCAACATCGAAGATTTTCTGGAATCAACACAGGAGAAGGTAACCGGAAAAGTGATCGTAAAATTGCGTCCGTATCATTTCGACCTGGTTGGAATCGAATCGGAGCATGATCTGATGAATTCAGGATTTGGACAATACGGCGAAACCGTAGAAGCCTGGACCGCCGACGATGTAAAAGGGTTTACCAAGATTTTGTCGAACTCGTTGAAGATTTATAATAAGGTAAACGGAGATTTATAAGAATGTTGAATTTCGATTAACGAATGCCGATAGATGAGGAAAATCTGAAATCTTAATTCGTTAATCATCAATCGCCAATCAAATGGTTAAAGTTGGAATTATAGGAGGAGCCGGTTATACAGCCGGTGAGTTGTTGCGTATTCTTATTCATCATCCGGAGGTTGAGGTGGTGTTTGTTCAGAGCACAAGTAATGCAGGAAATACTATTTCAAGCGTGCATGTTGACTTGCTGGGCGATACCGACCTGGTTTTTACCGAAGAAATGCCTTTTGAAAAGGTTGATGTGATCTTTCTGTGTATGGGGCACGGAAAGTCAAAAGAATTTGTGGAAGAAAATCAATTGCCCGAAGGGTTGAAAATCATAGACCTGAGTCATGATTTTCGCTTGAAAAGAGCAGGGAACGATTTTATATACGGTTTGCCCGAGTTAAATCGCGAAGCCATAAAATCGGCCAAATATATTGCCAATCCGGGATGTTTTGCTACCGGAATTCAGTTGGCATTTTTGCCTTTGGCGGCCAACGGTTTGTTGAAAGATGAGGTACATGTTCAGGCCATTACCGGTTCAACCGGCGCCGGACAAAAACCCACTTCCACTTCGCATTTTAGCTGGCGCAACAATAACCTTTCAGCATACAAAATATTTGAACATCAGCACGAAGGCGAGATCCTTCAAAGCTGGAAGCAGTTGCAGCCCGGTTTTGCAAGCGGCTTTAACTTTGTTCCGATTCGCGGAAACCATACCCGTGGTATTTTTGTTGCCGCTTATACCAACTATAATGGTTCGATCGAAGAGGCAAACGAGATTTACAAAAACTATTATGCCGGTCATCCGTTTGTTTTTGTGATGGATGAGAATCCATCTGTAAAGCAGGTGGTGAACACCAATAAAGCGGTAATTTATCTCGAAAAGCACGGAAATAAACTGGTGGTGGTTACGGTAACTGATAACCTTTTAAAAGGTGCATCCGGGCAGGCGGTTCAAAACATGAACCTGATGTTCGGACTGGATGAAAAAGCAGGATTAGGTTTAAAGCCTGTTGCTTTTTAATTAAAAAACTGGAATTAGAAATTATTAATTGGGAGGAAGAACTGTTCTGGCTTCGTACTTCCAACTTGAAGAATATGAAACTATTTGACGTATATCCGCTTTTTGATATTACTCCGGTAAAAGCCGAAGGATGTCATGTTTGGGACAAGGATGGAAACAAATACCTCGATTTGTACGGGGGACACGCCGTAATTTCGATCGGACACAGTCATCCGGTTTATGTGCAAAAAATTTCGGATCAGTTGTCGCAAATCGGATTTTATTCGAACTCTGTTCAAAATCCTTTGCAATACGAACTGGCAGATAAACTGGGACAGGTGTCGGGTTGCGACGAGTATCAGCTTTTCCTGTGTAATTCGGGTGCCGAAGCCAACGAAAACGCATTGAAACTGGCTTCTTTCATTACAGGAAAGAAAAAGGTGATCAGTTATAAAAAAGGTTTTCACGGACGAACTTCGGCAGCGGTGGCGATTACCGACAATCCTAAAATTGTTGCGCCGGTAAACGAAACTCCGAATGCCATAATTCTTCCGTTTAACGATATTGAAGCGACTGAAGAAGTTTTGAAAAACGGCGATGTTGCTGCTGTTATTGTGGAAGGTATTCAGGGAATTGGAGGTATCCGCGTTCCGGACATGAACTTTTTGCAGCAACTTAAAAAGCTCACCGAAAAATATGTGGCTGCGCTTATTATTGATGAAATCCAGTCGGGTTACGGGAGAAGCGGTCGCTTTTTCGCGTTCCAGTATGCCGGAATTAAACCTGACATTATTACCATGGCAAAAGGAATGGGCAACGGTTTTCCGATCGGAGGTGTGCTGATTCAGCCTGAAATTGAACCGTGGTACGGAATGTTGGGAACAACCTTTGGTGGAAACCATTTGGCTTGTGCCGCCGCCATTGCCGTTCTGGATGTTATTCAGAATGAAAAACTGGTGGAAAATTCTGAAAAAACCGGAAATTACCTGATGGAAGCGCTGGCTGCGATCGACGGTGATTTTGAAGTACGGGGAAAAGGATTGATGATTGGTATTGAATTTCCGTTTCCGATTGCCGAAATTCGTAAAAGACTGCTGTTTGACTACGGCATTTTTACCGGCGTTTCAGGCCAAAACATTATTCGTTTGTTGCCGCCTCTTGGATTAACAATTTCGCAGGCTAACGAATTTTTGGCGGCTTTCGAAGCGGTTTATGCGGATATTGCAGCAATGTTTTCCGATAATAAGTAGAAATAAAATTTGAACCAGTAACTTGCGAATTATGAGGAATAAGAAAATAGCGATAATAGGTGTTGGAAATATGGGAGGTGCGATTGCCATTGGGTTGGTAAAGTCAGGCTTTGTGCCTGCTTCCGATATTTCTGTTTCCGACCGGAAAGAAAGCACGCTGGCAAAAATGGCCGAACTGGGTGTAAATACATTCAAGGAAAACCTGGATGCAGCAAAAAATGCCGATGTGGTAATTGTAGCCGTAAAACCTTATCATATTGAAGGAGTGCTGAAAGAAATCAAAGCTGTACTTTCTGCTGATAAAATTTTGATTTCTATCGTTTCGGGAGTGGGCATGGATACTTTGGCTGAAATGGCCGGATCGGAAATTCCGATTTTCAGGGTGATGCCCAATACTGCCATCGCGCTTCGTGAGTCGCTGACTTGTATTTCTGCCAACGGTAACACAGCACCGCACAAAGATTTTGTAGTGGAGATGTTCAACAATATGGGTAAGACTATTGAAATTCCGGAAGAGCTGATGGCGGCGGCGACCGTGCTTTCTTCCTGTGGAATTGCATACGCTTTGCGCTACATTCGTGCTGCTATGCAAGGCGGTATCGAAATTGGTTTCGGAGCAGAAATGGCCCAGTTTATTACGGCTCAAACCGTAAAAGGAGCTACCGAACTTCTGTTACAGTCGGGTCATCATCCGGAACGTGAGATCGACAAAGTTACCACACCAATGGGCGTTACCATTACCGGTTTGAATGAAATGGAGCACAAAGGTTTCAGTTCTTCGCTTATTCAGGGAGTGCTGGCTTCGTATAAAAAAATTGCTCCAAACAAATAAACGATCAGGCAGCGGTTCCATGTGGAGGTAGGCTGCAGAATATTTAAAAGAAGTCCCCCGGCGCGAATTTGAAGATGAAAAGAAATGCAATTTCGATATAAAAAAATAACCATAAAAGTTGGCAGTAATGTATTGGCCAAATCCGACGGGACACTGAATGTTTCGCGCATCGCACATTTGGTGGATCAGATTGCCTATCTGCACAAACACGGTGTGGAGGTGGTGCTGGTATCTTCAGGGGCGGTGGCTGCCGGACGTGCCGTAATGCAACCGCACAAAAAAACGGATGCAGTGTCGCAACGCCAGCTGTGGGCAGCTTTGGGCCAGGTGAAACTGATCTCGCGGTATTCCGATTTTTTTCAGGAAGACGGTCTGACTTGTGCGCAGGTGCTTACGACCAAAGAGAATTTCTCGAGCCGCGGGCACTATCTGAACATGAAAAATTGTTTCAGCACGTTGTTGGAGAACAAAGTGATACCGATTGTAAACGAAAACGATACAATTTCGGTCACCGAACTGATGTTTACCGATAACGATGAGCTTTCGGGCTTGATCGCTTCAATGGTAGATTCTGAGGCGCTTATCATCTTAAGTAACATCGATGGTGTTTACAATGCCCATCCGAAAAGCGAAGATGCACAACTGATTGAGCGAATTGAGATTGCGGATAACGACGCACAAAATGCGATTTCATCGGAACGTTCGAATTTTGGACGTGGCGGAATGCTTACCAAATTCAGAATTGCCAAGAAAGTGGCCGGCGACGGAATTGGAGTTCACGTCGCCAACGGCACCCGCGACAATGTGTTGATCGATTTGCTGGATGTTCAGAAATCGTTGAAACATACTTTTTTTGTGCCAAAGGAAAAACCATCGAGCGGCGTAAAAAAATGGATCGGCTATTCCGACGGATTTGCGAAAGGCCAGATTGTAGTTAACAAAGGTGCAGTAAATGTCCTTTGTTCGGAAAAGGCAGTAAGTTTATTGCCAGTGGGGGTGGTGCGTATCGATATTGAATTCAAAAAGGGCGACCTGATCAAGATCATCAACGAAAAGGGAGAACCCATTGGATTAGGAAAGGCAGCCTACAACTCAGATAAATTGGAAAAAGAAAAACTATCGGAGAAACAACGGCCGGTAGTGCATTACGATTACCTGTACCTGG
Organism: Maribellus sp. YY47; assembly: GCF_023111095.1. GTDB lineage: Bacteria > Bacteroidota > Bacteroidia > Bacteroidales > Prolixibacteraceae > Draconibacterium. The sequence continues at coordinate 227,654 of NZ_JALGYW010000001.1, forward strand.
AAAATAAAAACGGAACAAGTTAAAACGGGATTACGGACAGACGATTATATATGTAAAAACAGCTCAGGGTAAACTTCAACAAAAGCCGGTTTACGGCAATCAATTCTCCCTTTTTTTATACCCTATTAGAAATTATTCTGAGCTCCCTCTTCCTCCCCCGGGAGAGGGTTTTATTAGAAATCAGGGCTTTTTAGAGCCATAATACAATACGAAGATGAAGATCGAACAACAACTAAGGAAAGTCCTTGAAGCATCGCGTCAGCTCAATCTGGTTGAGAACGATCGCGTAAAGGAAGTGTTGCTGGAGCTGGCGCTTCAGGCCAGGGCAAATACCGCTTATATTTTGGAAGAAAACCAAAAAGATTTGGACCGGATGGACCCGGAAGATCCAAAATACGATCGGTTGAAACTCACCAAAGACAGGATTGACGGTATCGCATCCGACATTGAAAATGTGGCTTCGCTGGATAGCCCGGTTGGGATAACGTTGAAAGAAACAGAACGCCCGAATGGCTTAAAAATCAAAAAGGTTACGGTTCCGTTTGGCGTAATCGGTATTATTTATGAAGCACGTCCGAATGTTACCTTCGATGTATTTGCGCTGTGTTTAAAGTCAGGAAACGCCTGTGTTCTTAAAGGAGGAAGCGATGCGATCGACTCTAACCAGGCTATTGTTTCGATCATTCAAAACGTACTTAAGAAATTCGGATTAAACGAAAATTCGGTTGCTTTGCTACCTGCCGGTCGCGAGGAAACCAACGAAATGTTGCGGGCTCGCGGTTACATCGATCTGATCATTCCGAGGGGAAGCCAGGGATTGATCAATTTTGTTCGCGAAAATGCCTCCATTCCGGTAATTGAAACCGGAGCCGGAATCTGTCATACTTATTTTGATGAATTTGGCGATGCAGAGAAAGGCCGTGAAATCATTTTCAATGCCAAAACACGCCGTCCGTCGGTTTGTAATGCGTTGGATTGTTTGGTGATTCATGAAAGCAGATTGAATGACTTACCAGTTTTCGCTGCAAAACTGCAGGAAGAGAACGTGATAATTTATGCCGACGAGAAATCCTATAAAATATTTGACGGGCACTATCCGCATGAATTGCTTTTTCAGGCAACTCCCGAAAGTTATGGTACGGAGTTTCTATCGCTTAAAATGTCGGTAAAAACCGTTGCAGATTTTGATGAGGCGATCGCGCACATTAGCCAGCACAGTTCGAAACACAGCGAGGCAATCGTTAGTGAAAATGCTGAGCGAATCAACACTTTTCGAAAAATGGTGGATGCTTCATCGGTATATTCGAATGCGTCAACAGCATTTACCGATGGAGCTCAGTTTGGGCTTGGCGCTGAAATCGGGATCAGTACCCAGAAATTGCATGCACGCGGTCCGATGGCGCTCGAAGAATTGACAAGCTACAAGTGGATTGTAGAAGGAAGCGGCCAGGTACGGCCCAAATAGTTGAAGGATTAAATTCGAACAGAAAGTTAAAGCAACGTAATTTTAGAGATAAAAACCAAATCAAAAGACAAGTAAACACCGCGAAAAACATATTATGAAAAAGTTCATTTCTGTAAAAGACCTGCCCAGCATCGAAAAAGCGTTAGAAACGGCTTTCGAAGTCAAAAAGAATCCCTATGGATTTCAACATCTTGGAAAAAATAAAACGATGGTGTTGGTGTTTTTTAATTCCAGCTTGCGTACCCGTTTAAGTACGCAAAAGGCTGCCATGAATATGGGTATGAATACCATGGTGCTCAATGTAACGGAAGACAGCTGGCAGTTGGAGTCGGAAATGGGCGTGGTAATGGACGGTAAAAATGCCGAACACTTGCGCGAAGCAATTCCGGTTATCGGTAAATATTGTGATATTATCGGGGTGCGTGCTTTTGCGAAGTTCGAAGATAAAGAAGCAGACTATTCGGAGCGGATTTTAAGTCAGTTTGTTGATTATGCCGGTGTTCCGGTGGTGAGTATGGAGGGAGCAACCCGCCATCCGCTGCAGAGTTTTGCCGACCTGTTAACCATCGAAGAACACAAAAAAACCGCTCGGCCGAAGGTGGTACTTACCTGGGCTCCGCACCCACGGGCTTTACCTCAGGCTGTACCTAATTCGTTTGTGGAATGGATGCGCGAAACCGATTACGAACTGGTGGTAACTCATCCCGAAGGCTACGAACTGGCCCCCGAATTTATGGGTGATGTAAAAGTGGAATACGATCAGAAAAAGGCATTTGAAGGAGCTGATTTTATTTATGCAAAAAACTGGGCGTCGTATACGCATTATGGTCAGATTCTTTCGAAAGATTTTGCCTGGACCGTTGATGAGGAGAAAATGGCCTTAACCAACAATGCTAAATTTATGCATTGTTTGCCGGTTCGCCGAAATGTGGTGGTTACCGACGGTGTGATCGATAGCCCCAACTCCATTGTTGTGGAGGAAGCTTATAACCGTGAAGTTACTGCCCAGGCAGTGTTGAAAATGATTTTGGAAGATTTGTAAGCAGAAACTTTGCATCTTTGCGGCTAACAAAAGAAGAATGAGTAAGAAAATAGAAATAATTCCGGCCATTGATTTGATTGACGGGAAATGTGTTCGTCTTTCACAGGGAGACTACAACCAGAAAACGGTTTATAATGAAAATCCCCTGGAGGTGGCACAAATGTTTGAAGATGCCGGTATTTCGCGTTTACACCTCGTGGATCTCGATGGGGCAAAAGCACAGCACATTGTAAATTACAAAGTACTGGAAACCATCGCATCGAAAACCAGGCTGGTGATCGATTTTGGAGGAGGCTTAAAAGCCGATAAAGACCTGGAAATTGCCTTCAGTTCGGGTGCGTCGATGGTTACGGGAGGGAGTATCGCGGTAAAACAGAAAGAGACATTTTTAGCCTGGCTCGAAAAATACGGCAGCGAAAAGATTATTCTCGGGGCAGATGCAAAAGACGGGAAAATAGCTGTAAGCGGCTGGCTCGAATCAACCGAACTTCCGGTTGTCGAGTTTATGAAAGATTATCATCAGCAGGGAATTTCAAAAGTGATTTCGACCGATATCAGTCGCGACGGAATGCTAAGTGGACCTGCTTTTGATCTTTATGCCCGGATTATGGAAGAGCTGCCAAAAGTGGAAATAATTGCCAGTGGCGGTATTGCATCGATGGACGACGTATTAAAATTAGATGAAATGGGCGTGCCTGGCGTGATTACGGGCAAAGCCATTTATGAAAATAGGATAACTTTGAAAGAAATTGAGAAGTTCATACTTTAAACGCTGAACTATCGACTTTGAACTCAAGTATGCTGGCAAAAAGAATCATACCCTGTTTAGATATCCGTAACGGGCAGACCGTTAAGGGAGTAAATTTTGTGAATATTCAGGAAGTGGGAGATCCGGTGGAGCTGGGCGCAAAATACGCTGCCGAGGGAGCCGATGAATTGTGTTTTCTGGATATTACTGCCACTCACGAAGGGCGTAAAACCTTTGTGGAACTGGTAAAACGGATTGCGGCACATCTGAACATTCCGTTTACGGTGGGTGGTGGAATCAGCGAAATTTCAGACGCTGAAAAACTATTGAGTGCCGGTGCCGACAAAATCTCGATCAACTCGTCAGCAGTCCGGAATCCAAAACTGATTGACGAACTGGCCTTGAATTTTGGAAGTCAGTTTGTGGTGGTGGCCATTGATGCCCGAGGCGACGAGAATGACCACTGGACAGTTACGGTAAACGGTGGACGAATTCCAACCGATAAGGAACTTTTTTCGTGGGCAAAAGAAGCAGAAGATCGTGGTGCAGGAGAGATTCTGTTTACTTCGATGAACCACGACGGAACCAAAAACGGTTTTGCCAATCACCAGCTTTCGCGCATGGCCGACATGCTGAAAATTCCGATTATTGCATCGGGAGGAGCCGGTGCAAAAGAACATTTTGTGGATGTTTTTACCCAGGGAAAAGCCGATGCCGGGTTGGCAGCCAGTATTTTCCACTACAACGAAATACCGATCCCGGTACTTAAAAAATATTTAAAAGAACAAGGAATTGTCGTTCGTTAGGCGTACGATGCTTAACTTCGCAGCAAAATTGAATAAATGAAGACTTTAACAGCAACATCAGATATCGATTTTAATAAAATGGACGGTCTGGTACCAGCCATTATTCAGGATGCCGAAACTCAGAATGTATTAATGCTGGGTTTTATGAATGAAGAAGCGCTTTCGAAAACACGGGAAATTGGGAAAGTTACTTTTTTTAGCCGTACCAAAAGCCGTTTGTGGACCAAAGGAGAAGAATCGGGTAATTTCCTGAATGTGGTTTCAATGGCAGTAGATTGTGATAACGATACCTTGCTGATTAAGGTTAATCCGGTTGGTCCGGTTTGCCACACTGGCGCTGATACCTGTTTTGAAGAGACCAACTCGGGCAACGACATTCAGTTTTTAACTTACCTGCAGGATTTTATCGACAAACGTAAAGCCGATATGCCTGAAGGTTCTTATACTACTTCGCTGTTTCAGAAAGGAACACGGAAAATTACCCAGAAAGTAGGGGAGGAAGCTGTAGAAACCATTATTGGTGCTATGGCCAACGACGATGAGAACTTCATTTATGAAGCCGGAGACTTACTTTATCACCTCATTGTTCTGCTTACTCACAAAGGATACAGGATTGAGGATATTGTAAGGGAATTAAAAAAGCGACATAAATAAGACGCTCTTCTTTAGCTGTTTTCTCTTAACCCTGACGGTTTGGGTGGTGCCATATGTTCATAAATAGGTGTTGCGTAACATAGTTGCGTAACATAGTTGCAAAACATTGTAAATAAAGGTTTTGTGATTAGGTTTTATTGTTGGGTAGTCCGTAGCTTTGTTATACTACTAACTTCAAAAAACAACTTTTTATGGAAACACTAACCGTTTGCCCAACCAGTACGGCTACGATCTTAGCGTGCCAGAAAATAGCCAAAACCTTTAAAGAGAACATCTACGAACTCAGTATCCTGCGTAATGAATGGGATCCTGAATACGCCACTTCACTGAATATCTGGATAGACGACACCATTGAAAAACACTATTCCGATAGTCTTGATTCGATAGCAGATGAACACTACAAACACTGGCACGAAGTAATGGTAGAAGGTCTCCAGCATTTAAAGGTACTGCGGGCTTCCATGAAAGTTGACTTTAAGAAAGAGAAGGAGTTCCTGAAGGAATTTTTCGATAAAACGGGTTACTCCGAGTATTTCAGCGATGCCAAAAACGGCGATCATTTTAGCCTGTATAAATTTCTGAAGACATTTGAACGAAACCTTGATCCCGAATCAAGACGAAGAATTTCAGAGAAGGGAACAGTTGATTCGCTTTTTGATAAAATTTTGACTTGTGCCGAACGTGTCGATGAATGCGAAGATTGTTTCATGGCACTCGAAAGCGAGACAGAACTGAATAAATACGGGAGGCAGGAAGTTGCCGGTATTTACTCCGTTATTCAGGATATTTGCAGAATCGCGATTGCCTATTACCAGTTTGATCCGGATAAGCGATGTAAATTCAATTACTATAAGGTGCTCGTAAATTTGTAGACATTACACAGTCTTTACAGCAGATAAAAAAGCCGCGGTCCTTTAACGAATCGCGGCTTGCAATTTTTTTTGAAATTGCTTTTTATATAATCAGCATTGCATCTCCGTAGGTGCCAAAGCGGTAGTTTTCTTTAATCGCTGATTTGTAGGCTTCCATAACAAAGTCGTAACCTCCGAAGGCAGCTACCATCATCAACAGCGTTGAATACGGAAGGTGGAAGTTGGTAATCATTGAATTGGCTACACTGAAATCGTAAGGAGGGAAAATAAATTTATTTGTCCATCCTTCAAATGGCTTTAGGTGTCCCTGTGTTGATACCGAACTTTCGAGCGTACGCATTACAGTGGTACCTACCGCACACACATTTCTCTTGTTTTCTTTTGCGTTGTTAACAATGTTGCAAGCTTCCTCGCGTATCCATATTTGTTCAGAATCCATTTTATGCTTGGTCAGGTCTTCCACATCTACACTGCGGAAATTTCCCAGACCCACATGAAGCGTGACGTAGGCAAAGTCGATTCCTTTGATCTCGAGACGTTTCATCAGTTCGCGACTAAAATGCAAACCAGCTGTTGGCGCAGCAACAGCGCCTTCGTGCTTGGCATAAATTGTCTGGTAACGATCCTTATCTTCGGGCTGAACCTGGCGGTTGATAAACTTCGGTAGCGGAGTTTCGCCCAGACCGTAAAGTGTTTTCTTGAACTCGTCGTACGGGCCATCAAACAAAAACCGAAGGGTACGACCACGTGATGTTGTATTGTCAATTACTTCTGCTACCAGCAGATCGTCGTCACCAAAGTATAATTTATTCCCGATACGGATCTTTCTTGCAGGATCAACCAACACATCCCAAAGACGTTGTTCGCGGTTGAGTTCGCGAAGCAGGAAGACTTCGATTTCGGCGCCGGTTTTTTCCTTGTTTCCGTACAGACGGGCAGGAAAAACTTTGGTATCGTTGAAAATCATTACATCATTATCATCAAAATAGTCAAGTACATCTCTGAACAAGCGGTGTTCGATGGTACGTGTGGCCCTGTTAAGAACCATCAGTTTCGACTCATCACGATTGTCAGCTGGATGTAAGGCAATTCTTTCCGGATTAAGGTCATACTTGAATTTTGATAATTTCATATGCTTCTTTTTTTAAGTATTTCTTTCTTAAGTGATTGACAAAAATAATACAGATTGTCAGTTTTTTTATTCAGAGTTCCGTTATACGGCTGAATTTTCATTTTGATTCATCTAAAGTTAAGTTTTCCAGGAAATAATTCACGTTAAATGCATCGTCCAAACCAAAATCTCCTATTCTTGTCCTTGTCAGAGCGGTTAAATATGCCCCACAATTTAAGGCTGCCCCTATATCGCGGGCTAGTGCGCGGATATAGGTTCCTTTACCACATGTAATTCTTAATTTTATGTAAGGTAAATCAAACTGCTCTGTCTTTATTTCTTTTATAACAATTTTTTTTGGCTGAAGTTCTAGCTCTTTCCCACTGCGGGCATAATCAAAAGCTCTCTTGCCCTTTACTTTAACTGCCGAAAATATGGGCGGTACCTGGTCGATCTCTCCAACGAAAGTTTCTAAAACTTTATTCAATAATTCCTGAGTAACGTGGCTGTAATCAGCAGTACTGTCTTCTTCGGTTTCCAGATCGAATGAAGGAGTGGTGGCCCCCAGTTTTAAGGTCGTCAGGTATTCTTTCTCCTGATACTGGATTTCTTCTATATTTTTTGTGGATTTACCTGTGCACAGGATCATTAGTCCGGTTGCCAGGGGATCGAGTGTCCCGGCATGCCCGACTTTCAGCTTTTTAATACCAAGTTTTTGACACAGTTCGTAGCGTACTTTGTTGACCAAATCAAACGAAGTCCAATTTAAATCTTTGTCAAACAATAAAACCTCTCCTGCAGGAAAGTCGTATTTGTTTTTAAATTCGGGCATATGTAAATCTCTGTAATTCAGAGTATTGAATTGAAATTCTCGAAAATCAGGCAGCAAAGATAGCAATTACCCCAATAAGCGCGCAATAAATTGCGAAATAAATTAATTTTCCCCGTTTTACAATTTTGATCATCCAGGAGCAGGCCAGTAAACCCGAAACAAAAGCAGCAAAGAATCCGATAAGCAGGTTTTTAATCTCTGTTACTTCCAGGGTAACACCTTCTTTAGTAACATCATATACTAATGCGCCAAGGATGGGCAGCAATACCATTAGAAACGAAAAACGTGCAATATCTTCCTTTTTGCCTTTCAGCAACAAACCGGTGGCGATGGTCGATCCACTTCGTGAAATGCCGGGTAAAATGGCGAGTGTTTGAGCCAGGCCAATAATAAAAGCATTTTTGTAGGTGATTTTGCCATCGCTTTTCTTTACAAAACTGGTGAGAGTGAGTAGTCCGGCAGTAACCAGCAGCATCAGTCCTACAAATAAAAGATTTCCGGTAAACAGACTTTCAATCTGCTTTTTAAACAGCAGGCCAACAATGGCTATTGGTACAGCTGACAAAAAAAGTTTGGCGATGTACTGTGTTGATTCGTTCCATTTAAACTGGAACAAATCTTTGCATAAAACTGCGATGTCTTTCCTGAAGACAACCAGTGTGCTTAATACAGTTGCAACATGTACAACCAACACAAAAAGCAAGTTGTTTTCTCCATGAATTCCGAGCAAAGCATGGCCCATCTCAAGATGCCCGCTTGAGCTGATGGGTAAAAATTCTGTAAGTCCCTGGATAATTCCGAGTAAAAGTGCCTGGAGTTCGTTCATCGACCTGTCTATTCCTCTTCTTTGGGTTTTTTCATAATGGCATAAATCTCAAAAACAAAGCCGATGAAAAGTAGAATTGGGGCCAGCGTAATTCTGCGGAAACTGAAAATATCTTCACTAAATACATTGGGATCATGACTGCCGCCGCCTGCCATTAATATAAATCCTAATATAATGATAGCAAAGCCAATTGCCAGCAATTTATAATTCTCCTTTCCGAGTGCGAGTCCCGCGGTATCTTTCATTTCTTTTGTTCTTTTTGCCATATTTCAGAGGAATTGGTCGGGTAAAGATAGTCAATAAAATAATTCGTCAAATTTCAACCTGAGGAATTTGTTAAGCGCAAGCCAGGTCGACAGCAGTGAAATAACAAAGCCCAGTGCAAATACAATCGCCACTACGTACAAAACAACTTGTATGTCGCTCTCCGAAATCAGTCCGTAAAGTTCTTTTTTGTAGGTGTATGCTGCTGCCAGTAAAATTATATTGGCAAGTAATGCCCCGGCGGCCCCCAAAATAATGCTTCTTTTTAGAAAAGGTTTTCGGATATAGTTTCTACTGGCTCCAACCATTTGCATGGTGTGAATGATAAACCGCTGAGAATAAATCAATAGCCGGATGGTATTGTTGATTAATCCGAAAAAGATAAAAGTCAGTAAACCGCTGACGATTAAAATGATCAAACTAATTTTCTGAACGTTGTCGTTAATTAAGGATACAAGGTTTTTCTGATAATAGACTTCCGTTACCTGCTGGTATTCGAGGAACTTTTGTTCGAGCATAATAAGGCTGTCGTTTTGCGTGTAAAGAGCATAAAGTTTTACATCGAGCGAGGCAAAAAGCGGGTTATAGCCCAGAAAGCCCGAAAAGTCTTCGCCAAGTTGGTCTGTTAATTCTTTGGCAGCGTCTTCCTTACTAATGAAACGGGTCGATTTCACGTATTCGCTGGCGTTTAGTGTTTTTTGCAGACGCAGAATCTCGGTTTCCTTTAAATTGTCTTTCAAAACCAGGGTAAATCCAATCTGCTCGCGCACGTATTCCGATAACTTGCGCGTATTTAATAAAATCAGACTTAGCAGGCCCATCAATACCAAAACCAGTGTGATGCTTACCAGCGAAGTCATCCACGAGTTCATAAATCGCTTTTTCAATTTCCCGGGTCTTTGCTTTTTCATGCTTATTCAATCATCGGCGGTCAACAAATGTAATTAAATAAAAAGGCTGTTGCCGAAACATTTTGTGGTTTTATTTACATTTTTCGCTTGTATCGATAAAGGTTAACGGATAAAAGCGAGGAAGATTATTTAGAGTTGAATTTCTTGTAAGTCGGTTAATGATTTCTTTTTTACTTTCAGTATTTGTTCTCGAAAAGTGTGGATTATTAATGTTTTGAAAATCAATTAAAGGCCCGATTTGTTAATTTTGAGTGGAACCCTGCTAAGTGCATGAAAATTTGATGTTTATTTCTTTGGATTTCAAAAAAAAGAAAATACTTTTGCAGTCCCGATTATTATCCTTATTTATAAGGAGTGTAAATAATTGATTTTCTTGATGTAAGGGCGGTTGTCGAAAAATTCCGTTGAGGCAGTCAGTACCGCAGCAAGAAGATCAGAAATGTAGAATACAAAAAAAACAGTTAAAAGTGGACACACTTAGCTATAAAACAATTTCGGCGAATAAAGAAACCGTTAACAAAGAGTGGATTCTTGTTGATGCTGAAGGACTTGTTTTGGGGCGTTTGGCCAGTGAAGTGGCAAAAATGCTAAGAGGAAAAAACAAGCCAAACTTTACTCCGCACGTTGATTGTGGGGATAACGTAATCGTGATCAATGCTGAAAAAGTTGTATTGACCGGTAAAAAAATGAGCGACAAACAATATGTACGTCACTCAGGTTACCCGGGCGGACAACGTATTCAAAATCCTCTGGAAATTCTTGCTAAATATCCGGAGCGCCTAGTGGAAAAAGCCGTTAAAGGTATGTTGCCTAAAAATAAACTGGGTCGCAAACTGTACGGTAACTTGCATGTAGTTATTGGTGCTGAGCACAAATATGCTGCGCAGCAACCAAAAGTTGTTGATTTAAAAACTAAATAAACAAGATGGAAGTAATAAATTCATTAGGACGTAGAAAAACCGCAGTTGCGCGTATTTTCGTTAGCGAAGGTAAAGGTAACATTACCATCAACAAAAGGGAGCTGAAAGAATACTTTCCGTCAGAAATCCTGCAGTACATCGTATTACAACCACTGAATCTGCTTCAGGTTTCTGAAAAATACGATATCAAAGTGAACCTCGATGGCGGTGGCCCAAAAGGACAGGCAGAAGCGCTGCGTTTGGCAATCACCCGTGCTTTAATGGAAATTGATCCTGAGTCAAGACCACAACTGAAAGCTGCCGGATTTGTTACAAGGGATCCGCGCGAAGTTGAACGTAAGAAACCAGGTCAGCCAAAAGCAAGAAAACGGTTCCAGTTCTCAAAACGTTAATATTTTTATTATTATTCACTTATATGGATCTAAAACGGCTGAGATCTCCGACTTTGAGGAGCTACCCAGCGGTTGCTTTTAGAACATAGAAAAAGTAAAAAGATGCCAAGAACAAATTTTCAAGATTTATTGGAAGCAGGTGCACATTTTGGTCACCTGAAAAGAAAGTGGAATCCCAACATGGAGCCTTATATCTTCATGGAGAAAAACGGTATCCACATTATCGATCTGCAAAAAACAGTTGTAAAAATTGACGAATCAGCGGCAGCCATTAAGCAAATTGCAAAATCGGGCCGTAAAGTTTTGTTTGTTGCAACAAAAAAGCAAGCCAAAGAATTGGTGGGCGATTTGGTAAAAGGTGTAGGAATGCCTTATGTAACTGAACGCTGGCCCGGAGGTATGCTTACGAACTTCCCGACTATCCGTAAAGCGGTGAAAAAAATGATCTCCATCGACAAAATGATGAAAGACACCAGTTGGGATAACCTTTCAAAACGTGAAAAATTGCAGATCACAAGGCAGCGTGCCAAACTGGAAAAAGTTTTGGGTTCTATCTCAGATCTTACCCGTTTGCCTGCAGCCCTTTTTGTAGTTGACGTATTAAAAGAAAAAATCGCTGTTCGTGAAGCCAAAAAATTGGGTATTCCCGTGTTTGCGATCGTTGATACCAACTCAAACCCAGAAGATGTTGACTTCGTAATTCCTGCCAACGACGACGCATCTCAATCTATTAAACTGATTGTTGGAGCTATGTGCGAAGCTATCAGCGAAGGATTGGGCGAACGTAAAGTAGAGAAGGAAAAAGAAGATGCTGATGTTGCTTCCGGCAAAAAAGCAGCAAAAGCAAAAGAAGATTCAGACGATGATTTCGATGAAGATTCAGACGACGAGTAAGGTTAACATTCTATAAACTAATAAAAAGATTTTATCATGTCTTTTACAACAGCTGACGTAGTTAAACTGCGTAAAGTATCCGGAGCAGGGATGATGGATTGCAAGAATGCCCTGACTGAAGCCGACGGTAACTTTGAAAGAGCACTCGAAATTATCCGTGAAAAAGGAAAATTGATTGCAAACAAACGTGCAGACCGCGACGCTGCTGAAGGTGTTGCGCTGGCGAAAGTTACAGAAGATGGCAAATTCGGTGCATTGGTTGTACTGAACTGCGAAACCGACTTCGTAGCTAAGAACGAAAGCTTTGTTGCATTCGCTGAAAGAATTCTGAATGCAGCCCTTGAAAATAAAGTAGAAAGCCTGGAAGCCCTTAAAGCGATTGAGCTTGACGGGACTCCTATTGAAACACTGGTAACTGAACAAACCGGTGTAACAGGTGAAAAACTTGATCTTTCATACTACAAGTGTTTGAGTGATGCTGCTGTAGTTGGTTACATCCACCCTGGAAATAAACTCGCTACAATGGTAAGTTTCAACAAAGAAGTTGAAATTCAGGTAGGAAAAGACGTTGCGATGCAGGTTGCAGCGATGGCTCCGCTTGCCGTTGACGAAAAGTCTATTCCACAGGCTGAAATTGATAAAGAACTGGCTTTTGCTAAAGAAAAATATCGTAACGAAGGTAAACCTGAGGAAATGATTGAAAAGATCGCTTTGGGTTCACTGAACAAATGGTACAAAGACGTAACGCTTTTGAACCAGACTTACGTGAAAGATGGAAAAATTTCTATCAAAGATTTTCTGAAGCAAAATGATGGTGGATTGACAGTTACGGCTTTCGATCGCTATTCTTTGAATGCTTAATTAAAAGCTAAAGAAATAAATGAAGGGGTTGTCAGTTTTTGACAACCCCTTTTTTTTAGAAAAAAAGCCCCCCGCCGGAGTGGCAGAAAGGCTTTGTGCTATGTTGTTTGAAGCTTGCCTAGCGATTTTTCACCAGGCGTTGTACGTTGGTTACGTTCCCGTTTCGTATTAGTCTCACCAGGTAAATACCCGATGTCGCGGCACCGCCGTTTGTAATGTCGCCATTCCATACTAACTTATGTGTACCTTCCTGTAGTTCCGCGTTCGCCAGCACCTTTATTTCCTGTCCGAAAAGATTGAAAATACTTAGCTGTACTTCTGTGCTTTGTTCGAGTTCGAATTCAATCTTTGTTCGATCACTGAAGGGATTAGGATAGACCTCAAACGGATTATTTTCTTCGGGATTGATTTCTTGAACCGTAGTTTTTGAGTCGGCAGACTTGACAACAATGGTGCTAAAGTGTTCGATAGAAGCATAAAGCCGATGTCGTGCAGTATCCACCCTGGCGATCCGGTCATCAACAGCTACAAAGCCCGTATTGTCTGCAAAGAAAACATCCAGATTCATAGGGTCAATGCCCAGCGAATCAAGAAGGTCTTGTTTGTAAACCAGTTTCAATTCAACGGGAATGTTAAACCAATAAGGTTCTGCAATGGTGTCAGATCCGGCCGGGACAACACTGAATTTTACACCGGTAATGATGCCGTCGGAAAACTCAACCTCAGTGCTGTCATCGCTCATTTCAGCATATTTCTCCGGGATGAACATATAAATATCAATGTCTTCGCTAATACAGCCAAACGGAAAATGCAGCATTCCTGCATTCAGCAAATTTAACGGATAGGGAAGTCCTCCAATTCTATACGATTCTCCTTCTTTAAAATATTTCGGGTGCAATTCGTTGCCGTTGGGCAGGACGCGTCTGATTGATATGGTATTCACTTCCAAATCAACGGTAGAGTCTACCACTAGCAATTCAACCGAAGCCACGAAATTACTGTAATTCGCAGTTATCAATGTCATTCCGGTTTCTCCCGATAAAGTAAGTAATCCGTACTCATCAATTTTTGCGATAGAAGTATCAGTAACACTCCACACATAGGTCGCATTCTGATGCTTTATACCATTTGTTTTGTAAGTTGCTGAATATTGAATGGGATCGTGGCCCGCATAAACTGTCATGTCGTTTGGAATGATGGTGAGTTGTTTCCCGCGATTGTTTTGTTGATCTTTTTCTTTCTCGATTTTATCTTTTTTTTCGCGGGTTTCGTAAATGGTTATTTTGGCTGTGTCTGCTAAATCTCCCAAATGGGCAATAATAATTCCTTTGCCAGGCACTTCGGGCGAATAGAAAAGATTGGGAATGGAAACGGAGAAGCTGCCAAGTTCCATTGGTTCTATCCTCCATTCAAAGGTTGGGTCGATTCTCATTCCGGTAGAATCAATATAAAAAGCAGTAAGCTCTACCGAATCACTTATTTCAACACGAATGTTATCCGGAACGATTTTAATTTTTGGATATTCATCGTTCATCATTCCTTCTTTGTCACGTGGTTTTGACATTAGTGATTCCTGGCTAATAGCAGCCAAGCTGTAGAATAAAACGACAATAAGGAGGAGGGGTTTTCTGAATTTGTAAAATCTCTTCATACGCCGTTAGGTTTTATTATTAGCATTAATAAATAAAACTTTCATCTTCTTCGATTGACAAAGAACCTGTATTGAAATAAAATTTGGCAATCGTCCCAACAGTATCAAAAAGGGTGATAATCAGTCCGTAAAATCATATCAATTTACTAAATATCAGTGTGAAATACAAGTTTGTTCCCGTTGAAATCATGGCCGGCTCTTTCGAAAATATCTAAGACAGAGCAGCCTGCTTCCTGTTCTCATCCATAAAATGGGAAGCGATAGTTTTTGATAGCAAACAGGATTCTTTCTTCTGGAAGATGCTTGAAGCCTGAGCTTCCAGAGTATGTGGAATGATTTTCATTGCAAAGAAAACTAAGTGTATTTGTTTTGCGTATACATTTAAAAATGAGAAAACACTGAAAACCTGGAGTGTTATGAACTATGAGAAAAACCTGAGCAGGAAAATGAATCCGGTTATCATGCCGGAAGTAGATCGTTTAAAAGTAAAAAGTCATGGGAGCACTTATCGCATACGCTGTCCTGTTGCTGGTTGTAGTAGCAATCGTGTTATACTTGAGCTATCGGGATGTAAAACATAACGGATAAAAAAGTGCTGGTTTCGATGAATCAGATATGTTTACCTTTTTTATCGATTGAGGATGCGCAAGCCTTGGAAAGGAGGAGTCTGTTCTTTTCTGAGGTTTGTTGTTTTAAAATAACCTTCTGAAATAAAGGCGTTCAATGAAAATGTTTTTGAGCCTCTCACGGGACTCGAACCCGCGACCTGCTCATTACGAATGAGCTGCTCTACCAGCTGAGCTAAAGAGGCTTATTGATGTACGAAGTAAACAAATTAGATGAGAATTTACAATAGGAAATTTGCGCATTTTGTTTAAAAATGACGAGCTGTGTCTTTATTTTCAACACCAAAACCTACTCAAGTTTCTATTTTCGGGTAAACACAATATTTTCACCATCTTCGGTAAGTGTCAGCGTATTTCCTGATACCGAATAAGTAAGACTAACAGTCTCTCCGCTTTCTGTCATGGTGAGCGTCGACCCGTTGGTACTGTATGTAAAGCTGGTTGTTTCACGCTCTGTTTCTCCGGCAAAAACTGTGACCATTGTGGATGTTCCCGTATGGTTTGCATTAAATGTCATGGTAATTGTCATCGAGAATCCTTCCATTGATTCGACAAATTCCCAGGTGCCGACAATTGAATCATCAGAGGAATCATCTTTATTGCAGGCCGAAAGGCTAAATAGCAGTAAAAATACTGAGGTGATCGCAAGAAAACGAAGCTGGTTCATGATTATTCGTTTTTGATTTTGCCTACTCTTATCGATTTTTGGCTTACTCGGATATTATTGTTGTTCAAATAGTTTACCGGGAAATTTCAAATTGCGACCTACTGTCAGACTCTGGATTTTCTTACTTTTTTGGCGTTAAATACAAGTTACGACAAATTTATGAACGAGGAATACAGAGCCGGAATCCTTTTATTTAAAGGTTCCCCGCGTTTTTTTCTGGCGCATATCAACAAACGCCGTTTGATAAGTTTCTTTAAAACAGATCGTTGTATTGGTCGTTTGGTCGTAATTTGAATCCGAAATATCCGATGCTGTCTTAATGTGTCGGGCAAAACTTAGAGTTATGGTAGCAATTATTACTTACGCAATTCTTTTGCTGATGGTGATTTCTGTAATGATGTATCTAAGTTACCGGGATCTGAAGCAAAATCGTTAACACAGTGTAACGGCTTCCTGAAAATCCCCGACTAATAGATTGAGGTGCGAGACCTGATTAAAGGAAATGTGTCCTCGTGTTTTCCTGTCGCATCAGACCTGTCAAAGATAAACTCAGTATCAAACTCCCGATTGCTGTATTAAGCATCTACATATTCAGCATCCAAAATAAAAAAAGCCCCTCCGTCAACTGACGAAGAGGCTTTGCTATTATCTGGTTTTATTTGTCTATAGCAAGGTAACCGTTAATCCGGCATCGGTATTTTCAACTTTTGCCACTTTTTTGCTGGTAAGCCCTTTAATAGCTTTGTCCCACTTTTTATTGCTGAGTTCCGAGTCTATCTTTAACTCATCAAGAGGATAAGTCTGCTTCTCTCCATCATCTTGAAGAAGATTGAAAATCTTTTTCTCGTCTTCCGACAGTTCAACCGCTTTTTTCTCGGGCTTCATTTGAGGAAAGAACAGCACATCCTGAATCGAAGGACTGTTGGTCATAAACATGGTCAGGCGGTCCATGCCAATTCCCATACCCGATGTTGGAGGCATGCCATATTCCAGGGCACGCAGGAAGTCCTGGTCGATAAACATCGCTTCGTCGTCTCCTTTTTCCGAAAGTTTTAACTGATCCTGGAAACGTTCGCGCTGGTCGATCGGGTCATTCAGCTCAGAGTAGGCGTTTGCCAGCTCTTTCCCATTAACCATCAGCTCAAAGCGTTCGGTCAGTTCCGGATTGTCGCGGTGCTTTTTGGTTAGCGGCGACATCTCAACCGGGTAATCGATAATAAAGGTTGGCTGAATGTAGTTGTGCTCACATTTTTCGCCAAAAATCTCGTCGATCAGTTTGCCTTTTCCCATTGTTTCATCGGTTTCGATGCCAAGTTTATCGCAAATCTCGCGCAGCTCAGCTTCCGATTTTCCTGAAATATCATAACCGGTGTATTCTTTAATGGCATCGGTCATGGTCACACGTGGGAACGGTGCTTTGTAGTCGATAATGTGCTCGCCCAACTGAACTTTTGTTGTTCCGTGTAAAGCCATCGCAACGCGTTCACAGATTTCTTCGGTGAACTCCATCATCCATTTGTAGTCTTTGTAGGCCACGTAGATTTCCATCACCGTAAATTCCGGGTTGTGGGTGCGGTCCATTCCTTCATTCCGGAAGTCTTTCGCAAACTCGTACACACCTTCGAAACCACCTACGATCAGTCGTTTCAGGTAAAGCTCGTTGGCGATACGCATGTACAACGGCATGTTCAGTGCGTTGTGGTGCGTAATAAACGGACGGGCAGTAGCGCCTCCCGGAATGGGCTGCAAAATCGGAGTTTCCACCTCGTGGTAGCCATATTCGTTGAACATCTGGCGCATGGTGTTGTAGATCTTCGTACGTTTTATGAAAGTATCTTTCACCTGCGGATTCACGATCAAATCAACATAACGCTGACGGTATCGTTGTTCGGGATCGGTAAATGCGTCGAATGTTTTTCCTTCTTTTTCTTTTACAACCGGAAGCGGACGCAGTGATTTACTCAGCACCGTAATTTCTTTTACATGAACGGTGAGTTCGCCCATTTGAGTAATAAAGGCAAATCCTTTTACCCCAATGATATCGCCCATATCGAGCAGCTTCTTAAACACTTCGTTGTACAAAGTTTTGTCTTCTCCCGGACAAATTTCGTCGCGGTTTACATATATCTGAATACGTCCTTCCTGATCCTGGAGTTCAGCAAACGCTGCTTTTCCCATAATTCTGCGGCTCATCAGTCGGCCGGCAATCACAACATCCTGGAAATTGTTGGCTTCTTCCTTGTAATTTTCTTTTATGTCGGCTGAAGTGGCATTTACATGATACTGTGCTGCAGGATAAGGCTCAATGCCCAGTTCACGCAGTTTTTGCAACGAATTTCTCCTGATTAATTCCTGTTCACTTAATTCCTGATGACTCATTTTATACTCTGTTTTTGGCTGCTCTTTTACCGGCGAATGCAAATCGTTTTTTTCCGGCCATAAAGAGGTAACCTGCTGAATGTTTGCAAAAATTTCGGCAAAGATAATAAAACAAGTTGCTCATCCTTTTTTGTATTTATGAAATGCCTGCAAAGTCTTTAAAGGATAACATAGTGTTCATGAATCGCTTGTCTCTTCTGAGGTGTGGCCGAATTCTCAATTAGTCATCGGATTACATCTTTTCGGAGTGGAACTTTGTTAATAATAAAAAGCGGACAATTTTAGGTTTTTTTTAAATATGAACGGGCATTTTGTATCTTTGCTCCTTCTTGTCTGAAATCAATAAAAACGCAGAATGGAAAAAATTTGGAACTATAAGAAACAAGGCGACCAAAACGAGGTAAAACACCTTTCCGCTGCGTTAAATGTAAACATGGTAACGGCCCGGCTGCTGGTACAGCGCGGCATAAAAACCTATAACGAAGCCAAAGCATTTTTCCGCCCCCGACTTAGTGATTTGCACGATCCTTTTTTGATGAAAGACATGAAGGAAGCGGTTGCACGTCTCGAAAAAGCCATCGAAAACCAGGAAAAGGTAATTGTTTACGGCGATTATGATGTGGACGGTACCACCTCTGTGGCGCTGATGTACCTCTTCCTGAAAGAAAGAATCAAGGAAATAGAATATTATATCCCGGACCGGTACAGTGAAGGATAC
This sequence comes from Maribellus sp. YY47, assembly GCF_023111095.1. Classification (GTDB taxonomy): domain Bacteria; phylum Bacteroidota; class Bacteroidia; order Bacteroidales; family Prolixibacteraceae; genus Draconibacterium. The sequence continues at coordinate 246,293 of NZ_JALGYW010000001.1, forward strand.
GGAATTTCTCCGAAAAGTATCGATTATGCCGCCGAAAATGGTGTAACACTGGTGGTGGCTCTTGACTGTGGAATTAAAGCAGTTGAAAAAATTGAGAAAGCGAAAGAACTGGGAATCGATTTTATCATTTGCGATCACCATAATCCGGGAGAAAAAGTACCAAAGGCAAGCGCTGTTTTGGATCCAAAACAGCCCGGATGTAAATATCCTTACAAAGAGCTTTCCGGTTGCGGTGTTGGCTTTAAGCTGCTTCAGGCCTACTGCACCAAAAACAATATCGACCTGGAAGAAATTTATGACTTGCTCGACCTGGTTGCCGTTAGTATTGCGGCCGATATTGTACCGATAACCGGAGAAAACAGGGTACTGGCATACTACGGGCTGAAAAAACTGAATTCTGATCCCGGAGTGGGGCTGCAAACCATTATAAATTTTGCCGGAATCAACGGAAGCGATATCACCATCAGCGATATTGTTTTTAAGATTGGCCCGCGATTGAATGCATCAGGAAGGATTGAGCACGGTAAAAAATCAGTGCAAATTCTGGTTTCTGACGACGAGGATAAATCGGATCTTTTGGGTGAAGAAATCGACTCGTTTAACGAGATCCGTAAAACGCTCGACCGCGATATTACACAGGAAGCGCTGGATACAATCGAAAATAGTGAGGAGTTAAAAGAGATGAACAGCACTGTGCTGTATAACCGCGACTGGCATAAGGGAGTTGTGGGGATTGTAGCGTCGCGTGTTACCGAATATTACTACCGGCCAACGGTTATTCTGACCGAATCGAATGGCCTCGCAACCGGATCGGCGCGTTCGGTGCGTGATTTCGACTTGTACGAAGCCATCGGGCAGTGCAGCGATTTGCTGGAGTCGTACGGAGGGCATATGTACGCCGCCGGACTTACCATGAAGATCGAGAATATTCCGGAATTCAAACGCCGTTTCGAAGAGATTGTGACACGCCAGATTACTGATCAGCAGCAGGTTCAGTCGATCGATATTGATGCAAAGATTACCTTGAGTGAGATTACTCCGCGCTTTTTCCGGATACTGAAACAATTCGCGCCGTTTGGACCGCATAACATGATGCCGGTATTTGTAACCGAAGATGTTTTTGATGCCGGAACCAGTCGTTTGGTCGGCAAAAACAAAGAGCATCTGAAACTGGATTTGGTGGAGCCTGACGTGAATTCCGGTATTTTCCCGGGAATCGCATTTAACCAGTCGGATGCATATGATTTGATTACATCCGGTTCTCCTTTCGATATTTGCTATTCGATCAACGAAAACGAATACCGCGGCAAAACCAGTCTACAGTTGTTTATTCGCGATATAAAGAAGCGCGAGTCATTTGGCTGGTAGCTACGGCAATAATTTCAGAAATTCCGGATCCATGAGATCTTCGAGCTTGTCGGCCACAAAAGCGCCTGTGCTTTCCAGTCTCTCTTTGGATTGATGCCCGTTGGCAATCAGGATACAAGTGATTCCCAGTTTTTCTGCTACTTCGTAATCGTGAATCGTATCACCGATCATTACTGCTTTTTCTTTCTGTATCTGATGTGATTCAATTAGTTGCTCGCCCCGTTCAATTTTGGAGGCCGCATAATGATCATTCAGTCCGGCAATCCCTTCAAAATAGTGGAGGATATTCTGATGACCGAGCGTTTCCTGCAGCATATTCTGCTTCATGGCCGAAAGAACAAACTGCCGTTTGCCTGCATTTTTGAAGAAATCGAGCACTTTTACTGCTGATCGGTGCAGGTTGCAGCTTTTTACGCCGTTGTCGTATATGTCGATAAATTCGCGGGCCGGAATGGCGAAATCCTCTTTGCTGAAATCAAAGCCAATGGTGGCATAATAATCTTTTACCGGAAACGAAAAAACTTCCTTGTATTGAACGTGATCCAGCAATTCAAGGTCTCTTTTCTCAAGAATTTGATTGATGGTCGAAATACAAAAATTCAGATCATCGAGCAGGGTTCCGTTCCAGTCCCAAATAACAGAACGCATATTAAATATCTTTCACTTTAAGTTTATTGATCACCGGATTGGCGTACAATTTCAGGAAGCGCTCCTGTATGTCGGTCACCGGGAAATCGACGTGAACCATGGCTTGTTCCACCATGATTTCAAATTTCTTTTGTTCCTCGTTCGTGTATTTATCCTTAAAACGGTGTTCCTGCATCAGCATGTCGTAGGCGACGTAATTGCTGGGCCACAATTTAAAGTTTTTGTAGATCTGTTTATCGATCATTTCGGCTATGTCGCGAATGTATTTGTTGCGTTGTTCGTTGTTTTCTGCTGGAGGAAAATGCGTCTCAATCGGTTCGCCAAAGGCAAAACGTATCCTGCCTTTTGGTGCAAACATCCCCATCGACATGCTTTTCAAATCGTCTTTGCTGGTTTTTAGCTGACCGTAGTGTTCTTTCTTGATCAGCTCTTTTAGTTTGGCCAATCCGCAAGGTTCTATTTCATACGAAATAGATACGGGAACAATGTTGAGTTCATTGAATCCATCCGATATGGTTCCCTTGTTGCTCATATTGAGCATTTTGAGGAGGCTGTCCTGCGTTTTGTCGTTCCCGTCTTTTGTGCGGCCTTCCCTTTGTGCGATCCAGATCGACATTTTGTCCTCGGTGATCGACTTCCGGATGAAATGCGATACTTTCCGCGATGCCGTCATTAGTTCGCGGGGCGGGAGATTTCTTTTGATCACAAACGAGCGATTGAGTTTAACGGTGTGCTCAATCCATTCGTATTGCAGGAGGTTGTCGCCAATCGCAATTTCCGTGGTATTCATTCCGTGTTCGAAAATGAGCACGTTAAGAAGTGCAGCGTCCAGAATAATATCGCGGTGATTGGAAATAAACAGGTACGGCTTCTTTTTGTCCAGTTTGTCAATCCCGGTACATTTTAGCCCGTTGGACGTTTTATCCACCAGCCAGTGCAGCAGGTCGTAAATAAAAACACCCTGCAGCTGTTTCACGCTTTTGATACGCCGCAGCTGAAATTTCACCATTTCCACTTTCGGACGATTTTTGAACAGGATCATTAATACCTCGTCAAAAACCCTGTCTTTCAGCAGTAAACGCATCTTTTGCTTTACTTCCGAATCGTAATAAGGACGAATGTCATCGAAATTGTAGCCCGTCATATTTTAGATGATTTAACTCAGCAAAGTAACACATTCAATCTCAAAATTTCAACCGGAGCTGCATTTTTACTTCTGTTTTATCTTTTCCTGCAATTCCGTTATAGCCCGATCCGATGGTTTCGCCATTGGTCCAACGGGTGTTGGCGAGTTTAATCCAGCATTCGGCCCCGTCCGAAATTTTGTATTTGAGGTTCAGGTAAGTACGCCAGCCCTTGCCAAAAAAAGCGGGCACCGAAAACGTGTGCAATAAATCGTTTTCGTAAGCGTAAATGCGGGCGTCGTAGTTGCTGGTGTTAAAGTATGCGATTCTGCCCGAGAGGCTGAGCGGAGCACCCTGAGGTTTGTAAAGCACATCCTGAAAGATCAGTATTCCGTGTTCTTTTGAAACTCCGTTAAACGAAGAGTGTTCGAAACGGCTGCTCCATCTCCAGTTGTCGGTAATGAAATATTCAGTGTGAAGTCGGATTCGCCGAGTGTGTTCCGGCAGATTCACGTATAGCTTTTCCGCTTTATTTTTCTGATCTTTTGTTTCTGATTTGATGCGCAGGTAGCCTTTGAGTTTTTGGGAAAGAATAAAATCGGCCTGGGCAAAAATGTCGTGTCCCGAAGATGGACCTGCGGTAGTATAAGATATCCAGGGCGAACGGTACAAATCGGAATAGGCCGACAAAGTGACAAATTTAGCCGGAAGAAACCGGGCGCCGAGGTAAAACCCGGTTTCATTGGCAACGGTGCTGCTCTCCGATATCGCTTGTCCCCACAGGGCTTGATAGTTTTTATCGAAGCTGCGAAACTGAGCTGCAAGGTTCAGACGGTCGTTGAGGTGGGCCACAATTCCCTGCAAAAAAGCTTTTCCTCCCGATTTTGAGACAGCAGCTTCTCCCAACAACTGGTACTTTCCGGTGCTCAGTAAATAATCAATTCCGCCGGTGTAGTTCGTTGTGCCGTTGAATTTATATCGATTGTACAGCTGATCTCCGGGATAAAATGCACGGTCGAAATCCTGGTAAATGAAAATGCTCCCCAGTTTTAGTTTCGAGTAGGTTCTCGAAAAAACCAATCCCGCGTTGCGGTATCTGACTGATTTTTCATCGTCGATCTCACTTGGTGTGCGGTGGTAACCCGAAGTTTGTAAGCTGGTGAAAACTGGCTCTCCGTTTTGATCTGTATCCAGGTTGCCGTCTGCTTTCTTTTGCGAAACAAAAAGGTGGAGGGTGTTCTTTTTTAGTTGAAAGGAAGTGGTAGCTCCGCGGAAATAAAGATTTTCGTCTACCGATGTATAGGGTCTGACGCCCTGTCCGTATTTGATGATCCCGAGAACGTCGGCAGATTTTCCCGGAGAAAACCCTTGCCAGAGAACCAGCCCCTGTCCGCTGCGAATCACGAAATCGCCAATAGTCAAGCGTTCAAAAGTCTTATTGATTTTCATGCTCACATTTCCCGAGTAAAAATCAAAACCCTGTTTGTTGGAGCCTTTGAAAAATGCTTCGCCCGGATCTTTTTCGGCGGTTAACCCGGCCGAAAGTTTGTCGCCGGCTTCAAAACGGTAACGGCTGTAATACCTGAAGCGATTTCCTTCGTAAGGTTGGATGCCATCGTCGTTAGGTTTATAACCACGTTCTTTTTGCAATGTTCCCAAACTTCGCAGCATAAGTTCCTGCCGGTTGCGTTTTATTTCCTCGCTTAAGGAAGCTGGAGTCGTATCTTTTGGCCCGAAAACAACAAATACCTGCATTTTTTGCAGCAGTTCGGTGGTAAACCCATCAATCGTATTTAATTCGTAGATCGAATAAGCCGGTCCGTATTCCTCCAGGTAAGCCAACAGATTTTTAATTTGAATGCTGTTCAGCAAGTACATTTTTGAAAGTTCATCCGAATTCGTGGAGTTAAGGTTGATCGGATGTTCAATCAGTCGTTCCAGGTCCTCGATCATCAATGCCGCATCCGCTTCTTCTTCGAGGTTTTCCAATTGCGATTCAATAGTATTCTCAATGATTTCCTGATGCGAAAGTTCCTGTGCGTTCGTTGTGAGCGAAATCCCAACGATCAGTAAAATGGTAATATGGAAGGGAGTTCGTTTCATCTTAAATGAAATTGAACGGATACAGACGGCGTAAAGCCCAGGTTGCCGTGATAGCTGAAGGCAAAATCGGTAGAGATGTTGCCCAACGAGTAGCCTATTCCTCCTGAATAGTTAAAGGGCTTACCCGAAACCCCCAGTCGTAAAGCCAGGTTTTTTACCGGCATAAATTCCACTCCCGATTTTACCTGTGCCGGGAATCCGGAGGATTTTTGAACTTCAGCACATACGAGTACATATTCTGAAAGGAGATAATGTCCTCCCAGTCGATAGGTGAAAGGCATTTCCTGTTTTCCGGAATAGGTTTCGAAACCATTTTCTACCGGGTTAAACACATGCGCACCCAATGTCAGTTCGTGTGTTAACTGGTACACGAGGCCACATTCAAAAGTAAGGAAAGTAAAAGCCCCCTCGTTTTCGGGGAAGCGGCTGGCAAAATAATCCAATTGAAGAGCGGCGCTTAATTTTCGCGAAAGTTGCCGGGCATAGGCCAGTCCGAGTTTTGATTCTTTGTAGCTGCCTTTGCCAAATTGATAAAAACTGATACCGGCTGTTCCGCCGCCAAATGGAGCGGAAAAGGTTCCGGCGGTCAGCGAAAGTTCTTCCAGCATAAACCGCGATTCGTAATAAATGCCCGCTGAAAGCTTTGACATGCCGGCGAGTGTGGCCTGGTTGTGAAAAGTGCTCCATACGTCCGACAGCGAAACCGTTGCATTGGAAAGCGCTACTGCACGGGCTCCGGCCGTGAAATTTTCAGAGGCTATCGATGTATACGATAAGGCTAAAAACAGAATGAGTATGTGAGTGGGCTTTTTCATACACTAAAAAAGGGCGAGTAATAATTACTGCGCCCTTATAAAGGTACGAAAAATGTTTCTTTTGCTTAGTTCGTTTTGAACTTAAATTTAACTTCGGCTAATTCCTGGTTTGCCTTAACAATTTTTTCTTTTAGCTCTTCTTTGTACTGGAGCATTTTCTGCATCAAGGCTTCGTCGCCGGTTGCCATCATTTGAACGGCCAAAATGGCGGCATTCATGGCTCCGTTAACAGCAACGGTTGCCACCGGAATTCCGGGAGGCATTTGCAGGATTGCAAGTACTGAATCGAAACCAGAAAGGCTGGCATTGATCGGAACACCAATAACCGGTAGCGGCGTCATAGCGGCAATAACACCCGGCAAATGAGCCGCCATTCCAGCTCCTGCGATAATCACTTTAATGCCACGGTCTTTCGCTCCTTTGGCAAAAGTTTCCACTGCTTCGGGTGTGCGATGGGCAGATAAAGCGTTGATCTCAAACGGAATTTCAAATTCATCAAATAATCTGGCTGCTTTTTCCATCACATTCATATCGGATGTGCTGCCCATGATAATGCTAACTTTTGGTGTCATATTTAAGTTTTATTTTCTGATACTCGATTTGTTTTTGTTATTTTGTAGCCCAAATTTTTCAGTGCAAAATTAAGGCAATTTAAGTATTAATAAAAATCATACATTTACATGAAGCGGGTAAAAATTCACGATAAAGAGTTCGAATTATTCATCTCAAACGAAAAAATTCAGTCCGTTGTTCAAGAGATGGCTGAAAAAATGAATGCCGAGCTGGTTGGTAAGGATCCGCTTTTTCTGTGTATACTGAACGGATCGTTCATGTTTGCTGCCGAAATCTTCAAAAGAATTAATTTTGTTGAATCCGAAATTTCATTTGTAAAACTGGCGTCTTATTCCGGAGAGCATTCCACAGGAAGCGTCAAAGAATTGATTGGGTTGAATGAAAATATTGAGGGAAGAACCGTTGTGGTGTTGGAAGACATTGTAGATACAGGAATTACAATCAATGCCATTCAGCAGCAACTGAAAAGTATGAATCCAAAAGAAATACAGGTAGCCACCATGCTGCTGAAACCGGATGCTCTTAAAAAAGAAGTTGATCTGAAATATGTAGGAATTGAAATTCCGAATGACTTTATTGTCGGGTGCGGGTTGGATTATGATGGACATGGAAGAAATTTGACTGATATTTATTCAGTCGTAAAAGAATAACCGAAAAATAACCAAAGTCAACATGTTGAATATTGTATTATTTGGCCCCCCCGGAGCAGGAAAGGGGACTCAGGCCGAGTTTTTGATTGAATCTTACGGATTGATCCATTTGTCGACCGGAGAGATTTTAAGGAATGAGATTGCTGCAGGTTCAGAACTTGGGCTGGAAGCCAAAAAGTTTATGGACAAGGGAGAATTGGTTCCGGACCAGTTGGTGGTAAAAATGATTGAGGCAATTCTGGAAAGCCGCCGTGAAGCTAAAGGCTTTATTTTTGATGGTTTTCCGAGAACCGTAGACCAGGCAAAAGCGTTGGATGCTATGTTGGAAAAACATGGAACCGGAATATCGGGAATGCTGAGCCTCGAAGTAGAGAAACAGGAATTGATCAACCGTTTGCTGAGCCGGGGAAAAGTCTCGGGCCGTGTGGATGATCAGAACCAAAAAGTGATTGAGAACCGTATTCAGGTATATGGCGAAAAAACACTTCCGCTGATCGAGTACTACAAGCCGCAAGGCAAGCATTTTGGTATCGATGGAATGGGCAGTATTGAAGAGATTGCCGGACGTTTGAAGGAAGTTATTGAAAAGTTATAGACTTCACTAGAAGTCGGTTACGAAGGTGGGAATTCTGTAAGTAAACCGGATTTCTCACCTTTGTTGCTAAATTTGAGAAATAGTTAAAAGAAGAAAAATGGCCGAGACAAATTTTGTGGATTATGTGAAAATTCACTGTAAATCAGGTGCGGGAGGTGCCGGGTCAGCGCATTTGCGCAGAGAAAAATTCGTACCCAAAGGAGGCCCGGATGGAGGTGATGGAGGCCGAGGCGGACACATTATTTTGCAGGGAAACCAGCATATGTGGACCCTTCTTCATTTAAAATACAAGAAGCATATAAAAGCCGGAAATGGGGAATCGGGTGGAAAGCAGCGCAGTACCGGAGCCGATGGTGAAGACATTGTGCTGGAAGTGCCGCTGGGAACCATTGCCCGAGATGGAGAAACCGGTGAATTCCTCTTCGAAATTACTACGCACGGCGAAAGCCAGGTTTTGATGAAAGGAGGCCGTGGCGGACTGGGAAACGACCATTTTAAATCGGCTACCAACCAAACGCCCCGTTTTGCCCAGCCCGGCGAAGAGGGACAGGAAGGTTGGAAGATTCTGGAGTTGAAAGTGCTTGCCGACGTTGGACTGGTAGGATTTCCGAGTTCAGGAAAATCAACCTTGTTGTCGGTGGTTTCGGCTGCCAAACCCAAAATCGCTGACTATCCGTTCACCACTCTGGTTCCGAACCTTGGCATTGTGGGCCACCGCGAACAACGTTCGTTTGTAATGGCCGATATCCCCGGGATTATTGAAGGCGCACATCAGGGACGCGGGCTCGGATTGCGGTTTTTGAGGCACATCGAGCGAAATTCGATGCTCTTGTTTTTAATTCCGGCCGACAGCAAAGATCACCTGAAAGAATACCGGATCTTACTGGATGAGCTCGAGAAATATAACCCCGAATTGCTTGATAAAGAGCGTTTCCTGGGGATTAGTAAAGCGGATATGCTGGATGAAGAACTGATGAAGGAAATCAGCAGGGAATTAAAAGACATCCCACATTTGTTTTTCTCTTCGGTGTCAGGTAAAAATATCCAGGTTTTAAAAGATAAGATCTGGGATATATTAAATAGTTAATGGGGTTTTTAGATACGATATTAAACTGGGATCAGGAACTGTTTTTATACCTCAACAGTTTTCATAACGATTTCTGGGACACGATCATGTTGCTCGTAACCCGCAAGGAAACGTGGTTGCCTTTCTTTGTGGTGATTCTGTATTACATTGTCAAAAATTACCGGACAAAGGCCATTCTGATCATTATTGGGCTGGCGCTGGTGGTACTGGCTGCCGATCAGCTGTCAGGGTTGATGAAGATCGGATTTCAACGGCTGCGGCCGGTTCACGATCCGGCTATCGGGCATTTGGTTCACAATGTACTCCGCAAAGGAGGCATGTATGGCTTTGTGTCGTCGCATGCGGCCAATTCGGTGGCGATCCTGGTTTTTACATCATTGATTTTTAAACGAAGAAGTTACTCCATTTTGCTTTTTTTGTGGGCGGCGGCATTCTGTTATTCCCGCATTTATTCAGGGGTTCATTATCCTTTTGATATTTTGGGTGGAATCCTGCTCGGGTGGGGTGTTGGATGGGCTCTGTTCAGGTTGATGATGTTTGTGGAAAACCATTTTTTTTATTCAAAATCGCCCAGAATCGAGAAAACAGCGCTGCATCGCGAAGAGTCGGGCATTATCTGGCTGGTATTTGTGGTGCTGGTAGTTACTTTTTTTATTGTAACTAGCCTGCTTCATCATTTCAATTATCTATAATGATCAATAGCCATGCATTCTACCGGCAACAACAGAGTCTTTTTGAAGCAGAGTTTAAAAGTCTGACTCAAAAGATCAGGTGGTTGGCCTGGTGGCGCTTGGTGGTTTTTGTGTCGTTGTTTTTTCCATTTTATTTCCTGGGATTAAGTTGGGCAACAGGTGGTTTGACCTTGTCGCTTCTGGTTTTGTTTTCTTTCCTGATCAAAACCAGTATTCGGCTCGACAGACGCAAAAAGAAATGTGCTGTTTTAAAGCAACTGACCGAAGAAGAGCTTCTGGCGCTCGATCATTCTTTTTTGCATTTTAAAAACGGAGCTGAATTTTTGGATACCAATCATTTCTTTTCCTACGATCTCGATTTGTTTGGTGATGGTTCGCTTTATCAGTTTTTAAATCGCACTTCCACTGTTGGCGGCGCTAAAAAACTGGCATCCTGGTTTGTGAATCCTTCAAAAAATAAAAAAGAGATTGAAGACAGGCAGCAGGCGGTACGAGAACTTTCGGGAAGACGCGAGTGGCGCTTGCAGTTTTTAGCCGAAGGAAAGTTGTTTGAAGAAACAGAAGCGCTGAGCCGTGAAATTATTGGCTGGTCGGAGACTGAATTTGAGCTTAGGAATCCGGAATTAACGAAGTGGATCCTTCGGATTGTTTCGGCGCTGACATTGCTGGCTGCTGCGTTGGCGATTACGGGAGTGTCAAATTCCTATTTGGTTGTGGCAGTTTTCGTGCAATGGGCGATGGCCTATTTTTACCGGAAACGAATCACTTACTTTTTTAGTTTTTTTGGCCGGAAATCGCAGTTGTTGTCAAAATACATGAAATTGTTGGAATTGCTGGAGCAACAGGATTTTCAGTCCGCTTACCTCAGTAAACTGCAGCAAAATATTAAAAGTCCTTCAGCAGGGAAAACCTTCAGTCAGCTAAAAAAACGGGTTGGGGAGTTTGAATACCGGCAGAATCTGTTGGTTGGTTTTGTCCTGAATTCTGTTTTGTTGTGGGATATTCGTTGTGTATATGAACTCTGGAAATGGCATCAGCTTCATCATCGAAGTTTGGAGAAATGGATCGATGCGATTGCCGAGGTAGATGCGCTGATCAGCCTGGCAAATTTTGCCGACAATCATCCGGATTTCAATTATCCTGTAATGAATGGCGATGACTTTGTGTTTGACGCGACAGAGTTAGGTCATCCTTTAATTCGGCAGGGAAAAAGGATTTGCAACGACTTTGGTATTCAGGGTTGGTCAAAAGTGATGATTGTAACCGGTGCAAATATGGCCGGGAAAAGTACGTTTTTGCGAACCGTTGGAGTGAATCTTTTGTTAGCGCAGTCGGGAGCTCCGGTGTGCGCCAAAAGTATGACAGTTACACCCATCGATTTGTATACCAATATGCGAACCACCGATTCGTTGCTGAAAGACGAATCGTACTTTTTTGCCGAACTGAAACGTATCAAAGGGGTGCTCGACCGTTTGCAGAACGGTGATCGTATTTTTGTTATTCTCGATGAAATGCTGAAGGGCACCAATTCGGTGGATAAGTTAAATGGTTCGCGCGAGCTGATTCGAAAACTGGTGCAGTATCAGTCGGTTTCATTGATTGCCACCCATGATCTGAAACTAAGCGAAATGCAGAAAAATTTTCCGCAGCAAGTATTTAATAAATGTTTTGAGATCAGGATTGAGAATGACGAACTTATATTTGATTACAAACTTTCGGATGGTGTGACCCAAACAATGAACGCCACTTTTCTGATGAAAAAGATGGGGATTATTTAGTTTCGGTTTTAGTGTTTAAAGTTGTCTTTATTTGCCGGTTGCTTAAGATTCCGTCTGTGAATACTCCGGTAAAAGGGAATTTGTGTTGTCGTATTTTTCTGATATTTAAGCATTCTGGCATTAATGCATTTCCGCATTTCCTTTTCAATCCTTCAATCCTTCAGTCCTTTAGGTTCCTTTTCTTTCAGAATTCCAAGTGTTTTATAAACAGGCTGAATGTGTTTTTGCAGTTCAGGAGATTTACGCAGGTAGATCAAGGCTCCTATGATACAGCACAAGCCTCCGAAAACAAGTGTCATGGGTGTGCCGACTGCTTTGGCCAGCGAACCGGCCATCAGACTTCCGAAAGGTGCGGTACCCATAAATGCCATCGAATAGATGCTCATTACCCGGCCCCGTTTGTTGTCGTCGATAATGGTTTGTATTACCGTATTGCTTGATGCCATCACCATCATCAGTCCAATGCCGGTGATGGTCATAACGATACACGCTACCCAGAAAGTATTGGTGAGCGCCAGCAGGATGAGGCCAACTCCAAAAGCTGCAGCCGAAACGGGTATTAATTTTTCCAGTCCGGCGGCATTTTTTCGCGAAGCCAGGTAAAGTGCTCCCGACAAGGCACCCAGGCCTGAAGCTCCCATTAAAAACCCGAAAGTGTGTGATCCGCCGTGAAGAATTTCCTTGGCGTAAACGGGCATGAGTACCGAGTAGGGCATGCCCATTAAACTTACCAGGGCAAGTAACAGAATGAGAAAACGCACGGGTTTAAATCCAAATGTATATCGAAATCCTTCCTGGAACTCATGTGCTGCTTTCGTTGTCTTTTTTATTTTCGGCTTGACTTTGGTTTTCATTAAAAGGAGTGTCGTGATTACAACCGTATAGCTCAGTCCGTTGATCAGGAAACAGGTTCCTTCTCCGGCCAGCGATATGAGAACTCCAGCGATGGAAGGCCCCAGCAGCCGGGCGCCGTTTACCATCGTAGAATTCAGTGCGATGGCGTTTCCCAGGTCGTCTTTCTTTTCCACCATCTCAATCATAAACGATTGGCGCGAAGGCATATCGAAGGCATTGATCAGTCCGAGCATAATGCTGAGTGCAATAAGATGCCACACCTGAATTTGTCCGGTGTAAACCAGGGTGGCCAGCATCAGTGCCTGAATCATCGCCAGAACCTGTGTGGCGACCAGAATCTTGTAACGATTTTTACGGTCGACAATTACCCCGGCAAAGGGAGCCATCAGAAAAGTAGGAATTTGTCCGGCAAAACCCACAACACCCAAAAGAACAACCGAGTTGGTGAGGTCGTAAACCAGCCAGGGCATGGCAATCCGCTGAATCCAGGTTCCGATCAGGGAAATGCTTTGCCCGCTAAAAAACAGCCTGAAGTTTCTGTATTGCAGCGACCTGAATATGGTTCTTATGCTGTTTGAGATTTGTTTCGACCGGATGAAAGCTGTAAGTGGCATGAATTGAAATGGCTGTCTGTTTTCTTCCGGGCAAGTTAGCTAATTTGTAGCTCCGGAAATTTTTAGGAACGATACAATCGGTTTGCCTTTGTCAGATTTAGCATTTTGGATACATTTTTTTATTGTCGACAACTCACTGAAACTATGTAAATGGATTCAATTCGGGGCTTTTTTTTCAGTTGAATAAATTATCAAGAATGGTGGCTGTAATTTTTTCCGGAGCCGGTCATTCCCCATATTTTTCCTTTATTTGTGCGCATTTCAGAGGAAATCTTATTCACTATTTTTCAACTCTTCATTGTTAGTTAATGGCGGGGGTAAAAAGGCAAAAAAACAGCTTGATTTAATTATATTTGTGGCAATCCGGTGAACTCCGCAGTTATTTGAAATACAGCACTCCCCAGATAAATTTCAATAATGTCGGCGTTCAGCATCCGGAATATAAATCTGGAAATTCGATTATGAGCGCAAACTACGACGAAGGAACAATTAAAACCTTAGATTGGCAGGAGCATATCCGGAGGCGTCCGGGGATGTATATTGGGAAACTTGGCGACGGATCATCGGCCGACGACGGTATTTATGTACTGTTGAAGGAAGTGATGGATAACTCTATCGATGAGTTTATGATGGGGTTTGGGAAAAAGATCGTGGTGAATGTGGATCAGGATAAAGTTTCCATTCGTGATTATGGCCGTGGTATTCCGCTCGGAAAGCTTGTTGATGTGGTCAGTAAAATGAACACCGGAGCGAAATACGACAATAAGGTTTTTAAAAAATCAGTGGGATTGAACGGGGTGGGTATCAAAGCGGTAAATGCGCTTTCATCCGATTTTACCATCAAAGCCGTTCGTGAAGGAGTAGGCAAGGAAGTTTACTTTAGTAAAGGGATTAAGCAGGGCGAAAAAGATCTTACCGGCGTTGAGGAAGAAAATGGTACAGAAGTAACTTTTGTTCCCGATGTCAACGTGTTCAAAAAGTACCGCTACATCAGCGACTACATCGTGAACATGATGAAGAACTACACTTTCCTGAATTCGGGGCTTACCGTTGAATTTAACGGAGAACGTTTTTATTCGCGCAACGGATTACGTGACCTGTTGGAAGAGAACATGGATCATGACCCAATTTACCCAATTATACATTTAAAAGGCGAAGACATTGAGGTTGCCATAACGCATGGAAACCAATACGGGGAGGACTATTATTCATTCGTTAACGGACAGCACACGACCCAGGGGGGAACCCACTTACAGGCTTTTCGCGAGGTACTGGTAAAAACGATCAGGGATTTTTACAAGAAGGAATTTGACCCGTCTGACATTCGTGCATCGATTGTGGCGGCCATCAGTATTAAGGTTGAGGAGCCTGTATTTGAGTCGCAAACCAAAACCAAACTTGGTTCGAGAGATATTGGTCCCGACGGGCCTTCGGTAAGAGCACACGTTGGGAATTTTTTGCAAAAGGAACTGGATAACTTTTTGCATAAAAATCCGGATACCGCCGAAGTACTCCACCGGCGTATTGTTGAATCGGAAAGAGAACGTAAAGCCATTTCCGGAATCAAGAAACTGGCGAAGCAAAGAGCCAAAAAGTCGAGCCTTCACAATAAGAAATTACGCGATTGCCGGGTGCATTTCAACAGCTCGCACGAGTTAAAAGAAGCCTCGAGTATTTTTATTACCGAGGGAGACTCGGCCAGTGGCTCGATTACCAAATCGAGAGATGTAAACACGCAGGCAGTATTTAGTTTAAGAGGTAAGCCGCTGAATACTTTTGGCTTGACCAAGAAAGTAGTTTACGAAAACGAAGAGTTTAATCTTTTGCAGGCTGCGCTGAATATCGAGGACAGCATGGAAGATCTTCGTTACAACAAAGTAATTATAGCTACCGATGCCGACGTTGACGGAATGCACATTCGTTTGCTGCTGATTACTTTCTTTTTGCAGTTTTTTCCGGAGCTGATTAAAAAGGGGCATGTGTATATTTTACAAACCCCCTTGTTCAGGGTGCGCAACAAACAAAAAACCATATATTGTTATTCAGAAGCCGAAAAAGAGGCTGCCATTGATCAGTTGAAAGGAAAGCCTGAAATTACCCGCTTTAAAGGCTTGGGTGAAATCTCGCCCGACGAATTCCAGAATTTTATCGGGAAAGATATCCGTTTGGATCCGGTGCAGATGAAAAAACATGAATCGGCAGCACAGATGCTTGAATTTTACATGGGGAAAAATACCCCTGAACGGCAGGATTTTATTATTGATAACCTGTACGTAGAAAAAGACGAGGTGGCTTAAACAATGTATTTACCCGACAGGGTGGACCGCTAATTTTGAGGAGAAAGAATGTCAGAAGAGAATTTGAATCAGGAAGAAATTCAGGACGATAACGCAAAAGAAGAAATTACCTATTTGTCGGGGATGTACCGCAACTGGTTTCTCGACTATGCTTCGTATGTAATCCTTGAGCGTGCAGTGCCTTATATCAACGACGGTTTAAAACCCGTGCAGCGACGTATCTTGCATGCCATGCGCGAAATGGACGATGGGCGTTACAACAAGGTGGCCAACGTTATCGGGCAAACCATGCAGTATCACCCGCATGGTGATGCTTCCATTGGTGATGCCATTGTTCAGTTGGGGCAAAAAGAGCTTTTGATTGATACGCAGGGTAACTGGGGGAACATTCTAACCGGTGATGGAGCGGCTGCTCCCCGTTACATCGAGGCGCGATTATCGAAATTTGCCCTCGAAGTGCTGTTTAATCCGAAAACAACGGAGTGGAAACTTTCGTACGATGGTCGTAAACGCGAACCGGTGACACTGCCGGTGAAATTCCCGCTGTTGCTGGCACAGGGAGTTGAAGGTATCGCCGTTGGTCTTGCCTCCAAGTTGTTTCCGCATAACTTTAACGAACTGCTCGACGCTTCAATCGCTTATCTGAAAGGACAGGATTTTGAATTGTATCCCGATTTTCCGACAGGAGGTTCGGCCGACTTCAGTAAATACAATGATGGAGTGCGTGGCGGTACAATTAAAGTGCGGGCGAAAATTGAAAAGCAGGACAATAAAACGCTGGTCATTACCGAAATACCTTTTAGTAAAAATACCACTTCGCTGATCGAGTCGATTATAAAGGCCAACGAAAAAGGAAAGATAAAAATCAAGCGGATTGACGATAATACGGCGGCAAACGTCGAAATCCTCGTGCATTTGGCTCCCGGTGTTTCATCCGATAAAACCATCGATGCACTTTATGCTTTTACCGACTGCGAGGTTTCACTGGCGCCCAACTCCTGTATCATCGAAAACGACAGACCGTTGTTTATCGGCGTGTCTGAGATTTTAAAACGTTCGGCCGACAGTACACTCCAACTTTTAAAGCTGGAGCTCGAGATCAGAAAAAACGAGCTGGATGAACAATGGCATTCGTTGTCGCTTGAAAAAATATTTATTGAAGAGCGAATTTACAAAGACAAGAAGTTTGAAGATGCAGAAAACATGGATATGGCGGTCGCACATATCGATCAGCGTCTCGATCCCTGGAAGCCTAAGCTAAGAAGGGAAATTACGCGGGATGATATCCTGAAGCTGATGGAAATTCGCATGGCGCGTATCCTGAGATTCAATACCGACAAAGCCAACGATCAGCTGCAAGCCATTGAAGACGAGATTGCTGAAGTGCTGAATCACATTGAGAATATTGTTCCATTTACCATAAAATGGTTTCAGCATCTGAAAGATAAATACGGCAAAAACTTTCCTCGAAAAACCGAAATCAGGAGTTTTGAAAACATTGTGGCTACCAAAGTAGTAGTGAACAACGAAAAACTCTATGTGGACAGGGCTGAAGGATTTATAGGAACTTCGCTGAAAAAGGCTGAATACGTTTGCGACTGTTCCGATATCGACGATATTATTGTGTTCCATCGCGATGGCAAATATTTTATCTCTAAAGTTTCGGACAAAGCCTTTATCGGAAAGAATCCATTGTACGTGGCGGTTTTCAAAAAGAACGACAAGCGTACCATTTACAACGTAGTGTACAAAGACGGTGAGTCGGGTGTATTCTACATGAAAAGATTTTCTGTAACCGGAGTTACCCGCGATAAGGAATACAATATTACCCAGGAAACAAAGGGTTCGAGGATTGCCTATTTTTCGGCAAACCCGAACGGTGAGGCGGAAACGTTGCGTATCGTCTTAAAACCAAAACCGCGTATTAAAAAGCTGGTTTTTGAAGTCGATCTTGGTGAGTTGGCCATTAAGGGACGGCAATCGATGGGGAACATATTAACCAAATACGATGTGCATAAGATTTCGCTAAAGGAAAAAGGCGTTTCTACCCTGGGAGGTCGCAAAATATGGTTTGATCCCGATGTTTTGAGGTTGAATGCCGATGGTCGCGGAGATTATCTGGGTGAATTCTCCGGGGAGGATCAGATCCTGGTTATTTATAAAAGCGGTGATCTGCAATTGTATAACTATGATTTGAGTAATCACTTTAGCGACAATATTCTTACCATTGAGAAATTTGACCAAAGCAAAGTTCTTTCAGCTGTTTATTTTGATGCCGAACAGCAATTTTATTATGTGAAACGTTTCGAAATTGATGAACCGGAAGGCAAGCAGATTCGTTTTATCGGTGATCATCCCGACAACAAACTGGTGAGTATTACCTGGGTGCACTATCCTCGATTGGAAATCACTTTTGGCGGGAAGAATGAAGAACGTGAAAATGAAATTATCGAGGTGGCTGAGTTTATCGGAGTAAAATCGTGGAAGGCTAAAGGAAAGCGACTGTCGAATTACGAAGTGAAAGATATTACCGAGCTTGAACCGGTAATAAAGGATGAAGACGACAGGCCGGAGCCCGAAGATGCAGAGATGGAAGAAGACACCGATAATATTCCGTTTGAAGTGAACCGACCCAAAAAGGACGAAGATAATTCAAACCAGATGTCACTTTTTTAGTTATGTGTTCCAAGTTTGGAGTTCAGTATCTACTTTAAACTTTGAACTCTAAACTCTAAACTACTTTGTATGAGAATTTATTTGATCGGATATATGGGATGTGGAAAATCCACATTGGGGAGAAGGTTGGCGAAACATCTGGATGTGCAGTTTGTAGATATGGATCATTACATTGAAGAACGAAACTGCAAAACCATTCCGCAAATTTTTGAGGAAGAAGGGGAAGCAGAGTTCCGAAGCAAAGAACGAAAAGCGCTGGAAGAACTTTCTGAATTTACCGACATTGTAATTGCGACCGGTGGAGGAGCGCCTTGCTTTTTCGATAACATTGATCTCATGAATCGCACCGGGAAAACCATTTACATGAATATTAATCCCGCAATTTTGGCCGATCGTCTTTTAACGTCAAAAACCGAACGTCCGCTCATCAAAGGAAAGTCGCGCGAAGAGCTGGTGGCTTTTATCGATGAAACATTAAAAAAGCGAAACGAGTTTTATACTCAGGCTCAATACCAAATAACGGTTCCTGATGTGGAACTGGAATATATTGAAAATCTGCTCGGGATACACCCGGGAACATAGTTTTCTGCAGGTTTTCTTATTTCCCCTATTTTCTGACGATCATCAGAAATGGGAAGCAGAAAAGGAAAAGGTTCTTTTTGAAAGAGCCTTTTTTCTTGCCCTCTTTTATTGTATATTCCATCTTCGAAAAATAAATTTTTATGCCAACGGTAGCTCAGCAATTTGCACACACCCTTCGCGAAATAGGCGTGCGGTATGTATTTGGCGTTCCCAGCGGAAACATGATTGATTACATCGAGGCACTTCGCGAAGAAGACGGGATTGATTTTGTTTTGGTGGGGCACGAAGCCATTGCAGCCATCATGGCAGATATTTGCGGGCGGATCACCGGAATACCGGGGGCATGTTTTGCCACTTTCGGGCCGGGGGCTACCAATCTGAGTACCGGCGTTGGAGAAGCATTGCTCGACCGTTCGCCACTTCTTGCATTTACCGACGAGATGCCGGATCATTTGCTGAACCGTGTAGTTCAAATGAATGTCAACCACCAGCAATTGTTTTTTCCGATAACCAAACATACTACCCGCCTTTCAGCCGAAAATGTGGAAGAGGTTATTTTAAAGTCTGCCGGAATTGCCACTTCTGATGTTCCCGGTCCGGTTCACATTGGTGTGCCGGCTGGTATCGGCAGGCAGGAAGTGCACAATGTAGGGAAAGAGCTGGAATACCTTCGTGTGGAGAAAAAGCGCTGGTCGCCGCTGGTGGCTGAGCAGGTGAAAAAAGTGGAGTCGTTATTTGCAAAAAGTAAGTGCCCTGTACTTGTGGTTGGTTTATCGGCTGTTCGCAATAACGTGCAGGCCGCACTAATCAACCTGGCTGAAAAATTCAAAATGCCAGTGGTGCTTACACCCATGGCAAAAGGTATTTTTTCAGAAGATCATCCTCTTTATGCTGGGGTATTGTTTCATGCTTTGTCGGACAGTGTTGCTGAAACGTACAGCCAGGCAGATTTGGTGATTGGAGTAGGTTACGATCCGGTGGAATTTAATTATGAAGAATGGATGCCGCCCGTTCCGTTGATTCATATCGACGAAAAAGAGGCCGACGTAGATACCGGAAAGCTTCGCGAAGTGTTGAATGTAACCGGAAATATTGAGATGGCTTTGCAGGAATTGCTTAAGTTAAACGGAGTAGCTAAAAACTGGGATCTGGAGTTGTTAGCCGAACGGAAAAAGAGGATGTTTCAAAAGTTGACTCCTCCTCCCGGAAGTTTTGGTCCGCGTGCAGTTTTGCATGAACTAAGAAATATTTTGCCCGACGACGGAGTTCTTACTGTCGATGTAGGAGCTCACTTGCACCTCGCCGGTCAGCAATGGAGGACTCCTGCGCCAGGTAAGTTATTGATGACAAACGGATGGTCGGGAATGGGCTTTGCAATTCCGGCGGCAATGGCGGCCAAACTGAATTATCCCGAACTGCCTGTTGTAGCTTTGCTGGGAGATGGTGGTTTTCATATGACCGTTGGCGAACTGGCTACGGTGAGCCGCTTGGACTTAAACATCGTGTTTGTAGTGATTAACGATAGCAGCCTTTCGCTCATCAATATAAAACAGACAAATAAAGGCTACGATTCTCACTATGGTACCGACCTGAATCAAGCTTCGGGAGCACCCACCAATTATTATTTTGGCGTTCCTATTATTCAGGTGGCGGATCTCGATACCTATAAAAAAGCGCTAAAAAAAGCTCTTGACGCAAACCGACCGATGGTGATTGAAGCGGTGGTCGATCCGTCAGAATACAAAGAATTGTTACTTCGCAGGAATCGGATCTGATTTATCTGATTTTCCTTTGTTTTTAGTCCTTCTGATTAGGATTTGAAGAGATCAAAAAAAGGATTACTAAAAATGTTTTCAACTTTTAGCAATCCTTTAATCGTGTTCTAAGAAATCCTCTTTGCGCCCCTAATCTTTTTTTATAATTTTCATATTATGGATTCGGTCATTGTTGGCAATTCTTATCATATAAATCCCCTGCGGATAGGTTGAAAGATTAACTCTTGTGTCGGATGAACTAATCTGTCCCTGAGCTAACAGCTTACCGCCTATGTCGTAGATGGAATAAATATCGTTGAATCCTATTTCATCTATTTTAATGTTGACGTAATCTGTGGTAGGATTCGGGTATACTTTTAACTGGTTTTGAATCACATCTCCCATTGGCGATGGTGGAGTAGCCGCTTGTGGCAATGCTTCGTTAATGGTGATAGTGTAGTCTTCAGCCTCTCCGGAGAAGCCAGTTTCACATGGACTTACCGGAGCGCCGCCTACTTTCATAACCACTCTCATTCGCGTGGTGCCTGCTGCATCTGAAGGAATGGAGATCGTCCCGCTAACCATTCCTTTTTTATTGCTGATATCGAGCACCATTTCATTGGAATCATCAAAATCGCCATCGTTGTTATAGTCTATCCATACTTTCCAGTAATTACGAGTAGCGTTTGAGTATGGATAAAATTCTGCGATGTAATTTTCACCGGCAGTAATATTATCCATTTTTGATGCTGACAGCTGATAACTTTCGGCACCTGATTCTATGTCGGATCCTGCAAATACAATTCTTCTGATATAGTTAAGTGT
Organism: Maribellus sp. YY47; assembly: GCF_023111095.1. GTDB lineage: Bacteria > Bacteroidota > Bacteroidia > Bacteroidales > Prolixibacteraceae > Draconibacterium. Next base: position 267,329 of record NZ_JALGYW010000001.1, read on the forward strand.
ACTACTTACATCTTGGGGTGAACAATAGTCTGGAATTGCGTTATCGTTCTGGGCATAAACCGTAATGTTCATGCTTTTCTGCGATGTTCCCGCGTTATTTGATGCAGTTAAGGTAACGATATATTCGCCTGGAATATTATAGGTAACAATTGGATTATTGGCAGTACTCGTGCCGGGGTTGATGCCGTAAAAATTCCACAGTAAACTGGTTGGATTGTACAGCGAAGTATTGGTAAACTGCACCGTTTCGCCCACTGCAACACTTGTACTGTTTGCTGTAAAGTCAGCAACCGGAGCCGGTTCAAATATTTTTACCGTATAATCTTCAATTTCTCCGGTGAGTTCATTACATGCTGAAGGTGCTGTTGGACTCATTGCCACCCTCATTCGTGTAGTGATGTTTATTCCTGCCTGAATGAAAATTGTTGCAGTAATTGCTGATCTCGATTTTGCTGAACTGAAAACCTTTTCGGAGTCAGAGAAAGTCATATCCTGATTGAAATCGATCCAGACTGCCCAATACTCAAATTTGCTTCGTGAGCTAAATCCGGGAGTAAGTGTTATGGTCTGGTTTGATCCACTTTCCAGGTCAAATCCAAATGATGTAAAGTCTGCATAACCGTTTGATCCGGATGTATTGGACTGTTCGTCAATTTTAACGCCGGCGATCCATTCTTCATTCGCATTTACTGTGGGAATACAATAGGATGAAATATATTCTTCGACCTGGATGTAACCGACAATTGTTTTTGTATCGGAACCGCCAGCGTTTGACGTGACTAGTGTTACGCTGTATACGCCCGGTGTAGTATAAGTAACAGAAGGATTTTGTTGGGTTGAAGTCCCCGGGGTTCCTCCTTCGAAACTCCAGCTCCAGGAGGTCGGTTCATTCGACGATAAATCAGAAAAAATTATTGTCTCGCCCTCTGTTATTGAAGTGTTTTCTACCGAGAATTCAGCCAGCGGAGCAACAACGGGTTTGGTTACTTCAATGTAGTTATAAACTGATTTTGTATCAGAACCGTCAGCATTAGTTGCTGTTAACGTTACGTTATACGTTCCTGCAGAACTATAGGTAACCATTGGGTTTTGTTGTGTTGAAGTCGCCGGAGTCCCTCCTTCGAAAGTCCAGTTCCAGCTAACAGGATTGTTACTTGTTAAATCCGTAAAGGTCACAGTTTCATCAGTCGTTACCGATGTTTTGTTTGCCGAAAAATCAGCCACAGGTAAAACAAGTGGTTTTGTTACCTGAATGTAGCTATCCACGGTTTTAGTGTCAGAACCAAAGTTATTTGCAGCGACTAGGGTAACTTTATAAGTTCCTGCAGCGCTATAGGTAATGGTTGGATTTTGTGCTGTTGACGTGCCTGGATTTCCGCCTTCGAACGTCCAGTTCCACGAGGTTGGTTCATTTGCTGATAAATCAGAAAAGGCTACGGTTTCTCCTTGCGTAATGCTGGTCATGTTTGCCGTGAAATTAGCTGCCGGAGCAACACCAGCTTCATTTACCTGAATATAATTATCTACTGTTTTTGTATTGGACCCATCTTTATTTTTAGCAACCAGTGTTACATTGTAATTACCGGCAGCGGCATAGGTAACAGAAGGATTTTGGAGAGTAGAAGTAGCCGGATTACCACCTTTAAAAGTCCAGCTCCACGAGTCTGCGTCAGATGACAGGTCGGTAAAGTTTACGGTTTCTTCAACGTCTGCCGATCTTTTATCTGCCGAAAAATCAGCGATCGGAAGAATAACCGGTTCTGTTACCACAATGTAATTATCAATGGTTTTTGTGTCCGAACCATCGGTATTACTTGCGGTTAGCGTTACTTTATAGGTTCCTGCAGTACTATAGGTAATACTTGGGTTTTGTGCTGATGATGTTGCCGGATTACCACCTTCAAATGTCCAGCTCCACGAGTTGCCGTTGGAAGACAGATTTGTAAAGATCACGCTTTCGTTTGTTGTCACCGAAGTAGTGTTAGCCGAAAAGTCAGCAATCGGAAGAATAATCGGTTTTGTTACCACAATGTAATTATCAATGGTTTTTGTGTCCGAACCATCGGTATTACTTGCGGTTAGCGTTACTTTAAAGGTTCCTGCAGCACTATAGGAAATAATTGGGTTTTGCGCTGATGATGTTGCCGGATTACCACCTTCAAATGTCCAGTTCCACGAGTTGGTGTTGGAAGACAGATCTGTAAAATTGACACTTTGGTTTGTTGTCACCGAAGTAGTGTTAGCCTTAAAATCAGCGATCGGAAGAATAACCGGCTTGCTTACCTCAATATAGTTATCTAGTACCTGAGTATTCGATCCCGCCTCATTTGTAACCGTTAATGTTACGGAATAAGTGTTGGCAGTGTAATAGGTAACCGTTGGGTTTTGCGCGGTAGATGTAGCCGGATCGCCTCCTTCAAAAATCCATTCCCATGAGGTCGGCTCGTTCGACGACAGGTCGGTGAAGGTAACGGATTCTCCTTCAACAAGCGATCTGGGATTGGCCGAAAAGTTAGCCACCGGAGCAACAATCGGTTCTGTTACTTCGATATAATTATCAATGGCTTTGGTATTCGATCCGTCGGCATTGGTTGCTGTCAGCGTTACTTTATAGCTTCCTGCAGAACCATAAGTAACGGTTGGATTTTGAGCCGTTGATGTGGCCGGAGTTCCGCCCTCAAATGTCCAGTACCAGGAAGTTGGTGTGTTGGTTGACAAATCAGTAAAAGAGACGGTTTCATCGGTTGTAACCAAGGTTTTATTTGTGGAGAAGTTCGCTACCGGAGAATTGCCGGTAGGTGTGCCGATTTGTATGGTATAATCTTCAACTTCTCCTTCTGTAAATATTTCACATGCGCTTGCACTTGCGTTACGTTTCATTGAGACCCGCATGCCTGTTTTAATGTTTAAATTAGAAGGTATAGTTGTTGTTTTTGAAACCGGATAACTGGTGATACTACTCGTATAAACGAGTTCTCCTGTGTCATCGAAGTCGAGGTCTCCGTTATAATCAATCCAAATCTTCCATTGTTCAAGATATGTCCTTCCGGAGAAACCCGGCGTTAAAGTAAATGTTACAACCGATCCAGGATCAACATTGTATGTAAAGTTCGTTAGATCCTGATAACCTGCTGTTCCTGAAGAACCTGAAGTATAAATCTGTGAACCGAGCTGTACGGATTCAATCCATTGGGCTGATGCATCTCCATGTGATTTGCAATAATCCGGAATGTATTTCTCTACCACAATATAACCGGCAACGGTCTTTACGTCTGATTTTTCCTTATTGTAAACGGTTAAGGTTACATCATATATTCCGGGAGTTTCGTATAGCACGGATGGGCTGCTGGAGGTTGATGTGGCAGGAGTTCCTCCCTCAAAAGTCCATTCTCTGGCTAAGGCGTTTGAAGATACATCTTTAAATTGAACAGACTCACCTTCGACAACTGATGTAATATCAGCCAGGAAATTAGCTACAGGTTGCCCCCCAATTACAGTACAATGTCCATAATCATCCAGCGGGCCAAGAGTGGCATCAGAATCGTCTCCGTCTGGTTCATCTGGTCCTGTGCATGTTGCGGGTTTTGGACCCATTCCCCACCAGTAATAACCATCTCCATCTTTATCTTCACAAATTACATTATAATTTTTTACCGTACTGGTGATCGGAGTCAGTACCGCATGTGTCCAGTCAAAATTATCCATGGTGGATTCGATATAGACATAACCTGAATCTCCGAAATATGATCCCCAGCTGTTTTTGAAAATCCAGACAGTTCTTCCAATCAAGGAACTCTCGGCTGTTACAATTTCCCAACTTCGATATCCATCTAAATTCTGATAATAGAAAATGTCACCTTCTTTTACCACCCGATAGCCAACAAGTACCATTGCATGCGCCCAATTGCGTTGTCCGGCGCTTAATGGGCCCATCTTTATCAACATGTCTTTTAATACATCTTCATTTTTGGGATAGGCAGTGGATCCAAAATTTACTCTGCCCCCTATTTTTATCGTTTCCTGAGGATTGCTTCCTTTCTCGCTACATGCAAGTTCACTTTGAGCATAAGGGAATGTTGCCTCATCAACGATACCTTTAGTTGCAATATAATCGAGTGCATATGACGGGTACCCGCCGCCGCAATCACCTGCCCCACTGCACGAAAGAAGGTCTTGTTCTGACAGGTCGAGGTTAATTTGCTGGTTATAAAAAAGATTTACCATAGCCTCTGTAGCTCCCGTTGCTGCAAATGCCCAACACGAACCACAAGTTCCCTGGTTAGTAACCGGAGTGATCCAGTTTTTCCCATGCCGGTCGCGCCAGTCCCATTTGTCAACATAAGGACTTTCTGTTGCGGTAGTAGCTGACTTTAAAGTGCCATCAGTTGTAGTTCCTGAATCTGTGCTGCCTGCTGTAATCACTCCGCCTGAGTAATATTCAAATCCTGCAGGGAAAGTGCTTTGTCCGTACAGCTTTTTTCTATCACCAAAACTTAACTCCGAAACACTGGTTTCTCCTGCAAGCCAGTGTTGTCCTTTCATTTTTAAGTTATTGTTGATTTTATTGATTTTGACCTTATTCTGACCTTTTTTCTTTTCCTTTTTTAGGTTTTCGATGCTAAGGCCCGGGTCAATACCCGCTGAGTAGCTTATACTTTGTAACTGCAACTGAGCATTTTTTATCTCAATTTGAATGGAGCGTGGTGAGACTCCATCCAGGATACTTGTTTCCTCACAAATATTTTCGATAGTAAAAGAAGTTGACGCGTCCAGTAAGAGATTATAACTTTCGTAAATCAAATATTCGTTATAGTTACTGTCGGTCAATATCATTCTCACCAGCGAGTTGTCGCCATTCAGCTCAATGGTAGCCGTGGCATCAAGCCCGTAAATTATCTCTCCGTTTTGTCCAAACGGAAATATTTCGGATGAGCCGGAAAAGCTTTGATTGATACTAACGGATTGAGAATTTTTTCCTTCCTTTTTGAAATTGTCGTCTGAATTTTGTCCAAACGAAGCCCAGCTGATTAATACAATCAGCAGTGCAAAAAGCCCTGATTTTTTCATAGCATACCTTTGAAAGTGATTAAATGGTCCTGCTTTTTTTGATCTGTTTGTTGTAAAAACAAACAGTGGGTTTGTAAAACTTCAAATACCCCTAATCAAATTCCTTTCACAACTTAATAAAAATTAATACCTCAATAATTTAAATCTCTAATTAATCAAGAGTTGCATGGATAAAATAGAAAGATCGTCCATTAGCAAATTATGATTGTTGTCTAACAGGTTTGCAGGACTAAAGTAGATGCTTGTTAATTGTAATCCAAGTGTTTTTTTAAACAGGGAGATGCCTTGTCTCGCAAAATCTTGTTTATAAGTGGGTGAAATAGCAGTGTTTGCTGCTGTTTGGATACTCAGATAAAAAATAATAAAAGCCAAAAAAAAAGTTCCATAATCAACTGATAAACAGAGCAGTGGTAAACAGAGGCTTTTTTATGTAAAGAGATTTTGTGGCACGAAATGAAGAATGCAGGATGATTGTTTGCCGGATTCTTTTGCTCTTTGAGCAAGAGTGGAACCCAAAATCAGCGCCGCTTACTGTTTTTGATGGTGGAACTGATATCGGAAAAATACATTTGAGTTCTCTTGAGTCACAGACACAGGGATTTAATGTTGAATGAAATGGAGTTTGTCCGGTATCCCGGGTTAGATTTTCTCTTAGAATTTTAAGCTGCCCGAAATTGAACAGATTTGTCGAAATTTGCACGTCGGATACCAAATGATTGTGTAATAAAATACCCTTATTGTGGGTGATGACATCGTTTATCCATAGCCATTTATTGACCGGATTTACGTATTTCCCGATATTCATATCCGTAAAAATCCGTATTGAATTGCGTCGTATATTGTTGTAACTTGTCTATCCACTGAGAACGAGAATCCCTTTCTCAAGACTAACCTGTGGAGAAGCTTTTTACATGTGACTGATTTGCTGGTAAGGTAAATATTATCTTATTGGAGATACCAAAGGAAAGCATGAAAATATTGTTGTATTGAAATGAAAATTTCGATCAATGATACAATGTTCACTCTTAATTGTTTAGCCATGTGTAAAGTTGCCATATTAGATAAGTTTGTTTTGTTTGCTGCAGGAATCCAGTCGATACTGGATAAATCAGAAGGGTGCGAGGTAATTGTTCAGGCTGTAGATTGCAACGATCTCTTTAAACAATTAAAAAACGGGGCGCCCGATGTAATCATATTTGACGTGATACACGGAGAGAATTCGGGGATGAAGCAGATAAAAAAAATCAGGCGGGCGTACTCCGAAATTCCCGTTTTATTGATATTAAGTCAGAATTATTCCGATTGTTTTGAAGAATATATCAGGTTGGGCGTGAAGGGATTTGTTTTTAACGACGCGACGGGAGATGACCTGGTTAAAGCCATTAAAAGGCTACATGCCGGTGGCGAATTTTTCAGAAAAAAGGTGTGGGATATTTTTAAGACTTCTCTTCAAAAGCGGAAATACAGCAAGAAAAAAGTAGAAAACCTTACCGAAAGGGAAGTGGCGGTACTGAAGCTGTTTTCCAGTGGATTGACATACAAGGAAATAGGGGCGAGGTTAAGTATCAGCCCGCGAACCGTTGAATCGCACAAAAGGAATATACTTTCGAAATTGAAAATTAACTCTACAGCAGATATGGTACGGTATGCATTTCACCACAATATTTTGTCATAAGTTCTTAAAAAATACTTTTTGGTATGATTAAAAATATGCTTCAATAAATCAGTATAAAACCCGATTGACTTCCTTTTTATGCTGCCGTAACTTTTCACTCATGAAAACTGATAAAAATAAGGACTTAAATCTGTTCCCCTTAGATTAATTCCTAAAACCAATTTATACTTTATAGGCACTTGTTTTTTAGATGACCTGATAATGATTAGAGCACATCAGAAACTTTAAATTATCAGATTATGAGAAACAATTACTTCGAACTTACGGATGACACGCGTTTGTTATTCGTCGGGCAAAAAAAGTTATGGTTCCGATATTGGCGTCATTTGCTTTTTTTGCCATTTTTTTTGGTCCTGTTTAGTTTGAATAACCCGGTTTATTCACAGCTAATAAACACAGAAACTACTGTGAGGGCCGACTTTGGTATTGATGGCGATGTCTGGGCTGATATTTTATCTTTTTATCCGACACCACCACCGATAAATCCAATAGGTACCGATGACTGGTTTTCAGCACTACCTGATGGGAATACTGCAACCGGCGCGGGGGTAATCGATATCACTTCTGCTGCTGCCGTGGCTGAAATAGCCAAAATATCCGGCGGACAGAATGTCGGTATTGAACTGCGAATGTCGGCGCCTGTTTACACGGCACCCGATGGCAACGGTACCTGGGTTGACGCTGCATATCTTCGCGACCAGAACATTGCCGGGGGAAATCAGGACATGACTGTATTCGATCAAAGTATTAACAAAAACTTTGATGACCCAAGATCCTGGGGCTTCAAAGAAGGTGATGTACCTGCGAAAACCGACATTATTGATGTTTATGGTCATATTCGCAGACTACCCCTTGCCCCACCAGCTGATGACGAGTATGCCATTTTTGGCGCCTCCACAGCCGATGCTGACGGAAGTAACCACCTTGATTTTGAATACTTCCGAAAAAGGGTAGACTTTGTCGATAACCACATTGTTTATGAGGATGAAAACGACGGAGGCGATTGCGGACACACGGCCTATAGTTTTTTTCCGGATGGAAGTGTGGAAATACATGGCGATGTGATACTTTCTGTCGATTATGTTAATGGAGGTGTAAATGCCAATATTAGCATGTATGCGTGGATCGATAAAAGAGATTTTCCTACGGATGCTGACCTTGATGCATTCAATTTATTACCGGGGAGGCCATTCGAATTTGTAATTGCAAACGATGCGTTTTATGCATGTACCAATTCTTTCGACGACGATCCTGATGATGATAATTTTGGATATCAATTGATTCAGTTAAGGAGTGATTTGCAGGATGAAGCTGTGCACACGCAGTTAAACGATGCGGGACAGGTAGCGGCACCACCCTGGGGTACAATTAATTCAAAAGGAAATGTTGTAACTCAATATCCGACAAATACTTTGGTTGAGTTTGCGATAAATGCAACCGCATTGGGTTTCGATACTCGGTCGGGTGCCGATCCTTGTATCTCAACTTTGGGAAGTGTGATTGTGAAATCCCGTTCATCTGCATCTTTGCCATCATCTTTGAAAGATATGGGTGGACCATTTGACTTGGGAGATAAACCACAACTGGAAGTATTTCTTGAAGGAGGAGCAGCCTGTGAAGGTGATCCGCCAGTCGTGCTGACTGCTGACCTGGGGAATTCTCCGGCAGAAAATCCGCCGTCTGTAGATTATGAGTATACCTGGTACAAAGAAGGACCAGCAGATGTTTGGACTGTAGTTGGCACTGATTCTCCAACCTATCCCGTTCCAACAAATGTTGTTGGCGATTTTAGCTTCAAGGTAAGTGTTAAAGCGATAAATGGAGGTATAGAAGGTTGTATTAAGACTAGTGAACCTGCTATGGTTACCATTCATGCAACACCTGATTTAATGGTAAAAGATTTGGAAGCTTGTGAAGTAGGAAATACAGGTGAAGCCAGCTTTAATTTATATGATGCCGTAACCAGTGATGGAGGAGGCGTATTAAGTTATCACATGACTCAGCAGAATGCGATCGATAGCGCAAGTGCAATTGATCCGTCCGTTGTGGTAGCTGTTGGAAGTTCTGAATATTGGATTCGCAGTTCGAATCCTGGAGACGGCGATCTTGATTGTTTCGACTATGAAATGGTTACTATAACGGTATACGACAATCCTGTAGCCGATCTGGATGCCGACGATGAATGCGAGGATGGTCAGGGCAATGCAATTGTTGATTTTGATGCTTCAGGAAGTACAGCCGGAACCAACGGCATGCCAATCGCCACTTATGGATGGGATTGGGACAACAACGGAAGTATCGATGAAACGACGGTAAGCGCCATGGCTTCGCACAGTTTTGCAGTAGGAACGCATACGGTAGGTGTAACTGTAACCGATGAGTTTGGCTGCTATAACAGTACCACCACTCAGTTTACAGTTTACGACAATCCGGTAGCTGATCTGGATGCTGACGATGAATGCGAGGATGGTCTGGGCAATGCAGTAGTTGATTTTGATGCTTCGGGAAGTACAGCCGGAACCAACGGCATGCCAATCGCCACTTATGGATGGGATTGGGACAACAACGGAAGTATCGATGAAACGACGGTAAGCGCAATGGCTTCGCACAGTTTTGCAGTAGGAACGCATACGGTAGGCGTAACTGTAACCGATGAGTTTGGCTGCTATAACAGTACCACCACTCAGTTTACAGTTTACGACAATCCGGTAGCTGATCTGGATGCTGACGATGAATGCGAGGATGGTCTGGGCAATGCAGTAGTTGATTTTGATGCTTCGGGAAGTACAGCCGGAACCAACGGCATGCCAATCGCCACTTATGGATGGGATTGGGACAATAACGGCAGCATCGATGAAACGACAGCATCCGCAATGGCTTCCCACAGTTTTGCAGTAGGAACGCATACGGTAGGCGTAACTGTAACCGATGAGTTTGGCTGCTATAACAGTACCACCACCCAGTTTACAGTATACGACAATCCTTTAGCTGATCTGGATGCTGACGATGAATGCGAGGATGGTCTGGGCAATGCAGTAGTTGATTTTGATGCTTCAGGAAGTACTGCCGGAACCAACGGCATGCCAATCGCCACTTATGGATGGGATTGGGACAACAACGGAAGTATCGATGAAACGACCGTAAGTGCCATGGCTTCCCACAGTTTTGCAGTAGGAACGCATACGGTAGGTGTAACTGTAACCGATGAGTTTGGCTGCTACAACAGTACCACCACTCAGTTTACAGTATACGACAATCCGGTAGCTGATCTGGATGCCGACGATGAATGCGAGGATGGTCTGGGCAATGCAGTAGTTGATTTTGATGCTTCTGGAAGTACTGCCGGAACCAATGGCATGCCAATCGCCACTTATGGATGGGATTGGGACAATAACGGCAGCATCGATGAAACGACAGCATCCGCAATGGCTTCCCACAGTTTTGCAGTAGGAACGCATACGGTAGGCGTAACTGTAACCGATGAGTTTGGCTGTTACAACAGTACCACCACCCAGTTTACAGTATACGACAATCCGGTAGCTGATCTGGATGCAGACGATGAATGCGAGGATGGTCTGGGCAATGCAGTTGTTGATTTTGATGCTTCAGGAAGTACAGCCGGAACCAACGGCATGCCAATCGCCACTTATGGATGGGATTGGGACAACAACGGAAGTATCGATGAAACGACCGTAAGCGCAATGGCTTCCCACAGTTTTGCAGTAGGAACGCATACGGTAGGCGTAACTGTAACCGATGAGTTTGGCTGCTATAACAGTACGACCACCCAGTTTACTATATACGACAATCCGGTAGCAGATCTGGATGCCGATGATGAATGCGAGGATGGTCTGGGCAATGCAGTAGTTGATTTTGATGCTTCAGGAAGTACCGCCGGAACCAACGGCACGCCAATCGCCACTTATGGATGGGATTGGGACAATAACGGCAGCATCGATGAAACGACAGTAAGCGCCATGGCTTCCCACAGTTTTGCAGTCGGAACGCATACGGTAGGTGTAACCGTAACCGATGAGTTTGGCTGCTACAACAGTACGACCACCCAGTTTACTGTATACGACAATCCTGTAGCTGATCTGGATGCTGACGATGAATGCGAGGATGGTCTGGGCAATGCAGTAGTTGATTTTGATGCTTCAGGAAGTACGGCCGGAACCAACGGCATGCCAATCGCCACTTATGGATGGGATTGGGACAATAACGGAAGTATCGATGAAACGACCGTAAGCGCCATGGCTTCGCACAGTTTTGCAGTAGGAACGCATACGGTAGGCGTAACCGTAACCGATGAGTTTGGCTGCTACAACAGTACGACCACCCAGTTTACTGTATACGACAATCCGGTAGCTGACCTGGATGCCGACGATGAATGCGAGGATGGTCTGGGCAATGCAGTAGTTGATTTTGATGCTTCTGGAAGTACAGCCGGAACCAACGGCATGCCAATCGCCACTTATGGATGGGATTGGGACAACAACGGAAGTATCGATGAAACGACCGTAAGCGCAATGGCTTCCCACAGTTTTGCAGTAGGAACGCATACGGTAGGCGTAACCGTAACCGATGAGTTTGGCTGCTACAACAGTACGACCACCCAGTTTACAGTATACGACAACCCGGTAGCTGATCTGGATGCCGACGATGAATGCGAGGATGGTCTGGGCAATGCAGTTGTTGATTTTGATGCTTCAGGAAGTACAGCCGGAACCAACGGCATGCCAATCGCCACTTATGGATGGGATTGGGACAACAACGGAAGTATCGATGAAACGACCGTAAGCGCCATG
>NZ_JALGYW010000001.1:278972-354921 GCF_023111095.1 Maribellus sp. YY47
TGGTCTGGGCAATGCAGTTGTTGATTTTGATGCTTCAGGAAGTACAGCCGGAACCAACGGCATGCCAATCGCCACTTATGGATGGGATTGGGACAACAACGGAAGTATCGATGAAACGACCGTAAGCGCCATGGCTTCGCACAGTTTTGCAGTAGGAACGCATACGGTAGACGTAACCGTAACCGATGAGTTTGGCTGCTACAACAGTACCACCACTCAGTTTACAGTTTACGACAATCCTGTAGCTGATCTGGATGCAGATCCTGAATGTGAGGTTGATGGCAGTGCCGAAATTGATTTTGATGCTTCGGGAAGTACCGCCGGAACCAACGGCATGCCAATCGCTACTTATGGATGGGATTGGGACAACAACGGAAGTATCGATGAAACCACTGTAATTGCAACGGCTTCACATATATTTAGCGTTGGAACACATACAATAGGGTTAACTGTGACCGATGAGTTTGGCTGCTACAACAGTACCACCATTCAGATTACGGTTTACGAAGAACCGGATTGCGATATTACAGTAGATGCAAACTCTACAAATTATGACAATAACAATGGCGCTTTAACAATTACAATTACTACAACCAATGTAGATATTGTCAATCGTACGTATGAATGGTATCTGCCCGGGGCTGTTATTCCGGTAGGTTTACCAGCAGACGAAGATGCAATTACTCCCGGAATTCAGGTAACCGGCCTGAGTGACGGAGAATATTGTTTGGTTGTTAAAGAGGATCATGGCGGAGGAGTTATTTGTCAACATGAATGTTGTGCAACTATTGATTGGATTCCTCAGGCTCCGAGTTGCAGGGTAGTTCCACACGAACCTTTGTGTTTTGGAACCAATACCGGAAGCATGGATATTTATGTTAAGGGAATAGGTGATTTTATGATTCAACTGGATACGTTGGATGCATCAACTACACCTCCGACTTTGACTACGGTTTGGGGACCTCAACAGGTAGCAAAAGGTGGCTCAGGAGATGATTTTGAAACAATGGTAAATGTTCCTAATCTCTATGCCGGTGTATACCAGGCAACAATAGTTGACCTTGGAAATTCTTTGATAGCATCAAGAGAAACATATTGTGGAGACGAAATTCTTCAACCTGAAGAACTTACCTGTTCAACAGTTGGACACAATTCAAGTTGTGATGTAGCTGATGGATGGGCTGAGTTTACCGTCAGCGGAGGAACAGCTCCAATTTATGTCAGTGTTGATGGAGGTCCATTTGTTGATGTTACTACATTGACGTGGGATGTTGGAGGATATTATGTAATCAGCGGATTAAGCGGAAGCGATGCAGGTACTCTTCATACAATTAACGTTAAAGATGCTAACGAATGTCCTTCTGACTGTGATGTCATGATCTATTCAGACCAATGCGATGTTTGTAACACAGCATATGCGTATGGTGGAGATGATATCAGTAAAAGCTTCTTGACAGAATGTAATGAAGGAGGTATGTGGAGCAACTGGGGCTGGTCATTCGCGATTACCGAACCGGGTGAATATAAGTTCCCAATGTATGCCGGAGCACCAACCTGCGATCCGTCGCCGGTATGGGATAGCCATCTTGTAGACAGTGTTCTGGTAATATTTGACGGTACTCATATCACTGTTGACTACCTGGAACTGTACGATTATACTTTGGATCAAACTCACATCTGGGTAGCAACCGGATCAGAGTGGTTCCCGGATAAAATCGCACCAGGACAATGGGATTACGCTGAAGGAGATAATATTCCATTTACAGGAGGTTATATTGTTATTCACGCTGTTTACTGCGGAGATCCACTGCCGCCTGTGGTTGAAATAAAATCATCTTCAACACAAAATGTAACGCTGTCTCAAAGCAGTCTGAAGGTTTACCCGAATCCGTTCACCGAAAAAGTGACCTTCGAATTTGTTTCGGGAGTAGATGCTTATGGAGTCCTTGAAATTTACAACATTACAGGACAACGTGTGGCCAGAATTCTGGACCGCCAGGTACTGAGTGGAGAAATGAACAGGATCGAATATCAACCTACTAACGATGCAACGGGTATTTACCTGTATAAACTCGATCTGGATGGAAGAACCCAGATTGGAAGAATTATCTACAGGGAGTAGCTGGTAATGGCACCCTTATTTTTTATCAACTATAAAACTAAAGTGTTCTGCTTTAGGTTGAGGTAACAACTCAATGGGATTTAAAAGAGAGGCTGGCTGCTGAGTCAGCCTCTTTTATATAGTCACGGATGGGCCAGGAAGAAAAAATACCGAAAATTACTGTCGGGCTAAATTGTTATCTTTAGGCAGTTAAAATGTCAGTTTACTTCATGCAAACCAACAAACAACTCGAACTCGCCTGGAACTTTATTCAATACACGGGGCAAAATATTTTTCTGACCGGAAAGGCGGGAACCGGGAAGACTACTTTTCTGAAAAACTTAAAAAAGGAATCTCCGAAACGCATGATCGTGGTGGCGCCAACGGGTGTGGCGGCGATTAATGCCGGTGGTGTTACCATTCATTCTTTTTTCCAGTTGTCGTTTGGGCCACAGGTTGGCGAAACAAACGAACAGAATCGCCAAATGCGTTTCAACAAAGAAAAGATCAACATCATTCGAACCCTCGATTTGCTGGTAATTGATGAAATCAGTATGGTTCGTGCCGATGTGTTGGATGCGATCGACCGGGTGATGCGCCGGTTTAAAAATGGGCGCAAACCTTTTGGTGGTGCGCAGTTGCTGATGATTGGCGATTTGCAGCAGCTGGCTCCTGTGGTAAAGCGCGAGGAGTGGCAATTGCTTAGATCCGAATACGAAACCGCCTTTTTCTTTAGCAGTAAAGCGTTAAAACAAACATCGTATGTAAGTATCGAACTTACCCAGGTGTTCCGGCAGCAGGACGACCGTTTTATCTCGATCCTCAACAAAGTGCGCGACAATGTACTCGACGAAAAAGCCCAGACAGAGCTGAATGCCCGCTACAATCCTGATTTTGATCCGGGCGACGAAGAAGGTTACATTACGCTGTGTACCCACAATGTGCAGGCACAGCGCATGAATGAATCGAAACTGGAAAAGTTATCCTCGAAAGCCAGGGTTTTCAAAGCCACCGTAGAAGGAAATTTCCCGCAATATTCGTTTCCTACCGAGGCTGAGCTGCATTTGAAAAAAGGGGCTCAGGTTATGTTTGTGAAAAACGATCCCGATCTGGCGAAACGCTTTTTTAACGGTAAAATAGGCCAGATTACGGCCTTTGACGATACCAGTATTTTTGTGCAATGCCCGGGCGAAGATGAGGAAATTGAAGTGACCACTCTTTTGTGGGAGAATGTAAAATATACGATCGATAAAGAAACTTCGGAGATCAAAGAAGAGGTGGAAGGTTCGTTTAGCCAGGTACCTTTAAAACTCGCGTGGGCCATTACCATTCACAAAAGTCAGGGGCTTACTTTCGAGCGGGCCATTATCGATGCCGGGGCTTCGTTTGCACACGGGCAGGTATATGTGGCGCTTAGCCGTTGTAAAACGCTGGAAGGCATGGTATTGAAAACACCACTCTCAAAAAACAGTATTATTACCGACCAAACCGTCGACAGTTTTATACAGCAGGTAGAGGAAAACCAGCCGGGAGAAACAGAATTGAGTCTGGCCAAACAGGCTTTTCAGCGCGAACAGCTTCTGGAGCTTTTTCGATTTTACCGCGCTGTTTATCTTGTCAATTCAATCGGTAAAATTATGGATGAAAACCCGGGAAGTTTTACCGACCTCATAACGGCACACTACCGAAAAATCAGGGACGGTCTCAAAAACGATCTGGATGAGGTGGGGGAGAAATTTCAGGTGCAAATTAATAAGCTGTTGAAACAGGAACCGGATGTGGAGAATAATCCGCAGCTTACGGAACGGATAAAGCAGGCGGCCACTTATTTTTCGGAGAAGGTGCAGGAAATTTTGGTTGATAGATTGGAGCAGGTTGACTGGGACATTGATAACCGCGAGGTGAAAAAACAAATCAAACAGCGGATAAGCGACCTGGCGGACGAAGCAAAAACCAAACTGGCGGCTTACGAAATTTGTAGTAAAGGTTTTTC
Organism: Maribellus sp. YY47; assembly: GCF_023111095.1. Classification (GTDB taxonomy): domain Bacteria; phylum Bacteroidota; class Bacteroidia; order Bacteroidales; family Prolixibacteraceae; genus Draconibacterium. The sequence continues at coordinate 283,067 of NZ_JALGYW010000001.1, forward strand.
GGTGAAGGAAGTTATGGAGGCGCGTGCCAAGGCAATGATCGACAGCGGCGAAACAAAGCCTAAAAAGCAAAAAGCCCGCGAAATTGAAAACTACGCCAATATTCCTCACCCCGAATTGTACAATCTGCTACGGTCGTGGCGAAACGAGAAGGCAATCGAACAGTCGATTCCTGCCTATATGATTTTTGCACAAAAAGCGCTGGTTGAGCTGGTCACCTATTTGCCCGTGAATCTATCCGAACTTCAGAAAATTAATGGATTGGGTAAACGCAAGATCGATCGTTACGGAAAAGACATTGCCGCTTTAATCCGCGAGTATTGCGAAGAACATGAAATTGATAAGGGAGAAATTCCGCTGAAAGATGAGCCAAAGAAAAAGAAGGAGCCAAAGCCGGATACAAAAAAAGTAAGTCTGAAAATGTTCCTTTCGGGAAAAACGGTTACTGAAATTGCGAAAGAGCGCGGCTATACCGAAAACACGATAGAAGGGCATCTCGCTCATTTTGTAAGAACGGGCGAGTTGGACGTGTTTCAATTTCTCTCGAAAGAGAAGCTTGAAAAAATTGCGGCGTATTTCAAAAATACGAAGGAACGCAATTTGACACCTGCACGCGAAGCTCTAGGAAATGAATTCAGCTATGGCGATCTGCGGATAGGCTTGAGTTATCTGGAATCACGGAAAGATTAAGCACAAAGACACCAGGGGAAAGTGGATACTAGTACTTCTGTATCAAAAAGATTCCACTAATCAGTAGCAAAATCCCCGCAATACGACCGGCAGAAATCTGGTGAACGTTTAATCCGAAAAAGCCAAAGTGATCGATAACCGAAGCTGCGATTAGTTGCCCGGCAATGGAAGCTGCCAGTACCGTGCTCACTCCAATTTTGGGGATGAAAAAGATCACCGACGAAACAAAAATGGCACCCAGCATTCCGCCCGCCAGCAAATACCACGGCGCAGTTTTTACATGCCCCCAGTCAGGAATTTGGGTTCTGAAAACAAGGTTAAGGGCCAGCAAACAAATGAATCCAACCATAAAATTAACCAGCGCACCCTGGATCGGATGTTTTAAAAATGTGGTGAGCTGGGTATTGATGCTTCCCTGTATCGCAAGCAAAAAACCAATGAGTAAAACAAAGACGGTATAAAATGCTTTCATGACTTATGTTATTTGAATTGCAAGTATAAACATTTCAATTTGACCGGGGGTTTGTCGGGGTAAAATAATCTGATTTGTTAAAAGGAAACGACAAAATCAATTCAATAGAAAACTTACCGGGCGGATGATTATCTTTGCCGCCTCAAATTCAGAAAATAATTATGATTTCGATTGACGGATTGGCGGTTACATTTAGCGGAACAACTTTGTTTAAAGACATCAATTTTGTCGTGAACGATAAAGATCGTATTGCCTTGATGGGGAAAAACGGTGCCGGTAAATCAACTTTGCTGAAAATTATTGCTGGTGTTCAAACTCCCTCCGCAGGCAAGGTGTCGGCGCCCAAAGATGCTGTAATTGCTTACCTCCCGCAGCATTTGCTGGTGGATAACAGCCGTAGTTTATTCGACGAGGCTTCGCAGGCTTTTGCCGATGTGCTGAACATGCAGCAAAAACTGGAAGAGTTGAACCATGAGCTTACCGTCAGAACCGATTACGAATCGGATGAATACAGCAAAATTATTGAGGAAGTATCGGATTTAAGCGAGAAATTGTACAGCCAGGGTGAAATAAATTTTGATGCTGAAGTTGAAAAGATTTTGCTGGGACTGGGATTTTTGCGGGAAGATTTTCAGCGGCCCACTTCCGAATTTAGCGGGGGCTGGCGGATGCGAATCGAGCTCGCCAAAATTCTGCTGAAAAAGCCCGACCTTATTTTGCTTGATGAGCCTACCAACCACCTCGATATTGAATCGGTGCAGTGGCTCGAAGAATTCCTGGTGAACGAGGCCAGAGCGGTGATCGTTATTTCACACGACCGCGCCTTTGTCGATAACATTACTACCCGCACGATTGAAGTAACCATGGGGCGTATTTACGATTACAAGGTGAATTACACGCACTACCTGGAATTGCGGAAAGAACGCCGCGAACAGCAGCAAAAAGCATACGACGATCAGCAAAAAATGATTGCCGAAACCGAGCAGTTTATCGAGCGTTTCAAAGGAACGTATTCAAAAACACTGCAGGTGCAGTCGCGCGTAAAAATGTTGGAAAAACTGGAACTGGTGGAAGTGGACGAAATGGACACCTCGCACCTGAAACTTCGCTTTCCTCCGTCGCCGCGTTCGGGTAATTTCCCGGTAATTGCCGATCAGGTGGAAAAATCGTACGGCGATCATTTGGTGTTCTCCGGGGCAACTTTTACCATTCATCGCGGCGATAAAGTGGCGTTTGTCGGCAAGAACGGTGAAGGGAAAACCACACTGGTTAAAGCCATTATGGGCGAGCTGGAATACGGCGGAACCTTAAGTCTCGGACACAATTCGATGATCGGCTATTTTTCTCAAAACGAAGCTTCGTTGCTGGACGAAAAGCTAACCGTTTTTCAAACCATCGACGATGTGGCAAAAGGCGATATTCGTACCAGAATCAAAGATATTCTGGGGGCGTTTATGTTTGGCGGCGATAGCTGGGACAAACAGGTAAGTGTTCTTTCCGGAGGAGAACGTACGCGTCTGGCGATGATCAAATTGTTGCTGGAGCCGGTGAACCTGCTGATTCTCGATGAGCCTACCAATCACCTTGATATTCGCACCAAGGACATCCTGAAACAGGCGCTGATGGAATTCGACGGGACCTTGATTCTTGTGTCGCACGACCGCGATTTTCTGGATGGATTGGTGCATAAAGTGTATGAGTTCGGAAATAAACGCGTAAAAGAATACGAAGAAAGCATCCGTGAGTTTTTACAACGTAAAAAGATGGAGCACTTGCGGGAGTTGGAGGCAAAACGCTAGCGAGATATTTTTCGTTGTGTATTTGGTTAAAAAATCAAGTTCACGCGAAGAACGCCAAGGTGATCGCAAGAACGCAAATTGTTCTTGTGTGTAAGTTAATCCTTTGCGCACTCTGCGCTTCGTCATAACCTTTGCGTGAACCCGTTGTAAAAAGTAAGAGTACGTTATTTTTTGCGTTTGATGGTCCTGTTCGTTTGCAAGTTGTACTTCAATAACAAAGATTGTTTTTGATATTCACTATCTTTCGCGGTATGCGAAACGATTCTTTCAAATATTTGAAAAACCTGGGTTTTATTTTCCTGCTGCTTTGGGCGTGTTCCTCTCCCAAATCAGAAACGGAACAGATGGAGCAAATTTTAAAAGTGCAGGAATCTTCCATTCCGGCTAATGTCAGTCAGTTGTTGGTAGTAATTGCTGAACAGTCCGGAAATGCTCAGGTCAACCTATTTGCTCTTGAAAAAGCAGATGAAAAATGGGAGATTAAGTCCGGTCCTTTTGCTGCAGGAATTGGCCGAAATGGTTTTGCCGCAATGGGCGAGAAAATGGAAGGCGACGGAAAATCTCCATCGGGCATTTTTTATTTAGGACACTTGTTTACCTATGCTGATACCGTCGAAACAAAAATGCCTTTTACCCTTTCTACTGATGGCGACAAGTGGATTGACGATCCTGAATCGGAGGATTACAACAAACATGTGAGAGGCGAAACTACCGCAAAATCATACGAAAATCTGAAACTGAAAAGCAACTACTACAAATATTGTATGGTGATTGAATACAACACTGATCCGGTTGTAAAAGGCAAGGGGAGCGCCATCTTTTTTCATTTGCGGGAAAGCGATACCGAAACAACTTCGGGCTGTGTGGCGGTTTCGGAGAAGGATATGGTGCAGGTTCTGAAATGGCTCGATCCTGCTTGCCGTCCTATGATTGTAATGGGGGACAGGCAGACCTTATTAAATCTGCCTGTCCAATAATATTTAGATTTCCGGCGCGTTCGCCAGTAGATATTCTTCAGCTTTTACATTCCACAATCCTTTGGTTTCGGCTACCAGTTTGGCTAATTCAGCATAAAATGGATCGTTTTTGCCTAACTCAGCAAAATCAGAAATGGCAACCAGCGGAAGGTTTTTATGCGTGTAGATCAACTTCTTTCCACCCGGGATATTCGGAAGATTTAACGTTGTTTCGGCTACCGCATTTAATCCGCCAACGTGGGTGATCAATCCGGCAGGATCGAGTCCTTTGCTCATCACATCGAGCGCTTCCAGCATGTCGTCGTTGTTACCGCCTGAAGTTCCCACAATGTGCGTGTAGGCATAGTGAACGTTGTAGAAGTTCAGTTTGGCCGAGAATTCAGTATTCGACGGTCCCGCAAAAAAGTTCAGACAGCCGTCGTGGGCCAGAATAGCGTCACCTTGCTCAACTACCGGAGCTACCGGAGCAAAAACAAATACATCATTATAACCTTCGCCACCCGAAACATCTTTCAAAGCTTTCACCGGATCTTCCACATTTCCGGTATTCAGGTAAATCAACTCGATGCCTTTTTCTTTTGCCCATTCCACCGGGAAAATTTCAGATGCACGGTCCAAACGATCCTGTGCAATATCAGTTACTACCAACAACGATGGTTTGCGGTCTTCGCGGTTAATTACATAATTAATGGCTGCCAGTCCCATCGGACCTACACCCGCGAGGATGGCCATTTTCCCACCTTCCACAATTTCCATATCGTGAACATACGATCCCGGTGTAGTATGGTAGTTGGCATGCATCGCACCGATAACGCAACTCAGTGGTTCTGAAAGCGATGCCGGGTAAAATCCGGGGCCGTCGTAGGCCAGCAAACAATCCTGCTCCAGCACATCTTTCGGGATGATTACATAAGTGGCATCACCGCCAATATATTGGTAAGAATAACCCGGAGCACTCAGAATTCCCACCGGGCCGTCTTTGTAATAAATGGCCGGCTGGATCGAATATTTCTGACCGGGTTTGAATTTATCCTGCCATTTGGCGCCCACCTCCACGATTTCGCCTGAAAATTCGTGACCGATCATAATCGGTTTTTCTGCAATGTTATTAGGAACGCGCTTGTGGTCAGTTGCCTGTGTGGCAGCTTTGTAGCTCGACATGCAAATGCTGTCGCTCACCACTTTTGCCAGAATTTCGTCTTCTTTAATTTGCGGAAGATCAAACTCTTCCAAACGCAAATCTTTTTTGCCGTATAATCTAACTGCTTTTGTCTTCATATCTGTTTTTTATTTTATTCTTCAATTTTGAGTTTTAGAAACTCCATTAATTCGCTTGTTGTTGCTATAAAATCAGAACAACCTGCTTCTTTCATCGGTTCAAGCTTGCCATATCCCCAGGTAACGCCCAATGTTTGCATCCCGGCAGCTTTACCTGTTTTTATATCGACATAAGAATCGCCAACAAACAAAACTTCCTGATTTTCGACCTCAAAATTTTTTGCAATCAGCTTGGCTGCAAACGGATCCGGTTTTTTCGGAATATGATCTTGTTGACCGAATACCTGATCAGGAAGAAAATCTTTCATGTAATTTTCTACGATCGGCACAGTTTGGCTGTGTGGTTTATTCGTATTTACCGCAAAGGGGATTTTATGTTGTTTCAGGAAGGCAAGTACTTCATCGATTCCATCGTACAAATGGCTTTTAATCATCAAATGCGCGAGGTAATAATCTTTGTATTCCTGAATGAAATATTCCAGTTTTTCTGGATCACTTTTTATGTGATCGGGAAGCGCCCGCTCCACCAGTTTGGCAGCCCCGTTTCCAATCCACGAAACATACGATTCCGTGTCATGTGTTGGCAGATTGTTCTGCTCCAATACATGATTACAGGCATCTGCAATATCCACAATTGAATGGAGCAGCGTGCCGTCTAAATCGAATATGATCGCTTTTACGGGCATTACTAATTCAGCATAATTTGTCCGCCACTAACCGGAATGGCCTGTCCTGTTTCGTTTTCCTGATCGATGGCATAAAAAACTGCTTTTGCCACATCAACCGGAGAACAGCCTTTACCAAGCGGAACCTGCGCCAGGTAAAACGCTTTTACATCGTCAACGGTTTTTGCCCCCGGAACTTTTCCGGCATTCAGGTATTGTACAAACAATCCGTTTTCAGGATCACTCCAAAGCGGACCTTCGTAAAAGTTACCCGGGCAGATGGAATTCACTTTGATTCTATCGGGGGCCAACTCCAGGGCAAACGACTGGGTCAAACCAATTCCTCCAAATTTTCCACCCGCGTAAGCAAAGTTTTTCTTGCTTCCGGCCAAACCCGATTTTGAGTTAATTTGAATTACATCGGCATACAACGAAGCGTTGTATTTGTTCTGAAGTTTCATAATTGGTGTTGCCGCCTTCGTGCAATAGAAATAGGCGTTATAATTGATTTTTGTAACCAGGTCGAAATTCTCCGGTGTCATTTCTTCCAAACCTCCGGCGCGTAAAATACCGGCATTGCTTACAAATACATCCAGCCCTCCAAATTCGCAAACGGTTTGGTGCATCAGGTTCTTTAGCGATTCCTGATCAGCAACGTTGGTTTGAATGAACACAGCGTGGCTGCTGTTTTTTATTTCGTTGAACGATTCAACTGTAGCTTTACCAACCGTTTCGTTGAGGTCGGCCACTACGATGTTCGAACCGTTTTCTTTCATTACCCGGGCAATGCCTTCGCCAAATCCCTGAGCTGCACCGGTAACAATCGAAATTTTGTTTTCAACGCGTCCGGCAGCAGCTCCTGCCGAAACTTTACGGCGGTAGTTTTCAACTTCCCAGGTGTCGATAAAGTTGATTTGCTCTGGCGTCATAAAATGCTGACCGCCGAACGATTCCGACAGCCATGAAATCTTCATGGCATCTTCGAAAACCTCTTTTATGATATTCGACTGTGCTGCGTTGTCGCCAATCGAAAGCATTCCGATGCCCTTAATAAACACAACCTTTGGAGCAAATCCATAATCAGCAATAAAAGCTTCATATTTTGTTTTGAAGGCTGCGATTGTTGCTTCAGGAGAGGCAACTTCATCGATATAAATGTATTTCGATTTGCAATAAACAATCAGATCGGGAGTGAATGGATAATTCACTTTCTCGAAAGCTGCGGCACTTGCGTTGAATTTCTCTACTAGTACAGAGTTCGTCACTTTGATCGTTTTCAAACCTTGCTGCGAAACAATGGCGCGAATGGCCGGTACAACCTGCGTTACGTGTTCTGCCACCGGAAGTACCGTTTCGTCAACCGGAGTTGAAACCGCTTTTTCGATGTTGGCAATAATCCCGTCGTAAATTTCAGTGATCTCCTGAACGGTGTCGGCGCTTACAAAAATGCCATGGTTCTGGAGTAAAATAACTTTCGGATCGTATCCCTTTTCTGTCCTGAACGCTATGATTTTGGTTTCAACTGCTTTAAATAAAATGTAACCGGGGTCAATATAAGGAATGTAAATTGCTTCGTCGCCAAACACCGGTTTTACCAACTCTTCTGCCTTGTTGCTGCACATAATCCCGTTAACGGCGGTCGGGTGCAGGTGAACCACAAATTTGTAGTTGATGGCGTTGTGAAACGAGGTTTCCACCGACGGGCGTTTATCTTTTGTTATTGTCGCGTCCGCTAAATCATCTTTAATCTGACTTTCGCGCTTAAAAGGATCGGAGCTGTATTCATTTTCCGAAATTTTAGCCAGCTTGCTGCGGTCCATCACGGCAAAACCTTCTTCGCCTATAGTCGACAAGGCAAATCCGCTGGCTTTAATCCAAAGCTGATCGTCGGTTTTAAACGAAGTGTTTCCTCCGCCTGCAATCACATATTCTTTTTTACTTCCGTAGCTGCGCGAAACTTCAATTAGATCTTTAATTCCCTGGTTCATGGTTGTTATTTCTTTGTGGTTCTCTGTGTCTTCTTTGTGTCCTGTGTGGTAAAAATTTGAATAAACCACCGAGATCACAGAGTCTCACACAGAGCTTGAATTACATACTTAGAAATTTTGCAATTACTGCTTTTCCTAATTCAACAAAGGCGGCTTTTTCGTCGGTTTTGGCAATTTGTCCTTTTAAATACCCTTCTTTTCCGTTGGCGATCAAATACTGGTGAGCCGCAACAACAGCAGTGCCTTCGTAATTGATTTGCTTGAGCTCTTCATCCAAATCGATGCCACCGCCACAACTTAGTTTGATCGGATCGAGTTGCGGGGTATTGTGCTCACTTCCGAAAGTAATCACAAAGCCGTTTTGGTGAAAAAACAGTACAAAGTTCTTGAAAATTTGGAAGTTATTTCTCCCCGGAATCAACTCAATGCTAAATACATTTTTGCTCTTTAGCTCGGCCAGCAATTTTTCTTTGTCGGCTTCGTAATCGGTGAAATTAGCGTTGCCAAAATCGAGTAAAACCGGATAACATGGAATTCCACCTGCATCAATGATCAGTTCTTTTACTTCTTCCAGCGAAAGAAAGGCTTTCGGATCTTCGGGAACAAAGGCTGCACCACCGGCCTTTAACAAATTATTGCGGATCTCGTTTTCCAGTCCTGCCACATCATCGATGGCTGATTTTACATCTTTCCCTCCAAAAATGGCGTTGAAAAGCTGAGCGCGACCCAGATCGGTTTCGGCTTTTTCAAAAACCGCAATCCGGATAGCCTGAGCAATGTGGCGTTCGCGAAACAGGTTTTTAGCCAGGCGGCTTTGCAGTTCGTCAGCATCGAATTGAAGATCGATATCGTTTTCGGCCAGGAAAGCATTTAGTTTTTCCACCATTTCGTAAGTCTGGCGGTTGCTTTCAGTTTGCAGGTTACTGATTTTTTGAAACGAAGCCTCACTCATTTTCGCGGGCTGACAAAGTCCTTTCCCGCTAAAGTAAGTCCGTCCGGGATTGCTGGGGTCGTTCACCCGTACGCCGGCTTCCTGCAGATCTTTCTGCAGCGCCATAAACTCAATGTTGAACAGCGGGAAAATTTTATGTTTTTGAGCCATTTCCGCAAATTCGTTGTACCCATCCGTTGTATAAAAGTCGTTGATGCCCAAAACAGAAACCGCTTCTGATTTTGCCATCTCAAAAGGTTGTTCAATGTTTGAAAAGGCGCTAAACGAATGCGGAGTGTGAATGTGCCCGTTAATGTTGGGCACCACGTTTTGAGGTTGAGTTTTGTACCACTTCAGCAAGTCGTCGGGACCGGGAAAGGTGGTAAATATGCTTTTTGTTGCTATCATAAAATGCTGATCTGAATTTTGCTGCAAAGAAATACAACTGCAATAATTCATGTGTCCTTTAGTATCCTGTTTTTAAAAGAATTCCGATTCCGGAAACTTTCCACGTTGTTTTCTGTTGTTCAAGCGTAAATTAACAGAGTTTATATGAGCAGATTTATAATCATGTTGTCGGCTGTTTTACTGGCCCTGGCAGTTGTATTGGGCGCTTTTGGTGCACACGCTTTAAAAACGCATCTTTCTTCCGAAATGTTACAAACGTGGGAAACGGGGGTGAAATATCATTTTTACCATGCTCTGGGGTTGTTACTGATTGGCGTTTTGGCTTTTTTTATGCCTTCGATTTATCTGAAGTGGTCGGCCATTTTAATTTTTGCCGGTATTGTTTTGTTTTCGGGCAGTTTGTATGTTTTATCCCTGTCGGGCATTAAAATTTTAGGTGCAATTACGCCGCTTGGTGGATTAAGTTTTATTGCCGGATGGATTTTATTAATACTGGCAGCCTGGAAAAAATTCCCGGTTTAGTTTTTTGTTAATGTTTCGTAAATGAATTGTTAGAGTTTCTAAAAGCTCCCGGCAGAAGTCGCCTGAATCTTATTTTTCACTACTATTGCGTGAAATTGACCCGATAATTATTTTTATGAAAGTATTTTTTTTGCTGTTGATCGTTTCTTTTGTTGTTGTTTTTCAGAGTAATGCACAATATGTAAATACCGATGAACTGGTGATTGTACCCGGAAAGGAAGAACCTGTTTCTTTGGCGGAGTACGGTAAAATTCAAAAGCAGCAGAACGAACAATATCAAAGCTTTTTGGCTGGTTTTCTTGTTCCCGGTAACGGAGGGAAAGTGATCAGTGATTTTGGCCCCCGCTCAGGAAGAATGCACTATGGCACCGATATCAAAATGGAACGTGGCGATACCGTTTTTGCGGTTAACGACGGAAGTATTACGCGTGCGGGCTGGGGAAGCGGTTTCGGAAATATTATGATTATACAACACGCGAATAACATCGAAACATATTATGCTCATCTTTCCAAGTTTTTAATGAAAGAAGGAGAATATGTGAAAAAAGGTGAGGCGATTGCTCTGGCCGGTAGCACGGGGCGTGCGCGTGGCTCTCATTTGCATTTCGAGATTCGCGAAGAAGGTCGTGCCTTTGACCCGGAACTGGTGTTTGATTTTGGTCGGCAGGAAATCAGGGAAGATGCCCTTAATTTCGAAAACCTGGTAGCTTTGCACCGCACCTTAAAACCCAAAGGATATTCCAATAACGCGGCCATCCCCGAATATTACAAAGTACGGTCGGGTGATTCGCTTTGGGTGATCTCGCGTAAATTTAAAACTCCGATTAAAGATCTTTGCCGGCTGAATAACATTACCGAAAACTCGGTATTGCAGATCGGACAACCCCTGAAAATGTATTAAAATCATCGTCGAGGTTTAGGCTGTCAATTAATGGATTTAGTTGATATTCCTGGAATAATTCTAAAATATCCCCAGCTCAGGGAAAAACCATTACTCCGGTGTTTTTTTGAAAATGTCGTTTATATTTATCATCTGAAATGGACCTTGCAGTAGTACATGAGATCTGAAAATCAGGATGGAAGAACAGGTGCTGTTGTTGGGCTGTAATGAGCCTTTTTACCGGTTTGATGCAAAAGGGAGATAGTTGATAGTTTAATTTATAGCTTGGTGTCACTTTAAACTCCAAATTATGTTTGACCTCAGATATTTATTTACAGTTTCTTTCTTGTTTTTATTGGTTTTTGCAAAAGCGCAAGCTCCTGCTGATGAAAATAGTTTTGCAATTAACGGATGGACAAGTTTTTCAAAAGATGATAATCATTTTGGTGTGATAGAATTGGCGCATGAATGGAAACCAATTCCTTATCTCGGATTTGACTTGGGAGGTGGCTTTGGATGGTTGGGCGGTAATGATCTGCAAACAACTTCAGTTGCTTCCGGAAGTAACTTGAAATTGTATTCGCGGGAAATAAATGGGAGTTTTCAATTGGCAAGGGCAAAAATCACTGCTTATTTGCCCCTTTGGCGCGATGATGATTATGTTACCCGCATCCAGGGTTTTGTTGCTGTTAAAGGTGGGCTTGTAAGCGCTATTTCTACAGTTGGGAAACTGGAGTTCTTCGAAACGAATCAGGCCGTAGAAGCATCGTCAGAAAATAAAGGGCATTTTTTTCATGGTTTTGAGTTCGGGGTATGGGGAAACTTTTCGAATCATTGGGCTATGAAATTATATCTTGGTAACAGCAATATTCCATTTGGCGATGCTGTTAAGGAGTTGAATGCCGAAGTCGGTAATTTTCCGATTCATTTTGACAGCAGTATTACAAATGCTTATGTCGGATTTAGTCTGATTTATACATACCGTCTAAGAAGAAAGACGCAGTTGTAACTATAGTTTGAACTTCTGGATAAGTCAAATAGAAAATCCGGTCTCCTCTGAAACCGGATTTAATTCTAATAAAAACCAAAACTTGGATGCTTTCGACTTGCTAGAGCATCCCAACTATGAAATTAAATACCTCTGGCATTCCTGTCCAATTGTTCTGCCTCGGTAAAATCATTCATACATACATGTCCTTTTAAGGGGACAATTCTTTCGTGAATGGCATCGATGATCCATTCGGGTTGCGGGAAGAAATAGTCTTCCAGTTCGTGTGCAGGAGTGATCCAGTTACGTGAACCCACCACTACCGGTGGTGCATCAAGGTAATCGAAGGCCAGCTCGGTAATGTTCGATGCCAGGTCGCGCAGGAACGATCCGCGTGCCGATGCATCGCCCGAAATAACGATCCTTCCGGTTTTCTTGATGGATTCAATCACTGGTTCGTAATTAAAAGGAACCAGCGAACGGGCGTCAATCACTTCTGCCGATACTCCGTATTTTTCTTCCAATGTTTTTGCGGCATCCAGGGCACGGTATAAAGTGGCTCCGATGGTCAGAATAGTAACATCGCTACCTTCTTTTTTGACATCAGGTTCACCCATGGCAATTTCGTAATATTCAGCCGGAACACCTTCTTTATGGAACTGCTCGCCAATATCGTACAGGCGCTGACTTTCAAAGAAAATTACCGGGTCTGTTCCCTGAAGGGCGGTGTTCATCAGACCTTTGGCATCGTAAGGAGTTACCGGGAAAACTACTTTTAATCCCGGGATGTGAGCAGCCAGTGCTGTCCAGTCCTGCGAGTGCTGAGCGCCATATTTTGATCCTACAGACACGCGGATTACCACCGGCATTTTTAGTACGTTACCACTCATGGCCTGCCATTTTGGAAGCTGGTTGAAAACTTCGTCACCGGCACGGCCCAGGAAGTCGCAGTACATGATTTCCGGAATAACGCGGCCTCCGCACATGGCATAACCAATGGCAGTTCCAACGATAGATGCTTCCGAAATAGGTGAGTTAAACAAGCGGTGGTAAGGCAGAGCTTCGGTTAATCCGCGATACACGGCGAACGCGCCACCCCAGTCGCGGTTTTCTTCTCCGTAAGCAATTAAAGTCGGGTCTTTGTAGAAGCGGTCAACAATAGCTTCAAATATACCATCGCGTAATCCGTAGGTTTTTATTTTTGAATGAGGTTTACCGTTTTCATCAAACATAAAACGCTCTTTTTTTGCCAGTTGCTGAACGCGTGGATTTTCTTCCATAGGATGGTTCACTTCCACAGGGCGGTCTTCCATTTTATCCACCGACTGATTGCTGAACATCATTTCGCCGATCAGGTTCGGGTATTTTTTCATGTTCATATGAGGAGAAACTTCATCATCGATGGCTAGTTTCAGCGCATAAGTAATCAACTCGGTAGTTTCAGCTTTGATGGCTTCCAGTTGTTCTTCGGATGCAACGCCTGCTTTTACCAGCTCTTTCCCAAACCACATAATCGAATCCTGGGCTTCCCATGCTTCCACTTCTTCTTTTGATCTGTACGATGAGGCATCGGAAGGCGAGTGGCCGCTGTAGCGGTAAGTCAGCACGTCGAGCAACACCGGACCGCGTTTTTCTTCCAGGATCTTTTTCTTGCGTTTGTAGGCGTCGATCACTGCCAGCGGGTTGTAACCATCCACACGCTCAGCATGCATTTGGTCCTGGTTCAATCCGGCGCCAATTCGGGCTGCAATGTTGTATCCCATGGTTTCACCACAGGTTTGTCCGCCCATTCCGTACTGGTTGTTCATGATGTTGATGATCAGCGGAAGCCCACCTTTCATATCGCCTTCCCACAGTTCGGTAAACTGATCCATGGTAGCAAAAGCGAGGCCTTCCCAGACGGGACCGCAAGCCATTGAAGCATCACCGATGTTAGCAACTACGATACCCGGTTTGCGGTTTACTTTTTTGTAAAGCGCCGCACCCACAGAAATGTCGCCCGAACCTCCAACGATGGCGTTGTTGGGATAAACGCCAAAGGGCGTAAAGAATGCGTGCATCGAACCGCCGAGTCCTCTGTTGAAGCCGGTTTCGCGTGCAAAAACTTCAGCCAGCGTTCCGTAAATCAGGAATTTAATGGCCAATTCTTTGGTGGTTCCTGTATGGCCGGCTTTTACCGGGGCAGCAGTAATTCCATCAAAATGCGAGTCCATGATTTTTTCCAGTTGCTCGTCGCTGAGTTTGGAAATGGCAGAAAGGCCTTTGGCAAGAATTTCGCCATGGCTGCGGTGAGACCCGAAAATGAAATCTTCCACTCCCAGCGTGTAAGCCATACCAACTGCCGCAGCTTCCTGGCCGATGGAAAGGTGCGCAGGGCCAGGGTGGTTGTAAGGAACTTCGTTGTATTCCCCCCGTGTTTTAATCAGGTTTAGCATGGTTTCAAATTCGCGGATAACCACCATATCGTGGAAAATGCGAATCAGGTCGTCGTTCGAGAAATTTTCTTTCTCTTCTTCAACAGTTTTGTTGTACTGGTTTACCGGGATTGGTTTGAATTCAATCTGACCGGCTTTACGTACTTCATCCGGATTTATATATTGTACTTTTGGCATTTTTTCTGATTTAAATGTTTTTCAAAATTCTAACAGATAGTTCGGCGTTTAAAGTTCAGTGTTCAGAGTAAAGCACTTTAAACTTTGAACCCTGAACTCTAAACTTGTAAATTCTCGATTTGATTTTTGATTTCAGCTAGGAAAAGTGTAGCCTCTCCGCCGTCGAGTGCCTGGTGGTCGTATGTCAGCGAGAGTCCCATCATCGGAACAAAGCCGTAAACACCTTCTTCCAGCTCTTTTGGGCGAGGTACAATGGTGCAGACTCCCAAAATGGCTGTTTGTGGCAGGTTGATAACCGGCGTAAACATTTCAACTCCGTAATTTCCGAGGTTCGAAACGGTGAATGTTGCAGCGGCAGGGCTAAGTAAATCAGGGTTTACATTTCCGGCACGGGCTGCAGTTGACAGTTGTTTTAACTGGCTTGAAAGACCGGTTATGGAAAGATCATCGGCATTTTTTAACGCAGGGACCATCAAGCCACGCTCTGTGTCAACGGCTAATCCAAGGTGAACTTTTTTAAACCATTTCATTTTATCGCCCAGGAAATGTGTATTTGCCTGCGGGTATTTTTCCAAAGCACGGATAACCGCGTAGCAAACCAGGTCGTTGATCGTAACGTTTTGTTTAATTTCGCCGGCTTCGAGCTGAGCTTTGAATTTCTTGCGCAGTTTCATTAACTGACGGGCATCGGCACTCATGTGGTGGGTAAGCTGTGCCGAGTTCTGCAGCGACTGATGCATTGCATTGGCGATGAGTTTACGGATATTCGGGATGGATTTTACTTCAAAATCATCGCCGGACTCGATAACGGCAGCTGGTGCAGGTTTGCTTACCGGAACTGCTTTTGGAGCCGGTTTTTCAACAACAGTTTTTGCAGCAGCAGGTTTTTGAGCAGCTTCTTCTACGTCGCGGGCAATAATTCTTCCGTGCGGGCCGGTACCTTTGAGTGTTTGGATCTCAACACCCATTTTTTCGGCCATGTTTCGGGCCAGCGGCGAAATCCTTAGTCGTGCTCCCGACTGTTCTTCTTCCACTTCAAATTCGAAAACTTTGGGAGCTTCTTCTGCAGGCGTTTCAGGAGTGTTTTCTTCGTCGCCTGCTGATGCGCCGGGTTTGAATTCATCGATAGATTCTCCCTTTTTGCCGATTACCGCCACATTGGTCAATACAGGGATTTCATCTCCCTCTTCAAAGAACCTGGCCAGTAAGGTGCCGGCTTCTTTGGCTTCTTCTTCAAACGAGGCTTTGTCGGTTTCGTAGGAGAACAGAATGTCGCCTTCGTTGACGTCTTCTCCTACTTCTTTATACCATTGTCCAAGGATGCATGATTCAACTGATTGTCCTTGTCTTGGCATCATTACGGGTGTTGCCATATTTGTTAGTTTTATTAATTATGCTACTTGTAAATACAAATATTGTTAGCTTGTATTTTTAAATATCAGAAAATCAAAGAAATAAAAATATTTAAAAATGTGGACGTAAAAATATATTTTATAACTTGTATTTACAAGTTGTCTTGGTGATTTTTGGAAAATTTTTAACTTTGGGATCACAATGGAAAATTTACCGCAATATCGGAAACTGTACGAGGTGCTTCGGAAGCGAATTCTGACCGGAGTGTATTTGGAAGGAGATCTCCTGCCTTCGGAGAATGAATTATGTGCGGTTTACGAAATGACACGCCCTACTGTTCGCCATGCTTTGGAAACCCTGGTTAAAGACGGGCTCATTCTAAAAAAACAGGGCAAGGGAAGTATTGTGCGGAAACCTCCTCAGAATATTGGTATTCTTTCGATTGCAGGTACTGCCTCCGCGGTGGGTGTGCGTTACCTGAAGACTGATATTCTGCAGAAGCCGGTTGTGCAAACCTGGCCCGAGGATTTTCCGTTTGAACTAACCGAGCTGGAACACGAATCGGGGTGTATTTATATGGAACGCCTGCGTTATGTGGAAGACGAGCCGGTTTTTTATGATGTCAACCATCTTCCCAATATTTACCTTCCGCGGATCGCGCAACGTTCGTTTGAAAACAAATCGTTGTTCGAGATTTTGCGGCAGAATTACCAAATCGAAATAACTGGGGGTGAGCAAAAGCTGAAGGCGGTAAAACCAACGGTAAAAATCAGGCAGTTGTTGCATCTCAAGCCTGGCCAGCCGGTATTGTATATGGAACGAAAGCTAACCACCAATAAAGAAGATTTTCATATTTATTCGACTATCTATTTTAACTCGGAGAAGCACGCCATATTTGGGACTTTCTAGGCGAAATGGACTTTGCCTGAGCTTATTCCTCTTAAATAATTTTTACGGTCGTTGGCTGGTGTAGGCAATATTCCTACATTTGTTCGCCTATTTTGAAATCTATGATGGAACAGCAGCAAGTGATAGATCCCGTTAATGCAGCGGGGGTACGCGCTACTTTTTGTAACGAACGTTACGGCAATCACGAGAAAAATACTTTTGATATCTGGCTGGCCGATTCGGATGAACCGACTCCGCTGGTTATATTTATTCACGGAGGAGGATTTGTCGGGGGTGATAAGTCGAAATATTACGATTCAGTTGACTGGCCCAGACTTCTGGAGGCTGGAGTTTCGGTAGCCACCATTAATTATCGCTATTTGAACGAGCCCCCGTATGGGATTCTGGGATGTATGTCTGATTCAAAACGTTGTTTGCAATACATTCGCTATCATGCCGAAAAGTACAATGTGGATAAAAAGCGGATTGCCTGTTCCGGAGGATCTGCCGGTGCCGGAACCAGTCTGTGGCTGGCCTTTTCGGCGGAGATGGCCGATCCGCAAAATGCTGATCCTGTGCTGCGCGAGTCGACCCGTTTGGTATGTGCCGGCGCTTTTGCCACACAGGCAACGTATGATATTCTGCAATGGCCTGGAATACTTGGATTGCCGGAAATGAACAGCCCGCATGATCAGTTGGTGATTGCCCGGGCATTTGGTTTCAAATCGGCGGAAGGGTTGGATCTGTATGGACAAACCGCGATTCGTCAGGAACTGGATTTTAAGGGTAAGATGGATAAAAACGCGCCTCCGTTTTTTGTGTTTAACAAAGCGGAAGCCGGTATTCCCACGACGGAAGATGCATTGAATCATCATCCTCTGCACGCCAAGGCACTAAAAGACAGAGCTGATCAACTGGGTGTGAAAGCCGTGGTTTATGCTCCTGCCCTTGGAATTGAAGATGAATCAGGTGTTGGAATGGTAGAGTTTTTTCTGGAGAAACTTCGAAAATAAACGGGTTCTGCTTTGGGTATTTTTAAGTAACAGGCAAGTAAGATAAAACACTTTTTTTATCGCTTAAAAATATTCATATTTGCGCTCCAAAATATTCAGTGTAAATCGGTTAGAGTCAAGGCGGTAAAAGTCGGACGATTATTATCCGGAAATATGCTTCTCTTCTGATAATGCATTGAAAAACAGGTTGGACGTTAACAAAAAATCAGTTTAATCGTTAAGAAAAAATAGATCGAAAATTTATAGGTATGAAGGTTTTAAAATTTGGAGGAACATCTGTTGGATCGCCCGAAAATATGCGGGCAGTAATGAACCAGGTGACGGATGGCGAGAAAAAAATAGTGGTACTTTCGGCGATGTCGGGAACGACCAATTCATTGGTTGAAATCTCAAATTTCCTGCATAAAAAGAACAAAGACAATGCGAACATTGCCATTGGGAAACTGGAAGCCAAATATAAACAGGTGATCGACGAATTGTTTGAATCGGAAGAAAACAAAAACGTCGGGCTCGAGATTATTAAATCCAGTTTTGATACCATTAAATCGTTTACAGTTGGTGATTTTACAGAGGTGGGCGAAAATACTATTTTGGCTCAGGGAGAAATTATTTCAACACAGCTGGTTACTGTTTTGATGAATGAAAACGGTTACAATACCAAACTATTGCCGGCCCTGGAATTTATGAAAATAGACGAAGACAAGGCAGCTGACATGGTTTACATTCGCGAACACATCAAACCTGTAATTGAAAAAGTGGGCGAGGCTGACTATTATATCACCCAGGGATTTATCTGTCTGGATGCCGACGGTAATGTGAATAATCTGCAACGGGGAGGTAGTGATTATACGGCTTCTTTAATCGGCGCAGCCATTGATGCAGACGAAATTCAGATTTGGACCGATATTGACGGTTTTCATAACAACGATCCGCGTTACGTCGAGAATACCCGGAAAATTGAGCAATTGTCGTTTAACGAGGCAGCCGAGTTAGCATATTTTGGAGCAAAGATTCTGCATCCGCAAACCGTTTTGCCGGCGCGGGTTCAGAACATTCCGGTGCGTTTGAAAAATACAATGAACCCTTCGGACGAAGGCACATTGATAACTGCAGAATCAGACGGGAAAGGAATAAAAGCAGTGGCTGCAAAAGACGGAATTACAGCGATTAAAATTCGTTCAGGACGAATGCTGATGGCTTATGGTTTTCTGAAAAGCGTTTTCGAGATTTTTGAAAAATACCGTACGCCTATCGATATGATCTCCACTTCTGAGGTGGCGGTTTCGCTTTCAATCGATCAGGTTCAAAATCTCGATGCCATTCGCGAAGAACTAAATAAATTTGGTTCGGTGGAAATCGACGAGGATATGTCAATTGTTTGTATTGTTGGTGATATTATCCAAGAGGAAAAAGGTTTTGCATCCAAGGTTTTTCATGCGCTTGACGGAATTCCGATCCGAATGATTTCGTATGGCGGAAGCCGTTACAACATTTCGGTACTGGTGCCTACTTCGCAAAAAGTAAAAACTTTGCAGGCATTAAGCGACCATCTGTTGAACCACAATTAGAATTTTAAAAAACGATATAGTCCCGGATTGGTTGTAAAATCGATTCGGGATTTTTTTGATATCATTGAAGCTGAAAAACTTCGGAAGCTTCGTATCGCGATGCCAGTTTAACCGTAAAACGTTCGGTGAGGGGCTGCATGGTGGTGAGCGCAATTTCAGGAGTGTTGTTTTCTTTTGAAATATGACTCAAAAATACGCATTGCAATTTATCGCCGGCATGCTGGTGAAGCAAATCATACGCTTGCGTATTCGAAAGGTGTCCGACTTCCGACGCTACCCTTTTTTTCAGGTGCCACGGATAATTTCCTTCCCACAGCATTTTTTCGTCGTAATTTGATTCCAGAAACAAGCTGTCGCACAGTTGAAGGTGCGTTTTTACATTGTTGCAGGCTTCTCCTATATCGGTGAAAACGCCAATGTTCCGGTTTCGGTATTCAATCCTGAAAGAACAGGGTTCGGCTGCATCGTGGTTTTTTAATACCGGATGAATCGAAAAATCACCGACTTCAATCGTTTCTTCAGGCGAGAAAAATTTGGGATAATCGGGGCGCAGATTTTTATACGAACTGTTGTAGGTTTTGGCGGTCATATATACCGGAACCTGAAGCTTTTTCCCAAAAACACGGGCTCCCCGCATGTGGTCACTGTGTTCATGTGTAATAAAAAGCGCCTTAATTTTTGCAGGATTCAACCCGCGTTCCTTCATTCGCAACAAAATCTGTTTGGTGGAAATTCCTGCGTCAATCAAAACAGCATCGGCGCGGTTCCCAATGTAATAACAGTTCCCGTTACTTCCGGAAGCAATGGCACAAATCTCAAGCATATTCAGTTCTTTTCGGCTGCAAAGATCTATTTTTTTGCTGAAATATAATACGTTCCGCCAGGCAGTTTATATAAATATCTGGACATGCCCAGGTATTCGATTGTTGAATTGACTTCTGCTTTTTCCCCGTTAACCTTTACATTCGGAAGCTCTGATGGTAAAAGTACCAAGGCTTCGCTGTTCCCGGGGACAGAAAGTTCCATTTTCCATTCTTCCGCGTTACTATTCAGCTTGCAGATGATCGAACCACGAATGCTTGGAATAGTCAGCTCGATATTCTCAAGCCCGGTAGGCTGCGGGTTTACCGTAAAGGTTTTAAAGCCGGGATCTAGCGGTTGAATACCCATTAAACGGCGGGGAATAATATTGGCCGGAGCCGCGCCCCAGGCATGGTTCCATGTAAGGTTGGGTTTATAAATTTCGTCCCAGGCTTCGGTGGTCATGGTGGAGCCAACCTTGAGCATGTTCATCCAGCTCCGTTTGTCTTCCGATGTCATCAGTTTCA
Source organism: Maribellus sp. YY47 (assembly GCF_023111095.1). Taxonomy (GTDB): domain Bacteria; phylum Bacteroidota; class Bacteroidia; order Bacteroidales; family Prolixibacteraceae; genus Draconibacterium. Next base: position 303,425 of record NZ_JALGYW010000001.1, read on the forward strand.
ACGCATATTCAGCTTCTCCTGCATTGTATAAGGCTTCCAGCAGGTATTGGGCTCCGTAAACGCTGCAGGCCATTCCCCGGGTTTTTATGTGGTCGGCAACCGATTTGATGTTTTCTTCAGGCACCATGTTAAAAGCCAGCGGTAACATATTGGCATGCAAACTTGCATGATCGGTGTCGATGCCATCCTTAAAATATCCTTTTTCAGCATCGAACATGAATTTCAAAACACTTTCCTTTACTTTTTCTGAACGCATTTTAAACAGTGTCTTATCTTCCGTTTTCCCAAGGGCAGCTGCAATTTCAGACATGCATTTTAGCGCATAAAAATGAAAGGCATTTACCACCGTGTTATAATCGGTAAAAACATAACCATCTCGTTCTCCTTCCGGATTTGCTCCTGCATTTGAGGCTCGGTTTTGTCCTGCCGGAGTTCCTGCGGGCCAGTCGACAATATCTCTGAACCCTCTTCCCTCAAAATGGATGCTTTTCAGAAAATCAGGCGTAACTTTTCCTGTTGTTGTGCTGATGAGGCCATCTTCCCGTTCCAGGTCGATCAGTGTTTTCTTTTTCAGGTCATCGTAAATCATGGCCAGAAATTCGGTATCGCCGGTGTACATGTAATGCTCGCGGGCCATCATCACCGTGTGCATTTGCCACTCGGTGGGCCAGCTGGCATGCGAAACCAAAAATGCAATGGTGTATCGGGCTGCTGAAAATTCGCGGTCAACCGAATAATGCCCCAGTTGCTGAATGTAAGCGTCGGCTTCGTAAGGCATGCGTTCGCGGTTGCCGTCGCAGTATACACCCAAAAATGGTGTGGCTTTCAGTGTGTATTTGCACAAGTTCCAGACTTTGCCGAGATTTTCGTTGGGACAGTTAAATGCCGATTGAGAGTCGTCGAACAGGTAATAAAGCGCCTGCTGGATCATGCTTTTTACATCTGGTTTATCCTTGCTTACGATTTCAACATAGCGGAAGGGAAGAACTTCGGGATAAAAAGGTGCCATTTTCTGGCTGTGCGGATAGCGGGCATCATGGCGCGGAATTTCAACCTGGTAGGTATGCGTTCCTTTTTTTAATTGAATTTCTGTTTTGAAAAAACCAATATTTGAAATGCCGGGATTTTTATTTACTGACAGATCGTTGTTTTTGCGTTCGCCCAGGAAAACGGTGATGCTGTCGCCTCCTTTTTCAGCAGAAACGGTAAAGTCAAGCGTAGCAAAGGCAGCTTTCCCAAAGTCGGCAAACCAACTTCCTTCTTTTACTTTTTTGAACAAAACCGGTTCTTTTGGACTGAATGTTGCCATTTGTCGGTCTTCGGCAACCCAGTTGTTGGGGCTTAGTTCCACCCAGTTGCTTTTGCCGGCCCATTCATCGGTGCTCCGATCGAAGTTGCCGGTATTAAATTGCTGAGCAACGCTGTAAGCACTCACGTTTCCTTTCTTGTCCCACACCTTTACTTTCCACCAGTAGGTTGAATGCGGAAGCAAACTTTTGCCCTTGTACGGTACATTGATCGAAGCGGAAGTATTGATCTTATTGCTGTTCCATAAATCAGCTTTTTCTTCTGTCAGAAGGTCAGGCGCAGAAGCCACCAGAATTTGACAGGCCGTTTGTTGTATTCCTTCCTGCGGAAAGATCCATCCAAATTCGGGAGACGGGTCGGTAATTACCGCTTTATCGGGTTCGCGAAGCAGTTCAACCAGTAAGCCTGTGGGGGCGGGAAGGTTTTGTGCAAAAGTTGACACGGAAATCAAAAAGAGCAGTGTAGAAAGGATTGTTTTGTTCATGTTGTATGAAGTTCAAATTGGTTCAGTTGGCTAAAAATACGAAAAGCCTTGAATTACAACACAAAAAAAGCAGGACAAGTCCTGCTTTTACCCTATGTTTTTTGATTGAGTTACTTTACCAATTTTGATATTGCTTTGAATTCGTCGGATCCTGCTGCCCGGGTTAATTCAAAAAGAATCGATTCGTACGAAGTCATCATTATTCCTTCGTGGCGGAAACGTTCTTTTGCGAGTTCCAGATTTTCGGGGCTACGCGACGAAACACAATCCATTACTACGATCGGATTTAGTCCGGCCTCTTTCAGGTCGACTGCTGTTTGCAACACACAAACATGCGATTCTATTCCACAGATAATTATTTTTTTAGCGTTGAGAGAGATGAGTTTTTCCCGAATCTCAGGAACGTCGAAGCAGCTAAAATCCTTTTTCTCGAAATATTCAAATTCAGGCACCAGCGAGCTAATTTCGGTTAATGTTTCGCCCAGGCCTTTGGTGTATTGTTGCGAAACCATCAGAGGTATGCTGAGTTGCTTGAGTCCCTCGACGAGGATTTTACAATTCTTGAGTAAGGTATCTTTATCATGCATAGCCGGGAGCAAGCGCTCCTGAATGTCGATAATCAATCCGATGGTATCTTCTTTGGTAATTCTCATTGGTTTTCATTTTGTGGAATTCCTTTGAAAATGTCTTTCTGAATTCCTCCTTTTAAATGTAAGGTGCTTACTTTCTTTCGGTTTGCGCCTGCTTCCTCGATTTATCGCCCAGGTAACCTCCATGGTGCCGTTTGGCGTACTCCTCGTTGGTGAATCCTATTTTTTTCATCATCGAAACTACCAGCGCATCACCAATTACGGTCATTACGGTAGTGGAAGTTGTAGGCGACAAACCCAGCGGGCAAACTTCCTTCGGGTTGCCGGTGTAAATAAATGCGTCGGCATTTTGGGCCAGCGCGCCCTCCGGATTACTCGAAATCACGATCAGCGGCAAGCCTTCGTGGAGATTTTCAGCCAGATCAATCAGCTCAACAATTTCACGGGTTTTGCCCGAGTTGGAGATCACCAGCAACACATCGTTTTCCTGTAATATCCCCAAATCGCCGTGTTGCGACTCGCTGGGGTGTAAAAACACAGATGGAGTTCCGGTGGAGCTGAATGTGGTAGAAATGTTCAGGGCAATCTGCCCGGCTTTCCCCATTCCGCTGGTGACCAGTTTTCCCTTTTTCTGATGAACCCGTTCATAAATGAGTTCAATGGCTTTTATCATTCCGTCGGTTACCGGAATATTGCGAACCGCTTGCGCTTCGTCTTCTATAACCTGTTTAATTATATCCTTCATAAGAAAAGAAATTGAGGGAACAAAACTAACGAAAATTCGGAAGTCACCCAGTATGTCGCTCCTCTACCGGTATATTTTTAAAACATGTGATAAAAGTTACACTCGAAATGTGTTATAGGTCATAAAAAAAAGAAAACAATTTAGGTCTTTCAGGGTTAAATAATTGATAAATTTAACGATAACATTTTCAACCGTAACAAGCCGGAAATTAACGACGATCAAAACCTTTGAATTAAAGCCGTATCAGACAGGTTTCTGGGATTTGATTTCGTAACCCGGCGAAAAACAATTTAAGCGCATGAAAATTCATGAATATCAAGCCCGAGATTTATTCAGGAAGTACGGGATTCCTGTGCCGGATGGAGAGTTGTGCCATTCGGTAGACGAGGTTAAAAAGAAAATCTCAGACAAAGATAAACTGAGAGTGGTTAAAGCCCAGGTTTTGGTGGGTGGACGAGGTAAGGCCGGTGGTGTAAAACTGGCAACTACCAAATCGGAAGCCATCGAAAAGGCCAAGCTGATCCTGGGAATGGATATCAAAGGTATAACGGTTGAGAAAGTGCTGGTTGCCGATGCCGTTGATATCGAAAAAGAATTTTATGTTGGTTTAATCAACGACCGAAATGCAAAGGCGGTTACCTTGATGGCAAGTTCTGAAGGTGGAGTTGAAATTGAGGAAGTGGCAAAAACCAATCCCGAAAAGATTATAAAAATGCCGATCGATCCAACCATGGGTTTGATGGACTGGCAGGCACGCAAAGTTGCCTTGCAATTGTTTAACGATCCAAAACAAGTGCGTCAGGCAGCCGAAATTCTGGTAAAACTCTATAAACTTTATATCGAGACGGATGCTTCTCTGGCGGAGATCAATCCGTTGGTGCTAACTCCGGATAAACAGGTTTTGGCCATCGACGGTAAAATGAATTTTGATGACAATGCTTTGTTCCGTCAAAAGGAAATTATTGCCATGCGCGAAGCCGACGAAAACGAGAAGAAAGAACTGGAAGCCAACGCCAAAGGGCTTTCATACATTAAGCTGGATGGAAACATTGGCTGTATGGTAAACGGCGCCGGACTGGCAATGGCAACCATGGATATGATTAAATTGTACGGTGGCGAACCGGCCAACTTCCTTGATATTGGCGGTTCTTCGAATCCTCAGAAGGTGGTCGATGCCATGAACATCCTGCTGGGCGACAAGAATGTAAAATCGGTGATGATCAATATTTTTGGAGGAATTACCCGTTGCGATGACGTGGCTCGCGGTTTGGTGGCTGCACTTGATCAGATAAAGACTGATATTCCGATTGTGATTCGTCTTTCGGGAACCAATGCCAAAGAAGGGCTCGAGATTATTGAAAAAACCGGACTGCCGGTGGTGAAAACCATGAGTGAAGCAGCTCAGAAAGCCATTGAGCTAAGTAAAAAGTGAAACGTTGAAAGTAAAAAGTTAGAGAAATGAGCATTCTTATAAATAAAGATACCAAAGTAATTGTACAGGGAATTACCGGGCGTGACGGTGCTTTCCATACCAGTAAAATGAAAGCCTACGGTACCAATATTGTTGGTGGAATTTCGCCGGGGAAAGCCGGGCAGCAAGTGGAAGGAACCCCTGTTTTTAATACGGTTGAAGATGCAGTAAAAGCTACAGGTGCCAACGCTTCCGTAATTTTTGTTCCTGCGCCTTTTGCCGGAGATGCGATTCTGGAAGCCAGCTATGCCGGAATCGACCTGGTGGTTTGTATTACTGAGCACGTACCTGTGCAGGACATGATCAGGGTAATGCCGGTATTGGAGAAAAACGGTACAAAGTTAGTCGGTGCCAACTGTCCCGGGTTAATCACTCCGGGTGAATGTCTGATCGGAATCCTTCCGGGAATGATCTTTAAGCCCGGTAACGTTGGTTTGATTTCGCGTTCGGGTACGCTGACCTACGAAGTGGTAAATATGCTGACCGAAAACGATCTGGGACAGACAACCTGCGTGGGAATCGGTGGCGACTCGGTTTCCGGTTTGTATTTTATTGATTTGCTGGAAATGTATGAAAACGATCCGAAAACGGATGCGGTGGTGGTGATCGGTGAAATTGGTGGTGACGCTGAAGAACAGGCTGCGAAATTTATCAAGGAAAAGATGACTAAACCGGTGGTGGCTTTTATCGCCGGACAATCGGCACCTCCCGGAAAAAGAATGGGTCATGCCGGTGCCATCATTTCAAGTGGAGCAGGAACAGCCGAAGAAAAAATCAAGGCGTTCAATGCGGCTGGTGTTCCGGTAGCCAAAGAACCTTCGGAAATTCCGGGTTTGATCAAAGAGAAATTAGGACTGTAGAGCCTCCCGATTTAGGGAAGAGTAAAAATAATGAACCGGTTGTCGAAAGGCAGCCGGTTTTTGTTTTTCTGTAAGTCGCTCAAAAATCAACAACAAAATACGATTATAAAATTCAGACTCATCCAGATCAGTCGTCTGGAGGATCCAAATATTAGTAGAATAGTTTCACGCAAAGGATGTAAAAGAAGTGCAAAGGCCGAAGAGTGCTACTATTCGTTTTCGTTTTGCGTTCTTTTGCGTAAATCTTGGCGCACTTTGCGTGAAAATTCCTTTTGAGTCTATTAAAAAAGACAAGCTAAGTTCGGAACAATAGTACTTTCATTTCTGCTGTTGATTCCGGGGTATTGTGAATCTTTTATTTTATCTGTCCTCGGTACAAAATATCCTTTAAATTAGGGGCAAAATCAAGAATCCATGAATTTACATGTTACAAAGGGAAACGGAGATAAGGTGTTGTTTGATGCCGGGAAACTAAAACAGGCACTTCAGACATCGGGAGCAGGAAAACAGGAGCAGGAAAGTATTTTGCGACAAGTCCGGGAAGAGTTATACGACGGGATTCCGACCCGGAAGATCTATCAGATGGCCTTTAGTCTTCTGAAAAAGGAATCGTATAAAATGGCCGGACGCTACCGCTTGAAAAATGCGATTATGGAGCTGGGACCAACCGGTTTCCCTTTTGAGAAATTTGTGGGCCGGGTGCTCGAAACCCTGGGGTACCAGGTGGAGACTGGCGTGATGGTTAAGGGAAAATGTGTGCAGCACGAAGTGGATGTGGTGGCCCGAAAAGACGGAGAAATGCTGATGATCGAATGTAAGTTTCACAGCGATAACCTCACCAAAAGCGGTGTGCAGGTGCCTTTGTACATTCATTCACGTTTTATTGATGTAAAAGCAAGCTGGGAGAAACAATACGGTACCGATCTTCAATATCACGGTGGCGTGGTTACCAATACACGCTTTAGTGAGGATGCTGTGAGCTACGGGACGTGTGCCGGGCTCTTCATGGTATCCTGGGATTTCCCGGAAGGAGAAGGGTTGAAACATTACATCGACAGGTCGGGGCTACATCCGCTTACTTCACTGATTTCGCTAAGCAAAGCCCAGAAACAGCAACTGCTTGGAAAAGGCATTGTTCTGTGCAGTGAGCTAACAAAACAACCCGATTTGCTCAGGGAAATGGGATTGCCGGAAAAACAGATCAACCGGGTTGTTCGCGAAGCCCAAAACCTGGTAGCTGATTAAGCTGGAACGGTAATAAAAATTACTTTTTAAGTAATTTGAAGGCGTGGTTCCAGCTATTTGTCAGAAATCCGGGAATACACCACAGAATAGCGAGAGGTTCTATCGCACGCGCAGCTTCTGCCATTCCCATATCTTCAGTTTCCCACCCGAATTTATCAAGAATTTCCGTCACTTCTGTTTTTGCATGCTGGTTGTTGCCGCAGATAAACATAGTAGGGGTGCTGCTGAATTTCGGATCAACCATATGAAGACTGCCAACGCAACTGAAGGCCTTGACAAAATTGGCATTGGGCGCCAAATTCTGAAGATCTTCCATCAAACTTTTATTAACAGAAGAGGTGTAGAGCAACACTCCGTTCTCGGGTGGAGTATCTGCAATTGGATTGGTGGTGTCGATTATGGTTTTGCCGGAAAGATTTTCGATGCCAAGGCTATTTAAAGCGGCTTTTGCCTCTGTTCCTTTAACAGCAAAAACTATTATTCCGGCTTCCTTTACTGCTCGTTCCGGGGTGTCGACTGAAACTTTCCCGTTAAATTCGTCATCCAGTTTTTTACGGGTTTCTGCACTGCGCGAGGCAATGATAGTTGTATAACCTTTTGCTGAAAATCCATGGGCAAGCGCTTTCCCCACATTTCCCGATCCAATTATTCCGATTGTTTTCATGATCACCTTTGTTACTATTTTAATTAAAAGAAACAAGAGGGTGATTTTGTTTTGAGGAAACAGGAATTTATTTTGACATTCAGAATATTAGCGGTTGTCGATTTTCTCCGGATTCAGATCGTGATTCTGCATACGATACCAGGCCAGTTCTTCGTAACGGGTTCCGGGTTTGCCATAATTGCTGAACGGATCGATGCTCAGTCCGCCGCGTGGCAGAAATTTCCCCCAAACCTCGATGTATTTTGGTTCCATCAATTTGATCAGATCTTTCATGATGATGTTGATACAATCTTCGTGAAACGCGCCGTGGTTGCGAAAGCTAAACAGGTAAAGCTTCAGGCTTTTGCTTTCGACCATTTTTTCTCCCGGAATATAACTAATGTAAATCGTTGCAAAGTCGGGCTGCCCGGTTATCGGACAAAGGCTTGTAAATTCGGGTGCATTGAATTTAACCCAGTAATCATTCTCCGGATGTTTGTTGTCAAAAGTTTCCAGTACACCGGGTGTGTAATCAAAAAGATAGTTCGTTTCGTTTCCGAGGTGTTTTAAATCGCTCATGCTTTTCTTGAATTTAGATAGTTTTCCAGTCCGCGGTTACGCAGCATACAGGCCGGGCAATGTCCGCAGCCTCTCCCTTTTACGCCGTTGTAACAGGTTACGGTTTCGTTTTGTACAATTTCCAGTACTCCGAGTTCATTCGCCAGTTGCCAGATGGCCGCTTTGTCTTTCCACATCAATGGAGTATGGATCGTATATTCGTAATCCATCGATAAATTGAGGGTTGAATTCAGCGAAAGTATAAAGTCGTTCCGGCAATCGGGGTAACCACTGAAATCGGCTTGTCCCACGCCGGTAACCAAGTGATGAATATCGCGGGCTTTGGAAAAAATGGCGGCATAGGTCAGAAATAACATGTTTCTTCCTTCCACCAGCGTATTGGGTGGCCGATTCTCCGGTTTTGTTTCTTCCACTTCCATTTCCTGCGAGGTGAGCGCATTTTGCGTGAGTTGCCCCAACAGGTCCATCCGGAAAATACTTAGTTGGATGCCTGCTTTTTCTGCAATACTTTTCGCGGCTTCCAGTTCAATTTTGTGCCTCTGCCCGTAATCAAAAGCAATGGCCTGCACTTCCGAAAAATTTTGCTTTGCCCAGAACAGACAAGTGGTAGAGTCCTGTCCGCCTGAAAAAACAACAAGGGCTTTTTCTGCTATCATTTTAAACCTGCTTTAAACGGAACGGATTGTACGAAATATTGTAATCGTAGGTGTCGATGCCTTCCAGTTTTTTTACTTTGTTTACGATAACAATGGTAAGCGGAAGCACCAAAATCTCATAAACAGTTTTGATCAGGGCCTGTGTCAGAATCATTGTCAGCATAACATTTACAGGAAATACTCCGGCAAAGGCAACGGTAATAAAGATGAGTGAATCGGCACCTTCGCCGGCCAGCGTCGATACAATAGCACGTAATGAAAAATTTTTGCCTCGGGTCATTACTTTGAAACGGCTCATTACATAAGCATTCAGAAAAGACCCGAGCAAATAAGCCATTAAACTGGCAGCGACAATACGCGAAGTGCTGCCCAAAGTGGTTGCAAAAGCTTCCTGATTTTGCCAGAACGGAGCGGCAGGCGCTGCGATGGCCAGGGTGATAAACAAAGCCGCGAGAATGTTTACGCCAAAACCGGCCCAGATAATCAGGCGGGCTTTTTGGTAGCCCCACACTTCGGCAATTACGTCGTTAATGATATAGGCCAGCGGAAAGATCAAAACTCCGGCAGGAGCCGACCACGGGCCGATCATCATAATTTTTGTTGCAAGAATGTTGGAAAGGATAAGGCAGGCTGCAAAAACAATACCCGCCAGCATGAAAGTTACTGAAACTGTTGTTCTCATTTACTTGTTTTTAACGTGGTTATCAAGCACACGTGGTTAATACGACTGCAAATATACAAAGATTCTGTAAGTTGCAAGCGTAGTATCTGTCGGGGAGTCAGTGTTTTATGTTTACTTACAGGATTTCGTCAATGTTCTCCGGCGGATTTCCCAGTACGGCTTTATCGCCGTTCACCACAATGGGGCGGTGCAACAGTTTCGGATTTTTTGCCAAGATTTTAATCCACTCTTCGTCACTCAGAACTTTTCCTTTGTACAGGTCTTTATAATCCTGTTCGTGTGTGCGCACCAAGTCAAAAGGTTTCTTTCCGGTGAGTGCAATAATTTCGGTCAGCTCTTTTTCGCTGATCCCTTCTTCGAGGTATTTGACGATTTCAAATTGGCAACCTTTGTCTTCCAAAAATTTCAGCCCGTTACGGCTTTTTGAGCAGCGTGGATTATGATAGATTTTCATTCGTGTATAATTTTTATTTTTCTTCGGTTACCGGGTTTTGAACTGAATTAATGTAGTTGTAGAAATCTTCCTGGGCCCGGTATTTTCTGTCGGAGTTTCCGTCGGCATAATCGTTTGAGAGCAGAGGATCAAGAATCCTGGCTTTGGAATTGTCACGTAACTGAATGTACAGCTGTTCCTTTAATTCTTCCTTTATGGATTCGTCGTAGATGGGGCAGGCCACCTCAATCCTTCGGTTCAGGTTGCGTGGCATCCAGTCGGCAGAAGAGATGTACATTTTTTCTTCGCCGCCGGCACCAAAAAGAAACAGACGCGAATGTTCGAGGTATTTGTCGACGATGCTGATAGCAGAAATGTTTTCGCTGTAGCCGTTAAGCCCGATTTGCATCCCGAAAATTCCGCGTACAATGAGTTGTATTTTTACTCCTGCTTGTGCTGCTTCGTATAACTTCCGCATCATTCCCGGATCAATCAGACTGTTCATCTTCAGAATCATCCAGGCAGGTTTTCCTTGTTGGGCAAGTTTTATTTCGCGGTCGATGTTTTTTACAAAATGTTTTCGCATCGAAAACGGGCTTACCACCAGGTGTTCATAGTTGAAGTGCAGGTAGTTTTGTTTAAAAAAACGGAATACCATTTCCACTTCATCCGCCAGTTGCGGATCGGCAGTCAGCAAACCCTTGTCGGTATAAACGCGGGCGGTTCCTTCGTGGAAATTTCCCGTCCCGATGTAGGCGTAGTTTCGTATCCCATCCTCCTCCTTGCGGGCTACCCAGGCCAGTTTGCTGTGCACCTTCATTCCGGGCACACCATTAATCACATTGGCTCCTTCTTCCTGTAATTTATTCGACCAGTAAATGTTCGCCTCTTCGTCGAAGCGCGCCTGTAGTTCGACTACGACTGTTACCTTTTTCCCATTTCTAACCGCGTTTAATAAGGCATTTACCACTTTCGAATCGCTGGCAACACGGTAAATGGTCAGCCCGATTTCTTTTACCTGCGGATCGATGGCTGCTTCACGCAGAAAGTCAATTACATGATTGAATGTCTGGTAGGGAAAATGCAGCATAACATCCTTTTGCCGCAATACTTTGAGCACACTGGTAAACGGCGGCAAGTCTTTGTGGCGTGAAGGCGGGAGGTTGGTATAGTAATGCGATTTCTTCCCGATCTCGGGAAAATTCATAAAATCCTTCTGGTTGTGATAACGACCGCCCGGAACGGCATCGCTGCCTTTGGCCAGCTTCATCTTTTTCAACAAAAACTGAAGCAGGTCGTCAGGCATTTTACGGTCGTAAATAAGGCGCACGGGTTTCCCTTTTTTTCTGTTTTTCAGACTCTGACTCATTTTCTCGATAAAACTTTTCGAAATATCGTCGTCGAGGTCGAGCTCGGCATCACGCGTAATTTTAATCGTGAAAGCGTCGTATGAATCGTAATCGAAATAGAAAAAAATGTCGGCCATGCAGAAACGGATGATGTCGTCGAGCATCATCACAAATTGTTTTCCGTCTTCTTCAGGTAAAACAAGAAAACGAGGTACCGATCTTCCCGGAATCCGGATCAGCGAATAAGCATTGTCCTGCGGATCGTCTTTTTGGTAAAGTTTTATGGCCAGGTACACCGATCGGTCGCGAAGGTAGGGGAACTTGTTTTTTCCCAGCATGATGGGCACCAGGTTGGGCAGTACCTTGTCGTAAAAGTATTTTTTGACAAAAACACCCTGACTTTCACTTAGTTGATTTTCATTGATCAGGAAAATGCTGTTTTCTTCCAGCTCACGGATAATGTCGGTCATAATGACATCGACCTTCTGTTGCTGCGCCTTTACTATTTCTTGAATTTTATTGTGCAGCTCGGTCGGAGTCATTTCTCCGAGCAGGTTTTCTTCATCTTCGCCCAAATCGACCATGCGACGGACGGTAGCCACACGTACCCTGAAAAACTCGTCGAGGTTATTGGAAAAAATCCCGATAAAACGAATTCGTTCAAACAACGGAGTTTCCGGGTCTTCCGCTTCCTGAAGTACCCGTTCGTTAAACGATAGCCAACTAATCTCCCTGTTTGTGAATTTTTCGTTTGAATACATGTGTGCGAAATTTGCCTGTTTGAACACTAGAACACATAAAGCCACAAGATGCCAAAAGCCCCTGAAATTTCCAAAGAGAAAAGGACGATTTTAGTATTATTCACCGCCAAATTCCATCAGGTAGGCTTTGATAAATCCATCAAGTTCACCGTCGAGTACCGCATTCACATTCCCGGTTTCGTAACCCGTGCGCAAGTCCTTCACCATTTTGTAGGGCTGCAATACATACGAACGAATCTGTGATCCCCATTCAATTTTCTTTTTCTGGGCTTCAATTTCCATGGTTTTCTCGCGTCGTTTGCGGAGTTCCATTTCGTAAAGCTGCGATTTCAACAGGCGCAGTGCATTTTCCTTGTTGCCCAGCTGCGAGCGGCTCTCGGTATTCTCAATGGTAATTCCGGTAGGAGCGTGGCGCAGTCGTACGCCCGTTTCCACTTTGTTTACGTTCTGTCCGCCGGCACCTCCACTTCTGAACGTATCCCAGCTAATGTCGGAAGGATTGATTTCTATTTCAATGGAATCGTCGACCAGCGGAGCTACATAAACCGAAGTAAAGGAAGTCATGCGTTTGTTTTGCGCGTTGAACGGCGATAAACGCACCAGCCGGTGTACGCCGTTTTCGCTTTTCAGGTAGCCGTAAGCATAATCTCCCTCAATTTCGATGGTGCAACTTTTTATTCCTGCTTCATCGCCGGGTTGCATGTCGGCGATTTTTAATTTATACCCATGTTGTTCAGCATAGCGGGTATACATGCGGAAAAGCATATCGGCCCAGTCGTTACTTTCGGTACCCCCGGCGCCTGCATTTATTTTGAGTACAGCCCCCAGATGATCTTCTTCACTTCGAAGCATATTTTTGGCTTCCAGTTCCTCGATTAGGATCAACGTTTCGGAATACGAGCTTTCCACTTCGTCTTCCGGGGCTTCTTCCATTTCAAAGAATTCATAAAGTACCAAAAAATCTTCTACAGCCTGATTTACTTTCTGAAAACCATCGGTCCACACTTTAATGGTGCGAATCGTTTTCATTTGGGCTTCAGCTTCTTTGGGATTGTTCCAAAAATCGGGGTCCTGTGTTTTGAGTTCTTCTTCTTCTACTTCAATTAATTTTGCATCGTAGTCAAAGATGCCTCCTCAGCGCATCCCGGCGCTCAACAAGGTTTTTTACCTGTTCCTTTAAGATCATTATTTAATGTTTTTTGATGGAGTGCAAAGGTAGCAGGAAAAGTTCAGAGTTTAAAGTTTCTTTTCGTACCTATTTTGTGATCAACAGATCCTGGATTTTCGGCAGAAAAATGATCAATCCTACTATGAGTGCTGTTGTGGCGGAAATTAAAACACCTGCAGCTGCCAGATCTTTTACTTTTTTGATTTGATCGTGTTTTCCCGGAGAAACAAAATCGGCCAGGTTTTCGAGCGCTGAATTAATGGCTTCCATTGCAATAACCAATCCGATTACAAAAACCAGGGCCAGCCATTCGTAAGCAGTAATATGAAAAATGATTCCGGCAATTATTACAATTATAGCTGCCACAAAATGAATCCGTGAATTGTGTTCTTCTTTGAAAAGTATCTGAAGACCATTAAACGCAAATGAAAAGCTTTTCAAGCGTTTAAGTATGGAGAATTTCCCGTTTTCCAATTTAGTAGTTTAGAGGTAATTTCTTGTAAGTCTGCTTAATCGATTGCTTCATTCATATAGCGGTGTATCAGTTCGGGTTCAAAACCCCGGTTTTGGGCGTAGCGGATAACCTGCCCCATTTTTTCGAAGCGGCTTTTCTTTTTGAGCGTTTTCGCCTTTTCCTTCATGGTTTTAATCAAAAGTGTTCTGTACTTTTCATCGTCAATATTATCAAGGCCTTTCTGAATTAAGCTGTCCGAAAGTCCTTTAGCGCGCAGGTAATGGCGCATTTTTACCTTTCCCCACTTGTTGATTTTGAACTTGTCGTTGACATAGGCACGAACATATCTTTCGTCGTCGATGAATTTTTCTTCAATCAGTTTGGAGATGATTTCATCCACAATTTCATCTACGATTTCGTAGGCCATTATTTTTTTTCGGATGTCAGCTGAGCATTGTTCAGAACGACTGCATAGCTGAGCCATTTTACTGTAGGCCTGTTTGATGTTATGTTCGCTACTTTCCATTTTTGGGTAAATTTCTGTTAAAATTACAGAAAAAACCGTCTGCAACCTAACCTTTTTTGTTGGTTGATAGGGGTTTGTCTCGTTTTATAATTCATCGATGAAAGAAGTCTCTTTTTTCACCCCAGTAAAGAATTCTTCGAGTTCGGCCAGCGTGGATTCTGTTTTTTGTACGTCGCGCACCACTTCTCCTTTTTCAAGGATCACAATTCGGGAACAAACATCGGTTACGTGATCAAGATCGTGACTCGAAATCAGAATGGTTTTATCCTTTTGTTTACCTATTTCCTTGATGATGTTTCGCAACTGGTACTGAGACGAAGGATCGAGGTTGGCAAAAGGTTCATCCAGAATAATCACTTCCGGATTACCCATAAAAGCGCCGACAACACCCACTTTTTTCTGGTTTCCTTTTGAGAGGTCGCGGATGTATTTCTTTTTGCCCACAATTTCGTCTTTAAAAAAATCGGCAAACCTTTCAAGAAAGGCTTTTACGTCGGTCGTGTTTAGGTTGCGCAATTCTCCGATAAAATTGAAATACTCGTCGGGAGTAAGGTAGCCGATAGTAAACGATTCGTCGATATAGGCCGAAACCTGCTCTTTCCAGTCTTCCGACTTGGCTACCTGAATTTCGTTAATAATCACTTTCCCGCGGGTGGCTCGAATAAGATCGAGTAACAACGAAAAGAAGGTAGTTTTTCCGGCTCCGTTATTGCCCACCAGTCCGAAGACTTCGCCCTTTTCGATGGTTAGTTCCGGTAAATTCAGTACGGTAGTTCCGTTGTAATCCTTTTGTAAATTAATTGCCTGTATCATGATATTTATTTTTTCAATTTCTAATTTTTCATTTTGAATGTCTGATTGCTAAGTGGCTTTATACCCTGCAATCATTTTGTGTTTGCGTTTCAGGTATTGCCCGGTGAAATAATCGATCAGTTTAGGATGTAAGATGATGCCGATTAATCCCAGTGCTCCGAAAATAAAGTAGGCGGCAATGTTTCCAAAGGCCCAGGACAGGAGTCCGAAGATTGCCATGGGGCCAAAGAGAACCGGGAAAGTCATCAGCCACTGGGTTGCTCCAACACCCTGGTAATTAAATGCGGCGCGTTGATTGAGTTCTATAGCTTTGCGGCTGTTAAGCCCCAGCGCAAAAATTACCCACGAATTTATACCTACATTGTAAAGCATTACCACAAAGTGTATGTATAATACTTTGGGAGTAATGTACATGTAGCCGAGCGACAGCAGATATAGTACAAAATTGGTAGCAGCCATCAGGAAAAAGGCCGATTGCAACACCTGTTTCATTTTTACGTTTTGAGCCATTAGCAAGGGGTAATATTTTCCGTGCCAGGCCGGAAAAAACTGTCCGTACATCATGCTGAAAATTCCGGTCATAAACATTCCTCCAAAAACCAGAATAAAATCAGGACCATCGGGTTTTATGTCTTTATAGATGATAAGGCCATAAAACAGAAACAGAACAGACATGACAGCGCTGCTTTTGGATCGTTTGTTGCGCAGGATCATTTTTACTTCGAGCGACAGCATTTTGCCGTAACTCCCCACGTTGTTCAGCCACGAGAAGTCGTGTGCTTTTCCTTCTTTTTTCTTTTTGCTTAGCTCGTCGAGGTAGAACCGGTTGTTGATGTAGTTCTGGTTCAAAAGATAGAGCGCAGCAATCAGAAGCGGGAAAATAAAGACTGCCAGTGGTTGGGCAATTACAAAATCGAATATTTTTCCGAAGGCCGCGTTGATATTTACAAGGCCGAAATATTGCAAAGCGACAATTCCAGCAGCCAGTGCCAGAAATCCGTAAAACAAAACATCCGATTCGTTGGTACGCCACTTAATGTAAATGGCCAGATAGTGGTTTACAAAAATCATCAGGATAAGCGATGAAAGCCAGGCTGCGAAAGCCGGAGTAGCCAATTCGTTCTGTGCGATCCTGAGCGCAAAAGGCAAAAGCAAAAACAATGGAAGTACATTAAAAAAATGCAGTAACGATTTGTTCAGCATATAACGGGCAATCCTTTTTCGCTTCAGGGGGATGATCATAAAGGGCTGAAATCCAAAAGTGGGCAGATTTTGTACCATGATGCGCATCACGAGGTCGAATCCGACATAGATGAAAACTGCGGCGTTAAAGGCCATCATTTTATTTTGGAGATCAGCCATCTCTTCAGCCAGTTGAAAGCCCATTAGGGTGCCGACCAGCGAAAAGTACAAAGCGAGGAAAATAAGTATCCCCTTGGTAGCCATGTTTTTGTTTTTCGAGGCCGACCGGATAAATTCTTTCCAGGCAAAATAGAAGAAATTACGTTTCATATTCGAGTAGTGAGTATTGAGATTTATCGTATTGAGACTTTGGTTTTATTGTTTGTACTTGAGATGTGGTTAAAGTTACACCGCAAACTCGGGAAATTGTTCACTGAAGTGTTCTTTTATCTTTTCGGGCAGATAAAGCAACTGCCCCAATAGCACAATTGTAAACACAATTATCAGCAATGAAATAAAGATTATTCCGACATTGCTTTGAATAAAAGATGCTTTTGAAATGTTCCAAAAATTTGGAATTTGAATAGGAACCTGTATAAAAAGCATTGTCATGAATTGTGCTCCCTGCAATTGTTCGAGGAGCATAAATTTTTTACCATTTATCTTACCTATTTTGTAATGTGTGGGATAAATTCTGTAGTAATAAAACACAAGGAAAATAGTCATTGCGCCAAAGTACGGTACAATAATCCATAGGTCGTTCTCAATCCACTTAAAGAGCGTGGCAAGTACGGTTGTAAAAGCAAATGTCATTACAATTTTAGGCCAGCTAAAAAAGTCAAACAGGTATTTCCATAAAAGCCGGTTGTATTTTTTCCTGAGTTCTTTTTGCTTTTGTTCTTTGATCTTGCTGAAGCCAGAAATGCCAAATTTCCTGAAAGAATTCCATAATGCATTTTCGAATGAAAGCTCAGGTTTCTCCATCCATTGCTCCTCAATCGATGAGGCGAGGTGATCGACTAGTTCCACCTGTAAATCGTAATGATAAACGTAGTGTTTTCGGCAGAACTCAAAGAGAAACTGGGTTTCGTTGTTTGTGATGGTGCGGTTCATAGGTGGTTATTTTACAAATTCAGGATACTGGGCAAGGAAATGCTCCTTAATTTTCTTTGTAGCATATACCGAGAAACTATAAGTTAGAATGGCAAAGCATACCATTAGAAAAGCCATTAAAACAACAGTAAGCTGAACTTTAAGGTCTTGGAATGATAGTGTAGTCCATTTTTCTTTTGGAAAAATATCCATTGTGAAAACATTCAATATATTCAGCGGAAGAAAGGCAAACAGTACAAAATGTTGATAACGTTGTTTGAGCAACTCAAGCATTAGAAACTTTGCGTTGTCTTTTAACTCAAATTTTATTTTTCGCGGAAACCAGTATAAATAGAAAAAAGCGAGGGCACTTAAGGCTATGGCGAAATAAATGAAATAAGTTGTTCGAAAACTTCCTGTTAATACAATTATCTCGAATAGCAGATAGGTAAGAATAAAAGTCAATAAGATTTGCGGCCAACGGAAAAAACGATAAAAGAACTGCATGTGAAGGTGGGTATATTTTTTATTTAGTTCTTTCTTTTTGACCTTACAAATTTCGGTAAAACCTTTCTTGCCGAAATTTTTGAATGCCTGGGTTAGTGTATATTCAAATGAGAGTTCCGGCCATTTCTCCCATTGTTCTTCAATTGACGATGCCAGGTGATCGACCAGTTCTATTTGCAGATCGTAATGTTCTACATTTTGTGCACGGCAAAAGTCAAAAAGCCGTTGGGTTTCTTCGGTTGTAACTGCGCGGTTCACCTAGGCAAGTTTTGGGTTTAACAATACATCCATATTCTGGATAAAGGATTTCATTTCGTTTAGCAGGTTAAGGGTCTCTTCTTTCCCGTTTTCGGTTAGGAAATAATATTTGCGCGGGCGGTTGTTTACCGTTTTTATTTCAACGCTAAGCAGGCCTTTCGCTTCCAGTTTGTGCAGGGTGGGATAAAGTGCACCTTCGGTGATCACGAGTTCCCCGGTGGTTATTTGCTCTACTTCTCGGGTAATCTGGTAACCGTACATTTTCCCTTTATCATTCAACAGTTTCAGCACAATGGTCGAAAGACTTCCTTTATACAATTGATTTTTTTGCATGAACTAAAGGTAATAAAAATCTCATACCTAAGATTCTTAGGCAATATGTTTTAGAATCACTTTTGGGAATGAAAGAGGGAGTTTATTTCAAAACATTGGTTAAAACTACTCCGTCCTTGTAGCGGGTAATATTTCCGTTGAGGTCGTACAATTCGACCAAAACAACATAAACACCCAATTTTTGGACTTGTCCGTTTTCATTGGTGCCGTTCCACGAAAGCCTTTCCGATATTCCCAAAACATTGTTTTGTGCCAACTGTGTTATTTGCCGTCCGGCTGCATCAAATACCCAAACATTGCAGAGGTAACCGGGTTTGTCGAGTTGAAAGTGAATGAAATACTCGTCGTTGTAACCGTCACTGTTGGGTGAGAACGATTCAGGATCGAAACTTACGGTTGCCTTTTCAGCGAGGTCGTTTTCTGTTTGTGAATTTGTATAACCGGGTGTGCCGTAGCCCGATAACGATGAGGCCGAGTGCCAGTTGTCTGGTTGGTTGGTAGCAGAGGTAAACGAAATTCGTTCGAGCGAAATTCCCTCGCGGTCATGAAACACTGGAAGATGCAGGTCTTCGGTGTAATGCAACTCATCGATTACTTCCAGCTCGTTGTTGAGCAAAACCACGTAATCTTCATCATTATTAAAAGAGGGGAATTTTTCCATTTGCAGAAAACAGTCGGTGCACTCGATGGAAAACCAGGGGAAAACGCCGTTTGTATCTTTGGTAAGCGCGAGGTAACTGCCGGGTTCGAAGTAAAGTTTTTCGGTGGTGAGCGAATAAATTTGAGTGAGTTCCAGTTTCGTGTCTCTCGAGGCCAGGTATAGTTTATTGAGTGGGATTTGCTTTTCCGAATAGTTGTAAATCTCCACATAATCTTCGCCTTCCGGAACCGGGTTAAAAAGCACTTCGCTGATCAGTATGTCGCCGGGCTCAATAAACACCGGATCCTTTTCTTCGCCGCTTACCACCACTTCATCCAAAATCACTTTATCCGATGCATAATGATTGTTCATCTGTACCACGATCTGCAGCCTTTCTCCATTCAAATTGGTTTGGCGGGCAGTGTCAAGCCCCCAGTTTCCATAGTTTTCTCCCTTGCTTTCAAAAAGAAAAACAGGGCCGTCATCGATTTGATAAAAGGCTTTCAGATATTTTGTCTCTTCGTTTTTGCCGCTTCCCGTTTCGCTGGCAATGAGCTGAATGTTGACGTTGGTATATTCCGAAATATCGATTTCTTCAGAGTACCAAACCACTTCGCCATTAATGTCGCGGCATTCAAACCTTCCTCCCGAAGTGGAAACTGTTTTGGCATAGTCGTCAGCATTTGAAAGCGAAACATTGGGGTATTCCAAAGTCCAGGATGTGATGCCTTCAAAATCGGAGAGTACAGTGCTCCCGTCGTCAGATCCCCAAATGCCTTTTTCAGGAAGAGAGAAATGCTCACTCCATATTTCCTGAGAATGCCCCGGCAGGCTATAAAAGACAAGGAGGAATGTTAATATTTTTGGAAGATTGGGCCTCATAACATTACAATTATTTGCAAAATACTAACTTTGGCCCACTTAATTGATAGCAAGGACTTTAATTTATTAAAAGATTCAAACATGAGAGTTGCAATTGTTGGCGTGAGCGGTGCCGTAGGACAGGAGTTCCTGAAAGTGCTCGCAGAGAGAAATTTCCCGATGGACGAGCTCGTGATTTTTGGCTCGGCAAGGAGTGCCGGCCGTACCTACGAATTCAAGGGTAAACAGCTTACTGTAAAGGAACTCAAGCATGGCGACGATTTTAAAGATATTGATATTGCCTTGACTTCTGCCGGTGCAAGTATTTCAAAAGAATATGCTGAAACCATCACCAAGCACGGAGCTATCATGATTGATAATTCGAGCGCATTTCGTTACGACGACGACGTACCATTGGTTGTGCCCGAAGTAAACCCGGAAGATGCCTTGAATCGTCCGCGTAATATCATTGCCAATCCAAACTGTTCAACCATTCAGATGGTGGTAGCGCTGAAGCCTATTGAAGATCTTTCTCCGATCAAAAGCATTCATGTAGCTACTTATCAGGCAGCGAGCGGTGCAGGTGCACAGGGAATTGCCGAATTGGAAAACCAGGTGAAAGAAGTAGCCAATGGTGAAGAACCAACGATCAGTAAATTTCCGTATCAGTTGGCGATGAATATCATCCCGCAAATTGATGTTTTCCTGGATAACGATTATACCAAGGAAGAGATGAAAATGAACTGGGAAACCAAGAAAATTATGCACACCGATGCCGAAGTGAGTGCAACCTGTGTGCGTATCCCGGTAGCCCGTGCCCACTCTGAAGCGGTTTGGGTGGAAACCGAAAAACCACTTTCGGTGGAAGAAGTAAAAGCTGCATTCGAAAATTTCGAAGGATTAACGGTTGTTGACAAGCCTGCAGAAAAACAATATCCGATGCCGTTGTTTGTGTCGGGTAAAGACGATGTTTATGTGGGAAGAATTCGCAAAGACGTTGCCAATCCAAACGGAATCACTTTCTGGTGTGTAGGCGACCAAATTAAAAAAGGTGCGGCTTTAAATGCAGTACAAATTGCTGAATGGCTGGTGGCCAAAGGAGAAGTAAAATAAGACGTTAGCTCATATCATATTACAAGAAAGTCCGGTAACTCCGGACTTTTTTTGTTTTTGAGACTTCCGTATTTTTAGTAAATTATACCGGATCTAAATTACAGGCATTTATGGAACCAATTGACACCGTTGAATTGCGACAATTAAATCTGGGAGATTACGAAGAACTCAAGAAGTCGATGATTGAGGCCTACTCCAATTGGCCGGGTGCTTACTGGGGTGAGCTGCATTTTCAAAAGCTGTTAAAGATTTTTCCGGAAGGGCAGCTGGCTGTGCTGGTGAACGATGTAGTTGTCGGGTGTGCTCTTTCTATCATCGTAAAATACGAATTGTTTGGTGACGATCATACCTACCAGGAAATAACAGGCAATTACACTTTCAACACCCATAATCCGAAAGGAAATGTACTTTACGGAATCGATGTTTTTATCCGTCCCGATTATCGCGGGCTGCGTATTGGTCGCCGGTTGTACGATGCGCGGAAAGAGCTTTGTGAAAACCTCAATTTAAAAGCGATTGTGTTTGGAGGGCGTATCCCAAATTATCACCTGCACGCCAGCGAAGTAACTCCGAAGGAATTCATTCAAAAGGTGAAGTTGCGCGAATTGTATGATCCCACCTTAACTTTTCAGCTTTCGAACGATTTCCATGTTAAAAAAATTTTGAAGGGTTACATGCCGGGTGATAAAGAATCGAAAGAATATGCTGTTTTGCTTCAGTGGGACAATATTTATTACCAGAAAACTTCGGATAAAGCCGGAGCGCACAAGTCTGTCGTTCGCATTGGATTGATACAATGGCAAATGCGGCTTTATAAAGATATTGGTGAGTTGTTCACCCAGGTGGAATATTTTGTGGATGCAGTTTCGAGTTATAAAAGTGACTTTGTTTTGTTTCCCGAGTTTTTTAATGCTCCGTTGATGGCCGACTACAATCACCTTTCAGAGGCGAAGGCCATTCGGAAGCTGGCTGAATATACCGATGAGATCAAAGAGCGTTTTACCAAACTCGCAATTTCATACAATATCAATATTATCACCGGAAGCATGCCGGCGGTGAAAGATGAAAAACTGTATAACGTCGGATTTGTGTGCCGGAGAAACGGAACTTCTGAAATGTACGAGAAAATTCACGTCACACCCGACGAGGCAAAATGGTGGGGCTTGTCGGGAGGAAACACCGTCGAAGTTTTTGAAACGGATTGTGGCCCGATCGGGGTGTTGATTTGTTATGACGTTGAGTTTCCCGAACTTCCAAGAATTCTTGCGCAGCAGGGGATGAATATATTATTTGTTCCGTTCCTGACAGATACACAAAACGGATACTCGCGGGTACGTTATTGTGCCCGTGCCCGTGCTATTGAGAACGAATGCTATGTGGCCATTGCCGGTTCGGTTGGAAATTTACCCAAGGTCGAAAACATGGACATTCAGTTTGCGCAGTCGGTGGTATTTACTCCCAGCGATTTTTCGTTTCCTGCCAACGGCATAAAAGCAGAAGCAACAGCCAACACCGAAATGATTCTGGTGGCCGATGCTGATCTTGACCTGCTCAAAGAACTCCACTCTTTTGGCGCGGTGCGTAATTTAAAAGACAGGAGAACCGACTTGTATTCGGTTTGCCTGAATAAGCAGGGCGATGAAAATTGTAAGGAGTAAATAATTACTCCTCTGTAATTTCATACAGATAATCGTTGAACGGAAAACGTTGAACATGTATCTTTTTCACCGCTTCGTATAAATTCTGCTTGAAAGAATCGATGTTTTCCTTCTCAATCGCAGAAATAAACAAAGCAGGAGTATTGTTTTTTGCCATCCACGAGTTTTTCCATTCATCCAGGGTGAAATTGGCCTTTGTACGTGGTGTCAAGTCATCTTCATCTTTTTCTTCGTGCGAGAACGCATCAATTTTATTAAAGATGTAAATCAGCGGTTTATCACCGGCATCAATTTCCTTTAAGGTATTGTTAACAGTTTCGATCTGTTCTTCAAAACCGGAATGTGAAATGTCTACAATGTGCAAGAGAATGTCGGCTTCGCGCACTTCATCGAGGGTCGATTTGAACGATTCAACCAGTCCGTGAGGAAGTTTGCGGATAAACCCAACGGTATCGGCCAGCAGAAAAGGAATATTTTCGATAACTACTTTTCTGACGGTGGTATCGAGGGTTGCAAAAAGTTTATTTTCGGCAAACACTTCTGATTTGGCCATCATATTCATGATCGTCGATTTTCCGACGTTGGTGTATCCGACCAAAGCAACCCGAACCAGCTTCCCGCGGTTTTTCCGCTGAGTTGCTTTTTGCTTGTCGATTTTTATCAGCTGTTCCTTTAGCCGGGCAATTTTTTCGAGGATAATACGGCGGTCGGTTTCAATCTGAGTTTCCCCCGGACCGCGCATCCCGATACCTCCCCGCTGACGCTCAAGGTGGGTCCACATTCTTGTTAGTCGCGGGAGCAGGTATTGATATTGTGCCAGTTCTACCTGCGTTTTTGCATGAGCGGTTTGTGCTCGTTTGGCAAAAATATCCAGAATAAGGTTGGTCCGGTCCAGAATTTTGCATTCCAGCTGGCGTTCTATATTCCGAAGCTGCGTGGGCGAAAGCTCGTCATCGAAAATAACAGTATCGGCTTCCACTACTTTAATGTAATTGCCAATTTCCTCAAGTTTCCCCGGGCCAACAAAGGTGGCTTTGTTGGGGACATCCATTTTCTGGGTAAATTTCTTCAAAACAACAGCACCCGCTGTGTCGGCCAGAAACTCCAGTTCATCCAGATATTCCTTAACCTGACGTTCGTCCTGCTGAGAGTTGATTAATCCAACAATTACTGCTTTTTCTGTTATAGGTGCTGTTTCTATCATTGTCTAATTTTTAATCACAAAAAAACTCCTGCTTCATAAGAAACAGGAGTGCAAAGATATTGTCTTTCTGTTATTACTGCAACACGAAGTTAATTGGCACCGTGTACGATACATTAACTGGTTTGCCACGTTGTTTTCCGGGCTTCCATGTAGGAAGGCTGTTTACAACGCGAAGCGCTTCTTTGTCGAGCGACGGGTCAACACCCCTTGCAATACTTGCATTGGTTACTTTTCCGTCTTTTCCAACAACGAAAGTTACATAAACTTTACCCTGGATACCGTTTTCCTGAGCGATTACAGGATATTTGATAGCGTTGGCAATGTATTTACGCAATGCCAGGTCACCACCCGGGAATTCAGGCATGTCTTCCACGATAAGGAAAACCTGAGCTTCATCTTCTTCTTCTTCTTCAGCAGTTTCAATTACCGGAGCAACATCGATCACGGTGTTTTCGTCTGCTTCTGAGTCGATCTCGAGTTCGTCTTCAATTTTCACCTCGTCGCTTACAATATTCAATACTTCAACAACTTTTGGTGGTGGTGGTGGTGGCGGTGGTTTTACTTGCTGTTCACGAGTGATCGGAATGATTTCTTCTTCCACTTCCTGTGCCTGAACTTGTCCCAGCGAATCAGCTTTGCTTGGCTTGGTAGTCCATTCAAAGGCAACAAGTGTGATGCCTAAAGCCACAACCAATCCCAACAACCAGTAAGTATTCTTACGGCCTTCGAGATCAGCTTTCGGCGATTTTTTAAGTTCCATACTTAGCTATTTTTACTTGTTTTATTCGAATTTTAGTCCCTTAAAAACGGGGTTTAAAGATAGAAAATAATATTTATTTCCAAGCTCTAAATACTTTAATTTAATGTAGAATGTAATTCCCCGTAATGAACACTGTTCATGAATAAATCTAAGATCTGTCCGTTTGAATGAACAACAAAAACTTTACCAAATTTTTATTGGATGTTTTGAAAAAAATATTTTTATATTTGCAACCTCAAACGGGGGATTAGCTCAGTTGGCTAGAGCGTTTGACTGGCAGTCAAAAGGTCATCGGTTCGATTCCGATATTCTCCACAAAAAGAGCGACATAAAATGCCGCTCTTTTTTTATGTCTTTATTTTTGGGTCTATTTTTTTTCAGGTGAAACCAGTTTGTACACAAAGCCGGCAATCAATGCACCAATAATCGGGGCTACCCAGAAAAGCCACAGTTGACCCAACGCCCAATCGCCAACAAACAATGCCTGACTGGTGCTTCTTGCAGGGTTTACCGATGTGTTGGTAATTGGAATACTGATTAGATGGATAAGAGTTAGAGCTAAACCTATCGCAATTCCTGCAAATCCTTTTGGCGCCTTCGAATGAGTGGCTCCCAAAATAACAATCAAAAACATAAAGGTCATTACGATTTCAGAAACGAGTCCCGAAAGCATACTGTATCCGTCGGGGGAGTAGTCGCCAAAGCCGTTGGCGGCAAAACTGCCAATTTCTTTTCCGGAGCCGGTAATAATAATGTATAAGATGGCGGCACCCAGGGTTGCTCCCAGAACCTGGGAAATGATGTAGGGTAGGAGATTTTTGGCATCAAACCGTCCACCTGCCCAAAGACCGACCGATACCGCTGGATTCAAATGGCAACCCGATACATGGCCGATGGCATATACCATTGTTAATACTGTAAGACCAAACGCAAGCGCTACTCCGGCAAAACCTATTCCGAGATCGGGATAGGCGGCAGCAAATACTGCACTTCCGCAACCACCGATTACCAACCACATGGTTCCAATAAATTCAGCAACTAATTTTTTCATGAAAATGATTTTTAGTGAAATAATGAGTGATAAACATTTGTTTCTGTACAATTTAAAGGAAAATTGTGAGAAAAAGGAAAGGGTGCGGATTTAATTTCAGACAGATCGCAAATCTATAAAGCGAAATATCCGGATTGGGAGTTTCGGTATTAAATGAAAAGCAGTCGACGGGCGGGTTATTTTAAATCTATGACATCGGTGCCCAAAATCGGATCAGGACCATTCGTTATTATAACGTCACCTTCGTTTAGTCCTGAAACAATTTCGCACCAGTCGCTGCCAACAGTGCCAAAAACCACTTCGGTTTTTATCGCTTTTTTGCCCTTCACCACATAAAGCGACTGACGTGTCGTGTTTCCAAATTCCGGCTGTTTCTTTAAGCGGAGTACATTTTTCTGGTCACTGATGATTATATCGAGTGGGAGGTTTTGATCCGGAATAAGTTTGGGATCACTTTTTTCGGTTAAATGAACATCGAATTGCATCCGCTCGTCCATAATTGGAATAATTTTTCCGATCTGACCGTTCAAATCGCCTCCTTCAGCATGAACAACTACATTGTTGCCTGTTTTCAGCTGAAAGGAATATTTCGAGTCGATCATTCCAACCAGTTTAAAGGATGAAAGATCCGACATCCGCACCAGCATCCTCCCGGCTTCTATCCGTGAGCCGTTTTCTCCTCCTACTTCCAGTATCACTCCCGGAACAGGTGCGGTAACTTTGAGTTTGTTCAGCAGTGCTTTTTTATCGTTTAGGTTGGCTTTCTGTGTTTCAACCTGCAGTAACTGGCCGTTAATGTCTGCTTCCATTTGCGCAATACGCAGCGTATTTTTGTCGATCAGTTTCTGGAGGTCTTTTTCAGCCAGGTCAATTTCCTGGCGGGTTCTTTCCATCCTGTTTTCAGTGAGCGTGCCTGCTTTTACCAGGTTCTCCTGATCAGTCAGCATCGTTTTTAGTTTCTCAATTCTGTTCTTCTTGACTTCTTCATTTTGTTTAAGATCGAGTTGTGTGCTTTCAGTATTGAGTTGGATCTTTTCCACTGCATTGATTTTAACTTCGAGTTGAGAAGTCATTCTTTCGATTTCATTTTGAACGCTTTCTCCGTCGAGCTCCAGGATCAGTTCGCCTTTCGAAACTTTATTACCCGGCGTTTTGTACACTTTTTTGATGATGCTTCTTTCGGGACAAAGAACCATGCGGTCTTTTTCTGATTCCACCGTTCCAAATGCCTTTATCGATGAAACTACCTCACCCCTGGAAATGGTGTCGGTTGTGTAGGATGGACTTTGGGTTGACGAATGATTGTTGCACCCACTTAACAGAACGACAATTATTCCGGTTAAAACAATTGTAACCGAGATTAACGAGACGAAACGTGTTTTATTTCCCATCGAGATGTTGGATAAGGTTTTCAATCAATACTAACTGCCGAGCATCAGCAAAGGTATTAAAAATGAAGAAAAATCTTCAGGCTTTGCGTGCAGGTTTGGAAAATAAAACAATCATGATTCTCTGGAATCATCAACAGGTATGAAAGTAAAGATTTTTACTTCTATCGGGGATTTGTTTACAATTTTTAATGCAGAACACCCAATGTAGAATTCGCAATATCCAATTTTCAGGATTTTGTTGAATATTTTACATTCAAAATTGAGAATGGGATATTTTTAATATTTGACTTTCAGAAAAAACCTTCATGACAATATTTTGTCACAAATCAGTATGAAAGTCGTATAGCCAAATAGGTCGAGCTTTTCTTGGTGTCTTGGAACCCGCAGAAAAAACTGATAGCAGACTGAATGACCAAATCATTGTTGCCATAGAGCACGGACAGAAAATTATTTTCTTAAAAATTACTGCTATCGTTTACAGGGAGACTTTCACAGAAAAAGGTGGCTCAAAGAACCACCTTCGTTTTATTATTTTGCTGAAATTTTATTTCATTTTCTGTTCATACAGTTTTTGGATGTCGCTTAAGTATTCAACATCCATTTTGTCGGAGCGGATACGTACGGCTTCATAAAGTTTGCCATCTGAATAAATTGAAGCGCTGGCGGCATCAAACTCGTGGGCTTCCCAATTGTACTTCACGTCCATCGAAACTTTAATAAATTCTTCAGCGTCGAGGTAGCGCGAAATAAAAATATAGGCAAAAGTATCGTCTTCGGCGTTTTGGTAAATGCCCGATGCCAGTTCTTCCAACACGAGGAATTTCACAATTTTGGTGCGCGCTTCCAGTTTCCCGCTTAGTTTTTTGTTCATCAGGAAAGTAATTCCCTGCTTAAGATAGGCTTCCTGTATTTTTTCCACCAGATCAAGTTCGGGTAAATGCTTCAGCCTGATCGCATCCAGGTTCGTAGACCCAATGGTAATATAGGCTTTGCCTGCATCAAAATTCCAGTCGTACTGTTTTTCGATGTTTTGCGTTGCACGAAGGATTTCTTCCAGCGGATATTGTTTTCCCAATACCATGTATATATACATCGAACTGGCATCGGTAGGAAGTTCGTGGTAATAGCCCGGGAACGGATTCAGAGAGTCGAAAACCAGACTGCCTTTCAGGATTTTGTCATCCAATGCAACGAGAGTGTCATTTTTGGTGAGGTTTACAAAAACCTCCGTTTTTTTATTGTCCATGTTTGATATCTTTGGTTTCGAATTTTTATTAGAATAACAGATGCCGAACCAAGTAGTTCAACTAAAACATATTGGTCAAGTTACTTTTTCGAAAAATAGTCGTTCTAAAAACATAAAACTAAGCATTAAACCCGATAAATCAATATTGGTCTCCTATCCTTTTTATGTTTCATCAAAGGAAGTGGTGAATTTTGTTTTGAAAAACGAAGCCTGGATTTTGGAGCAACAGTCGCGGCTGGATGCCCGAAAAACAAAGATTGATCCGGAAGCCGGGATGAAAACCAAATTGTACCAGGTTCAGTTCCTGAAGTCGGATGCCAACCGGGTAAGCAGAAAAGGGAAAGTGATCCGGATTATGCTGGCTGATTTTGACTCGGATCAGTCAAAAGCTTTTGCCGAAAAATGCCTGACAGAAATCTATCGTTTTGAGGCTAAGCAAATATTACCCGGCCGTTTGGCTGAACTGGCAAAACAACACGGCTTTCAATATAATAAAGTGACCATTCGCGACAACCGGCGCAACTGGGGCAGTTGTTCTTCGGCCAACAACATTAGTTTGAACCTGCAAATGATGAAACTTCCGGATGCCTTAATCGACTATATTTTATTGCACGAACTCGTTCATACCGAAGTAAAAAATCACGGGCCAAAATTCTGGCAACGCCTGGACGAAATTACCGGCCACCGTGCCAAAGAACTTGCCGGGCAGGTTCGGAAATTTTCGACTTATATCCTGTAACTCGTAATTGATTGTTGTCTAGTGTTTTTTCCGGTAGGTCGGCTTTGATTGCTAATGAATTAAATAATGGTCAATATTAGAGTCTTTTATTTTGTTAAAAGCAAAACTTCAATGGGGCTGTGTTACATTTGTCGCGAAAATTCTGAAAAGTGGTTGTGATTCGACTGATTATTGTACTTGTTCTGTTTTTACCCGTGAACGTGATCTTTTCCGTTTGTGCCGGTACGGTTCGTATTGGTGTGGAAGAGCTTTCGACGTTGGTATACGAGCAGGAAGACTATTCGGTAAATGCCGATGAACCGACATTTGTTGAAGAAATACAGGAAAAGGAAGAGGCGGTTTTGGTCGCTTCCGAAATAAGCGATGCGCGACCCGATCAAACCTTCGTCTGTTTGGAGCCTTGGTATTGGGAACACATCAGTACGCTGCAAATCAATGCATTTTTTTATACAAATCTTCCCCCTCCCGTTAGAATGGCGTAAATTACCTGAGAGTTAACAATTCAATCCAATTCTTTAAATTTATAGTGCAGTACATCGTCTTGCATTAATTTTAAGATGATCTGCCACGCTGTTTCCCTGATTTCAATATGAAGAGATCGAAGATTAATATTGCGCTTCTTTTGCATTTTATCTCCATCGTGATGGTATTCGAAAGCCTGTTTATGTTGCTGGCTGTGGGGATTTCATTTTTTTACCGCGAGGCGATCGCTTTAAAAATGTTGTTGTCGTTTGCGACCACTTTTGTGTCGGGTGTTGCATTGAATGTTAGTACCCGCCGGCAACGTTACATTGAACCTTCGATTCGTGAAAGTTTTGTGATCGTTTGTATGGCTTGGGTAGTGATGGGCCTCGTTGGTACCATTCCTTATCAGATCACCAACAGTATCCCTTCGTTCACCAATGCATTTTTTGAGTCGATTTCAGGTTTTACCACCACGGGATCTTCTATATTGGCCGATATTGAAGCGCTGCCCAAAAGTATTTTGTTTTGGCGCTCTGAAACCCACTGGATCGGGGGGATGGGAATTATCGTTCTGGTGGTGGCCATTATGCCTTTTCTGAAAATTCACGGAATCTATCTTTTCTATTCTGAGGCTTCAAATGTCGACAACGAAAAAATTTCGACCCGAATTCGCAAAGTGGCCCGGAACCTGTGGCTTATTTATATGGGACTAACCTTTGCTGAAGTTATTTTTCTGTGTATCGGAGGCATGCCGTTGTTTGATAGTGTATGTCATTCTTTTGCCACAATTGCCACAGGTGGATTCTCTACCAAAAACGACAGTATCGCCGGGTATTCGCCTTACATTCAGTATGTGATAACACTTTTTATGTTATTGTCGGGAGTGAATTTTACGGTGCATTTTATGATGCTTCGCCGGCGGTTCAAATCTGTTTTTTACAACGAAGAATTAAGGGCGTACCTGGCTATTATTCTGGTCGTTGGTGGAGTTATTACACTGATTCTTTATTCTCTTCATCAGGAATACGGATTGGAAAGTGCTTTCAGGAGTTCTTTCTTTCAGGTGGTTTCAATAATCACCGCAACCGGTTTTGCCACTGCCGATTATCTTCAGTGGCCGGTTCAGGCCATACTTTTAATCGGGATGCTGATGCTGATCGGAGCTTCTGCTGGATCGACCGGGGGCGGAGTGAAAGTGATTCGCCATGTGATTGCTTTTAAGAAAATGAAGTTGACTTTCAAGGAAATCATTTCGCCCAATACGGTTCGCCTATTGCAGTACAACGGGCAACGGGTAAAAGAGAATCATGTTACACAGATTATGACCTTCATTTTTGTTTACTATTTCATCGTAATCGTGGGAACCATGATCATGTTGTTGTGGACCGAGGATCTGGCGACTTCGTTTGGTGCGGTGGCAACCAGTATGGCGGGTATCGGGCCCGGTTTCGGAACGGTTGGTCCGGTGAGCAATTTTATGCACTTGCCCGCCGGAGCCAAGTATTTTCTTGCTTTGCTGATGTTGATCGGTCGTCTGGAGATTTATAGTGTGATCATTATTTTTACCCGTACTTTCTGGCGCGACTAAATTCATTCTACTTTACCCGTATGGTGGTTGATAGTTTTGATTTTTCCTCCTTGATCGTGGAATTTCATTATTTTCGTGATTTAAATAATTACGATGGATTGGAACCAATTGCTTTCTGCCAAACGACTGGGAATGGAAGATCATCAGCCACTGGCGGCTCATGAGGACCGGACACAGTTTCAGCGCGATTACGACCGTATCATTTTTTCGTCTCCCTTCAGACGGATGCAAAACAAAACCCAGGTTTTTCCACTGCCTGAGCATGTTTTTGTGCATAACCGTTTGACACATAGTCTGGAAGTGGCAAGTGTGGGGCGGTCGCTCGGGAGTATTCTGGCGGAACGTTTGGTGAAAAAATATCCGGAAAATCATTTGATTCACGAAATTGGCAGCATCGTTTCAACAGCCTGCCTGGCACATGACCTCGGAAATCCTCCTTTTGGACACTCGGGCGAGGCAGCCATCTCCAATTTTTTCCTAAAAGGAAACGGGAAGAAATTTGAGGAAGAGCTGAGCGACGGAGAGTGGAGAGATTTTACACATTTTGATGGAAATGCCAATGCCTTTCGAACTTTAACTCATCAGTTTAACGGGAAGCGAAACGGTGGATTTGCTTTAACGTATTCCACGCTGGCAAGCATTGTGAAATATCCGTTTGAATCAACGGCAGCCACAAAATCAAAGTTTGGATTTTTTCAATCGGACAAGGAAAACTACCTGAAAATTGCAGAAGCACTTTCGATTCAGCAAAAGGAAGACGGAAGTTTTTGCCGCCACCCGCTGGTTTACCTGGTGGAAGCTGCCGACGATATTTGTTATCAGATCGTGGATTTGGAAGATGCCTTTAAACTGGGCATCCTGAATTACGATACCATCACCAATTTATTCCTCGGATTTTATGATCCCGATGCTGAAAAATCGCAACTTGAACGCATTGAAAGCACTCTGCTGAAAGTAACCGACCGTAACGAGCAAATTAGTTTCCTGCGTGCGGGAGTGATTGGGAAGCTTATTTATGAATGCATTCGGATTTTCGAAGAAAATGAAGAGGCAATTCTGGCCGGGACTTTCGAAAAAAGCCTGATCGATCATTTGCCGGCGATTCAGCATGCGGCAATGAAACGCGTTCAAAAGATTTCGGTAGCCGAGGTTTACAATCACCGGAGCGTTGTGGAAATTGAAATTGCGGGGTATAAAATCATTGGGACTTTGCTGGACGAATTTGTGGAGGCGATAATGAATCCGAAAGAAGGATACAGCCGGAAAATTCTTTCGTTGTTACCCGATCAGTACCAGCCGGCAGATGATTCAGCTTATTCAAAAATTCAATCGATTGTAGATTTTGTTGCCGGGATGACCGACATATTTGCGCTAGATCTGTACCGGAAAATCAGAGGGATAAGTTTGCCCGGGGTGGTTTAGCTTGCAGTGTTCAGTTGCAGTTTCCATTCATGATATTTTGCTTTGGCATATATGACGTAGAAATGACGCAGGCTTGACGTTACCAGATGGTTTGCTGCAAAATACATTTGCTGCTAAAATCAAAATTTAAGAAAATGAGAAATCAAAATCTGGCAAAAAACATCAGGAATTTAAGAACAAGAAAAGGAATATCGCAGGAATTACTGGCCGATAAATCGGGAGTGAGTTTGAGAACGGTACAACGAATCGAAAACGGAGAAACAGAACCTCGCGGTGATACTTTGGTTCGGCTATCGGAGGCACTGGATGTAGCTCCCGAAGATTTGATGGAATGGAAAATAGAAGAAGACAAAGGTTTCTTAATGTCATTGAATCTCTCCTCACTCGGCTTTATTATCTTTCCATTGCTGGGGATTATTATTCCACTGATCATGTGGATCTCGAAAAAAGGTAAACTCAAACTAATTGATCAATTAGCAAAAAATGTGCTTAATTTTCAAATAACCTGGACCATTGTGCTTTTGATAACTTATATCTGGTTTATTGCCAGTACTTATTATCGTCTAAGACAATCGGGCGATATTTCCCCGGCTATTCTCGGAAATCCTGTTTACAAAATACTTTCTTTAGGGGGCTTGTATCTATACAATTTGGTGTTGATTATTTTTAATACTTTCAGAATTAATAAAGGAAAAGAAACAAACTATTTCCCGAGAATTCGCTTTGTAAGATAAAAAAATGGGGAGAAGATTTTGGATGCTTCTCCCCATTTAAAATTATACTTTTAATCTCGTATTCCTTTTCCCTGAATACTGTTAACTGCGACTGAATACTGGTTTATCCTTCCAAAAGTTGATTCAACAATCCCGATCGTCCTTCTTTTCGAGCGTTGCCTCCTGCCGGCGAGAGTTCAGCAATCAGTTTTCGGATCGGCATACTTTGCAGCCATACTTTCCCGGTACCGCGTAAGGTGGCCAGGAAAATTCCTTCGCCGCCAAATACCATCGAGCGCAAACTTCCGGCCTGCTCTATACTGTAGTCGATCGATGTTTCGAAACCTACAATACATCCGGTGTCCACTCTTAGGGTTTCATTGTTTAGTTGCCGTTCAATAACAGTTCCTCCGGCATGAATAAACGCTCTGCCATCGCCTTCCAGCTGCTGAAGAATAAATCCTTCGCCGCCAAAAAATCCGGCGCCCAGTTTTCGGTTGAAGGTGATCGAAATTTTGGTTCCGAGTGCGGCACACAAGAAAGCATCTTTTTGAACGATCACCCTGCCACCAAGGTAAGGCAGATTTAAAGGGATGATGGTTCCGGGGTAAGGAGCCGAAAAGGCCACATGTTTTTTGCCCCATCCCTGGTTGGTGAAGTGCGTAAGAAACAGCGATTCTCCGGTAATTAACCGTGATCCGGCAGACACTAATTTGTCAAAAAAGCCTGCTCTTGGATTCGATCCGTCACCCATTCGTGCCTGAAAATCAATTCCCTCTTCCATGTAGAGCATCGCGCCTGCTTCGGCAATTACGGTTTCTCCGGGATCCAGTTCTACTTCCACCAGTTGTACATCGTGTCCGATAATTTTGTAATCTATTTCGTGTGATTGCATAACGTGTTTTTTTGAAATGTTTTCCGAAATTAATGGATTTGAGGCAAATAAAATTTGTAATTCGAATTTTTATCGATCTTTGCAAAAAGTAAAAACAGCAATGAACAGGCAAAACAACAGAAGCGGAAGCAGTTCGCGTAATTCAGGGACGCCGGGACGGCCCCCAAAAAAAACAGGATCAGCTCCTACCGGAAAGCGAATCGGAAAATCGAGACCGGTAGTGAAAGAAGAACCTAAAAAGGAATTTGCCCCGCGGAAATGGGAGAAGAAACCTTTTGTAAAGAAAAAACAGGAGGCAAAGCCTGACAGACAACCCAAAGACCGTACGCTTTCATCGGAAGGAATGCGCTTGAACCGGTTTATTTCCAATTCGGGAGTGTGCTCGCGCCGTGAAGCCGATACCTATATCACGGCCGGAGTGGTTACCATAAACGGGAAAGTGATTACGGAGCTTGGAACACGGGTAATGCCGGGCGACGAAGTTCGTTTTGACGGCCGGGTGTTGAGCGCCGAAAAAAAGGTGTATTTGTTGCTGAACAAACCAAAGGATTTTGTAACAACTACCGACGATCCGCATGCCGAGAGAACCGTGATGGAATTGGTTCGGGAGGCCTGTAGTGAACGGATTTATCCGGTGGGAAGACTCGACAGGAACACTACCGGGTTGTTGCTTTTTACCAACGATGGCGATTTGTCGAAAAAGCTTACCCATCCCAGCCACAACATGAAAAAGGTGTACCAGGTGAGTCTGGAAAAACCTCTGACCAAAGCCGATCTGGAAAAAATTGCTGAAGGTGTTGAACTGGAAGATGGTTTTATTGCAGCCGATGCGATCAGTTATATCGATGCTGAAGCCAAAACCGAAATAGGGATAGAGATTCATTCGGGTAAAAACCGTATTGTACGTCGTATATTCGAGCATTTGGGCTACCGTGTAAAAAAACTCGATCGTGTGTTATTTGCCGGGCTTACCAAAAAGAACCTGCCCCGTGGAAAATGGCGTTTTCTTAGCGACGACGAAGTAAAGTTTTTGAAAATGCATTAATTTCAGGGTGGGATAATCAGTGCCTTCCTGGGGGAAAAGGAAAGAATCAACAAGGAATTTATTTTCTTATCAAGAATATCCAAGCACTAAAGCCTGTATTTTAGGGGATTAAATAGTGTAATTTTTAACAAGTTTAGCTACTAATAACCTGATTTTGGAAAAGGATTTTTTACAAATAATACAGAAGAATCAGGGCATCATTCATAAGGTCTGCAATATTTATTGCGACACAGATGATGACCGGAGCGACCTTTTCCAGGAAATTATAGCGCAACTCTGGAGATCATTCCCAACTTTCAGGGAAGAGTCGAAAGTTTCGACTTGGATGTACAGGGTGGCGCTGAATACAGCAATTACGACTTTCAAAAAAAGCAAAAGAAGGCCCGATCAGAATCTTCTTTCTTACGAGAATTTTCAAATTGTAGATGAAGTTTATGATTCGGAAACAGAGGAGAAAATCAAAGAGCTACACAAGGCTATTAATTATTTAACGGGCGTTGAAAAGTCGATTGTTTTGCTTTTCCTCGAAGATAAAAAGTACGAGGAAATTGCTGAGATCACGGGAATCACTCAAAATTATGTGCGGGTGAAAATGAACCGGATCAAAAAGAAGTTAAAGAAATTCATGGACACGGAAGGATAATAATGGATTTAAACGACCTGAAGAAAACATGGGATAAGCTTCCTGCCGGAAAGGAGTTGGATGAAAATCAGTTGAGGAGTATGCTGAGCAAACGTACGGGCAGCCTGATTGAGCGGATCGACCGGAACATCAGAATCGGATTTTTGGTGTTGTTCGTTTTGATCCTGTTGTTTGCTTTCGACGATTTTCTGGTGTCGCCAACCGTGCTGAAAAGTCTTCCAAAAGGAGTGGACGTGCCAAAGTGGCTGATATTTCTGGGGATTTTTAGCAATGCGCTTATATTTACAACTTTTATCTATTTCGTCATCAAATATTACCGGGTCCGGAAAAACTGTGACGTGATTTGCGACCTTCGCGAAACCTTAAAAAAGATCATCAATACCTTGCGGCTGTACCAGAGGTTGTTCTACCTGGCGCTGGCAACTTTTATGGTGGCCATTGGTCTGGCTTTTATCTCGGGATTGTACGAAGGCGTAAATGCGAGCTTGACCACTCAGACGGGCGAAGCAATTCAAATCGATCCAAGCAAATTGGTTTTGTTGGTGGTTATTGGTCTTTTGGTTTTAGTCTTGCTTGTTGGCAGCGTTTTTCTTTTCCTGCGCTGGGGATTCCGAAAACTGTACGGTAATTACATCCAGAAATTGAAAGCTACCCTCAAGGAGCTGGAAGGTATCGAAGACGAGAATCTTTAATGTATCCTCTAGATTTTGTTAGTTTTCAGAATAAAGGGCAACAAATCTTAATTTATGATTGCCGGTTTGTTACTAGATTATTGTGAATGATAAATTCCGCTGACGAACTGACATTTCTTCGCCATTTATCTTGGCTTGATGTTTATCTTTGCCGCAGAAACAACAAGAAAGATGACTTTAATAAAATCTATTTCAGGAATTCGTGGGACAATTGGCGGCAAGCCCGGCGAAGGGCTTAGTCCGTTGGATGTAGTAAAATTCTCGGCAGCTTATGCTACCTGGGCCAGGCAAAAGGCCGGAAAAGAAAAGATTACACTTGTGGTGGGGCGCGATGCCCGTATTTCGGGTGAAATGGTGAGCTCGCTTGTAGTGGCAACTCTTACCGGCATGGGCTGTAACGTGGTTAATATTGGTTTGGCAACCACGCCAACCACCGAAATTGCAGTTACCGAAGAAAAAGCCGATGGAGGTATTATTCTTACTGCAAGTCACAATCCCAAACAATGGAATGCCTTAAAGTTGTTAAACGCTTCCGGAGAATTTTTGAACGCCGATGAAGGTGCAAAAGTACTGGAAATAGCGGAAAGCGAATCGTTTGTTTTTGCAGAAGTGGATGCACTCGGAACAGTTGTCGAGAAAGACTATACCGATATACATATTCAGCATGTGCTTAATCTCGAACTGGTGGATGTGGAAGCCATCCGCAATGCCGGTTTCTCAGTGGCGGTTGATGCCGTTAACTCGGTTGGAGGAGTGGCCATGCCGGCCTTGTTCAAAGCGCTGGGAATCGAGAAAGTGGTGGAAATTAATTGTGAACCTACCGGACATTTTGCACACACTCCTGAACCGCTTCCGGAAAACCTGGTGGAGACAGCCGAAATTATCCGGAATGAAAAAGTTGACGTAGGTTTTGTTGTGGATCCCGATGTTGACCGTTTGGTAGTCATTAACGAAGACGGCTCGATGTTTAACGAAGAATATACACTGGTGGCAGTGGCCGATTATGTGTTGGCTCACACTCCGGGGAATACGGTTTCAAACTTGTCGTCGAGCCGGGCGCTTCGCGACGTAACCGAGAAACACGGACAAAGCTATGCTGCAGGTGCAGTTGGAGAAGTAAATGTGGTCGCTAAAATGCGCGAAACCAATGCTGTTATTGGTGGCGAAGGAAACGGTGGTGTTATTTATCCTGCGAGTCACAGCGGCAGAGATGCGTTGGTGGGTGCTGCCTTGTTTTTGTCGCACCTGGCAAAAAGCGGCATGAAATGCTCGGAGCTTAGAAAAACATATCCCGATTACTTTATCTCAAAAAATAAAATTGAATTGACACCCGATATCGATGTCGATGGAGTTCTGGTAAAAATGAAAGAGAAATATGCATCAGAACAGGTGACTGATATTGACGGAGTTAAAATAGACTTTGCGGACTCGTGGGTACATCTTCGTAAATCGAATACCGAACCCATCATCCGTATTTATGCTGAAGCCGGGTCGATGGACAAAGCCTCGAAGTTGGCTCAGCAAATCATTAACGATATTAAAGAAATGGTTTAGCCCTTTTTAGAATGAAGAAAAAGAAAACAATAGGCATAGTTGCCCACGATAACCGCAAAAAGGATATCATGGAGTGGGTGGCATTTAACTGGAAAGAGTTAAGACAACATGACCTGGTATGTACAGGTACCACCGGGAAACTGGTGGACGATACCTTGTCTCAAAAATGTGAAGAAGCTGGCATGGTGCCACCTACGGTAATTCGCTTAAAATCGGGACCATTGGGGGGTGATCAGCAACTAGGCGCTATGATCTGCGAGGGGAACGTCGATATTCTGATTTTCTTCTGGGATCCGATGCAGCCGCAGCCCCACGATGTGGACGTTAAAGCTTTACTTCGTATTACCGTGCTGTACAATATTCCCACTGCGTCGAATCGTTCAACTGCAGATTTCATGGTTACTTCAGAATTGTTTCACGAAGACTATGAGCCGATATTGAAAGATTATGGCAGCTACATTTCCCGGGATGTTGACATGCGGTAGAAATCATTTTTAAAATATTTTATAAAGCCCCTTTACTTTTTTAATTCATTTTAATATTTTTGTGTGTACCACTTAAATAGGAAAATGAATTACAGGGGATTGTTTTTGAGCCTGGTTGGATTGCTCGGTTTGTCGGGCAATGCTGCAGCACAGGATTTTGCGGGATTTGAGCATCTGTTTACACCCGTCAGGAGTTACGTGGCTTGTCAAACGGATGAGGAGATAAGCATTGACGGGAAGGCAGCCGAAAAAGCATGGAAGAAAGCTGAATGGTCGGAGTATTTCAAAGACATTGAAGGAGACCTGAAGCCGCAGCCCCTTTATCCTACCCGTTTTAAACTAATGTGGGATTTCCAAAACCTGTACTTCTTTTTTGAATTGGAAGAACCCGATATCTGGGCATATTACGATCAAAAAGATTTGGTGGTATATCATGAAAATGATATCGAGATTTTTATCGATCCCGACCGGGATTGTTATGATTATTTTGAATTCGAGCTAAACGCTCAAAATACACTCTTCGATCTGTTTCTGGATAAACCCTACAGGAACGGTGGAAAGCCCGATATAGCATGGGATGCCAGCGGTTTTGAAAGCGCTGTTTTTGTAGACGGAACGCTAAACGATCCTTCGGATAAAGACCGGAAATGGTGTGTGGAGGTTAAAATTCCGTTTTCTGCTCTTTCTATTGAAGAAAATTATTCGCAGCCCAAAGAAGGAGATATCTGGAAAATGAATTTCTCTCGGGTTGAATGGCAAACCCGGTCAGTCGACGGGAAATATGTTAAGTTGAAAGACAAGACCAGCGGAAGAGACCTTCCTGAAAATAACTGGATATGGAGTCCGCAGGGGGTGATCAACATGCACTTTCCCGAGCGCTGGGGATTTGTAAGGTTTTCAGAAGCGCCGGTGGGAACCGCTAACGCTTCTTTTGATTTGCCGCACGATGAAATACTGGCACGTCATCTTTGGCTGGTGTATTACAAGCAACAGCAGTTCCGGCGCGAAAATAAACGATACGCCAATACTTTGTCCGAACTTTCCGTTCAGGTTTCGGGCTCCGAAAAAGAAGGGACTTTTGAGCTGGACATGCAGGCAAGCAACGACGATTTTAACGTGACTATTTCCTCTAAAAACGGCTGCATTGTTTCGCTCGACAGCGGCGGACGTATTACAAGAACCAACTAGAAAAAACAATATGAACAAACGAGAATTTATCAAATCATCGGTACTGGCAGGAATGGGAATGACCGTTCTGGGAGCCGGTTCAGCTTCAGGCAAAAACAAGGCAAAAAAGCAGGAGTTAAAACACTGGGTGTGGGAAAATCCAAACCGGAATCAATCGGACGATGAGCTTGCAAAAAAGTACGAAAGCTTTTATCAGGCCGGAATAAGAGGAATGTTGTTTGAAAGCGACAGTGAAAGGCACTTCCGGATTGCAAAAAAAGCCGGACTGGAAACACACCGCTGGATGTGGACCATGAACCGTGGGGAGAAAGAGTTGCTCGAAAGCCATCCCGAATGGTACGCCGTAAGCCGCGACGGAAAGTCGTGTGCCACGGAGCCGCCTTATGTGGGATATTACCGCTGGCTTTGTCCTTCGAAGCCCGAAACAAAGGAATACCTGGCTCAGAAGTCGAGGGAAATTTTGGAGAAGGATTATGTGGATGGCCTGCACCTCGACTATGTGCGCTACTGCGATGTGATTTTACCCGTGAACCTTTGGGAAAAATACGGTATTGATCAAACCCGGGAACTGCCGGAATATGATTTTTGCTATTGCGACACCTGCCGCGAAAAATACAAGGCAGCATACGGAAAAGATCCGCTGGAACTGGAGTTTCCCGATCAAAGCCCGTCGTGGAGAACCTTCCGCTATGAGCAGATCAATGGAATTGTGAATCATTTGGCTGATTTGGCGCACGCTCACAAAAAGCCAATCACCGCAGCTGTTTTTCCAACTCCCGAGATTGCCCGCCGCATTGTACGTCAGGATTGGACGAACTGGAACCTTGATGGTGTTTGTCCGATGATTTACCATGGTTTTTACGGCGAGCCCGTGCAATGGATCGGAGATGCCGTGGCGGAAGGCAAACATTTTCTGTGCGGAAAATTTCC
This sequence comes from Maribellus sp. YY47, assembly GCF_023111095.1. Taxonomy (GTDB): domain Bacteria; phylum Bacteroidota; class Bacteroidia; order Bacteroidales; family Prolixibacteraceae; genus Draconibacterium. The sequence continues at coordinate 343,847 of NZ_JALGYW010000001.1, forward strand.
GGTTTATGCCGGTTTGTTCCTGCCCGATTTTAAATCAGACGAGGAGCTGAGCGAAGGAATCAAGGTTGCTTTGGATCGTGGCGCTTCGGGTGTTTCGCTGTTTGGAAACGTGGATGAGCGGGTGTTGAATATTCTGAAAAAGGTTAAGGCTGAATAATTTATAGCTGAATTTTTTGATTCAGCCTTTTTCTTCTACATTTGCGGCCGAAATAAAATTGTTGAATTCTCGCAGGTGGCATCACCCTGCGAACAAAAAAAGAAAAAAATGCAGAATGAATTGCTATGGCTGGTGATGTTACTGGCCAATTTCCTGCTGATTATTTTTGCGTATCGCCTGTTTGGTAAATGGGGCCTGATTATGTGGATCCCCATTTCAGTGATTGTTGCCAATATTCAGGTCATTCAAACCGTAAAGTTGTTTGGTTTGGTATCCACACTTGGAAATATTGTTTATGCAACTTCTTTCCTGGTGACCGATATTCTGTCTGAAAATTATGGCAAGGAGGAAGCCAAAAAAGCGGTTTGGATCGGCTTCTTCAGCCTCATCTCGATGACTTTCCTGATGAACCTGGCTTTGCAGTTTGTTCCGCTTGCGGGCGACGATTTTGCGACGGTTTGTCACGATGCTACCAGCACTATTTTTAGTTTAATGCCGCGAATTGCCATTGCGAGTCTGGCCGCTTATCTGCTTTCTCAACGGCACGATGTGTGGGCCTTTCATTTCTGGAAAAGCCGCTTTTCGAAAGACAACCAGCTTTGGATACGGAACAACTTAAGTACGATGGTTTCGCAGCTTATCGATAGCTCTGTATTCGTAATGGTGGCTTTTTGGGGTGTTTATGAAGGCACTGTTCTGCTCGAGATATTTATTACAACCTATTTTCTGAAATGGCTGGTTGCCGCCGCCGATACTCCCTTTGTTTATTGGGCAAAAGGCATTCATAAAAAGAATAAATTCTGGATGTAACGTTTGCTTGAATACCTTCTGGTTCCGATTGTCAGTGTTTCTCCATTCTGGTTGTTAGTACTCTTCTATTGATCATTTGTTTAAGCTATTGAAAAAATAGCCGTCGGTTACCGAACATATTATTTTTTTGTACAACTTTGGTGCTTCTATTCTTTTAGCCAAAAAGAATGGGAAGAAGTCAGAAACAGAAAACAATTACATGCGAACACCAACTTTAATGTTTGGTTTAAGGTCCCGATATACAACACTGTTTATTTTGCTGTTGATGTTGCTTGCAAATGTGGTTAGCGGGCAGCAAAAAATGTTGGCCGGCGAAGTTACCGACTACCATACCGGAGAACCTATTCCATTTGTAAATATCGTTATTAAGCACTCAACGGTTGGGACCACCACCGATACGCTGGGGCGTTTTAAAATTCCTTTTCCGAAACTTACCGATACACTGGCCTTCTCGGCGATTGGGTACATTGGGGTGAAAAAATTAATTCCGCGCGAAGACATGAATTTCATGGAAGTCACGATGACGGAGGAGGTTTTTAATATTCAGGAAGTTGAAGTGGCTCCCGATGAAGGGCCAATGCGCGATCTTTTTGATCGTATCATGGCCCGGAAAAAGGCGAATAATCCCGACCAGTACAATAAATTCTCCTACAAAAAGTACACCCAGTGGGAATACCAAATCAACAACGTAGGGGAGAAGCTTCGTAGTTCGAAGGCCTTTCGCAATAATCCGAATCTTTTAAAGATGGGTGAAGACAGCACGCATTTTCTTCCCCTGTATTTTTCGGAACAACTGGTTTTTAACGAGATTCAAAAAGAACCGTCGAAAATGAAATCCACTGTGCTCGCCGACCGAACCAACGGTGTGGGCGTGCTGAATGAACTGGAGATATCGGGCTATACCAGTGCGCTGGATATGGAAGTGAACTTCTACGATAACCACATTCCGCTGTTCGATCAGAATTTCGTAAGCCCGCTGTCGAACAACGGTTGGTTTTTCTACAAATATTTTCTGGCCGACAGTGTTTCGGTTGACGGAGTAATGCACTACCGTGTGCATTTTCAGCCGCGAAGAAGTGGCGAAAATACATTCAAGGGGCATTTTATCACCGAGAATAAGTACTATTCGATTGTGGAAATTGATGGTGATCTATCGAACACCAGCGGTATAAATTTTCTTCGGAAACTTCACCTGAACAGTGATTACTACTTTGTAAACGATTCCACTCCGTTTTACAAAAGGAACCAGATCGACGCCTTGTTTGACTATGTGCCTTTTGAAACCCGGAATGAGGATGCGAAAAGACTGTCGCTGTTTTACACACAAACGGCGACCATAGATGAGGTTACGATTGATCCCGAAGGAGAGATTAAACTAAATACGCCAAAGGCCAAATACGAAACCATAAAATTGCCCGAAGCAACCGAGAGAGACACGAACTATTGGAAAATGAACCGGTTGGAACCACTGTCGGCGGCTCAGATAGAACTGGCACAAGCCATTGATTCCATCAGCCAGATCAGGCAGGTGAACACGGTTAACAATCTTGCACGAATGGCCGTGTCGAGTTACTACGATCTCGGAAAGTTTGAAATCGGCCCCTTTACCAGTTTTTACAATACCAATAAGGTGGAGGGAAACAAAGTTTTTTTTGGAGGACGGACCAGCGAGGAAATCAGCAAACACCTGATGGTTTGGGGAGGGCTGGGGTTCAGTACCCGCAACCAGAAACTTTCGGGGATGTTTGGCGTGGGATATAAATTCAGAACGATTTACCGCCAGGTTTTCCGGCTTTCGTACGACGATAAAATGATCCGGCACGGTGAAAACGACAAGATACTTTACCTGTATGAAAATGCGTTTACCGCCACTGAAAATAACCTGGTTTCGCAGTTGCTGAAGAATGATCCGCTGGATGAAATATACCGCGAACAAAAAGTATCAGCGCAGTACGAACACGAATGGTACCCGGGATTAATGAACAAATTAATACTGAGTCAGACCAAACACTATTCACCCGAATTTTATCCGTTTATGAGAAACGGGGAGCCGGTTGGTTCCGTTTCGGCTACCGAGATCAGTCTCGACACTCGTTTTTCGCGTGAAGAAAAAGTGGTCGATAAAGGATTTTTACGGCTGTACATGGGCACCAATTTTCCGATCATCCATTTTACGGCTGCTGCCGGACAAGTGTATTACAACAACGAAAGGTCGTATTACGGACGTGTGGCCTCCACCATTGCGCAGGAAGTTTACATGGGAATGGCTCGTTTCGATTATGCGCTGGAAGCAGGTGCCTGGGTGGGTAAATTGCCTTATACCATGCTCGATATTCCGCGAGGTAACGAAACTTACGGTTTGTATAGTTACGACTTTAACCTGATGAATTACCTGGAGTTTGTCCACGATAAATATTTTCATGCCTATCTGGAATATCACCTGAACGGATTCTTTTTTCGTAGGGTTCCGGTGTTAAAACGCGCCAATTTCCGAGAGGTTTTCTCTGCCAAATTGCTGGTTGGTTCGGTCAGCGACAAGCACCAGAAAATTATAAGTTTTCCTGTCCCTGTTCACGATATGGAAAAACCATACATCGAACTTGGGGCCGGGGTCGAAAACATCCTCAGTATGGCGCGGATTGAAGCCTTGTGGCGGATTCAGCCCAAGTCGGTGATTGGAGCGCCAACGTTTGGTATCCGTGCCCGCTTTGAAATTGTATTGTAAATGTAAGCGCTGAATTCTCCCTTTTAGTTGGCATCAGTTGTGGTGGCCGATTCTTCCTGTAAAGTATATTTGATCTGAAATTTTGGTCTGCTGCCAATGTTTAGTACTTCTTCTTTGTTGTAATCCAGCACCTCAATGGCCGTTGAATCGTTGGCAGTAGTCAGGTAATTTTTTACCAGTTGAATGCGCATGTTTTCGCGTGCCTGAATAACGCTGTCTACTTTTTCTGTTGGTGCCAGCATCAGCTCGTAATCCTGAATCAACAACGAATCCAAGCCGCTTTTTTCTTTTAAAAAGGCTTCGTATTCCTTGCGGTGCGATTTGGGATCGTTTTGATACAAGGTCTGGTAATCTTCATGAACGATTTGTTCAGCAGCATCTGCTCTTTCCAGTTTGCGGTCGTTCAGGTATTGCATTTCGATCTGCATACCCGGTTTCATCTCTTCCAGTTTCAGTAACAGATCGAGTCCGCGGCGTTGTTTCCCGGTAAGCGATGTGTCGCTATAAACAAAGGTAATTTCTTCCAGCTCATCGGGCTGAGCTCCCAGAAGATTTCCGAGCGCTTTAAATGGAGAGGCAACGATTTTCACCATAAACTGTTTAAAGGTCGTCCAGACAATCCTTCCGATTCGTGTTCTCGGGTCGGATAAATCGCCGGTTACCGGAATATCGAGTTTTACATCGCCGTTGATATCTTTCAAAATAAACAAAGCCAGCTTTAATGGAATATCATACAGACCTCCGTTTTTACGTCCCAGTTCAACGTTACGGATGATCAGCTGGTTTTCGCTGTTGAGTTTTTTGTTGTTAATGGTGGTTTTGTTCAGGTAATACATGTCGCCAAACAGGATCGGAAGCCCGGTGTAGTGCTTGGAGTAGATGTTGATATCCGGCAGTTGAAAATCGGACAACACATATTCGAGATCGATTTTTGAAAGGGGATCGTAAGGATTTACGCCCACTTTTGCTTCGAGTTTGCCACGTTTGTTGAGCAGCATGCTGCCACTCAGGGTGATCCAGTCGGTATCGAGCGACAGGTTTTCTGTATTCACCGAAATTTCCGAAAGCTCGTAATCGAAGGGTTCTCTGAAACGTTTGTCGCTAAAATCAATCCAGCCACTTTTTACCTGCAGGCTGTCGATCATCACCTGGTAAACCGCATCTTCCTCTGTTACGGCAGCAGTGTCTTCTGCCGATTCCACGATCATCTTTTCAAAATTAAACAGCGAATCAGCGAGTTCGAGATACATGTAGAGGTGTTCGAAAATAACCTGTTTAATCTGTGCTTCGTATTTCATCGGCTTCATCTCCGATACCCGGACCTTAGCCTTTTCCACACCCAATACTTTTTGTCCATTATCGTCGGTTATCGACATACTGTCAACACGGGCATCTCCCGACATTTGAAATCCCATCAGATCTTCCTGAGTCCCATTGAAGTTGATTTCGGCCGTCAGAGTGCCATCAAGCGAACCAAAACGCATGTATTGCTGAATATAGGGCAGAATTACCCCAAGCTGCATTTTGGTGACTTGGGCTTCACCCGAATAGGCGCCTGTTTCAACGTTGTAATCAAACGTACTGCTAAAGCTGCCTCCCGTTCCCAGATCGAAGGCAACGTCGGCCTTGCTGTCTTGCTCGCCACCCCAGTACAAATGAGGAATGAAGAAGGTAATGTCTTTTACACTTATGGTGTGATCAATTTCTTTGTCGGTATAACTTAATTTTCCCTGGTCAATTGCCAGGTTGTTCAGGTCGAAACTGTAGGATGAAGATTCGGCGTCGCTTGTCACGGTATCTTCCGATGAATAGAAGGCGATAAGGTCATCGAAATTGAACAATGTATCTTTTTGAATAATCCGGGCGTCGAGGTTGACCACTTTGAATTGCTGAATAAAAATTTCCTTTTTAAACAGGCGAAGCGGTTTTAAATCAACCAGGATGGTGTCCAGTCCGATAAATACGTCTTTATCGTTTTGTTCAAACATTTTGGCCCCGGTCAGCTGAACGGTCGTCGTGAAATAGTTAATGCTGATGTCCTCGATCGACAACTTGCGGCCTGTCAGTTCTTTGCCGTTTTTATTCAGGTAATTCCGGGCGATATTCGGAGAAAAGATCAAAAAGGCAATGATAAGTAACAGGATGAACCCGATGATTGCAATGAGGATAAGTTTCGAGATTTTTAGTTTTTTGGGATTTCCGGCAGTTTCCATATGATTGAACCTTGTGCTTGTTTTCAGTTTTTTAACAGATTATAAAGTTAAGCAAAATCAATGCCTGTAAAATTTTAAACGTATAAATTCGAAGCGTTCGTATTAAGATTTCCGAAAAGTGGATTGGTTTAATTTTAATGGATGAGATTGATCATGTTAACGCAGTTAATAGAAGGATTGTTTATCCAATTGCAGGGAATGAAATAAGGTTTTACCGGATTACTATTTGGAACGCAAAGGGATGTGAACGTTAAACGTGCTTCCATCTTTTTTTTGCCCGACTGCATCCACCGAACAGGCTGTATATAAAACTATCGGATTTCCCTGTTCATCGATAAGAAATTGCGGGCGTTCAAGATTACTAACCTGTATAGTATCTCCACCTGCCAGTATCACCTGTTTTTTCATAAAAAACGGTTCTTTCGGTTTAACCCATTGAATCCCATCTTCCGACTCGAGGATGGCAAGTCCGGGTTGCCCCGAAGTGATGCGTCCCGTAAAATCTTTCAGTACCGAATAAAATTTTTTGTTTTTGGTGTGATACCAAACAAAGGGATCTTCTCCGCTGGCGAGTGTTCCGTCTTCGTTTCTTACATCAAAAACAAAAGAATCGGTGGCGACAAACGGCCCGGCCGGAGAATCGGCAAGGGCAACACCATGTACACCTTTCCAATTCGGTTCGTACAGATTGCCTTTAAAATATAACAGGTATTTTCCGTCGGAAGGGCGTTGTACAACCGAAGGATTGACCACGATAATATTATCGGGTTTGGCTTCTGTTCCTTCCGAAGAAGGATTTACAACATTATCTTTTTTTACCCTTGTACGGGGCGAAAGGAGTGGCTGATCGGGGCGGATAAAGTTACCGTTTTGCAGGTCTTCGAACGAGTCAAATTCAATTACTCCGATGCATTGGTTTTGCTGAACCCGATTACGCAGATTTACATTTTCTCCCGGAGAACCTTTGGATTGAATACCGGGGTCTTTTGATCCAACATAATAGAGATAATATTTCCCATTAAAATTTTTTACATGTGGATTATGAACGGTTTGAGCATCCCAGGCACTGGAATCACCATCAATAGCACGCCCCGTCAGTACAATCTTTTGAAATTTGAACTCACGATCAGGGAAGTCAGATACCGCATAGGCAATTTTTGAATACAGCAGCCACGAGTCGCTGAATGCAGGAATACTGTCGCCGCATTCCCAGGTAGAATAAAGCATGTGGTAACGGCCGTCTTCGCCTTTTACTACGCTGGCCCCCCAAACAAAACGATCGGGATCGTTCAACACCGAAGGGCCTTCCAGTGTATTTTCTTTCAGTTCCGCATCAATCGGTAAGGCCCTAATTTGAAGCTCTGTCTCTTTCTGACCGGAACAGGCCAGGAAAATTACCGGAAGTAGCGCGAGGAAGAGCAGTTTATTCATGGCAATCTGTACTTTTTTTAGCAAGATACATATTTCATGATAAGCTACGAAGAAGTTTTCTTACTCCGGTGTCAACTCAATTTTCTGCACGTTTTTGGCGATTTCAATCCGGTTGATCAACGAATCGATAACTGTTTCGTAGAGTTTGTCACCCAAAACCAGGTCTTCGATTCCGTCATCAATATTCGGATTGTCGTTTACTTCCACCACGTACACTTTCCCATCGATCATTTTCAGGTCCACCCCGTAAAGCCCGTCGCCGATCAATGCCGCAGCTTTTAATGCCGTTTTAAGAACGATGTCGGGAACTTCACTGATATTTAGTGTTTCGGCATCTCCGGCCTGGTCTTTTTCCATTACTTTCCAGTTGTAGATCTGCCAGTGATTTTCCGACATATAGTATTTACACGCGTACAACGGTTTGTTGTCGAGAATGCCGATCCGCCAATCGAAATCAGAATAAAGAAATTCCTGGCACACCACCATGTCTGAACGTTTAAAAAGCTTGTCGAGCGCATTCATCGCATCTTCCTCGTTTTCCACCTTAAACACGCCCAGCGAAAAAGCCGAGTCAGGTTGTTTCAAAACCAGAGGAAAACTCATGGTCTCCAGTTGTTTCCGGTTAAAAAGGTTTTTGGTGAAAACGGTGGTTTGCGGAGTCGGAATTTTATGTTTCCGGAAAATTTCGTTTTGGTAGATTTTATTCGAGCATTTGAGTATCGACCACGGATCATCGATCACCACCAGTCCTTCGGCGTAGGCGATACGCGAAAATTCGTAGGTGTAGTCGTTCACATTGGTGGTTTCCCGGATAAAAAGCGCATCAAATTCGTTGATCTTGTCAATGTCTTTTTTGGTAATAAACTCAACGTACATGCCTTTTCGGTTGGCAATGCTTTTGAATTTCTGCAAGGCAACAGGCGACGACGGCGGTGTTTCTTCGTCGGGTTTGACAAGGATGGCAATATCGTATTTAAAGTTGGTGAGTTTGGGTTTGGTAAACCTTTTTTTGCTGAAATACTTCTGCGCAAACTCGTACATATGATTCAGCTCTTTTTCGCTGAGTTTGGGAAGGGTTAGTACATTGATGTCTTTGATCAGCCACTTGTCGTGCCGAATAAACTCGACACGGAACAGCGGAGCTTCGAAAAGCTGGTAAAGCTTCATGGCCAGCGATTTAAAGCCGCGGGTGCTGGTTTGTCCGAAAAATACCTTTAGCGAAAAACTGTTGGTTTTCTCCTTGTTAAGCGCCCGGTTTATTTCTTCCTCAATATCAAAAGCCGCCGAATGTACCACGTTCAGCAGCCTGAAATCGCGGATGGTTGCCGTGCTTGGTATCACGCGTTGTCCGCGGGCCGAAGCCAGCAGTGAAACATAATAGCCGTAACTCTGGTATTTGTACGAACTACACAGGTTGAAGATCCTGAACTCGGTGCTGTTCTGGTAAACCGGATTGCTGATGTATTCCTTTACGGTAATGATTTTTGCTTCCACCTCCATAAATGACCATTTGTAGGGTTGATTGATCACAATCACATTGGTGGTTTTATTGGAGGGGGAATATACATTGGTGGTGCATTCCATTTTAACGGCATCTTCGCCTTCCGAGTAGTAGTCGGTTCTGCCCGACACAATACTGAATCCGCGCGCCTTGTACCAGGCAATCAGTTTTTTGTTTTTGGAACTGGCTTCGAGCAGTATTTTTTCGTACTGGTTCCGGTTGGCCAACTCAAAAACATGTTTTAGCAGGAGGTCGCCATAACCTTTTCCCTGAAGCTCGGGTAAAATCGCAATCGAATAGATGCGAATCGAACGCTGGTATTTGAACAAAGTGATGGAACCGATCGGGTCTTTCTTTCCGTTGCGGGTTTCTACGATCAATACTTCCTGAAATTCACTGAGTATGCTGTGGCGGATGTTTTTTCTTGAATTTTGCTGAAAAGCAGCGAAACACAATTTTTCCAGTTTAACGAGGAAATCCAGGTCCTCAATGGTCGATTTTCTGATGGTAACATTCATGATTTCATATCCTCTCAAGCTGCAGCACGAAAAGCCGGCGCTTGAAAAACAACCATTTTAAATTGTTATTTTTTTGCTAAAAAAGGAGTGGAAATTGCATGTAATTTATTGTTGATTAATTACTTGCTTTCCTGCTTGTTCTCTGTTTTAACGGGAGTGAATATACGGATATTTCAAATTGAATGTTCGCTTGATTCGGTGTTCTTAAGAAAATATTAAGCCGGGAATCAGAATTTATTTTAACTCCTAAAATTCGTACTGAATGGCATTGTATTTCGGAGTAATTAGCGCTGGTCTTCCATTGTTTTTCTTTCACGAACCATTGCAAAAATTACTACGAGCATGATAAACGCCAGTCCTGCTCCACTGAGGAATGCGGCATTGAGCCCTTTTAAAGCATAGAAAACTCCCACGAGTAAAGGTCCAAAAGTTTGACCTGCACGAAGCACCATCGAATTCAGCGACATAAAAGCGGCGCGTTCGTTCATGGCCGCAAAACCTACCATCATGTTCTGAATGGAGGGAATAATGACTCCGTGTCCCACGCCAAAAACAATGACAGATAGGCCCAGCATCCAGTAGTTTCCCGAAATCAACATCAGTAAAGAAGCCAGGAGATAGGCGCTGCTGCCCAAAACCAGTTGCTTTTTTAATCCCAGCAATTGGTTGATTCTCCCAAGTTGCGAACTCATCAGGGCGGTAACGACCGACATTAAGGCCATCATTAATCCAATGTGGTAGGAATCGGCTCCCAGCCGTTGTGACATCATCAGCGGAAAGTAGGTCAGGTAGCTTCCGTACAAAATCAGAAAAATGATAAAGTTGATAATCAGCAATCCCCAGACTGTTTTCTGATTGATGATCTTCCAGACCTTCCCGAAGTACGAGTGCAGCCCTGATTTATTTTTAGGTTCCGGATTGTTCAGGCATTTTATCACACAAATGCCAAGTGGAATAGCAAGGATGGGGAGTGCAAAAATATATTGCCAGCCAAAAATAGCGATCACACCGCCAATTGCAGGGTAGGAGGCTGTTCCGATACTGAGCACGCTGGCATTATAGCCCATCACGGCTGTGCGTTGTTTGCCCTCGAAAAGGTCGCCCACCAGGGTGATGTTCATACTGGAAAGTGAGCTCGCACCCACTCCCTGGAAAAACCGAAGCACAAGTAACCAGAAAAAGTCCCTGGTGAACATGCAGGCAAAACCGGCGATCCCAAACAGGAAAAGCGATGGAACAAGTACCACTTTTCGGCCATAACGATCAGCAAGTATTCCGGTGAAAGGTGTCAGAAATATTCCCGGGAGAGTAAAGGCAACAATCAATCCTCCCACTTGCTGCGGGCTGATGTTAAAATAGCGGATAATGTCAGGAAACGCAGGTGTTATGCTGGCGACACCCATCATTGCGGTGAGTGTAACGCCAAATATGATGTACAGGTTTTTGTTGCTGAATACCGATCCGTCCTTCATGTTCGCTGATTGAATAAAGCCAAAGGTAAGCAAATTCAGAAAACACAACGTGCGCCTTTTTGCAATGGTATGACTAGTCCTAAATAAGCGTTACAGATTATTGGACTAAGTTAATAGATTCACAGACCGTTTCAAAGCTAGCTTTGAAACGGTCTGTTCTTTTATAGCTTTTAATTTTAATGGTATCTTGTTTGTGCATTTGCTCTGGTGTCAGCATTTCACAGGACCAGTGAGGTCGTTTGTTATTA
>NZ_JALGYW010000010.1:0-67087 GCF_023111095.1 Maribellus sp. YY47
AAACAAGATACCATTAAAATTAAAAGCTATAAAAGAACAGACCGTTTCAAAGCTAGCTTTGAAACGGTCTGTGAATCTATTAACTTAGTCCAATAATCTGTAACGCTTATTTAGGACTAGTCAAATAGTTATGCAAAGTCTTGTTTACATAAGTTATTGATTGAAGGTGAAACGAAATGCACGGAAATTATGGCCACCTTCAAAATAGTATTTTATCAGATGCTTTCCGCTGGTTAAGTTGATTGGTATCCCTGGTGTTGGATGCCATACAAAAGAACCCCAACCGTCTGTGTTTGGAACAGCAACAGTATTCGTAACGTTCACACCATCGACTTCGAGGTGGAAACTTCCAGATCCGGGAACGGCAGTTTGTACTTCTAACAAGTATTCACCTTCGTCTTCTACATTAATAGTGTAAAGTAACCATTCACCGGGGCCAGTCCAGCCAACATTTGCTCCAAATCCTTCCACGTCAACATCATCACTTTGAGTGTCTCCTCCTTGTCTGCGATAATTCCCTCCTTGTCCTGAGCTATCTCCTGAGGCATTATCGTGGAAAGCGTTTTCTGCTCCTCCGAGGTCAAAATCGGCGGCATTGATAAGACACTGAGCCATAGCCGAAAGGACATGAGGTCCATTAAATGGACGTGTTTTGGGAATATCAATCACAATGATTTTTTCAAAATCACCGATTCTGAAAATCACATTAGTAACGCCATGTGTAATAGCAGTAATCTCTCCTGCATCAGTAACAGTTGCAATATCTATGTTCTCCGATATCCAGGACGACCCGGGAATATCATTTGCATCCTCGGGAATAAGGGTTACTAAGATATTCTTAACATCGCCGGGAGACATTTCGATGTAGTATTCACTAAGAGAAACGTCGGTAAGTGGAATCCTGATTACGGCATCAACCGAAACTTTCGTTTGGATAGTTCCGTTGCTTGCAATTATATTTGTTGTACCTTCTCCAACTGCTTCAACAAGACCATTGTTTACCGTTGCAACAGACGGATCTTCACTTTCCCAACTGTATTTGCCTTCAGTGGGACTCACAGTGAGTTGATCCTGGTCGCCAACAAACATAGAGAGAGAGCTCTTATTAATATAAATGCTTTCTTCCACTCCAGTTCTTTCATAATCGTCACATCCCCAGATGGAGATCAATAAGAATATCCAGGAGCTATATTTTATTAGATTATTTGTCATTTTTGTATTATTTCGATTTTTTATAAATGGAGTTATAAGAAGCCTTAATAATTTTCGTCTTCTTCGTTGAACTCGAGGCGCAATTCTTCTTTAATATAGTAGGTTACGGTACTAATGCGATAGCGATAATGTAGCAGGAAGGTTTTATATGTTTTAAAACCGTCGTTTTCCACAAAAAAGATATTGGGAAATTCCGAATCTCCGTCGATTTGTTCGACTTCAATGTTTTTGTACGGTGAAATCGTAACTTTATTATCGTCGCTAATTTCCAGAATAATGGCTTCATTGTTAAACACGGTAATATCTGATTCATAGGTCTCATTTCCCGCCATAATTCTTACACGGTTTGTGCTGAGTGGCTGGATGATTTTTGTACCGGGCATTTCAATTTCAGCTGTTGTTCCTTCTTGCCTTAGTTTACCCCTCATGTTATACATGGTGCTGCCATTCCCCTTGGCCCAGTAGTTCTTTAATTTTACGCTGTATAAAACGAAGTTTTTCTCCGGATTTATTTCGTAATTGTCAAAAGAATTGACCAATAGGGAAATAAAATAGGTGGTGTCAGGGGATAATCCGTCGGGGCGGATACGAAGCGGTAACTTTCCATTAATTTCTCCTTTAGGAATGGTAAACTGATAACTGTCGATATCATATTTATCTTTAGGAAGAGGGCGAGCGTATTTTGATACATCAACGTCGAAGTTGGTTTTGTTATAAGCATCAATTAAAGACTCGTCTTCGACCAGGTTCACTACGATATCTTTTTGTGTCGGATTGGTGCCGCCTAAAGATGCAGCTACAAAACCAGTTGATTCTTCGCCCAGCTTATGGTACTTAATCGCCACATTGTCACTTTCACTTACCAGAGCAAATACATTTTTGTATTGTTCTTTTTCGAACACTTCATCTTCATTGCAGCTGTATAATCCAAAGATGAAAGCGAAGATTGTCAAGCCAATATAGGTATATTTCATGTTCTTTTATTTTATTGATTTGTTAACTATTGCTCCCATCCGGGATTTTGAGACAATGATGGAATAATTCTAACCTCGTTGAGGGGTATGGGTAGCAAAGTCAGCCTTTTGTTGACGATACGAGCTCCTATTCGGGAGGTGTTGGGTATTACTTTATTGTAATATACATCTTTACTGCCTTCCACGTTCATCCCTTTAATTGGTTCACTCTCCGTTTCTTCGTAGATGCCCCAGCGCCTCACATCGTAATAACGACGATTTTCGAATAAGAATTCCACCATTCTTTCTTTTTCAATAAGATTTTGAATGGTTTGTGCATCTTCAGTTCCGGTTATACCGGGCAAGCCAGCCCGATAACGAATCGGGTTAAACGCGTTTTTAATTTCCTCCGGATCTCTTTGAAAGGTTTGCGATTGATCGCCGGTTTCAATCGTATAACTGCTAGTCAGGTTGTTCAATGCTTCTGCATACGACAACAATATTTCAGAGTAACGGATAATCGGGAAGGCTTTATCCATTCTTCTGGCATTAGTGCCCCCCCATGAATCAGATGGGTGGATGAATTTTTTGATAACATAACCTGTAATCGGGAAGTCGTTCGGGCTGCTAACACCTCCTTTTCCGTTAGGAGAGTCATAGTAATAAGCAATGGTCTGGTTGTAGTACCCCGACGATGTTGATGATGTCATTGGCCAATAGCATTCACTAAAACCAACTGATGCATAGAAACGCATTTCACGATTTACATACATATTACTTACTCCTGCGTTCAGTCTGTATCCCGAAAATGTTTGCACACCGCTGGAAAATCCGCTTTCAGAGTAAGGATATTCTGTACTGGAGTTGCTGATAGAACGGCCATCGATCATCGAATATGCATCTACAACCTTTTGGGTTACACACAATCCGTTCCACCCACTTAATTTTTGAGGAAATGACATTTGTGTATTTGATACCGTAGCTCCACTTTTTCTTCCCCAAACGTATTCTGGATTAGTGGCAATAACAGACTCTCCGGTAAACATTTCGGAATACGATCTAAGAGGATCGATTCCGGCAGCACCCTCAGGCCAGGTTTTGTAATAATTGGGATCGCTGGTAACACCTTCCGGTAGCGGAGGAGTATCAGCATCTGCTTCAACAGTATGTAAACGATACATTATTCCTCCTGCAGATTCCAGATCCATTACTCTTTTTGCAGCAGCAGCAGCAACCGCCCAGCGTTTTTCATCATAAGATTGGGATATATAGTCTGCTCCATCAGATTCTCGTTTCCAACCACCAAAAACCGAACGGGCAACGTCACCTCCATTGTAGAGCGGACTGGCATGGATTAATCTTAAACGTGCTACCAAACCGTATGCTGCTCCTTTCGTCGGACGGCCAAAATCCATAATAGCAGTTGATGCCGGTAAAAAATCGGCAGCGGTTTCCAGTTCGCTACAAATGTATTCCATCGCTTCGTCGTATGTGCTTCTTTCGCGGTCGTAATAGGAAAGAGGTTCATTTGATTCAACAATTTCATCTTCCAGTAAAATAGGTGGTCCAAAATCAACGATAATGTTGTAATAGGCGTAAGCTCTGATAAAACGGGTAGTTCCAAGGATCTCGAAGCGTTCTTTCGTTGTCATATCCTTTGCTTCGTCTATTCTGGCAAAAATTGTGTTACATTTTCTGATGATTTTATAATAGGTATCCCAGGTGTTAAAAGAGTACATGCTTCCAGCAGTAATCTCTCCTAAAACAAATCGCATCCCGTTATAGCTATATCGAGTGAGAAAACCTGTAAAGGCTTCATCGGTGGCCAGTGGCCCGGGAGTATGGTTGCCGTTAAACAAATTACCTTCATCGGGAAACAATGCTGAAGTGGCCCACATGTAGGCTTCAACATATCTGGTTTGCGCAAATATAGAATCCAGCTTTAGTTCATCGCTAAAGTAGTTATCGATACTGAGGAAATCACTGCAGGATGTGATCGAGAAGAAAAGAATGAGAAAAATACCGGGTAAAGAATACCTTGAGATTTTTCTTCTTTTCAAATGACAATTATCTCCCTTTTCTGCAGATTCCGGTTTTTGGTGAGACACATTGAACTTTGTTCCGGTCTCCATATTATTTATTCTAAATAAGTTATTCATAGTTGATATCTTGAATTCATTTTTGATGGTAAAAACAACCTTATTAAAGGTTAATGTACATCTGGAATGCGTAAGTACTCGGTATCGGATAGACGTTTCCGTTGTAATATGCTTGTTCGGGGTCGAACAATTTTACTTTATCCCATACATAAAGGTTGTTGCCAACAAATTGTAGATCAATGGATGAGATATGTAACTTTCTTAGTGCATCACTTTTAAGGCTGTAATTTATCGTTACCTCCTGAAGTCGCAAATAACGTGAATCTCCTTTCCAGAAATCAGAGAGTTGAGAGTTATTCTCGTTGTATCCATATGTTAAGCGTGGAAAGCGAGCGTTTGGATTTTCTGCCAGCGCCGGATCAATACCGTTTTTTATAGCGTATTCCATCGGAATCCATCTGTTTTTTGGATCGGCTGCAATGTCAAGCACGTTTCCGTATACTCCGCTGTAAAATGGAACATATCCGGTTCCGTTGCCGTTATATCCGACATGGAAGTAATCTGTTTTGCCCGTTCCTTTAAATAATACACCAAACGTTAGGTTTTTGTATCTGAACTCTCCTCCAAAACCATACATTAATAAAGGATAACTACTGTATGATAACGGCGTTTTGTCATCTGAGTCAATTTTACCATCTCCGTTGACGTCACGGTATTTTATATCTCCGGGCATCACTGTGCCAAATTGTGCCGGACTGTTCTCTACATCGTCCATGTCTTTGAACAAGCCAATAGCATGGTAGCCACGTATTGTTCCATACGGGTAGCCTGAAACTTCCTGATAAGGGTATTTAGGATTGGCTTCTTCCCAGTTTTCCACATCATTTTTTGAATAGGTAAAGTTACCACGTGCAGTAATACTCATATCCTTGTTGATCTCATACGTATAACTGAGGCTACCATCGGCACCGTAACTTTTCATTTTCCCTACGTTTCCATATGGCATCGTCACTAATCCGGCATAACCTGGCACTTGTACCCTTTGCATGAAAATTCCGTTACGTTGATCATTAAAGATGTCAACAACAAACACAACTTTTTCATCAAAAAGTCGTCCTTCTATACCAAAGTCAGTTTTTACAGCTTTTTCCCATTCAAGGTTGTCGGCACCCACAGTTGATTCGGTTACTCCTTCTACACTTACTGAACCCCACGGGCTGACATTCGATGTATTTACCAGCGTTAAGTATGGGAACCTGCGGGAACTAATTCTGTCATTACCCACTGATCCGTATGATGCTCTGAATTTTAAGAAATTAAGCCAGGGCATGTTGTCTTTTACGTATTGATAGGTGGTGGGAACCCAACCCAAAGCGATTGACGGAAAGAAACCAAATTGCTTTCCGGGCTGGAAATTTTCGGAACCGGTATATCCAAAGTTGAAATCTACCATGTAGATGTCCTTGTACCCATAGGTTAAGCGGCTTGATAAACCCTCGTATCTGATTGGAATTGCGCTAAGATTATTCACACCAACACTAGCTGTTTTTTCATCACTGAGGTAGAAGTAAAGCAATCCTGAGACGTTATGCTCTCCAAAGTTTTTGTCGTAATTTACCGTACTTTCAAAGTGGTATTTTCGGTATTGGTTCGTACTTTTTCCATAATTAACGGTTCCCTGCTGAACTCTTTCTATTGTAATTAATTCCCCTTGCTGAGTCCTGCCTACGGCTTGATAAAGTGCTGGTTGTATAGTTCTTTGTTCGTTGAAGTAACTGTTAATATCGTATGCTCCCTGAATTCTGAACTTTAATCCATCCAATAATTTTGACAGATCCTGTTTTAATTCCAAAGTAACTTTTCCATTGTATTCCTGGTTGGTCCTTCTTCCCATATTATTAATCATTACAATAGGAGACACTTGCGACTGTCCACTTGAAGAGGCAGGTAGCTGGCCATTTGAGTAGGTAACCGGAAGTAACAATGGATTAAGTTGAGACTGAGCCTGCCATATATAGTCGGTACTGGCTACACCAGGATTGTTCTGAACCGATAGAAAACCATCAGTACCAAAATAAAGATTGGTTGTAGGAGATAATTCGAGGTCAATGTTTGCCCGGTATGAGTAGGTACTGTATCCTACGTTGTTGGCATAAGGACTGCTTTCATCAAATTTATATGCTGCTGTCTCTTTACTTCCACCCACGCTAAGGAAATAACGGGCAACCTGGGCTCCACCACGTGCACTGACGTAATAGCTTTGTTTAAAAGAAATATCTCGTAGTACTTCATCCTGCCACGAAACATCCGGGTAAATATCTGGATCCATTCCTTTTTGAATAATATTTAACTCAACGTCAGAATAGATCGGAGATTCTCCTCTCACTTCTCTTGCTTCGTTGGCAAGTAAGGCATAATCATAGGCTCTTAAATAGTTTGGAGTTCTTTTTATTTGAGAGAGCGTACTATTGAATCTTCCGGTTATTTTCAGTTTCCCGGCTTCTCCTCTTTTGGTTGTGATTAGTACAACACCATTAGCCCCGCGAACACCATAAACGGCAGTTGCTGACGCGTCTTTTAATATCGAAAAACTTTCAATATCCGCCGGGTCAATGGAGTTAATATCTCCTTCTAAACCATCAATCAATACAAGAGCACTGGCATTTGCCCCAAATGTTCCGATACCTCTAATCCAGAACTCAGAAATGTTCTTGCCAGGTTCTCCACTGGTTTGCATGGAAATAACACCTGCAGCCCTACCTCCTAAAAGGTTAGCAACGGATGCAGTAGGTTGTTGAAGTTCCTTTACATCAATACTGGTAACAGAAGCTACAGTTGATATTTTTCGTTGACTTCCAAGTCCAACAACCACAACCTCGTCGAGTTCTTGCTCCGATTCGGAGATATTGATTTTTAAATTTGTTTTAGCTTCGGTAACAAGGTATTCCACTTTTTTATACCCTATGAACGAGAAAACAATCATGTCTCCCCGTGTTACTTTTAAACTGAATTTTCCATCGCTATCTGAAATTGTTCCGATACTGATTTTATCTCTGAGATAAATGGTGACGCCAGGAAGTGGCGCGTCTGTTTCATCGTAAACGGTACCCTGGATGGTAAAATTATCCTTTGTTTGTGCTGAAAGGATAAAGTTTATGGATAGCAAAATCCATAATAAACATGTTATATGTTTCATTTACTTTAATTTAATTTTGGTTATTTGTCGGGCTTTAAATGAAGCAGTTCAGAATGCCTTTCTTCATTATGCGGCCCCGAGCTTTAGTTGATTGAGAGTTTTCGAACACGGCTGTTTCCATAATCAGCAACGTAAACCGACCCATCTTTACTAATGCCAATGCCTCTTGGCCCGTTGAATAGTGCATCTTCTTTGGTTCCGTCTTTCCATCCGGAAACACCAGGCATACCTAAAACGGTTTCGACTAAATCATCGGGAGTGATTCTTCTGATCACATGATTGCTACAATCTGCTACATACATGTTCCCGTCGGCATCACAGAAAATTTGCGCCGGATCTTTAAATTGAGATACAGCTATTGGGCCGTCCCGGTGTCCGCCACTGGTTGAACCACTCAGCTTTGTGAATGAATTTTCAGGATCAGTTACATCAATGCTGCAGATACTGTTTGCATTCCCTAATGCATTACTCCAGAAAGACATGTATAGGATGTTCGGTTTCGTAGGATTGAATGTTAATCCGTAACTGTCACCTATATCTGTTTTATAAATTACTTCTGCGTCATAGGTTTTGGGGTTAATTCTTACTATTTCTCCGTAATAATAACGTGTATAAATGTACCCGTCTTCCGGATTTACTACCATTGAGTGTTTCCACCCGTTTTCAGGCATATTATTTTTGTCGGCAAATTTCATTTCCCTGAAACGTGGTGCCCAAAATTCTTTCGGATCAAGTGTGTAAAACGATCCAATCGTTGTTTCCGTAGCAAAAGTTATAATTCCGGTTTCGGGGGCGACACAGGGAACGTTTGCAACAACGCCTTTAGCGATCGTTACCAACTCGTTCGCTTCTTCGTCAATTCGCGCGATAGCATACGTCGATCGGTCTTCATTCCAAACGATAACAAAAATGTTATCTTCATTATCGGTACAAAGATAACGGGGTTTTAAGATCGCAGTACTTAAGTCTCCATCCTCGTAATCATAGCCGTTTCCATTTCCGGCAATAGTTGTAACAGTTACCGAAGTTTCATAAATGAATTTGTGATCATACGAAAGAGAATCGTTTCCTACAGCAATCGAAATGGTACAGGTGTCACCGGGTAAACGTGGTGCCTGTACGTATACATCCGTACCAGTTGCACCGATTACAGCGGCCTGTTTGTTGTTAAAGTACACCCGAATGCTTTCAGGATCGGTTCCGAAATTTTCTCCGGTTAGAATTACTTTTTCCTGATATTTTCCAGAATCAGGATAGAAAGTATTTAGAACAACAGGTTTTGTTGGATCATAGGGTTTGCCTCCCTCGATTCCATCATCCTTGTCGTTACATGAAAATAAGAAAATTAATGATACGCATACTGGCACAAAAAGTCCTCGTATGGTACTCACAAGAAGTGGTCTTTTCATAAATTTTAATTTGATAGGTTTATCGGTCTCAAAAATAAAAGTGGACTGTTGTTGGGGGAGCTGTAATATCATCCAAATATTTATAAGTACTGACCACTTTCTTGTCTATTTGCAAATTCTGTTCATTTTATTATATATTCTGTTCATGTTAAATAAGACAGGATGAACAGGACTTAAAGTCGTTTAATTTTCTTATTTTGGGGCGACTAAACTAACGCCTATTATGCTAAGTAACCAAATTCACCGAATTAGTTTTACTTGGATTTTTTGCTTCTGTATTGTTCAGAATGTTTTCTCTCAATCAAATAATACAGTACATAATCCTTTGCAATCTTTCCAGGTTTCCAATCTCAATATAAAGGCGTTTTGTCAGGATCCGCTAGGGTATATGTGGATTGCTACGCCGAATGGATTGAATCGTTACAATGGATATGAATATGTGCAGTATTATAATGATGCAAATGACTCCAATTCTGTAAACAGTGATTTCGTCAGAACTCTTTTTCTTGATTCCTCTGATCGGTTATGGATTGGAACGCCAAGCGGTGTCGATTTGTATGATTTTGAATCAGACCATTTTATACATTTCCGGGGAACTGAATCTGAGTTGTCTCATAACATCTTTTCTTTTTTTGAGGACCACCATAAGAATGTTTGGGCTGTTGCTGCTCCCGGTGCTTTTATAATTGATACTATTGGACGTCAACTAAATTTATTTCCATCAACAGCCGGAAAGTATATTAACCAGCTTTGGGAAGATAATTGTCAAAGATTATGGATGGGATTAGATGAAAATCCCGGATTAGCGGTACAATTGAATGAAGGAGATTGGAATTATTTTTCTTTACCGGAAGAACGGAAAGTAAGATGTAAATACGAGGATCAGCAGGGCTCCTGGTGGCTGGGAACTGAACAGGGAATTGTGATTTTCGATCCGAAGCAGAAAAGATTCGAAGATACTCCCATTTCAATTAAGAAGAACGGGTTATTAAGTCACGCTCAAATTAATTTTATTAAAGACATAAGCCCGCTAAAACTTATAATAGGGACGGATTCTCAAGGACTATTTCTTTACGACATCTTTTCTCAGACTCTGTCGCAGCAGGAACTAAATCCGCGAACCGCCATCAGGTCATCTCAGCTACTTTCCTGTTTTGTTGATAAAGACGAGAATGTATGGATTGGTTCATTCGATAGAGGATTCACGGTTTGGAATCGTAGTTTGGATCACTTTAATTCTGATCAGTCTCTCAGTGATATTTTTAAAGACAAATTTGTCAATCAAATAGCAGAGGACAAAGAAGGAGGCTTGTGGGTTGCAACACGTTATGATGGTCTTCACTGCTATTCAGTGTCAGGAAAACATACGGTTTATACTGCACATAATTCCGATTTGTTCCCGAATGATGAGGAGTTGATAGAATCTCTTTGCATTGATTCACATGGAAGACTTTGGATGGGATTAACAAATTATCTGGTAATAGCAAGGATTTTGCCGGATGGGCGCCTGCAAAAAGTGGCAGAGAAGAATTTTAAATGGGTCGGATTCATGAAAGAGGATTTAATGGGGAATTTATGGCTTTGTTCGATGCACGGCTTGTATCGTATTAAAGTAGAAGAACCTTCCCTCGAACCTGAATTAATCACGGAAGGAGGCATAACAAATATTTGTCCGTTGGAATCGGGGAAATTGCTTTTCTCATCGTACGGAGATAATACGTATATAATTGATCCTGTTGATTTCACTACAAAACCATTTATAAATGAAAACGAAGAAAATCAAAGAGTGAGTGGTGCGTGTATCGCATTATTTGAGGATTCGAAGAATCGGGTATGGATGGGAAGCTATGGTGCAGGATTATTATGCATATCGGCGGACGGAAGGCATTATCGCGCTTTTGATAAAAAACAAGGATTGCCGAGTAACGATGCGCTTAGTTTCGAAGAAGACGATGAAGGGAATATATGGATAAGTACTTCCTTTGGTCTTTCGATGTTGAGACAATCTGATACTACTTTTGTGAATTATTTTAGCAGTGATGGTACCCTTGGAAATCAGTATCATGAAAAAGTCGCGTTAAAACATTCCGATGGACGTATTTTTTTTGCCGGTAATCACGGCTTAACTTTTTTCGATCCGAAGACCGACATGCCTAATCGGTTGCCACCCCGAATTCATCTTACTGATTTGAAAATATTCAATAAGAGCGTCGAGCCTTCTACTGGTTCTGTCATTTCGCATGCGCTTCCCTTTGTCAAAAAGATTGTTCTTAACCACAACCAAACGTTGATTTCTATTGATTATTCCGGTATTGATTATCTGTTTCCCAACAAATTGAAATATGTCTATATGCTCGAAGGTTTTGATAAAAGCTGGAATTATGTGGGGAGCTTTAGGAGGGCAAGTTATTCAAATTTGAAACCAGGAACTTATAATTTTAAAGTAAAAGCGATAAACGGAGAGGGGATCGAGAGTCAAACACCGGCAACCCTGGAAATTAGTGTAAAATCTGCTCCATGGTTTTCAAATGGCGCGTGGGCCAGCTATATCGTTTTATTTTTAGCGTTGGTGTATTTTATTTTTAAACTTGCCCTAAGGACGCGGATTAATAAGCACAATTTAGAGACGGAACACCAGGAGCGAGAAAGAGAGGCCCAGATAGCAAAGATGAAAATGAATTTTTATGCCGATATCTCGCATGAATTAAGAACACCACTGACATTGATTTCTGCGCCGCTGGAGAAACTTATGAAGACGGTTTCTGTAGATCAGCAAAGTAGGCATCTTTTAAATACAATATCCCGAAATGTTCAAAGCATGCTCCGGTTGATTAATCAGCTATTGGATTTTAATCGACTGGAAGAGGGGATGCTAAGTCTGAAAGTACAACAGATAGATGTAATCGCATTTGTTCGCAGAGTCGAAGAAATTTTTTATCATAGTGCAACTGCCAAGCAAATATCGTGGAGCTTTTCTCCGCATAAGCCTGTTCTTCAACTTTGGATAGATCCCGATATTATTGAGAAAGTTTTGTATAATTTGTTGTCGAATGCTGTAAAGTTTACTCCCGGAAAAGGTAAAATTGAAATTGTAACCCGAGAACTAAGCGAACAGGATGCATTGCTTCAATATTCTTTTGGGAATCAGACTTATTTGGAAATAGTGGTGATCGATAACGGCCCGGGAGTGCCGCAAGACAAGATTCAGGATTTGTTTATTCGATATAAGCAGGTTAAGGGTCCGGGAGGGATGAAACCGGATTACAGTGGCAGCGGCATTGGGTTGCATTATACTAAAAGGTTAATTGAGACACATTTGGGGGCCATTAAAGCGGACGTAAGACCGGAAGGAGGTATGATATTTTCGTTCATACTTCCGTTGGAAGATGTTTACACCCATGACAAAAAAATATCATCAAGTGAGAAAAGCGACCAAGATATTCCTCCTTTGATCTCTCTTTCAAAGAAAGGGAAAGCTTTCCAACCTGAAAAACACCACACAATATTAGTGGCGGAGGACAACGTTGAATTGCTGGATTTTATTCGGGATTTACTTGAAGAGAAATACCGGGTGATTACAGCATTAGACGGAGATAATGCATGGCGTCTGGTTCAGAAAGAGTGTCCTGATTTAATTGTCAGCGATATTCTAATGCCTGGTTTATCGGGGTATGAGCTATGTGAGAAAGTGAAAAAAACTCAGCAATTCAGTCACATTCCGGTTGTGTTACTAACTGCAAAAAGTACGTTCGAAGAACAACTAAAAGGATTAGAAGAAGGAGCTAATGCATACATATGCAAACCTTTTAATATCGATTATTTGTTGCTTACCATAAAGAATTTATTAGCCGTTCGCGATCAGCTTCGTAGTTATTTTTCCAGTCCACAACTTCGGTCGATCAATCCAGCCGGTAATTCAGTTAAGTTGACCGCTATTGATCAGCGGTTTATGGATAAACTCATTCAAATGCTTGAAAATGAGTTGGCAAATCCTGAACTGAACATTAATCATATTGCAAGGGAATTAGGCTATAGCAGGACTGGTTTTTATCGGAAAATAAGAGGACTTTGTGGCATATCCCCCAGCGATTTTTTCAGAACCTATCGCCTCAAACGTGCAGCAGAAATGATTCACGAGGGATCTTTTTCGTTGGCTGATATTGCAACGAATACGGGCTTCAATTTTTATCCGCATTTTTCCAAACTATTTAAAAAACAATTCGGTGTGTCTCCCAAAGATTACAAGGGGAATTAGTTCTGAACTGCTGAAATTAATATACCATAAATTTTGGTGATGTATAAGCGAAATAGCTTGTGATGATTCACTGGCTGTTTTTAATCGAATTTAATGAGTGATGTTGAAATTTGGAAACTTACTTATTA
Source organism: Maribellus sp. YY47 (assembly GCF_023111095.1). Taxonomy (GTDB): domain Bacteria; phylum Bacteroidota; class Bacteroidia; order Bacteroidales; family Prolixibacteraceae; genus Draconibacterium. Next base: position 13,253 of record NZ_JALGYW010000010.1, read on the forward strand.
GTAAGTATTTTTGTTTCGAAATATAAAACGCAAATAATGTCGGTGACCCGGGAAAGAATTATTGAATTGGGTGAAAACCTTATTCTGACCAAAGGCTACAATGCTTTTAGCTACCAAGATATTTCAACTGAACTGGGAATAAAAAATGCTGCTGTTCATTACTATTTTCCGACAAAAGCCAATCTCGGGACCAGTATTGTAAAAACAAATATTCTACGCTTCGAGGAAATGATCGATAACATGCACAGCCGCGGATTCGATGAATGGAAACAGCTGGATGCCTTTATCAAGATCTATATAAAAAGTCACAGAGAACAGAAACTCTGCATTGTAGGATCGCTTGGTCCCGACTTTGATACCCTGAATGAAACCACACAAAGCGAACTGGTGAAAATGACCGAATTGATTGTGAGCTGGCTGACAGAAATCCTCAATTCAGGAAAAGAAAAGGGATATTTTGCGTTTAACGAAGATGCGGGAAACAAGGCATCGATGATCTTTTCCAGTTTAGTGGCCAGCCTGCAGCTTTCGAGAATAATTAAGAACCTCGACTATAAAAGTTATTGTCAGGCAATACAGGAAGGATTAAAACCATAAAAAATTTGTTCTACGTACTTACTTACTAGTAAGTATCTGAAGCGTTGAATAACTTTCAAAAATGATAAAAATGAAGAGAGCAGTAATAACAGGATTGGGAGCGATTACCCCGATCGGTAACAATGTCGCCTGCTTTTGGCAGAATCTGATTGAAGGAAAAAGCGGAGCGGCTCCCATCACCCGATTTGACACCGCGAACCATAAAACCAAGTTTGCCTGCGAAGTAAAAGGCTTTGATCCGTCTCAATTATTTGAGAAAGCTGAAATTCGTAAAATGGATTTGTACACGCTTTTTGCTTTGGCAGCAACCGAAGAATGTATGATAGATTCGGGCATCAACCTGGATGCTTGCGACCGCAATAAAATTGCTGTAATTCTGGCAACCGGAATCGGAGGAATGCAGACTTTTCAGGATGAAATTCTGAAATTTGGAGAAAATCCTCAAAACCCGCGGTTCAGCCCCTTTTTCATTACAAAAATGATTTCAAACATGGCGACAGGGCAGATTTCGATCCGCTATGGTTTGCGCGGAATCAGTTATTCAGTGACGTCAGCTTGTGCTTCGTCGAACAATGCCATTGCCAATGCGCTGGATCTTATTCGTTTGGGACGCGCAAATGTAGTTATCGCCGGTGGTTCGGAAGCATCAACTACAGAGGCATCAATTGGAGGTTTTAATTCGATGAAAGCCTTGTCGACATTGAATGAAAATCCTGAAACTGCATCGCGGCCATTTGATAAAACACGCGATGGATTTGTAGCCGGAGAAGGTGCCGGGGTTTTGATGATTGAAGAATTGGAGCACGCCTTAAACAGAGGTGCGAAAATATATTGCGAACTGTCGGGTTACGGATCTGCGTCGGATGCATACCATGTTGCCGCCACACATCCTGAAGGGTTGGGAGCTATACTGGCAATGGAGGGGGCTTTAGCTGATGCTCATCTAAAACCGGAGCAAGTGAATTATGTGAACGCACACGCAACTTCAACACCGGTAGGCGACATCAGTGAGTGCCTTGCGATTGAAAAGGTTTTCCATCAAAAATTGGACAAGCTTCATATTAGCGCCACTAAATCCATGACCGGTCATTTATTGGGAGCGGCGGGTGCTATTGAGGCTATTGCCTGCGTTAAAGCCATCGAACAGGGAATTATTCCACCTACAATAAACCTGGGTGAAAGGGATTCTGAAATAAATCCGGGACTGAATTTGACTGCAAACAAAGCTGAGAAAATAGAAGTAAATGTAGCGCTAAACAATACTTTTGGTTTTGGCGGACATACATCCACAACTGTGTTCCAGAGATACGCTTAACCGTTTATTTACGAATGCAGGTGCAATGTGTTGAAAATTAGCATTGCATCTGCATTGTTTTTTTGCCAGGGAATAAAATTTTGAAGTCAGATATTCTGCTTACGATTTTATAAAAGCAAGACCTTCTCTGTCAATTCGCGAATTTTTATTTTTTGATGTGATTATTCTTTTATAAAATTCGCTAAAACCGATCCCGGAGTAAATAATTCTTTGGGATCGAAAGACACGAACAACATTTTCTCATAAGGATTTTTTTCTCCGCATTCGAAAAACAAGCCCACATTTCCGTTGGGTAATCGGGTCAGGCAGGAATAGGCGGAAGGCCCCTGGTAAATTAATTTTGAATTGCTCCACGAAGAGCAGTCGTCAAAGCTGGTTTTGATGGTCATGTTTGTCCGGCTGAAAGGAACTGCCGGATTGGAGAAAAGATACATCTCTTTGCCCTTATATTTTCCAAAGTGAAACAAGCTGGCCTGGCAAACGGGTTCTGTCAGTTGTGCCGCATGTTGTATTTCGCTCCAGGTTTCACCTCCGTCAGTGCTTATCGAAACAGCCCTGTATGCTTTTTCGTGGTACGAGCGCATATTCATCAACAGCGTTCCGTCGCTTAATTCTACTACCTGGCTTTCGTTTACCAATGGCGTAATCGGTTCACTCATTCTCCATGTAGTTCCGCCGTCGTCACTTAAAAGTACATGACAGCCATAATTAAATCCATCCAGTTTTTTTGAATCTGGATCATCGTAACTGTTATTACACGGTATAACTAAGCGTCCTTTGTATTTACCTGATGTTAGCTGAATGCCTATTCCCGGGCCGGTTGCGTACCAGCCCCAGCTGGTGTCTTTGCAGGTTTCCAGCATGTTTCGCGGGGTTGCCCAAGTCAGCCCGTCATCGTCGGAATAAGTCATATAGGGGACGCGCGTATCCTCGCTTTGTTTGCGAATAATATCAGATTCGTGGTCGCTGCCCAGGTTCCAGGTCATAAACAAAATGATTCGTCCGGTACTCTGATCAATAACCGGACAAGGATTCCCGCAGGTATTATTCCCATCGTCCCAGACAACGGTCTGGCTTTCCCATGTTTGACCATTGTCGGTCGATCGCTTCAGCAGCAAATCGATATTTCCCGTGTCGCCGCCTTCTCTGCCTTCAGCAAAAGCAAGCAGTGTATTGTTTTTAGTAACAATAAGCGAGGGAATGCGAAAATTTTTGTACGATGAATCTGCCTGACTCCAGATTTCTTTTACCAGGATAGCATTTTTCTCAAGCCCGGAATTTACCTTGCAGGAGGCAGCCATGATAATCAGCAAAGCGAATGGAATCAAAATTTTCATTTGCGTTTTATTGTTTAGTCGACTTAAAAATATTTATAAATCAATGCGATACCAAAAATAGAAATGTATAAGACATAATTTAAATTCTTTTGAAGAAATAGCCGCTTTTTGAATACAAAAAAGGGGATGTCCGTGTAAACTAGCTTCCTGCCTTTTGCTCCATGAAAAAATTAAGTTGCTCATGAAGATCCGAAGAAACGGAACGCACAAAACGCTTGTTCCCGAGCCCGAGTATCCATTCAATACCCCTGGCTTCACTCACCAGGAATAGCTCCTCGACATGAAAAAGCAATTCTTTTTCCAGTTTCGGGGCCTCCAATACTTTTAATCCCATTTTAATGGCTTGCTCCAACACAACTTCCCGGATTTGATGTCGGCAACATCCCGATTCGGTTGCGGGCGTAATCAATACATTGTCTTTCAGCATAAAAACGCTGGATGCAATGCCTTCGCAGATGTATTCGTTGTCGTTTAACAAAATGGCATTGCGGTGCTGGTTACTAAGGTTGTTGTATGCCGTTTCCCAAAGCAAGCGACTGTAAAAAGGGTAGGAGGCAACCGGATTGACCGGTTTGCGATACGGACTGATGTTTACCAGCAATCCTTGTTCTGAAAGGGGGAAATCAAAAATTTCACGCCCTTCGGAGGTGATCAGGAAATTGACTTTTTTCTCCGAAACATAAAGCCGGATATGAATGATGCCCGATCGGTAGTACCTGTTTTTGTTGAGCATGCGCTTGCAGAGCCGAAAAAGCTCGCGCCGGTTTTGAAACAGAGGAGGAAGCAAAGCGCCCAAAAATGAAACTTGTTCTTTCAGGCTGTCTACGTTTTCATTCAACAGAGGAATGCCACCGTATCCAAACCATACTTTTTGGGCAACAATCACCGGATCGTCAAGCAGCCAGCGGTTCATGCTAACGTCTTCCAGCGAACAAACTTCTCCGTTGACGATCAGCTTTTTCATGATTAAAAGAATACAAATAAATGATCGATAAAACGATCAAAAAGGTCAGGCTTTAATAAAATCGGAAAAATGAAGCCAAAGACGGCCCCCAGAAAATGTGCGTCGTGCGCTACATTGTCGTTTTGCTTCTGGCTCATCCGGTACGAGTAAAACAGGTAGCCGGCGGCAAACAATATTCCCGGTATCGGTAAAATGGCAAACAGGTACAGTGGTTCCCACGGATCAAAAAAGATCGTTGCAAAAAGTACCGCCGAAACAGCCCCCGAAGCGCCCACTGCGTTGTAGTAATAGTTGTTCTTATGTTTGATCAAACTCCAGATATTGGAGGCCAGAATACCGCCAAAATACAAGAGGAGATAAAAAGCGGTTCCCTTATTGCCAAAATAGAAGTTGAAATAGGCCTCAATGTTACGCCCGAAGAAATACAGTACCAGCATGTTTACGCCCAAATGCGCCCAGTTGGCGTGAATAAAAGCATGCGAAACCAAGCGGTAATATTCTTTCCGGTGAATTATTTGTGCGGCGTTAAACTGCAGTTTCGAAGCCATTTCGGGATTACGAAACGCCAGGTACGAAATCAATACTGTGACTGCTATTATAAACCAGGTCATCATCATGTTTAGTGCAATATTTTGTAGATCATTTCCTTTTGAAGATCAGCGGTGTCGACCATTGTCGAAACATTGAGCCCTTTACTTTTCAGGTCGTATTCACGAAGAATTCCCATGATTTCGTACAACTTGGTGGGCGAGTATTTTTTGGCTGCGTTAATGTAATCGCGAACAAAATAAGGGCTCACCCGTAATTCTGCAGCAGCACTTCGCTCCGATTTATCTTTCAGAAAATGATAGGTAAATAACTTTGAATAGTAGAAATACAATCCGGCAATTGTTTTTTGAATGGGATTGAGCGTGGGATTGGCCCCAAAATAGTTAATGATTTTGTTCGCCCGCAACACGTCTTTATCCCCCAGCGCTGTCTGTAATTCTATCAAATTGAAATCCTTACTGATTCCAATGTTTTTCTCGATATGTTCGGGAGTGATTTTGTTCGAATCTTTTACAGCAATCACCAGTTTATTTAATTCGTTGGCTACTTTGCTGAGGTCGGTGCCTAAAAACGAGGTGAGAAGTTGAGCAGCCTGTGGAGTTATGGAGTAGTTGTGACTTTTCAGGTAACTGTCTATCCATCCCGGAACCTGGTTTTCGTACAATTTTTTGGTCGTCAGAATAACACCGTTTTTCTTGATGGCCTTTACCAGCTTACTTCGGGCGTCTACCGTTTTGTATTTGTAGGCCAACACCAAAATAGTCGATGCCAGTGGCTTTTCGGCGTACGACGACAAGAGTTCGATCTTATTTAAACTTTGCGCCTCCTTTACAATAATCACCTGTTTACTGGCCATCATCGGAAAACGCATCGAACTTTCCGCAATATTGATTGCATCCGAATCTTTCCCGTAAAAAACGGTTTGGTTGAAACCCTTTTCGGCATCTGTCAGCACGTTTTTTTCAATGTAGTCCGAAATGATGTCAATAAAATAGGGCTCTTCGCCTTGCAGCAAATAAATGGGGTGGTAAATTCCTTTTTTTAGGTCTTGTAAAATATCGGCGAACTCCATATCAGAATTTCAGGTGTTTTACGGAAAGTCCGTTGTTTTTGATTTCAAGCAATGCGTCGATGCCTGCCTGTATATGTCTTCCCACAAATTGAGAAGTTACTTTTTGATCGCTGGTGCTGGTTTTTACTCCCGATGAAATCATCGGTTGGTCGGTAACCAGTAAAAGTGCGCCTGTGGGAATAGAATTGGCAAAGCCTACTGTAAACAAGGTGGCCGTTTCCATATCGATTGCAATGGCGCGGGTTTTCTTCAGGTATTTTTTAAACTGATTATCAAATTCCCAAACCCGTCGGTTAATGGTGGTCACAACGCCGGTCCAGTAATCCTGCCCCTGGTTGCGCAAGATATGCGAAACCGCCCTTTCCAAACTAAAAGCAGGCAGCGCCGGAATTTCTGGCGGCAGATAATCGTCGGAAGTCCCTTCGCGCCGGATTGCAGCAATCGGAAGGATAAAATCGCCGAGCTGATTTTTCTTTTTTAACCCGCCGCATTTACCCAGGAAAAGTACAGCCTTGGGGTGGATTGCACTTAAAAGATCCATGATGGTAGCCGCATTCGGACTTCCCATTCCAAAATTGATAATGGTGATTCCTTCGGCGGTAGCACTCGGCATATTTTTGTCGGTGCCTTCTACCGGAACTTCAAACTTACGGGCAAACTTGTCGACATAATCCTGAAAATTGGTCAGCAGAATATATTGTCCGATGTCTTCCAGATTTTTTCCTGTATAACGCGGAAGCCAGTTTTCAACGATCTCTTTTTTTGTCTTCATACTTTCTGAAATATTTTACCTTTGAACAATCTGAGATGGGTAAGGTTGAAAGGTTGACACAAATGTACATTTTTCGCCGTCACCTTCAAAAATGAGTGCACAAGAAACCGAAAAATGGACAAGCTGAATTTACCGGATTATGCTTTTCGTACCAAAACCGAAGCGGGCAAAAATTGGATATTTGATGCCATTCGGAAAAAATTTGTGGCGCTGACTCCCGAAGAATGGGTGCGGCAGAATTTTATTCAGTACCTGAAACACGATAAAAAATACCCTGAAAACCGCATGGCGGTTGAGAAGCAGATTACGGTGAACGGAAAACCCCGGCGTTTCGATTTGCTGATTTATTCCAAAAACGGACAGCCTCATTTAATTGCTGAGTTTAAAGCGCCCAACGTAAAAATAACACAGGACACGTTCGATCAGGTGGTTCGTTACAACATGGCCTTGCGTGTGGAGCGCGTGGTGGTTTCGAACGGAATGCAGCATTTTGCCTGCGAAATAGATTATGTGAACAACAGCTACAGCTTTTTGCGTGAGATTCCTGAATTTAGTATTGTTTCGAGATGAGGGCGCAAAAGCACATTTCACGTAAAGTACGCCAAGTTTTACCCAAATGAACGCAAAATAGAAACCGGAGTCAGCACTTTGCGATTTTTTGCGCTTCTTTTGCGTCTTTGCGGAAGCCTGACTTTTTTATTGTTTAGGATATTTTGATCATTATTTTGTATTTCAGCACAATACTTTCTGGAAAAGAATTTCGTCTTTCCAGCCATCTCTGGTTTTTAGCCAGTCTTTTTTTATTCCCGATTTCTGAAATCCGGCTTTTTCAAAAAGGTGAATACTGGTGGCATTATCGATGGCAATATTGGTATACAATTGCTTTAGTCCAAGTACTTCGAGTGCATAAACGGATAGAGCTTGCAAGGCATCGCCGGCATATCCTTTACCGCGGTTTTCGGTTTTATGAATCAGAATTCCCACACCGGCACGCAGATGATACGGTTCGAAATCAAACAGATCGACTGCACCGACGGCCTGCATACTTTCATCCTGTATAATCAGACGTAACTGCCGGGTAGCATAAATATCTTTTGCCGATTCGGCCAGGTATTGCGCCAGAATATGTTTTGAGAACGGCGCTTTGGTATTGCTTACCTGCCAGATCTCGATGTTGTTTTCCCATTTGTACAAAAGATCGATGTCTTCGGGCTCCAGCGGCCGAAGGTTGATCTTTCCATAGGTGAGTAATTCATTCATTAGCGGTCGAGTTTTTTCCACGATTTATACAGAATTTCGGCATCGGTAACCAAACGGTAATCCTTTGCATAAAGCATGTTCAGCCGGGTGAATTTTTCGGGATCGGGCCGAAGCTCCGGAAACAGGTCCCCCGGATTCAACACACCTCCTTTTAACGCCGGAAGGTGCTCAAAGGTTCCTTTTTCGGGCAGGTAACCAATCCATGACTTTTTCGCGGTAAGCACGCTGAAGATGTTGGACAGAAAACGGGATTTGTTTTCGAAAAACCAAACCAGCAGCGGGCTGGCGAGTAAAAGAATCAAGGCAACTTCAACGTCGAACAGTCTTTTCTTCTTTTTGTTGACGGGTTTTGAGATGGCATTTACGTTTACCACATACAAATCGCCGGCTGTGTGAATCGAGTTACTCCCGATAATACTGATGCTTTCAGGTGGTGCTATTTTGTAATCCACATCAAGTTCGGTTAAATCGAGCATGGCCCGGATGATATCTGCTGAAGAAATGTTTGCGGCACAAAAAATGAGCTCATCAATCCGGTTGATCCGGATGATCTCTTTTATCTGGTTGATATTTCCAAGGTATTGCTCTCCTTTATCTTTTTCGTCCAGCGCAATGTAGCCCGCCAGCTGTGTGTGAAACTGGGTTTCTTCCAAAATTTGTTGTACCCTTTCGGCCTCCCCGGGGTGTCCGACAATCGCCATTTTTTTGTTACGCTGAATATTTAAAGGGAATTTGCCCGGTATCAACCCATGAAATAACAAGCGCAACAAGGGCAGCGAAACCCCCGCCCAGCCAGCGCCTAATAAAATAAGCGCTCTGGAAAACCGGTATTCCTCATCCACCAATGAGTACACCAGCAAAATGGCAATCAATCCCCACAAGATTCCGCGCTCGAGTTTGTATATACTGAACGGTCTTTTGTAAGCTCCCGAAAATCCAATTCCGAATAAAAAGAATAGGATGTAAACGGGCGCCACAACCTCCAGAAAAACCGGCGGGTAATAATCTGCCTGATGAAATTGGAGTTCTTCCCAAACCGGGGTGAGGAGAAAAAATCCAAGGAAAATCAGTAGTGCGTCAAGCAACGGAAGAAAGGTACGCGAGAAGACTCTTTTCCCGATCGAAAGAAAAGCCCTAAAGTAAATGGCCAGGTGAATAAGCGTTGCGAAAATACCTGCTTTCTTACCCGGGAAATGTTTCCGGACAAAGATCACCATTGCCTTGTAAAATACTTTTACATAATTCAACGAACCTTTTTTGGTGCTTTCACCTTTGTAGTGAATAATGGTGGTTTCGGGGAAATAATAGTTTTTATAGCCTGCTTGCTGAATCCGGTAGGAAAGATCGATGTCTTCGCCATACATAAAAAAGGTTTCGTCGAGCAGACCAACCTTGTCGAGCGTTTCTTTCCGCATTAACATAAAAGCGCCTGCCAGCACATCCACTTCATGAATTTCGTTTTCACTGAGATAGGAGAGATGATACTTTCCGAATTTCTTTGATTTGGGAAATATTTTTGCCAGGCCGAACATTTTATAAAACGCTACCCACGGTGTGGGTAATCCGCGTTTGGATTCGGGCAGAAAATTTCCTTTCCCATCGATCATTTTTACGCCCAGAGCGCCTGCTTCAGAGTGCTGGTCCATAAAGGCGACGGTTTTCTCAAAGGTATTTTCCTCAACCACCGTGTCGGGATTCAACAAAAGAATATACCTGCCTTTTGCCTGTCGGATGGCCTGGTTATTGGCTTTTGAAAAACCCTGGTTGTTTTTGTTTTCGATCAGCTGAACCTGCGGGAACTTTTCGCGGACAAGTTCCATGGAACCGTCAACCGAATTATTGTCGACCACAAACACTTCGGTACTTACATTTTTTGCAGCCCGAAACACAGCGTGAAGACACTGCTCGAGAAAGTGTTTGACATTGTAGTTGACGATAACGACCGATAAATCCATAAACAGTTCAGTCAAAGATGCTCAAATGTAGGCATTCCTTTTAGATAACGGAAGATCAGGAAAAATCTGATTGAAACTTATCTCCCAACCGAATTTTCGTAGGGAACACGGTTTACCAGCGAACGCCCCAACGTAATCTCGTCGGTATATTCCAGTTCGTCGCCAATGGAAACACCGCGGGCCAGGGTGGAAAGTCGCACTTCATATTCCTTCAACTTTCGGTAAATATAAAAGTTGGTGGTATCGCCTTCCATGGTAGTCGATAAGGCAAGAATAACTTCGATTACTTCTCCCGACGCGACACGTTTTACCAGCGAGTCTATTTCCAGATCAGCAGGGCCAATTCCGTCCATGGGCGAAATGATGCCGCCAAGAACATGATACAAACCGTTAAATTGCTGCGTGTTTTCGATCGACATTACATCGCGGATGTTTTCCACCACACAAATTACGCTCGCGTTGCGCGAAGGATTGCTGCAAATCTGGCACAAATCGGTATCCGAAATGTTATGACAAACCTTGCAGTGTTTGATTTCGTCGCGCAATTGAATGAGGCTGTTTCCAAAAGCATGCACCTGTTCGGTGTCTTGCCGAAGCAAATGCAGAACCAGGCGTAACGCACTCTTTCGACCGATGCCGGGCAGTTTGGAAAATTCATTTACCGCATTTTCCAGTAAGCGCGAAGGATATTTATCGATGTTCATGTGTCAAAAATAGAGTGAAAAGTATAATTTTTGGAAATTTAGCTCGATAAATTTTGTGTATCTTTTGTGGTCAAAAAAAACAGAAACAATGAAAACGCTTTTCCTGACTCTTGCAATGCTGTCTGCATTTATTGTTGCATTCGGACAAAACTATACTTCAGCACAAAAAAGGGGTGAAGGGCAAAGTGAAGATTACAGCCCTTCAAAAGTTTATTATGGTGGCGGATTGAATCTGACTTTCGGAAGCATTACCGAAGTGGGTATTTCTCCGCTGGTTGGTTATAAAGCAACTCCACAGTTTTCGGTGGGCAGCCAGTTAACCTATCAGTATTTCAGATACGATCGTGCCGGTTACGACTATAGTGCAACCAATTACGGAGGCAGCCTGTTTTCGCGCTACCGTTTTGTTCCACAACTTTACGGTCATGTTGAATTCTCGATGATGAATTACGAATTTCAAAGCGTTTACACTGGAAGCAATCGCGACTGGGTGCCGTTTTTATTTGTTGGCGGTGGTTTTAGCCAGCCCATATCGAAGAATACCTGGATAAATGCACAGTTGCTGTTTGACGTTATCCAGGACGAGAATTCTCCGTTTGAAGATTGGGAACCGTTTTATACCATTGGGATCGGCGTTGGTTTTTAAGTCTCTTTTTCCATCGATTGTGCATCAATCACAGCAATGGCCGTCATGTTAATGATTTCCCTGACAGAACTGTCGCGTTGCAAAATATGAATGGGTTTTTTCATTCCCATCAAAATAGGGCCAAGTGCTTCGCATGGTCCGATGGACTGAAGAATTTTGTATGTAATGTTTCCTGAACTCAGGTTGGGGAAAATGAGTGTATTTGCATCTGCATCGCCCAGCTTATTAAACGGATAACGCGCATAGCGCAGTTTGCCATTTAGTGCATAATTGGCCTGAAGTTCACCGTCAACGATCAGGTCGGGATATTTGTCATGAAGAATTTTTACTGCTTCTTTTACCCGTACCGGACTTCCTTCGCCTTTGAAAGCACCAAAATTGGAATAGGAGAGTAGTGCAATTTTAGGCTCGATGGTAAACCGCCGTACTTCCCAGGCTGTTAAAACCGTGGTGTCGGCCAATACCTGTGCTGACGGATTCATATTAACCGTGGTATCTGACAAGAACAGTGGGCCCCGCCTGGTCAGCATGATATACATACCGGCAATGTGGTTAAAATCTTCGCGTACGCCAACCACTTGCAGGGCGGGACGGATGGTGTTTGAATAAGTACGGGAAAAACCTGAAATAAAAGCGTCAGCTTCACCTGTTTCAACCATCATTGGGCCAAAGTAATCGCGGTTGTACATATTTTCCAGCGCCTCTTCGTAAGTCATTCCTTTGCGTTTGCGTTTTTCATAGAGAATCTTCGCATACTGCTGGCGTTTCTCTTCACTTACTGAATTTTGCAAATCAATGATTGGAACATTGTCAATTTCGAGTTGGTTCTCTTTGATAAGCGCCTTTATTTTTGCTTCATTGCCGATCAAAATAGGTTGGGCTATACCATCGCGTATAACTGATTGGACTGCTTTTAAAATGCGAAAATTGTTCGCTTCTGCAAATACCACCCTTTTCGGATTTTGTCTGGCTTTGTTTCGGATAGCCATGATCAGTTTATTGTCGAGTCCTAACCGATTGATGAGTTCCTGCTTATAAGCCGTCCAGTTTTTGATGGGTTTCCGGGCTACACCCGATTCCATGGCAGCGTTTGCAACTGCCATCGATACCGTGGTGATCAAACGTGGATCGAGAGGTTTGGGAATAATATAGTCTTTCCCGAAAGTAATGTTTTGCTGGTTGTAAGCTTTCGCCACCATTTCAGGGACAAAATCTTTCGCCAGTTTGGCCAGCGCTCTGGCTGCAGCAATTTTCATTTCTTCGTTGATAGTGGTGGCGCGTACATCAAGCGCTCCCCTGAAAATAAAAGGAAATCCCAGTACATTGTTGATTTGGTTGGGGTAATCGCTTCGCCCGGTAGCCATAATTATGTCGTTGCGCGCCGCGGTGGCGTCTTCGTAAGATATTTCGGGATTGGGGTTGGCCATGGCAAAAACAATCGGATTGGCTGCCATCGATTTTATCATCTTTTTCGAAACCACGTCGGCCACTGAAAGCCCCAGAAAAACATCGGCACCTTGCATGGCTTCCTCTAAAGAATTCAGATCACGGTCGGTAACAAATTGTTGCTTGATAGGATTCAGATCGGTTCGTTGCCGGTTGATGACACCTCTGCTGTCCACCATCACAACATTTTCGCGTTTTACGCCTAAACTGATGTACAATTTAATACAGGAAATAGCTGCCGCTCCGGCTCCGCTTACTACTACTTTGATGGTGTCAATCTTTTTGTGGGTAATTTCCAACGCATTGAGCAAACCTGCTGATGAGATTATTGCAGTACCATGCTGATCGTCATGAAAAACAGGAATATTTAGTTCTTTTTTGAGGGTTTCTTCAATCTCGAAACATTCCGGAGCTTTAATATCTTCGAGGTTGATTCCTCCAAAAGTTGGAGAAATGGCTTTTACCACTTCAATCAGCTTTTGCGGATTTTTCTCATTTACTTCAATGTCGAATACATCCACATCGGCAAAAATCTTAAAAAGCAAGCCCTTTCCTTCCATTACGGGTTTGCCGGCTTCGGGGCCGATGTCGCCCAGTCCAAGTACCGCAGTTCCGTTAGAAACAACTGCGACGAGGTTGCCTTTGGCAGTATATTTATACACATTGTCGGTTTTTTTCTTGATCTCAAGGCAAGGTTGAGCAACTCCGGGAGTATAAGCCAGCGATAAATCGTATTGGGTACTGTGTGGTTTTGTCGGGATAACTTCGATTTTTCCCGGACGGTCTTTTTGATGGTAGTTGAGTGCATCAATTTTACGCAGTTTCGCCATGACTAGTGAATTATGGTTTCTATTAAATTTACTGAAAATCAAGCGGAGAGGATATGTTATTCGTCAGCTAAAAAGCTGTTGTTTAACAAGAAGTAAGCATCGTTGTTTGATCATTGCAGGCCGGCTGGTTATATTCCGATACATCTGGATTTATTCAAGGCTTAAAATTTTCTTATGGATTGAACGGAAGACGTGTTGGGTATTCTGCCAGGATAACCTGATTTTCATATTGGAATCAAAAGAAAGACAACCTAAATTTTATAGATTTGCAGATAAACGTAAATATTACACGTTTTCCTAAATAAACGAACATGAAAGCTAAATCAATCCGAACCTTACTTGTTGACTTTTCCCCATTCTTCTTTTTATTGCTTTTTCTTTCATCCGGATGTCAAACACAGGAGCCGGTAAAAAAATACAATCATAGTTTTAAACCCGGTGAAATATGGGTAGATTCCGATAGTGTGCACATAAACGCCCACGGCGGAGGTATTTTGATAGTTAACGATACCTATTATTGGTTTGGCGAACACAAAACAGAGGGGAAACGTGGAAATTCTGCGCAGGTGGGCGTACAATGCTATTCATCGAAAGACTTGTACAACTGGAAAAACGAAGGGGTTGCTTTGGCTGTTTCTGAGGACCCTAATTCCGATATTGTAAAAGGTTGTGTGCTTGAACGTCCGAAAGTAATTTACAATGCAGTTAACCAAAAGTTCGTAATGTATTTTCATCTCGAATTAAAAGGAAAGGGATATAGTGCAGCCCGTGTTGGAATAGCAGTGAGTGATGAGGTAACCGGGCCTTATAATTTTATTCGATCGTTGCGCCCCAATGCCGGACAGTGGCCGGTAGATATGACAGTGGAACAAAGAACAAGTACTGTTGCACTTGCTGATTTTCCGGAATGGTGGACAGAAGAATGGATGAAAGCAGTACACGACGGTTTGTTTATTCGCCGCGATTTTGAAGGAGGGCAAATGTCACGCGATATGACTTTGTATGTCGACGATGACGGAAAAGCCTATCACATTTTTGCTTCCGAAGAAAATCTGACGCTTCACATTGCAGAACTGACAGATGACTACCTCGATTACACCGGGAAATATATTCGTGTTGCTCCGGGTGGACACAATGAAGCGCCTGCCATTTTTAAAAAGGACGGAGTCTATTATATGATTACCTCAGGTTGTACCGGTTGGGCGCCAAACGCTGCTCGTTTGCATACTGCCGAATCGATTTGGGGACCCTGGACCGAACATCCGAATCCATGCGTGGGAGACGATTCTGATTTAACCTTTCATTCACAGAGTACTTACATCCTACCGGTATCGGGGAAAAATAATGCGTTCATTTTTATGGCCGACCGATGGAATCCCTCGAATGCCATCGATGGCCGGTATGTGTGGCTGCCCATTCAGTTCGAAAACGGGCTTCCGGTTCTGAAGTGGCTCGACGAATGGACATTGGATGTTTTTGATGATCTAAAGAATTAAACAATATCGGGTTGATCTTTCTAACTTAATCTGCAAAATCAAATCTAAATGAAACAGATCACTCTGGTATTGTTGCTGATTGTATTGCTGTTTTCACAAAAAGTGAAGGCAAACGAACCTGATTCAGCATATCTATTTTCCTATACAACATTGAAGAACAATGGTCATAACGGTTTGCATTATGCCTGGAGTGTTGATCGAAAAAACTGGCAGGGAATCGGTTCTGAATTTCGTTTTCTGTTTTGTGATTTCGGAACCTGGGGATCGCAGAAACGAATGTTAGATACTTTCTTGTTTCAGGATCAGCAGGGAACATGGCATGCAATCTGGAGTTTGAACGAGGAAGTGGGGCAGTTTGCTCATGCGGAAACCGACGATTTGTACACCTGGGAACCTCAGTCGTACCCCGAAGTGATGACCGATGGAAATGTGATGCTGCCGGAGGTTTCATTCCGGATAAACGATAAAAACTATTTAATTACCTGGCTGAGTGATATCGGTGGAATTCAGAAAATATTTAAAACCACTACCATTGATTTTAAAACCTATTCACCAAAGGTTGCTGGATCGGAAAAAGACCGGATAAATGCCCGCGAAGAAGTTTTGGTTGACGGAGAAAAGCAGTTGGGAGTAATTTCAAAGGTATCATGGTCCGTGATCGACGGCCTGATAAAATTTTACGAGTTGTCGAAATTTCGTGAGATTCAACGTTCCGAACGTTTGACCGATGATGCCGAGCGTTTTACCGATTTAAAAGATTTGAAAGCTGAAATAACCGTTGATCCCGAAAACAGTAAGGCAATCAGTGATCTGCTGATCGGAGTTTTTTTTGAAGACATTAACTACGCGGCTGATGGCGGTTTGTATGCCGAGCTTATTCAGAACCGTGGTTTTGAATACAATCCGGCCGATACCAAATTCCGTGATCGTAACTGGAACAGCAAAAAAGCGTGGAGCTTTACCGGGAGTGAATCAGGATTTACAATCGACACATTGGCACCCGTGCATCCCAATCAAAAACATTATGCAGTTTTGAATATTACCAATGAAGGTGAAGCGCTTGAAAACGAAGGTTTTGATGGCATTCAGTTAAACGCCGGCGACAAGTATAATTTTTCGGTTTTCGCAAAAGGGTTGAAT
The DNA here is from genome assembly GCF_023111095.1 of Maribellus sp. YY47. Classification (GTDB taxonomy): domain Bacteria; phylum Bacteroidota; class Bacteroidia; order Bacteroidales; family Prolixibacteraceae; genus Draconibacterium. The sequence continues at coordinate 29,336 of NZ_JALGYW010000010.1, forward strand.
GGTGTTAAAGGAAAGTTGCTGATTCGCCTGGTAGATGAAAACGGTAAAATTTATGCCGAAGCCAGCACTAAACCGGTTGGCACTGAGTGGAAAAAACAGGAACTGGTTTTAACGGCAAATGAAAGTATTGGAAATGCAAGATTGCAGGTCGTTCCGCAGTTTACAGGTAAGGTCGCACTCGACATGATTTCGCTTTTCCCGCAGCAAACTTTTAAAGGCCGAAAAAATGGTTTGCGACCCGATCTGGCGCAGGCAATTGCCGATCTTCATCCGCGCTTTGTGCGTTTCCCGGGAGGATGTGTTTCGCATGGCGACGGTCTTGATAATATTTACCGCTGGAAAAACACCATCGGCCCGTTGGAGAGCCGGAAGCCGGATCGGAACATCTGGAATTATCATCAATCGATGGGATTGGGGTATTTCGAATATTTTCAGTTTTGTGAAGACATTGGCGCTGAACCATTGCCGGTAATTGCCGCAGGAGTTCCCTGCCAAAATTCGTCAACCGGAGGACATGGACAGCAAGGAGGAATCCCGATGTGCGACATGGATCAGTATGTACAGGATATTCTTGATTTGATTGAATGGGCCAATGGCGACAAAAGTACGAAGTGGGGAAAACTGCGTGCCGAAGCCGGCCATCCCGAACCTTTCAACCTGAAATATGTGGGTATTGGAAACGAAGATTTGATCACCGACATTTTTGAAGAGCGTTTCACAATGATCTTCAATGCGATAAAAGAAAAGTACCCTGAAATTATCGTGATCGGCACAGTTGGACCGTTCTCGGAAGGAACCGATTACCGGGTTGGATGGGAAATTGCTACCAAACTACAGGTGCCACTGGTGGACGAACATTACTATCAGCCGCCGGGTTGGTATTTAAATAACCAGGACTTTTACGATCGTTACGACCGCTCAAAACCCAAAGTGTACCTAGGTGAATACGCCACTCACATTCCCGGTCGCCGCTTAAACATGGAAACAGCACTTTGCGATGCGCTTCACCTGATAAATGTGGAACGCAATGCCGATGTGGTAAGTATGACCTCGTACGCGCCTTTGCTGGCCAAACACGAACATACGCAGTGGAATCCGGATCTCATTTATTTCAATAACTCTGAAGTGTTTTTGACCACCGATTATTACGTGCAGAAATTGTTCGGACAGAATAGTGGAGATGAATATTTTGCTTCGTCGATCTGGCTGTCAACTCAGAATGAGGAAGTAAAAAAACGGGTTGCCTCATCAGTTGTTTACGACAGTAAAACAGACGAATATATTCTAAAACTGGCAAACCTGCTTCCTGTAAAAATAAGTTCAAAAATCAATCTGGCTGATCTTCCTGTGATTGAGGGAGAAGCTGAGTTGATCACATTTCAGGGAGAGGTTAATGATGAAAAAGCAAAGCCTGAAGCAAGGACAGTTTCAGTCTCTTCCAATTTTGAAGTTGATTTGCCGGCTTATTCTTTTTCTGTAATCAGAATGAAGTCTGAATGAGTTTTACAAGATTAAAGCTGCAGAAATTTGTAATACATATAAAACGATATAATGATGAAAAAAATAGCAATTCTGATAATTGTATTGGCGTGGTTTCAGCCTGTTTGTGCGCAGAGGAGTTTTGTAGTAGATGCGGGAAAAATTGGAGCTAAAATTCAGCCCGATATGTACGGGGTGTTTTTTGAAGACATCAACTTTGGTGCCGACGGCGGTTTATACGCCGAACTAATCAAAAACCGTTCATTCGAATTTGACCAGCCGTTTGTGGGCTGGATACCGTTTGGCGATGTAAAAGTAATGGATGAAGATCCTTGTTTCGATCGGAATCCGCGCTATGTGCGATTAAATGAAAAAGGCCTTCGCAGAGGAACGGGTTTGGAAAATGTTGGTTTCACAGGGATTGGTTTTAAACAAAACGATACTTACCGGTTTTCGTTTTACGGCCGCTCGCTGGATGGCGCGGAAAAGAAATTCAGAATTGAGCTGATCAGCAATAACAACACGATTGGAAAAGGAAATCTTTCAGTTGCGGGTTCTGACTGGAAAAAGTACGAGTGTACAATTAAAGCGGGTGAAACTTCTTTAAAAGGAAAAATCCGGCTGGTACTGGAAACTGCCGGCGAAGTGGATCTCGATCATATTTCACTTTTTCCGACTGAAACCTGGAAAAACCGCGAAAATGGTTTGCGAAAAGATTTGGTGGAAGCGCTTTATGATCTGAATCCCGGAGTATTTCGCTTTCCCGGTGGTTGTATCATCGAAGGTAACACGCTCGAAACCCGTTACCAGTGGAAGAACAGTGTTGGCCCGGTTGAAAACCGTCCGTTAAATGAAAACCGCTGGAACTACACTTTTAAACATCGTTTTTTCCCTGATTATTACCAAAGTTACGGACTGGGTTTTTACGAGTTCTTTTTGTTGAGCGAAGATTTGGGTGCTGAGCCGCTTCCCGTAGTAAGTTGCGGACTGGCTTGTCAGTACGAAAGTACAGAATGTGTAGCTGTTGGTGATTTGCAACCTTACATCGACGATGCAGTGGATCTAATAGAATTTGCCAACGGCCCGGCCGATTCGGAATGGGGGAAAGTGCGTGCGGAAATGGGACATCCGGAACCTTTTCATCTGAAATATTTAGCCGTTGGAAACGAACAGTGGGGCGAAGGATACGTGGAACGTTTGATTCCGTTTATGGAAGCCATCCGGGGAAAATATCCTGAAATTAAAATAGTGGGAACGGCAGGTCCAACTCCTGAAGGTGAAAATTTTGACTACCTGTGGCCCAAAATGAAGGAGCTAAAAGTGGATCTGGTGGATGAACATTATTACCGCAGCCCCGAATGGTTCCTGGAAAATGCTGAACGTTACGACAGCTACGACCGGAACGGCCCAAAAGTATTTGCCGGAGAATATGCGGCACATCCTAAAAGTAGAGACAACAACGTAGCCGGAGCAATCGCTGAAGCTGCTTTTATGACCGGTTTGGAGCGAAATGCCGATGTTGTTCAGCTGGCTACCTATGCACCCTTGTTTGCCCATGTGGATGCCTGGCAGTGGAAACCTGATATGATCTGGTTTGATAACCTGAATGTAGTTCGGACACCCAATTATTATGTGCAGCAAATGTACGCGCAGAACGTTGGTACAAACGTACTTTCAATTTTACAGGATGGAAATATCATATCAGGAGCAGATGGTTTGTATGCTTCGTCCTGTATTGATAAAAATACCTCTGAAATTATTGTGAAAGTGGTGAATGCTTCGGCTGATGTTCAGGATATAAATATTAATCTGACTGGTTTGAAAGGAACAGTGAAAAACGGTGAAGTGCTGATAACCTGTCTGCATTCAAACGTGCCCGAAGCCGTGAATACTTTGGAAGCGCCCAACTCGGTGGTACCGACTCATACATCTATTCATACAAACGGAAACGAATTTCAGCTTAAAGCACAGGGAAATGCCTTTTATGTTTGCAAACTAAAAATTCAACCTAAAAAATAGCAGATCATGATAGTTCGAGCGATTGTAAAAAGAGTTTTTTCTTTTTTCTTTTTGACGATAATGGGAGCCTTTCTTCTGGCCGGTTGCAGTAAGCCAGAAAATATGGAAGGCTATCTGTTCGCGTACTTTACCGGAAACGGACCCGGGCAGGAAGCCATCCGTTTTGCAATCAGTACCGACGGTTATCACTACCGGGCGCTGAATGACAATCAGCCGGTATTGGATTCTAAGGAGATAAGCACTTCTGGTGGTGTTCGCGATCCACATATTTTGCGCGGCGCCGATGGCAAAAACTTTTATATGGTAGCCACCGATTTGTACGTTCCTGAACAGGGCTGGAACAATTATGCGATGATCCTGATGAAATCGACCGACCTGATTAACTGGCAAACATCGGTAGTAAATATTCCGGAGACTTATCCTGATCAATTTGGAAAAGTAGATCGTGTTTGGGCACCGCAAACCATTTACGATGAAACTACCGGGAAATACATGGTTTACTTCTCGATGCGCAGTGGCGATGGCACCCCCGACATTATTTACTATGCTTTTGCCAACAAGGATTTTACGGCGCTTGAAGCCGCTCCAAAACAGTTGTATTTTCCACCTGCTGATAGTAACACCAAAGCTTGCATCGATGGTGACATTATTTCCTTTAACGGCAAGTTTTATCTGTTTCACAAAGCGGAAGACGGTGATCCCGGGATTAAACTAGCTATTTCGGATAAACTTACCGAAGGCTATCAGCTGGTAAGCGACAAACGCGTGGATTGCGAAAGAAATCGTGTGGAAGGAAGCGGTGTTTTCAAACTGAATAGTTCGGAGGATTACATTCTGATGTACGATGTGTACACCAACGGTCGCTATCAGTTCACCAAAAGTTCTGACCTGGAACATTTTGAGGTGATCGATGAAGACATTTCCATGAATTTTCATCCTCGGCACGGAACGGTAATGCCAATTACAGGAAAGGAATTAAAACGTTTGGTGGATAAATGGGGAAGTTTTGATGATCCGTTCGTTGACATTACTTCGCCGCAATTAAAGAAACTGAACGTTGATATAAAAGGGAAAGAAAGAACAATGCATTTGCCGGTTAAACGGGGAACCGATCTTAAGAATTTTGATCCCGCATTTAAATGTTGGACAGGTTTTTCTGTTAGTCCGCTTGGACCACAGGATTTCTCCAACGGAGCGGTGGCTTATACTTTTTCGATTGAAGGAAAGGGCGATGCTGTTTACCAGGTAACTTCTGCCGAAGATCAAAATCCGGTGTTGGAAGGCTATTATGCCGACCCGGATATTTTGTATTCCGAAAAAACAGGGAAATATTACATCTATCCAACCAGCGATGGTTTTGATGGCTGGTCGGGGTATTATTTCAAGGTATTTTCTTCGGATAACTTGGTTGACTGGACAGATGAGGGAATCATTCTTGATCTGCATAAAGATGTGAGCTGGGCAGACCGGAATGCCTGGGCTCCGTGTATCGTTGAAAAGAAAATTAACGGTGAATACAAATATTTCTATTATTTCACCGCGGCTCAGAAAATCGGTGTGGCTGTGGCTGATAATCCAACCGGACCGTTTGTTGACAGCGGAAAAGCGCTGATCGACTGGAAACCCAAAGGCATCAACCGTGGTCAGGAAATTGATCCGGATGTATTTACCGATCCAAAAACAAATAAAAGTTACCTCTATTGGGGAAATGGTTACATGGCCGGTGCTGAGTTGAATGACGATATGGTTTCACTCAATATGAAAACCTTTAAAACGTTCAACGTTGACGGCACTTTCAGGGAAGGAACGTATGTGATTTATCGGAATGGCACCTATTATTTTATGTGGTCGGAAGATGATACCCGCAGTCCGAATTACAAAGTGCGTTATGCCACAAGCGATTCGCCGATGGGTAAACTGACGATTCCTGAAAACAACATCGTTATTCAGCGTGATCCGGAGACCAATATTTTTGCAACCGGACACAATTCAGCCATTCAGGTTCCCGGAAAAGATGAATGGTACCTGGTTTATCATCGCTTCACCTATCCCAAGGGAGTAGATATGCCACGCGGCTCCGGTGGTTTTCATCGCGAAGTTTGCATCGACAAAATGGAGTTTGATGAAAACGGAAATATTCTGGAGGTGAAACCAACTTTTAAAGGAATTGAGCCGGTGAACTAGTTACATTTTGCAAATACAATAATTTATTTCAACAGGGTTGTCGTTTTAAGACAGCCTTTTTTACATAATTTGTGATAATATCCTGTTGGTTAGCCCCATTATATTGGTAAATATTGTTATTTTCAACCTCTACAACGACTTGTGGAATCTTCCCCTGGATGACCGGTCGGTTTATTGGGACGCAAATAATCAAAAAAGATAGCGGCTAGAGTCCAATTTTCATCTTCAAGGTTTTCTCAATTCTGTTTCGAATTGGACTTTCATGCCGCTTTTCTTTTAACAAATCTAAGGACTTATAATTTATCTGTTGCTATAGGGGCTGCATAAGATTTACAATGATTCAGTACAACAAAAAAAAAACTCCCCAGCTCTCTGAGGAGTTTTAAAGCTGTCAATGAAATTAGTTCATTTAACAAGCTAAACCACTTCATTGACCAGACGAAATAAAAATAGTTTAATTCAACAAGAAGTTTTTTTCGCGTTTAATGACAGAAAACCAGAGTAAGGCCAGTCATCTCGAAATAAGGATGGTTTTGATAAGTAGAAATTATGTTTGAGGGAAATAAAAAAGGGAGGTCAATTGCCTCCCTTAAATTTCTTTGCCTGTAGTGTATTGTTACGACACTGCGTCAGCCAATTCAGCACCAGCTTTGAATTTAACTACCTTTTTAGCAGGAATTGTAATTTCTTTACCAGTTTGTGGGTTTCTACCTGTTCTGGCACCACGTTCAGAGATAGATAATGAGCCAAATCCAACGAGAGCAACTCTGTCACCGCCTTTAAGAGCGTCAGTTGTTGCATCGATAAAAGCGTCTAGTGCTTTTTTTGCGTCGGCTTTGCTAAGGCCTGCTTTTTCGGCCATTGCGTCAATTAATTGTGCTTTATTCATAAGGCAAAATTTAAAATAATTAATTAAGTGATTGAAAATAAAGTATTTAGTTATTTTAGTTAATTCTTATTTAAATCTTATTGTTTTCTGAGATATTGATATCGGTACGTCCAAACATCAGTAAAATCAATACTTTCAGAGCGCTTTAACTAAAGCTTAGCTAAATTCAGAAATAAGTTTTAAAAAACCAAACTATAAAACCCTTTTTTTTTTCTGCGTTTTCATAAAAATTAGACAAAAAACTTTTTGCGGTTTAAAAAATTAATCTACTTTTGCACCGCATCCGGAGAGATGGCAGAGTGGTCGATTGCGGCGGTCTTGAAAACCGTTGTACCGAGAGGTACCGGGGGTTCGAATCCCTCTCTCTCCGCAGAAAAATCCACCGGAATTACGGTGGATTTTTTATTTGACATAGTGTAAGTAACTTTTTACCTAAAGCAAATTTTCTGCGTAAGATCGGTGTTGAGAATCTTTCAATTTACAAAGATATTTTAGCAGGCAGTTTAGGTAATTTGGAATGAATGATTATATTTGCAGACGCTTAACAAAAGCGATGTTCTTTAATAAAAACACACGGGTGTAGCTCAGTTGGTAGAGCACTGGTCTCCAAAACCAGGTGTCGGGAGTTCGAGTCTCTCCTCCCGTGCAAAAGCGAGGTTATATAGCCTCGCTTTTTTTGTTTTCGGGAGTTTATCTTTTTTTTTATTCTAACTCTTTGATGTAATTTCATCCCAAAATAGCCAAAATGCGGATTGACGTTTTTATCCCTTGTTTTATCGATCAGTTTTATCCTGATACAGCCTGGAACTTTATAAAAGTTCTTGAAAAAGCGGGTTGCGAAGTAAAATATAATCCGGAGCAGACCTGTTGCGGACAGCCGGCATTTAACAGCGGTTATTGGGAAGAAGCCAGAACGGTAGCCGGGAAGTTTCTCAACGATTTTGATGAAGCAGAGATTGTGGTGGCACCTTCAGCTTCCTGTACCGGATTTATTCGGAATTATTATCATAAACTTTTTGCTGAAGACGAAATTCAGCTGGAGAAATCAAAGACAATTAAAAAGCGAATCTTTGAATTCTCTGACTTTATGATCAACAGATTGCGGGTTTCTGAATTTGGAGCAGCGTTTCATCACAAAGTCACCTTCCATGATTCCTGTGCAGGTTTGCGGGAGTATGGCATAAAATCGGAACCGCGGCAATTACTGGAAAAAGTGAAAGGATTGGAGTTGCTTGAAATGGAGAACCAGGAAACCTGCTGTGGTTTTGGAGGAACATTTGCCGCCAAATTCCATCATATTTCTTCGGCAATGACCGAGCAAAAAGTAGAGAATGCGTTAAAAACGGGCGCGGAATATATTGTATCTACCGAAGCTTCGTGTTTGATGAATATGGAAGCTTATATCCGGAAACAGAAGCTGCCCATCAAAATCATTCATTTGGTTGATGTACTGGCCACAGGCTGGTAAAATCACTATTTTTTACACATAGATGCACCTGTTTTCACGTAACGCTTTCTAATCTGCGATTGAGTTGCTAGTCGCAGTAAGCAGTCACAGTTTTCATTTTTTTGTGAAAACGAAGGATTACGAAGTGTATTACAATTTAACAATACTACAATTTCTCGGTTTAACAATAGCTTGTAGTTGCTTTTAAAACATCTGCATTTTGTGCAAACGTGTATAGCGGCCATCAAGTTTAATCAAATCTTCGTGCGTTCCCTGTTCCACAATCTTTCCTTCGTGCAACACACAAATCAGGTTGGCATTTTTTATGGTCGAAAGCCGGTGTGCAATCACCAGTGAAGTTCGGTTCTTCATCAGGTTTTCCAAGGCCTCCTGAACCAGCTTTTCCGATTCTGTATCCAACGCTGAAGTTGCTTCATCAAGGATTAAAATCGGTGGATTACGCAAAATGGCGCGTGCAATCGATAAACGTTGCTTTTGTCCACCCGACAGTTTGTCGCCGCGATCGCCGATGCGGGTATCGTATCCATTTTCAGAAGCCATGATAAAATCGTGGGCATTGGCAATTCTGGCTGCTTTTTCCACTTCTTCTTTCGTGGCGTTCTCCACTCCAAAAGCGATGTTGTTAAAAATGGTATCGTTGAATAAAATCGGTTCCTGGTTAACATTTCCGATCAGGTTACGCAGCGATTTCAGTTTCAGATCGCGAATGTCGGTGCCGTCAATTTCAAGACTACCTTCTGAAATATCCCAGAAACGCGGCAAAAGGTCGACCATGGTTGTTTTACCGCTTCCGGAAGAGCCCACCAGTGCAACTGTTTTTCCTTTTTCAATTTCCAACGAAACATTCGAAAGTACCTCCGCCTTGTCGTAAGAGAAACTTACATTTTTATAAGCGATTTTATTTTCAAACGAAACGATCTCTTTCGCGTAGGGTTTGTCTTTTATGGTTACTTCTGCTGCCAGAACATGATCGATGCGGTGCATGGAAGCCAGTCCTTTTTCAACGCTGTAAAGGGCAGTTGAAAATGCTTTAGCAGGATTAATAATTCCGTAGAAAAAGACCAGATAAACAATGAACTCGGAAGCAGAAAGCGAAGATATTCCACCGCCAAGAATGATGTTTCCTCCGTACCATAATACGATCACAATAACAATTGTTCCTAAAAATTCACTAGCCGGATGTGCAAGATAACGTCTCCACATCAGTTTGTTCATGATCAGCCTGTAGTTGTGGTTTTCGTTGTCAAAACGCCGGGTTGCTTTTTCTTCGGCATTAAACGATTTTATGATACGTAGTCCTGAAAGGTCTTCTTCAATAATCGATAAAATTTCTCCCAGTTTGTCCTGCCCTTTGGTAGAAACACGTTTAAGGCTGCGCCCGATTCTTCCGATAATCAGCCCGGTAACCGGCAGCATAATAAAAACGAACAAGGTTAGCGACCAACTCATATAAATCATTACTCCCAAATACACTGCGATCAGAATCGGGTTTTTGATCATCATTTCCAGCGAGTTGGCAATCGAATTCTCTACTTCCTGCACATCGCTGGTGATTCGCGCCATAATATCGCCCTTGCGCTCATCTGAGAAATAGCCCAAAGGAAGACCAATGATTTTTTGATAAATAAGCGAACGGATGTCATAAACAATTCCATTACGGAGGGCAATTAGTACAAAACTAGCCAGATATGTAAATCCAACTTTTAGTAAAGTAGCACTTACCAAAAATACACCAATAAGAATTAGGGTATGCTGCGGACCATGTTCAGCAATGAATTGGCTGATATAATAAAAGAAATTTTGTTTGATTGAATCGAGGGATAATACCAGTTCTGTCTTTTCGATCACCACATTTTCAGTTTGAGTTTGAAAAAGAATTTCCAATGTGGGTTGAAGCATAGCGAACGCGAAAGCCCCAAATATGGCTCCCAGAATATTGTAGATGATGTTCATAACGACTTTCCACTTGTAGGGCGGAATAAATCGTTTCATCAATTGCATGAATTCCTTCATAGAATAATCTTACATCAGAAGCCGGACGTCCGAAGTTCTGATTCTTTATGGTTTGAATTAAAAAATTCCTGTATAATTCTGAGGAGTAATCGCCTTAAGTTCTTCTCTTACAGATTCACTAACGTTCAGTGTTTCAATAAAATTATGAATAGCCTCTTTGTTGATCACTTCGTTTCTGCGTGTCAGGTCTTTCAGCGCTTCATAGGGATTGGGGAAAAACTCGCGGCGCAAAATGGTCTGAATGGCTTCAGCCACTACTGCCCAGTTGTCTTCCAAATCTTTTTGAATGGCTGTTTCGTTCAGCAGCAACTTGTTCAATCCTTTTAACGTTGATTTGATGGCAATAATGGTATGACCAAACGGAACGCCAATAAAACGTGTCACTGTTGAATCGGTCAGGTCGCGCTGCAAACGCGAAACCGGAAGTTTTTGCGCCAGTTGTTCAAAACCGGCGTTGGCAATGCCAATGTTACCTTCCGAGTTTTCAAAATCGATCGGATTCACCTTGTGTGGCATGGTTGACGAACCCACTTCTCCCTTTTTGATTTTTTGTTTGAAGTAGTTCATCGAAACGTACGACCAGATGTCACGATCCAAATCAAGGATAATGTTGTTAATGCGCTTCAAGGCATCAAAAATTGCGCTGTGGTTATCGTAATGCGAAATTTGCGTAGTGTATTGCGAACGGTGCAATCCCAGTTTTTCCTTTAAAAAATTATTGGCGAATTCTTCCCAGTTAATATCGGGATAAGCCACATAATGTGCATTGAAATTGCCGGTGGCACCACCAAATTTTGCATCGATGGCAATCGATTTCAGATGTACCAATTGCACCATGATCCGTTCAATGAAAACCTTGAATTCTTTTCCAACTTTGGTTGGAGAAGCCGGTTGACCGTGTGTTTTGGCCAGCATTGGAATATCTTTCCAGTCGTTAGCCAAGGTCAGCAGTTTCTCAATCAACTGTTGCAAAAGCGGGTAATATTCTTCTTCCAGTGCATCCTGAATGGATTTCGGAAGCGCCGTGTTGTTGGCATCCTGCGAAGTCAGTGCAAAATGGATAAACTCCTTGTATTTGCCCAAATCAAGCTTATCGAATTCTTCTTTGATGAAATACTCAACTGCCTTAACATCGTGGTTGGTAACGCTTTCAATCGACTTGATTCGCAGTGCATCTTCCAGCGAGAAGTTTTTGTGTAATTCGCGCAACTGCTCCAGTTTTTCAGCAGGAATTTCAGCCAGCTGAGGAAGTGGCAGTTCGCACAGGGCGATGAAATATTCAATTTCGGTTAATAAGCGGTATTTGATCAGGGCAAACTCACTGAAATATTTATTCAACCCTTCAACTTTATCTCTGTATCTCCCGTCAACCGGGGAAATGGCTGTTAATGCAGATAATTCCATTTTATTTTGAATGATTAGGTCGCAAATTTAACAATTTCGGGCAAGTTCGTATGGTGATGGCCGAAGGATTTAACATTCTCTGCCACTGATAAATCCAATTCCACCATAATTCACGGTTCATAATGAATGTTTTTTTGAAACGCATTGAGCTGTGTCGGATTTTATTAACCCGATCATTATTCCCGAATCGGCGATAATTTCTAACTTCGTAGAAAGGATATAGAATGCCTGTCTTTTGGGGTATTTTAACTGAAAGTGGGCGGATGATCTGAATCATTAACATTTCATAAAAATGAAACGATACGGGCTGATATTTCTTCTTTTGCTGTCGATTGTGGTGTTTGCACAGGAAACTCCCAAAAAACTGGTGTATAAACTGAACATCAAACAGGATATTTCGCCGGGAACACGTCGGCAGGTAGCACAGGCTTTTGATGCAGCCGATTCGCTCAAGGCCGACATCTTTTTGATTCATATGAATACTTACGGCGGAACGGTGGTTGATGCCGATTCCATCCGAACGATGATACTGCAGAGTAAAATTCCGGTGTATGTTTTTATTGATAATAATGCGGCTTCGGCAGGAGCGCTTATTTCCATTGCCTGCGACGGAATTTATATGCGGCCGGGGGGAAGCATTGGGGCAGCCACGGTGGTCAATCAAACCGGTGCTGCCATGCCCGACAAGTACCAAAGTTACATGCGATCGACCATGCGATCGACAGCTGAAGCACATGGAAAAGATACAGTGATAACGGCCAACAACGATACGATTGTAAAATGGTTTCGCGATCCGAAAATTGCAGAAGCAATGGTGGATGAGCGTATTTATATAGAAGGGATTTCGGATACGGGGAAAGTGCTCACATTTACTCCGATGGAGGCGATGGAGAATGGTTATTGCGAAGGAATTGCTGAAAGCGTTGAGGAAGTGCTGCATCAGGTGGGCGTAGAAGAGTATACGCTGGTCGAGTACGAACCGTCGTGGATCGAAAAAATTATTGGTTTCCTGGTTCATCCAATGATTTCCGGTTTGTTGATCATGGCAATCATCGGAGGTATTTATTTCGAGATGCAAACCCCGGGTATCGGATTTCCGTTGGGAATTGCGGTGCTGGCTGCGGTATTGTATTTTGCTCCGCTTTACCTCGAAGGATTGGCTGCCAACTGGGAAATTGTAGTTTTTATCGTCGGGGTGATTCTGATCGCGATCGAGATTTTTGCCATTCCGGGCTTTGGTGTAACCGGTGCTTTGGGCATCTTGCTGGTGTTCGCCGGGCTGGTGCTTAGTTTGATCGACAACATTCACTTCGATTTTGAAGGTGTGGAAATACGCAGGGTAGGAGTGGCTATTACTACTGTTGTCCTTGGAGTTTTTGGCGGATTTCTGATTTCATTGTATTTCGGTAGAAAAGTGTTTACTGCAGAAAAGGGGATGTTTAAAAATTTCGCACTGAACACGGTTCAGCATACCAACGAAGGCTATATCAGTATAGAACCTGCGATGCTCGCCTTAAAAGGGAAGTCGGGAACGGCGCAAACAGTACTTCGCCCCGGCGGTAAAGTTTTAGTTGATGCTGAAGTTTACGATGCAGTGGCCGAAACCGGTTTTATCGATCGCGGAGAAAAAGTGGTGGTTACCCGTGTGGAAGCCACACAGGTTTATGTGGAGAGAGCGGAGAACAGCTAAAGCCATTCCATTCAATATAAGCGTTGTTGGATTTGGCTGATTCATCAAAATGCTGATAGTTATTTCTATAATTATATAATACCCTTTGCTGTTTCTGTATGTAATTTTGAACCCTGTCAAACAACATGACACCTGTGTTGTTTAATTGAATGTTATGATGGAGTATATTGAAAATTACATTAAGGAGTTGTGGTTTTTGGTGCAGGAAATGGCACCATGGCTGCTGTTGGGATTAATTTTTGCCGGTTTGCTGAAAGTATATTTTCCGCAAAAGCATATCGATAAATATTTAGGGAAACGGAATTTCAAGTCGGCGTTAAACGCTGCTTTATTGGGTATTCCAATGCCTTTGTGTTCGTGTGGTGTTATTCCAACCGGAATCTCCTTTTATAAAGACGGCGCTTCGAAAGGGGCTACCAATTCGTTTTTGATTTCAACGCCTCAAACCGGGGTAGATTCAATTTTTGCAACATACTCCATGTTGGGTTGGCCGTTTGCCGTTTTAAGACCACTTGTGGCTTTTGTTACCGGTGTGGTCGGCGGGGTGCTCACCAATGTTTTTGTAAAGGAAAAACCAAAGCCCCAAGTGGCTGCATCACCCTTTGCATCCTTCAAAATAGATACACAGGCAGTTAATGGCGCCGAAACCTGCAATGATGCATCATGCGGTTGTCACGAGGAGAAAGAAGATGATAATCGTCCGTCGTTGGTGCGGGCTGCCGATTATGCTTTTGTTGAATTACTTCAGGATATTGCTAAATGGTTGTTGATCGGTTTTATGCTGGCTGCACTGATTTCAGTGTTGCTTCCCAATGATTTTTTTTCACGTTTTCAAGGCTGGGGGATATTGGAGATTTTGCTGATTCTGGCAGCTTCGGTACCCATTTATATTTGTGCTACCGGATCCATTCCGGTTGCTGCAGTATTGTTAATGAAAGGTGTTTCTCCAGGCGCTGCCCTGGTGTTCCTGATGGCCGGTCCGGCTACCAATGTTGCTACCATGACAGTTCTTGGAAAAACAATGGGGAAACGTTCTCTGGCGGTTTATATGGCTACCATCACAGGCGGCGCTGTTTTGTTCGGATTGCTGACGAACTGGCTGTTTCCCGCAGATTTCATTCTTAGTAAAGTAATGCACATTCATGGCGACGGAGGTGAACATTCGATGTTGCCACAGTGGTTGGAACTGGCTTCGGCTGTTCTTTTGATCGGCTCAATAATCGGTGGTTATTTCTGGCAAAAACTCAGAAAAAAACAAGGAATGAAAGCCATGGAAGGAGTCACCATTCATGTGGAAGGAATGACCTGCTCGCATTGTGAAGCCAGTGTAAAAAGAAACCTGGAATCAATCAGGGGGATCAAATCGGTAATGGCAGATAATAGTCACAACACAGTGAAGATATTGGGCTCCGGATACAAAATGGATAAAGTAAAGGAAACAATTGAACAGCTGGGTTACAAATATATTGGTTAATTTAGTAGGGTAATCACAACTGCTACCGATGAAAATATGTTTTGTACCTGTTTTATTTCTGCTGTTTTTGGCTTCCTGTAATCAAGGGAAGAAAGCCGAAAAGGAAGAAAAATCAATAGAATATACGCAACAAATCCCCGAAGGTGCGAGGCCGATGTTTGATGGAAAATCATTGGATGGATGGCAGGTAACCAATTTTGGAACGCAAGGCCCCGTGAAAGTTTCCGAGGGGAAAATTGTAATAAATATGGGCGATGGTTGCAGCGGAGTGAACTGGTTAAAGGATTTTCCTGCGATAAATTATGAGCTCGGTCTCGAAGCCAGGAAAACTTCCGGTAACGATTTCTTTTGCGGATTGACTTTCCCGGTTAACGAACAGTTTTGTTCGCTGATTGTTGGCGGATGGGGCGGTCCGGTTGTCGGATTGAGTACCATCGACGGTGCTGATGCTTCGGATAATGAAACCAAAGTATTGCGAAAATTTGAACCGGGTGTTTGGTATAAAATCAACCTGCAGGTAAACGATTCAACGATTGTGGCTACTATAGACGGGGAAACCGTTGTAGATTTTCACTACAAAGATCATAAGTTGGGAATTCGTCCTGAAGTTTCACTTTCGAGGCCGTTTGGCATTTGTACCTGGATGACCACCGCCGAAATTCGAAATATCTGGTACAAAAGGTGGTCCCTGAAATAACAACTTTTTATAAACTTCTTTATTTGTTATTCTCTATTTCTTATTTTCCTGCTTTTCCAAAACCTCGCTGGAATCGGTGCGGGGAGAGCTATCGATATGATTTTTCGCATCGTTGTCGCGGACAAAAGGTTATCAAAATGCTTTTTCACTTCATTGTCCGCGAAAACGACCTTGAAGGTTTGTTGTCGAATTATTTTCGGCGGAAATCTGATTCTGCTTTATTCAGATTCTTAGTTGTGTAAAAGGGTAGCTGAACTAAAGAGAAACTGTCTATTTCTTTTTTCTTCGTTTTTGCGGAGGAGCGTTCGCTTCGCGCATCAGTTTTTTCCAGTTGTAATCGGTGTCTGCCGTAAAGTCCAGCGTTTCCTGGTAATCTCCTTTGTCAATCTCGAGAACGGTGATTTCTTTGTCCAGAAATTCTTCGATTTCTTGCAGGATCTCTTTTTCTTCGCTGCTGCAGAACGAAACGGCCTGGCCTTTGTTTTTTCCTCTTCCGGTACGCCCAACGCGGTGCACGTAATTTTCAGGAACTTCAGGCAGGTCATAGTTTACCACAAAATCAACATTCGGAATATCGATACCACGTGCACTCACATCGGTTGCAATCAGTAATCGGGAATGGCCCGACTTAAAGTTGCTCATGGTTGCATTTCTTTCTTTCTGATCTTTATCGCTGTGGATGGTTTCAGACTCTATTTTTACCCGTTCCATTGCCTTTTTCACTCGTTCGGCGCGCACCTTGGTCCGGACAAAAACCAGAATTTTCGCCTCCGGATTTTCGTTGACCAGTCTTTCCAGAAAAGCCCTTTTGTCGTCCATCTCGATAAAGGCAACTTTGTGGTCGATGTTTTTGGCTACCGGGTTTTTGGGCGAAATCTGAATTCTTATCGGATTACTCACCAGCGAATAAGCGAGTTTCTTGATTTTTGGGTTTATGGTGGCTGAGAAAAACAGCGTTTGTCGTTTCTTGGGGAGAAAACGAATCAGGTCATTAATGTCTTTGATAAAGCCCAAATCCAGCATGTGATCGGCTTCATCCAGGATCAGGATATCTGTGTTTTGCAATTTCAAATGCCCCTGGCTCACCAAATCGAAAAGCCGGCCGGGCGTAGCCACAACCACATCGACACCTTTTTGAATTTGACTGATTTGAGGATCCTGTTCCACTCCGCCAATAACCGCAATGGTTTTTACATCCATATTTTCGGCCAGTCCATTAAAAACCGAGCAAATCTGCTCGGCCAGTTCGTGGGTTGGAGCCATTACCAGGCATTTCACTCCCTGCCTGTTTTTGATTTGCTGCAGTTTATGAAGCACAGGAATGACAAAGGCTGCGGTTTTACCGGTACCGGTTTGAGCAATTGCCAGCACATCTTCACCCTTTAAAATAGGAGGGATGGCTTTGTACTGAATGTCGGTTGGCCGGCGTAATCCTTGTTTCTCCAGGTTTTGCTTAATGGCTTGTGCTATTGAATATTCTTCGAACTTCATGATCTGATTTTGCGACAAAGGTAGTTGAATCGTTTATTCAAATGCAAGACTCAATGAATATTCCGGAAATTTGGACCTGGAATTAAAGCGTTGCCCATATTCGGGCCAAAGAATAACCGGGCGCTTTTATGTCAAGATCAAGAAAATAGCCAAAGGGAGTTTGAGCGGTGGTAAAGTCGGCATTTTGAAGCCTTTTCTCAGCCAAATCAAACAATTCTTTGGTGAATTCTATCGATGCTTTTGATTCGGAAAGGTGCGCGAAAGAATGAAGAATTACTTTTTTGCAGTTGTTTTTGCGGGCTGTCCATTTCAAATGATTCACGAGCTTTTTCTCGCGACTCGCCACATCCTTTTCTTCGTCGCTTTCTTCCACCTGGATAAATGCCAGAATAGAATCCGTAAATTCTGCTCCTTCTGTTATTTCTTCAGCTGTCTCCAGATTTTTTATTCGCGGCGAATACGCAAAGCGGTCAACATACATTACAAGTACCTTCATCTTGTTTTTCAGATAAAGATAAAGGAAATAGGCAAACCTGAATTATTCTTCTGCTGCTTTAACCAGCAGTTCCTCGCTCAGCCTGGTGGTCCAGTCGCAAAGTGTGGCAATTTGTTCGTCCGAAAGTTTGGCTTTGGAATGCATCAACAAATACGATTTGAGTGGCATTTTCCGATGTTCACTTTCCTGGCACATTTCTTCCAGTTTGGTAATTTGCGAAAATATATCCATGTTTCCCCATTCCGAAAAGTTCAATTCTTTTTTTCCTTCCCGAATGTGGTCGGCCACCATCCATGATACAGGCGAAATGTTGTGGTACCAACGATAGGTGGTATTGTTCGAATGACAATCGAAACAAGAGTTTTTGAGGAGTCCTGCAACCTCGTCAGGGACAGAATGAAGCATCAGAATATTATTTTCCGACGCTTCACTTGTATTCTTTTCGGGCCGGTAAAATTGTGCAACAATAAAGGTCACAACAAGCACCAGCAGAAAGATTCGAATTGTTTTTCGCATGTTATACCAATTGTTTTTCAAAGTGAGCTCTAAGCGAAACGATGAAATTATAATGGTTAATGCCGATAGACAATTGAAAGGCTTAAGGCGTGTAACGATTTAAGCCTCAATTCAATTGCTAATCGGTATTACTTCGCTTTTACCAAAGTTTTTGTTTCTTTTTTGGCCCAGGTCATCAACACTTTCTTTTCGGCATCGGTTAATGCTTTGTCGGGGTATTTTTCCAAAAACTTTTTAGGCGGCATTTCGTTCTTTTCTAGGGTCTCTGAGATTTCTTTGTAGGTGCTGATCATTTTCACTTTGCTCAACGCGTCGAGTTTTTTGAAATCGAGTTCCTTCTTCGCATCCTCGTTTCTCGAATCGGTGTTGTGGCAGCCGATACATGATTTATCAACGATTGCTTTTACTTCGTCGGGCATGGGGCCGAAAGGTTGAACGGGATTTTTTTCAGTTTCAGTGGCAAATAACGCCAGGCTGAAAAGGATTGCAAGCAGGGTTAAACCGGTTTTTGTTCTCATAAATGTAATTTTAAGTTTAATTTACAGTTTGATTACTATAACACAAGTGAAGTTGATTTTGTTGAAAATCAGATGAAGTCAAATTTCACGCAAGATTTTTATGTATTTTTCAGGCGAAAACAAATATTTGGTGATTTTGAAAAGAGCAATTTTTTTAGCCGGGGCTATCATAGGTCTGTTGGTGAATATCCATTTCGCTGCAGCACAGGTTTCTGAAGGCGGCTATCCCTTACAGGTGATTTCGGTCAAAAGTGTTGGAGCGGAAGCGGTGAAAATGCCGGAAGTAAAACAAAGCATGATCGATTCGTTGACGGCGGAAAATAGCTCAAATGAAAGAAATCTAAAAGCTTTTCGCTTTGCCTATAAATTTAACGTTGACTTCAGTCCTGCCAACTCCGGTCAATGGTATTCGACCAATAGCGGTTTTAATGTTTGGAAACTTACGATTCAATCGGCAGGAGCGCAGTCCTTAAATCTGATCTTTCATAATTTTCAGTTGCCGGAAGGGGCAAGGTTGTTTTTATACAACGAGCAGGAGGAACATTACCTTGGGGCGTACACGGCTAAAAACAATAAGGTATCGCAGAAATTTGCGGTTTCACCGGTGGCCGGAGACGAGGTTACCGTGCAATACGAAGTGCCTAAAAAACTGGGTACTCCCAGCTGTTTTGAAATTGCCAGTGTGAACCACGATTTTGTCGGGATACTGAAATCAGAACGCCGGCCATTGGGACTAGCGGGTTCCTGCAATGTGGACGTAAACTGCGATGTTGCCGGAAAGTATGGTGAGCTGAAAAACGCTGTTTGCCGCCTGATTGTGGACGGTGACGAAATATGCAGCGGTACCTTGGTCAACAATACTGCCAAAGACGGCAAACCGTATATTATTTCAGCGGCCCACTGTTACGATGCGTGGGAGCTGGCCGAAACCACGGTTTATACGTTTAACTACGAAAGTCCTTATTGTGCACCACTTGACGGAGATCCGGGAAATTCGATTTCGGGAGCGGTAATGAAAGCTCAGAGCGATAGCCTCGATTTTGCACTAACCGAAATGTCGTTGGTTCCGCCGCCTACTTATCGTCCGTATTATGCCGGATGGAACCATACTGATGTATATTCGGATAGTACGGTAAGCATTCATCATCCGCAGGGCGATGTTAAAAAAATTGCGTTTGACGAAAATAAACCAACACCATCGAATTTTACAGTCGATTATATTCCCAATGCTTTTCTGAAAATTGCCACATGGGAAGCCGGAGTGACCGAAAGTGGCTCTTCGGGAGGTGGACTTTTTAACAGGAACGGGCAGCTTATTGGTACGTTAACCGGAGGTGCAGCAACTTGTATTAAGCCCGTAAACGACTATTTTGCAAATTTTTCAGTTTACTGGGACTATTATCCCGATAGCAGTAAACAGGTTAAATGCTGGCTCGATCCCTTGGCTTCAGCCACATCTTCACTCGATGGAGAACAGTTTAATTCGGGAGAAGACCTGTGCGGAGCATTTACCAATCTGAACGACAACGATGAACATGGCAATATTCGAATTACATCGGGTGGCAGTTTTGCCGGTTACTGGGGCGGTACCAATACCGTGGGTATTACCGAAATTGTGGAGAAATTTGATATTCCGGGTAGCGAAAGTTTAAAAGGTGTTTCGCTGGGAGTTGGGAAAATGGTGAAAAAAGCAGGAGGAATCAGCACGGTTGATGTAAAGGTTTACGAAGGAACTGATATGCCGGGGACGGTTCTGTTCAGCAAAACGGTAAACATTACAAGCCTCGCAAAAGATGCGATGAATTACATCGACTTCGGGCAGGACGTTAAGCCGGTCGGGACTTTTTTTGTTGGGATCGATATTCGAAATATTCAGGCACAGGATACCTTGGTGCTTTATCAATCGTTGAGAAATACAGGCGAAGAAAATAACTTTTATTACAAACGATCGGGCGACTGGTATAATTTTGAAACCAACGAGCAGGGCGTGATGACAAGCGTAATGGAACTGATTGCCTGCAACATTGATCAGGTGACCGATACGCCAATTGTGAATGTACCCGCTGACGTGTGGCTGTATCCCAATCCTTCAAATTCGGTGCTGAATGTAGTTTCCGATCAGGAAATAGTAGTCGAAACCATCTCCATTTTCAATGTTATGGGGCAGGAGGTACAGGCGCCCTTGCTAAGTGTTGAAGAAAACCGGGTAAAAATCGATCTCTCAGGGAAAACTCCCGGAACGTATATTATCCGCTTTAATTACAACGATTCGTTTGTTACCCGAAAATTCCTGGTGTTAACGCCTTAGTTTAATCTTTTTTTGTGATTTTATCGATGATATTGGTAACCGGGTCGGGGCCTTTTACCGGTTGCTCCGGTTGCTGTTCAGGAATGGTCGATTTGTTCCCGTCGCGGTAAGCCGTGTAATGCGGCGACATAATTTCCACCCCCGCTTTATTAAATTCATTCAGAATGCTTTTGTACAATTCGGAATAAAAGAAAGCCATTTTTCCCGGTTGCTTGGTATAAACGTTTAATTCATATTCCACATAAAAATCACTCAGGCTTTTTTGCAAAACAAAAGGCTTGAATTCGCGTGTCAGGTTGGGTGTATTTTTCGCGGCTGCCAGCAATAACTTGATCACGGTATCTGACGGAACATCGTAGCCGATGGTAACCGTGGGATGAAGAATAATTCCCAATTTACTGGCATTCTTCGTGAAATTCATCAAATGTGTATTGATGATCGTGGAATTTGGAATGGTCACATCTTCGTTTTTGATGGTGGTCATTCTGGTTACCAGGAGGTTTTTCTCAACGATATCGCCAACGGTTTCACCAATTTTTACCCGGTCGCCGATTTGAAAAGGTCGCATGTAGGTAATTACAATTCCGGCCACAATGTTGGCAATGGCCGATGTTGACCCGAGCGAGAAAAGTACCCCCAGGAAAATGGAAACCCCCTTAAAGGCCGGCGAATCGGAACCCGGAATATAAGGCCAAATAAAAACCAGTGTGAAGGCGATGACAAGAATCCGTACAATATTGTACGTGGGTTTTGCCCAATCCTGATGAAAGCCTTTGAATTTGAGTTTCCCCGTTTCCAGTTCACTTGAAATATAGTAGATTACTCTGAGCAGGTATTTTGAAATAAAAATGATGAGTACAATGAAAACAAGTTTCTTGCTGATAAATTCCCACAAACCCAGCAGAATATCCTTTAGCGGGTCGCTGATAAAAACATAAAAATCGGTAACAATTCCCCGTGTCCAGGGCAGGAAACTGAACATCAGCGGCATGTACAACAGCAGGATAACGATCAGAACAGCGATTTTCGAGATTTTTAATAAGAAGGCAAAAAAACTATCCGGACCTTTGGGAGCCAGGTAGCGCCAGAAACTTTTGTGTTTTTCTTTTATGTCGTTTTGATAGTGCTCTACGTAGCCGGTTAGCCAGCGAAAAAAGCGGTTGGTCAGTTTGTAAATCAGGAACAGGCCTGCAACGGCAAGCAACGTATAAAATATACGGAGTATCCAGAAAACAATGCTTTTTGTCTTTCCAATCTTGACCAGTGCCTCTTTTACCACGGCGAAAGTTTCAGCTGCCAGGTCGTTTCTTTCTTTACCAATGGCAGCCGCATCATCGTCGGTTACACTTAATATGGAAATGTCTTTGTAAATAATAATGGAGTAATTTTCCGAACTAACGATGTGTAAAGAGTCGATACTGATTCTTGGTTCGTCTTCAATCAGCAAGAGCTTTTTGTCGATTGCGGAGGCCCGCTCAACCGGAGAAAAGGGGCCAAGGCTTGTTCTTATTGTGAGAAGGGTGTCTCGGTTAAACACTACATATCCGAAATGTGAAGTGGAAGACATCTGAGGATCTTTCAACTCGGGGCTGTTTGCTGTCTGAGCAAAAACCGACAGGCTTCCGACGGTCAACAGTATGACTAAAAATATTCTTAGCATAAAAATGTTCTTTTTATAAAAATAGGATAGATCGATCTAACCGGAAAGAAAATTATTCAGCTTTCAACCTAATCTTTCAAATTTCTTATACTAACATCAGAGGATTGAAGAGAAATGACGCATATTGTAGAAAAAGATTTACTTTTTCGTTGCTTGCCCCGCAGCTATTTAGTTCTGTCAATTCGTTTTCGTTGGGGGCTTTCGTTTTTTCCTGATTGGTCATTTTTGATGGGTTTAAAGGATAAAATTGTTGAATATCATCCTTAAAACATATGAAACAGCTTGTTGTTCGAAAAACGGATGTTCATTTCAATGTATCGGCCAATAGCTGCTTGAGTTGTTCGATGTCCAATTTCTTGGCAATGATCTTTTTGTCGTGGTCCAAAACATAGACCCCGGGAGTCTTTCTTCCGTCATATAAAATTTTAAATCGGGTGGTTTGATGTTCATCCCACACATTGATCCAGTCGAAAAGATGATGTTCGGTCAGGAATTCGGTCCACTCTTCGCGGTTGTCCATCGAATAAATGGCAAACACCTCCAAACCTTTGTTTTTGTAGCTCTGATAAACTTCGTTGTACAATTCGGGAACAAAAACCTTGCAATGCCCGCAATTGGGTTCATATATGATCAGAATTGTAATTTCGGCATCAATTTGGTGAAGGTCTACATATTCGCCGTCGAAATTCTCCAGTGTCAGGTCGGGTGCAGTCTTCCCAATCAGGTTATCTTTTAGGAAAATTACATTTTCTCTCACCTTATCGAGGGTTGATTCCGATGCCCAGAATGCTTTCCCATTCAGGTAGTAATCATTGGCGAGATCGACAAAAAGCGCGTCCATGCCCAGAATATTGCTATTGATGGCGGCATTTATAAAATAGGATGCTGCATATTGAAAAATACGCGGATTGGATTCTACATTATCCAGAAACTGGTAAACATAGGGTTTAACCGAATCGTACGCCGGGTATAAAACTTTGGTGAACCAGGTTTCCAGTTTAGGTTTGTAGAACGGAGTATAGAGCATCCGTTCGTCGGTATAATCGAAATTATCCCAGTAATGCTCTAACTGATAGCGAAATTTTGCCAGCAATAGTAACGAATCGCTTTGCTGAATCTCTACAGGAAGGGTAGAAGTATCGAGGTGAGGAACCTCGTTGGCGATTAGAAATTTATATAGGAACGATCCCGGAAGTTTGTGGTTGATTTTTTCCCGGTAGGCCCGCATTTCAGCGTTCAAATTCTGTAAGTGTTCCCGAATCTCTTTCTTCCTGTTTTCATCGACTGTTTTGTATTGTTCGTTCAGTTCGCGGCTTTGGGTTTTCATCGTTTCCAGGAAGTTCAGATAGTTCACAAAAGCTTCGCTTTCCTCCGAACCTTTTATTTTCATTTGAGCCGAATTGGTTCCGGCATTGTAGAGATGAAACTGCTGATCGGCTCCCAGCAGAAAATCAAAATGATGTTCGTCGTCGATCAGGATTTTGTAAAGCCCCTGAGTTAATAACGAGTCGCCTTCAAAAATGCCGGCCCCTTTGCTATCGAGCACTGTGGTATCTGCCGCATACAATTTATCAAGGAAATGATACGCCAGCCTGACTTGTTTTCCCGCCTCGTTGGGTAACTCAATTTCAATTTTGTAGTGTTGAGCAAACAAACACTTTGAAAAGAGAAAAAGCAGTAATATCAACAAGACTGAAAAATAGTTTCTCATTCGGAGGTTAAAATTTTGATGAGTTCTTTACTGTTGTATTGATTGGTGAATTTTTCCAGTTTATGTTTGCGCTGTTCCACCATTTCTGCAGTAAATTCCTGTATTGAAAGGTCTCTCAGTGCATTCTGAAACTCACTGGCCGTATAGGCAATTTCACAAAGATCGGCCAGGGCAGTGTGTTTAACCATGGTATTGTTTACCACTACAAATCGCGACGAGAACAGCGAAATCAATAGTTTTAACTTCAATCCCGTATCCTGAAAAGTAGGCAAAACACAACCTTGTGCATTTCTTAGCAGCTCGTACATTTTCTCATCCGACGGGTTGGCGATTAACTCTACATTTTCGAGTTTGTTGGAACGGTTTTCAATGTCTTTCTCAGGGTTTTTCCCGGCGATAATCAGTTTTATATCCAGGTTATTGAAAACTTCATAGAGCAAAAAACGAACTGCTTTTTGGTTTTCTTCCACCGAAAGGTTACCGTGGTAAAGAAAGTACGATCCCCGTCCGGGTTCTACCGTGATGTGGTCAAACGAATGGAAGGCAGGAATACACAACGATTTTCCGTATTTATCAGCAAAGTACTTTTGATCGTCGAATATGATGCTGATAATTTGAGAGGCATGTTTCAGCACTTTTTCGTAGCGTCTCAGTTTACGGCTTTCCATACCGTAATAAATTCGCCTGAAAAAGTCGATGGAAGCATCGGCGAGGCCGCGATAGTAATAATGTTCAATATTGTGCATACGTACTATTTTGCGCCTTCCCTTTAATTTTCGGGAATTCAGATAATAACACGAATGCAGGCCTTCAAACAGAATCGGATAATCGTTGGCGGACAGGTTTTTTAGTAACTGTTTGTTTTTCCGGGTTATTACAATGTACGGGAGCCTGGAAAAAAGAAAGCGAACGCCTTTTTGCCGCTTGTAATAAATTACCTTTTGGCAATATTTTTCGAGTTCGGGTTGTTCACTTTTGTTGTATTTAAAACAGTGTAGGATAATTTGAACACCGTTTGCATGAAGTGCTTTTAACTTGTAAAAGATGTCGATGCTGCCTCCGTAATCTGCCGGATATGGGATATCGAACGCAACAATATTGATACTTATTTCTGCCATCGCGACGCAAAAGTAATCAAAGAAAGATGTATTTCAAAAATACAAACGAGCAGTAAAATCCACAACGAATTTGGACGTTTCGTGAAAAAGAAAAACCGCGGGATTTTTCCGGCGGTTTTTCCATTTCTAAAATATCCTGTTCTATTAATTTGTCAATTTAATTTCTCCGTAACGGCTTCTTACATAAACTTTTCCTCCTTCTCCTGAGCCGACTTTCCCTTTCAGGGTTTGAGAATTGTTTTCCCGAATGCGGTTGCCTTCAAAACTTTCCTGCGGGTAAGAAATTCCACAGTAATCGCAGCTGGCATCGATCGAATAATTGGCCTCGTTAAGTCCCAGCGATATTTGTCCGTAGCTGTTGGTAATATCAATGAATTCAAAATCAGGGCTCACAGTGGCAAGTTTTACGCCGCCATAACCTGCTTCAATTTTTATACTTTTTGAAAGTTCGTCGATACTGATTTGACTGTATTTAGTGACTGCTGTAACGCTTTCCAGTTTTCCGAAGCGGAACTTGTCGTATTTCGATTCGATCTGTATGTCTTTTCCTTCTCCCAGTTCAACGGATGAATATTTCGATTCGAGTTTTAATGAATGTAATGTTTCAATTGTCATCGGGGAGTAGGCTACCAGGGCATTGAGGTTGGTTGCCTCTCCAATACTGGCATTACCGTAAGCCAGATCAACATGTAAACTGCCACCTTCAGGAGTAAGTAGTGCGTTGGCACTAAAGTTCCCGTATTTAATCTGGAAGTCGCCATTGGCTTCGAGCCGGTTAACCGATGTGTTGCCGTATTTATTTTCAATCATCAGGTTTTTATCCGATGGGATATTTACCGTATAATCGATACTAAAGCGTTTCTGGCTTTTAAAGTCATTTTCAATTTTGGTTTCAGCCTTAATGGTTTTTCCGTTTTTTTGAAATTGAACATCGATTAAATCGAGTAACTCATTTGTCTTTTTTTCAGTTGCTGCTTCAACCGTAACTTTAACGTCAATCGTAATCTCGCTTCCTCCGTTGTTATTGATCTTTACTTCACCAAATTTATTGATGATCTGAAGAGTGGCAACTTCCGAAGCGGTCCACGATTTATTGTACTCCTTTGATTTTTCCTCTGCTTTTGCTGTAATTCCGGCCGAAAGAAGACCGGCGAACAGCAGAACTGTCATCCACTTAAAGGTTTTCATAACTTGTATTTTTTTGTTGTTTTACTTCTTCTAATTTGTTCACAATCATGTTGATCACACTTAATTTTACCTGGTAATATTCAAGCATTGCATTGATAACTCTTTCGTCGTTTGGATTGGCGGCTAAATCTTCCTGGAGGTTCTTAAAACGTGTTTCAAAATCGTTGAGTTCGTTTTGCATCAGCCTTTGTTCTTCTTCGGAAACATAGCCTTCGCGGGTTAGTTCATCCCATTGGTTTAGTCCCGAACGGATTGACGTTTGATAGTAGAACTCGGTTTCTTCATATTCCGGTGACAACGAGGCCAGTGTTATATCCGATTTATCTCTTGCGTTTAAGATAAATCCCTGTTGGTCGGGTGAAAAATAGATAAAAGCCTGGTTGGTGATTAATAAGGCAAATACCACCACTGCCGCTGCTTTCCATACCAACGACCAGCTAAATTTATATTTGCTGTGTTGTTGATTCAACCTGGCTTCAAACCTATCGAAGTGCCCATCCATCGGTTCGTTGTCGTTCAACGCCTCCAGGTTCTTTAAAATCAATTCTTCTATGTAATCTTTTTCCTTCATGTCCTTCCTAATTGTATGAGAATACTTCTTTGCCTTTGAGTAAATCGCGCAATTTGTTTTTTGCCCGCAGCAGCTGGGTTCTCGACGACGAGTTTGAAATGCCCAGTATCTGGCTGATTTCCTCGTGATCGTAGCCTTCGATCAGAAATAAACTGAGCACCACCCGGTAGCCGTCAGGCAGACTTTGTATCGTATCGTGTAATACTTTTACATCCACTTCATGAGTGGGCATCTGATAGTCGGCAATTTCGTTGGTACGTTCGTTTACCTCTTCGAACTTTACCTTGTTCTTTTTTAAATAGTCCAATGAACGGTTTACAACAATCTTCTTTAACCAGGCGCCAAAACTAACCTCGCCCTTGTAAGTATCCATTTTTTTGAATGCGCTTAAAAAAGCTTCCTGCATTACATCTTCCGCCTCTACAACATCGTTTACGATCCGCAGGCTCACACTGAACATGGCTTTGTAATAAAGCTTGTACAACCTGAACTGTGCCTTTTGATCGCCGTTGCGGCACTGGTCGATGAGTTCCTGATGGATGTTTTTATAAAGCGTATTCACACTCTTGTTTTTCTGATTCAATGACGAAAGCAAAAATGCAATGTTGCATCTGTTACGAAATTATTTTTCTATTTTGAATATTTGGGGTGAACAGGTGTTGGAAAAACAGTGCGACAAGCTGTCGGGAAACATTAAATATAACGTTTTGCTTCAGGAATTGAACTTGTTTCATATCAAGTATAACCCGGTACGACCCATTGAATGCTTGTTAAGTCGCCTTGTTCTGCCGACAAATGCTTACGGAGGTAATCGGATACGAGTTAATTTTATAGTGAATTGTAAAATTCGACCAGCAATTTTAGTTCATCCGCTTTATCCGGTCTTATTTTATTCTTTTTGATAAAGTCTTCAATTTGAGCTTGGTGGTCGGGGAATGCACCGATTAAGTCTTTTTTATTCCCAACGCTTTGAGCGTTTCCCGAGTCTATCCTAATGTAAAAAGAATCGTTTCCGCGCAGAAATTTCGCAGGTTCTGCTTCCTTGTAAGCCCCGGCTTTGGTGGGTTTCCTGTAGCTAATTTCTGGTTTGGCATATAAACTTATTTTGCCTTTGGATAGGGCCAACAAATATCCGGTTTTTACTTTTTTTACGGCTATGTAAGGAATGTATTCCAACGTATAGTCTCCAAACTCAACTTTTTCGATGGTTTCTGATACTGCAATGGCTAAAATTTTATTATCGGGAGTTTTAAATTCAACATCGCCGTTAAAAACGTTGTATCGCAGAGGTATGTCTTTGAATTGATATTTATTGGTGGTATAAACAGTTCCGGTTATAAATTCGTCGTTTAAATACGGAGAGCCTTCAATGTCTTCTTCAGTAATAATGGTATGCGCAGATTTATTGATTTTCATCATATCCATTAGTGAACTGATTTGATATTCTGATTGCGCATACGTTTTTCCAGCAATTAATAACAGTGTGAAAATAATTAGCTTTTTCATTGGTCGGTTGTTTTATGGTGTAACACGAATTGTTCTATTCATTGAAGAACACCAAAGTACAAAAAAAGAAAGTTCGAAATTGAAATGGAGTAAAATGAAGGCATAAAAAAAAGCAAGCCTTTTGAGCTTGCTTTTTGGCATATTGCATTTTTAAATGTTATCCGTCGTTCATTGAGGCGAGGAATTCTTCCATACTGGCAGCACGCATCAAACGTGTTTTCATGAATTCCATTGCTTCCAGCGAGTTCATATCGCCCAGGTAGTTGCGCAAAATCCAAAGTTTGTTGAGAACATCCGGAGAAAATAAAAGGTCTTCGCGGCGTGTACTTGAACTTGGAATATCCACCGAAGGGAAAATACGCTTGTTCGATAATTTTCGGTCGAGCTGAAGTTCCATGTTACCGGTACCTTTAAATTCTTCGAAGATCACTTCGTCCATTTTCGAACCGGTTTCGGTAAGCGCTGTGGCCAAAATGGTAAGTGAACCACCTTCTTCGATGTTACGGGCAGCTCCAAAGAAGCGTTTGGGTTTGTGAAGTGCGTTGGCATCCACACCACCCGATAATACTTTACCTGATGCCGGCTGAACAGTGTTGTATGCACGGGCCAAACGGGTAATGGAATCCAGCAGGATAACTACATCGTGACCGCACTCAACCAATCGTTTAGCTTTCTCCAATACAATGTTGGCTACTTTTACGTGTTTCTCTGCCGGCTCATCAAAGGTCGAAGAAATGACTTCGGCATTTACACTGCGGGCCATATCAGTAACCTCTTCCGGACGCTCGTCGATCAGCAGAACGATCATGTATACTTCCGGATGGTTGGCTGCAATGGCATTGGCTATTTCTTTTAATAATACGGTTTTACCGGTTTTGGGTTGGGCTACAATCAATCCACGTTGTCCTTTCC
Source organism: Maribellus sp. YY47 (assembly GCF_023111095.1). Taxonomy (GTDB): domain Bacteria; phylum Bacteroidota; class Bacteroidia; order Bacteroidales; family Prolixibacteraceae; genus Draconibacterium. The sequence continues at coordinate 58,648 of NZ_JALGYW010000010.1, forward strand.
CAATCGGAGCAAACATATCAACCACACGTGTAGAAATGTTGTCGTGCCCGTTTCCGGTCAGCTGAAATTTAGCATCCGGGAAAAGTGGAGTTAAGTGATCAAAAGGAATACGGTCACGGACATAATCCGGACTGCGGCCGTTGATCTCCAGTACTTTGATTAGCGGGAAATATTTTTCACCTTCTTTGGGTGGTCGAACGGTACCTGTAACTGTATCACCGGTCTTTAATCCAAACAATTTGATCTGAGACTGTGAAACATAAATATCATCCGGCGAATTCAGGTAATTATAATCCGACGAACGAAGGAACCCGTAACCATCCTGTAAAATTTCCAAAACCCCAATATTGGTTATAATTCCTTCAAACTCAAATTGCTTTTGTTTTTGACGATTGTTCTGATATTGATTCTGGGTGGGCTGCTGATTGTCCTGCTTTTGCTGCTTGGGTCTGTTGTCGTTTCTGGGAGGCTCTTGCCTTTGCTCATTGTCTTTTCGAACAGGTGGGGTTGCCTGTTGCATTTTGGGCTGTTGTATTTCTTCCTTTTGCTGAGGTTTCGGTTGTTGTTCCTGAGGCTCAGCTTTTGGAGCTTCTGATTTTACAACCTCATGTTTAACGGGAGCGACTTGTTCTACCGGTTTCTGAGCAGGTGCAACCGATTCTTTTTCTTTATTAAATCCTTTAATAATGGCTTTTATTTGTTCCTGACGCGAAGAATTGTCCGAATCGGCTTGTTGTTTCATCGGTTCTGTTTTCTTCTGATCCCCTTTCTTTTTAGGGCCCGATCCAACTTTTTCGCGTTTTACGGTTTCTATTCTTTGACGAGGACGTTTTCCTCTGCGGTCGTCTTCCTGGCTTGGTTCGGCTGGAGCCGGGGATTTTTTAAGAAAGCTACTCAATAAGCCTCCTTTTTGTTCTTTTGGAGCAGGTTTGCTTTTCTTGTCTGCTTCCATTATCGCTTGAGTGTCAAGGATTTTGTAGATCAAATCTTGTTTCTTGAAAGACTCAACACGTTTAATGTCTAATTCTTTAGCTATCTCCTTCAGCTCAGGCAGAAGCTTGTTATTCAATTCTAAAATATCGTACATAGATTGTGCTTAATTCGTTTTCCCGATTAATAATTGTCTTGATAAAACTATTGGAACAATATACGAGGGGAGTGATTTCACCTGAAATCGTGTGCAATTATAAAGAATTACTGTTTACAAAACAAAATTCTATAACGCTTTTTTCAATTTTCCCCTTAATTCAAAAGTTTTTTAGTGTTTTCGTAAAGTAGGACCTTTATAATTACCTTTCTTCTAGTAATTTATTGAATAAATTTTAATGTATTATGCTATACGTTTGAACACCGTAAAAGGTTCATTTAAATATGCTGATCTGTTCCTTGCTATTTTTTTAACGCAGCTTGTTTCCAATTATTTTTTTTGACAACTATTTTTTGCCAACCACCCGGATTACCGATGCCCTGCCTTGATGAAAAGGACCTTCGTTTAAGTTTATATCTGTTTCTTCGATGGTTATAGAGGAAAAAGTACGAAAGTCGTTCTTCATTTCTTCTTTTGAAAAAAGCATTTCTTCATTTTTGGGGCCACCCGAATTTAGGTTAATTTGCTCTTTCCTAAAGCCTTCCAGAATAAGCGTTCCTCCCGGTTTTAAAAAGCTCGTCAGGAGTTTATGATTTCTTTCCCGGTCTTTCAGATGCATATGCGCATAAATCAAAACGATGCAATCAAAACTTTCGGGCTCAAATAAAACTTCATCGTAACTTTCAACACGATAATTGATTTGAACATTATTTTTTTTTGCCAGCAGTATCGCTTTTTCTTTTGCTTCGCGACTGCTGTCAAAAGCGTCTACCTTCCAGCCTAATGTTGCAGCATAAACTGCGTTTCGGCCTTCTCCTTCGGCGGCAAATAAAATTGTACCGGGAGCCAATTTCGATATTTCCTGTTGATAAAACTCATTGGGCTTTTCGCCGTATGCATATTCTTCCGAACTGTATCGTTCGTCCCAAAAATTACTCATGTTTTCTGAATTGTTTTACTTAGAACATTTAGCTCGCAATTTAGTTGATCGTAATTTTAATTGGTTGTGGTACAGTACTGAACATTTAAATTAATAACATAATAAAGGAAATATGGCACATCAATGTATAAATTACCATTCACTTGATGAACTGTTGTAAGTGGTAATTCGGTTAATGTGCCTCCGGGTGAATTACAGCCGTATATGCTTTCAACCGGACTTTCTCCGTAGAGTGACCAGTCCTGTGAAAAGCTAAAGAATATTTGGTCTGAGTTATACCAAACAGTGCCGATTATCTCTTCATTATCAGCAATAATGTCTTGAGATTCTTCCTGTGTATTGTCGAAGTAAAATTCACCGCTCACTTCCTGTCCGCAAAAAGCGAGGTGAGGAAAACAGCCGCCCCCTCCGGTTGGAATGCTGGGATAATACTCTGTATAAGTAACATCGTTTCTTGAATTCAGTGGTTCTCCTGCACTCCAGGCTGATTTCTTTTCTCCCGACTGAATGTTAACGGCTTCTGCATGAGCTAAAATAAATAGTGGCTCACCTTTCCTGAAATCGTAATTTTCACCAAGCTCGGTCTGATCAATAAGGTAAGTGTACTCAGTCAATCCCGATGATTTATACGGAAATTTGCCCGGTTGAGGCTGACCAATTTTATTGACAGGGATTTCAGACATTTTATTTCCTACCCACAGTTGCAGTTTTTCAATAACATACTGATCATTTCCCGATATCTCAATGACAAGTTGTGAACCGCTATTGGCGAGTGTCATAGTGCCAATCGGGAATTCATTTTTGTGCAGCAACTGAATACTGATTGTTTCACTAAAAGATGCTACACCTGCGATTGCACTTTTTAATTCCACGCCTGAAGGTTCAGAAATGCTTCGCAATGCAGTAAGTTCATCGGTTTGCTGGATCACCAGATGATCCAAATTACAGCCCGTTAAGAAGCTTAACGAAACAACGAAAGTGATAATTAATAAGATTGTTTTCATCATGCATCAGTTTAATTTATAGTTCAAAATCGAATGCGGCAAGGCAAACGACTTACTCAAAAAAATAAAATAGAGGGATAGAAATTGATGTGCAATCACCGGCGCATAGTTCTTTTCTCAATTTACTCACAAAACCAAACGTAAGGAGCGCCTGAAAATGGGTCCAATAAACTTCTGCAACGAATTATCGATTTTCATTCAAGGTAAGCTATTTTTCAATGACTTATATTACTGCGTAATGGAAAGTTTTTAACGTCTTGGTAGCAGTTTATTTACATCTTGTTGAAATCGTTCTTGCTTTTTCATCTGGGGTATAAAACAATCATGATTCTCAGGAGTCACCAACAGGAATGAAAGTGTGGTTTGTCCTCAGCATTTCATAAAAGTAGTTAGATTACAAGGCGCATAAAGCGATTGTGCGTTGAATCGCTTATTGATTGCGCCTTTGATTATTTACATATCACCCCCGGGTTTCACCCGAGGTTAATCTTATTTTATCCCTTCGGGATATTGAGCAGAATTACAAACTTAAGTAGAGTTAACCGGACAGTAATGTTTGAACACTTCACTTTTTATGGCGCTGAAAGCGTCGAATGTGATTAACCCGGATAACGCCGGGATGAAATGACCGAAGGGAAATCGTCCGGAACAGTTCGTTGATCACAGATTTATAAGACTTCCCGACGAAAAATAGCTGTCTTTCGTTGGTAGACTTTCAAAAAAAAAGAACCTGCGGAACTTGAATCGCCGGTTCTCTTTTTAAATTTTGTCATTCCAGGAATTAAATTCCCTGTACCGTGACAAAAGTTTTATTTCGTGGGACAACCTGAATAAACAATGTTATTAAGTGATCCTTTGATTGAATAGCCAATTACTTCTTCATTTTCATCAGTTAATGGATCATCCGGAACCGATATTATTGCTTCTCCGTTAACGGCAAGAATCTTGGCATCAGTCCATATGTTGGCTTTTCCATCTTTTGCAGTATCGGGGCCACAATCAGCTGCAAAGCCAAATTCAAACGTAGTAGGTTCGTCGGCTTTGCAACTCACCACACCTGTCCAAGTGAAATTTGTTTGGTTTTTAGGATTATTTACCGAATAGATTTTTTCGTCGGGAGCTACGTATTTTCCATCGGCATTCAATGGTTGATTCTGTACCTGCGGGAATGTAAACTCGATGGTAACTTCCGCCTCTTCATCGTGGTTGTATGAGAATGTAATATCCAGATTATCTTCTGTTGTATAGCTAAAACCAGCATCGTCACAATCGCAATTGGTAACAACAACTGTATCAGGATCAGAATATCCTCCACTTCCAACTTTGAAACGTAACGGATATTTTCCGGCCGAATCAAATGTTAAATAAAAAAGCTGTGGCGATTCTGTAGTTTTGTTCATTTGAAATACTTGGATCCAGTCTCCATTTACATACTGTTGAGCTTGAACGTTTGTTCCAATCTCCGTGTACATTTTAAATTCATGTTCAGATCCAGCACAAACTTCAGGCTCCCATTCAACGGTTTTCTCAGAAATTGTTGCTTTTGCTTTTTTCAGTGTTAGCTCATCGGAGCCAATTAGTTCGTCTTTCTGGCAACTCCAGAAAATACCGCCGGCTGCAATAAGAGCCAACACGGCAATGTAAACCCATCTTTTCATCTTTACGTGTTTTTTAGTTAATAATTTTAAAACGAATTTTACGTCCGTTATTAGTTTTGCTAAGCCTTGTATAGTAGGCTTTTAGGTATGGTGAAGATAATTCGTTTATTGTTCAGTTGGAGCGTTGATTCGTCCGGTTTTGAGAGAATATAGGGTACTTTCGGGTAAACACCGGAAACACCGAAATTAAAAGGTATTTAAGGGTTTTATAGCCTTTCTGATATTTGGCACGATTTTTAAGAACCGGTTAAAAGTTTCATTTTGGGAGAAAAGATGAGGGCCTATGAATTAGCTGAAATGCAGAAACTTACGACTAAGTGTTAAAAACAAAAACCAGCAGGAATATTCCTGCTGGTTTAACTGTCCGGTTAGATGTGTCCGCACATTCTATTAACATAAACGATATCCTGTTATTGTCTGTATACCAGTTTGCCGTTATAGATCATATCGCCCAGTTTCACCACATAGAAGTACATGCCACTTACCTCAGTCTGCGGTTTGAATTCCACATTATAGGTAGTATTCTCTTCCACCTTACCATCGTAAATGGTTTGTACCATCCGGCCGTTTATATCGTAAATGTCGACTTTAGCCTGTGTTGCCACCGGCGAAATAAATTCGAAACGTACCTTCTCGCTAAACGGATTCGGGTAAACTTTTAGTTCGGCAGATTCAACTACCATATTGTTGTTGTGTGAGATCTCGGCAGATTTAACTTTGTTTTTGATTTGTTGAACAAGACTTACTGATACGTCTTTATAAATTGCAACGACAGTAAAACTACCAGTAGAATTAAAGGTGTATGTTTCCTGAGCAACACCATTTTCGTCGATAGTGCCAGTGCTTTCAGATCCGTTTATTATGAAAGTTATCAGATCACCGTTAGAGATTCCAGAGCCGGTAACAGTAGCCATAAAGGTCACTGTTTTTCCGACCTGTTCAGGATTTTTCGAAGAAATCAGCGTAATAGTTAAATCACTTTCAACAGTTTGTGATACGGATCCATCTGCCCCGGTTAAATCATAGGTTGCAGTGATTAAATGTTCACCCGCAGCGAGGTCATTCGTTGAAATTTGCGCCTTGTTCCCGCTTACCGTTACGACCGCCATTATTGATTCTCCATCCCTGAATGTGATCGTCCCAGACGGAGGTGCTGATGAGCCCGCAACAATTGCAGTAAAGACTATATTTTCACCAACCGATGACGGATTATTGGATGAGGTAAGTGTAACCGTGATGTTGTCCTTAACCACCTGTGTTAACGAAGCGCTGCTCATCACATTTGTACCTGCTGCATCGTCATAATAAACTGCAGTTACCAGGAATGACCCTTCTTCGCTGAAATTGTGGATAAACGTTACCATTCCTCCGCTTAGGTATTCATCACCGCTGGCGATAACCACTCCTTCCGATTCCACGAAAAAGTTCACTTTGTTACCATTCATTCCTCCATTAACTGAGGCGGTAAACGTGACATTTTCTCCAGTTGTTGATGGATTCTTCGAAGAAGAGAGTACAATCGATGGATTGACAACCACCTGGTTTAAGGTTGCCGATAATCCGGTATTGTTATAAACTGCGGTAATGACGTGAGTACCTGCCAGAGTGAAACTAGTTGCAAAGGAAGCTAAGCCTGATCCGTCAACTACGGATGTCCCCAATACGGTGTTGCCATCTTTAAAGGTAATCATCGAACCTGCTACCGATGCAGCCGTACTTGCAGTAAACTCAACTTGTTCGCCAACACCGGAAGGATTCTTGTTGGAAGAAAGCGCTACTGTTAAACTATTCACAACCTGTGTTAATGATTTTTCAGTATCCATGTATCGAACTGTTATTTCATACTCGCCAGCTTGAGCAAAAGTATGTTTCTTTTCAGCAATTCCATCAGTTGTATTTACGGGACACTCAACTCCCTCAATTGTGAACGTAAATTGATCGCCAACCTTAACATCCGGTCCGACGGTTGCCACGAATGTTACTTCTTCGGTTTCAAGTGATGGGTTCAGGCTTGAAGTAAGTACCAGCGAAGAGCCAAGTACAAGTTGAGTCAATGAGCCTTCACTGTCTTTGTAGCCGTTGGTACTGGTATAATAAGCTGTCACTTCATGAGAGCGATCTTCGACAAAAGTCCACGAAAGTTTAGCAGTTCCTTTGGAGTCAAGATATTCAATTTTAGGTTGCCCATTCTCCATTACCGGTTCTTCATCAACCATAAATTGAATAATTCCCTGCGGTGTCACATCATGACCATAGACTGTAGCGGTGAATGTAACTTCGTCTCCTGCATACGATGGATTCTGACTGGAAGTAATCACGGTATGTGTAATATCCGATTCATTGCAAATCAATCCGTCGTGAACAATGATGTTTCCACCCACCAGTGTCAGTTCTTCAGTTGAACTGATTGGCCAACTGGATGAATAGATCAAATCTGAACCGTTATACAAGGTAATGCCAATCATATCAGCTACACCCGGTTCACCGTTGTCGGTGAGTGTTACCTGCATTTGCAGACCACCATATATCGATATCGGATAAGCTGAATTGGTAACATTGCTCAGGTTCGCCTTGCTGGTGAAAACAGCCTGGTGTTCGCAAGGATTATCAGGATTAATACCCAAACCTGACATAGCTGTGGTTTTAATCTGGTACACCTGATCGCCCCTACGGAAGATGATATTCATTCTTCCCTGCAGGTTCTTCATGGTTTTATTCCATTTAATGTTGAATCCAAAGTTCACTTTACGGCCCGGGTCAGAAGCATACTCACCTTTTGAATCTACCGGTATGATATGTCCGCCACCCGTAATAAACTCGTTAAGCGAGGTCCGGTAAACGGTAAGAACCGTTTGGTCGCCTCCTTTGTAATATCCATTAGACTCTAAAGGTGGGTCTTGTGTCATATCCTGTGTTCCAACTTTTACCTCAACGGTGTAGTCGGTGTACCCGGCGGTAGGAACCGGGGCATTCCACTCAACACTTACAATTCCCTGTGTTAAATCGGCCGGTGAAAGCAAATCAGGCGTTAACCATCCTGAAACAGCAGATCCGTCAACCAGGAACATTACCCTGGCATTCCGGATATCTCCACGGAAACCATCTGCATCATCAGTAATCGTAGCACGCAACGTAACTGGTGTTTCATTTACATCGAGATTGGCTTCGCCAACAATCTGGATGCCGGAGTAATCTACAATAGCATCTTCCTGTCGAACATCAAAGTCTTTCTCAACTTCTTTGCTTTCATATGGAATTTCATTAATTGTATTACCTGCAAATGAAGCGACAACCTTCTCATTAATAGATAGAGTTGGATCCTGGTCTAATATTAAAGTTGTAGCAGCGATTCCATTTGCATCTGTTATAGCAGATACCGATAGCTGGCTTCCAACTTTGAACGTAATGGTCTGTCCTGCCAATGCTTCTCCATTGCCATTGGTTAATGTTGCCTGTAATTTTATTTGATCAGAATACTGGGCAAAATCTTCGATTGGCTTGTCGAGAGTGAGATTCACATCATTGTCGATTATTGTAAGAATAGCAACGTCAGTTATATCAACAGGCAAACCGACCAAATTATCCATATAAATATTTACAGTTTCATTTTGCTCTGCCTCTGTATCATTTATTGGAGTAACGGTGAAAGTTTGAGTTTCCAAAGCGTTACCGACAAAAGTGATTGTTTGTCCTGTTACGGCAGTATAGTCGCTGTTTGCGATTGTGGCTGTTCCGTCAGCAGTATNNACAT
>NZ_JALGYW010000010.1:67171-193576 GCF_023111095.1 Maribellus sp. YY47
TCAGCAGTATTTACATGCACGGTGAAGCCTCCCTGAACCGCATTGTCCAGAGCCAGAGTCACGGTGATTGCTCCGCCATCTTCCTCTCCGCTTACATCCGCAATAGTAACCGCTGCAGCATCGTCGTTTGTGATAGTTACGGTCGCCCCGTCCGAAATATTAACTGGTAATCCGACCAGGTTGGTCATGCTTACCGTCAGAGTTTCGTCTGCTTCGAGTATGGCATCAGCCGTTGGAGTAACGGTGAAAGTTTGAGTTTCCAAAGCGTTACCGACAAAAGTGATTGTTTGTCCTGTTACGGCAGTATAGTCGCTGTTTGCGATTGTGGCTGTTCCGTCAGCAGTATTTACATGCACGGTGAAGCCTCCCTGAACCGCATTGTCCAGAGCCAGAGTCACGGTGATTGCTCCGCCATCTTCCTCTCCGCTTACATCCGCAATAGTAACCGCTGCAGCATCGTCGTTTGTGATGATACCTTCACCTTGTCCATCTGCAATAGTTGCATTTTCTGGATTAGAAAGGTTTACAAAGAAAGTTTCATCGGCTTCCAATGCATTGTCATTACTTATGGGTACATCAACAGTTATCGAAGTATTTCCTGCCGATATAATATATTGTGTTGTTGCAATTGCTGTATAATCGCTACCGGCTGTTGCTGTATTATCTGCTGTGGCAACATCAAAGGTTACATCGCAAACTACCGCATGTGATAATTCAACTGTAAAGTGTGCAGTTTCGGCGGCTTCTGAAACTCTTATATCGTTTATGCTTAAACTTGGTACAGGTTGTACTGTCCAGGTTACATAGTTGTATAAACCATCGTTACATCCTGAACCTGATGCTTCCCGTCGTGTCCGTATCTTAATCATATCTGTGCCAACCATGCTTTCAGTTGCAACTATTGGATTACCAGTGGTATAAGTGCTCCAATTTGAACCTGCATCGACACTGTATTGATAAACATCAGTATATGAACCGGGAATTCCTCCGCTGCCTCCTGCAAAGGTTGCAGAAACCGAAGACCCAACACAAATAGAACTTCCGTCAGCCGGTGTTGGAATAATGGACTGAGATACCGGATCCTCGTAAATATTATAAGTTTTGGTAGTTGAGTAACCAACACTTCCGCATCCGTCAGTAATTTTTAAACGGTAACACATGGATGACAATGTAGAATTTAATGCGGGCGGATTGAAGCTTAAGGTATTTGTTGGTCCGGCGTCCTGCGCAACAGCGTTTGTCCATGAGTCGGAGCAATTCTCTGATTGTTCCCACTGATAAACATAGTTTCCATCACCACCGGTAGGCTCACCAACTGTAAATGCTGCAGGATTACCTCCATCACAGAGATCCAATTCAGCTGATCCTCCAACCGTACCACTAGTAATTGTTGTGCCATAAACTCCAATTGTTGCAACCGACGAATTAGCTTCTGCACAGACACCACTTTGAACAACTGCCCTGAAATAAGTAGTTGCCGAAAGTGGACCAATGACTGTACCTGTAAGCGTTGAACTGGTTTCTGAAATATCTACAGGTGAAGTAAAAACAAAGTCGCTGGATTTTTGCCATTTTATAATATCACCGATATTATCAACCAATGTTAAATCAGAAGGTGCTGTGTTTGCACAAATATCTTGATCTGACGATACCGTTCCCCCAACGGTTAATGGATTCACCGTAATTGATTGCAAAGCGCTTGTTGTTCCTCCACAACCGCCTGATATGGTATATGTGATATTGGCAGTTCCTGCGCCAACTGCTGTAACTTCACCTGAAGTGGGATCAACAGTTGCAATTGTTAAATCACTGCTGCTCCATGCACCGGTTCCACCTCCCAATACTGCATTATTTGCCACATAAGCTGCGGAGTTACCTATACAAAGCGGTGAAGTTCCTGTTACAGATGAAACGGAAGCGTTAGGTAAGATCACTAAATCTACTGTATCCGATGTTTCTGAATTTACGTTTTGTCCGCAAGCCCGCGAAATAACAACATAGTAACTTCCTGCCATATCAGCAGTTAAAGCAGTCAAGTTGTATGTTGAAGAAGTCGCTCCGGGAATGGCATAATCATCTCCTCCTTCAATAACTTTATACCATTGATAAGTTGCCTGAGCAATGGTACTTGCATTTACTGTTACCGAGAAACTTAAACCGGTTGTACCTAAACAGACATCTGTTATTGAAGATGGTTGAGAACTGATTTCAACGGCAGGACAACCTGCGAGGGGTACTATTTCTGCTGAACTGCTGTAAACAGTTCCACAATCATTGGTTACTCCACAACGAAAAAGTTTCCCGCCATCGTCGTAGGTTGGAACCCCAAAATTATAAATTGCTTCTGTAGCACCGGTAATATTTTCCCAGTCTCCATTTTCACCAATAGAACTGTTCCAGATTTGCCATTGATAGGAATCGAAGTTTATAGCTTCTACACTGAATGATATAGGTGTATCTTCAGATATATATTGATCTTCAGGTTGAGTAGTAATTGTCGGACTTGGATTAAGGGTTACGCTGACAGGAGTTCTGGAGCTTTCGCAACCTTGTGCAGAAGTTTGGCTTACATAGTAGGTTGCGGAAGCTAAAGGAGTGGTGTTCTCTAAAACGGTACCATTAGTTGCAACATCGTACCATTTTAAGTTTATTCCGGTAGCCACAAGGTCTGCAACTGTCGGATTACTGGAAGCGCAGAAAGACTGAGCTAACGCAGCAGGAGTTTCTATCGAACCAATGACGGTTACTTTAGCTGTGCAGGTGCCTACGGCTCCACTGGCATCAACGATGGTAAGCGTAACGATGTTTTCACCTGTATTTGCACAAGTGAACTTAGATGTAGAAAGGGTTGCATTTGCCCTGTTAATAGTACAATTATCACTCGAACCATTATCAACATCTATTGGATCGATCGATGCATTACCTGTTTCATCAAGTTCAACAGTTATGTCTTTGCAAACCGCAACCGGGTTTGTGTTTTCCAAAATAGTAGTCGCTGAAGATGTATTGTTTCCGGGCGTACCATCACTGCTTATTGTGGTTGTAGTCGCTGTGTTTGTGACCCCCGTTAACGGTGCATCTTCATTAGCTGTTACCTTTAAGGTTATTGTTGCCGACTCTCCATAATCGAGATAACTTGAATAGAATACTATTTCATTATCTGCTTGTGACTTCAATGACCAACCCGCGCCTAAATTATCTCCACTTACAATGTCATAAGTAACATTATTAAAGTCAGTGTTTAAATCAAGAATGTCTTTAATTTCAACTGCATTTGCTACTGCATAAATATTTGGATCTGATGAAATTTTGTTTGTTACTGTGATTGTATATTCAATATCAGAACAAGTCAGAACAGGTCCAACAGGTCCTGTTTTAGTAATTTCCAAATCTACTGGTACCGTGGTGAAATTACGTATTGAATTAAAGTTTAAGTTTCCGTTAACACTAACCCCAGCATTGCAATTATCTATAGGTTCACCACTATCCATTGAGGCTGAAAAGTTACCATTGAGACCTCCCGCAGGAACAGTGGATTCTAAAACCACCCATATTTCGACAGGTATAACATCTCCGGGATTGAGTCCTGATACATTTATAGAGCCTTGAAAAACCTCATTTGCAGTGATAATATCTGATGTATAACTGCTAACTGTAGCTTGAGATGAAACGTCTTTACCGATTGTTATTCTGTCAGCATTTACAAATGCCCCAACAACCTTTCTAGTGATATCGTAGCCAAAGTTTGAATCAAAGTTTATTTTGAAGTTAATTGCTCCTTCAGTACAAGGGAGATCGTTTGAGACGGTAATTAAAACTTCATAAGGTATTATTTGACCTAATCCCAGATAAGCATAATATGAATTAGTAATCGAATTTACAGGAGTTGAACTTGCTGTGTTCAAGGGGCTAGTACCTCTTCCAACCGGAGCTTCTACCTGGCTATAAACCTTCCTTGTATATGTTCCAGGCTGATATATGCTCAAATTAGCAGTATAGTATGTTCTTCCGTCTGTAAATGTCGATTCTGCATACATTTCAGGGTATAACAGGCTTTGAGCCTGTAACCACATGGTTGTTCCCAGTTCAGTGTCGAATACAAACCATTCATCGTAAATTTCCCCGTTTGCATCAGCAATTACTTTCCAGGGATCATGTGTGTGATCAGGAATAACGTCACCTATGTGGGTTATTGATAACACAACAGTATCGCCGGGAATCCAGCCTGAGCCTTGAATTACTACCCATTCGCCAGGCCAGTAGTCGTCCTTATCGGTGTAAATAGTTACTTCCTGTGCTGCCAAAATATTGGCGATCAGCATAAATATCCCCAATAACAGTAGCGTTACTACCCGGGATATTTTCACAGTTTGGTAAAGTTTTTTCATCATGTTTGTTTTTGCGGTTATTTTTATTCGAATATTCTGCGTAAAAACATAGCCCTACCTCACCTTTGGGCAAGGCATAAACATAAAGCGTTTGGTTAAGAACCTGGGGTTTGTAGGCATACAATTACAGGCGATTGCCGTCCATAGCAGTTGGCCCGCAACGTTACCCTTTAGTTAGTCAAACTAACTTTCAGAGGTAGGTCTATCAATGGAAAAAAAATTATATTTTCCATATGTTCTGAATTGGAGTAAAGCTCTGTGATTGGTGTAGAAACCCTCATTTTTATCACTAATCACAGTATATAATTTATGAATAAATGTAATCCGATTGATATTTAGGCTTGTCCCATTTTGAAAAAAGCTATTCGAAAGCTATGAATGACTTGATTTTAGGAGAGAGTTTGACCTCACTTTTGCTATCGAAATTTTAAAGAAATTGGCATTTACAATTTAGGACTAATCATAATTACCTGAAAATGTGTTCATGGTATAGTCAACAATAGGAGTTTTGCATTTTCGATAAAAAGTGCGAAAGCATGGTTAAACATTATTCTTTTATCGTTTTGAACAGGGCTCGCACCGAAAAGTAATTGATGTGCGTTACTCCAATCTATAAACCGAAGTGTTACCCGCCGATAGAAATGCTGATTTTCTGCTTCTTCGGATTAAAAGAGAGCAGAGAAGTTACAGCAATTAACACATACTATTCAAAATTTCACCAAGCCTGGAAATTTGACATTGTACTTAAAGCAGCGCGTCGTATAACACCTCCACCGGATGCAGGGCTTTTTTACCGGTTCCATCTTTTATCTGGTGGCGGCACGAAGTTCCCGGCGCCGAAACGATGGTTTCTGCCTCGGCTTTTCTTACCGCCGGAAACAATACCATTTCACCAATTTTCATCGACAAATCGTAGTGCTCCTTTTCGTAGCCAAACGAACCGGCCATACCACAACATCCCGAAGGAATTTCTTCGACCGTATAGTTTTGGGGTAACGAAAGCATTTTTTTGGTTGGATCGGTCGATGCTACTGCTTTTTGCTGACAGTGCCCGTGGATCAGAATTTTTCGTTCTTCTGTAGTAAAAGCAGTGCTGTCGATATTTCCTTTTTCTACTTCTTTTGCAATAAATTCCTCGATAAGCAAGGAGTTTTCCCCGAGTTTTTCTGCGTCTTTTTGTAAGCTACCTTTTACCAGTTCGGGGTATTCATCACGGAAAGCAAGAATGGCAGAAGGTTCAATGCCGACAAGCGGTGTTCCTGCAGTAATAATGTCTTTTAACAGCTTAACATTTTCGATAGCAATCTTTTGTGCCGTTTTTACCAGTCCTTTTGATAAAAAGGTACGGCCCGATTCTTTGGTTGCCGGAATTTTAACTTCGTAGCCGAGTTGGGTGAGCAGAAAAATGGCTTTGATCCCGATATCACTTTCGTTATAATTGGTAAACTCGTCGTTAAAGAGGTAAACCCTTCCTTTGGTTTCTGATTCGGGGTTTGGAAGCCCGTTCCCAACCCAGCGATTCAGTGTAATTTTTGACAGGGAAGGAACATTTCTTTTGGCTGAAAATCCGATGGATTTTTTTAGCAGCGAAGTGTTCATTACAGCATTCGATATGGGGCGGAAAACCATCGCCAGTCGGTTTAATCTTGGCAGGTAGGCTATTAGCTTCGACCGGAGCGGAATTCCATGGATATCGTAGTAATGTTGGAGGAATTCTGCCTTCAGTTTGGCCATATCGACATTCGACGGGCATTCGCTTTTACAGGCTTTACACGAAATACACAGGTCAAGTATGTCATAGATTTCGCGGTGGTCGAAAGCCTGCTCTTTTTCGTTGTTGTACAAAAATTCGCGAAGAATATTGGCTCGGCCACGCGTACTTTTGTCTTCGTCGCGGGTGGCCATAAAAGTAGGGCAGAGGGTTCCTCCAATTTTCGGAGATTTCCGGCAGTCGCCCGAGCCGTTGCATTTTTCAATGCTTCTGAAATAGCCCCGGTTGTTTGAGAAATCGAAGCTGGTGTCGTAATCCGGAATAGCTTTTCCCGGAATTACCCGCAGATTTTCAGTAATAGGCGGCGTATCCACAATTTTTCCGGGATTGAAAATATTATCGGGGTCCCAGGCTTTTTTGACCGACTTCACCAGTTGGTAGTTTTTTTCACCCAGCATAAACGGAATAAACTTCCCGCGTGCTCTGCCGTCGCCGTGTTCGCCACTCATCGAACCCCTGTATTTTTTTACCAGGGCAGCCACTTCATTCATCAGCGTATCGAAGAGTTCCACGTCTTTCGGATCTTTAAAATTGATCAACGGCCTGAAATGTATTTCGCCGGTGGCAATGTGTGCGTAGTAAATGCTGCTCAATCCGAGTTTTGCCAGGACCTTTTTAAGGTCGGCTATGTAATCTGGTAAATACTCGGGGTGAACAGCCGTATCTTCGATTCCCGGAACACCTTTCCGATCGCCCGGAACATTCGCCAATAGCCCAAGGCCGGCGGTTCGCAGCGACCAAACACGTTTAATGTTTTCTGGTCCTGTAATCAGGGGATAATGATAGCCGAGTCCCGCTTCTTTTAATTCGTTGGCAAGTGCTTCGGCAGTTGAGGTTAATTCTTCTTCGGTTTCAAATGAGAGTTCGATCATCAGCATGGCACCGGGATCTCCCTGTACAAACCACCTGTTTTTACGTTGTTCTATGTTTTGCTTGGCGGCCTGCATCACCGGATCGTCCATTAGCTCAATAGCCGTTGGCTTGTATTTTAGCGCGATCAGGTTGCCGTAGATCGATTCTTCCAGCGTTTCGAAATGCGCGCACAGCAAGCCGCGGTGCTTCGGTGGCAGCGGAATAACATTTAATTTCAGTTGGGTTGAAAGGGCAAGTGTACCTTCCGAACCTGCCAGTAGTTTGCAAAAGTTGAAACGTTCTTCGCCTTCGCTAAACATTTCCGAATCCATCAGCACATCAATGGCATACCCCATATTTCGCCGGGTGACCCGCGGATCCGGGAATTTATCCCTGATTTCCTGTTGGTTCTCCGAGTCAGAGAGAATCTGGAAAATATTGGTGTAAATGGTCTTCTCCAAAGCATTGGGATTGCCATTCATTTTTGCCTTAAATTCTTCTTTGGTGAGTGGTTTAAAAGTGGTTTCCGAGCCATCCGATAAAATAGCGTCCACTTCCAGAATGTGTTCCCGCACACTTCCATACACCAGCGAATGCAGTCCGCAGGAATTGTTTCCGAGCATTCCTCCCACCACGCAACGGTTGGCAGTGGATGTTTCGGGGCCAAACTGCATCCCGTATTTTGCGAGGAACAGATTTAGTTCAGCCAATACCACACCGGGTTCAACAATTACATATTTCTCTTTTTCGTTGAACTCCAAAATGCGGTTCATGTATTTCGAAATGTCCACCACAATTCCCGAACCCACCACCTGACCGGCCAGTGAAGTCCCTGCGCCGCGCGGAATAACTGAAGTTTGGTTGTCGCGGGCAAAGGCTATGATTTTTTTGATGTCTTCCTTGTTTTTCGGGCGGGTTACTGCCAGCGGCATTTCTTTGTACTGCGAAGCATCGGTTGAATACAAAACCCGTTGAACATTGTCGACGAAAAGATCGCCTTCGAGCTGCGATTTTAGTTCGTTAAATTTAGCTGTAGTTGTCATCTCAAAAATATTTTGAATTGCAAATGTATGTAAGATGTCATACAAGTGTCAATTCTTTTTCTAATTTCTAAAAATAGAAAATAAGCAGACAAGAATTTGATGTATTGATTTTTTTATTCAACAGCGAATTCGACTGCCGGCGGAGCCTTCTGATCAGTAATGGTAGCTTTTTTTCTATTGCCCAATGTTAAGCAGGATAATATCTATATTCGGACCGTTTTTCATTCGTAATAAAGTTGTATGGTAACAGTATTGGTGTTAATGACTATTGGTATTCTTCTGGGAAGGTTTTTGGGCCGTATTCCCGTTTTACTGAAAGCGGTTGAGAAGTTAATTTCTTATGCCATTTTTCTGCTTCTGTTTTTGTTGGGGATTTCGGTAGGGGTAAATAAAAACATTATTGATAACCTGGATAAAATAGGAATGAAAGCTGTATCCATAACTTTTGGGGCGGTAGCCGGAAGCGTACTGGTATTGTGGATATTGTACAAAACCCTGTTTTCAACCTATAGAAAGGAGGGGCAGAATGATAAATAGTCTTATAATTCTGGCGTTTTTTTCGATAGGTGTTCTGGCGGGCGTTTTTAATCTTTTGCCCGGGTTTATTGTCAAAAACGATTACAGCATGTATGCTCTTTATGCCCTCATGTTTTTGGTGGGTATCAGTATTGGTGCCGATAGAAATTCGTGGAAGGTAATAAAACAGATGAATGTTAAAATTTTGCTGGTGCCTTTGGGGGTTGTGGTTGGTACGCTGGGAGGGGCCGCGTTAGCCGGGCTTTTCCTTTCTGATTTAAACATAAAAGAATCAATGGCTGTTGGTGCAGGTTTTGGTTATTACAGCTTGTCAAGCATTTTTATTACGCAGATTCATGGCGAAACGCTGGGGGTAATTGCCCTTTTATCAAATATTTTGCGCGAGATTTTTACTTTGCTGGCCACCCCGCTCTTGGTTGTGTATTTTGGCGAACTGGCCGGGATCGCATCGGGGGGCGCAACTTCGATGGATACCACAATGCCGGTTATCGTCAAATATTCAGGAAAAGAATGGGGGGTAATTGCTATTTTCAGTGGTGTGGTTTTAACTATAATCGTACCTTTTTTAGTGAGTTTTATTCTCGAAGTTTTATAGCTTTTATTTACCTGTATCTTCTGAAAAACTGATCGAGATCGGCGCTCAGGTTATTGTAGATCGGACGAGTAAATTCAATAAAGAGATCCTGATGTGGCGGAAGAGGTAGTGCTTTATTTTTTGTGAGTGCGAACTGTTTTTCGGATAGTGCCTGTTCGTCGCCCACATAAATCGCATATTTGTTTTCCCAGGTGAACGATCCCGGAATAAGTTTATCGCGCAGCAAGTTATTGGTATTGAAATCGATGATTCGATAACTTAAACTTCCTCCTGAAATCACTTTATCTGAGTACGTTTTTAGCTTTGCCTTGTAGGTTTTGTAGATGACCCTGGTCGTGTCTTTTGTCTCAACCTTTACTTTATTAATCAGTTCTTCTTCTTTCTCGCTGCGCACTAAATTGCCAACCGAGAAATCGAAAAACTCCATTTGCACAATAAAATCGGGATGTTCGATTTTAAATTTTTGAGCTTGCTGCGGTGAATAAAAGTTGACTAAACTACTTTCGGGATACCTGTTGTGCAGAAATTCAAATACCTGGTTGTAAAAGAATTCGGAACTTAATTTATACGTTTTGGTTTGAACCGTAGCAGCCTCCACAATCACTCTGTAGGTGGCTATTTCTTTGGCGGTTGCCATTTCCTGCAACACATTTTGGTAGCCCGGAATTAACTGGTCTGCTCTTAAAAAGTGATTATAGGCGGTGCGTGCTGCTTCGCGGGTGTTTTGTTCCAAAAAATGAATTCCGGCCTGGTAGCGCTCTTCGGCAGCTTTCTCGTAAGCCATGCTCAGCTCCGAGGTAAAAACTGTAGGATTGGTAACAATTTTTCGGGTAGCAGGAGTGCTTCGTAATTGTTCGGATAAGCGGTTTACCTGTTGCATCACATTAATGGCCCGTTCCCATTTAAATGCCTCGTCCGACGAAAGCGCCATATCCAGCTCTTCTTGCGACCACTCCAGGGCGATGGGATAACCCTCTTTTACCACTGTTGTTGCTTTTTTGTTATCTGGATCCGATTTTAAACGCTCAACAGCTTGTGATACCGCCTGGTAATAGTTGCCCTTTTGTAAGGCCTTTTTACCGCTGGAACACGAAAAGAAAAGAAGGGGGAGAAGTAGTAGAATCAGATTTTGCTTGTTCATCTTCAAGATTAAGATTTTATGCAACAAATATAAACTTTTAAGCTTCTTTGAAAGAAATTTATTTCATATTCTGATACTCATTCTGCATTTGGTTTTATTGAAAGCCAAGCAGATTTTATCCGGCTTAGTCATTCACAATCCCATCCTGAGTAAATTAAAGATGAAATATTTCATTTTTCAATATGATGATTAATTTGACTCTGACAGAGTTATTGATCAATAACCTGGTGCGAAGCGCCGAATTATGTTTCAAGCTCACATTACGCCTGACGAAGAGTGGTGTTTCATGAAAGTTCGTGTTTCCGGATGAATGAAAACGGGCAACATTTAATTTAGCGATATAAAAGTCGTGAACAAGAAGAAAGTTGGTATGTGAGATCGATTTCTTTGTTTTTGGGAATTGCTCGGAAAAATAAAATCGCCTTAGAGGTAAAGCATTTCTCCAATCGCTGTCATTATCTCCGCAGCGTCGCCCAGCAGAAAAATATCAGTGATTTCGCGGGTGAAGTGTGTTTCCTCGATGTTGATCTCGATAATGGTTGCTCCGTGCTCTTTTGCCTTAACCGGAATTTCCGCTGCCGGAAGCACTTCTGCATTGGTTCCGATGATCAGAAAAACATCTGCTTTTGCGGCTTCTTCAAACGATCGCTTTTTCGCAAATGCAGGTATGGGCTCGTTGAAAAAAACAATATCAGGTTTGAGAATGCCCTTGCAAACAAAACAGGTTGGTGGAAGAAAATTCAGATCGGCGAAACTCATGTCGTATTCGGTACTGCAGGCCGTACAAACCAGTTGCGTGTAGGTTCCGTGTATTTCGTATACATGTTTGCTCCCGGCTTTCTGATGCAAATGATCGATATTCTGCGTGATGATCGATTCGAGATAGGAACGCTGCTGCATATGCGCCAAAACCTTGTGTGCTTCGTTCGGAAGAGCGTCTCCCAGTTTGTCGTAAAATATTTCCTTGATCTTTAGCCAGCTTTGCAAGGGCTTTTTTTTGAAAAATCCGATTTCCAGAAAAATGGGATCGGTGGTATTCCAAAGCCCGTTTTCACCCCGAAAAGGCGGTATTCCACTCGGTACCGAAATGCCTGCGCCCGTAAATGCCACTGCATACCTGGCTTTCCGAATGATCTCGGCCGCCTGTTTCACTTTTTCAATATCCATATTGTTGTTTCCCGTGTTCCTATTACAAACCGGGTTTTAACTAATTTGTTCCTCTTCTTCCAGATTTTTACTTACCGATACGGTAGTGTCTTCGTTAAAGCGAATCTTAAAATTCAGTTTCCGGAATACAGAGATCATCGGTTTATTGTCGCGGGTGGTTTCGGCAACCAGTTTTTTAATTCCCCGACCTTTGGCAACGTTCAGACAATATTTGGTGAGCGTATATCCCAGCTCTTTCTTTTGCCATGCATCGGTAATTAAAATGGCGTATTCCATAATTTCCACGTCGGGATCAGCAATCAAGCGGCCAACACCGATAATTTCTTTTGTGCCGTCTTCTTTTTCGTGTTCGGCAACAATGGCAATTTCACGGTCGTAATCGATGAAACAAAACTGCGAGGCAACTTCGTGCGAGTCAAAATAAAAATCATATCGGAAACGGTGATAAATCGATTCTTTCGAGCAACTTCCGAGCAAAACCAGCCACATGGGTTCGTCTTCCGGACGAATGGGGCGCAACAACACCGGAGTGTCGTCTTTTAGTTTGCATTCGCAGATTAAACTTTCGGGATAAGGGCGTAAAACGAGATGAGAATATTCTTTTACCGGAGTTTTCAAGATTTCTTCGTCTACTACTATCCGGGCATCCAGCGCAATAACATCGGTTGGCGTTACAATCAGCGGGTTGATGTCCAGTTCTTCTATTTCGGGATAATCAGCGGCCAGGTACGACATGCGAATCAGCACTTCAATCAGCTTGTCGATATTTTTCGGACTGTCGCCACGCCAGCCTTTTAGCAAGGGGTAAATTTTGAGTGAGCGAAGCATCTGCCGGGCCAAATGCTCGTTTAGCGGCGGAAATTCCAGCCTTTTGTCTTTAAATAATTCAGCGGTGGTGCCACCCATTCCCACCAGCATAACCGTACCAAAAATCGGATCTTTTTTGGTGCCCAGGATCAATTCAATTCCGTCTTTGGTATCTACCATCCGTTGAACGGTAACTCCTTCGATTTTGGCATCAGGCCTTTTTTCGGCAGCTGTTTTTATCATATTGCGGAAAGTGGCCCGCACCATGTCTTCATTTTTGATGTTAAGCGCAACGCCTCCAACATCCGATTTGTGGGTTATATCAGGCGAATAAATTTTCAAAACCACGGGGTAACCTTTTTGTTCTGCAATCAGAACTGCTTCGTCTTCGCTTGCTGCGGGAGTGGGGTGGGTGGTGTCAATACCGTAGTCGTTGACCAGCATTTTAGAGTCGTCCTCGTTCAGTATTTTTGCTTTCGGGAAAACATCACTCAGGTACTTTTTACGGAGTTCGTTCCGGTCGTATTGAAACGAAACGGGAACTTCGCGTGGTGTTTCATACAATATTTGCTGGTTTTCGGAATATTCCGAAAGGGTCATAAAGGCACGGATCGCCTGCTCGGGTGTTCCGTAGCTCGAAATTCCGGCCTGGTTGAAAATTTGAATACCGTCGCGCATGGCAGTTCCCCCAAGCCACCCGGCCATAATTGATTTGGTGGTTTTAACCGACATTTCGGCAATGGCTTTGGCCGTTGCTGTCGGATCGGTCATTGCCTGTGGAGTAAGCAAAACCAAAACTGCGTCGACTTTTGAATCCTCCAAAACAATTTCGGTTGCTCTGGCAAAGCGTTCAGGTGTTGCATCTCCCAAAACATCCACCGGGTTACCGTGCGACCAGAAAGGAGGCAGGTAATCGTTTAGTTTTTGCATGGTTTCATCTGATAGGTTGACCAGTTTTCCTCCCATGGATATCAGCGAGTCGGTGGCCATTACACCCGGTCCGCCCGCATTGGTAATAATGGCCAGCCGGTTACCTTTGGGAATACGTTTTCTACCCACCAGGTCGGTAAAATCGAAGATGTTTCCAAAGTCAAAAACACGGGCTAAACCTGCACGCCGAAACACGGCATCGTATATCGAATCTTCGGAAGCCATGGCGCCGGTGTGTGAGGCTGCAGCTGCCGCCGATTCCGGGAAACGTCCGGATTTATAGACGATGATTGGTTTTTCGCGTGAGAAGGCCCTGGCCGCCGACATAAAGGTTCGCGCATCGGAAATCGACTCTACATAAAGTACGATGGATTTGGTATTCGGATCCTGTCCAAAATAGTCGATAAGATCGCCAAAACTTACATCCATGGAATTCCCGATCGACACAAAATTGGAAAAGCCGATATTCGATTCGTAAGCCCAGTCGAGCACCGATGTGCACAAGGCTCCCGATTGCGAAATAAAAGCCACATGACCTTTCTTTGGCATTCCGGCGGCAAAACTTACATTCATATTTAATCCCGGCACGAGTATTCCAAGACAGTTTGGGCCAATAATGCGCATATCGGGAAATTTGGCCTTTTCGGCTTTTACCTGCGCTTCCAGTTTTTTGCCTTCATCTCCCGATTCTTTAAATCCGGCCGACATAATGATTAATCCGTGAATGCCCGCTTCACCACATTCTCTCACCAGGTTCGGAACCCATTGTGCCGCCGTCATAATAACTGCCAGGTCGGGTGTTTTCGGAAGGCTTTTCACATCGGGGTAGCAGGGAATGCCAAATACCGCCTCTCGTTTTGGATTTACCGGGTAAACCACCCCGTTAAATCCGCCGCCCACCAGGTTGCGAAGGGTAATTCCTCCAACACTGTCGGGATTATTGGAAACTCCGATTAAGGCAATTCTTTTGGGTTTGAAAATGCTGTCGAGTTTTTTGATGGCCATGGTTGTTCGTTTTTGGTTGTAGTGATTTGTCTTTCACTTGATTTTTGCGCTGAAAACGTTTGGTTATTCATTGCTATAAATTTCACGAAAAAAAATCATCTTAGAAAATTCGCAGAATTTATTCCAATTTCTGATTTTGTTGATATAATGTTTTGTGATACAGTGATTTAGTTTATTGTTTCTTTTGGGCATGCTTAAAATGATGTTAAAAAACAACCTTGCGAATTGGTGTTTTAGAACATCTGTTTACCTAACGGAAGGCAAATGTATCCGAAAAGCCCTTTA
This sequence comes from Maribellus sp. YY47, assembly GCF_023111095.1. Classification (GTDB taxonomy): domain Bacteria; phylum Bacteroidota; class Bacteroidia; order Bacteroidales; family Prolixibacteraceae; genus Draconibacterium. Next base: position 81,693 of record NZ_JALGYW010000010.1, read on the forward strand.
GACAAGTGACTGCCGGGATTCGATACGATTTAAACGATGCTAGACAGATATGGAGTGAAAAAGCAAAGGATGCCCGGCTTAAGCAAGACATCCTTTAATGCGATTTTAATTTAAATTATTTTCTATCGCAGATGGGTAGTATTGTTTTTCCCTGTGTTTCGTTTATTACTTCTGCCATGGCGAGGTAGATTGCTGATAATCCGCAAACAATACCTTCAAATCCGGCTATTTTTCCGATCAAGGCAGATCCCGACCAATCACGAATCGCCAAAAGGAAAAATAAAATCCACAACGACAGAAAAATAAACTGTAGCACTCGGTTGTTCCCAAAAGTACCCAACCACATCATAAATGTAAATATGCCCCACATAAACAGGTACCATCCCATAAATCCGGAAGGCGGACTTTCAAGCCATCCCATTTTCGGGAATACGATAAGAAATACCAGTGTAAGCCAGAAAAGTCCATAGGAAGTAAAAGCCGTGGTTCCAAAAGTATTCCCTTTGCGGAACTCCATAATACCGGCGATAATTTGTCCTATGCCTCCGTAAAAAACACCCATAGCGAGAATCATCGAGCCAAGCGGGAAGAAGCCTGCGTTATGGATATTTAGCAGAACAGTAGTCATACCGAAGCCCATCAAGCCCAGAGGAGCCGGATTGGATAGTTTGTTTTCCATTTTTACAGTTTTAAGGTTTTTTAATGCCGTTTTTGTTTTTATACTGAATTACCGTTTTACGGCTACTTTTGCTCCGTCGATAATCGCGTCAACTACTCCCGGGTCGAGAAGTGTTGAGGTATCGCCAAGATTGGTCGCATCACCTTCGCCGATCTTTCGAAGTATTCTTCGCATGATCTTTCCGGATCGGGTTTTAGGAAGGCCGCTAACAATCTGAATTTTATCGGGTTTGGCGATCGGTCCGATAAATTTGTTGACCGTCGCACGGATTTCATCTTCGATAGAAGCCATCTCTGCATCTGTCATATCTTCACAAATGACGTAGGCATAAATCCCTGAACCTTTTATTTCGTGCGGGTAACCTACCACAGCAGATTCAATTACTTTGGGATGCTGATTAATGGCGTCTTCCACTTCGGCAGTACCAATCCGGTGCCCCGAAACGTTGATCACGTCGTCGATGCGGCCAATAATACGGTAATAACCTTCTTCGTCACGTTTGGCGCCGTCTCCGGTGAGGTAATATCCCGGGAACGAAGAAAAATAGGTTTGGTAGCAGCGTTGGTGATCCCCCCAGGTTGTGCGAAGCATTCCCGGCCAGGGGTGTTTGATACACAGAATTCCTTCCACGCTGTTTCCTTTTAGCTCATTTCCTTCATGATCGAGCAAAACAGGATGAATCCCCGGCAACGGCAAAGTGGCCAGAGATGGTTTGGTTGGCGTAATTCCGGCCAGGGGAGAAATCATGATTCCCCCGGTTTCCGTTTGCCACCAGGTATCTACTATCGGGCATTTCCCTTTGCCTACCAAATCGTGGTACCAGCGCCAGGCTTCTTCATTAATCGGTTCTCCCACGGTTCCAAGCACTTTCAGCGAGCTCAGGTCGTGTTTGGTGACCCATGCATCACCTTGTGCCACTAAGGCACGAATGGCGGTAGGTGCGGTATAAAACTGGGTGATTTTGTATTTATCTACCACATCCCAGAAACGTCCGGCATCGGGCCAGGTCGGAACTCCTTCAAACATCACCGAAGTAGCCCCGGCCAGCAGGGGGCCGTAAACAATGTACGAGTGTCCGGTTACCCACCCAATATCGGCGGTGCACCAGTAAATGTCGCTGTCGGAGTATTGAAATACGTTTTTAAAGGTATACTCGGTGTAAACCATGTATCCTCCGGTTGTGTGAACCACTCCTTTGGGTTTTCCCGTCGATCCCGAAGTATAAAGAATAAAAAGCACATCTTCAGCATCCATGGTTTCAGCTTTGTTGTCCGTTGAAACGTCTTTGATGAGATCGTGCCACCAGATATCGCGTCCGTCTTCCCAGTCAACTTTTTCGCCGGTTCTTTTGAATACCACTGAATATTTTACTGATGGACATTTTTCAATGGCTTCGTCAACAATGCTTTTTAGCGGGATGGATTTTGCACCTCGGAATCCTCCGTCGGAGGTGATAACCACCGAAGCCTCGGCGTCAATTACCCTGTCGGCAAGCGCAGTGGCCGAAAAACCTGCAAAAACGATGGAGTGAATCGCTCCAATTCGGGCGCAGGCCAGCATGGCTATGGCCAGTTCCGGAATCATCGGAAGATACAAAGCCACGCGGTCTCCTTTCTTGACCCCCAGCTTTTTCAGTCCGTTGGCAAATTGTTTTACTTTTTCGAAAAGCTCACCGTAGGTAAGTTTAACTTCCTGTTCTGTAGGGTCGTTGGGTTCCCAGATAATGGCTACCTGGTCTTTACGGGTAAACAGGTTACGTTCAAAAATATTCTCGGTAATGTTCAGTTTCCCGTTTACAAACCAGTTTACATCGGGAGATCCTTCGCCTTCAAATTTGTATTGAAGTACCTGGTCCCACTTTTTTTGCCAGTAGTGGCTTTCTGCAATGTTTCCCCAAAACGTATCCGGATCGGCAATGCTTTCCTGGTACTTCCGGAAGTATTCTGCTAAGCTTGAGATTTTATTTACCATAGCTATAATTTGTAAATTTTAATGATTTAATAGATGGATGAATTCTTTGCATAAACATTACAGTTTACGGGCAGCAAAGTTCACAGATAATTTTTTGTAGATATCGAACGATAAACGGTCCTTGTTGACAAGAACGTCATCATCCGATTTTTCGAAGAGTGCAGAAAAAAGTCGGTATGGCTGATTAAATCGAATCAAGTTGAAAAGGTTTCAGTTACAACTTTTTTGTTATGGTTATTCAAGTTAGCATAAAAATGCCTTTGATGAAAGTATCAGAGTATATTATAAAACAGCTGTTTGTTTTTGAACAATATATAGGGGTGAATTTGTTATCACTTGATTTTTCTGCTCCTTACTATCGTAATTTTTTCGAATGAATGGGGTAATTGTTCTTTATTAACAGGTATTGTAAGCTGAAAAAGGCGCTAATTGCTTTTTTCTTGTTTAAAATTTTTTGACCTCAAAATGATCTAAAATATAACCAGAATTGAGGGATTTATTTTAATGTTTTGCCGAGCAGAGATTTGAAGTATCCATTTGTAAGCTGAAAAAATCTGATGATGGTATAAAACATATAAATGAATGAGAAATACAGCGCTTTGTCTCAGTGATTTGCCTTAATTTCATATCAAAATTGAGAACATGCAGATACGTAATTTTGAAGATCTGATCAGTGCCGTTCAGAAACAGACCGCCAGACGGGTGGTGGCTGTTAACGGTATCGACGAAAACACGCTTGAAGCGATGCAGGATGCTGTACAACTGGGATTTGTGAAACCTATAGTTACCGGAGATCGCGAAACCATCGAGAAGTCTTGCTCCAAGCTGGGGATCGATATCAGTTCGTACGAAATTATTCACGCTTCGGATTTGGAAGAAGCGACCGACAAGGCAGTAGAGTTGATCCACGAGGGGAAAGCGGATATTCTGATGAAGGGATTGATTCCGACCGATAAATTTATGCGGGTATTGTTGCGAAAGGAATACAACCTGATTCCCTCAAAAGGAACGCTGAGTCATATTGCCGTGGTTTCCAACCCAAACTACCACAAGCTCTTGTTGTTTAGCGATGCTGCCGTGTTGCCGTACCCCGATCTGAAACAGAAACTTTTAATTACTGATTACCTGATATGTGCAGCCCGGGCCATGGGAATCGATAGACCCAAAGTAGCTGTTATTGCTCCAACCGAGCAAATTATCATTTCTATTCCGTCGTGTATGGATGGCGCTACCATTGCAAAAATGTCGGAACACGGGCAGATCGAACACGGCATGGTTGACGGTCCCATGGCGCTCGACGTGGCCATTAATAGTGACGCAGCTGCCATAAAAGGCTTTACTTCGCCGGTGGCGGGTGATGCCGATTGCTTGTTGTTCCCGAACATTGATGCTGCCAATGTATTTTACAAAACCAATTCGAAACTGGCCAAAGCCGAAATGTCGGGAATTATTGCCGGAGCTAAGGTGCCGGTTGTCGTTTCGTCGCGGGGCGATAGTAGAAAAACCAAGTTAAACTCTGTTGCTCTGGCATCTTTAATAAGTTAGAATGATTCGGATTCTTGCCATAAATCCAGGTTCCACCTCCACCAAATTTGCTGTTTATTTCGAACGCGAATGTGTGCTCAATAAAACCATCCGGCATTCGCTCGAACAGCTGATTCACTATAAAAATGTGGAAGATCAGTTTGAATTCAGAAAAGGATTGATCATCGATGCCCTGGTGGAAGAAAAGATCGACGTGGATTCCATCAAATACATCATTGGACGTGGCGGTTTGACCTATCCGCTGGAATCGGGCGTTTACCGGGTAAATAATCTGATGCTGGAACATCTTCAGCAGGGAGTGATGGGACATCATGCAAGCAACCTTGGGCCGATGCTGGCCGATTATATTGCGTTGCAAATTCCGGGAGCGCAGGCGTTTATGGCCGATCCGGTGGTTACGGATGAGTTGCAGGATATCGCACGTTTTTCAGGTCATCCGATGCTCGAACGGCGTTCTATTTTTCATGCCTTAAATCAAAAAGCCACCGCCCGTATTCATGCTAAAAAGGTTGGCCGGAAGTACAGAGATTTAAACCTGATCATTGCTCACCTGGGAGGAGGGATCTCGGTGGGAGCGCACAAAGGCGGGAGAGTAATTGATGTGAACAACGCACTGGATGGGGAAGGTTGTTTTAGCCCCGAACGTTCGGGAACTCTTCCGGCGGGCCAGTTGATCGATTTGTGTTTCAGCGGAAAGCTCGAACGCGACCAGGTACGAAGAATGGTGCTCGGAGAAGGCGGCTATGTTGCCTATCTCGGAACCAACGATGCGCGGGAAGTCGAGAATCGTGCCAAGAGCGGTGATGAGAAAGCACGTATGGTACAGGAAGCACTTTTTTACCAACTCAGCAAAATGATTGGTGAAATGGCGGTTGTCCTCGAAGGCAAAGTGGATGGCATTTTACTGACGGGCGGCTTGGCCTACAGTAAGGATCTGGTTGAATATGTTCAGAAAAGAACAGCATTTATTGCGAATGTTTTTGTTTATCCGGGCGAAGATGAACTCGATGCACTGGCCATGAATGCCTTGCTGGCCGCTCAGGGCGAAGTGGAAGTAAAGGAATATCAAGGCCGGAAATAAAAGCCTGAATGCTTTAATGAAGGAATGAGCTTCGAGACCTGCACTTAGTGGATTACAGGCGCTTGGCGCATAACCAGACAGGGGCAAAGAGCAAGGGGCATGGAGCAGAGCATAGAGTCGCTGTTTATTGGTTACTTGTCATTCTGGGTAATGCAAAAATGCATCAATGTTATAATGCTAGAATAAGCCGCAAGCCACAAATGATTGGTTATTCAATATTGGATATTGATTATTCAGTCTTCAATCTCATCAATCCATTCAATCTACCTCCATTTGTGTTTTTCAGCATAGTTCACTAAATTGTATCCACGTGATAGAACCGGGGAAAGGCAGTTTTACATTAAATCAACCATTATCATGTGCCCGGTTAACAAAACAAGACGCTTTGCATCTGTTGCAATTGGTATTCTGATTTTCGAGAACAGAATAGCTACACTTTCCAAATTAAAAAACTTTAAACCCCTCGAGTTATGGCATCCATAAATCGTTTTGCCGACTTGCATTGTCATCCGCACAGGCGATCGTTCAATTGGCTGCATAAAAACCGCAGGCCCGAATCAAAACGTAAATACACGCCCTGGTGGATTATTCTGCCCAAAAGAAAAGCCGAAGAGAAGGGGAAGCGCGCGGCTGCTTATACGCAGTGTGATCTGGCCAAGATCAACAACGGACATCTCAAACTGGCTTTTGTTTCGCTTTATCCGCTCGGAAAGGGGTGGGTCACCGGACGAAAAGATTCGACCGAAGTGGTGGCAAGGAATCTGGAAAAATACCTGGGAGATAATCTGTTGAATGAAGCTGTGAGTGCTTTTCTAAACCGTTTTTTACAGTTTATCGGAAATGCCAAAGGAGGCGACCTGGCAGTTCGCGATTTTATTCAGGCTATCTACATGAAAATTCCTTTGCGAAGAATCAACTTTGTGCAAAGCAGGAAGTACAATTATTTCAATGAGTTAAAAGAGGAACGGGAGTTTCTATTGAAATCAAATGCGACGGAAAGCAGTACCAAACTATACATCCCGTTTTACAAACGAATTTTTGTCAGCAAAAAGAAGGTACTGAAGAAGGAAGCCGAAAGCCTTTCTGCAACAGGCGCTTATTACCTGGCGTTGAACGGGGAAAACGTTGAAGAGATAATCGCACAGGACAAAACGGCATTTGTATTAACCATTGAGAGTTAATTCTTAATGGAAGATTGACGCACCACAAGGTCGATCGGGAGAACGATTCGTTTACTGATATTTTCACCTTTGACAAGCAGTTCAAAAAACAGTTCGGCTGCTGCTTTTCCCATTTCAAAGGTGGGGTGGCTAACCGAAGTTAAGGGCGGATCGACAACGATGGAATGAAATTCATCCGTAAAACCTGCCAAAGAAATATCGTCAGGAATTTTAAATCCCTGCTTTTTGATTTCGATCATCGCTGCAAATGCAATGGTATCGTTCATCCCGAAGATTGCATCCGGAGGGTTTGGTAGTTGCAGAAGCTGTTGTGTGGCTAACCTGGCTTCTTCAATACTGAGATTACAATTCACTAAAAGCTGAGGATCGAAATCAATATGACACTCTTCCAAACCTTTTAAGTAACCTATTTTCCGATTCCTGGAAATATTCAGATGCCCTGGTCCTGAAATGTAAGCGATTCTTCGACAGCCGTTTTCATAGAAATGTCGGGTGATCATTTGCGTAGCTTCTTCTCCGTTAGCCAAAACTGCGGGAACGCTAAGATCTTCACAAACCCGATCGAAAAACACCAGCGGAATTTCATTTTCAATAAGTTTATGAAAATGCGAAAATTCGTCGGTTTCCTGGCTCAAACACACAATCAGGCCTTCTACCCTTGAGTTGAGAAGATTATCTACCGATTCAATTTCTTTTTGCATCGACTCGTTGGAAGAAGAAATAACGATGAAATACCCGTGTTCTTTGGCTACTTTTTCAATCCCTGAAATAATGGACGAATAGAAATGGGTATTGATATCAGGAACAATCACCCCGATCATTTTTGTTTGCTGGCGTAATAAACCCATGGCCAGCGGATTGGGAGTGTAATGCCGTTCATTGGCCAGTTGCTGAATTTTTCGGGTTAGCTCCGGACTGATATCTGGATGATTTTTCAGAGCACGCGAAACTGTTGAAATGGAAACACCAAGTTCGGTTGCCAGGTCTTTCAAAGATGTATGTCGCTTGCTCATTTTTATTGCTTATGATTAGCAAATGTAAAGAATTTTAATGTTTGAAAGCATTTTTTCTTTCCCGCAAAGCTTTGCGAAAAGCTTTGCGGAAATTTTGCTTAAAGTGCAGTATTGCAGGCAACTAAAAGTTTTGTGAGATTTGTGATTGAAAACAAATAACCATAAAATATTTTAAAATGAAAAAGAGAGCGTTAGTTGCGGGTGCAGGAGGTTTTATTGCCGGTCATTTAACCCGAAAATTACTGGAAATGGGCTACGAAGTAAGGGCCGTAGATAAGAAACCGATCAACACGTGGTATCAGGTACACGATGAGGCTGATAACCTGGTGCTGGATTTGAATTCAAAGGAAAATTGTTACGCGGCTGTTAATGGTAATTACGAAGTGTTTAACCTGGCAGCCGATATGGGCGGTATGGGATTTATTGAAAGCCATAAAGCTGATTGCATGTTGAGTGTGCTGATCAATACTCATTTGCTGATGGCAGCGCGCGATTTAGGGGCAACACGGTTTTTTTATGCATCTTCAGCGTGTGTATACAATGGTGAAAAACAAACCGATCCTAATAATCCCGGACTGAAAGAATCGGATGCTTATCCTGCCCTGGCTGAAGATGGTTACGGCTGGGAAAAATTGTTTTCGGAAAGGATGTGTCGTCATTTTCGCGAAGATTATGGCATTACAACCCGGGTAGCGCGTTTTCATAATGTCTACGGGCCTTACGGTACTTTTGATGGCGGACGGGAAAAAGCTCCGGCTGCCATGTGCCGGAAAATAATAGAAGGTGAGTTGTATGGGAAAGACGAGATTATTATCTGGGGAGACGGTGAGCAGACCCGCTCGTTTATGTACATCGACGATTGTGTGGAAGGCATTCTGAAGATAATGTACAGCAACATTGAAGAACCGATCAATCTGGGAAGTGATGAAATGGTTTCCATCAATCAGTTGGTTGACATAGTGGAAGACATTGCCGGATTCAAGCTTAGAAGAACATACGACCTTGACGCACCTAAAGGAGTACGAGGCCGCAACAGCGATAACACTTTAATCAGGGAATACCTCAACTGGGCGCCTTCGTATCCGCTTTCGGAAGGAATGAAAAAGACCTATGCCTGGATTAAGGAACAAATGCTCTCTGGAAACAAAGTTTACTAATCTGAAAGGGTAGAAGCGTGAGTTTTGAGAAGCTTCATAACTCATGCTTCACTGTTTTAAAAACTGAATTATGAGCGACAAAATAGTAATGGTAAGCGGATGTTACGATCTGCTTCATGCCGGACATATCGCCTTTTTTAAAACTGCTGCGCAATACGGTAAGCTTCATGTTTACGTTGGTCAGGATGAGAACATTCGTTTATTGAAAGGGAAAGCTCCTTATTTTTCGCAGGAAGAACGAAGGTTCATGGTGGGGGCAGTAAGGTATGTGGAAAATGCCAGCATTGCGTCAGGTTCGGGAATGCTCGATTTTGAACAGGACATGAAAGATCTGAAACCGGATATTTTTATTGTGAATCATGATGGTTTTACTGAAGGGAAAAAACAATTGTGCGAACAAAATGGGGTGGAGCTGATCGTACTTGACAGAACTCCCGAAGAAGGTCTACCCACACGCTCAAGTTCCGGTTCAAAAAAAGATTTGAAGTTTCCTTACCGGGTTTGTTTAGCCGGTGGCTGGATCGATCAGCCATGGGTTTCTGAAATACACCCGGGTTCAGTTGTTGTCGCACAAATATGGCCAACAATTGATTTCAACGATCGTTCGGGTATGGCCACAAGTTCCCGTAAAGTCGCTCTTGAGTTATGGGGAGACCGATACCCCGAAGGTGATCCGGTTCGCAATGCGCAGTTGCTTTTTGGTGCTGAAAATCCCCCGGGATCGGAGTACATTGCCGGTACGCAGGATCATATCGGTTTGTTGTTGCCCGGCATTTCGAGGCTTGATTACGACGGGAAATTCTGGCCCAAACACATTGAAAATACAATTGATACTGAAACGTGCAATTGGTTGTCGTCAGTATTAAATTTTGCGCCACTTCAGCCGCGGCCCGAAGGTTACGATCCGATTCAGAAAAGAAATCTGGATTCAAAAATTATCAGGCGTTTGGGTGAATCGGGAAAAGCTTGTTACGAAGCGATTTTAAAAAAAGATGTCCACCAACTGGGGGAGTCCATGAAAGCTACGTTTTTGGCCTGGAGCGAAATGCTTCCTTACACCGTTCCTGGATGGGTAATGCAAGAAATGGAAGCAAATTATTTTCCAAAATATAGTGGAGCCATAACATCCGGGAGTGGCGGCGGTTATGTGGTTTTTCCATCAGAGGAAGAAATTGAGGGCACCTTTAAAATCAAGGTCAGAGTATAGAACTTTCTCAAGCAAAAAACCAAAACTATGAACAAACAAATTCTTTCGATAGCCTTTTTCAGTCTCTTTTTTTCTATTGCTTGTGTTGCTCAGGATATTGAACGCGAACGCCCAAAGGATTGGGAAAGCCTGGTAAAAGGAGGTGCTTTTATCGACAGGTTTGAACCAATTCCTGTTTTAGGTGAATTAAGATCGGATGTTTGGGGCTGGAAAGCAGTACTGCCGCGCTATGTCGATAATGGAATTGAGGATTCGGATTGGTCGTACTGGGGAGGAAATATCATTGTTGGTTCCGACAGTCTTTATCATTTGATTGTTTGTCGCTGGCCGGAAAAAAATGAGAAAGGCCATATGTACTGGAGTAACTCAGAAGTAGTGCAGGCTGTTTCCAAAAATCGTTTTGGCCCCTACACCGTTGAAGGTGAGGCCATAGGGAAAGGGCATAATCCGGAGGTATTTCAATTAAAAGATGGCAGGTATGTTATATATGTAATTGGTGCCTGTTATATCTCTGATTCTTTAAACGGTCCATGGGAAAAGCAGCATTTTGAATTTGATCCGCGGGACAGAAAGATTATTGAAGGATTATCAAACCTGACATTTACAAAACGCGAAGATGGATCAGTTTTGATGATTTGCCGCGGCGGGGGAGTCTGGATTAGTCAGACCGGAATTTCACCTTACTATCAGGTTAGTAACAAGAGTGCCTATCCTGCTTTTGACGGCCGTTATGAAGACCCCGTGGTTTGGAGAACCGGATTTCAATACCACATGATCGTCAACGATTGGTATGGCCGAATTGCATACTACCTGCGGTCGAAAGACGGAATAAACTGGAAACTTGAACCGGGAGAGGCCTACGAACCCGGGATTGCCAATTATACAGATGGTACAAAGGAAGAGTGGTATAAATACGAACGTTTAAAGATTTTACAGGATGAGTGGGGAAGAGCTATTCAGGCCAATTTTGCGGTAATCGATACTTCGAAGTGGGGCGATCTGGGGAATGACCGTCATAGTTCAAAGAATATTTCAATTCCTTTAGTGAAAGAGCGTTTTATTTCAGTTCTGAATAAAAAGAAGATTGAGTCTAAAACAGAAACCATCGGATTAAAAATTTCAGCAGAGAACGATTTTGATCCGTTAACAGAAATAAATGTTGAATCGCTGAGATTTGGAGCTTCCGAGGAAGTAAACTTTGGCGGGGGATGCAAAGCACTTTCTTCGTCAGCCGATGGGAAAGATTTGATCGTCAACTTTGACGGGAACGGAAATGGTTTTACCGATGTAGATTTTGCAGGGAAATTGGTTGGTGAAACCAATCAGGGGAAGCTGATAATCGGATATTCAAAGCTACCGGGAGTCGAGTACCTTGAATCCTTTTTATCAGCCCGAAAACCTGTTCTTTCCATGGCAGGCGATCAAATGGAATTAAAGTTTGAGGTTCAGAACTTTGGGCAGGTTGAGTCGGCGGTTTCTGAATGGGAAATTGCGGTGGGAACAGGTTCTGATACAATCGTTTTAAACGGAAAGATTGGAAGTTTAAAACCGTACGAGAAAACAGAAATTGTAAAGAAGATTTCAAAAAGTATTCAAAAGGAAAAGGAAATTCCGGCGACGATTACTTTAAAGAATAATCGGCAGAAATTACCAATTTTTGAGGGGAAAATAAATTTGGATTAGTATTTTCACCGGTCCATAGAAATCTTTACCAATGAATATGCTATATACCCTTATCATGGCTGGCGGTTCAGGAACCAGATTCTGGCCCAGAAGCAAAAACGCACGACCCAAACAATACCTGAATATTTTTGGGGACAATTCGCTGTTGGAGGAAACCATTGACCGTTTTGCGACCTTCACCGAAAAAGAAAACATTTACATCGTTTCGAGTGCCACACAGTCAGAAGTGCTGGAGAAGCAGGCATCCATGCTTCCCAAGGCAAACCTGATTTATGAGCCTGTTGGAAGAAACACTTTACCCTGTATCGGATTGGCGGCGATGTATGCCGAAAAAGAAAATCCGGATGGGATTATGGTGGTTTCTCCGTCAGATCACCTGATTCAGAACAACGAACTTTTTAAAGACACGGTGCTGGCCGCCGTAAAAATTGCCGATGAACGCAATGGTATTGTCACTATTGGAATTACGCCTTCGTATCCGGCAACCGGGTATGGCTATGTTCAGACTGCCGAGGATATTACGGGGAAAGAAAAGATCCGCCAGTTTAAAGTGGCTCGTTTCGTGGAGAAACCCAACGAAGAAGTAGCTTCGGAATACCTGAAACAAGGAGGCTTTTTCTGGAACAGCGGCTTATTTGTGTTCAAAGTTTCAGTGTTTTTGGAAGCAGTTGAAAAATTCGCTCCGGCTCTGTACGCCGATTTGCGGAAAATTCAGGCTGATTTAGGAAAACCGGAATATCCTCAAACACTCGATACGATTTATCGCGCTGTAGAAAGCATTTCGGTGGATTACGGAATTATGGAACATGCTGAAAACATATACCTGGTGGAGGGAAATTTCGACTGGAACGACCTCGGGAGCTGGGAGTCGGTTTACCTGACCGATAAAAAGGATGAGAATGGAAATGCGGGCGCCGGTGAAGCTATAATGGTGGATACCCAAAACTCGTATGTTTATTCCGACGAAGGACTGGTTGCAGTGGTCGGGCTCGAAGATGTGATTGTGGTGAAAGACGGCAACACAACCCTGGTGTGCAGGCGCGATAAAGCCGAAGATGTGAAAAAGATTGTGGAACAACTTAAGAAAGATAACAAAAACCAATACCTGTAAAATTTCAACCAATAAAACTTCTCAGGTGCTGTTGTGAACTAAAAGATTGCACCTGAAATCAAATTTAAACTAAAACCAAATGAAAGATACTAAGAAAATTGTCGTGGATAGGAAGATTCTTGTCCCGTTTATTCTTATTACAAGCCTGTTTGCTTTGTGGGGCTTTGCCAACGATATTACCAACCCGATGGTGGCAGCTTTTAAAACTGTAATGGAAATATCGAATGCAAAAGCTGCCCTCGTTCAATTTGCTTTTTATGGCGGATATGCAACCATGGCCATTCCTGCCGCGCTTATTATTAAACGGTATTCGTATAAACTTGGAATTATTATAGGATTGGGATTATACGCAATTGGTGCCTTACTCTTTTATCCGGCCGCCCGTTTCGAAATTTTCGGCTTCTTTCTGGTTTCGTTGTACATTCTCACTTTTGGGTTGGCTTTTCTTGAAACAACCGCCAATCCTTATATTTTGTCGATGGGCTCGCCCGAAACTGCAACCCGTCGTTTGAACCTGGCGCAATCTTTTAATCCGATGGGCTCATTAATGGGAATGATCATAGCCTCCCAAGTGGTGTTGCCAAGTTTGCGGTCTGATGCGAGAGATGATACTGGTAACCTGGTGTTCGATAGCCTGAGTGCGGCTGAGAAAGCTGTCATCCGTACCGAGGACCTGGCTGCAATTCGCAATCCTTATGTTATTTTAGGCTTTGTGGTTATTTTAATGTTGGTGATTATTGCTTTTTCAAAAATGCCGGTACGCCAAAGTGCAGACCATGAGATTCACGCCTGGGATTCATTTAAGCGTTTAATAAAAAACAAAATTTATCGCGAAGGAGTTATTGCGCAGGTTTTTTATGTGGGAACTCAAATCATGTGCTGGACTTTTATCATTCAATACGCCGAAAACCTGGGACTAACAAAAGCAGAAGCACAACGATACAATATTGTGGCAATGGTTTTATTTCTTTCCAGCCGTTTTATCAGTACTGCTCTGATGAAATATTTAAATGCTCGTTTTATGCTGATGTTATTTGCCATTGGAGGCATGTTAACGATAAGCGGAGTAATTTTGATTCAGGGAATGCCCGGCTTGTATTTACTGGTGGCAACCTCTGCTTTTATGTCGCTTATGTTCCCGACAATTTACGGAATTGCTCTCGAAGATATTGGAGATGATGCAACGCTGGGAGCGGCCGGTTTGGTGATGGCCATTGTAGGTGGCGCTTTGTTGCCCATTCTTCAGGCAAATATTATCGATATAGGCGGAAATGCTTATGATGATTTTAAGTTGTTTGGCTTCATCCCGGAAGTTAACTTCTCATTTATTTTGCCTTTTATTTGTTTTGCTGTAATTGCCAATTATGGCCGCCGGACTTATAAGGCACTAAAATCTTAAAAAATAGAAATGGAATACAAAAGATATTGCAAAACCTTGAAACTGGTTGACGATCCGGAGTTGATCAGTGCCTATAAAAAGGTACATGCTCCCGGAGCAGTGTGGCCCGAAATAACCCAGGGAATGAGGGAAGTTGGAATCACCGACATGGAAATCTATTTACTGGGAGAAACGCTTTTTATGATCATGGAAACGGTCGCTGATTTTGATCACGAAACAGCAATGGCCGAATTGGCTTCCAAGCCCCGGCAATCGGAGTGGGAAGCTTATGTTTCCCAATTTCAAAAGACGAGTGAAAGTGCCAGTGCCAATGAAAAATGGCAGCTAATGGAACGTATTTATAAAATGGATCAATAGCGTATTTCAGGCGCAATTCAATAAAAAAAAGGGGGTGACAACACCCCCTTTTTAGATTACCACTTAACTGAATTTTTGCCTAAAACCTGAATCCCAGTGTAAGCAAAATATTTTGATTTGTATTTTCTCGGTTCACCTGGTAATAGTTGGGTTGAACGCTTCCGTCAGATATTTTCGACAAACTATTGGTGTACGCAACATTTATCGAGAATGCATTTACCGAATATCCAAAACCGGCTGAGATGGCCGAAATATTATCGGTTAAAGTCGATTGGGCATCCAATGTGCTTTTGAACGGGTTGCCGTAATTCTCGTATCCTGCCCTGATCGCAAACTGGTTGGTCAATTTGTATTCAGCTCCCAGTCTGATATTCATTACACTTTTAAAATTTTGACTCATAACCGAGTTGAGGTCATTGAAGTTATCCGAGCCGCTTCCTCCGTTTCTGTATCGCATCGAAGCATAATCCATGTATTCGGCATCAACACTAATCAGCCCTCTTTTATTGAAAACGACAGCGCCACTCATTACCACTTTTAACGGTGTGCGAAAATCGTAGCTGTATACATTTCTTCCCGGATCAACGGCTCCATCCTGCTGTTCTGACGACTGCATTTCAAGGATTGATTCTTCATCAATGTTGTAGAATGTAGGCGAGTGGAACGCAAGCCCTAAGCGAACGTTTTGAGTTGGTTTGTAGATTCCTCCGATTTTGAAGTTAAAACCACTGCCTTCCATATAATAGTCGTCCCAATATGTGAGATCTCCACCATTTTCAAAATTTTCTTCGTAAACCGTATTTGAAGAATAGACGATATCGTGAAATCCTAAGGTTGCTCCCAGGTAAAAATTGTGATTGAAATTTAAGCTTAAATTGAATACATACTCGTCAATGTGACCGTCCTGAGAGAATGATTTTCTCTGATCAACGGCTTCATCCTGGAGAAGTATGCTCTGGTATAATCCATCAATGTTATTGTTATTCCCATCGACTTGCGGGTCAATTAAATAATTATCCCACGCCAGTTTTGTGGGCCAGTCTCTGTACTGGATATCACCAATTGCCTGAGACAGATAATTCATCGTAAGCGGATCGTTATTTTGGTATTCGATGTTCGCATAATTGACAATAGCATCGAGATACGATTCAGATGAGTTATTGTAATTGGCAAAGGCGTTATTTTTGAAATTGGCCAATCGGTTGTAACCGATGCCGTAGTTTACACTTACGATACCTGCTTCAGACCGGTTGGTTTTGAAGGTGCCCACTGCTCCAACATTGTTTAGCATGAAATTCTGGTCATTGTCGGAGAAGGTAGTACCGCCCATCTTCATTTTTGACTTATTGACATAGTATCCGGGAGTGATGACAAATTCTCCGGACTGGTAAATGGCGCTACCTGCGGGGTTGATGCTAAGGGAGGTAAAATCGCCGCCAAGCGCGCCAAAAGCATTTCCCATACCGGCCGATCGTGCCGTTCCCTGTATATGGTTAAACGACATACGATAAGCATCTGCAAAATTCTGGGCCATCAAAAAACCAGGTAATACGATTAAGATGGCAAGTAAAACGGAATATCGTTTCATGGCATTAGTGTTTTATGATTCTTTACTTCGAATTATGAAGATCATTTTATCTGCGTCCACCACTACTTCTGGAAGACGAGCCCGAAGAACTTCTGCTTCCTGAACTACTGCTACCTGAAGATCTGCTAGAGCTTCCAGAAGAGTAGGATGAGCCGGAAGAAGATGATGATGAGCTACTCCTGTAACTGCTGCTACTGCTGCTACGGGATGGTGTGCTGTAGCTGCTGCCCGACTTGGTAGAACTGGTAGACGACGGAGCACTGTACGTTCTTGACGAAGTTCCGCTGCTTGTACTTTTGTTGTATGTCGAACTGGCTCTGTAAGTCCGGTTGTAAGAAGACGATGAACGAGGTGAAGTATACGTGCTACTCGATTTGGTAGTATTGCTTACCACTCTTGGTTTAGAGTAATCGCTTTTTACACTCGAACTGCTACTCGGTCTGGTGTAAACCCTGTTAGTAGTGGTTGTTCCCGGACGAGTGTAGTTTTGTGTAGTGGACCTGTTTTCGCTTCTAACCGAAGACGTATTGGTGTTGCTGTTGGTTGTACTTCTGGTATATTCTCCCGATCTGCGGCCTTCGGTCAGGACTCTTGACGAGGTGCCCGATTTGAGATCGCCTGATGTGCTTCTAACGTTCGTCCCGGTAGTTCTCCTTGTTGAGGTCGTCGCGCTTTTAACATCGCCTGAAGCAGTAGTTCTGCGGCTTCCTGCAATCGCCGAAGCATCGCGGGTACCTACACTCCTGGCCACTCCTGAGCCGGTAGCCGTGCGTCTTCCATACCTGACGTTTTCTCTGTCAGCGGTCGACCATCCCGGGTAGTAACCTCCTCCCCAATAGCCGCCACCCCAGTAGCCACTTCCGTAGTATCCTCCATAATATCCACCATACCAGGGTGACCCCCAGCTGTAGTAGGGAGAATAATAGTTCCATCTGCTCCACGGGCTATACCACCAGCTGCTCAAACCCCAGCCCCAGTTCCATGATAATGACCATGATGGGCCGTACCATGAGGAATAATAGTAAGGATCGTAATAGAAGGGATCATAATATGACCAGCTGTCCCAGTAAAACGGATCGTAGAAATAGGGATTATGGAAACGACGGATGCGATAGGCATAATCCAGTTCGTCGCCATCGTAGTAATTATTGATGACGTATTTCATTTCATCATCATTATAATAGACGGTTGTATCACTATCCTGCAACTCCATTTGGTCCATGTTGTAACGCAATACATCAGCATCTTTTTCAGTGCCGTCAAAGATGTAGTTGTTCATTGTTGATCCATCGTCATTTCTTTCGATCTGGCTGATGATCATGGCGTTTCCTGATTTTTCGGCAGGCTGGGCAACAGGGGCTTCAGCAATGCTTACAGGAGGCGGTACGTCGCCAGGAGTAAAGTAGACATCGTCGGAATATGAGCTGGAAACGTAGCTCCCGGTTGTACAGGCACCCAGGAACAGCGCCATAGAAACTAATATTGTTAATCTTGATTTCATAACCTATCCTCCCTTTATTTAATGTCAATAATAATTACTTTCTTTGTAAGCTCAAAATTTAATTTATAAAAACAAAATCTGTACCAAAGATTTGATTATGGCTAAGGAACTTACGTCGCGGAGCGAAAATTATTCACAATGGTACCAGGATCTGGTGATCAAAGCAGATCTCGCTGAGAACTCAGCTGTTAGAGGGTGCATGGTGATTAAACCCTATGGATACGCCATTTGGGAGAAAATGCAGGCTCAACTGGATAGAATGTTTAAAGATACGGGGCACGTGAATGCGTACTTCCCTTTGTTTATCCCAAAATCTTTTTTTAGCAAGGAAGCCGATCATGTTGAAGGTTTTGCAAAAGAATGTGCGGTGGTTACCCATTATCGTTTGAAAAATGATGAGGAGAATGGTGGAGTTGTGGTGGATCCCAGTGCCAAACTGGAAGAAGAACTGATCGTTCGTCCGACTTCAGAAACCATTATCTGGAATACCTATAAAAACTGGATTCAATCGTACCGCGATCTTCCGATCCTGATCAATCAGTGGGCGAATGTGGTGCGTTGGGAAATGCGTACCCGCTTGTTTTTGCGTACTGCGGAATTTTTATGGCAGGAAGGTCATACCGCACACGCCACCAAACAGGAGGCGATCGAGGAAACCGAAAAGATGATTAATGTTTACGCTGAATTTGCCGAGAATTACATGGCGGTTCCGGTTATAAAAGGAATAAAATCGCCCAACGAACGTTTTGCCGGAGCACTGGAAACGTACTCTATCGAAGCGTTGATGCAGGACGGAAAAGCCTTACAATCGGGGACATCTCACTTTTTAGGGCAGAATTTTGCAAAGGCTTTTGATGTGACTTTTGCCAACAAGGAAGGGAAAGAAGAACATGTGTGGGCAACTTCCTGGGGGGTTTCAACCCGTTTGATGGGAGCGTTGATTATGGCGCACTCCGACGATAACGGATTGGTACTGCCACCAAAACTTGCACCTTACCAGGTGGTAATTGTTCCGATTTACCGCCAACTGGAGCAGCTGGCAACCATCAGCGAAAAAGTGGATGAAATCATCGACAAGCTGAAAGCTAAAGGCATTTCAGTGAAATACGATAACAGCGATAACCGCAAACCGGGTTGGAAATTTGCAGAGTACGAGCTAAAAGGAGTTCCGGTGCGTTTGGCTCTTGGTCCGCGCGACCTCGAAAACGGAACCGTTGAGGTGGCTCGTCGCGACACACTCGAGAAAACGTCTGCACAATTGGACGGAATCGAAGATTATGTAGAACAACTGTTGGAAGACATTCAGTCTAACATTTTTAAGAAAGCCTACGATTACCGCGAAGCGCATATCACCAAAGTGGATTCGTGGGAGGAGTTTAAGGATGTACTGAAAAACAAAGGCGGTTTTATCTCGGCACACTGGGACGGAACACCCGAAACCGAAGAAAGAATCAAGGACGAAACCAAGGCAACCATACGCTGTATGCCGCTCGAATTCGAGCCCGAAGAAGGCAAGTGTGTTTATTCCGGTAAACCGTCGGGCCGAAGAGTTCTTTTTGCTCTGGCTTATTAAAAAAATATACTTGAACAACATAGGAAAGCAGCTGAAAAGCTGCTTTCTTTTTTAGACGGCTTTTGCTACTTTTATCCATCAAACATAAATAAATGAACGATAAAGAAATAAGGGCTTCGTTTTTGGAAGCCCTGGTAATTAAATCGAGCGTAAAACAGGAAGTGTACAACAACACGGTAAAAACGTTTACGATCATTAAAAAAGTGCTGGCACAGCTCGAAAGAGACTACCACAAAGCGATTCAAAACCGCGTGCCCAATGCGTCTATGCCTTATTACAAAGACCGCGGCCCATTCGAAGCGGAGTTTAAAGTAGCGGGCGACCTCTTGTTTTTTAGTATGCACTCCAATGTTTTCCAGTTCGACGATAAACATCCTGTTTGGAACACGCAGTACCTGAAAGACGACCCGATGTGTTCGTACTGCGGAACCATCAATATCTATAATTTTCTGGCCGACTCGTTTAAATACGACCGGATGAACGACATCGGCTACCTGGTTGCGCGGATTTTTGTCAACAAAGACAACCACTTTTTTGTAGAAGGAAAGAACCAGACCGACGAGGTGGTAAAAGATTTCGCCATCGATACCATTTCGCCCGGGGTATTGCGGCAAATTATTGAAACAGCCATTCAGTTTAGCATCGAATTCGATCTTTTACTGCCGCATTACGACCAGGTAAGTATGGCTACGGTAGAGCAAATGAAGCAAAAGATCAGTCACTCAAAAATGTCAACCGGGAAAAGGCTGGGCTTTACTTTCAGCTCCGACGATGTCTGACCGTTTCAGCCAATTTTTATTTGACTGAGGCATAATTGAGGGGAGTGTGAAAACCTAACGAATTGACGTTTGCTGCTTTGTCGCCGCGTAAAATTATCTGTCTAAAACTCGGATAGTAACTTATCGATGACAGCATTGATATCTTGCATATCGTTTTCGAAGGTTGTTTTAAAATTTTCCCAGTCTTCCTGCCTGATGTTTTTTATATCATGCATTCGCTTGTTGATGGAAGCTTGTTTGGCTTCAAATTCATCAAGGGCAGCATTTTGGGCATCGGTTAGTGCTTCACCTTTTTTTATTTTGTCATTCAAATCACGCACTTTCTGATTGATATTGGCAAGCTCTTCGTTGGCTTTGGCCAGCAAATCGCAGTGAGCCTGGTGAAGTTCTTCACTTATCGTAGTTTCAACGGCATTCGACCGTTGATCGCTTTTCTTTTGGGAGTTGCTATTACATGCCGAAAAGACGACGATGCACATTCCTGCTATAAAAATCCATTTTAGTTTTTTCATGGTTAATTGATTTTAAGTTCATTTTTATGTTCGCTATTACGGACTTAAACCAAGATGGTTGTGCTTTTGAATATGTTTTATAGTTAAGTTTTATAGCATTTTTATGTTCGCTTGTAAATGGTTTACTCAAAGTAGTTGCTTGGGTCTTTATTCGCCCTGCTTTTGTTAAGGAGTAAGGCATATACTGGGTTTCAGCCCCGGCAAAAAATAGCCGCCGGTATTTTAATTTTGTATATTTGAAGCTTATAAAAATTTGGAAAGCAATTAGTGATATAATATGGAAAAAGTAGCAGAACGATTTATCAGATATGCCCAACAATACACCACTTCTGATCCTGAAAGCACAACCTATCCGAGTACCGGACGTCAGTTGGATTTTATGAGAAAACTGGTGGAAGAACTTACCGAAATAGGACTGGAAGAGGTGGAAATGGATGAGTACGGTTATGTAACGGCCACTATTCCTGCCAACGGTGTAGAAAACAGTCGTGTGGTTGGATTTATAGCGCATGTCGACACCAGCCCAGATTTTTCGGGTGAAAATGTAAATCCGCAGATCATTACAAAATACGACGGCAAACCGGTGGAGCTCAAGAACGGAGTGGTGATCGATCCGAAAGATTTTCCTGAGATCTTAAATTACAAGGGCCAGGACATCATTACGGCCGATGGTACCACCTTGCTCGGTGCTGACGATAAAGCCGGGGTCGCCGAAATTGTTACAGCCGCCGAGATTTTGCTAAAAATGAAAAGCCTGAAGCACGGGAAAATTCGCATTGCGTTTACGCCCGATGAGGAAATTGGAAAAGGAACCGATCATTTTGATGTCAAAAAATTCGGGGCCGATTTTGCCTATACGCTGGATGGCGGAGAAATTGGCGAACTGGAGTTTGAAAACTTCAATGCTGCCGGGGCGAAAATCAAAATCAGCGGACGCAGTGTGCATCCCGGAGCAGCTAAAAATAAGATGGTAAACGCGTTGCTCGTGGCGCACAAACTGGTGGGTATGTTGCCGCCCACTCAGCGTCCGGAGCATACCGAAAAATACGAAGGTTTCTTTCATTTGCTGTCGCTGAACGGAAATGTGGAAAAAGCCGAATTGCAGTATTTGATTCGCGACCACAGTCTCGAAAAGTTTGAGGAAAAGAAGAAACTGCTGAAAGAAGTGGTTCAGCTGATTAACCTGGAATACGGCAAACCGCTGGTGGAACTGAAGCTAGAAGACCAGTATTACAACATGCGTCAGAAAATTGAACCCGTGATGCACGTGATTGATATTGCCCAGGAGGCGATGAAACTGGCCGGAGTAGAACCAAAAATAAAAGCCATTCGTGGCGGAACCGATGGCGCGCGTTTGAGTTACGATGGTTTGCCCTGCCCGAATGTATTTGCCGGCGGCCATAATTTCCACGGACCCTATGAGTTTGTTCCGATTCCTTCGATGGTAAAAGCCGTAGAAGTGATTCTCAACATCGTACAACTGGTTGGCAAACACAAGTAAACCGTGCAGGCACAATTCATTCAAAATATAAAGGAAAAACAGCTGATCGCCCCGGGCGAGAAAGTGTTGCTGGCGGTTAGCGGCGGCATCGACAGCATGGTGCTGTTGCACCTCTTCGAAAAGTCGGAGCTGGAATACGGCGTGGCACACTGTAACTTTCAGCTGCGTGGCGACGAGTCGGACGGCGACGAACGTTTTGTTCGGGAGTACGTGCAAATGCACGGAATTCCTTCGTTTTTCGAAACCTTCGACACCACGGAGTACGCCCGCGTGAGTGGGATTTCCATTGAAATGGCAGCCCGCGAACTGCGTTATGCCTTTTTTGAACGAATTCGTTGCGAACACCACTACAACTGGATCGCCACTGCGCATCACCAGGACGACCTGATCGAAACTTTCTTTCTGAACCTTTCGCGGAAAACGGGGATAAAAGGCTTGACCGGAATCAAGGACAAAGCAGGGTTTCTGATTCGTCCGCTTTTGTTTGCCGGAAGGGAAGAGATTGAACAGTATGCCGCCCAGAATTACCTGGAGTACCGCGAAGACTCTACGAACAGTGAAGTGGTGTACCAGCGTAACTTTTTGCGGCATAAAATTCTTCCTTTGTTTAGCGAGCTGAATCCGGCTTTTAAAAAGAACCTGCTGGCCAGTATCGATAACCTGCGCGATGCCGAACAAGTGTACACTTCGGTGCTGAACCGTAATAAAGAGCAGGTGGTGGAAGACGAGAATGGTGAAATCCGGATCAGCATCGAAAAGCTCCGCACCACACCCTTTCCTCAGTTACTTTTGTTGGAGGCGCTTTCGCTGCTGCATTTTAATCCTTCGGTGATCGATGAGGTATTTCAAAGCCTGGATGCCGAACCCGGGAAACAGTTTTTCTCGCCCACGCACCGCCTGGTAAAAGACCGCGAGTTTTTATTCGTAGCACCGCTTAAGGAGCAAAGCGAGCAACTGTTTTATATCGAGGAATCAGACATTGAGCTGTTTAAACCGATTCAGCTGAGCATCGAAAAAACAGGGGCTGCCGGTTTTAACATCATAAAATCTCCCGATGTCGCCTGTATCGATCTCGACACAATTCAGTTTCCGCTGTTGATTCGGAAATGGAAACAGGGCGATTACTTCCAACCGCTGGGGATGAAGGGAATGAAAAAGGTAAGCGACTTTTTTATCGACCAGAAAATTCCGCTTCACGAAAAAGAAAACACCTGGTTGCTGTGCAGCGGCAAAAAAATCGTCTGGATTATGGGGCGCCGCCTCGACGATCGTTTTAAAGTAAGCCCCGAAACGCAACGGATACTGGTGCTACGAATGGACTAAAGAATGTCCTTTGGTGGAAGATGGGTATTAAGCGGTCAATTTCCTTCGTTGGGTACCATTTCTAACTGCCCTGTAGGGTTTCTACCTGCCCTGTAGGGTTTTTACCCGTCCAGTATGGTCAGACCCTCCCAGTTAGAAATTTGGTGCTTCCTGTTGTACAGGGAAAGGAAAAAATGCAATAGGACGCCTCAAATCCCTACTGGAAAGCCCAAAAGTGTTACAGGGAGACATAATAGAGGACAGGGAGTGGAAATTCTTTAATTTTCATTGATATAAAGGAAAAAAGAACATTTTACTGATGCAGGTGTGCGCGACCTGTGTGAAGAGTTCAATTTTAAGAAGTTTTATTAGTGGTTAAAACTGAAGATTGAATTCACACTACTCATTGGTGCCCGGTGATGCTTTTCTGTTGAATACCATAACCTTAACTTGATGTTTTTTTTACACGGAATTTTTCGCTGGCGGGAAAAAAACGCTCATCTTCGCGCAAAATTTTAAAAAAGTATGGCTACCGAGATTACCATTATCCGACACGGCGAAACCCTCTGGAACGTACAACAGCGTATACAGGGGCAGCGTAACAGCCAGTTGAGCGAAAACGGTATTTTACAGGCCGAATTGGTGGCAAAAGCACTGACGAAGCGTGAATTTGATGTGCTGATCAGTAGCGACCTGGAAAGAGCGGTTGAAACAGCACGTATCATCAATAGCCAACTTTTGCTGCCGTATGAAACCAATGCTGCTCTGCGCGAACGTTCTTTTGGCAAGGTGGAGGGAATGAGTTTGGCCGAGATAAAAGAGAACTTTCCCGATGAATACCGGAGCTATAAACAACGCGACCCAAAGTTTGCATTTACGGGCGGCGAAACCATTGAGCAGCTTTACCAACGCGTAACATCGGAAATAGAAACCCTAGCCCGCAAATATGCTGACCAAAAGGTGTTACTTGTTTCGCATGGGCTGGTACTTGAGATGATGATGTACAGAACCTTTTCGGTTCCCCTGGATAATCCGCGGGTTTTCTCGATCAATAATTCTTCGATCAGCTCGTTTTACATCGACGGTAACAATTGGTTTTTAAAAGAATGGGGCGTGATTGAACACCTGGTTTCGCTCAATGTATTAAATGAATTGTAACACACGCCAGGAGAATTTTTGGGTCTGCGGGAGTTTAACGATGCACATTTACTCGTCTTCCGAATCCTCGTCTTCTTTCACAAAAATAATGGGGAGAGACCATTTGTAATATACCGCCAGAACCCGCATCACGATGATCATCAGAATAGGAACGAGCTGAACCAGGATAAAATCGAAGCCCGCTTTTCGCAGCAACAAATAACAAATACCGCCAAGCACGGTTACGGTTGCATAAATCTCCTTCCGGAAAATAACGGGTACTTCGTTGGCAAAAATATCACGGATTACCCCGCCAAACGACCCGGTGATGGTTCCCAAAACAATACAACTCACAAATCCAAAACCGTGCTGAAGCGCAATTTCCACCCCTGCAATGGTAAACAGTCCGAGTCCGGCGCTGTCGAACAGCATGATGGTTTTACGCAGGTAGGTGAGTTTTTTGCGGAAAAGAATGGCAAACAGGGTACCGGCAGCGATCACATACAGGTACTCGGGTTCCACCAGCCAAAAGGCGGTACGTTTCTCGATCAGCATATCGCGAATGGTACCTCCGCCCACTGCGGTGGTAAAGGCCAGGATCAGAACGCCAAACGGATCGAGCTTCTTTTTCATGGCGATTAAAGCGCCCGAAATGGCAAAAGCAAAGGTCCCGAGGATGTTGATGTACTGAAGCAATGTTTCCATATCTTCCAAAGGTTAAAATAAAGGTTGCAGTGAACTGCAAAAGTAATGCATATTTAAAGATAAGCAACGGGGCTTTTGGCCTGTTTCCCTTTGGAGCATGAAAAAACAAAATTTCAGAAAGAGTATCAAAATGAAATCACAAGTAGTGATCAAAAGCTTATCGCTAACCGCTAAACAGTTTCAAAAGTAGATCAATCCTGTTGAACCATATTCCTGTAAATACAGAAGGTGAATAACCGATGGTCTTAACTTATCGGATTTGCGCCTGCATCATAGTTCTTATGTCGCCGGTTTGGTAGAGTTCTTTTACGAAGCTTTTATACAAATCGGTGAACGTTTCATTTTTAATCAGGTCTCCAAACAGATCTTTTTGTGCCAGGAAAGCTGTCGGGGTGTTTTCGGTATCGCTGGCCGCCTGATGCAACTGAGGATGCAGTGCGTCGATAATTTCAAGCGCGCGCTTGTTCCGATCCACTTCCTTGTCGCAGTAATAGCACCAGGCCGCAAGTACGAGTGTGGCAAAGCGGATGCTGCCTCCGCGATTTAAATTTTCCAGAACTGTAGGAATCAAAAACTTCGGCAGTTTGGCCGAACTTTCGGAACAAATACGGGCAACACTGTCTTTGATGTTGGGATTGGTGAAACGTTCCTCTAGTACGTCTTTGTATTTTTCGAGATCAATACCTTCCACCGCATCCAAAACCGGAGTGGCTTCCAGATCCATAAACCGGCGCATAAAAGTGGAGAAAATACGGTCCTCCATACAGGCATTGATCGTCGGGTGGCCGTGAATGGCTCCGGGAATTCCCAGTACAGAGTGTCCGGCATTCAACAAGCGGATTTTCATTTTTTCGTAGGGCGAAACATCGGTGACAAACTGCACACCCAGTTTTTCGAGCGGCGGTCTTCCGTTGCAAAAATCATCTTCAATTACCCACTGGATAAATGGCTCGCAGGTCACCGGCCATTCGTCGCTTATCCCGTGTGTTTCCTGTAAATACTGACTGTCGTCGCTGGTTGTGACGGGGGTAATCCGATCGACCATGGTATTCGGAAAACTTACCTTTTCGTTGATCCATGAGGCCAGTTCCGGATCTTGTTGCTCCGTAAAGGTAAGCACCATCTCACGTGCCATTTTTCCGTTGTGCTGAATATTGTCGCACGACAAGATGGTAAATGGCGGTAATCCGTTGGCGCGGCGTTGCCTTAATGCTGCGGTCAGGTAGCCGTAAACGGTTTTGGGCGCATCGGGCTGTGCAAGGTCGTGTTGAATATCCGGATGGTCAAAATCGAATTTACCGGTGGCGGGATTAAAGTTGTAACCTCCTTCGGTAATCGTCAGAGAAACAATTTTGGTTTCGGCCGCGGCCATTTTATCGATTGCCGCTTGTGGCGCGTCGGTTGCCAGAATAAAATCGTTTATTGCACCAACCACCGAACTTTCGATTTTTTCGTCGGGGTGGCGAGTAATCAGCGTGTATAGGAAATCCTGTTTTTTAAGTACTTCATACATCTTACGGTCGTTTTCCCGCAAACCGATGCCACAAATTCCCCAATCGGTGACGCCGTATTTTTCCAAAAGCTGATGGATGTACCACGCCTGGTGGGAGCGGTGAAAACCACCTACACCAATGTGGACGATACCGGAAGTTATCTTTTGCCTGTCGTAGGTTGGAGATGAAATTCGTGTTGCTATTTGACCAAGGTTGGCTTGATTTAATTTCAGGATTTCCATTTGTTCTTTTTTAATTTGATGCTTTTAATGATTTTCCCCGTTGCATGGCCCAGTAAGCGGTAACAAAGTAGGTGATGGTACAGATAAATCCGTAGAGGTAAAATGTTTCGCGGTTCGTGATGTAGGTTGTTTCGCTGGAACTTCCGAACAAAACAATTCCGGACAGAATAAGCGTAACGCCAAGCGCCACGATTGAAATTCCGTTTAGTATTTTGGAAAAGACCGTCGTATCTTTTATCTGATGTGGCTCGGTTTGAGCTTTTTGTTCCTGGAAGCGTTCGATTAGTTCATTCCGGGCAATTTCCTTTGCTTCTTCTTCGGGGTATTTTCCGCGGGCGCCATACCTGCCGGCTAGGAAGGTATACAACAGAATGGTAAATATCCAGGTCGGTACAAAGAGATAGTAAAACGACATTACTCCTAAAATATCGAGCCCGAAGCCAAGCACAAGGCCAAGTCCCCACGAAACCACAGCAGGAACGCTGTTGGCTAGCTGTTTGTACGACCTCCAGTAGCGGGTGTACCCGATTCGCGGAAAGATCTGATGTTCGGCAAAGACAATCGCACCAACCGGCACCACTAAAAGTCCGGCGTAGGTTAACAGCGGCAAAATTTGCGAAAAAACAAAGGGGAAAAAGGCAATCACAATCATAGCCATCCCTACGATAAACGTTGCACTTTTTCTCGATAGTTTGGTAAAAACGGATTGAGCTGCCAAACCGGCGCGGTATAAATTTGTGATAGCTGTGGTCCATCCGGCAACAATAACAATCACAAAGCCCGACCATCCCAACGCATAATACGCCACATCTCCCGGATCGAGTTCAACGATGGTTTTTCCAAGGATCACAGCAGCGCCGGCACCCATAATCCCTGCCGATATCCAGGCAATGTAATGCCCGAACATCATCCCGGTACTGGTGGCGAGACCGTATATCTTTTTCTTGGCAAAACGCAGCAAAGCCATATCAATTAATCCAACGTGGGTAATGGTATTGGCCGCCCAGCCAAAACCGGCAACTTCAAGAATCCCGATACCGGGTTCGCCCTTGCTGTTGATCCCCGTCCAAACCGACAGGTCACCCATATGGATGAATTCGGCCCAGCTTCCGGGAAGGGTTTTTCCAAGCACTCCGAGCGACAGTGCCGGCAACAATACCAGTGCTCCGCTGATGAACATCGTAAACAGCCAGGGAGCACAGATTCCGGAGAATTCGGAGACAGCATTGAACCCGAATATCGCTACTGAAACGACGACCAGCCCTACAATGCCCACAACCAGTACAAACCAGAAGTTGGTGGGGTACCAGTCGAGTTGTGCGGGTATTCCAAACACAAAGCGCACGGCTGTTGCCGAAACCGTCACCATCGCCGCCGAAATCACCGTGAAAATGATCACATTGGCCCAGTCGTATAGTTTCGACATGTATTTTCCCGCAATTTTATTCAGATAGGTATACAAACTCAGGCGGGTTTCTACCGCAATAGGTGCGGTGATAAACGTCCAGCTAAGTACAGCAAGGATGTTGCCGATAAGTAATCCGACTATAATATCCATTGTTTTGGCGCCAAGCGCCACAAAGGTGGCTCCAATAACAAACTCGGTTGCGGCAACGTGTTCGGCTGCATACAAACCGGCAAAGTGCTGCCAGCCGTGAAGTTTATTTTTTGCAACAGGTAGTTGTTCCTCGTGAAGCTTTTCGAGTGCCTGAAATTCGTTCGTTTGGCTCATTTTAATGATTTAGTTATGAAAGCGGTTTTAGTTTATGTTTTAGAACGCGTTAAAGTACAATCTTTTTTTTATATATCGTTTTCTTGGCGAAGTTTGTTGAATGTGTATAGTAACGAAATTACATTTGTTTCGAAATCTTGTTTTTCGATATTATATAATGATGTTAAAGAAGGCGTATATGGTCTTTTGTCTCAAGCAGAGAGAGTTAGGGTTGCTTTGGTTGTGTTTTCTTCGTTTTTTTGCTTTTTGTCAGCGTTATAGTTTTAATTGAAGAGAAGGATTGAGCGAAATTATGTTTATTTTAATGAACTCAAAACCGACCGTTGTCGTAGAAACGCAGTGGTCGGAAAATTTTAGACCGAAGACCTGAATCAAGTAAAACTAAACATTCAAAAGCTAAATGAAAAAACAACTACGATCGTTTACGTGGATGATTACCACGATTCTTTATATTATTATGTGTTCCTTTTTTTCGCAGGCGCAAAACATTCAGCGTTTGGCGGTTCCCGAAGATGTTACCCAGTGGATTAAGACTTCGTTTGGCAAAGGAAAGCTACCTCCGCTTTCGTTTGTTTATGAAGGCAAACATTCTGCAGATTTTTTGAAAAAATGGAAATACTCTTGGCTCCAGGAAGTGAGTGAGGAACCCAACGTGGTGAAATATACAGTGTCGTACCTTGATCCGGAAAGTGGATTAAGACTTGATTGCCACATCTCTGGTTTCAACGATGTTAATACAGTGGAATGGGTGCTCAACTTTACCAACACTTCAGGCAATAACTCATCCACGCTGGAGCAGGTAAAAGTGATCGATTTCACGGTGCAACCCAAAACGACTGGTAGATTTACGCTGTATCATACCAACGGA
This sequence comes from Maribellus sp. YY47, assembly GCF_023111095.1. Taxonomy (GTDB): domain Bacteria; phylum Bacteroidota; class Bacteroidia; order Bacteroidales; family Prolixibacteraceae; genus Draconibacterium. Next base: position 111,010 of record NZ_JALGYW010000010.1, read on the forward strand.
AGCGATGCCAAACGTTCAGATTTTCAACCGTTGTCAACTGTTTTGAAAACCGGTGAACCCCTTCGTTTTCAGCCGGCCGGCGGTCGCTCGTCGGATGCGTCAGGCTTTCCTTTCTTTAACCTCGAAACACCCGACCATACCGGAATCGTTACAGCCATTGGCTGGAGTGGCAACTGGTTTTTCGAACTCGAACAAAACATCGATAAAGCAACTACGCTAAGTGCGGGAATGGCGAATATGAAACTTTTTCTTCAACCCGGAGAGACCATTCGTACGCCCTCGGTTTGTATGCTTTTCTGGCAAAGCGAAGACCGGATGACCGGACACAATCAATTCCGGCGCTTCCTGCTGACTCATAAGGTTCGAAAAATCGACGGACAGTTTGCCGAATACCCGTTGTGCGGCGGTTTTAACTGGGGCGATCCGTATCCGTGTAACGAATATTCGTGCTTAACTGAAGATTACGCTTGTGCGCTGATTAACCGGTACAAGCAATTTGGCATCACGCCCGAAGTGTTTTGGCTCGATGCAGGGTGGTACACCGGAGGAGGAAACTGGTACGAAAATACCGGGAACTGGACCATCGATTCCACCCGTTTCCCCAACGGATTAACACCACTTTCGGACGCAGCACATCGTGTGGGCGCAAAATTTATGGTGTGGTTTGAACCCGAAAGGGTGCATGTGCATTCCGAATTTGCCAACAAACATCCGGAATGGATGCTTTACGAAGCCAGTAACAAAGACAATTATCTTTTTGATTTGGGAAATGCAGAAGCCCGCCAATGGCTCATGAAATATTTTGGCGATTTTATCGAGCAGAACGGCATTGATTATTATCGCCAGGATTTCAATATCCGGCCTGAAGCATTCTGGACAGCAAACGACGAACCCGGACGAACTGGCCTGAAGGAAATCCGCTACATCGAAGGATTGTATGCCTATTGGGATTATTTACTGAAACGTTTCCCAAACTTACTGATCGACAACTGCGCCAGTGGCGGGCGTCGCCTCGATCTGGAAACGGTTTCGCGCAGTGCTCCGCTGTGGCGTACCGACTATCAATATGGCGAGCCCAACGGCTACCAGTGTCACACCTACGGGCTGAACTTCTTTCTACCCTTAAGCGGAACCGGAGTAAACCGTACCGATGCGTTTTCGTTTCGTTCGAGTTTGGGGAGTGCGGTGGTTTTGAACTGGAAACTTACCAATGCTGATATGTCGATTCCGGAGATGCAACAGTGCGTGGCCGCTTTTAAGGAATTGCGCCCGTATTATTATGAAGATTATTATCCCTTAACCGGGATTGGTGATTTAACCGGCGACGATGTATGGTTGGCCTATCAGTTAAACAAACCATCCGACGACTCTGGTATTGTGCTGGGGTTCCGCAGAAAAGACAATACGGTTGGTAGCCTTGAGGTGCAGTTGCGGGGTCTGGATGCTAACGCTGTTTATTCGGTTTATAACGACAACGACAAAAGCTTGGTAGAAAGAACCGGGAAGGAGTTGGCTGAAGGCATCGTTCTAGAAATCGGTAAAGCGCCCGGATCGATATTGCTGAAGTACCGGAAAAAATAAGTCGTTTGCTGATGTAACAGTAAATGAAACAAAGACTTTAAACGGAGGCCGGATCGGTTGATGGCGAAGGAGAGAAACCTGTTTGGCTGATTGCAGAACTGTACCATGTTGCTATGGAAGAGCCCTATTGGGAAGGAACATTGGATGCCACCTGCGAAGGTAAAAATGAAGACTGGAGAGCATTTCAGGGTTTTGTGGTGGCTTCTGAATGTAACAAGAACAAGAAATACCCGAAACGTCTTGAAGCGGTAATGTACCGCAGTTGCAGACAAATGATCGATCCTTCCGGCTCGCAGGGAGAATAATTTAAGCAGACCAACTTTGCACAACGCGGCAATATGAACAACGTTTATAAATTGAGAGGAGGCTATTCAGTAGACTGGACAGTATTTTGGATTACGGCCCATTTTTTACATGCTGCAGCCCAATTTTCTGAAATGGGCGTTGATTTGGATAGTGGTTTCTGACAAACATTCCCATCCCGACAACGCTCTTCTTATTGGTTCCCTCCAATTCTTTTTCTGAACTCAGAAGGATTCATTCCCACTTTTTTCTTAAAGATAAGGCTGAAATAATGGATGGTTTGAAAACCCAGTTCCAAACTGATTTCCTTGATGCTTTTGTTGGTGGTAACCAGGAGTTCTTTGGCCCGCATCACCCTAAGTTGCAAATGATACTGACCCGGAGAAACCCCGGTGTATTTTTTAAACATCTTCCGAAAGTAGGAGTATCCAACATTTTGCTGTTCTGCCAGCTCTTCCAGGTTAATCTCGCTGTTGATGTTCTGGCGCATCGCAAAACGAACTTCTTCAATTACCTTGGCAATTCTTTTTCCTGAGAATCCTTTCTGCTTCTCAAAGGAAATGATGTAGCCCAGTAGTTTGACCACCATTCCGGAAGCAATTTGCTGATATCCGGGTTGCTCTTTGCGCACAAAGTCCATTATTTTTAAATGGGTGTCAATAATTTCCTCTTTAATGCCCAGTTGCAAGACCGGTTGCCGGCTGTTAAAAACTGGATTTGACAAAAAGTGGTCGGCGATCTGGCCTTTGAACCCCACATAATTTTCGGTCCATCCTGTTTTGCTTAAGGGTTTATACCGGTGCCATTCGTTCGGAAGTATCACAAGCAGCGAACCTTCTTTAACCGGAAACCGACCATAGCGGTTTTCAAATATACCGCCTCCTTCCGAAATGTAATTGAGCTGATACTCATGCAGTACACGTCCTCCTTCCCACGAGAAAGTGTATTCTGATGGGTGTGCTGCCGGTGGGTATAATGTGTTGGGTTTAATGCTGGCAGAACCTGCCACGCTTAAATGAATTCCCCAGGAAAGATCCTCGTCGCTGGTCGTTAAATATTTAAATTGCCGTTTCATTGATTTAGTGCCAAAAAATATAAATATAAGCTCATTTTCTGTATTGATAGAAATTCTTCCGGCATATATTTTTGTTAGAACTAAAACGCTAACGAATCAATAAAAAATAACTACAAATTAATCAAATCATTATGCAAGCACTTTTAGGTATTATTTTTCATTCCCTTGGAGGTATGTCTTCAGGCAGTTGGTATATGCCGTACGATTGGGTGAAGAAATGGCGTTGGGAAATTTACTGGATTACCGGTGGTCTTTTCTCGTGGCTGATTATGCCTTTTATTGCCGTTTTAATTACCATCCCAAACTGGCAGGGAATTTTGCAGGCTGCTGACGGAACCGTTATTCGCAATACTTACATCATGGGTCTATTGTGGGGAATCGGTGGGTTAACCTACGGATTGGCTATTCGATACCTTGGAATGTCGCTGGGAAACTCAGTATTGCTGGGGATTACTTCGGTAGTTGGTTCGCTGGGCTTACCCATCTTACGGAATATTCCGGGAGTAGCCGAATTGCTGCCCAATGGACTTTCCTTTACAGATCTGTTTAACAGCCCGGGAGGTAGAATCGTCTTACTTGGTATTGCCATTTTGTTGGTGGGGATCATTCTTAGCGGTCGTGCCGGCATCATGAAGGATAAAGATTTAAAAGGACATAAAGAGGGAGTAAACACTGAGTTTAAACTGGCGTTTGGGCTTTTTATCGCTATTGTGTCTGGCGTGTTGAGTGCCTTCTTTAGTTTCGGGATTGACGCCGGAAAAGAAATGGGTGTCGCTGCCAGGGATTTGGCGGTTCAGGCCAGTTATCCTTTTCTTGCAGCCGGAGACAATGGTGGAGCTGTAACCTATCTTTTTGAAAATAATATCATCTTCTTTGTGATTCTTTGGGGAGGTTTAACTACTAACCTGATCTGGTCTATTGCCTTGATTTTCAAAAATAAAACAGGCGGCGATTTTGTCGATAAAAAAGCGCCGCTGATTAGCAACTATTTGTTTTGTGCACTCGCTGGAACTACCTGGTTTTTGCAGTTCTTCTTCTATGGAATGGGCGAAACAAAAATTGGTAACGGAGCCAGTTCCTGGACGCTACACATGGCAACTATAATTCTGACCGCCAACCTCTGGGGATTTTGGCGCAAGGAATGGAAAGGAGTTTCAAAAAAGACTTACTGGACCATTCTTATTGGAATCGGAACCATTCTTTTATCGGTAATTGTAATCGGTGTTGCAAAATGGTTGTATCCTGAATTAAATGCGCTGGGATAATGAAGCGAGTGGCATTTAAAATGTATCTCAACGAAGGGCAAAAGGAAGCGTATCAGAAAAGACACAATGAGATTTGGCCCGAATTGAAGAAACTGCTGAAAGATTCAGGGGTGAGTGAATATTCCATCTTTCTGGATGAAGAAACCAACACCTTGTTTGCGTTTCAAAAGGTTGCCGGTGATGGCGGATCGCAGGATCTGGGGCAAAACGAAATCGTTCAGCGCTGGTGGAAATTTATGAGCGATATTATGAAGACAAACGAAGATAATTCGCCGGTGTCGGTGGAGTTACCGGAAGTATTTTACATGGAATAAATCAAAAAAATATTAATAAAATGAGCAATACTGATAGCATCAAAAAAGCCTACGAACTGGCAAAGGAAAGATATGCTGCAATTGGGGTAGATACTGAAGCTGCGTTGAAAAAAATGAGCGAATTAACCATTTCGCTGCACTGTTGGCAAACCGATGATGTGGGTGGGTTTGAAACGCCTGATGCAACACTTTCTGGTGGTATACAAACTACCGGTAACTATCCGGGCAAGGCAAAATCAGTGGCAGATGTTCGCCAGGATTTGGAAAAAGTAATGTCGATGCTTCCCGGAAAACAGCGGGTAAACTTACACGCAATTTATGGCGAGTTTCAGGGCGAATTTGTTGACCGCGACCAGATCGAATTAAAACATTTTCAGGGCTGGATCGACTGGTGTAAAGGACTGGGAATTGGAATGGATTTTAACGGATCGTTCTTCGCCCATCCAAAAGCAGCCGAAGGATTTACGCTGTCAAGCAAAAATGAAGAAATCCGTCAGTTTTGGGTGGAACACCTGAAACGGTGCCGGGCCATTTCTGCAGAAGCCGGAAAGCAGTTGGGAACTCCTTGCGTGCATAATACCTGGGTTCCGGATGGGTCAAAAGATACTCCGATCGACAGAAACGGATACCGCACATTGTTGCAAAAGTCGCTGGATGAAGGTATGGCGACAAAGTACCCGAAAGAATACATGAAAGATGCTGTTGAAAGTAAAACTTTCGGTATTGGTCTTGAATCGATGACAGTTGGTTCAAATGAATTCTATGTTGGCTATGCGGTTAAAAACAATATTCTTGTGTGTATTGACAATGGCCACTACCATCCAACAGAAATTGCAGGAGATAAAATTTCAGCCGTTCTTCAATACGTTGACGAATTGTTATTGCATGTAACGCGTCCTATACGTTGGGACTCCGACCATGTTGTTACGCTTAACGAGGAGATCCAGTTAATTGCATCTGAAATTGTTCGTAACGATTTTATGGGTCGTGTAAACGTTGGTCTTGATTTCTTCGATGCCTCAATCAACCGTATTGGTGCTTACGTAACCGGTACTCGCGCTGCTCAAAAAGCATTTCTGATTGCTGCACTTGAGCCGACAAAAGACTTGATTGAACTGGAAACAGGGGGGAAATATTTCGAACGTTTAGCAATGCTGGAAGAATTAAAAACAATGCCTTTCAGCGCTGTTTGGGATTACTACTGTTTGCAGGAGAATGTTCCGGTTGGCGCCGACTACATTGCTGAAATTCAGAAATATGAAAATGAGGTTTTAATGTATAGATAATTGACGTTTTATTTTTGTGCGAAAAGGGGGCGAAAGTCCCCTTTTTTTGTGACAATTTGACGAGCTTTTATTCGCTGAATGTTTGATGGAGTTTTCACGGGAAAAGAAATGTGTTACTTAACTTTTGTAAGCAGGTTTTGTAAATACATTTATAGAACATAAGTATTAATCAACGAGAATATTACCTTTGAACTCCGTGTAGCTTTTTAAGACCAATTAACTTAAATCAATATGAAGACTAAAGCAAGTGTAGTATTAATTGCTGTTGTTGCCCTTTTTGCATGTAAACAGGAGCATTATGTTTCGTTTAAAAATTCTATTCCGGAAGATCGTTCGGATGAAGTGGTGATTCTGACACGTGAGCAGGTGGCTGAAAAAGTCGAAATCAAAGAAGGATTTTTGCCGATATTCAGAGTGGGAGAAGAAACACTTCCTTCTCAGGTGGATGATATGAACGGTGACGGGCAATGGGACGAAATAGCGGTACTTCTCAGTTTTAAAGCCAACGAGGAGAAAAAAGCTGTGCTTGAAATGGTGCCCGAAGCCGAATATCCCTCCTTTGAAAAACGTACCAATGTTCGTCTGGGTATTCATCAGCAAGATGGTTCGTACAAGGAATTTGATCATTACACTGCCATACCGTACACCGAGCCTTTTAAAATTATTGCACAGGGCGAAAGTGTCAGCTGGGAAAACGATAAAATAGCATTCAGGGTTTATTTTGACTGCCGCAACGTAAAAGATCTGTTTGGCAAGTTAAAGCCCGGAATGATCATCGATAAGATTCATACACCGGAAATTAAGGATTATCACAAACTGAACGACTGGGGAATGGATGTACTGCATTGCGGTAGTTCGTTGGGTTCGGGTGGTATTGCCTTAATGAAAAACGATTCGTTGTATCGGCTTGGTTCAACCGACAATTATGAATATCAGAAAATTACAGAAGGACCGGTTCGTTCGGTTTTCGACCTCATTTACAAAGGCTGGCATGTTGACGGCGAGAACCTGGAAGCAGTTGAACGAATTTCAATTTATCCGGGCAAATACTGGTTTCAATCGGAAGTGACTGTAAAAGGACTTCCCGAAGGAGCCGAAGTGGTAACCGGTATGGTAACCAGCCTGCTAAAACGTGAGCCTTTCGAATTTCAGGCCGACGATTTTCAATGCATCGGAACCCACGATGTGCAGTCGCTGAATAACGATGAACTGGGAATGGCCGTGCTGGTTCCCAAAGCTGAAGCAGGAAAAATTGGCCGCACTACCGATATTGATTTCTTTAAGCTGGGCTATCAGACGGTAGTTGAAAAGGGTTTTAGTAATATTATTTCGGAAACCTATTACATTGCACAGAAAGCTGAAAACAACCAACCCGCCCGGCATTACTTTGCGGCCGTTTGGGGCTTGGATAAGGAGCAATGGAAAACCGAGGAAGGCTTCAAAGCATATTTAAAAGAAGAGGCAAAAAGCTTGTCATCTCCGATTGAGGTCCAGTTATAGGTAAATCACATTCTTTTTGAAGGAGTCTGTTAGTCGATGATCAGTATGAAATTGGCTAACAGATTTTTTTTTTTGATACGTAATTTGAAAAGATATCTTAGAAAAAAGAATAATAAAACGAAATGATATGGAGGTGTTTCGAAACGATGAAAGTGCCACTTTCGTTACTTTTTATCTGTTGATAAAGCACTTTTTTATCGAAAAAACTCAAGAAGAGTGATTAAATAAAATGCATGATATGGAATATCTATAGAAACCATTGAAATGCGTATGACTATATTAAGTTGTCATATTTTGAGTTAAGTTTAAAAAAAGACTGGAAGTTTAAATACAGAAATATTATACTTTTGTGACTTTCAATTAAACCTAAAACCTAATTAATTGGATCAGAATGAAGGAGAAATAGAACTAATAAGGGCTCTGAAAAAGGGTGACACAAATGCCTTTGAAGAGCTGTTTCAAAGATATCATAAGAAGTTATATAGTTTTCTTTTCCAGTTGTTGCGATCAAAAGAAGATGCTGAAGAAATAGTTCAGGATACCTTTGTCAAAATTTGGGAGAAACGGGAAAACTTCATAGAAGGTTATTCTTTTGATTCTTTTCTTTTCACAATTGCAAAAAACTCATTTTTAAATTTGACCAGAAAAAGAGTTAATGGTCGAATTTTTGAGAATCATCTTGATTTTTTGGAAGAAGCTTCTACATTAAAAACTGACGACTATGTTATCTATCAGGAAACAAGAGATATCATAGATCACATTATTGAAAAAATGCCTCCAAAACGAAAAGAAATATTTCTTCTGCGAAGAATTGAAGGGCTTTCAAGAAAGGAGATTGCGGATAAATTGGGAATTTCAATTATAACAGTCGATGGTCAATTGACAAAAGCTAATATTCACATAAAAGGCGAGTTGAAGAAATACAGTCTTTTTCTTCTAATTCTATTTCTGGGTTAAATACAGGTAGTTTCTTCGGGACAAAGCAAATTTTTTTTGATCATGAGTAATAGTAAATGTGTTTTTATGTGTATTACATATAAACAGGCATTAAATGAATCAAAAGAAAATAAATGTAATTAGAAGATTCTTCAGCAAATCGTATAGTGACGATGATTTGAAGAGCCTGTTCCAATGGCTTAACAGTGAGAAAGGAACTTGGGAAATCACTGAAACTTTAAATGAGAATTGGAAATCTTTTGAATGGGACGATAATCCAGCATCTATTGAATCAGCTAAAATGCTGATGAATATCAAAAATGGTATACTTAATCGTAAAACGTTACAATTTCGCAATAGAGTAATAAAGCTATTACCCTATGCAGCTGTTTTTCTTGTTATTTTGGGATTCATCATTATCCTTACATCCCAGGGAAAAATAAACAATAATCAATATACTTCAGTAATTACTGAAAACGGCCAAAGAACTAAGGTCGTTTTACCCGATAGTTCAATAGTTTGGTTAAATTCAGGTACAACTCTGTCTTATAATTATTCACAGAAAGATAGAAGGAGTATTATTTTAAAAGGTCAGGGTTTTTTCCAGGTAAAAAGAAATGAGAGCAAACCATTTGTGGTTCAATGCGACGAAATTAAGGTTACCGTGTTGGGAACGACATTTGATGTGAACAACTATCCTGAGAATAAAAAGATATTTGTTGTACTTGAATCAGGTAGTGTTGAGTTAAATCATAATAATACCAATTACATACTAAAACCGGGTGAAATAGCGGATTATGATGAAAAAAACAAAAGCATTAGCATAAATGATGCCGATATTCAAAAGTATATCTCTTGGAAAGATGGTAAACTAATCTTTCGAAATGATCCGATGGAACTTGTTATAAAAGAGCTGGAAAGATGGTATAATATCAAAATTATAGTAAAAGACCCCGAAGTGTATAATTCTATTTTTACAGGGACTGTCATTAATAAAGACTATTCACGAATCTTTAAGTTGATAGAATATTCTTGCCCTGTGCACTGCGAAGTTATGAATAACACTGCCCCCGAAGAAATACCCATAGTCATTATAACGAAGAAATAAATAACTAAAACTAAATAAATTAAACATATGCTAATGAACAACTAATTGATCTAAAAAAAGGAGATGCTGCAACATCTCCCTTCTAAAATTTTTATGCCTCACTGTTAGGACCTGGAGGCAAAAATCAATTTGAACATTAATCAAATCAAAACAAATTTATGAAAAAAAAATGTTGTATAACGGTTTCTGAGTTATACGAAACAATGAATTCAAAAGCACTGAGGATTATGAGGATTGTTTTGTTTTTACTTTTCGTAAGTATAACACAAGCTTTTGCTTTTGACAGTTATGCTCAAAGTGCTCGATTGAGCTTAAGCTTGAAGGATGAGGCGATCGTAACTATTCTTAACAAAATAGAAGATTTGTCTGACTATTATTTTATGTACGATGCAACCGTAGTGAATGTTAATCAAAAAAGAAGTATTAATTGTGAAAACAAAGCAATTGCAAGTGTATTAGACGAGTTGTTTCACGAATCAGGAATCATCTATAAAATTGATGATCATGTAATCGTTCTAACTGAGACTCGCACAAATGCAGGAAATAACGTTAATCAGTACGGGCAGCAAGTAAAAAAAGTATCAGGAATAGTATCAGACGTTGACGGGCTTCCTTTGCCTGGTGTAACAATCACAGTTGTGGGGACTACGCGAGGCGTGATAACAGACAACGATGGGTCATATACTATCGATGCTAAATCATCCGATAAATTAGTTTTTTCATTTATTGGGATGGAAAGCCAGGAGATAGAAGTCGGCAATCAGGTTACCATCAATGTTAAAATGCAAGATAAGACCGAAGAACTGGATGATGTAACCGTAGTTGCTTTTGGTAAACAACGAAAGGAAAGTGTAATTGCATCAATTGAAACTGTTAAGGCATCGGATCTGAAAATTTCTTCATCGAATCTTACCACCGCTTTTGCAGGGAAAATCCCGGGAATTATTTCATATCAGTCAACAGGCGAACCAGGAGCCGATAATGCCCAGTTTTTTGTGCGTGGTGTTACTACCTTCGGATACAAAACAGATCCTCTTATTCTTATCGATGGATTTGAGGCAAGTACTGATGACTTAGCTCGCATTCAACCGGATGACATCGAAAGTTTCTCGGTATTAAAAGATGCATCGGCCACGGTACTTTATGGTGCACGTGGAGCAAACGGGATCATTGTTGTAAGTACAAAAAGCGGATCAGAAGGGAAAGTTAAGATCTCTGCTCGTGTTGACTTTAATGTTGCAACACCTACCAAAATGCTTGATCTGCTTGATGGAGTGGAATATATGCGCCTTTACAATCAGGCCCTGGTTTCTCGTTACGACGATATGACACATGAAGTAGATGAAATTCCTACTCCACCATGGTATAGTGAAGAGAAAATCAGGGCGACAGAACGTGGGGATAATCCGATGATTTATCCTAATGTGGATTGGTATGATATGTTGTTTAAGAATGGTACTACGAACAAGAAGGCCAATATAAATCTATCTGGAGGAGGAAAATCGGCGCATTATTATGTGGCAGGAGGCATTGACAACGAAACAGGATTGTTGAAAATCGACAACCAGGATAATCTTAACAATTTCAATAGTAATATTAACATTGTTCGCGTTCATTTACGTAGTAATGTGAGTTTTAACTTAGGTCCAACAACCAAATTAGACACACGAATTTACGGTCGTTTTGAAAAATATAATGGACCTTATACCAGTGCCAGTTCCATCTTTAACCAGGTAATGGATAGCAACCCTGTTGATTTCCCTGCGGTTTGGGAGCCTGATGAGCGTAATCAATCGACTCGATGGACTCTTTTTGGTAATGCCGATCCAATGAAAACGAACCCTTTTGCAGAGATGGTTCGTGGTTACCGAGAGAACAACCAAAGTACTATTTCAGTGCAGGCGACTTTAATGCAAGACCTGGATTTTATTACCCCTGATTTAAAATTGCAGGTGAAAGCCTCAGCCAATACCTGGAATTACAATTCGGGAGCCAGAAGATATTCTCCGGTTTATTATGCATTGGAACAATATGACCCTTTTACTGAAGATTATGCTCTGTATAATCTGACCCCAAATAACATTCCCTACTTAGGTGATACGGAAGCGAGTAGGGACGGGAATACCCATTTTTATTTCGAAGGCAGATTGAACTGGGATAAAACCTGGGACAAGCATACTTTATCGTTAATGACCGTTGGAATTAAAGAAGAAAAAATTCTGACCGACGGACAGGGAGGTACCATTTATTATACTTTGCCAGAACGAAACCTGGGAAATTCAGGACGTTTTTCCTACAATTACGATAAACGTTATTTTCTTGAATATGCCTATGGATATAACGGATCGGAAAAATTCTATGGCAAAAAGCGCTTTGGTTTTTTCCCATCATACGGGGTAAGCTGGATTCCATCGAACGAAGCATTTTGGGGAGCAGGCTTGCAGAATATTGTTAGTTTGTTGAAAGTGAAGTTTACTTACGGTAAAGTAGGTAACGATGCCATTGCAAATCGTGAAGGCCGCTTCTTTTATTTATCGCGACTCGAAAGTGGTGGAGGTGAATATCAGTGGGGAAGAATATTTAGCCAATCCTATTCCGGTTTTCAGTTTGCGCGTTATGCCAATCCCGATATTTCGTGGGAGGTGGCTGACAAATATAATCTCGGATTAGAATTGGGATTATTTAAAGATGAAGCATTGAAACTTCAGGTTGATTTATTCGAAGACCATCGTAATAATATTTACATGGTACGTGAGAATTTTCCTGAAACTGCAGGTTTCCAGACTTCTATACATGGGAATGTTGGAAAAGTATTGTCAAAAGGTATCGATGGCTCATTAGACTTTAAATATTCTTTTGGTTCCCATTTTTGGCTAATGTCGAGAGCAAACTTTACTTATGCTACCAATAAATACCTGGAGAAAGACGAGAAAAATTACAGAGATGAATATTTAAGTGCAATTGGGCATCCGATTAACCAAACCTGGGGTTTGATAGCCGAAAGACTTTTTGTTGACCAGGCAGAAATAGACAATTCTCCGCGGCAGGAATTTGGGTCGTACATGAGAGGAGATATAAAATATCTGGATGTGAACAACGATGGTGTCATAAACAACAATGACCGTGTTCCTATGGGCTATCCTACGGTTCCGGAGATTCAGTATGGTTTCGGTATGTCAGCGGGGTATAAAAATTTCGACTTTTCATTCTTCTTTCAGGGGAATGCCAGAGTTTCATTTTATATAAATCCAGGGGGTATTGCTCCTTTTGTTAACCGTCGGAACGCACCGGAGATTATCGCTCGTGATTCATGGAGCGAAACCAATCCCGATGTACATGCTTTTTGGCCACGATTGGCTACCTATCAAGTGAATAATAATATTCAACAGTCATCCTGGTGGTTAAGAGAGGGGAGCTTCATACGTCTTAAAACAGTGGAATTAGGGTATAACCTGCCAGTTGCCAAACGGTTGGGGATGGAGAGCCTTCGCCTTTACTTAAGCGGAGAAAATATATTTACCATTAGTGCCTTTAAACTTTGGGATCCTGAGATGGGTGGAAATGGATTAGCTTATCCGATTAACCGACGGTTTAATGTCGGATTACAATTAAACTTCTAACCAAAATAAACAAAAATGATGTACGCATTTATTAAAAATATTAGAAGATACGTAATTACTGCAATCGTTTTACTTTTCTTCTCTTCGTGTAGCGATTTCCTGGATATTGTGCCAGACAATACGATTACACTGGAAGACTATTTTGCAAATAAGGAAAAAGCTTACAATGCTTTAAGTAATGTTTATGCAGGTATTCCCAATAATCATTTAATTCACAATACAGAGTGGCTGTTGGGAGACGACTGGCTCGGGCAACGTGACGCCACAAAAGCACAGAGTGGCTTAGTCGGAACACGTATTATGGAAGGAAACCAAAATACTACAAGTGTGTTACTTGGCTATTGGCAAGGTTCTAATTATGCAACAGACTTGTATGAGGTGATTCGATCGGCCAACACTTTTCTGGAATATATTCATTTAGTAAAAGATCTTTCGGATGATGAGAGGGCTCAATGGATTGCGCAGGTAAAGTTTCTGAAAGCTTATTACCATTTTATCTTGATTCAGCATTACGGGCCAATTACTTTGATAAAAGAGAACGTGCAGCCCAATGCTGGTTCTGAAGAATTATTTGTCAACCGCTCAAAAATCGATGATTGCTTTGATTATGTTCTTGAATTAATCGATGAAGCTATTCCCAACCTGGATGACGAAACGATGGAAGATGAGCTGGGGATGATCAATCAATCTATTGCGAAAGCTATTAAGGCACGTGTCTTACTTTTTAGAGCAAGTCCTTTGTTCAATGGCAATAAAGATTTATATGGCGACTTTTATGATCATGATGGAGAACCATACTTTCCGATGGATGAGGAGGGATCACAAGTATGGACACAAAAATGGAAAGACGCATTGGTTGCTGTAAATGAAGCAATAAATAATTGTGAAACAGAAGGATTCGGATTATACGAATATGAAGAACAGCCATATAAGTTTGATATGGAAGATTGGAAAAACAACACTGAGGCGATGAAACGTTTATACTCGCTTAGGCTGTTGATTGTTGATCCATGGAATAAAGAATGTATCTGGGGGCGCACCTACCGAACCGGGCAGAGTGGAACCATTCAGGATGCAAGTAACATTCGGTTACCCCGCACTTTTACAAATGGAGTACAGGAAACTACTGGTAATTCGTGGAACTGGGCCGGAGCAACTTTTCAGATGGTAAATAGGTATTATTCTAAAAATGGTCTGCCCATCGAAGTCGATAAGACTTTTGATAAAAACAATATGTATCGCCTTGTATCTACTCCATCACAAGATTCTTCGGAATATGAACCACTTCGTGGAATTCTGCAGCCCGATTTTATGACAGTGAGTATGTATTTAAACCGCGAACCTCGTTTTTATGCCAATTTAGGAATAACAGGAGGCTATTGGCGCGGACATCAATACCGGATTGATACAGAAATGTATGGCGGTACCCCCGGTGGATATGATCCTAGCGTTAGTGCGACAGATTTTATGTGGACAGGCGTTGGTGTTCAGAAATTTGTACATCCCGAGTCAAAATCAGGAAGTTGGATTCGTCAGATACATTTCCCGTATCCGATTATCCGTATGGCCGATCTTTACCTGATGAAGGCAGAAATACTTAACGAGCTGAACGGCCCGGGGCAGGAAGTTTATGATGAAATAAACAAGATCCGCCAGCGCGCAGGGATTCCCAATGTTGAGGACGTTTGGTCTAATCCTAACTTGTGTAATAGTTTGTATCTAAATTGGCATCAGGATAAAGATGGGTTAAGGGAGATTATATTAAGAGAGCGTAGTATTGAATTTGCCTTTGAAGGAAGCCGTTATTGGGATGTAGTTCGCTACAAAAAAGCAACCGCTGAATTTAATACCCCGGTTACGGGATGGACAGGAAATGCTTATGGTCAGCAGAATTTTTTCCGTTTAGAGGTCAAGCAGCGCCGTCAATTTCTTAACCGAAATTATTTATGGCCACTTTCTTTGAATGAAATGAATACCAATGCTAACCTTATTCAAAATCCCGGATGGTAATCGTTAAAAGAGTTAAAAAGCATAAATGAATCATCTCATGCAAAAAACAATAAAAATATACATAGGATTCTTGGTAGCTCTTCTAATAAGTTTCGCTGCCTGTAAAGAAAATGAACGTTTCGAACTTGGATATAGTGACGATACTCCTCCATCTGCCCCGGAGTTTCTGAGGTATAAACCGACTTACGGAGGGGCACGAATTTACTATAATAAGCCAGTAGATAAAGATCTTCTTTCTATTGATGCTACTTATTTGAGTTCAAAAGGGAAAGAGATGTGGTTTTCTGTATCTTATTTTGAGGACTATATAGATGTTTACGGATTTGATACAGAAAAACCGTATACAATTCAATTGTTTGCAGTAGACCGGGCAGGTAATCAATCTGAGAAGATACCAGTTACAGTTGAACCTTTAGAGCCGGCAGTTCAGCAAGTGGCCAGTACAATATATTGCATTGCGGGATTTAGTTCTTTTTATATAAACTGGGAAAATGGGTTAATGCAGAGTATGAATATTTTCCTTGATTACTCTTATAAAAACGCAGAGAATCAATTGGTGGAAAATCATGTAATCTATACCTCTCGTGAAGCCGAAGAGCGCAGATTTATCCGCGATCCCGGACTTTCAGAGTCAACACCGGTTAATGTAACAGTCCGGGTAGAGGATGAATTTGGGAATACAAGCAATACCCTGGAAATTGGAACCTTAGCTTTGCTGGGCGATGAAAAGATCCCCAAAGATGCGTGGCAAATCCCCGGGACGAATGATTCTACAATAGTCAACAGAAACGGTGAAGTCGTTAATACTGGAGTTCCAATGGGATTTTTCAACGGACTGGAAGGGCGTGATTATATGGTAATTGACGATATAATAAGCGACGGTACTTTTGTCAATTTTACCCATACCTACGGATGGGGACGAACCGGCAATTCAAGAGACGGTAATATGCCCTGGAATTACATAATAGATTTAGGCGACTATTACGAGTTGAGCCGTATTGTTACACACCAAAGGTACAGGCACACCGGTGCTACCGAGTACAGTGGGCGCGAAGACTATTACAGGGCAGAGAATGTTGGAATTTATGCAATGTGGCGTTGGGATGAAGACACACAACAGTGGGACTCTATTACTACGAATAAAATCACTTTCCCGGTCGATTTGCCTGATCGTCAATACAGAATATTGGGTCGGCAGGGCGACATGGCCTATATGTATCCCGAGGCTCCAAAATTCACCAAACCAACACGCTGGTTCCGCTACGAAGCTATTGCTGGTTTTAATGATAACTATGAGTCGCTCAATGCAAACTGTTTATCTGAAATCACTCTTTACGGAAGAAAGGCTGAAGGTTATTAACTTACTTATTAAGACTAAAAATGATGAAAATATTTTTAAATAAACAAAATACGCTTGTTCGTCTTGTTGGCGTATTTATAGGTATATTCCTGATATCACTGATATATAGTTCTTGTGTCAATGGTATTTACGATAATATTAAAGAGTTTTCAACCGAAGAGATCGTTTATCCTGCTGCATTTGATACCTGTTTTGGCACCATTGGCTACGAGAGAGTAGAAATCGATTTAAGAAAAGACGGACGTATACCTGCCAGTAAAATTACAATGGGAAAAGCTAAAAAAACGGTTGTAGTTTATGATGAAAATACCCCCGACCCAAAGGTAATTGAAATTGACAGTGTTTGTTCGTACGTAAACATTACAGGATTAACAGAACCTAGACTGTATCGTTTTAATATCTATACCGAAGATGAATATGGAGACAGATCAATCCCTCAGGAAATATCGCTGATTCCGTATACGTCATACGATCGCGATGTGTTGAAATTAGGGATTTTAGATCCTACCGTTTCGGTTGCTCCAAATGCTCTGATTATGGAATGGCCTACCGGCCTAAACACCATAATGATGGAATATCACGGTTTGCAATATCAATATGAAGATCAAAGTGGAGAATCCCAGCATGGTATACGTTCAAAAGAGCCACGTATTTATTGCGGCAATCTCCCTGCTGGACAGGAAATGACCTTCAACATGAAATATAAGGTACTTCCTATACTTGATGGTGGTTCAAAACTTCTTGATACGCTGGAAATAGAAAAACCGTACATTGTTCAAATGCCAACTCCCGAACAGCAGTTTATTCCTCAGGAATTAAAGATTCTGTTAGCGAACGGCATTAATACATTCACAACAGAGGCCGTAAAGGATATTACTGAATTAACATACCCGATGAATATGACTACGTTTGCGGATTTATTTTTCTTCCCAGGCGTTTCATATCTTAACCTTACGGGGAAGGGATTGCCCGGAACCCTGGAGTCGCTGACCTATGCAAGAAACAATGAATATAGTATTGTTGGTGGTGGAGCATGGCAGGAATTCATGATGCCGGTTGATCAGCCATCCAAGATAAAAGGGCCAGAAAGTTTGCAAACCCTGAAAGACATGTTGGATGCGGGACAAATTACACACATTAAGTACATTCCAAAATCTATGGGATTGGATTTTGATAGGTTTTTGGAGCCTTATGTTCAGTCAGGTGTGGTGGAATTACTTACAAATGATAATCCGTTTTTTCCTGATCATGTATTTGTCGATCCGCAATTTTTTGCGAATGGAACGGTACAGGACAATAATTGGAAGATGAAATTAGCTTATTCCGGTGATTTTTTACCCAGGGGAGGATTAGCTGATATCGGTAAATTTAATCCACAGAGCGATATTGTAAATGGGCAGGCGGTTGATTTGCATTTGGAACAACTGATTCAGAGCGATGGTGAAAATATTTATCGGGGAATTGTCGAAAATTACAGACCCTCATTCTTTTTTGCTCTGCCCCGGCAGTGGCGTTTTGATAATGCACGATACCCCTACCTGAAGTTTAAAATGTTCATTGGTTGTGATAAGTCTTTGGTATCAAACGTTGGAGGAAATAAACGTAATGTATACCGGGCGCCATGGATACGTCCGATGAACAGATTATGGTCGTTTAGTCAAAATAGTGACTACGGGCAGGAAAATTGGGATTCCGGTCGTAATGAATCCATGACTGATGACGAGATCCAGAACTCGTGGCATGAGTATACAATAAATATGAGCAACAATGACGGGGGAGATAACTCCAATCGGCGTAATCGTGTTTATGTTGTAAATATCGGGCATGAAGATGGAGTGACATGGACTTATGATGCAAATAATCAGGTTGTTATTTATATTGCTGACGTCCGTTTGTGTAAAACCCCTAATGATTAATAACATTCAATTTAGACTCATGAATATATTTAGAATTTACAAGTCGATTATATATTTTGCGATTGCAACAACCACTCTTTTTATTGCTTGTGATCGTGATAATGATGATGATATTCCGGTGATTGAAGAGGATGTTTATACACCGGTAGAGATGACTCCTGTAAGTGGCCTCCGTATCGCGTGGGACTATAGCTCTATGCAGCAGTTGGCTGAAAAAGGTAATACTCCGGAAATGATACGTCTTTCCGACTCGTCGTTAGTGATGGTATACGCATCAGAAGGAAGCATTTATCAGAAAAAAAGTTGGAATAATGGGCTTTCGTGGGATAATCCTTCTGTTTTATTTCCAAAATCGACACATAAAGGTATCGATGGCGATTATGACCTTACTTATACTGATCTGATGGTTCAGCCAACCATCATACTTTTAAGCGATGGTGACTTATTGGCTGCCTGTGGGGTTAGATACAGTTATACGGTTTCTGACACTGAAATTAACTTTCCGGCCTCCATCCTGGTAAGGCGCATATCGGGAAATGGGACAGTGATG
The DNA here is from genome assembly GCF_023111095.1 of Maribellus sp. YY47. Lineage (GTDB taxonomy): Bacteria > Bacteroidota > Bacteroidia > Bacteroidales > Prolixibacteraceae > Draconibacterium. The sequence continues at coordinate 129,834 of NZ_JALGYW010000010.1, forward strand.
GAGCCAGTTCAGGAAGTATATTCAAATTTGGGATGTGAGTATCCCGACTTTTTAGAACTTCCTAGCGGTGTTGTTCAACTTTACTTTTCAAACGGTTCTTCTTCTGTTAATATTGAAATGATGAGTTCCACTGCTTTAGTAGTAGAGACGATAGCACAAAGAATCGAAATGTTAAGTTCTGAGGATGGTGGAGAAACTTGGTCCAGTTCTCTTGAAGAATATGGCCCGGATGGCATTTATTCTGCCTGGACGGGAAGTAAGGTTATTGCATCTCGTTTAAATAAGAATAATAATTGCCCCGCTGCGTCTATTGTAAACAACAATATTGTGGTTGCTTTTGGTGATAACAATACTGTTACCTATAAACCGTATATCGTTCGCAGCACTGTCGCTGATAATTGGTCATACGCGATTACCGGGGATACTCCTGATCGCGATTATGCCCTTTATGAAATTTTGCCGGAAAAGTACAATATGGGAGTTCCGGATTTGATTTCACTCCCGCAGGGAGAGTCTGTTTTGTCGTATGAAACCGATGCAGGAAGAACCAGTGATAAGAAAATAATGGAAGTAGCAATAAGTAATGAGAATGCGATGGATTTCAAACATCGTACACGTCCTTTCCCTTTTACTCAGGATGTAGAAGCGATAGGGAATTCGTTACTGAATTTTAATGATAGTTCTGTTGTTGCGCTAACTTCATCAGATTTTCAAAATAATGAAGTTTTAGCTCCTTGGATGATTAAGGGATATTTGATTGATGAACTCACGATAAATAAGAGAGAAATTGAAGACCACCCGATTTTTGTAGGTGGACAGTCTGACGCAAATATTAGGGTAGGACTTGGTATAGATGAAAACAATCTCTATTTTGAGGTTATAGCCAATGATCAGACTCCGGTTAGCGCGGAAACAGGCACTGAGAGTGGAGATGGTATCTACCTGTATATTGATGCGGCAAACCGATCATTACTTGATGTAGATACAGGAATTTCGAAATTCTGGATTTCCTCAACAGGCGAAGTACTTCGTTGGGACGGAAAAGAAGGTGTTTGGATAGTTGCTTCTTCTGATGGGATTGACGTAATTGAAACAACGACAGATTCGGGTTATAAACTGGCAATTACATTACCCAAAAATAAGTTGGTCAATTTTAGTACCAGCGTTATTCGTTTTGGTGTTGGTTTAACAGATTATGTCACACCTGAACAAGGAAAAACGGAATTATTAGCACTCTGTGAGGATATGCGTTCCAGCACATGGTTAAAAGTAACTTTTTAAACTAGCATTAGTATGATGTAAGAAGTTAGTTAAAGAAATAGAATAGACAAGGTTTTGGATGTTTTTATCTGGCTGTTGGTTAGATTCTAGCATACAAAACCTTGTTCTGTTATATAACGGAATTTTTTACAGGCAGAGGCCCATGCTACAACGAATCTTCATAAATTTTGCTTTTCTGCTCCATCCCGAAAGGATTTTGCCTGAACCAATTGGTCTGCCAAAATTTGGATAAGCTTTTCTGCATGAGAATAGCAATCTTTTTTCATTGTAAAGAGTCTCTTAACCCTCAATGATTCTAAACCTTACCATTTTATTGTCTGCCGGATTTCGGTAAGAATAATAGATAAACCATTGCTTTTTAGCGTCTCCGCCGCAATCATTCAGCTTGGGCAATATGCAAATTTTGGTTCTTTTCATGTCTGCATTTTGTCTGTTAAGAATTGTAATCATTCAAAACAGACATTTTTTAAATACAAACAACTGTTTTTCAGTCAGTTAGTTTTTATTGTGGAGCTGGCGGGAGTCGAACCCGCGTCCAAACGAGGAAGCCACAAGCTTTCTACATGCTTATCCCCGACTTGATTTTCGAATAAACGCCGGATCAAGGCCACCAACGTTTACCTTAGCTCTTTAATTTTCGCAGAAACGCCAGAGCTTCGTTTCTGCTAGCTTCGATTTACTTGCACCGCCTGATCGGGCCGCTTCAAAGCATTAGCACCCGGGCGATGTCTCGTCCCAAAACCTAGTTTCGGGATAAAGGTAACCTACTTAATTCGGTTACGCAGCAAGAGCGTAATTATTTTCGCCAATTATGGTTTGATCATTATTTTAAAAGGTCAACAACCAAAACCCTGCATGCTTACCTGCCACTTCTACCCGCTGTCAAAACCAGTCAGCCCCGTAGAAACGCTGCAAAGATAAGAAATATTTATGTTCTTATTTTGCTCCTTTGTAAAGATGAATTAAAGACTTAAAACGCCAATGAGGGAACTATTTGTACCACTGCTCAATAGCCGCCATGTTTATTTCGTTTTCGATGTTTTTGGCGGCAGGAGTGTAAAGAAAATCCAGCTCTTTCGCGAATTGTTCCACCACTTGTCCGCGTACCATTTTCATCGTCGCATTCAGCATTTTATTATCGGCAGTAAACGCATAGGGGAGAACCGCAACTGTAGTGGGTAGCCAGCGTTCAGGGAACATCCCTTCGTATTTTCCGCCTTTTTTGTAGTCGTTAATTTCTGCCTGAATGATTCGAATAGCTTCCCGATTACCTTGGGGAGTTCCTTTTTCGATATTGCGGTTTTTTAATTCACGATTGATGGCTTCCATATCGGGAACTACCATTCCGACAGTATACGGATTTTGATTGTTGTAGAGCATGATTTGCTGAATGTAGGGCGATTGGTCAACAACTGCTTCTTCAATACCTTCAGGACTGTATTTCTCTCCGTCGTTACTGATAAGGAGACTTTTAAAACGACCAAGTACATACAGAAAATTATCTTTGCCCATGTAGCCCATGTCGCCGGTATGTAACCACCCATTTTTCAAGGCTTCAGCGCTTGCAGTAGGATTGTTCCAGTACCCCAGCATAACGTTGTCGCCTTTTATACAGATTTCACCTTTCTGTCCCACCGGAAGTTCTTTTCCATCCTCATCCACAATTTTTAGCTCCAGGTTTTTTACCAGTTTGCCCGATGACCCGAATTTTACATCATTCGGAATATTGGATGAGATAACCGGAGCTGCTTCCGTTAACCCGTATCCCTGGCATATCGGCATACCTATAGCATAAAAATATTTTTGAAGTTCTACATCGAGAAGGGCGCCTCCGCCGATAAAGAACTTCAGATTTCCTCCAAAACCATCTCTGACCTTGCTAAAAATAATCTGATCAAAAATCCAGTATAGAGGCTTCAGGAAAAAGCGATATCCTTTTCCGCGGTTATTCCCGTAACCATTGTGGGCATAGGCAACTTTTAACGCAAAGTTGTAAAGTTTAAACAGGCCTTCTCCTTTTTTGCGAATTCCTGATTCAATATTTTTTCTGAACGTTTTGGAATAGGCAGGCACGCTCATCATAAGCTTGGGTTTTATTTCCTGAATATTTTTGGGAATGTTTTTCAGGGTTTCAAGCGGAGTATTGCCCACTTCAACCGAGGCGATGCTTGCTCCCTTGTACATGAAAACATACAGGCAGGTAGTGTGTGCAAAAGCATGGTCCCATGGCAAAATCGCTAAAGTTGTCCACTCTTGTTTCAGATCGAGGAGAGAGTTCGATTGTACAACGTTTGCTGCATAGTTTAAATGCGAAAGCATAATTCCCTTTGGATCGGCCGTTGTTCCCGATGTATAGGAAATATTAGCCACATCATTGGGTTCAACTCCCGTCCAAACAGCTTCTACCTGCTCCGGACTTTCTTGTCTGAATATTGCTCCGGAACTTAAGATCTTGCTATAGTCAATTTCCTGTTCTCCCGGATTTTCTTTCCCGTCGAGGTAAACTATTTTTTCCAGGTCAGGTAGCTCATTTCTGATGTCTTCTACCTTGATCTGATGTTGTTTCGAAACAAAAATATATTTGGCGCCACTGTGTTTCAGTCGAAAGGTTAGTTCATTTTCCTGCAGACGAACCGACAACGGAACGTTAATGCCTCCTGCATACAGCATTCCAAGTTCGCTGATAATCCAGTCGTTACGACCGTCAGCCAGTAAGGCAGCACGATCGCCTTTTTTGAATCCCATCTGAATCAGGCCGGCAGCCAGGTCCAAAACTTTATCGTGGGTTTCTTTGTAGGTTGTACCTTCGTACTTCCCATTTTTCTTTTCCCAGAGGTAAATGTTATCTGGATAATTGGCAACAGCAGTTTCAAAAAGTTCGATGATGGTTTTCATAACGTTGGACAGTTTTTGTTCATGGAAGTCAAAAATAGAAAAAATGTTCTTCTGAAAAAGGGGGTAAAAGAAAAATGCCCTTTCGGGCATTTCTTATTCGGTAATAAACTTGTAAACGGTTTTTTCGTTGTATTGCTCTCCGGGTTTGAGCATTACTGTCGGAAATTTGGGATGATGAACCGAATCGGGATAGTGTTGTGTTTCGAGCGCAACACCCGCGAAACTTCCAAATTTCGTTTTATCATTGATGGTTAACTCCGGAATCCAGTAGCCTGTGTACAGCTGCATTCCCGGCTGAGTGGTGTGAACTTCTACTTTTCGGCCGCTGTTAGCTTCGCTCAGGCATCCGATGTAATTTAATTCGCCATCTTGTTCATCGAACACAAAATTGTCGTCGTAGCCCATTTCAAGTCCGGCAGCGCCCAATTTTTTGGGTGTATTAAAATCAAATGCAGTACCAACCACCGGCACTATTTTGCCTGTCGGAATCTGCTCAATCATCTCGGTCATAGTGGTGGCAGTAAGTTCCAGTTCGTGGTTCAAAATGTTTTCCTTAAATCCGGTAAGGTTGAAATAGGTGTGATTGGTTAAATTAACCACAGTGGTTTTGTCGGTTTCAGCATAATACTGAATACCCAGCTCGTTTTCTTTATTTAAGGTGTAAATACAGGTTACCTTCAGATTTCCCGGGTAGTTTTCTTCGCCGTCGGGACTTAAATAAGTCAGTTTTACACCTACCTGCGATTCTTCTTCGATTACTTCGGCGTCAAAAAGACGACGATCGAAACCCGTAATACCGCCGTGTAAATGGTTAGGGCCGTTGTTGATGGCTAAATCATAGGTGGCTCCTTCAATTTCGAGATGACCTTTGGCAATGCGGTTGCCACATCTGCCAATGATGGCTCCAAAGTAGGGGTAGTTTCCCAGATATTTTTCGCTGTAATAGGTTTCCAGATCGTCGAAACCACAAACCACATTTTCAATGCTGCCGTTTTTGTTGGGCATGTCGATGGAAGTAATAATTCCACCATAGTTGGTTATTTTTATTGTAATCGAATTGTTCTCAAGCGTAAAAAGAAGTGCTTCGGTTCCGTCTTTTAGCGTTCCGAATTTTTTTGTTGTAATCATCATCATTTATAAGGTTTTAACTGGAATAATTATATTCGTTTTTTTATGGATAATCGTGTTAATCGACAAAATTGCGAAAAAAGCTTTTTAACTGGTAGGTACTGGTGGTGTTTTATAGCATGTTTTTATACGAAAAAACTTCTATTTTTGCACTCATAATTACAACCAATGGCTAGCAAACGTGTAATTCGAATTGATTCAAGGTCGTCTCGGCCAAAGTACAGACAGATAATAGATTCTATATATCAGGCCATTGAAAAGAAAATGGTAAAGAAGGGGGATAAAATTCCGTCGATCAATGAAATTTGTGCCGATTTCAACCTGAGCCGCGACACTGTGCTGGTGGCTTTCAACGAACTGAAATCAAAAGGAGTTATTCGCAGCCAGCCCGGTAAAGGGTATTATATTGCTACCACCGAGGTTCAGATTGAAGAAAAGGTATTTGTTCTTTTTGATGAATTGAACGCCTTTAAGGAAGACCTTTATAACTCGTTGATTAATTCGCTGAAAGGCAGGGCTACGGTTGAAGTTTATTTTCATCATTTTAATTATAAGGTTTTCAAAAACCTGATTACCGAGTGTGTCGGGAATTACACATCGTATATAATTATGCCTGCCACTTTTGATAATATTAGTCATTTGGTTTCGAAACTTCCTCAAGATAAGGTTTACATTTTGGACCGCCTGAAAAAGGACTTGAAAGCTTACCCGGTGGTGTACCAGGATTTTGAGCGGGATTTGTACGATGCAATGGTGGAAGGAAGCGCGCTGTTAAAAAAATACCGCAAACTGGTTTTTGTAAATCCCGGGGGAAAAGAACCGGTTGAACGGGTTGCCGGATTTGTAAAATACTGTACCGAGCGCGATATTGAACACGAAGTAATCAAATCGTTACACGGAGTGAATCCGTCGATGTACGAAGCCTATTTTCTTATTTCTGACCGCGATTTGGTGGAAGTAGTAAAAATGGCTAAAAAGTATAAATATAAATTGGGTAAACGATTCGGGATTGTTTCGTTTAACGATACCACGTTAAAAGAAGTGGTATCAGGAGGGATTACCACCATTTCGACCGATTTTACCGAAATGGGGAAAAGCCTCGCTCAAATGGTATTGACCAAAAAGGCCGGACAGATCCGCAACCCGGCCAAGCTGATTGTAAGACATAGTCTGTAAACGGAAATACATTAAGAATATCTATAAAAGTAATTAACGCATAAAATTATGGCAAAAGTTAGCACATTATTAGAGAAGATCAACGGTGGAAATAATCCTGTTTTTCAGGAATTATACGGAACCGATTCCAGTGTTTTAAAAGCTCAGGCCGACAGATACGCGGCTTTGATGAATGAGTTTGTAACAGTTTACGGAACAGACGATTTAAGCTTGTTTAGTTCACCCGGGCGTACTGAAATTGGCGGTAATCATACCGACCATAACTACGGACGCGTTTTGGCCGGTGCTGTAAACCTCGACAACATTGCGGTTGCTGCAGCAAACGGAACAGAAACCATTCGCATCAAATCTGCAGGCTATCCTGAATTTCAGGTTGATCTTTCTGATTTAACTATCGACGAATCAAAATTTTATACTTCAGGCGCATTGGTAAAAGGTATCTGCGCGAAAATGAAGGAAAACGGGTATACCATTGGCGGTTTCGACGCCTGTATCGAAGGTCGTGTACCAAAAGGTTCAGGGCTTAGTTCCTCTGCCTCGTTTGAAGTGTTGATCGGTGCCATCATCAACGAATTATTCAACGACGGTAAAATGCCGGCTGTTGAAAACGCAATCATTGGCCAATGGTCTGAAAACAATTACTTTGGAAAACCTTGTGGTTTAATGGACCAAACTGCTTGTTCGGTTGGAGGTTTGATTACAATCGATTTTAAAGATCCGGCAAACCCAATCGTAAAGGAAGTTGATTTCGACTTTGTTTCTACGGGTTTTGCGCTGGTAATTACCGATGTCGGTGGTGGTCACGATGATCCTGCATCTCAGGCAGAATATGCTTCGCTGCCAACCGAAATGAAATCGGTAGCTGCTGAACTGGGCGCAAAAGTGTTACGTGAAGTTACACTGGAACAAATTGTTGAGAAAATTCCGGCTATTCGCAGCAAAACAGGAGATCGCGCCATTCTTCGTGCTTATCACTTCCAGGGCGACAATCAGCGTGTGGTTGATCAGGTTGCTGCACTCGAGAACAACGATTTCCATTCGTTCCTGAAAATGGTGGTTGAATCGGGGTACAGTTCTTACATGTACAACCAGAATATTTACGATATAGTGCATAAAGACGAGCAGGTCGTTTCGGTGGCGCTGGCATTAAGCGAAATGGTGCTGAAAGGCTCAGGTGCATGGCGAGTTCACGGTGGTGGTTTTGGTGGTACTATTCAGGCGTTTGTTCCACAGGATAAACTGGAAGAGTATGTAAAAACTCTGGAGCATGTATACGGAGAAGGATCATGCCACAAGCTGTTTATTCGTTCAAAAGGATCGATAAAACTGGAGCTTTAACCGATTTTTTATTGGGAGCTGATTTAGTTGGTGAAATGCTCGGTACATTGGATTGAACGTTGAATTATTGCTTTACCGAGGGGGCGAAATGTGTAGTAATGAGGTGAAAAAAAGCAATTGAAAAGTTCGAAGAATCGGATGTTATTTTATCTTTGGGGGCGAAAGAAGAATTTTCAAGCCTTCACGGTTCTGAGAATTTGTTTTTCAACCTAAATTGACTTTAGCAGATTTTATGACTTTCGATGTACAAAGCAAATCATGTTTTAAACGCATTCAGCTTAAACTGAACGTGTTTAGCGGTTGTTGTCGCCCATCTGAATTTCCCGGTATTTTCAACATAAAATGATCAAGAACAAAAAAGAATCTATAACTACTTAAAATCATTACATTTATTATGGAGACTAAAAAGCAAAATCGAACAATACCAATCATTATGATGGTACTATTGTTTGGTATGATTTCATTTGTGACCAACCTGGCAGCGCCAATGGGAGTGGTTGTGAAAGCACAATTCGATGCTTCTAACTTCCTGGGCATGTTGGGTAACTTTATGAACTTCCTGGCATACGCCGTGATGGGTATTCCGGCAGGAAAACTGCTTGAAAAAGTAGGATACAAGAATACTGCATTGCTCGCTATCCTGATTGGTTTTGTGGGAGTATTAATTCAGTACCTGTCAGGTATTGCTGAGAGTTTCGCGATTTACTTGCTCGGAGCATTCGTGGCAGGTGGTTCAATGACCATGTTAAATACAGTGGTAAATCCTATGTTGAATACCCTTGGCGGAGGAGGTAAAAAAGGCAACCAGTTAATTCAAATTGGTGGTTCTTTCAATTCGCTGATGGGAACTTCAGTGCCGATCCTTGTTGGTATGTTGGTTGGTGAAGTAACCAAAAATACAGCTATTAAAGATGTAAATCCGGTGTTGTTTATTGCAATGGGGATTTTCGCTTTGGTTGGTATTGTTTTGTGGACAGTTAAGATTCCTCAGCCTCAGGTTGATGGACATGATATTGACGGGAATGAAAGTGTTTGGTCATTTCGTCACTTTGTATTAGGTGCCGTTGGTATTTTCATCTATGTAGGTATTGAGATTGGTGTTCCCGGTACCATGATGTTGTGGCTGGCCGATGCTGCTGCAAGTGGTCTCGATCCTGCAACAGCAGCTTCTACTGCAGGTGTGGTGGCAGGTACTTATTGGTTTTTGATGCTGATTGGACGATTTGTCGGGGCTTCGATAGGTGGTAAAGTCTCTAGCCGCGCCATGTTAACTGTTGTATCTGCTGTTGGTTTGTTGTTGGTAGCCATGGCTATTATTGCTTCACCTGAGAATACAGTTAATATTCCTGTTTTCCAGAGTTCTACAAGCGGTTTGAGTCTTGGCCAGGCTGAAGTTCCAGTCAATGCGATGTACCTTGTACTGGTTGGTCTGTGTACATCTATTATGTGGGGTGGTATTTTTAACCTTGCAGTAGAAGGTTTAGGTAAATACGTAGCCGTTGCTTCCGGTATCTTTATGACAATGGTTGTAGGAGGGGGAATACTTCCACTGGTGCAGAATGCAATTGCCGATAGCATGGGATATATTACTTCATATTGGGTAATTATTGGTGGTTTGGCATATTTGCTTTTCTATGCATTAATTGGTAGTAAAGTAACAAAACGTGCCGACGGTAAAGCTGTCTAAAATTATTCTAAAATATTTTCATTGCCGTGTCCGGTAATGAATCTAAATTCATTCGGAATTTTCCGGGAGCCATTTTGTCCTTGCGACAGAATGGCTTTTTTTTCGAAAGTCTATCAAAAAACAGCAGTAGAATATGTTTAAAAGTTGTCATATGCACCCTGATTGTGCCTGCGATACATCTGTAGGCGATTTCTGGAGTTTATGAATTTTTTGTTTTCGGGCATACATGAGGCTTGGGTTTAATCTCATTGAAAATACCTCAGATAGAAGCAAAATATTTATTTGCCGGTGCAGATGTATTGATATAAATGTTATTTTTACGCTTAATTAAAACTAAGTTCAAACCATAAACGTGAAAGAATGAGCATTCTCGACTGGATTATTCTGGGCCTCTTTTTTCTGGGCCTTATCGGAATCATATTTTGGGTTTTAAAACAAAAGGAAAAAGACACTTCCGATTATTTTCTTGCCGGACGCGATGCAACCTGGATTGCAATCGGCGCATCTATTTTTGCTTCGAACATAGGATCTGAGCATCTTGTTGGGCTGGCCGGAGCCGGGGCCGAAAGCGGCATGGCTATGGCCCATTGGGAAATGCACGGCTGGATGATTTTAATGCTGGGATGGTTGTTTGTCCCGTTTTATGCCCGAAGTAGAGTATTTACCATGCCTGAATTCCTGGAAAGACGATACAATCCGCAGGCAAGATCTTTTTTATCCATAATATCGATTGTAAGTTATGTACTTACAAAAGTTGCAGTGACGGTTTACGCTGGCGGTGTGGTTTTTAAAGATGTTTTCAATATTGATTACGTCACTTTCTTTGGTTATGATATCGATTTCTTTTGGATAAGTGCAATCGGGCTTGTTGTGTTAACCGGACTTTATACAACGTTTGGAGGAATGAAAGCCGTTCTCTATACCTCGGTACTTCAAACTCCGATTCTATTGATCGGGTCAATCGCGATCTTGATACTGGGTATTGTTAAAGTTGGGGGATGGAATGAACTGATGGAAATTACACGAGCGAACGTCACGGTTCATGGAGATTCGATGACCAGTTTGATGCGGTCACATCACGATCCCGATTTCCCATGGACAGGTGTAATACTTGGCTCAGCGATCATCGGTTTCTGGTACTGGTGTACCGACCAGTTCATCGTTCAGCGTGTTTTGTCAGGCCGCGATATGACCCAGGCCAGGCGCGGTGCCATTTTTGGCGCTTACTTAAAACTTACCCCGGTGTTTATTTTTCTGATACCCGGGATGATTGCTTACGCTTTAACGCAAAAAATCGATCCTGCAACCGGACAACCCATGCTTAACCTGGCCAGTAACGATGCTGCTTTTTCGACCCTGGTGAAAGTATTACTTCCTAAAGGTTTTACAGGAATTGTGGTTGGGGGAATCCTGGCGGCGCTTATGAGTTCGCTGGCTTCACTGTTTAACTCATCGGCGATGTTGTTTACCATCGATTTTTACAAGAAATACAAACCGCAGGCTTCGGAAAAACACTATGTGTTTGTTGGCCGCATTGCGACAGTAGTTATTGTTATACTCGGAATTCTCTGGATTCCGGTAATGAAAGGAATTGGAAAAGTGCTTTACGAGTACCTGCAGGATGTGCAGTCATTGCTGGCACCTGGTATTGCTGCCGTTTTTCTCCTCGGAGTACTCTCAAAAAAGACGACACCCGCTGCCGGTTTGTGGGGATTGATCATCGGATTTACGTTGGGCATGCTTCGTTTGGGACTGAATATTTTCTCCGGCTCAATTGAAGAAACTTCCTTTATCTATAAATTGATCTTGTCGCACAACTGGTTGCATTACGAGATTTACTTATTTATTTTGGTGATTATCTCAATGGTTATCATTAGTTACTTTACCAAGCCCAAAGATCCGCTTTCCATTATTGGACTTACCATGGGGTCGGCAACGGCGGAACAGCGCGCTGAAACCCGGGCTTCCTACAATCATTGGGATGTGATCAATTCGATTATTATCATTACCATTATCCTGGTTTTCTATGCCTATTTCTGGTAATACATAGCGGTATTTTATTTTAAGAAAATAGCTGTTTGCTTAAGGCCGACAGCTATTTTTTTTAAATTCGCTTTTCTAGACCAAAGTCATATGTACGATATTATTGGAGACGTTCACGGGCAGGCAGCTTTGTTAAAAAAGTTGTTGCAAAAACTGGGATACGAGAAGACAAACGGTAGTTACACGCATCCCGAACGCAAAGCAATTTTTGTAGGAGACTTTATTAACAGAGGCTCTGAAATACGGAAAACCATAAAAATTATACGTTCGATGGTGGAGAGCGGGAATGCCTATGCGATTCTTGGAAACCACGAGATCAACGCAATTATATACCATTTGAATGATAAACAGGGCTCCTTGCTGGTAAAAAAGCCTAATAAATATGGTTTAGCGCTGTTTAAAACCATCAACGAATTTTCATTAAACTCACAGGAATGGAAAGATCATCTGACCTGGATGCGTACCTTGCCCTTATTTCTTGATTTTGGTGATATCAGAGTTGTTCATGCTTGCTGGTCCGACGAGGCCGTTGCCATTGCCGCATCGGCATACGAAGAGGGGAGGATCAGAAAGAAAACCTTCCGGATTATCCACAAAAAGGCCGATGCCGACATTACAAAAAGCGTTTGGTTGCTTACAAAAGGGAATTTGCTGAAAATGCCGTCCGATTTACACGTCGTAAGCAACAAAGGTGTGGCACCCCGCTCTTTCAGGATGCGATGGTGGGAGAAAACGGCCGGAATAACCTTTCGAAATCTCTCGTTCGAAAGCAAATTTTCAATGCCCGATTATACCGTTCCGCCGCAGATACTGACTGATAGTGAGGGTTATCCGGAAGACGCGCCTATCGTGTTCTTTGGACATTACTGCAGGGGGAGAGGCCCCGTTGTGATAAGGCCAAACATATGTTGTGTTGACTCTTGCGTGAATGGAAGCGGAGTATTAACGGCATACCGTTGGAGCGGCGAAAAGCAACTGGATATAGAAAATGTGGTGCACGTGAAGTGATTTGTGCGCGTAACAATAAGGCAATCAATGTTTTAAATAATTTTTCAAAAAAATATTATTTTGTATTGTCGGAAAAAAAAGAAAGTATATATTTGCAACACCTTTGACAAAGGGAGTTCTTTAAAGAATTTGATTAAAAATGGTGCGGTAGTTCAGTTGGTTAGAATATCGGCCTGTCACGCCGGGGGTCGCGGGTTCGAGTCCCGTCCGCACCGCATTTTTATTCAAATTTATACATCACATTTGGTGCGGTAGTTCAGTTGGTTAGAATATCGGCCTGTCACGCCGGGGGTCGCGGGTTCGAGTCCCGTCCGCACCGCAAAAAGCAGTTCCAAAAAAGGGCTGCTTTTTTTGTTTCTGATGACCTATGTTGTTTATATATTGCAAAGCGAAAAAGATAGAAGTTATTACATTGGTTTTACTTCCGATCTGGATATTCGTTTGTCCTTCCATAACTCAGGGAAATCACGATATACCTCGCTAAAAATGCCTTGGAAGGTAGTTTACAGTGAAAGTTATGCAACCAAATCGGATGCGCTGAAACGCGAGAAATTTCTAAAGCAACAACGCAATCGTACGTTTTATGAGCGATTAATAAAAAACGATAAATAGATCGCGGGTTTCTCGAGTGCTCGGGATCCGCACCGCAAAAGGCAGTTCAATAAATGAGCTGCTTTTTTTGTTTTATGAAATTTCAACTACTTACTGCAAGATGGCCCTGAATACTATGGCTATAAATGAAAGTAAATTATTCTACAAACTCATGCTAATCAGGAAGGTGGCTGCGAAGGCAATAATGGCGTACAGTTCGGGGAATACTGCCAGCACCATGGTTTTCCCAAAAATATCGTGACCAGATCCAATGCCTGCAATTCCATTTGAAGTAACTGAACCCTGGTTGAGCGCTGAAAAAAAGCCGACTATCCCCAAAGTAAGGCCTGCTGCGAGTATGGCTACTCCCTGAAGCATGGTCATCTCAGCGGAGATGATTCCCTGGTTGTTAATGATGAAAAACCCTGCAAATCCGTAAAGTCCCTGCGTTCCGGGCAAAGCACTTAAAAGCAGGTAACTTCCGAATTTCTCCGGTTCTTTCTTGAGTGCGCCAACCGTGGCATTCCCGCCTTTCGAAACACCGATGGCACTGCCAACACCAGAGAAAATAAGCATAATGGCCAGTCCGATATAAGCTAAAATTACTGCAGTTGTCATGATGATTTATTTTAATGTTTTGTTTTTCAGATTTCAATCATTTGCAAAAAGGTTTATATGCCCGTCCTCCGCCTTTAAATCCGGCATTTTTGTAAAACTCCACAAAAGTCAAACGCATCGGATGAACAAACGATCCAAGCGATGAGATCAGAATATTCAGCGTATGTCCCAGAATCAGGAAAATAACAAAGAATACCGGCCCCAGAATTTTGGAAGAACCCAATATTTGCAGCCCAATGTCGTTAATTACAAAGCCGAGAATGGCGCTTGACAAACCAAGTGCAAACAAACGAATGTAGGACAACAGATCTCCAAAAATGCCGGTAACCGTGGAATATACATCCCAGATTCCTTTACCGACACGCGCAAAAACATTGACTTGCGGATCGCTGAAAAAAAGAACCAAAAAGCCACCGACAAAAATGAGGGCGTACAAAATGGCGGTGTTACTTGGGATCACACTCAGTCTTGATAGAAGCGCATACAAGAGCCCTCCTAAAACAATGATCAGCCAGCCGCAGGTCGATAATGCATAGCGGTACCCGAATTGTTTCATCTGGTTGGCGGCTTTCAGAAACAATCCGAAAATAATCTGTACGCTGCCCAATGCGAGCGAAAGCTGAAACATTTTGTTGGGATCGAGAAAAAGGTTTCTGAAATTTTGGGTGAAAGAAAATTCCGCTTCAATTAAATTGATGCCAAAGAAAGTGCCGGACACCATCCCGAACAGGAAGGTAGCCACACCAAGAAACTGTAAAAGACTCAGGTAAGGCAAAAACTTTTTATCGGCAAAAGGTTTGTAAATACCGCCACCTACAAGGAATAATAAACCATAACCTGCATCGCCCAGGCAAAAACCAAAGAACAGCATAAAAAAGGGGGCGAAAAATACCGTCAGATCGATTTCAGCATAATCGGGTAGCGAGAACAGCGAACCGATCGGTTCGAACAAGCTGCTAAACCGGTTATTTTTTAGTAACACCGGTATTTTATCTTTCGGAGTTCCCCAGCGTCTGACGTAAAGAACTCCGATGTCTTCAAGATACAAATTAAAAAGATCTGATTTCGATCGGGGGATCCAACCTTCGAGCAGCATTAGTTTATCGTCGGCATTTTTTTCGGTGGTTAATTTTACCTTTTCAAATTCCAGTTTGTTGATTAAGTCTGCCATTTTTTGCTCCAGCAGCGAAAGTGAAAACGTTGCATATTCATCGAGCTTTTTATTAAGCTGATCAATTTCTGCGTTTGTTCTTTCTATTTGTTTTTCCAATTCAGAAGCGGGAATCTCGGGCAAATTCACAGGTTCTAAATCGAGATCAAATTCCCTGTTGTTAGTTCGGATCAACACAAAAAATATCCGGGTGCCTTTTCCCGATATGAAAACAACGGGAACTCCGGCACTATTGAGTTCATGAAATTTTTGAGAAGGTGCTGAATAAAATTCAAGACAGATATTTTCAGCTTTTAACTTTTGACGCAATTCAGGCGAAAACTTGCCCCATGAACGGGCTTTTTCGTAAGCTGCGTTTAATTCTTCAAGTTTGCTTTCAAAGTTTCCAATTCTTACTTCGGTATCGAGGATGGCTTCAGGGAGCTTCTCAGCCTTCACAATTTGTTCCACGTTTTGTTCCGGAATATTCCTTTTTTTCAGTACCCGAATGGCCTTTTCATACGTTTTTATTTCATCAAATTTATCCTTTAATTCTTTGGTGAAATCGGCTTCTTTCTCAATAATGTGCAACACTCCAAGTTTTTGAATTTCTTCGAGAAACGTGTTGTATTCTTTGTAAAATACCAGAAATGAATATTTGATCATCGGAACAATCATACCTGCATTTCTTTTTGTTTTTGCTGTCGTTTTTTGACAATCTTCTGAGCCGATTTCGAAAGATTTTCTTCGTCTTCGAGGAAGCGTTTAATTTTACGAATCGCATCTTCGTAACCCGGTATTTGTACTTTCTCGTAGAGATTCACTTTTTGGGTTGTCTTTCTCCGGGCATGGTCCAGCAATATCATTTTTTGCTTACCGAAATTAAGGCGGTTTACAATCAGCGCAACTTTTTTCAGGAACGTCAAACCTTCAGGAAACCACTTGGGGCGTTCAAATAAGCTGAATTTCATTTCGTTAAAAAGAATCCCTTCCAACACTGGTATTGAAACCCCTGCGATCTTTGTGGTTGCCGTTTTTACTTCGGCGATGGAGAGTAATTCGGGCATGAATTCATTCCAAAGATTCACCGAGTTGCTGTGACGTTCAATTAAGGAATTCAGTTCATTCTCAGCTTCAAGCACTTTGTCTTTTGCCTTTTTTACTTCCAAACGTAAGGCCGACTCCTTGTTTTTTAAGGTAGGAAGCGCTTTGGTCCGGATCTTCAGTTGTTTATTCAGGCGCTGAAGCTCCGTTTTGTTGTATTGAAAGCTGATGGCCAATCGTTTGTTTTTAATGTTTTACACCGGAAAGATCAGCATCGGAATCTTTTTACTTGAAACCATGGCCTCAACCAGGTCGCTGTGAAACATTCTGTAAAAGGCCGAATGTTTCTGTTTCGATAATGAAATGAGATCGATGTCGTGCGATTCTATAAAATCGTCCAGACCTTTTGGTACACTTTCGCTTTCGGTTGAAACACACGTAATGTCCACATCCGGATAATCGCTTTTCAGGAACGTATTGAGCTCGTCAATTTTTTTCTGGAGGCTTAGATCGTTTTTTGTTGCAATGTGGACACAGTAGATTTTTTTGTCGTACGATTTAAGTATCTCCAGTAGTTTATTAAGCGAAGAATTGTCCGACTCATAAAAGTCGGTGGCATACATTACATTGATTTTCGCTTTGCTTTTAAATTTGGCACCTTCGGGAACTCCAAGTACCGGATACTGCGTGTTTTCTATTACTTTCATCAAAGTTTTTCCGCAAAATTCTCCATTTCCTTCTTTATCCTGTCTTGTTCCCATCACCACGACATCGGGTTTATACCTTTTGCACGATTCCGTAATCACATTCACCGGTGTTCCCTTCAGCATGCGGTAGTGAACTTTTACCGAACGCATCAGCTCTTTCGGAATACGGGCTTTCAATTCTTTGCTGAATTCAACCAGCTTTAACTGTGCCTTGTCAAAAGCTTCCTTTAGCTGCATGTTGACGATTTTCTCCCACGACGTGGTGCTTTTTTGCGAATCGGCGAACGTCGGATCGGGGTAGACATACAGGATTTTAACTTCCGCATTTTGTCTGCTTGCCAATCCAATGGCATACTCACACAAATCGAAACAACAGTCGCTTATTTTTACGGGAACCAAAATTTTTTTGAGTTGCTTTATTTCCCCCATATCCCGTATTTCATCGAGATCGAACTCCTTGTGTAATTGCAGGAGCGTAGCAATGGCTTTTTCCGACTGCCCGGCTTTGACTTTTAATAAAACCTCCCTCGGATCGTACTTTTCGCCAAGTGTCAGACCTTCATTTGTAAAGAATACCTCGAATCCGTGTTCTTCGAGTTTATCTTTCACAAAACTGCCTAAATAGGCTGTTTTAATCCGTAATAATGTAATCAGTTGATTTTCCATGACGGTTAGTTTTTATGCTGATTGATGGTGCCGTATTTTTCTACCAATTCGGCTTTAATCCCTATTTCTGCATACGAGAAATATTTACCGAAAAGTTTCCAGGCCGTGTCGATCATCGTATCAATTTCAATATTTATGTCAATCGCCAGTAGTTTTTCCGAGTATTCGCGGGCAAAACTCATGGCTCTTTTGTCGTAATCGGTGAGGTCGAAACCATTTTCAATTTTTGTTTTGGCATTGGCGGCGTCTGCATAAAGCCGCACGGCCGTATTCATGACCTGCGGGTGGTCTTCCCGCGTTTTTTTGCCAATTACGAGTTGTCTGAGCCGGGAAAGACTGCGGAACGGATCGACAATGACTTTCCCTATATCCGTGTCTTTTCTCAGGAATAACTGACCTTCGGTGATGTAACCGGTGTTGTCGGGAATGGCATGCGTAATATCGCCTCCCGATAGCGTTGTAACAGCAATGATGGTTATCGAACCTCCGTCGGGAAACTGAACCGCTTTTTCGTACAGTTTCGCCAGGTCGCTGTATAACGAACCGGGCATGCTGTCTTTCGACGGAATCTGATCCATGCGGTTCGATACAATGCTCAGGGCATCGGCGTACAAGGTCATGTCGGTAAGGAGGACCAGCACCTTTTGTTTTTTTTCGACGGCAAAATATTCGGCAGCAGTGAGCGCCATATCGGGTACCAGCAACCGCTCTACAGGAGGATCTTCGGTGGTATTCACAAAGCTGATGATACGGTCGATTGCTCCGGCATTTTCAAATACATTTTTGAAAAACAGGTAGTCGTCGTTGGTGATTCCCATGCCCCCCAGAATAATTTTATCGGCCTGGGCCCGAAGTGCTACCATGGCCATTACCTGGTTGTAAGGTTGGTCGGGATCGGCAAAAAACGGAATTTTCTGACCGGTTACAATCGTGTTGTTCAGGTCGATTCCTGCTATACCGGTGGCAATTAATTCCGAAGGTTGTTTCCGTCGAACCGGATTTACCGAGGGACCGCCAATTTCAACCAATTGCCCCTCTACTTCCGGTCCTCCGTCGATGGGATGTCCGTAAGCATTGAAAAACCTTCCGCACAATTCTTCGCTCACCGGCAACTGCGGCGCATGGCCCAGGAAAACAACTTCTGAATCGGTTGGAATTCCCTCCGTTCCTGAAAAGATCTGCAAGGTCACAAGGTCGCCTTCAATTTTCACAACCTGGGCCAAACGATCGTTTACCAGCGCCATTTCTTCGTTTCCTACACCTGTGGCATGCAACGAACAGGTTGCTTTGGTGACCTGACTGATGTGCGTATATATTTTTTGAAAAGCTATCGGTTCCATTTTGTTGATTTATACAGCTTGCTCTTCAGTTTTTCTTTTTTCGTTAATGATGCTTTTCAGCTCTTCTTCATAGTTACTGAACGGTTCAGATTGAAACTCTGAATAATTCATTTGTTTGAACACATTGATGATCCGCTTGAAATAGGGATTCACTTCCTCAAACTTGTTAAAAGTGAAAGCGGTATTGCATACTTCCAATACTTTATCCATCATGTATTTCTGACGTGGAATGGGCGTGGAAGCGTCGATCTTGTCAAATGCATCCTGTTGCAAAATGACAAAGTCGATCACCTCTGATTTCCAGAATATTTCGTGATAATGAATCGGGACTCCGTCATCTCCAAGAATGTTGATCTGTTCGTAAGCTTCGTTTCCGCGGATCAGAATATTTTTGACTTCAAGTATCTGGTCGATCCAGTTGCCGGCGATCGTTTGGGAAACGAATTCAATAAATTCGGGATATTCCAGGTATTTGGAATAACTGTCCACCGCATCGATGGCGGGATAGCGTTTACTGTCGGCCCGGTTTTGCGAAAGGGAATAAAAACAACGCGCGGCTTTTTTGGTGGCTTCGGTTACGGGTTCTTTTAAGTTGCCGCCGGCAGGCGAAACGGTCCCAATAAATGTGACGGATCCGGTCTTTTCGTTGTGCAGGCGAACATAGCCGGCGCGCGCATAAAAATTGGAAATAATGGCCGGTAAATCCATGGGGAAAGCATCGGGGCCGGGAAGCTCTTCCATCCGGTTCGACATTTCGCGCAAAGCCTGCGCCCAGCGTGAAGTAGAATCGGCCAGGAGGAGAATTTTTAAGCCCATTTGCCGGTAATATTCAGCTATGGTCATGGCAGTGTAAACCGAAGCTTCGCGCGCAGCTACAGGCATATTCGATGTGTTGGCAATGATGGTGGTTCGCTCCATCAGTTTTCGTCCAGTTCGCGGGTCGTCCAGTTCCGGGAATTCAGAAAACAGTTCAACCACTTCGTTGGCGCGTTCTCCGCAGGCTGCCACAACGATCATATCGGCCTCCGCCTGTTTTGAAAGCGCGTGCTGCAATACCGTTTTTCCGGTTCCAAAAGGCCCGGGGATAAAGCCTGTTCCTCCTTCCACAATCGGATTGATGCAGTCGATCACACGGATTCCGGTTTCCATAAAATTGAAGGGCCGGGGTTTTTCTCTGTAAGCTTTTATCGGGATTTTAATGGGCCATTTTTGCACCATCGTTACCCGATATTCATCGCCTTTGCCATCTATCAGTAGGGCAATGATATCATCAATTTTGTAGCTTCCTTCGCTATTGATTTTTGAAACTTTGTATCGACCATCCAGTATAAAAGGGACCATAATTTTGTGAGGAATCCAGTTTTCGGTCACTTCACCCAGCCACGATCCGGCAACTACTGTGTCTCCTTCTTTTGCAAGCGGCTTGAATTCCCACAATTTGTAAGGTTCAAGCGGGTGTGTGTATTCGCCTTTCCGAAGAAAAATGCCTTCCATTTTATTGAGGTCGTTTTGCAAACCATCGAAATTCTTCGACAGAATTCCAGGGCCAAGTGTTGCTTCGAGGAGGTGACCGGTAAATTCGACTTCGGTTCCTGTTTTCAGACCACGGGTGCTTTCAAACACCTGGAGGTACGCATAAAGGGCACCAATGCGAATGACCTCGGCCATGAGTTTGACCCCGGCAAAGTGGATGTAACAGATCTCGTTTTGAGAAACCGGTCCGTCAACCTTTACCATTACGAGGTTGGAAATAATACCCGCCACTTTACCTGTTGTTGCCATAAGTTGCTATTTCGTTTGACTTAAGTCCACTGCTAACTCATCGGTCTTTGCAAAGTCGTCGATTAGTTTTTTCAGTAATTCTTCACCACTTTTTTTATTGAGTTTTGTCCATCGTTCCACCATTTGTAGCTTGAGGATATAACCCAAAATCTTTTCGATGGTGAAATAGTAGAAAAACGTATACTCGTCGAGGTAGTCCCATTTTAATTTATCGAGCGCTGTTTCCCGCTCCATCCAACTCCGGGATGATTCGGTTATTTTAAAGATTTCGCGATGGTAGGGGATTTCATCCTCGAACCATTCAGGTTTAAATTTTCTGTTTGTCAGTAGTAAACACACATTTTTATTCTCATTCACCCGGATGAGGTGTTCTTCGGTGGAGTAATCGAATTGGATGCAATTCACAGCTGTCAGGATATTTTTCAGGTTAAGCTGAAAAAGAAACCAGTTTTTGAGAAACTCATTATTGGTTTGCAGGATGTACTCGTAATAAAGTTGTTGCAATATGATTTCTGCATTGAGATTGAGCTCTTTTTGCTCGGTTTCTTTTATCCATTCCAGAAATTGCAGCATGTATTCCGGTAATTCTGGCAACTCATTCTCGGGGGAAAGCTGCAGTTGCAAATAGGATTCGGAGAAAATGCCCTTTGGATTGAAAGACGCTTTTTTGCGGAGGAGAAGGTTCTGCAGATTTTCGTTGTCAGCTTGCAGATAAATCAGTTTCACCAGTTCATAATCCGACGGAGAAAGCTCCATTTTCAATTGAATTAGCAGATCAACACTGTCCGTTACGAGTTTATTTTCGTTAAAAAACAAATCGGGTAATCCTGCTACCAAACAATGATATTCTCTTTTTAGCATGTCCGAAATTTACAGGTGAAACATCCTACAACCCGGCGTAACTAATGCAGCTTTATGTCTTTATCACTACTCTTATCAGGTATTTTATCTCCGCCTTTTTCAAATGAATCGAAAAGTAAGCGCTGTGTACGTTCTCTCAGATAGCGTTTGAAATAATTTATAAAATCCGTGTCGGTGAAGCTGATAAAGTAGCTTCCGTTTTTGGGGCTAATTCTAAACCCGGATTCTATCTGCGGATCAACCCGAACCTCCACGCTTTTATTCATCACTTCCATGGCTTTGGCATCAAAAAAAGCAGCGAGTTCCTTTCTTTTCTTTTCAGGAAGTAGAACCAGCAAGTCGGCGCCATCGTCCTGCTTCCAGTTTTGTACAGTGGTCAGGATGATTTCCTTTATGAATGCCTGGTCTTTAAAAGCTTCTTTTATTTGGTTTTCTGTCTGTTGGGTAGTAATAAGTCCGTTTATTTTTTGTTTCAACGCGCTGATGAACTGCCGTGCCGCAAGTTGTAACTCTACCTCGGTTTTCTTTTTTATTTCTTCGGCATTCTGTTGTGCTTTTCCGATGATTTCTGCTTCCTGTCTTTTGGCCTCATTTACCATCTCCGCCGCTTTTGAAGTGGCTTCAGAAATGATTATCCGGGCGTCTTCTCTGGCTTTTACGACACCTTCATTATAAATTTTCTGCGTTATTTCTTCAATTCGGTCGGCCATGGCTGTGTGGAATAATTGAATGTCAAATAGAATGAATGTCAAAATTCTGGGTAACTCCGCCCACTGTAAATACAGGTACCGGGCAGCCGTGTATGATCCCCGAAACAAACTTTCCGATTTTTCTTCCCGAAAAACGAATCTCCTGATGTGTCCGGATGATTACCAAACCTGGTTTTTCCTCTTCGATGTACTCTAACACCGCGGTGTGGATCTCTTTGCCAATTGCTTTTATAATTTTCACTTCGCAGGATACACCTCTGTCCATCAGCATTTTTTTTAGGTTTTCCGCATTTTTGTAGGCCAGGCTTTTGGTTTCTTTGATACCGATGTTCAGCGCTGAAACGATTTGAATTTTTGCATCGAACTTTTTGGCGAAGAAAGTGGCCCAGTAAAGCCTTTTTTGGGTTCGTTGTGAAATGTCGATCGGAATTACAATTTTATCGATACGATCAACCGGATGGTCCTTGTCGATCAGAAGAACCGGGCAAAACGATTTGCTTACGTAGCGGTCAACTTCAGCACGGGTAAGTCCTTCGGCATTCTTTCTCTCGCTTTTGTCGAGCATTACAAATTCGTAACCACCCCGTTCCGATTCGGTAATCAGCGTGTTCACCACTTTTCCCCAACCCATGCGCGGAACAACATCCGACGGAATTTTATTTTCCATCGCTTTCCCTATGAATTCAGTGAATTTGTTGAGTTCATTTTTATGCCTGAGCTGATTCTTTTTGGACTGTATCCGGGTGGGGAAGATAGATCCCGACCTGATAATATCCAGCAGGAATATTCTCATTTCGAGCGTTTCTTTAAAGATAAGAGCTTGTTTTAAAATATTGATACCAGCCGGGGTTTGAGGAATATGCGCCAAAATGCAGTTCGATCTGTATTGCATGACAATAAATCTAAAGGTAGCACATCGTTGACTGTACTTAACAGCTGATTTGAGTAATTGTATATACCTCAAAAAGAAGAATAGGTTTCACAAGCCTTCATAAAACATATTAGGAAAGAATGTAAAATGATGGAATGGCATTTTACTGTTGGTGTGGGGCAGGGAATGATATTTTATTGTTGAACGGGAAGCTCGCGTATCCGAAATGCATCAGCAGGAGTGCGGAAGAAAAGCTGGAACAGATCGAACTGAGCAATGCCCGCTTTTTCCATGGCCGGTACGAGGTAAGTTTCGATATCGCTGTACCCGCGGAAATCGCCACCATCGGGTTCTCCGGGAGAGTACCAACCGGCATCGTGCGAAAGTAAAACCTGAGGAAGCTGTCCATGTTTTTTTATGTACAAAATGAAATCAAGGTATTCATCCACTTTGTCGGGCGCGAAGCCATCGAATGCGATGAAAACGCCCATTCTCGCCGCTTCGAGTAGTTTTTCCCGGTCTTTTTCGTTGTTGGCGTGTGTCCAGATAAACGCAGAAGGATCTACGCCATATTTCTTTAAAATTTCAAGCTGCTCAAATGCCGGAATTGCCGGGCCTGTGTGCGACATAATTACCAATCCGGTTGCTTTGTGGGTAATACAGGATGCTTCCACAACTTTTCGGTTGAGTTCACTCAACGGACCTGGATTCACGGATATTTTTATAAAACCCGGATAAACACCGGTTCCTTCAATTCCGTTTTTGGCCTCGTCGATCCACAGGGCAGCGAGTTCTTCGGCTGTTTTCTTTTGCAGTTCCTCCGGAATATATTTCCCATCGTAAGCTGAATACAGTCCGGTATTGGTAACAAAATACATCCCGGTTTTTTCGGAAAGCATTTTTAACAGCTCCGGATCGCGTCCCAGGAAAGCCGGAGTACATTCCATAATGGTTTTATACCCCAGATCACGCGCTTCCAACAGGTAGGGCAGTACTTTTTTCACCACTTCCTCACGGTTCCAGCGATGATAACCGGTACTATCGGCACCGATAAAGTCAACCAAAATATGTTCGTGATGAAGCGTTTTTCCCATCTTTTTTACTGAAACAGGACCCGTAACGGTCATAAAATCCGGCGGTTCCGGGCGACAGGAAATGAGGGAGATAAAAAGCACAATAAGAATGAAGGAAGAAGCTCTGGTCATCTGTTATAGTTTTCTCCCAAGGTAAACAAAATAAGTGGGTCAGGGTTTAAGCGGATTCTTCTCTTTGATGCGTTTTTTGCTTTTTCGCACCACCAGAATTGCCCCGGCAAAAACAAGCAAAACGCCTGCAACGGTAATGAGAGAAAAACGCTCGTGTTCAACCCATGAGACATTTAATTCGGTTAAAATCCCCATGGTGATGAAGGTGATCATCGGGTTAAGAATCAAAATAATACTGACTTTGTTTGCTTCGGTGTACTTTAATGCATTCGCCACACAGGTGTAGGCAATAAAAGTGTTCATCCCTAAAAATACAAGCAGGAGCCACCAGGTCCAGTGAAGATGCAAGAGTGAATCGAAGTTTACAAACGGGAGATATGCAATGGCCGGAAAACCAAAGAGAAAAAGATTAAGCGCATCAACCGGATGAAACGCTACCAGTTTTTTCTGTAGAATGGCGTAGACCGACCAAGCTACGGCGCCGGAGATGGTCAGGAGTATTCCGACTTGATAATCCCCGCGGCTGTCGAAAAATGCGCTTAACTGATCGCGGTAGAAAAACGAAAATCCAGCCAGCGCAATGATAAAACCGATAACCTGGTTTCTGCTCAGTTTTTCTTTAAACAGCACAATTCCGGCCATAGCCAGGATAAGCGGGCCGGTTTGAATAAACAGTTGGGCATTGCTGGGCGTTGTCCGGTGAATTCCGAGCATATAACCCATGTAATTCCACGACAGCGCTATTGCTGCAAATATTAACAGCAGAGGTGGTTTTGTCAGAATCCGAAACGACGCCCGGTTTTTGTACATCAGCCACGCCGAAAGCATGATAAATGCAATCACAAACCGGAACCAAACGATCGTTGGCGGATCTACCTTCCGAACGGCAATTTTTAAAGCGATGGCGAGGAAACCCCAAAAAAAAGCGGTTATCGACGCGTATATAATTCCTTTGGTGTGGTTTTGCATATTCAGGCTAGCTGGAGAATCTCCTTTAGGTTTTTATTCAATTGCCGGACGTAATTGAATTCGAGTTCACCCAATTTCCCAATCACAAGGTCTTTGTCGATGGTGGCAAATTTACCAACTCTGATTATGGAAGTCTTTTTTATGCCATTAGAGGAAGAGGGGAGTAGTTCAATGTCGTGTTTTTCTCTCCACTGAAATTGAGTGGTGATAAAACAAACCGTGATGTCAAGCGGAGAGGAACACAGTATTAATGCCGGTCGTAGTTTCTTTCCGGATAAATCGGAAAACGGGAAAGGCACTAATACTATGTCACCCTTTTGCATGTTTCTTTATGTTTTTTTAATCGGATCTAGTCCCTGATTTGGGCGATCATTTATATTTTTCTTTCAGATCTTCAACAGAGTACAGGTTTTCTTCGTGTATTAAATAGTTAAATGCTTTTGCCTCCGAAGTTAATTGCTGTATTCCTTCCGTTAGCAGTGCATCATCCATTTTAGTCAGAAGAAAATCGACAAAATCTTCCACCTCCGGAAGTTTTTCATCCGGTAAACGATTCAGTTTCTGAATCGTGTTTTTTATGGTTAAATCTCTGTTTATCATTCTGAAACAAAGGTAGCACCAATTTGTGATTATCGCAATTCAGCTCCCAGTTCACGGTCAAACGCGGCAATCAGACGTTGCATGGTTTTGTCGATCTGTTTGTCGTTTAACGTTTTGTTGTCGTCGCGCAGAATAAAGCTAACCGCATACGATTTCTTCCCTTCCGGAACGCCTTTGCCTTCGTAAACATCGAACAAGTCAACCTGACGCAATAGCTGACGCTCGGTTTTCATAGCCACTTGTTTGATCTGGTCGAATTTAACCGATTTGTCGATCAGCAAAGCCAGGTCGCGGCGAACAGCCTGGAATTTTGGTAATTCCTCAAAAAGAACGGTATGTTTTTTATGGGCCGCGAAAGTATTGTCCCAGTTGAAATCGGCATAATAAACCGGAAGTTCAATATCAAATTTCTTTTGGAACGAACGTGCCACAACGCCTAATTCCAATACGGTTTTGTTGTTGTAACTGTAGGTCAGACCATCCGAGAAAAGCTCGCTTTCCGAATCTTTTACATCCAGATTCTGATTCAGTAACCCAAGACGTTTCAGAATATTTTCGGCATAACTCTTTAGTTCGAAGAAAGAAGTGGCTTGCTCTTTTGCAGTCCAGCTTTCAGCTTCTTTATTTCCCGTGATAAATATACCCAGGTGATTTTCTTCCCAGTAATTGTTGGCCGGCTGATCTTTTAGCTGTGTTCCTTTGTAGAAATAGCAGTTCCCGAATTCGTAGAATTTCAGATTTTTATTCTGCCGGTTGGCATTGTAAGCAATGGTTTCCAGTCCGCCAAACAACAAAGTCTGTCTCATGCCGTTCAAATCGGCGCTTAGCGGATTCAGTATCATTACGGTTTGCTCAGCTTTGTAATCTTTCAGATCGTCATAATGCGATGCTTTGGTCAGCGAATTCGACCATATTTCGTTAAACCCACGTGCCGTCAGCATTTCAGAAACGAGGTTTTTAACACCATCGGGGCTTGGTTTTTCGGCAGTTTGCAGCGATGCATTTACCTGTGTGGGAATTTCAACGTTGTTGTATCCGTATATTCTCAGGATATCCTCAATAACATCGGCTTCGCGTTTTACATCCACACGGTAAGGCGGAACCAGCAACGAAAGCCCGGTTTCGCTTTCTTCTGTTATTTTTATTTCCAGCGAAGTGAGTATATTTTTGATGGTATCAGCGCCCAGATCTTTCCCGATCAGTCGGGTAACGTTGGCGTACGTGATATCCACTTTGAAATCTTCGATCGGCTGCGGATAGATGTCTACTATTTCAGAAGAAATCGTACCTCCGGCGATTTCTTTGATCAACATGGCCGCACGTTTCAAAACGTAAATGGTATTGTTGGGATCCACACCGCGTTCGAAACGGAACGAAGCGTCGGTATTTAATCCGTGGCGACGCGCCGTTTTACGAATATAAACCGGGTCGAAATAAGCACTTTCAAGGAAAATATTGCGGGTGCTTTCTTTTACTCCAGACTTAATTCCCCCAAAAACACCACCGATACACATTCCGCCTTCTGCGTTGCAAATCATCAGGTCGTTTTCGTTCAACTCACGTTCTGTTTCGTCGAGTGTGGTGAATTTAGTACCGTTGGGCAACGTTTGTACAATCACTTTTCCGCCTGTAATTTCATCAGCGTCGAAAGCATGCAGTGGCTGGCCGGTTTCAAAAAGAACATAGTTGGTAATATCCACTACGTTGTTGATGGGCGAAAGGCCAATCATTTTCAAACGGTTCTGCAACCATTCGGGCGATGGCTTGATTTCTACTCCTTTTATGGTAACACCGGCATATCGCGGACAAGCTTCCGGATTACGCACTTCCACCGGGATTTCCAGATCGTGGTTATCCACTTTAAATTCGGCAACCGATGGTTTGGTGTATTGTATTTTCTGTGTTTTGCTTAAAAATGCAGCCAGATCGCGTGCCACGCCAATGTGCGAACCGCCGTCGATCCGGTTGGGAGTCAGGTCCACCTCAATGACATAATCCGACTCAATCTTAAAATAATCTTTGGCTGCCGTTCCTACTTTTGCGTTTTCATCCAAAACCATAATCCCGGCATGATCGGTTCCCAGGCCGATTTCATCTTCGGCACAAATCATCCCCATGGAAACTTCGCCCCTGATTTTTGATTTTTTGATCGTAAACTCCTGGTCGCCGTCATAAAGCACCGTACCAACCGTAGCTACCACCACTTTTTGACCGGCAGCCACATTCGGAGCGCCACAAACAATCGGTAAAACTTCGCCTGTACCTACATTCACGGTAGTAACGCTCAAATGATCCGAATTCGGATGTTTTTCGCAGGTCAGAACTTCGCCGATGACGAGTCCCTGTAAACCGCCTTTTACGGTTTCCACCTCTTCCATGCTACCTACTTCCAGTCCCGTTTGAGTGAGAATGTCACAAATTTCCTGCGGTGTTTGCTCCAGTTTGATGTAATCTTTTAACCAGGAATACGATATCTTCATTTTGAATGATTTTTTCTGTCGATTTTTAAACGCGACAAAAGTAAGGATTTTATTCGATGAAGGGAAAAGTGGGGCGCTGAATGTAAGCTTTCTCCGGCATTTCTTAAAGCTTGATTCAAAGGAATAATCCGAACAACGTACAGATAAACCTTGAATTCTGTCATAAACACTTGTCTGATTTATGTTTATCTTCGGCCCTTGAAATAAATCTGAAAGTTATATAATGAAAAAACTGCTCTTAATTTTTGCATGGGCTGGCCTGGGAATTGTTTCGTGCCAGAACCAGAAAACTGAAAGTAAAACAGACATGGAAAACCCGTTTTTTACTGAGTGGAAAACTCCTTTTGGCGTTCCGCCATTCGACGAAATAAAAGTGGAACATTACGTTCCGGCGGTAAAAGAAGGGATTCAGCAACAGGAAGCTGAAATTGAAGCTATTGTTGCCAATCCTGAGGAGCCAACCTTTGAAAATACCATCCTGGCATTCGATAAGTCGGGTGCGTTGCTGCAAAAAGTGAATGGTGTGTTTGGCCCTTTAAGCAGCGCCAATACCAACGACGAAATGCAGGCGGTAGCCCGCGAATTATCGCCGCTGAGCACCGCTCATCACAACAATATTTCGATGAATGCCGGCCTGTTTAAACGAATTAAAGCCATTTATGATCAAAGGAATGAATTGAACTTCGACCAGGAACAAATGCGCGTGGTTGAGAAATATTACGAGGATTTTGTTCGTGGCGGCGCTAATCTTGCCGAAGAAGATCAGGCTAAATTGAAAGAAATCAATCTTCAGCTATCTGATTTGTACCTTCAATTTGGTGAAAATCTGTTAGCCGAAACCAATAAGAGTTTCAAACTGGTAATCGACAGGGAAGAAGACCTGGCCGGTTTGCCCGAAGACGTGATTGCAGGTGCTGCTGCAGCTGCCCAAAAAACAGGTGATTCAGGAAAATGGGTATTTACCTTGGCTAAACCCAGCTGGATCCCGTTTCTTACTTTTGCTGAAAACCGCGATTTGAGGGAAAAGTTATACCGTGGTTATTTTATGCGCGGCGATAACGATAACGAAAACGACAATAAAGAGATCATTAAGAAAATTGTTCCCTTGCGCGATCAGAAAGCCAAACTTCTGGGTTTTGAAAATTTTGCGGCGTACAAGGCAGATGTAAACATGGCCAAGACTCCGGAGAACATCACCAGTTTCCTGATGGAACTTTGGGAACCCGCGCTGAAGATGGCGAAGCAGGATGTAAAAGACATGCAGAAGATTATCGATCGTGAAGGGGGAAAATTCAACCTGCAATCGTGGGATTGGTGGTATTATTCCGAAAAACTGCGTAAAGAGAAATACGATCTGGATGAAGCGGAAGTAAAACCTTATTTCAGCCTTGAAAATGCAAAGAATGGTATTTTCTATGTAGCCGATCAGCTGTATGGTTTGAAGTTCGTTAAGCGTGATGATTTGCCGACTTACAACGAGGAGGCGGAAGCCTACGAAGTACAGGAAGCCGATGGATCGCACCTGGGTGTTTTGTACATGGATTTCCATCCGCGCGACGGTAAAAAAGTGGGCGCCTGGTCGACCAGCTTCCGTCCGGCAAGTTATGTGAATGGTGAACGCGTTTCGCGCATCGGTTCTATCGTTATGAATTTTACGCGTCCTGCAGGCGATGCACCGGCTTTGTTGAGCTTCGACGAAGTTTCTACCTTGTTCCACGAGTTTGGACATGCGTTGCACGGTTTGTTCGCCGATGGCCCATACGACCGCACAGCAGGTAGCGTGCCACGCGATTTTGTTGAGCTGCCCTCGCAGATTATGGAAAACTGGGCCGCAGAACCTGAAGTAATTAAGGTTTATGCCAAACATTACCAAACCGGCGAAACCATCCCCGATGCTTTACTGGCGAAATTGATCAAAGCAGGTACCTTCAACCAGGGATTTATTACCGGTGAATACGTGGCTGCATCGTTGCTGGATATGGATTACCATACCACAAAAAATCCGGAGATTTCAGATGTAAATGCTTTTGAAAACGAAGCCCTGAATGGAATTGGTTTGATTCCGGAGTTTTTGCCCCGTTACCGGAGTACCTACTTCTCGCATATTTTCTCAGGCGATGGTTATTCGGCAGGTTACTATGTATACATCTGGGCAGCTGTTCTCGACAGCGATGCTTTTGATGCCTTCAAACAAAGCGGCGATATTTTTAACAAGGAGTATGCGGCTAAGTTCCGTACCCTGCTCGAAAAATGCGGATCGGACGATGGTATGACCATTTACCGCAACTTCCGCGGACAGGATCCTTCCAAAGAACCACTTTTGCGTAAACGCGGATTGATTTAGTGATCAACTTGAACTAGAAAAAACGTCGTGTCTTTTGCAGGCACGACGTTTTTTTTTGAAAGCTCTGAGCCACGAACCACGAGCTTTAAGCTACAAGTAAAATAAAGCAGGACGGCAACATCGAACAGCAATCCATTGCTAAATTGTAAAACGTTAAATTGTAGAATGAGCTGTGGGCTTCAAGTAATCGCAGCAGCACGCTGTCACTTAAATAATAATCGTTTTACCTCAGGAAACGACTGTTTTAAGTCGGGAAATCATCATTTCAATTCAAGAAATGAATGCTTCAACTTGAGAAGAAACCACTTCAACTAAAGAAATGACTGCTGCAAGTCAGGAAATAACATCTTTAACTTGAGAAATAACTGCTGCAACTTGAGAAATAACCACTCTAACTCAAGAAACGACCACTACAACTTGAGAAATAAGCACTCCGACTCAGGAAATGACTGCTTCATCTCTGGAAAATTGACTAATGACAAGTGACAAATGGCTTGCAGCCCGCGGCTCGCAGCTTATTGCTGCATTTCCGCGTATCGCGGCTTTGTTTATCCTTTGGCTTCGGTATCTTCCTTTTTCACAACGGGGAAAGGCTTGGTGGCTTCTCCGGTGTAAAGCGTTACATGCGGGAACGGAATTTCAATACCTTCGCGGTCGAATGTCTCTTTTATATCCTGGAAAAGAGAGTTTTTAACGGCCTGGTAATTGGTCCTTTCAAACCACACGCCAACCAGGATATCGATACTGCTGGCGCCAAATTCCTTAAAAAGGATCACGGGTTCAGGTTCGTCGAGGCACAGCGGGTTTTGCCTCACTATTTGTTCCAACAGTTCTTTAACCCGTTTCAGGTTTTCTTTGTACGCTACCCCTACGTTAATGTCCAGTCTTCTGATCGGGAAACGGGTAACGTTTATCACTTCGGAGCTGATTACTGTTTGGTTGGGAATACGCAACAGAAGTCCGTCGAATGTTCTGATTTTAATGGATAATAGGTCGATGCTGTACACCGATCCCGATTTATCACCGATTCGTATCACATCGCCAATTTCGAATGATTTTTCAGACACCAGGAAAAAACCGCTGACAATATTGCCAATACTGGTTTGCGAGGCTACGCCAAGTACAATACCGATGATCCCGGCTGCCCCGAAAAAGGGAGTGAGATCGATGTTCATTTCATCCAAAACAACAAAAACCAGGATCGCATAACCCGTGTAATTGATGAAGCGGGTTACGATCATCTGCCGCTGTTTCGACATGGAGTTGGGAAGCACCCGTTTCACCAGTGATCTGATCAGGTAGATCAGCCCTGTGCCAATGGCAACAATGATCAGGGCTATCACCAGGCGTTCGAGGTTTTCGGCATTAATGTATTTCGACCAGTCAAATTTCATTCGTATTCCTTTTGTTTAATGTGATATTTTTAATCGGCGAGTGGTATTATTTTCAAGTTTAGCGGAACAAATACCGCCCAAAAGCTTTACCTGTTCGTGCTCGTTTTGTTAGTCAAACCGGTACATGTTCCGGATAAAATGAAAGTTTGCCTTTAATAAACCTTTCAAGTCGTTCGTTCTTGGTTTGGCAACCGTTTCGGGATTGTCTCCGTGGAACGCCTTCGAAGTTCCGTAGTCAACCGAACTGATGCTTGACTGGCCTTTATATTCCAGTTTTACCACACTTGTCACCAGTAATTTATTGTTTTTGTAGAGCGTCATGTTATCCGCTTTTATAATCAGACGCTGTACTTCGAGTGTTTCGTCGCAGTTATTAAAAATGCTGACCGGGCAAATGGCTTCGTATTCGTTCACTTTCATGTCCGAAAACGAAAGCGAATAATCACTGCCTATCGCAAAAGCCGGTACTCCGGAGTCGGGCTCTCCAAACCAGGTATCGGACAAACGGCGCGAAGGAACTTCTTTTAACCGGTTTCCTTCCTCTATTTTTGAAAAATACACCAGAAGAACAATCGGGATTTTTATAAAAAAGGACATGCGCTGATGCGGGGCAATTTTCATTTTATTGCCTTTAAAAACCAGTGGTTTATAGTGAAGTGCGGGGCTGATAATTATGCTGTTTGATTTTCCCGACTGAAAATATTCTCCCGCTGTAATGTCTTCAGGAGTCATCGATTCGGGCCCGGTGTTTTTATCAAATACCCGGAGATACCAGCCTTCTTTTTCTCTTTTTATTCCCAGAATAATATCGTTGCAGGGCAGGAGCGCCGTTTCGCCCGGGTGTATGCTGTGTTTTCGAAAAATTGTTTCTTTCTCCATGAATGTGAATTGAAAAATAAATGTACAAAAATTTGAAAACAGAAGGCTACAGGGCAAAAAAAATCCGGGAGAGTTCCCGGATTCTTAAATATTCTGCTTTTACGGCTTATTCAAATTTGTCTCCAACATCAATGTTTACGGCTTTGGTAATTTTCCCGATGTTCTGTGGATCGATTATCCCGCTGATGCTGATCAGCGCATTGTCGTCGCCACCCACAACCAGGAGCAGGTCCGAGATTTTTCCGTTGCCGGCATCCCGTGCCAGAAAGCGAACTACTTCGTTTTCTTCGGTAACTTCCATCAGTACTTCAAAATCGTTGTTTTTGAAAAAACCGTCGGCTTCCAGTTCTTTGTAGAAATCAATCTTTTTATTGAGCTCGTCGTCATCTACCGAAAGAACTCGAATGCCTTTTAAGCCCGATAGTACATCTTTGGTGGTTTCATCGCCGGTGTCGATCTGGGCGGCAAAGCCCAGTAGTTTCCCTGAAATGTTAACCGTAGTAAATCCCTTTTGGTTGGCGTATTTTGAAAATAGCTTGTCAACCGGGTCTTTTTGTGCAAACACTGCGAGCGGCAGTATAATTGCCAACAGTAATATTAACTTCTTCATCACGTTTTATTTTTCTTGTTATTATTCTTTTGTTGCTTCACTTGCCGGCTGCTAGCTGCCGGTTGGTTTATATTTTTTATTGTTGGTTTTCTGTTTTATTTATCTCGTCGTAGAATTTAACTACGGGTTCTGTTCCTTTTGTAATCGGCTCGGAAGCTTTGTGCAGCATTTCGAAGTTGGAAAGCTGTGCCAGTCCCTTGTTGTATTTTCCCGATACAAACTCCAGCGTTTTGGTAGCATAGGCATACGCTTCATCCGGATTCTTGAACGTGTCGTCAAATGGTTTCTTTTGTTCCTGGTAAAACAGGAAGCCCGCCAAAACAATGATTACTGAAGCTGCAATACCGGTTACCACTTTCCACATCGAACGGTAGCGTGTTTTCTCGCGGTGTTCGTGTTCCAGGATGTAATCCATTACATCGTCTTCAATCGTAGGGTCGTCGGCTAAGTTGGCCAACGCTGAAATTCCTCCAAAGAACCCGGCATATTCAGCTACTTCGGCGGCTACCTCTCCCGACTGAAAATAGGCTTCCAGCATTCTTTCTTCGGCATCGGTACTGTCGCCATCAAAGTAGCGTTGTAATAAAATTTTTACTTCTTCGGTTTTCATATGATTAATTGTTTATTTCATTGGTATCATATGTAACTCGCATGGTTTTTTCCTCCCTTTGCGCTGGTTGTATATATGCTCGTTTCATTGTCATTCATTTTTAAAAATTCATCCCGCACTTTTTTTCGGGCTCTCGACAGGTTTACTCTGATTGCATTCACCTGTAATCCGGTCACATCCGCGATTTCGTCGTAACTCAGCTGCTCAATGTCGCGCATGTGCATAACGTTGCGCTGCAGGTCGGGCAGCCGGTCGATCAGCCTCCGGATTTGTCCGGCTGATTCGCTTAATTCAACTTTTGAATGAACATCGACCGTTTCTTCCTTCATTTTCCGGTCAGTGTCTGCATCGATCGGTACAACCCGGTTGGCTCTTACAAAATCGATGCAGTGGTTGCGTGTCATTCGCATGGCAAAGGCCTCAATGTTATCAATTTCAGAGAGTGTTTCCCTTTTTTGCCAGAGCTTCAGGAACACGTCCTGAACAACGTCGCGTGCCAGATCCTCGTCCTTCAGAAAGTGGGTGGCAAAGCGCAGCAGTTTTTTGCTTACCGGTAATACACTCGTTTTAAAATCTCGGGCAACCATGCTTTTTTGTTTGCTTTTCTGCTTTTTGTTTCTTGTTTTCAAAGTTAAGACGTCGGCCTTCGGAAAGCATTACATCGGAATAAAGAATTTTTTGATAAAAGAGTACTAGTTTCATTTTTAACTATTTCGAGACAAAGAGATTGCTTCTCCCGAATCATCTGGCTCGCAACGACGACACTGAAAGGCTGCGATCTTGGCCGGAGGTGTTGGGCTTGTCCCAAAAAGTAAATGTCACGCAAAGCGCGCTAAGATTTACACAAAAGTACGCAAAGAGAGGAGCTGATTATGAGTAATCTGCAACCTTTGCGCTTCTTATGTTTCTTTGCGTGAACCTGATTTTACTGATTTTTTGGATAGCCGCAACACCTCCCCGTTTTAAGAAATTTCTATGCAGGTCATTGCGATCCGCTAAATGGTGGAGAAGAAATCTTAATGATTTACGTGGCACTAATGATAAAATATGTTTTATGAAAGGTGAAAAGAAAAAATCCGGGACACTGCCCGGATTTATCATCTGTATTCGCTATATGTATTGATGAAAATCAGCTTAGTTTCAAAACCAAGATGGTATCGATTTCGTCTCTTTTTTCTTTTGGAATTGTGAGCAGTATTCCATCGTCTGTTTTCTTGAAATTCACTTTTTCGCCACCATCAAAATAAACGGCCGATTTAATTTTACCCGGTAACGCGGGAATCAGAAGGGTTTCGTCTTTCATTTCCAGTACGTGAATATACACATTGCCGTCTTTGCCAACTGTGGTGGCTCCCCATTCCTGCGGGCGAATCGGG
Source organism: Maribellus sp. YY47 (assembly GCF_023111095.1). GTDB lineage: Bacteria > Bacteroidota > Bacteroidia > Bacteroidales > Prolixibacteraceae > Draconibacterium. The sequence continues at coordinate 165,197 of NZ_JALGYW010000010.1, forward strand.
CCTTTACGAGAGTCGTAAATGGTTTCACCGTATTTTTCAAGCCACTGACCCATCACCATTAAGGTATCAATATTTTCGGGTTGAATTTTGCCGTTGGGCATCGGGCCGGTGTTCAACAGGAAGTTGGCGCCAAAACCTGCTGCTTTTACCATGGTTTGAATGAGTGTTTTCGATGACTTGTAATTTTGATCTTTCAGGTTAAAACCCCATGAACCGTTCATCGTTTCACACATTTCGAGCGGAAGCTCTGAAATGGTTCCGGTTTGGTTAAAGCCCATGGTATTTTCGCCCGGCAGATCGCGTTCGAACATCTGGAAATCTTCGCCCGGGATTGGGTCAATATGATGGTTGCTGCCGATTAAGGTACCGGGTTGCAGTTGGTGAATCAAAGAATAGGTTTTATCGAGGTGCCAGTTTTCATCTTTCTTGTCCCACATTCCGTCAAACCAGATTCCGCCAATCTCGCCGTAATTGGTCAGCAACTCCGAAAGTTGTGTATTCATGTATTCGATGTAGTTTTCCCAGTTTCCGCTTTCGGGTCGGCCGGTATAGTTCTGGCCGGTTCCGCCACGTGGAAAATAATCGGGGTGGTGCCAGTCGAGTTGCGAATGATAAAGGAAAAGCTTGATTCCCTGTTTGTCGCATTCCTCCTTCAGCATTTTCAGCACATCTTTTCCGTAAGGTGTGCGGTCCATAATATCGTAATTGCTGATTTTTGAGTCGTACATCGCAAAACCATCGTGGTGTTTGCTGGTGATGGTAATGTATTTCATTCCGGCTTTTTTGACCATCGATACCCATTCCGCCGGATTAAAATCGACCGGATAGAAGAACGCGGGCAGCTTTTCGTATTGGTGGACGGGGATTTGTTGCTGGTTCATTACCCATTCGCCATCACCCAAAATGGAATAAACGCCCCAGTGAATAAACAAACCGAATTTGGCATTCTGAAACCATTCCCGGTTTTCGAGATTTTTTTCGCTGGGCTGGTAGCCGGATTGCGCGAATAAAACGCTTCCTGAAATCAGAAGTAACAGGAGTAAGCTGCTTAATTTTTTCATGTGAATTAATTTGATTTAGGTGAAAAATATTGCACCAAAATACAAATTATTGCCTTGCCATAAAATATGTTGCGTGGCAAGGACAGGGTCAGGACAGTTAAATAAAAGGCTTGAACTTAAGGGGGCGGAAATCACCGCGAACCGTAACTAATGATCAGTATTCCCAAAAGTATTCCGAACAGGTAAATTCCTTTTCGCTTGATGTTGTGTTCACGGAAAAGAATGGCTCCCACTGAAAAAGCTACAACTACACCACCGCGGCGCAACGCGGAAACAATGGAAATCATCGAATCGGGGATACTTAGGGCATAGAAATACATGTAATCGGCAAACAACAGGAAAATGGCAATCAGCGGAATGCTCCAGCGCCACTCGAACGGAGGGCGTTCCTGTTTGGGGTTTCGCCAGCGAAACAGGGCGATAGCGGGTAACATGACTACCACCTGGTAAAACGAAAACCACGATTGAACCGCCAAACGGTCGATGCGGCGAAGGATGTATTTGTCGAACAAACCGCTGGCAGCGCCCAAAAGCGTAGCGGCAATGATGCAAAATATCCAAATGTTTCGTTTGAAATTGATTCCCTCGAGTTTTCCTGCCGTAGAAAGCAGGTAAAAGAAAACGAGTGTAATGGCAACACCCATCCATTGAAGAAGGTTGAGGTGTTCCTGAAAAATTAGGATGGCTCCGATCAAGGTCCAGATGGGGCCGGTGGCCCGAATGGGAGAGATGATGGTAATGGGCAGATGTTTCATCGCATGGAACGCAAAAATCCAACTGCCGACCACGATCACCGATTTTATAAAGATGAGCAGATGCTCGTGCGCGTTTACCGGCGGAACGTACATTTGGATGGATTGAAAAAAATCGGGAAAGAAAACCGATCCACCAACAAAAGGGGCAACGGTAACAGCTGCCGTAATGGTGGACAGAAAAAGCACCGGCAAAACCGCGTTCCCGTTTAACGAGAGTTTTTTAAGTACGTCGTACAGGCCCAGTAATACCGCCGAGATTAGTGCAAGCGCAACCCACATGTGTCGAATTTTTGCGCAAAGCTATCGATGTTCCGGCGAACGTATTCCTTCGTTGGCAAAATGAAACCAAAGCTTAATCTTTACATAAGAAGTGAATCGGGTGCACGAGAGATTTTCTTTTTGTGTCAGAATAAAAGAAATAGAAAAAACTCGGCAAACCTCTGTGAAAGACTTCGTGTTCTCTGTGGTTAAAGATCAAGGAAACCACAGAGCACCACAGAGAAAAAAACACAGAGTACCACAGAGATATAGCAGTGAAGGAAATTTGGCATGCCCCCAGTAAGTATGGAGAGTGTTAAGTGCTCAGGATTTCAATGTTTTTAAAGAAGAAGCCGGAACGTATTCTGCTCCGGCTTTCAGCTTTCTCTCAAGTATTTTTTTTTCGCGCTGATTGCGCTGATTCCCGCAAATTATTTTCTGCGTAAATCTGCGTTATCTGCGAGCCGCTAAATTCCGCTTGCGGAATTAAAGTATAAGTCAGACTAATTCGAGAATGAATAACAATAGTGTTTTTACATGTAATTCACATTCACTGGGCTTGTCTGAGCGTGGTTGTTTACTTATTTTATCGGAGATATTTTGATGTTCCTGAAGTAGATATTTGCGTCTCCGTGTTTTCCCTGAAACCCGATGTAGCCTTTGGTGGGGAGTTCCGCAAATGGTTTCGGCAGCCACGAAGGGATGTCTGTTCCGTCAGGATTTTTGGTACCGCTGGTCCAAAGTGCCATGTCCATGTCGGCAGAAACCTGCCCGTTCAGGGTAACCGTGATGTGCTGCCCTTCGCACCGGATGTTCATATGGTTCCATTCTCCGGTCGGCTTCACCGATGAGGAAGTTGGTCCCAGGTGACCAAATATTCCGCCACACATAAAAATGGGTTTTAAGCCTTCGTCGCCAAAATGCTGATCGTCGCTGATTTGTATTTCCACCGAATTGGGAATCCAGTCTTCGCGGTTGGTGCAATATACGATCACCCCGCTGTTTGTTCCTTTTTCATTTTTAAATTCCAGATCGAGCTCAAAGTTTTCATATTCCGCGTTTGTGAATAAAGAAGCGTCTTCTGATGCGGTGAGAACATCTCCCTGGAAAGACCATGCGCCGTTAACATTGAGTGCATTTGAAAGATCGTCGCTGAACAGGGGTTGCCATTTGGGCTGGCAACTGCAGAGCAGGCCCAGCATAAATACTGCTAAAATACTTTTGGTTTGCATACTTCGTCGGTTTAATTATTAGTTGACAGAACTTTACCACGGTCGTGGCTAACCAAATATAAAGGGAATTTACCTATATGGCAAATGAGGTGGCTATTCTTGCCTGAATTCACTTTTACGTTGGTCTTGTTTGCTTTTTACTTGTTTGTGAATGTATGAAACTAATCATTCACTCGATATTCGAATAAAGTGATAGGGGCTTTGCCCCATATCCCACTTCATTTTTTGGCTTTACTATGCAAAATTGTCCGTTCTTTACTTAGGCGATTTGGCAGAGAAGGCTGTTCGATGGGGAAACGTTTTTTAGCAGCAGAGCTCCGCCTACAGGAAAATGCGTTAAAAATCAAAAGGCATGTAGCGTTAAAAAGAAAAGCTGTTTGAATCCCGATGCTAAAATCGGGATGAGTTTCTTTTCTTTTCGCGGAGTGAATTTGATTTTAGCAATTTTCCTGTCAGCGGCGGCTTTTTTGAATACTTTTTCAGCTGAAGGAAAAAGTATTTTCCGTCTGGAAAGACAAATATTATGGTAGGTGTGTCATATTGCTACCGGAAAGGTGAAATCGTAAACGGACTGATAAAATAAAGAGTTTCATTGCAGTACTAAACTTCTGATTTTATTCCGGTCGAGTTTGAAGGATGCATTACGCGGCAGTTCTTCTACAAAGAAAATTTCTTTCGGCAGATGATGTTTGGGCAGGGTTCCTTTCAATTCCTCTAAAATACCTGACTGCGCAGCTGTTTTATCTTTTTTCTCCAGTACCAGTACCAGCCTCGATCCCAGTTTGGCATCGGGAATTCCGATAAAAGCGCCGCTTAAACCGGTTATTTTTGAAAGGAGCGCTTCCAGTTCTTCGGGTACAATCTTAACCCCACCCGAATTGATGAGGTTATCAAAGCGTCCCAGCCATCGGAAAGTGCAGGAATCGATAAACTCAACAAGGTCGTTGGTAACGATTGGATTTTCGAGGTAGTCGGCATGAATCACCAGGCAGCTTCGTTCATCCACCTCAAACTGAGCTCCCGGGATCGCGGTAAAAAACTTGCTTTTATCCGGACCGTTTACCCTGCGCAAAGCTACGTGCGAAGAGGTTTCTGCCATGCCGTAAGTGGCATAAATGGCGTTGGGAAGCTGACTCAAACTCCTTTCCAGTTCGGTGTTTATTTCGCCGCCGCCAATGATAAGCCGTTCTATTTTTTCGAGTGAATTTCCGGAGTTAAGCAGATTAAAAACCTGCAGGGGAACCAGGGCGGTGAATCCGATTTTTTCGAACGGACTTAAATCGGGAGTACCCTTCGGATCGGCCAGTAAGAGGTTCATCCCGCTTTCAAAGGCGCGAACGATCATCATTTTCCCGGCGATGTAGTCAACGGGTAAGCAAAGCAATCCGGTCTGTTCGGATGTGATTCCCAAAATTTCACAGGTTTTTCGGGCCGATGCCGTCATTACTTCTTTGGGAAGATGAAACTCTTTTTTTTGCCCGGTTGTTCCCGAAGATGTTTGAACAATGAAGGGAGCATCGCTGGTCCAGTCGAGGATGAAAGAATAAATCTTCTTTTCCCATTCCTGAATCATGGCGTCTTGCAGCTGAAAATGGCAGTATTGCTCCAGCTCTTCGCCAACCAGCTGCCGACCATCAATTGTTATTTCAATTTCTTCCTTCAAATCAGCTTATTCTTTCAATTCTTCGCTTTACAAACTTTTTACCACAGAAAACACAGAGAAGGCACAGAGGACCACGGTGTTCATTTATTAAATCATTTAAGCATTTCTGCATTTACGCATTTGATCCAACGACGCATAGTATGCTGTAACTCGACCTCATTCCTTCAATCCTTCAGTCCTTCTAACCTCCAATGTTGCTCCGGAGAATAGGAAAGCCGTTCTCCCTGCAAATTTAAAGGCGATTCGATGTTGTTTCCAAACAAGGCCCCGGTACTCAGACCGTGCGGCATATCTTTTTTCAGGGTGTAGGTCCACTGCGCAATGGCGTTTAGTCCGATGTTGGTTTCCAGCGCTGAAGTGATCCACCAACCTATATTTCGCTGGTCAGCTGCTTTGATCCATTCTTCACTGAGCTCAGTTCCTCCCAGTAGTCCCGGTTTCAGAATGATGTATTGTGGCTGGATTTCGTTTAGTAACTGTTCTTTTTTCTCCATCTGAAAAACACCCAAAAGTTCCTCGTCCAATGCAATCGGGATGGGTGTTTCGGCACAGAGCTTTGCCATTTCTTCGGTTTGTTTCTGCCGGATGGGTTGTTCAATGCTGTGAACGGTTAAATCTGACAACCGTTTTAATTTCTCGGGCGCTTCTGCCGGTGAAAAGGCTCCGTTGGCATCCAGCCTGATTTCCAAATCAGTTGCAGGGTATCGTTTGCGAAGTTGAGTCAGTACTTCGAATTCATCCTCAAAGCCGATGGCTCCGATCTTCATTTTCACACAGCTAAAACCCTGTGAAAGCTTTTGATCGATCTGATTTTCCATATCGCGGCGGTCACCCATCCAGATGAGTCCGTTGATACGTATAAAATCTTCACCTCGTGTAAATGCCGATGGGAAAAGCAGTTTTGAACCGTTTGCCTGCAGATCTTTTTGTGCCGTTTCCAGCGCAAATTGGATGGATGGAAACTCCAAAAGGGGAGTGGCAAAATCAAACGTTCCCCGGTTGATTGAATCTACCACTGTTTTCAGTGTCGGCTCAAAATCCTCGCGGTCGTCGATGCTTAATCCGGGAAATAAAGAGCACTCGCCGATCCCTTTTACCTGTGGCTGGTCTTCATCAAACAACAAAATAAACCAGACATTCTTTTGCGTGTAAGTGCCTCGCGAAGTGGTTGCCGGTCGCCGGTAAATAAATTCTTTGTATCTGAGTTCAGCTTTGAGCATTACAACACCATTGCAAGTCCGAAAACGATGGAGAAAAGAAAAGTACTCAGCGACAACTTTTTAAGTTCGCTGTTTAATGCCTGTGGCTCTGAGTTCCCGGCTACAACGGCCAGGTTCCAGAAAAATAGCGGAACGGTAAGCAGGAAAAGCCACTGTATCGCCGAGTTGTAAAAGTGTAACGTATAAATCACACTCAGAATGATAGCTACCACGATCAATGCAAAGTGATAAGCTTTAGCCCTTTTTTGTCCGAGGCGAACCACCAACGTATGTTTTCCACTTTCCGAATCGTTTTCGATATCGCGCATGTTGTTCAGGTTTAAAACCCCCGAACTAAAGAGGCCGATCGTGGAAGCGGGCAATAAAATCCATGCTGAAAACTCGTGTGTGTGCAGGTAGTAAGTTCCCACAACGCCGATCAATCCAAAAAAGATAAATACGAAGAGATCGCCAAAACCGGCGTATCCGTAGGGATTTTTCCCAACGGTATATTTGATGGCGGCAATAATGGAAGCGATCCCAAACACGTAAAACAATATGATTTGCGTGATGTCTTTCAAACCCAGAAAAATCAACAGAGAACCGGAAACCAGCGAAAGAAATGCAAAAACGCCAATGGCTATGCGCATTTCCTTCCGGCTTACTTTACCGGATTGTGTTGCCCGTTGCGGCCCCAGGCGGTTTTCGTTGTCCACCCCATTAACGGTGTCGCCGTAGTCGTTGGCCAGGTTCGATAAAATTTGCAAAAACAGCGTGGTTGACACGGTCAGCACAAAAATAATCCACCTGAATTTATCCTGCGACAAAGCCAGCAAACTCCCCAACACCGAGCACGAAAGCGCCAGCGGGAGGGTTCGCAAACGAAATGCACTGATCCAGACACGTAATTTCACGGGCGTTATGGCATTTTAGGATATTTCGAAAAATCGGGTTTGCGTTTTTCCAGGAATGCTTTTTTCCCTTCCTGCGCTTCTTCGGTCATGTAGTACAACATGGTGGCGTTTCCGGCTAACTCCTGAATTCCGGCCTGACCATCGAGTTCGGCATTCAACCCGGCTTTGATCATGCGAAGTGCCAGCGGACTGTGTTGCATGATGCGTTGTGCCCAGCGAACGGTTTCGTTTTCGAGTTCCTCAAAAGGAACCACTTTGTTAACAAGACCCATTTCAAGCGCTTCCTGTGCCGAATACTGTTCGCAAAGGAACCAGATCTCCCGGGCTTTTTTCTGACCGACCACCCGAGCGAGGTACGACGAGCCAAAACCGGCATCGAAGCTGCCCACTTTTGGCCCGGTTTGCCCGAAAATGGCGTTTTCAGATGCGATCGATAAATCGCAAACCACATGCAGCACGTGGCCGCCACCGATCGCATAACCGTTCACCATGGCAATTACCGGCTTGGGAATGGACCGAATGAGTTTCTGAAGGTCCAGAACGTTCAAACGCGGAACACCGTCTTTCCCGATGTACCCGGCAGTACTTTTTACATTCTGGTCGCCACCGCTGCAAAAAGCTTTGTCGCCTTCGCCGGTGAATACCACTACCGAAATGTCCTGACTTTCGCGGCAAATTACCATGGCTTCACACATTTCACGCGTTGTGTCGGGTGTAAAAGCGTTGCGGTAACGCGGACGGTTAATGGTTATTTTGGCAATGCCTTCCCAGTATTCAAACTTGATTTCTTCAAATTCCCTGATGGTTTCCCAATTTCTTGTTGTCATATCTGTGTAATGTTTTTAGCTGTTATTCTTTCCAATAAGGCGAAAGAAGGCCTCTTTGTTTATATTCTGATCGGTTTTTATTTCAAGCAGGGCTGGCCTTTCTGAGTTTTCAAAGAAGGGTTTTAACTGCTTGCTTAATGATTCCGGATCGTCAGCACAAAAATAGTTCAAATGGAATGCTTCTGCCAATTTTTGCAGCTCCACGGGATGATGTGCGACAAAAAAATCGTTAAAAGCCGCTTGCGACGATGGTCCGGGAATTAATCCAAACAAGCCGCCGCCCTCGTTATTAAAAACAACGATTTTAAGATTACCCGGCAATTCGCGGTTCCAGAGTGCGTTGCTGTCGTACACAAAACTTAGGTCACCCAAAATGGCGAATGTCGTTTGCTTGGTAGTCAATGCAGTTCCTACAGCAGAGGATAAACAACCATCGATGCCAGAAACACCGCGATTGGCATACTGAATATGATTTTTTACTCCCGGTAAAAGTTGCGAATAGCGAATCACGCTACTGTTTCCCAGTTCCAGAATCGTTTCTTCCGGTAGATGGTTTAAAAGGATCTGTAATGCCGCAGGATCGGAAAACGATAAGCCGGAACTGATCTTCACAGCTTCTTCACAGGCATTTTTATAAGAATTCTGCCAGGTTTGTTTGAATTCACTACTAGCTCCGGTTTGTATATTTTCTGCGAGTTGGGCGTAAACATCGGCAGCACTTATTTTGGCAAACTTATTTTGCTGCGTGAAGGTGTCCATTTCAAATAGATCGACGCCAACGCGCCAGGTATTTTTGATCTTCCATTTCCGGATCAGTACTTTCAGCTGTTTGGAAACCACCTGACCACCCGCATAAATCAACAGTTCGGGTGCCGGCAGATTTTCTTTATCGCTGTGCCAGATCATCAACTCCGGCTGATCGATAATGGATTCACCGGAAAGGTTGGATATATTTTCTGCAACGACCACCACCCGTTTGTCGCTGGCCAGTGCGTTAATGGCTTGCTGTAATTTCTTATTTGGAAAATCCTGACCGTGGATCAACAGAATGCTTTCCGCGTTATTCCACTGTTCTTTTAGTTCAGCAGGAATAGGCATCGGTTCTTCTGAATTTTCAAATGCATTGACCAGTGTTTCAGATGGTGCCGGAAATTCTCCGTAAAGCGGTTCGTCAAGCGGAACGTTAATATGAACCGGTCCACCCATCGTTTTGGCCAATTCGATAATTTCAGTAATATCGCGGTGGGTTTGCTGCAATGTTTCAGCCGTGTATTCTTCCGGAAGCGACAGGCTTTTCACAATGAAATTCCGGTACACCTCTTGTTGGCGAATCGTTTGATTGTCCTGCTGGTCGATCCATTTCGAAGGCCGATCGGCAGTGATCACCACCAACGGGATGCGCTGGTAGTAGGCTTCTGCAATGGCCGGACTGTAATTCAAAACCGCAGTTCCTGAAGTTGAGATAATCACTACCGGTTTTTGCAGGTTACGCGCCATCCCCAGCCCCACATACGCTGCGCTTCGTTCATCCACAATGCTGTGGCAGCCTTTGCCAAAAGTGGCAAAAAACGCATTGGTAAGCGGTGCGTTCCGCGAGCCGGGTGAAATAATAATTTGTTCGATTCCGGCTTCTTTGCAAAGCACGCTTAAATCGGTAATATGCTGATGACGCTGGATCATTTACTGAATCTGATGAAGAATTGACAAAAGGGTATCTGCCTTGATCTCGGTTTCTTCCCATTCCTCTTCGGCCACCGAATCGGAAGTAATGCCACCTCCCACGTATAAGGCAAGCTGGTTCTCTAAAACTTTCATGCATCGCAGGTTGACAAAAAGCCGGAGTTCCTTATCGATGCCCACCGGGCCAAGATATCCTGCGTAATATTCGCGGTGGTGCTTTTCCATCGATTTGATGAACTGAAGCGATTTTTTCATCGGCATTCCGCACACGGCAGAAGTCGGATGAAGCGAGTCGATCAGCGAAGGGATCTTTTTGCCCACTTCTTCCATCGGAATGTAAAAGTCGGTACGTAAATGCAGCAACTTTCCTGCACGCTTGGTGTACGGGCCGTTTTTCCGGAATTGCTGAATGTTGTGTCGTTTCAGTACATCTTCGATATATCGCGTTACGTACTCCTGTTCCATTCGCTCTTTGTTGTTCCAGTTGGCGATGTTGCTATTTTCAAGCGAATATGGACGCGTACCCGCCAGTGAAACGGTGTAAAGTTCGTTGTCGAGCGAACAAAGCAAAGGCTCGGGAGTAGCTCCCATCCAGCAATGTCCCTGAATGCGGAACAAATAAACAAAGGCATTGGGATAGGTTGCGCACAAAATGTGAAAGATCTTTTTTAGTTCCGGAAAATATTGGCCGGGATGGATCTTCACGTGCGACAATACCACTTTGTCGTATTCGCCCTCCTGAATGGCGCCGATCGTGCGGTTGAGCAGATCGATGTATTCGTCGTGCGATGTTTCGGCCGGCGGAATGCAATCCATGCCGTTTAATCCGCTTGGCGACAACGCCTCTATTTGGTTGAAAGTTTCTTTATCAAGAATATTACGAATCACATAATCGGGGCGTATCAAATACGATTTTTGCCCGTTGTCCTTGTCAAAAGGCGAAATCAGAAAACCTCCCTTGTCGGGTATTTCCGATAAATTATCCAACTGCTGCAAGTGGTGGTCTTTTTGTACCACCATCGATACGTCCTCTTCACCGGGTAACCGGTAAATGGCAAATGTGAGTTTTTTTTGTAAAGCTGTTTTTAAAGCATCGAAAACTGAATATGCTTTTTTTGTCACCTGCTCCATTAATCCCTCTTCTGTTTTTTTTCGATGATCATATTGGTAACACGCGCCACCGAAATAAGTTTTCCTTCACCGGAGGTAATTTTTACATCCCAAACATGTGTTTTGCTTCCGCGGTGGATGATTTCTGCACGGGCAAGCACAAAACCTCCGCTTACCGATGAAATATGATTTCCGCTCACCTGCATTCCGACCACATTGAATTGAGCCGGATCGACGAGCAGCATCGAGCCGCCGCTGGCAACGGTCTCCGCCAAAGCCAGCGATGCGCCGCCGTGGAGCAAACCTGCCGGTTGCCATTTCTTCTGATCGACCAACATGCGGGCTTCCACAAAATCCTCTCCGTAACTCAGAAACTCAATGTCCAAATGCCCGATGAGGGTATTTTTGCAAAGCTTGTTTATTTCTTCAATCGTCATTTGCAGCTTGTCAAAAATTAATCGTCAAAGATAGCAAAACCCTGAAATTGAAAAACTGAATATTTGCAGGCTTCATGCTTTGTTTCCCTGTTGCCTGTTTTGTCGCTGAAAGTAAAGGGGAATGGATGGTTTGCTGCAGTTAACTGTGCACGGCTACAGTCATTGCGATCCCGAGCACTCGGGAGAAGCAATCTTTTATTCAGGATGATGAGGCTTTGCCTTTAACTTCCTTTCATTTCTTTTTCTTGATAAAAAGAAACGAAACAAAGAAAAATCAAGACAAAATTAACCTTGGCATTTTTTCAAAGTGGTGGCTTAGCCCGACTGACGGAATTTTGTCATGCCCGCAGTTGGTTTTCTGATATAATATTTAACAATCATCTGATGACTTTCGCGACCGTTTCTCCTCCATGAAGGAGGAGTACCCTGATCCGTCATTCGACGATCAGGGGGAGGTGGTGGAGGGTAAATTTTATTTAGAGGGGAGAGCATTCTCTAATTATTCACGAAAAAAAAAAGGAGAATTGTTTTCGGATACCGGCGGTATCAAATGTTTGTAGTTTTAAATATATGGCTGTCATACGACTCCGGCGGGAGTCGAATTTGCTAATTTCATGATTCGGTTACAAACATTTGAATCCTCCGGATTCGGTTGGTTTTTCTTAAATATAGGAACGTTGTTTTTATCGAGAGCCCATTCGCAACCATTTCTCTTCCTTGAAGGAGGAGCACCCTGGTTTGTCAACCGACGGGAAGGAGAGGTGGTGGAAGCTGAATCTGTCATACTTTACCATTGTAGGTAGATTGCTTCTCCCGATTCGTTTGACTCATCGGGATCGCAATGACACGATAGCATATGGGTACAATGCAGCGGACAGGTGAGAATATCCTTTTATTGAAGTTCATCATTGTCCGCTGCCGGCGAATAATACGCGTTGACAGTCATTGCGATCCCGGGCACTCGGGAGAAGCAATCTGTTTATCTTATTTTATCGGGTAGCAGTGTTTGTTTTTCCGTTCTATCGGGTAACTTAGCAGATGTTTCATGAACGGTAATTTTTCACCTTCAAAAAAAGAGTTTTTACACCAACATCAACCTGAAAATATGAAGAACCTGACTTTTTTAGTGCTGATCCTCGTACTGGCATCATGCACGTCCCAAAACTCATCTAAAACACAGTTAAAAACCACACTCACAAAAGCCGAACTTCAGGACAAAATTAAGGGAGGCTGGGCCGGGCAGGTGATTGGTTGCACTTATGGCGGGCCTACCGAGTTTCGTTATCTGGGGAGATTGATCGACGACACGGTTTCTATTCCATGGGATGAGAACCGTTGTTTGTGGTATTACGAAAACGTCCCCGGTTTGTACGACGATGTGTACATGGACCTTACGTTTGTGGATGTGTTTGAAAAGGAAGGGCTCGATGCTCCTGCTGCCTCGCATGCGGAGGCCTTTGCCAATGCTGATTATATGCTGTGGCATGCCAATCAGGCTGCCCGTTACAATATTCTTAACGGAATTATGCCACCCGAGTCGGGTCATTGGTTGAACAATCCGCATTCCGATGATATCGATTTCCAGATTGAGGCCGATTTTGCCGGGTTAATGGCGCCGGGAATGGTGAACACGGCTTCGGAGATCTGCGATAAGATAGGGCACATTATGAATTACGGCGATGGCTGGTACGGTGGTGTGTATGTGGCGGCCATGTATTCGCTCGCATTTGTTTCGGACGATGTGAATTACGTGGTGAACGAAGCTTTAAAAGCAATACCCGAGCAGTCGCAGTTTTACCAATGTATTAACGATGTAATCCAGTGGCACGCGCAGTTTCCCGACGACTGGCACCAAACCTGGAACGAGGTGGAGAAAAAATGGTCGACAGACATTGGCTGCCCCGATGGTGTGTTTCGTCCGTTTAACATCGACGCGAAGATCAATGCGGCTTACATCGTGGTTGGCCTGCTGTACGGTGAAGGCGATTATACAAAAACGCTCGACGTTTCAACGCGCTGCGGACAGGACTCGGATTGTAACCCGGCCAGTGCAGGCGGTATTCTTGGCACGATGATCGGGTATGCCAACATTCCTGACGAATGGAAAAAGGCGCTTGCTCCGGTGGAGGATATGGATTTCAAATACACCACCATGTCGCTAAACGATGTGTATGAAATAGGAACCAAACACGCGTTACAGGTGCTGGCCGAAAACGGCGGAAAAGTAGACGGCGAGAACATTACTGTTGCTTTTCAGGAAATAAAACCGGTACAGCTGGAAACCGGTTTTGAAGGTCATTTCCCGGTATCGCGCGAATGGATAGGGAAACAACTTACCGGCGGCAATACGGAAGTGGAAATTGAATTCAGCGGCAATGGTTTTGCACTGACCGGATCGGCACAAAAAGAGAAAGACCGGGAAGACCAGGTGCTGGAACTGGAAATGCGTATCGACGGGGGAGAAGCCGAAAGCTTTGTGATGCCCACCAATTTCTCGAAACGCCGCCACGAAGTAGCCTGGAAATACCAGCTTCCGGAAGGAAAACATACGGTGTCGATCACGCTGAAAAATCCTGCTGACGACTACCGTGTAGATGTGAACGATCTGATCGTCTATTCTTCAACGCCAGCAGCCGAAACAGGTAAATAATAGAAGGTAACAGTCATTGCGATCCCGAGCACTCGGGAGAAGCAATCCGGCTCAATCCGGCTTCGACGAGGTGTGCGACCCTGACTCGTCAACCGATGGGAAGGGGAGGTGGTTAAAGCTCGGTTTTATTTAGGGGGGAGCATTTTCAAATTTTTCACGAAAAGAAAAGGAGAATTGTTTTCGGATACCGGCGGTATCAAATGTTTATAGTTTTAAATATATGGCTGTCATACGACTCCGGCTGGAGTCGAATTTGCTAGTTTCATGATTCGGCTACAAACATTTGAATCCTCCCGATTCGGTTGGTTTTTCTTAGTCATGTGAATGGAGTTTTATGGAGATGACATTCTTGCTGTTTCATAATTGCCCGCGGCTTGAAGCCCATTCTCGCATTTTCGCATTGGAGAAGAAGGATGGAAGGAATGATGAGATTGAGGGACTGAAGGATTGAAGGACAGAAAGATTGGATAGACAGAGCAGATTGAATTTCCAGTGACCAATGACTATTGACCAATGACTCGCCGCCCGAAGCCCATTCTCGCATTTTCGCATTAAAGCATTTCTGCATTGTTTCTGAAGGATTGATTGTTCAAAGTTCAAACTTCAGAGTTCAGAGAAGAAGGATTGAGAGGATTGAATTAGATTGATACAGATTGACACCTGCTGACTAATGACCAATGCCCAATGACTCGCCGCCCGAAGCCCATTCTCGCATTTTCGCATTAAAGCATTTCGGCATTGGAGAAGAAGGATTGAGAGGATTGAATTAGATTGATATAGATTGCCACCTGCTGACCAATGATCAGTGACTCTTCGCTCCCTGCTCCCTGCTCTCCGCTCTCCGCTCTTCGCTCTGTGCTCTCCGCTCTCCGCTCCCCGCTCCCTGCTCCCCGCTTCTTTTCATCTCATCAAAATTGTTTAGTTCATTTGCATTCGATGTAACTCCCCTGATTTTAATTATACTTGTTTGTGGCTAATCTTCGTCATGGTCGTTTCATAATTTTGCAAAAACAGGAGATATCTTCAGGGCTGAACGTCCCTTTTTTGGGCAAAACAAGTACCTTTGCCCGAAACGAATCAAATACAAAAAACCATTATGAACGAACAGATTCGCGAGATCGCATTACGCTTAAGTGGCTTGCGCGAAGTGCTGGATATCCCGGTGGAAGAAATGGCTGCCACCTGTAATATTTCGGTGGAAGACTACCTGGGGTACGAAAGTGGGAAGACCGATATTCCGATTGGCGTGCTGCAAAATGTGTCGAAAAAATACCGCGTAGGGTTAACGGCTTTGTTGTTTGGCGACGAGCCCAATATGAAATCGTATTTTCTGACCCGGGCGGGGCAGGGGCCGGCCATTGAACGCTCGAAAGCCTATAAATACCAGGCGCTTGCTGCCGGTTTTATAGGGCGAAAAGCCGATCCTTTTATTGTTACCGTCGAACCGGAGGAGGAGGAAAAACCGATGCATTTGAACAGCCATAACGGACAGGAACTGGATTTTGTGCTGGAGGGAAGAATGCTCCTGAGTGTGGGCGGGCACGAGCTGGTGCTGAACGAAGGCGACAGTTTGTATTTCGATGCCACCCAGCCTCATGGAATGAAGGCGCTTGACGGAAAAACAGTGCGGTTTCTCGCCACTATTTTTTAAATAAAAGGATGCTACATGATTGAGAAGTATTTAAAACAGACGACCTTTAAGGATTTTGAAGACTTTAAGGCCAATTATGAACTGATTATCCCCGAAGATTTCAATTTTGCATACGATGTGGTCGACGGATGGGCGGCACAGAACCCGCACAAAAGGGCGCTGCTCTGGACCAACGATCAGGGCGAATGCCGCAGTTTTACCTTTGGCGAACTAAAGGAAATTACCGACTGTACGGCGGGGTATTTTTCGTCGCTCGGAATCGGCAAAGGCGACATGGTAATGGCCATTCTGAAACGCAGGGTGGAGTTCTGGTTTACCATTATTGCGCTGCACAAGATCGGGGCGGTAATTATTCCGGCCACGCACCTGCTCACTAAAAAAGACATGGTTTACCGGACCAACGCGGCTACCATAAAAGCCATTGTTTGCGACGGAGACGAACTCATTCTCGGTCATGTAGACGATGCCATGCCGCAATCGCCCTCGGTGAAACACCGGATTTCAATTGGCCCGATTGTTCCCGAAGGCTGGGACGATTTTCAGCAGGGAATTAAAAAGGCCCAACCTTTTGAACGTCCGGCAGAACCCACCAAAAACAGTGACCCGATTATTGTGAGTTTTACTTCGGGAACCACCGGCGATCCGAAAATGGTGCTGCTCGACAGTGTTTATCCGCTGGCGCACATTGTTACCGCAAAATACTGGCAAAACCTGCACGAAAACAGTATCCACCTTACCATTGCCGACACGGGCTGGCTCAAAGCTGTCTGGGGAAAACTCTATGGTCAGTGGCTGGTGGGAGCGACGGTTTTTGTGTACGACCACGAGAAATTTACACCCTCGGCGATCCTCGAAGTGCTTTCGAAACACCAGGTGACTTCGTTGTGTGCGCCGCCAACCATATTCCGCTTTCTGATCCGCGAAGACCTGAGTCATTACGATTTATCGGCGCTCGAATGGTGCACCATTGCCGGGGAGGCGCTGAATCCTGAGGTGTACAACCGCTTTTTCCAGTTAACGGGCATCAAACTGCGCGAAGGCTACGGACAAAGCGAAACCACGCTGTCGGTGTTTACATCGCCGTGGGTGGAACCCAAACCCGGTTCGATGGGCTTGCCCAATCCGCATTACGAGGTCGAACTGCTTACGCCCGACGGACGTGAGGCAGAAGCCGGCGAGCAGGGGCAGATTGTGATCCGCTACGACAAAAAATACCCGGCCGGGCTGTTTAACGGCTATTACCGGAACCAGCAACTTACCAACGAAGCCATGTTAGAAGGGATTTACTATACCGGCGACCTGGCCTGGAAAGACGAGGACGGCTATTTCTGGTTTGTGGGCCGTGCCGACGATGTGATCAAAAGCTCGGGCTACCGCATCGGGCCGTTTGAAGTAGAAAGCGCCCTGATGACTCACCCTGCCGTGGTGGAATGTGCCATTACCGGTGTTCCCGACGAAATTCGCGGACAGGTGGTAAAAGCTACCGTGGTGCTCGCCAAGGAATACAAGGACCAGGCTGGCGACGCGCTGGCACAGGAACTGCAGGACCATGTAAAACAGGTGACAGCGCCCTACAAATACCCGCGGGTAATTGAATTTGTCGACGAGCTGCCCAAAACCATCAGCGGCAAGATCCGCCGGGTGGAAATCCGCGCACGCGATCATAAATAGAAACGACGGTGTTGTAACACCAACGCAAAATATTCAAAACGACATTTCGGTGGAAACTATCCCTGAAGTGTCGTTTTTGTCTTCAAGCCAGACGGGCTCTTTCTTTTCCAGTCGATGAAAAGAAAGCAAAAATCTTGTCAAAAATAACCTTGGCGTGTTTTCAAAGTTGCGGCTTAGCCCGACTGACGGATTTTTGACCAGCCCGCACAAAAGTTTTCGTAAGCTACATACCTGAGCTGGCCTTTTTTTATCAAGTCTTGAAATCGAAATCCGGGCTTAGAGAGCCCGAGAAGCTCCGAAGATATGAGGAGATCACTCGCGCGAACTTAGTCTGGATGAAGATGAAAGGTGCAGATAAAAAGCAGCCTTGATTTTTCTCCATACTCTTTGGATCAAGCCAAAGAGTATGGCCTCCGGCAGGAAAATAATAAACATTAAGAATAGTTGAAGTATTTGTAGTTCATCGGTAAGCCAATGTGACCCGAAGCAACATTTTTACTTCACTCCCTTTTGGAATTGCCTTACTCCCCATGGTTATTATCCTTTTTACCTTGGTAATTACTCTTCTCCGCAGGGGGATCATAGTTTTTACCTAAAGGATAGCTCTGATTACTTAGGGAATATCTATCATACCCGGGGTAATTGTTCTTTTTACCAAGGTAACCATAGATTTTACCTAAGGGATTGCTTTCATCCCCAAGGTAATCTCTATTATCCCCGAGGTAATTGTTTCGATTACCAGGGTAATTATTCTTCTCCCCAAGGTAAAAATGGGTATTCCCCGGCTGCGAAAGCCGCGACAGTCCTGCACATTCATCATTTGCAGGGCTTTAGTGCAAAATGCCTTGTCTTTCTGTTGAACAAAAGATTTTTATTTTTATCTTCGGGAAAACGATAAACCAAACGCTTACGAATGAAAACACTCCCGCGCTTAAAAATCAGAAAAACGATATATACACTTCCCAATCGGGCGTAAAAATACAGTCTATAATAAGGATACATATTCAGTGAGGTGGTTCCTCATAGGTTACCACTTATTGTAAAATAAAAAAATAAACCATGGAAGTTACAAAACTCAACAACCTAATTTGGGATTTAGTTGGAAGCAACACAGATGTTAAATACCCAACATTAATATCAAATCTTACGACAAGTATTTCTCAAAATCAGCCAGCAGAAATTGAAAAACATTTAAAGACCTTAGAAGATAGTCTAGTAAAATGTAAAATCAACAACCTCAGCATTAGCAATTATAAAATGTTGACAGAAATTGGTGGGGAAGAATTTTTTGGCGTTTCTTCTTTAAACAAAATTAAGACATTACTAAATGGAACACCATTTAATAATGCTTTGACAGTTCAAAAGCTTCAAGAGTACAATACTAAAAGAAACGAGTTTATTACTCAAATAACTCAAATCAAGGGAAATTTTGAAAAATTGAATATTGGCGCTCATTTTTATGATGATGATACTTATGAAGTAGGATTAATTCTGCCCGAGGAACTAACCGGAAATACTATAAAAAACATAAACAAGAATCTACATCGTTGGGACCAAGTTTTCAAAACTTTAAAAGAATTAACTGGAGAACAAATTGAAGATACAAGAATATCACTCGTAAATAACGGCTCTCTCGAGTTTTTCTTTGAAAATGCAACTGAAATTGCACTTTGTCTTTCTATCACAATTGAAAGATTGGCAACACTGTATAAAAGAATAATTGAAATTAGGGCAGCTAGACTTAAATTGGCTGAGTTAGGAGCTCCCAAAAGTGAAGCTGCGACCATTGAGAAACATGAAAATAGCGAGATAGAAAGAGAAATTAAAGAAATTGTAAATCAAATTATTAAAGAATATTCAGCAAAAATTGAAGTTGGTCGGAAGAATGAATTAAAAAATGCTTTGACCGGACATATTAAGTTTATTGCAAAATCCTTAGATCAAGGAGTATCGGTAGAAATAACACCTCCTGAAATAGAAAAACCTAAGATTTTAAACAAAGAAACTACTGCCGAAAATAAAAATGAAAAAGAAGAAGCTAAAAAGCTTTATGAAGAGAAGTTAGCTAAAATTGATTTAGCAAATAAATCGACTGCACTAGTAAAAGAAATTGTCAAAACTGGGAATGAAGTATTTAAATATTTGACAAATGGCGACAATGAGATTGAAGAAACGGATGAAGAAGAAAAATAATAAGCGTTATCACGTGGAATAAGATATTGGCTGGGTTTGGCTCGATTCGAACTAGCGAATCTCATACAGCGTTTGCAGCAAGTTTAAACGACAGTTTTTTATTAACAAATAAACCAATATTTGATATGTTGACTTATAACGAATTCATAGAGCTAAGAAACAAATTGGCGAAAAATGAAATTAGTTTAGAACTTGCAAAAGCACAATGTTGGAATGGCTTAGAAGAAGGAAAACGTTCTTGGCACACAAAAGATTGGAAAGACAGAAGGTCCGAAATCATTAAAGATAAATGTGAAATATGTGGTAGTAAAGAAACATTAACTCTGCAGCATTCCTTCCACCCTAAAAAATATTCTGAATATACAAAAGACTTAACAAGAGCATATGCTAAAGACTATATTGAAACCAATCCCGACATTGATAAATCTGAATTAACGACGCATATTTTAGAGAAATATGAATATGTCCCTACTCCTTTGTGCCCTAATTGTATGAGTAGAAATCCAAACAAAAGATTAAGAAAATCCCCACAATATCTATGCACTGAATGCCGGCACGAATTTGATCTAACAGTTTATAGGTCTGTTGATGAACTTATTTCAGCTTTCTATGAAAATGAAAAAGCCACAGAAGTGCGAGATAAGTGCTTTGTATCGAAGGATAAATGGAAAAATAAGCATAACATTTCAAATATAAGATATTGGTTGCAAAGAGAACGGGCAAAGAACAGAGATGCTGAAACGATTGAGAAAGAAGCATTTTTGCTTTATCTCAACGACAACATTAGATACCTTTCCTTTGAAGATACAATTACTGCTTGTAAAAAATGTGCATCTTATTTTGATTTATACAACATGGAATTATGTCCAAAATGTAATAAAAATTACAAAAGCATTCAATTTCCAACTTGTATCCAATGTTTGCCAGAAGATAAACGTAAAGCTGTAATAGATAAAATTGAATTTGGAAAAGAAATGAGAGATATGCACAAAAGACTTGGAATCGATTAACTTAAATCAGGGCATTTAAACTCCCCCCTCATTTGCAAACATTGCTAAGCAGCAGGTCGATTGCATCGACAAAACAGAACTCGGCTTTGTTTGCGACGATTTGCCTCCCTGGCAAAGGATTGCTTCTCCCGAGTGCCCGGGATCGCAATGACCTCTCATATCCATAATATCCGGCAGCGGACAATGATTTGATTTATTCCCGATCGATTGTTCGTTGTCCGCTGTCGGCTACTTTAAACCAACCTGTCATAGCAAGACGATCCACCGGCTAACGGAAGGCGAAGTAATCTCAGCTCGCCTGCAACATTTTCAACCCCTCAGCGGTTATTGAACGAGGAAATAAATTTCAAATCATTTCCTGTTGTAAACCAAACAAATAAAACGTATGAGCAAAATAATCTTTGACAGCGGCATATCGCTCGATGGCTTTTTCGCAGGCGACAACAGAAGTCCCAAAAATCCGATGGGCGGAGTATCCGGAAAGCTGCACCAGTGGATGTTTCAGCAAAAGGCATTCTGGAAACACATCAAAATGGAAGGCGGTGAAGAATACGGCGCCGACAGTAAGGTAATTGAAGCGGTGTTTGCACGCACAGGGGCTTACATTATGGGGAAACGCATGTTTGAAGAAGGCGAAGTGTCGTGGGCGGAAGATTTATACGAAGCCGATGTTTTTGTGCTGACCCACGAAAAACGGGAACCCTGGTCGCATGGCAAGCGCACTACTTTTTATTTCGTTAACGACGGGATAGAAAGTGCACTGGAAAAAGCCAGGCAATCGGCCAACGGAAAGGATATCCGGATTCAGGGCGGGGCAAATACGATCCAGCAGTTTCTGAACGCCGGACTTATCGACGAATTTATGATTCACATCGCACCCGTGTTTCTGGGGAGCGGGATCCGCCTTTTCGACGGGATCGATAAAGACAAATATGACATTGAGATGGTGGAAGTGATACCCTCGGCCCTGACGACACATTTGCGCTATAAATTACGCCAAAAATAAAACGGCGGCCGTTGGCCAAAAGTCTGTTTTATTGCGCTTATGTTTACTATCTTTATTCTCGAACAACACTCTCAGTAACTTAGCGTTTGCTGATGCTATTCATGCCCAAAATAAATTCTGTTATGAAAAGATTACTTTACGCTTTTATTTACATCAGTTTTGTGGCAATTCTTATCGCTTGCCAGTCAAAACCATCGGCCGATTCTCCAAGCGGGAATGTAGCTCAGGCGTTTTCTGCTTCGTACAAAGCTCCGGCTTTTGTGCCCGACGAACGGATCGAAAAGATCAAAGCGATTGCACCTGAAATCCAACAATCGATAGAGGAGCATGCCAAAGCCAAAAAAATTCCGGGTATTGCTTACGGCATAGTGGTCGACAACCAGTTGATCGTAGCCTCCGCCACCGGCTTTGCCCATATTGAAAAGGAAATACCCGCTACTTCTGCCTCTTCTTTCCGGATTGCATCCATGACCAAAAGTTTTACCGCTATGGCCGTGATAAAACTCAGGGACGAAGGGAAACTGTTGCTGAGCGATCCGGTGAGCCAATACATTCCTGAGCTGTCGAACGTGGTATACCTCACGAAAGATGCCCCGGCCATGGACATTGAAAACCTGCTAACGATGACAGCCGGATTTCCGGAAGACAACCCCTGGGGAGACCGCCAGCTGGACGAACCCGATCAAATGTTAATGGACCTGGTTGGAGAAGGAGTGTCTTTTTCCAATGTACCGTCCTGTCAGTTTGAATACAGCAACACGGGTTACGCACTTCTCGGATATATTATTTCACGTGTGTCGGGAATGCCTTACCAGGAGTATATCACGAAAAATATTCTTCAGCCGTTGGGTATGGAGCACACCTACTGGGAATACGACAGCGTTCCGGAACAACAACTGGTTCTTGGTTACCGCTGGGAAGATGAACAGTGGAAGCTGGAACCCATGCTCCACGACGGCTCATACGGCGCCATGGGCGGACTGATTACCTCGATAGAAGATTTCGCCAAATATGTTAGTTTTCATCTTTCGGCGTGGCCTCCACGGAATGACGATGAGGCTGGCCCCATTAAAAGAAGCTCGCTGCGGGAAATGCAAACGCCGCAGTTTCCGTCGTTGAATGCCCATGCGAAAGACTACAACGGCGAGGCCTGTCCCACGGTTTCGGGCTATGGCTATGGCCTGGGGATTACAGAATACTGCAATGGTATGAAGAGGGTTTCGCACGCCGGTGCACTTCCCGGTTTTGGTAGTAATTACACGTTTTACCCCGATTATGGAGTCGGTATTATGGCTTTTTGCAACCTTACCTATATGTCGCCGTGGTCGTTAAAAGATATCAGTAAATTGTTGTTCGAAACGGCCAGTTTAAAGCCCCGCAAATTACCGGCTTCTGATATTTTGCTGGAGCGGCAGGAGCAGGTCACGCAACTGATTCAGCACTGGGAACCTGATTTGGAAGACAAGATTCTGGCTGAAAATTTTTACCTGGATATATCGAGAGAAGACCGAATGGCAGAGGTGCACAAAATCTTTAAAAAAGCAGGACCGATTGAAGAGGTGGGGGAAATAGAGCCGGAGAATCAGTTAAGAGGGAATTACACCATAAAAGCTCAGCATGGAGAGCTGAAAATCTACTTTACGCTGACTCCGGAGAAGAATCCCAAAGTGCAACAGTTATATGTTTCCTTTCAGGAAAAAGACACGAAGTAAAGTCGCATTAAAAGACTTACAGCAGATCATACTGCTTTTATCTGCAAATCATTTAGGGATTTTTTGAAGCTTAAGTTTCAAAAGCGGGAACTCCGTCGTTTGCAAAAGTGAACATATGTGAAAGTTCTGCACCGGAAATATTCAGTTTTTTGGATTTTTAAACGAACCAGTTAATTTCGGGATTCAATAAAAACTACTAAACTAAATTCTAAATAGATGAAAGTACATCAGCTTTTCGTTGGATTGCTTCTTTGTGTTTTGGCTTCAACTTCGGTGTTTGCACAAAGCGGCGATCAGATTCTGGACGGAATTGGAGAAACCGATTTAATTGCCCGCTACCTGTTTAACGGAGACGTAAAAGACTGGTCGCGCAACAATTTACATGGAAGCATGGAGGGTTCCGGATTCGAATTTGTTGACGATGAAGTGCTCGGGAAGGTGCTTTCGTTACCCGGAGACGGGAAAGCCTATCTTACCATTCCCGGTGAATGGCTGGCAGGAGAAGAGTCGCTTAGTATTTCGGCGTGGATCTTTTTGCGTTCGACAGAAAACGATGCACCGCTTTTCTACTTCGGAAAGAACGGCAAGTCGGGCTTTCGTGCCACTCCCGCAGGAAAAGAAGGTTTCGTTGCACAGATAGTGACTAACACCGCTACCTATACCGCAAGTTCAGAGGCGGCGGCTTTGAATAAATGGCAGCATTTAGCTGTTGTTATCAATATTCCCGAAAAAACTTTTACAAGCTACCTTAACGGAAAACTGGTTAGCGAAGTAACCAATACGGAAGTAGAGCTAAAACAACTGTTCGGCAGTCAAACAGGAGATCGGAATCAGTTTTATATCGGAAAATCACTGGCATCAGACAACGTTTCTTTAAATGCAAAACTGCATGATTTTCGAATCTATCGAATTCCGTTAACTGACAGACAAATCGGGAGGATTAATTACAGCGCGTTGCATAAGGAAGAGGTAGCGGAAATGGAGAGAAACAGGCAGGAAAAGGATCTCCCTGAATTTCCGGAAACAAGGCCGCAGTTGTATACTGCGTTTCTAACCAGCGTGCCCGATATTGCGGTGGAAACACATGTGGGAGTTCTTCCGCGTTTACCTCGTTTTCTGCACGGCGTTTACAGTAAAAATACCAACGGGCCCGATGTAAGAGTGCTTTGGCCCGCTCCGGAGAATAACAGCGAAGTACTCAGCCCCGGGAAATATACGATTACCGGACGCGTTGCCGGAACTGACATTCAACCCAAAGCGCTTGTTACCGTGAAAGCGGCGAAACAGCCCGACACACCTGGCCGTACACTGGAAGTTTTCAATCTTGACCAGGTTTCTTTGAATGATGACCTATACAACCGCAAAACAAAATTTGTTGAAAACCGGGATAAATTTATAAACGGCCTGGCCAACACAAATCCGGATGATTTCCTGTATATGTTCCGCAATGCCTTTGGTCAAAAACAACCCGAAGGCGCGGAACCATTGGGCGTTTGGGACAGCCAGGAAACCAAGTTGCGTGGTCATGCCACCGGGCATTATTTAAGCGCCATTGCACAGGCTTATGCCAGTACCGCTTACGATGCTTCGCTCCGGGAAAATTTTGCAAAAAAGATGGAGTACATGGTGAACACCCTGTATGAATTAGCTCAACTGTCGGGGCAGCCAAAAACAAGTGGAGGTGAAAGCGTATCTGATCCGATGGCGGTTCCTCCGGGGCCGGGAAAATCAGACTTTGATTCAGATCTAAGCGAAGAAGGGATCCGTACCGATTACTGGAACTGGGGCAAAGGATTTATCAGCGCCTATCCGCCCGACCAGTTTATTATGCTGGAAAAGGGGGCAAAATACGGAACAGACAATTCAAAAATCTGGGCACCTTATTACACCCTGCACAAAATTCTTGCAGGCTTGATGGATATTTATGACGTCAGTGGCAATGAAAAGGCACTCGAAATTGTAAAAGGCATGGGCGACTGGGTGTATGTTCGTTTGAGCCACGTACCAACCGAAAGGCTGATCAGCATGTGGAATACTTACATTGCCGGAGAGTTTGGCGGAATGAACGAGGCCATGGCAAGATTGTACCGTTTAACCAAAGAGCCCCGCTACATGGAAACAGCTCAGTTGTTTGATAACATCCGGGTGTTTTACGGCGATGCTGAACATTCGCACGGACTGGCTAAAAATGTTGACATGTTTCGCGGCCTGCACGCCAACCAGCACATCCCTCAAATTATGGGGGCGCTTGAAATTTACCGCGACTCAGAAGCTCCCGAATATTTTCACATTGCCGATAATTTCTGGGACATGGTCACCAACGATTACATGTACAGCATTGGCGGAGTAGCCGGGGCACGTAATCCTTCAAATGCGGAATGTTTTACCAGTCAGCCGGCAACCCTTTATGAAAATGGTTTTTCAGCCGGCGGACAAAACGAAACCTGTGCTACCTATAACATGCTCAAATTAACCCGCAACCTTTTTCTTTTTGACCATCGGGCGGAGTTAATGGATTATTACGAGCGTGGATTGTACAATCACATTCTGGCTTCAGTTGCAGAAGATTCTCCTGCCAACACTTATCACGTACCATTGAGGCCGGGTTCAGTAAAACAATTTGGGAATGACGATATGCATGGTTTTACCTGCTGCAACGGCACAGCGCTTGAAAGCAGCACCAAACTTCAGAACTCTATTTATTTTAAGAGTGCCGACAACCAGGCTTTGTATGTGAACCTTTACGTACCATCAACCTTAAACTGGACCGAAAAGAAGGTAACGGTAACACAGGCAACGGCCTTCCCAAATGAAGATCACACCGTTTTAACCATTAAAGGGAATGGCAAATTCGACCTGAATGTACGTGTGCCACATTGGGCTACCAAAGGCTTTTTCGTAAAGATTAACGGAAAGGATGAAAAAGTTGAGGCTGTGCCCGGAAGTTATCTGACGCTCAACCGTAAATGGAAAGACGGAGATACGATCGAGTTGCGCATGCCGTTTCATTTTTACCTGGAGCCGGTTATGGATCAGCAAAACATTGCCAGTTTATTTTACGGACCGGTTCTGCTGGCAGCGCAGGAGAATGAGCCTGGAAAAGATTGGAGGAAAATAACTTTGGATGCCGAAGACATCAGCCAATCGATATCGGGTGATCCTGAAAAGCTACTTTTCACTATTGATGGCGTTGTTTTCAAACCGTTTTATGATACTTACGGACGTCACTCGGTTTATCTCGATGTAACCTTAAAATAGCAGAAAGTTAGACAGACTACGTAAGGGAAAGCCATCCTTAGGTTTTACATCGAAAAAATAAAACAGAAGGTGTCCAAAAAGAAAACATTCACGCAAAGAACGCCAAGCTTTACACAAAGCACGCAAATACACAATCTGAATTTCAGTACTTTGCGATCTTTGTGCTTCTTATGCAACTTTGCGAGAACTTGATTTAAAGGACTTTTGGGCCCCCTCTGTTTTTGTTATCTGATTCTCAATCTAGTATAGAATTTCACGGTGTTTAAGTATTTGTCGGCCAGCAAAGCGTTTTCACCTCCAGAACGAAACCGCTTTTCGTGGATTCTTTACCAGAATTTCTGCCGGTGGTTCTGCCTGTGGCACTCTCATCTCTTTACCGCTGTTGTCCTGGAGCATTCTGAAAATATTGTTTCCATAAAAGTCGATCAACATAAGCTGATGGTTGGAAAATTCCAATTCAACGCTAGTGAAGTTTGTTTTTCGGGCAGCAATTATTTTGATTTGCTCCTGCACTGCGCTTGAATTTGCTGTTTTGTTGTTTTGTGCCCCAACAAAGGTTGCGGTAAAAAGAAGAACTACGGATACGAAAAGTGCATTGCTCTTTGCTCCTGTTCTTTCATTCGTTTACGCTTGTAATTTTCGAAGATACCTCATGGCTGCATATTTATCCTGTCGGTCGGTTGACCTGCGCGAGGTATCATCGAAGAATGTACAATCAACTTATTTTATTGGATGGTAATGTAAGTGAGAACGACAAAAGACAGCTAGGAGTTTTGTAAGCATTTCAAATGTTGAAATATATCAGAAAGTAAAATATCGTGCTAAGTCGTCAAATGCAGTGTTTTTGTCTTTTGCTTCTTATTCATTCTAGTAGTATAGCTTGCCTGAACAGGGATTGTTTAGTAGCAACATAAAGCATTCAGGGATATGGTAAATTTCAGTTGGAGCCGCTATTTTTTTCAGACTAAAGAAATGCTGCAATTATTGTAGTTACATTGTAAGGTATTATTCTCGCTACGCTGCGACTTCCTTTTTTTTTCAGCAAAAAAAGGAAGAAAAAATGCCGCCGCTGACACGAAAATTGCTAAAATTTAGCGAACTCCGCTAAAAGAAAAGAACTCCACCGACGCTCGCTATTCTCGGTCGGTGTCAAACAGCTTTTCTTTTTAACGCTGCTTCCCGAAATTTCTTAACGCATTTTTATTTGATTCAGATCGTTTATTTTAAAGGTATCAAATAGAACTCGCAGAGCTTATAAATCTTTTTTTGATTTTAATAGATGATGCTCGTTTCCTGTAGGCGGATGGCTTGTCCCGGACATCCCACGGATTTAACTTCGGATAAGATTCGTGACAAGGCAACTATATCAAATGCGAATTCTTATTCTTTTTGTTGGAGGGTTACGATTCTCTCTTTTGTGATGATCAGCTGGTGCGTATGTTTTTCGAGTAACAAAATAAACAGTATGCACCGCCGTTATTCAGGAAAAGAAAATAGTGTATGAAATCAAGACGAATTATCCTTGCTGTTCTGATGGTGTTTACCTTTTCAATGTTTACGGGCGGTTGTCGCAGTGCAATTTTTATCCGTCATTCAAACCCGGAAATTAAAACCAATGCCAAAGGAGAAATTCCTCCCGGACAAATGAAGAAGCTTACCGGTGAAAAAAGCGCCAAAAAATATGCTCCCGGTCAACGTAAAAAGAAAAACAAGGACTATCGACCGCGTTAACTACTGCAACTAAATATTGACTTTTCCGGGTCTTAATCCGATTTAGATCGGTTCCTGTATATCGAAGCCGTACCGGGTTCTGTTTTCATGCTCGTGTTCCGCGTAACTATAATCCAATTCCAATGCGATTGCTTTTGTTGGGGACTGTGTATCTGGATTGTAAGTCTGTTTCACTTGATCAGGGCATAAAAAAAGCCGCCTCCGAAAACGGAAAGCGGCCTTTTTATATAGTAAGGTGTCTCGTCCTGAAATAGCGTTACACAAAAAGTAGCGTTATGAAAGAAATCAATCATTCACAGTACGTTAAGCGTACACAGAAGGACTATTCGATGTCCTTTAAATTGCAAGTTGTCACTGAGATA
>NZ_JALGYW010000011.1 GCF_023111095.1 Maribellus sp. YY47
AAACAAGATACCATTAAAATTAAAAGCTATAAAAGAACAGACCGTTTCAAAGCTAGCTTTGAAACGGTCTGTGAATCTATTAACTTAGTCCAATAATCTGTAACGCTTATTTAGGACTAGTCAAATTTTCAACGGAGAAAAAATCAGACAGACAACGACCATGATTTACGATAAAAAATCCTTCCTCGCCGGAAACATTGAAAATCCGGAGATTCATCAAAAAATTATCGATGCGCTTCCCGTGCCCATCTTTTACCGCGACACCAACGGTGTTTACCAGATGTGCAATGCGGCGCACGAAAGCTTCACGGGTAAAATGAAAGTCGATATAATCGGGAAATCGGTGTATGAAGTTCATTCGAAAGACATGGCCGATATGTATTCGCACCAGGATAATGAACTGATCAACAATCCCGACGTACAGATTTACAACGCCGAGGTAAAACAAAGCGACGGAAGCAAACATCATGTGATTATCAATAAAGCTGTTATTCGGGACAACGACGGAAAAATTGTTGGCATTGTCGGATCAATCAACGATGTCACCGAATTGAAAAAAACGCAGCAACGCCTGGAAAAAGCCCAGGAATCGATGGAAGTATCGTCTCAAATGATCCATAAAATTTCGGCCGGAATTGTAATGGTCGACCGCGACCTGAAAATTGTGGATTCCAACGAAAGTTTTGCCAGGTTGATGGGCTCAGAAACCACAGAACTATACGAAACCATCCCCGGGCTAAAGGGCGCCAAGGTACATGGGCTGATACCTGAGGTAGTGTATAAAATGATTACCAACATGCTGTCGTCGGGGGAAGAAAAGGTGGAGCGCGACTTGAAATTTCACAACAAACTGCTGCATGTTTCTGTACTTACCTTGTATAAAAATCATGTGGTGGGGGCTGTTTTCCGCGACATGTCGGCACCCATGCTGGTGCAGGACGAAATCATCAACCGCGCCCGCCGCATCAATAAAAAAAGCATAGAAACCGTGCAAAAAGTCGCTTTTCTGTTGGGAGAGAATGCTGCCGAGACCGAAGAATTATTGAATTCGATTATTGAAACTTACCGCTATGGAGACGAGGACAATGCCTGATTTCCATGTTGAAATAGATGTACAGCAACTACGCCCGCGTGGAGAAACGGCTTGCGGCGATGTTTTCCAGTCGAGTATTATTCGCGAAGAAGGACGAACGATCCTGGTTTTGAGCGATGGAATAGGCCACGGGATCAAAGCGAGCGTACTTGCCACGCTTACCGCTACCATGGCGCTCAAATACGCCCAGCTTCACACCAAGCCTGAAATTGCTGCACGCATTATTATGGAAACCCTTCCAAAGGGCACGGAAAAAGAAAGTTATGCCACCTTTACCATTATTGAACTGGAAGATGATGGAAAAGTGAGGATCGTAAATTACGATAATCCGCCGGTTTTGATCATCCGAAACGGCAACCCGATGCAGCCACGCGAATATGAACTTGATATCCGCGGAGCCGAAAACACTGGGAAACGTTTGATTTGTCGTGAGTTTATTGCCCGAAAAGAAGACCGCATCCTGTTTATGTCGGATGGAGTTCCGCAGTCGGGGCTCGGTGGCGAGCGTTATCCCATGGGCTGGGGAATGGAGCTGGTGGAAGATTTTGTTCTCAAACAGATAAGCCGGATGTCCGGTATTTCGGCGACCAAACTGGCACGAAAAATCGTGAACCAGGCCAGTGTAAACGACAATTTCTCGGTAAAAGATGACACAACCTGCGGCGTGATGTATTTTCGCGAACCCCGAAAATTTATGCTGATCACCGGTCCGCCTTTTTATAAAATCAAAGACTACGATTTTGTGGGAAGAATCCGGGGTTTTGCAGGCAAAAAAATTATATGTGGCGGCACCACCGCAGAAATCATTGCCCGCGAACTCAACCTTTCGGTGGAAATTCAGCATGGGAATAAAAACATTGACACGCTGCCTCCCAGCGCCACCATGGAAGGTTTTGAAATGGTGACCGAGGGAATTCTCACTCTGGGCAAAGTGGAAGAGATACTCGAAAATTACAACAGCGATACCCGGCTGGAAGACACCCCGCCCGAGGAAGTGGTAAAACTGCTGCTCCAGCACGATAGTATCGATATTATTGTCGGGACCCGTATTAACTGGGCCCACCAGGACCCGGAGCAACCCATTGAACTGGAGTTACGCAAGTTTGTTATTAAACGGATTGCAAAAATCCTTATCCACAAATTCTTTAAGAAAGTAAAGATCGAGTATGTATAACAACACAGGATGGATCGGCCTGAGAGAAGCTCCTTCATAAGCTCCTGAATGAAAATGATTTAACCACTAGGGCTGTGATTTAACCTTGACATTGCTGGATCTTGCAATAATCTTATTAGGAACCTATTCTCACAAAAAGCAGTTTTATTGAAAAACAGTTTTCAATATGAAATTAATCATTTATTACTTAACATATTTATCATACTATTAAAATTCAATACTAAAATAAATATACTCAGTTTTTGGAACAATCAAACCACCTTGCAGCCACAGTGTTCATAGCCCATTCTCTGGCACAAAGCCATACGGTCAGAATACCCCAAAGAAAGTAACAAAGGATATAGTTGTAAATCCATTGTCTTCAAAATCTTTTTAAACACGAACTGAAACTTGAACTTAAACACAAAAAAATGAAAAAAATAGTATCAATTGTCCTCTTATCATTGAGTTTATTTACCGTTCAGGGCAACGAACCTGAGGAGAAACGTCAAATAAAACTTATCAGATATGATAATCTTTCAAAAGAACTCGATTATTCCAACACCATCTGTGATACGCTTATAGCTGGTTCGGACACCATTTTACTTGACGAGTCGCCATTGATGCAAAAAATACAGCTCACTAAAACAAACACCGATGCTTACTTAAACAGGAAAAATATTTACAATTGCTCGCGTGGATTTATTGCAAAATGGGTAATAATCGACGAAAAGCTGTACCTAACCGGAATACAGTTTCTTTCTTCTGATGTTGAAAAACAAATAAAAGAACAGATAAAACTACCTCGTCATAAAAACCTCCTGGCCGATTGGGTAAATGGCGATATTAGAGGAGGGTCAGATGCCGTTAAAACGAATTATGGATATGCTTTCAAAAATGAATTTATCTTCACATTTTCTTCAGGGTCTAAAACATCTGAGGCAATTAGGCGAATTCCTTATGGAGCACTTGAAAATAACCAAAAACTGAGTCTTTTTTTTAAGAAAAACAGCGAGACATTACTCTCCACCTTGCTTTCTAGGATCGATTCACTAATTACCGGCTACGCCACCCAAAATGATACAAGTCGATTTCACGGTACGATAAATATTTATTCCTCAATGGTAGGAGTCTCATACCTAGCGCTTCGGAATAGTCAGTCAAGAATCGAGTTAGGTGGGTTCATTCGTGACAAGACATTGGAAGCAATTGGTCTTATCGCTAAAATGAATTTTGTAAATCTCTTCCCGGCAAAAAGTTTTTATCCTCGCTTCTTAAGAGACGGCATAATCTACATGCCTTATGATATAGAGTACACCTATAATCTTGACAGGCAAATCATCAATACACAACTAATCTACCAAGTACCACAACAATTAGAAAACGAATTTATCCATCCTATAGCAAAATAATATGAATTGATAATAGATAGGCCTCTACTGACGAAGCGGATCGCCACTGTTTTCAAACAAATGTGCAATAAATTAGGAATAATCCTACCTTTTTATAGGGTTTCTCCTACCCCGAAGTAGGTTTTCGCCTGTAGCACTCCTCTTTTTCGAAACCTAATTTTGTTCACGAACAAAATAGGAATAAGAATGAGTGCAAGGTATAGAAACAATCAATCTTCGATATTAATACTGGCCGATTTTTCGGATGGGAGTTGGCACGCTACTTCTTTTGCAATGCGGTTTCTCTACAAAGAAAATGCTCCGGTTACCCTTTTACAAACCTATCAAAATCCGGGCTGGGGACATTTAATGATGCGAAAACTTAGCCCTCACTTAAAGAAAATCACCAAAAACGAACTCAGTGCGCTAAAAACCAGACTGTTAAAATATTTCAGAATTGAAAGACAAAAAGTAAATACGCTCTCGATTGAAGGGGAGCTGAATTCTGTTCTCAATTTCAAACCCATTATTAACGGGAGGCACAACCTGGTTTTGTCTACCCACAATTCGTTTGATGATTCGTGCAAAAGACAAAACGGATGTTTGGAGAAAATCATCGATACAGCCCAAAATCCTTTGTTTATTCTGCCCCAAACGTTTGAAGGTGAAACATCGAAAAAGATACTGTTTGTAGGAAATCCCTCCAAAAAACCGTCGGAGCAACTAAGCAATGAGGTTCGTGAAATATGCGAAAAAACACAATCGAATCTGGAGATACTCTTTGTTGTTAAATCTCAGGAACAAAAAGTAAGCGAGGAACTACAAACTTACTACCGCAAATACTACGAAGGAATTGATGTTTCCATCAGTACCATTCAGCATAAAACAAAATGTAAAGGGATTAACGCCTACCTGGACAATTCGAACAGAGATTTAATTGTGATTGAAAACGATTAATGTGGGGGGTAACGATTCTTACAAAAAGTATAAATAACGATTAAACAGACAAGGCATGGAACAGAAAGCATATAGTATTTTGGCACTTATTTCCCCCAATAAAGAAGGCGAAACAGTATTAAAAGAAGCGCTGTATTTGCAAAGCACACTCGAGGTAAAGCTTGTTATTTTGAATGTTTTAAAAGAGCCTGGTTTTTTTGAAAGGAATTTTCAGGCACAGGAAATAGAAGCAGCCGAAGAAAAGGCAAAAAAAGAGCTGACAAGTTTTGTTGAAAATGTACTTGGAAATCAACTACCCGACGATATTGTTATTTCAGCGCGGGCCGGGAATCCGGTGGATGTTCTGCTGGAAAAATCGAAAAGCGACAGTCTTGAATTTATATTGATCGACAAAAGCGACAGTGATTATCCGGGAGCTTTGACAAAAGATGAAATTGACAGACTGATTAGCCTGTCGACGTGTCCGGTCTTAACCGTAAACAAAGATTTTGGTGTACCTGCCATAAAAAATATCGCCATTCCGATCGACATTACCCAATCAACAAAAAAACGATTGTTGTGGGCCACTTTTCTGGCCAAAAAGCACAAGGCAAAAATTACAATTTTATCGGCGCTAAAAGCCAACATCAACGAAAAGAAAAGCCTGGCTTTAAAAAACGCACAAAAAATTAAACATCTGTTGTGGGATCATGATATTGAATGTGATATCAAAATACTCAAAGTCTACGACCAGGATGCACACGAGGTAATTCTAAAATACATAAAGGAAGAAAAGCCGGAGTTAATAATCATCCGTACACATCAGGAATCTATTTTTTCGAATACCAACATCGGAAAATTTGCTTCAGAGATTGTACATGGCAGTAAGCTACCCGTGTTTGCAGTGAACTACACCCCAAATCCCATTGACTCACTTTTTCTTTGATCCTTACAACGTAATCCGTTAATAGCTCATGAAAACAACAATTATAGTTTCCAGATTAATAAAAGGGATCAGTCCTGTTTCATTTGTGTCCAAGAAAATGAGCGTTCCAATGTGTATCTCACATTTCATTTACATGGCTCAATGTATTCGATGGAAGCACCTTTCATTACACTATGCTTTATTAAAATAGTTATCCACAACTGTTAACGATTACTCCATTTTTAATAAATATTTCAATCTAAGAAATTTTAGACTTTCAATACAGAACAACATGAATAATAATACAACAAGAACAGGCAAGCTTATATCCATCCAGGATTCGTTGGTAAAAGCCCGGTTTTACGGTAACGTAATAATGGGTGAAACGGCCAATGTAATTGTGGATGGAAAATCGTTGCAAGCCGAAGTGTTACAGATTATTCCTGATCCCAAAAATGCGGATGCGGGGATTGTTGAAATGCAGGTGTTTGAAGATTTAACCAGCGCCATGATTGGCGATCTGGTTGAGTTTACAGGAAAACCCCTATCCGTGCTTCTGGGGCCCGGATTATTAACCAGCATTTGGGATGGACTGCAAAATCCCTTGTACAAGTTAGCCGAACAAAATGCTTACCTGGTGCCCGGGATGAAAGCGCCCGCACTTGACGATCAAAAATTGTGGGATTTTACCCCGTCGGTGGCCGTTGGCGACAGCGTAACTGGTGGCGATACCATCGGTACGGTTCCGGAAGGAAGATTGAAGCACCGAATTTTGGTTCCGTTCAATTTTGGCCCATGCAAAATTGAAAGCATCATCGAAAAAAGCGCTGTAAATAT
This sequence comes from Maribellus sp. YY47, assembly GCF_023111095.1. GTDB lineage: Bacteria > Bacteroidota > Bacteroidia > Bacteroidales > Prolixibacteraceae > Draconibacterium. The sequence continues at coordinate 6,336 of NZ_JALGYW010000011.1, forward strand.
TACCGAAAAGGTTGCTGTTATTGTCGACAGTCAAAACATAAAACACGAGCTGAAACTGGCTTTCCGCTGGGCGGTGAAATCGCCGATTCCGTTTAAAGAACGCGCCATCCCGAGCCAAACCATTTCAACCGGCGTGCGCGTAATCGACTTGCTGGCACCTGTTAGTTATGGCGGAACGGTTGGAAACCCCGGTCCTTTTGGCGCCGGAAAAACAGTTTTGCAGCACTCGCTGTGTAAATATGCTTTAGCCGATATTATTATTATGGCAGCCTGCGGCGAACGTGCCGGCGAGGCGGTGGAAGTGTTTAAGGATTTTGCCGAATTGGAAGATCCGTCAACCGGCGATTCGCTGATGAACCGGATGTGTATTTTCGGAAATACCAGTTCGATGCCAGTTGCTGCGCGCGAAGCAAGTGTGTTTATTGCACTAACGGTTGGCGAATATTACCGCTACCAGGGCTACAACGTGGTGCTTTTGGCCGACTCCACTTCGCGCTGGGCACAGGCGCTGCGCGAGCGTAGTGGTCGCCAGGGCGATATTCCCGGACCCGAGGCTTTCCCAATGGATATTCCCGATCAGATTAAAGGGATGTACCAACGCGCCGGTGCCGACCACGGAACAGGCGGTTCCTTAACTTTTATAGGAACGGTATCGCCGGCAGGTGGTAACTTCCAGGAGCCGGTAACGCAGGCAACCATGGATGCCACCGGTGGTTTCTGGGGCCTGTCGCAAGACCGTGCCGATGCAAAAAAATACCCGGCCATCGATCCGCTGGTGTACACGTCGTCGGTTTACGACAGCTTTATTTCGTGGACCGACCGCAATAAAATGCTGCAAACGCTTAACGACGCAAACGGTATCGATCAAACCATCAGCACCATTGGGTTGAAAAAAGTTCCGGTTGAAAAGTATGTTTTGTACCAAAAAGGCTTGACCATCGATTTCTGTGTGATGCAGCAAAACGCTTTCCACAAACTGGATGCCTGTACCCGCCCCGAGCGCCTGATTGTGATTAACGAGGCCGTGCAAAAACTGATTGACAGTACAATCAATTTTGCCGGAGAAGATATGGAAGATGAAGAGGTAAAAGAACTGGTAAAAGCCAGATTCGATGAACTGCGCCAGTGGTGGAAAGACTGGAACACCAGCGCCCAGAGCTTGGATGAAATGGCCGTTCTTCCACAAAAAATAGAACAATTTATTTTACAAGAAGAGTACGCACTATGATACGAAAAGAAATAAACAGAATAAGCGAAGTTGGTAAGGCACTGATTTCGGTTGAAGGAAATCCCGGCGTGGCGCTCAACCACGTGGTAGAGCTGCTGGAGGCCGGAACCAACCAAAGCCTTTCGTTTGCCAAAGCGATTAATATTACCGAAGACTCCACACGTTTCCAGGTGTTTAACGGAACACAGGGTTTGAGTACGCAAACCAAAATACGCATGCACGAGGTTCCGCTTACTGCAGGATTTTCGTACAACATGCTGGGTCGCAGTTTCGATGGAATTGGCAACGTTGCCGACGGTGGCCCTGAAATTATTTTCGAGAAACAAATTTCAACACGATTGGATACCTTAAATCCAACGGTGCGTTTGGTTCCCAAGCAACCGCTATGGACAGGTATTCCGATGATCGATGTGTTTAATACACTGGTAAAATCGCAAAAGATTCCAATTTTTGCCGGTCCTACCGAGCCTTACAATCGTCTGCTTTCGCAGATTGCACAGGGCGCACAGGCCGACGTGATTATTTTCGCAGGTATCGGGCTGAAATTCGACGAGTACCATTACTTTAAAGAGCAGTTGTCGCAATCGGGAAATATCGATAAAACGATCATGTTTACCCACCTTGCCGGCGACTCTCAGATTAAAGGTTTAATGTTGCCCGATGTGGCTTTAAGTGTTTCGCGCGAATTTGCCGATCAGGGAAAAGATGTGCTGGTGCTGCTGACCGACATGACCAACTGGTCGAATATTTTGCGTAACGTAGCCAACTACCAGGACCAGATTCCTTCGTTGCAGGGCTATCCCGGCTCCTTGTATTCCGAGCTGGCCAAACGTTACGAGGTGGCTGCCGACATTGAAGGCGCCGGTTCAATTACGATTATCGGGGCAACCACGCTGGAATCGCTGGAAGATCCGGTGCCCGACAATACCGGTTACATTACCGAAGGACAGTTTTTCCTCGATAATGGCAAGCTGAAACTGGCCCGTTCGTTATCGCGCTTAAAACAACAGGTAAACGGCGATACCCGCAACGATCACCGCCCGATTATGACTGCCATGGCCTCGTTGCTGGCCGATGCTGAAAAAGCTTACGAGGCAGCTGAAGTTGGTGCCGCAAACGATACATTCTCGCAAAAACTGCTGCGGTACCGCGAAGATTTCATTGCTAACATGGAGGAACCGTTTGGAGAACCTATTGAGCTGGAAGCTGCATTGGACAAATGCTGGGATATTTTAAAGCGTCATTTTGAGCCAACCGAAACGGGGTTGAGTAAAAAACTGATCGGGCAATATTGGAATTAACCACTAATCTGAAAAAGAGATGAATCAAAATAGAGAAAATCTGGAAGGAATTGTTTCCAAACTAAAAGAACAGGGAATAAATGCCGGAGAACAGGAAAAACAACGCATCATTGAAAGCGCAAAGCAGGAAGCCGAAAAACTGATTGCCGAGGCAAAAGCTACCAGCAAATCGATAGTTGAAGAGGCCGAAGCAAAAGCTGCTCAAACTGAAAAAAATGCACAGAAAGCTATTGCACAGGCATCGCGCGACATGGTGGAAGCCACAAAAATTTCGCTTTTAAACCACCTGAAAAAGGTGTTTGGGAAAGAATGCAAAACCTTATTCCGCCAGGAAGAATACCTGAAAGAACTGTTGAAAGTGGTGATTGAATCGATTTCTGGGAAAAAATCGATTAAAGTACCGCCGGAGTTACAAAAGGAAATGGAAGCCTTTTTGATACAAGAAGCCCTTCAGGAAGAAGTAACCTTGCAACCGCTTTCGGCAAGCAAAGCAAAAATAAAAGTAAAATCGACCGATAAAGACGGGATCAGCTTTGTGGTGAGCTCAAAAGAAATTGAGACCGGCCTGTTTTCGTTGCTGAATAAAGATTTGGTGGATCGTATCACTAAAAATCGGGAGGATTAAATATGTCAAACATGGTTTATCTTATGACCAGTTTGCCATCGTTGTCCTTTGATCAGGTACCGCCGATTACAATTGATGAATTTAACGATGAAGCCAAAAGCCAGCTGTCTGCGCGACATTTCAGGCTGCTGGAGTCGGTTGATATTCAGCAATTGAATACCGAAGTTGGGAAAAAAAGTATTGCCTCTTTCTTACAAACCATAAAAGAAGATTTGGCTGAAGTTCGGAAAGCCAAAGTGCAAAACCGTCAGGCGCAACCTGTGCGTTTGCCCAAATCGGCACTTGTGGGAAACCCGCTCGAACGCGAAATTAAAATTTTGCAGTGGCAGTGGCAGGAACTTCTCGACATGGAGGCAGGAAAAACATTTACGCTCACCGAAGTTTTGGTGTACAAACTAAAACTACAAATTGTAAGCAGGCTGCATTCGTTTAACCAGAAAGAAGGCGCCAAAGTGCTGGCATCGATGGTAAATCCGGCAAAAAACAAGGAGGACAATTAATGGCAGGTATAAAAATAAAATATACAAAAACCGAACGAGCCCGTCAGAAAAAAATTCTGAAGGTGTCGGAAAGGATGCTGCCCTTGTTTGAAGCGATGGAAAAGTCGTTAATGGCAACCATAAACACCATCGCCGAACGGATTGAACAGATTCGTGAAGAGATTGAAAAAAACCGCTTGGCAGCAGAACCATGGACCGCCGTAATGAGCGACTCGTGGATAAACATCGGTGAATTTATTTCGGTGAATAAGATTATTACCAAAACGGTTGATGTGGCCGGTGTTCGCGTTCAGCAATACGTAAATGTTGATTTTAACGTGATGCCCATTCACGAAGACACTCCTTTGTGGGTTGACGATGCCATTGAACTGATGCAGGAACAGCTGCAATTGCTCGCCGAAATCGACTGTCTGAAAGAGCAAATCAATCTTTTGGAAGAAGAATTACTGGATGTGCGGGCGCGTGTAAAACTGTTTGAAAACCGGCGGATTCCGAATGCAAAACTGGCTATTCGTAAGATTGGACAAAAGTTACAGGACGACGAACGCCTGACCATTGCAACCGCAAAGGTGGTAAAAACAAGCAAACAAAAGGAGGGCAAACTATGATAGCAGAAATGAAAAAGCTGATGCTGTTTATGCCCGACTCGGCTTCGGATATCGATGCCGAGCTAACTGCTTTGGGTGAACTTGGCGTGATCCATATTGCTCCGCTTCAGGCCGCGAAACACGAATCGATTGAACGGGTTGATGCGCGCATAAAGCAGCTGCAACAAGCCGTTGCCGTGCTCGATCGCTACGATGGCGAAAAGTACACCGGTGCCGGCGATGACGAAATTCCGGATTACTCCACACTCGAACGCGGGGCGGTTTTTCTGATGGAAAAGGTACTCGATGCCGAACACCATCGCCAGGAACTGGAAAACATAAAACTCAACCTGGCCGGCGATATCCAATGGTACGAACAATGGGGAAATATCTCCTTGCACGATATTAAAACACTCAACCAAAAAGGAATATGGCTAAAACCTTACTTACTCGACGACAAGTCGTTAAAACAAATTGCCAATCGTGACGACGTTCAGCATGTCGGGAAATTAAACGAATTGAACCAGGTAATTTTCCTGGCAAAGGCTGCCGACGAAAGACTGCTGGATTTTCAGGAGCTTTCCTTTCCGCAGAATGAGCTGGAAAACGCCAGGGATTTATTGGCGGCAACCAACTCCAACCTGGAGACGAACCAGCAGTTTTTAATCCGTTTACACGAGCAAAAAGCTGTTTTGCACGAAGGATTGAAAGAACGCCTGCGTCGTTTTAATGTGCGGAATGTGCAGTTTGGCGGGTTGTCGGTGGATAAGCACGTGCGTTTCTGGAAAGGTTTTATTCCGCTCGACTATGTCGACAAGTTTATCGAAACGGCTGACAAACGCCACTGGGGTTACATTATTGAAGATCCGCTGCCCGAAGAAATGGAAGAGGTCCCGACCCTGGTGCGTACGCCCAAATGGGCACAACGTATTCAGCCGGTAATGGATTTTATGGGCCTTGTTCCGGGCTACCAGGAAATGGATGTTTCCCGCGTATTCATGGTATTTTTTACCTTTTTTACAGGGATTCTTGTGGGCGATGCCGGCTACGGACTCGTGTTTTTACTGCTGACCTTTTTGGTGCACCGGAAGAAAAAATTCGCCAAACACATTGAGTTTGGCTTGATTTATACCCTCTCGGTTTCCATTATGTTTTGGGGTGTGCTCACCGGAACCTATTTTGGCTCCGAAGCCATTGCCGAATTGCCGGTACTGCGTAGTTTAAAAATTGAAGCGCTGGCCAGTTTTGGCGGCGACAGTCTGATGGTACAAAAACTCATGTTTTTAATTGGAGCGGTACACCTTACCGTTGGCCATCTACAAGTGGCATGGAAATTTAGTAACAGTGTAAGAGCTCTGGCCCAATTGGGTTGGGTCGCCATTATCTGGGGATTGTTCCTTATTGTAACCCAAATGGTGCTGGGAATTGAAGCCCCGCAGTTAATGCCCTGGCTGTTTGTTGGAGGCGCCGCGTTTGTTGCCTTGTTCTCCAAACCGGGAACAAGCTTGTTTAAAGGCATGCTTTCGTCTATCGGAAATTTGCCGCTAAGCATCATCAACGGTTTTTCCGACATTATTTCGTACATCCGGCTTTACGCGGTTGGTTTGTCAACCGTATTAATGGCAGCAAGTTTTAACCAAATGGCCATTGGCGATGGGATTACCACGGTAGTTTCCGGAATTGGCGCCGTGCTGGTGTTAATTTTAGGACACGGACTAAATATGATTCTGGCGGCAATGGCCGTGCTGGTTCATGGCGTGCGTTTAAATATGCTTGAATACGCCGGACATGCCAATGTTGAATTTTCGGGAAATGAATACAAACCCTTCGATTTGAAGGAAAATAAACAATAAAAATTTTTAAAACAGTATAAAAATGACTTTGACAACAATTTTAGCAACAACAGTTACAGGCTTTGGCGGACATGCCATTGCACTCGGAATCGCAGGTGTAGGTTCGGCAATTGGAACCGGTATTGCAGGCATGGGAGCTCTGGGGCTTTGGAAACAATCAATCAGAGACAAGAAAAAACTTCCTTCGCTGGCACTGGCAATGGTAGGTATGCCTTTAAGCCAGGTAATTTACGGGATGATTTTTATGAATTCGATGATTGGCGCTAACCTTAGCCCCGACAGTTATCCCAACCAAATGATCTGGGCGTTTTTTGTGGGCATCGCCATAGCAGCCTCTGCCATTATGCAGGGAAAAGTGGGTGCCGCTGCTTGTGCCAACCTTGCGGTTGACGACAAACAAGGCTCGGGTATGTACATCGCCGCTATGGGTATCATCGAAACGGTTGCACTTCTTGCCATGGTATTTGGGATGGGAGGCATTCCGAGCGCTTCATAAGCCGCGTTGAACTAAAAAAATACTCCCCCGCTGGTTTTCGGCGGGGGATTTTTAATTTTGGCTGACCATTTTACTTTCTTCGAAATCGTTTAAAACCGAGCACAGCTTGTATCTAATTACAATTGAATATCTTTAGCAAAAGAAATCAGTGGAATTACAAAATGAGTCTAAAAATTGTTTTCAGAGGGAAAGTATTATTGGCAATCGTAATTTTTACTACAGTTACCTGTACCGGTATTATTTACACCTCCATAAAAAGTTTAAAACTCGACCGTGAACACATTTTGCTTCTGCAACTTTCTAAAAACATCGACCTCGAAATATCGCATAGCCGAATCGCTTTAAACGATTACTTTCTGTTTAACGATTCTTCAAAAAACACAACAGTCTTACCATTCTTTACAAACACCAATCAGTCGATTGCCTCGCTCGATTCGCTTCTCGAAACAAAATATCAAGGCAATTCCGAATTTGATCTTCAGAAATCGCTTGAGCAGGTTGCCAGCCAGGTAAATGCGTTACAGCGGAAGATTATAGCAGTGTTTCAGAAAAATACCAGCCTTTACGACGTTGCCGTTTTAACACATTACCGGCAGTTTCAGGTGGCTTATCAAGAATTAGACAAAAAAATTGCCCAATACATCCTGCACGAAAATATTAAATTTAAACAACGGGTGGCTGCGCTTGTGCTTCTAACTTTTTTCCTGCTTTTATTTTGTATACTACTGATATATCGGATAATAAATTCATATAATGCCATCGAAAAGCTACAGGCTCTCCGGGTTCTTGAAGTGGAATACAAAGAACGTAAACGAATAGCAGCCGATTTACATGATGGACTGGGATCGATTTTGTCGAGCATTGCTCTTTTTATCAAATTAATCGAAAAAGATTGCAGCGATAAAGCCGAAAACAAAAGCCTGCTTCAGGTGAAAGAGCTATCGGGAATCGCTTTAGAAAACCTTGAAGCTACTATCAACAACCTAAATCCATCCATTTTAAATAAATACGGCTTAATAAAATCGCTGGAAATAATATGCGATAAAATAAATGATATTGGAAAAGTTACCTGTACGGTAAACTCTGCAAATTCGGAGATGAAACTGGATCCCAATATGGAACTAAACATTTACCGCATTTGTAATGAATTAATTAACAACACGCTGAAACACGCCGACGCATCTAAGTTATACCTCGACATTCAACAAATTAAAAAGACAGTAACCATTCTCTATCGGGATAACGGGAAAGGATTTAATCCTGATCTTATTTATACATCCGACGAAGAGAAAATGGGACTACGCAATATTATCAATCGTATAGAGTCGTTTGGCGGCAAATACGAGATCAACAGCGGAGAAGGCAAGGGTGTTGAGATTATTCTAAGTTTCAATATTTAAGGCACTACCATGAAAAAAACAACCATAATTATTGTTGACGACCATAAAATATTCCGGGTTGGGTTAATGATGCTGTTAAGCAATTTCGATTTTGTATCCGTAATGGGAGAAGCATCGAATGGAGAGGAGTTTTTGGAACTGATTGACAAAGAAGCGCCCGATATTGTTTTGATGGACATTAATATGCCCAAAATGAACGGCATTGAAGCCACCAAACAGGCATTGAAAAAGTATCCTGATCTAAAAATAATTGCGCTAACTTCTTTTGCCGACGACGAATACATCGAACAAATGCTATCGGCCGGGGTGGAAGGTTACATGCTAAAACGCTCTGACATTGAAGACTTTGAAAAGGCGATAAAAAAAGTGGCAGCAGGTGGAAGTTTCTTTTCTGCCGAAATTATAAAAGTGATCTCCCGCAATCTGAATAAAGACAAAGAGCGTAAAACCGGAGAGCAAATACTTGCCAGGTTTACCTCTCGCGAAAAAGAAATTTTAAACCTGATTTGTAATGGGCTAAACAACGAGCAAATTGCCGAATTAATCCACTTAAGTCCGAAAACGGTGGAGAAACATAAAAGCAACTTATTCCAAAAAACAGAGACCTTTAACACCGTTAACCTCGTTATTTATGCGTTTAAAAATCAACTTATTTCGCTCTAACCAAAGCTGAATTACCCGCAGGCACACTCCCTTTCAGGCACTTAGAATGAACATGATTTAACAGGAAGCTCTGGGATTTAACATTCATATTCCCGAACTTTGTTGTAATCAGTTCAGGCTATGAAGAAACTTTTTACCATACTATTGCTTTTCAATTGCCTGACATTGGCAGCGCAGCATGAAAAGTTCCTCGTACAAGGGAAAATAGTAGACGAAACCGGAGAATCGCTGCCCGATGTGTACATCATCAACTTAAGTACCCATGAAAGGGACATCAGCCGCGATAACGGAATTTTTGCCCTGTGGGTCTCCCCTTCCGATTCATTGTTGTTTTCCCACATTTCATTTTACCGAAAGGTGCTGAAAGTGTCTTCAATTATGATCAATCCGATCGTAAAAATGGAATCAGAGCAGATCGGGATGAAAGAAATTGTGGTGAGCCCAAACCGAAAAACAGATATGGACCGGGCAAAGGAAAATATGTCGTTTTTAAATGAATATGAAGTTCCACCCTTCGAGAAAATCAGGCCCGACGAAAACAATCCGGTGACCATCATAATGACTCAAAACAACCAAACACTGCGTGTTGAGGCAGCTTCGGTTAGTCTCTTTCGGTTTTCACCATCCGACGTTATGGGAAAAATGATTCTTCGCTCCAAAAACAAACGGGCAAGTGATTATGATTATACCCGAAAAGTGAAGCACCCCGAAGAAAATAAGACAAAATAAACCCTCTAACGTTCCGGTTCTGCATCAAATTTCTCGATAAAATCAGTCGATAATACCCTGAATTCAGTACGACGGTTGAGTGCCTTTGCAATTTCCTGTTGCTGCGAAGTCAGCTGATTGATAAATGCTTCTGTCAGCTCATCGCCTCTTTTCAGAAAATCATATTGATCTGCAATTTTACGGGTAATCGTTTTCGGCCAGGTCTCGCCATAACCTTTTGCCACCAAACGCTGCGGATTGATTCCCTTTTCAATCAGGTAATCGACCACACTTTGTGCACGTTTCTGCGACAGATCGAAGTTAAACTGATCGCTGCCCACATGGTCGGTATGTGCCATCAACTCAATGGTAATCGTTGGGTTGAACACCAGAATTTCGACCAGGCTGTCCAACGCTACTTTGGAGTTTTCCATCAGTTCCCAGCTTCCAAATTCGTAATTGATGTTGTCAATTTTAATCGGAGAGTCGGTGGCAGTCAAATACATTTCAAACCTGAAATCCTTACTTTCTTCCAGGCCCACCGTATTGGCGGCAGCTTTGTCACGTAAATAACCGTCTTTAAAAGCAGCAAAAATATATTCGGTATCGGGTTTCAGTTTCATTTTGAAATTACCGTTACGCGCCCGTACTTTCAGGTTGGTTCCATCGGTACCGATCACACGAACGGTAGCCCCGTCAAGCCGTGCCTTTGTTTCCTTATCAAAAATATCGGCTTCTACTTCGTAGATTTTCGGCGGCACCATAAACGAATAAATATCGTCGCCGCGCGAACCTTTACGGTTCGAGGTAAACATTCCCTTGTTTTCGCCCGTTACAAACGAAATTCCAAAGTCATCACCGCTCGAGTTCATAGGTGATCCCATATTATCGACAATCCAAATGTCATCTTCGTTTTTGGAGGCTACATACAAATCGAGCCCCCCCATGCCAATATGACCATTCGAAGCAAAATACAATTCTCCGTTGTCGCGTATAAACGGAAACATTTCGTCGCCGGCAGTATTGATCACCGATCCCATGTTAACAGGTTTTCCGTATGAACCGCCTTCTGCTTTGGCCATCCAAATGTCTTTTCCGCCTTGTCCGCCGGGCATATCAGAAACAAAATACAGCACCGATCCATCGGCGCTTAAGGAAGGATGTGCTGCGATGATACTATCACCAACCACATCTAGTTTAATGGGTTCCGACCACGATCCTCTTGACTGCGAAGTGGAATACAATTCGGTTCCCATTGCCTGCGATTTGTCGTAGCGACAGCGCGTAAATATCATTTGTTCTCCCGACGAATTCAGGGTTGCAGCGCCTTCTTCATCGCCGGTATTAATCGCCAGTGTTTCATCGAGCAATTTGGGCTGTTGCCATTTTTGCCGTTGCACGCTAAAATTTGCCCGAAACAAATCGGCATATTTTTGACCGTGAATCATGCTCTCCTTCTTTCCGGTAGCTGCTTTACGTGTAGAAGTAAAAATCACTTCGTTATCGCGCCCGCCAACAAACACGGGAGCGAAATCGCTTTCAGGCGAATTAATTTCCTTGATCGGATTAATGATATGGCGCGTTGGATAGGCCACCCATTCCTGGGTTTTCCGCATTGCTTCCAATCCATCGAGTGCACGCCTGTCTCCCGGAACCGAATCAAGATAGGTACGATAGGTTTCGGTCGCTTCCTCAAAATCTTGAGTTATCCGCAGCATTTCGGCATAACGTAACAACGCTTCGTTATCGGGGTACCCTAACCGGATCGCAAATTTGTAGTTCTGAGCAGCATATTCGTACTGACCGATTGCCCGGTAACTTTCTGCAATATTATAAGCATACTCTATACGTTTGGCCCGGCTTTTTTCCTTTTTCCGTGCCTTTTTATACAGTTCAATGGCTTTGTAATATTCGCCTATATCCTGCGACAACAGGGCATCACGGCCATACCGTGCCGACCCGCATCCGCTTACAATAAGTATTACCAGAGAAAGTACTGCTAATCGAATTTGCTTCATGCCCAGTTCTATTTCGGGAAGTAAAAGTAAATGTTTTTTTTAAACAGCTGTTAGGATAACGTGCGTTTAGCCGTTTAAGTATTTGACAATCTTCCATTGAACAAAAAGATTTGGTTTTTGAGCGTAAAACAGGTTTTGAATTCATTTTCCACTTCTAAAAGAATTTCCGTATTCGAAATGAGAAGGTCTGATCCTCGTGTTGCTGTCGTTCGATCACATTTAAAATGCGAATTCCCGGGAAAACCTTATATTGCCGTTTTTTAAATTCTACTGTGTCTACTCAAAATATTTTAATTTTGAGCGACTCAATAATCATTTAGAAAACCAAAATAACTATGTTGAAAACAATCTACCTTATTTTAATCTCCATTCTTTGCAGCACACTTGGTTTTGCTCAGGAAATAAACGACTGGGAAAATCCTGCTGTATTTAACATCAACCGCTCTGCGCCTCATGCCTTCTTTGTTCCGTTCGAAAACGAACAACAGGCCTGGGATAATAACCGAAACGAATCTGCCTATTATGAATCGTTGAATGGTATCTGGAAGTTCAATATTGCCACCAATCCGGCCGGCCGACCACTTGATTTTTACAAGGAGGATTTTGATGTCAGTAATTGGGCCGACATTAAAGTTCCGGCTAACTGGGAACGCCAAGGTTTTGATACCGCGATTTATGTCAACACCACGTATCCCTTTTGGCAAATCGTAAAAGAACGCCCCAATCCGCCACACATTCCGCACGACTACAACCCGGTGGGCAGTTACCGTCGATCTTTTACCATCCCTGCAGACTGGGACGGAAGACAGATTTCAATTCATTTTGGGGCCGTGAAATCGGCTTTCTACATTTGGGTGAACGGCGAAAAAGTGGGTTACAGCGAAGGGGCCAAAACTCCGGCCGAATTTGATATCACAAAATACATCCGGACCGGTGAAAACACACTGGCGCTCGAAGTTTATCGCTGGAGTACCGGAAGTTACCTCGAATGCCAGGATTTCTGGCGGATCAGTGGAATTGAACGCGACGTTTACCTGTTGGCAACTCCCAAGGTGAATATCCGCGATTACTTTGTATTGGCCGGTTTGGATAATACCTATACCAACGGAACTTTCTCGCTTGATGTGGAAGTTCAGAACCTGACCGGTGCCGCCAAAGGAGAATACACGGTTGAGGCCTCCGTTTCCAGCTTCGATAAAAGTGAGAAACTAATCGATTTAACCAAGAGCCTGGGTATTGGAACCGATCCAACACATTTTACTTTTGAAGCTACGGTGAATAATCCTCTGAAATGGTCGGCAGAGCAACCAAATCTGTACAAATTGCTGATTGTACTGAAAGATGCCGAAGGAAAAACCGTTCAGGCCATTTCGCAAAATATTGGTTTCCGCACCTCAGAAATTAAAAACGGCCAGTTCTTGGTGAACGGAAAAGCAGTGTATGTAAAAGGAGTGAACCGCCACGAGCACGATCCTGACAATGGGCACGTAATCAGCCGCGAAATGACATTGAAAGACATTCAGCTGATGAAGGAATTCAATATCAACACCGTACGCACTTGCCACTACCCCGATGATCCGGAGTTTTATGCACTTTGCGATTTATATGGTTTGTACGTGATTGACGAAGCCAATATTGAATCGCACGGAATGGGTTACGGTGATGCCAGTCTGGCAAAACAGCCTGAATGGGGTCCGATGCACCTCGACCGCATCGAGCGTATGATCGAACGCGACAAAAACCACGCTTGTATTATCACTTGGTCGCTGGGTAACGAAGCCGGCGACGGCGTTAACTTTGTTGCCGGCTACAACTGGATAAAAGAGCGTGACCAAAGCCGTCCGGTTCAGTACGAACGTGCCGGCTTGGAGGCGCATACTGATATTTTCTGCCCCATGTACATGGGAATCGACGGTATTACAAGATATGCCCAAAACAATCCTGACCGCCCGCTGATCCTTTGCGAATACTCGCACGCCATGGGAAACAGTTGCGGAAGTTTGCAGGATTACTGGGATGCCATTGAAGCTTATCCTGCTTTGCAGGGCGGCTGTATCTGGGACTGGGTGGACCAGGGCTTACGCGAAGTAGACGAAAAAGGAAGAATGTATTTCACCTATGGTGGCGACTACGGAACCAACAAACCCAGCGACAATAGTTTTTGTATAAACGGTTTGATCAATCCCGACCGAATCCCGAACCCGCAATTGTGGGAGGCGAAAAAAGTCTATCAGAATATCACCATCACTGCTGATGATCTTGCCGCCGGAAAATTCATGGTGAAAAACAAGTATTTCTTTACCAACCTAAACGAATTTACTTTTGTTTGGACGATAAAAAATGCAGAAGGAATTGTTGCTCACGGCATGCTGCCTGAATTGAATGTGGCTCCACAGGAATCAAAAACGTTTAGCATCTCAATTCCCGACTTACAACAACCGAAAGCAGGTCAGTCTTACACATTAAGCTTCTCGGCTGTTACGAAGAAACAAAAAGGTCTGGTGAAAAAAGGCCACGAACAAGCCTGGGAAGAATTTGAATTACCGGTTCAGGCGGCACCGTTTACTGCTGTTGCAAACAAAGGTGAAGTTGCCGTTCAGCAAAACGGAACAACCCAAGTAATCAGTGGTGACAACTTCCGTTTGACGATTGAATCGGCCTCCGGAATTATTTCATCGTACCTGTTAAACGGAACCGAACTGATGACAGCCGGTCCTAAACTTAATTTCTTCCGTCCGCCAACAGAAAACGATATTCGTGATGGTAACGGAATGCGTGCCTGGTCTGCTGCAGGACTCGATGAGACAGAGCAGGTTGCCGATAACGCAAAAATTCAGAAACAGGACGACGGGTCGCTATTGGTCGTTTTCCCGGTAACCATAAAAACCCGTACTACCGAATTTGACGCAGCCATCCAATACCAGGTTTTTGGAGACGGAACATTTTCCGTTTCAAGCGAAGTAAATCTTCCAGCCACTATCAGGGCAGTTGCAAAAGTAGGCCTTCAAATGAAAATGCCACGTTCGTTTAACGAGCTGAATTGGTATGGACTAGGTGGAGTTTCAACTTATCCCGACCGCAAAAGCGGAGGTAAATTTGGCTTCTATTCATCAACTGCCGAAGAACTATATGATCACAATATGGTTGTTCCTCAAGATAACAGCAACCAGGCTGATGTGCGCTGGGCTGCAGTTACCAATATGGAAGGAATCGGTTTTATGATGAGTGCGCCAAAGGCGATGAATTTCAGTGCTTATCCATACGATGACGCTGACATCACCAAAGCCCGCCACATGAATGAGCTGGAAGATGCGGGTTTCGTAACCGTTAACTACGATGATCTTGTAACCGGGCTGGGAACAGCGACCTGTGGTCCGGGTGTTTTACCACAATATGTAGCCACCAATGGTATTTACCGTTTCGAAGTGACTTACAAACCGGTTCAGTTCCAGCAGAAAGAGATTTTCGATTATGCTGCTGAAAAATATAATTCAGTAGAATTATTACTGGCAAAAGCGCCGGAAATGGATCGTAACGAAAACGGCATGGTTACTTTGTCGGGAGATAAAAACTCAACCATTTATTACTCGGTAAACGATGGTAAGTTCATTCGTTATAAAAAACTATTTGATCTGAAGAACGGTGGAAAGATTTCGGTTTATGCTGAAGCTCCGGGTAAAATGAGAAGCAACAAAGCTGTAAAAGTATACGAGATCAATAAATCGAAATGGAAAGCTACGGCAGATTGCAGCTACCCGGGACAAGGCCCTGAAAAAGCGATCGACAACAATCCGGAAACGATCTGGCATTCGGACTGGAGAGATGAAAAGCTGGGACAACCACATTTTCTTCAGGTAGACATGGGCGAAGTTTTTACCATAAGAGGTTTTGACTATTTGCCGCGCCAGGAACAAAGCAACGGCCGAATGGCTGAATACAACCTGGAAATAAGTGTGGATGGCAAAACATGGAAAACAGTGATTGATCACGCTCGTTGCTGGAATACCAACCGCCGCCAGGAAAAAATGTTTGATCAACCTGAAAAAGCAAGGTACTTTAAAGTTACTACCCTGCGCGAAGTTGACAACAGTTTTTACAGCTCGGCCGCCGAAGTGGGAGTAATTCTGTAATCGGAATTATCTCTTCCGTAACATAGGAAATCTACCTGCAATTAGTATATTTACAGAAAGTTGCAGGTAGATTTTTTATTTTAAACAACCCGCATTGAAAGAACCAACATTGTAAACATTCCAAAATGACACTAACAACCATCTACACATCGAATATCCCGGTCGAATGTCACATTCTGAAAGGCCGTTTGGAAAGCGAAGGAATTCAGGCTTTCATTTACGACGAAAACATGGTTTGGGTGAGTCCGTTTGATGCTGTTGCCATTGGCGGAGTTAAACTAAAAGTATCGGAAGAACAGGCGGAGAAAGCCAAACAAGTGCTTGATTCCATATCAAAACACGAACTGGTTGACAGCAGCGGTTCGTACAACATTGAAGAAGCCCTTGAAAAAGCAGTAAAAAAGCAGGATGAAATTTTCAGGATCAAATCTCTGATTCGTAAACAAGCAGAAATTCCGAAAAATGCTGATGAGATTAAATCGGAAATATTAGCAAAACAGGAAATAGAAAAGATACTTGCAGAAGAAGCCGAGTTCAAAAAACTGGATAAAAAAGAGTTTAGTTTTTCATGGAAAGATTTCTGGGCCGAGCTTTTGGACTTTGATGGAAATGTTTTTGGATACCTTCGGCAGAAACCCATTGAATACTACCAGGAGAAAGAATTGGTGGAGAAATTTGGAATCTCTTCGAAGGACGATGTACTGAGGGTGACTTGCCCGCATTGCCAATCTAACAACGTTAGTTTTGGCTATGCCACCGATGACAAATGGGATGTTTTGTACCTCATTTTCTCCTTCCTGGTGACAACTCCATTCCCGCTAATAAGGAAAAATTACCATTGTTTTGATTGCGGCAGCAGCTTTAAGCTCGAACACAAAACAAGTGATTCGAAATAATAAAAATCTTTTCCTCCCCAATACGACCTGCTCCGAATTCTATACCTCAACCATTTTTACGCCAATGACTTCAAATTTACCTTCAAGAATATCGGGAGCTATCGGTCGGCCATTTTTGGTAAGAACGGTGGTTATACGGGCATTTACCATCAGCTTTTCGTCTGCTTTGCGAATAATCTGCTGATCAAAAATCACCCTCAAACGTCCCTGCTTCCCCATTCTCAGACGAATCAGAAAAACATCGGCCGGCCGCAACGGAAACTTGTAATCCAATTCAGCACGAATTACTACAGCGTCGATCCCTTCATTATGTAATTCAGCAAAATCGAGTTCGGCAGCGTGCAGAAATTTATGGCGACAGTGTTCCAGATAATTCTGATAAACCGAGTTATTTACAATTCCCTGAATATCGCATTCGTAATCGCGAACTTCAAGTTCCAGTTCAAAATGATAATCTTGCATGTTGTTGGATTATCTGTTTCTCAAACAAATTGTAACTCATTGTACCTGGCAGCAGCTACCGGGGACAATAAATTACAATCCGTTACAATAAATTACTTTCTCTTACT
This sequence comes from Maribellus sp. YY47, assembly GCF_023111095.1. GTDB lineage: Bacteria > Bacteroidota > Bacteroidia > Bacteroidales > Prolixibacteraceae > Draconibacterium. Next base: position 23,310 of record NZ_JALGYW010000011.1, read on the forward strand.
TCACATTAAAATCGAGCAGTTTCTTTCCTTCGAGATAACCTTCAAGGTGATCACCAATTTGAACCGGGCCTACATTGGCAGGCGTGCCGGTGTAAATAAGATCGCCTATTTTCAAGGTTACATATTTTGAAACATGTGAGATGATCTCATCAAAACCAAAAATCATGAGCCCCGAGTCACCTTCCTGTACTGTCTTCCCATTGATATCGAGCTTAAAAAACAAGGACTCTATATCGGGAAAAATGCTTTTTGGGAAAAAGGTACTGCTGATTACTGCCGACTGATCAAAAGCTTTGGCCTTTTCCCATGGCAGTCCTTTGGCTTTTAGTTGCGCCTGCACATCACGCGCAGTGAAGTCGATGCCCAGTCCAATCTCATCGTAATACCGATCGGCAAAACGCTTTTCAATATTTTTCCCAATACGGTTGATCTTGATAACCAACTCTATTTCGTGGTGTACTTCGTTGGTCCAGTCAGGAATATAAAACGGGTCGTTGTTACGAAGCAGCGCCGAATCCGGTTTCATAAAAAACACAGGTTCTTCGGGAACTTCGTTTCCCAATTCTGCAGCATGCGCCACATAATTTCGTCCTATGCAAATAATCTTCATCTCAATTTCGTTTTCGAATGCAACTTCTACTTACTCATCATTTTCAGCTTTAGCTGCGTCAATACTTTTTTGGTGTACAGCGGAAACTCGCTGTTTAAGATCCAGCCAAAATACCCGGGCTGTTCTTCCAGTACCTGCTCCACCGGAATTCCCTTATTTTTTCCAAAGTTGAAAACCGGCACGTTGTTATCATCATAAACAATACGGCCAACAAAATCAACATTTCGGTCGTACGCCGAAAACTCGCTCAGCTTTTCCACATCGTTTACGATCGGCAACGATTTATTGCCCTTTCCGTCTTCGTATTCAACTCCCTTATAAACATCCAGCTGAGCCTTCAACACTTCGTAGGTTGCCTTGGTATCGGCCATGGCACTGTGTGCATCAACCAGCTCCTTATTGCAGTAAAACTTGTAAGCAGCTGCCAGCGTTCGTTTTTCCATTTTGTGAAAGATCGCCTGTACGTCGATAAATTTTCTCTTTTTCAAATCAATATCCACATCGGCCCGAATAAATTCTTCGGCCAACAGCGGAATATCAAAACGATTCGAGTTGAACCCGCCAAGGTCGCAGCCTTCCATAAATTTTGCCAGTGTTTTGGCTACTTCTTTAAACGTAGGAGCGTCTTTTACATCCTCGTCGTAGATCCCGTGAATTACCGATGCTTCAAGCGGAATCGGCATTTCGGGATTAATTCGCAACAGCCTCTCGTCTTCGCTGCCATCAACGTTTACTTTTACCAACGCGATTTCCACAATGCGGTCGGTAACAATATTGATCCCTGTTGTTTCAAGATCTAAAAATACCAGGGGATTTTTTAAGTGTAATTGCATACCCGTATGAATTAAAAAAGGTACCCTACAATCTTCTGATCCCAGGATACCTTTTCACTGATTATTTAATTTGATCAGGCATTGATCATCATTGGCATCAAAAGCATCAACATATCTTCATCTTCGTGAGCATTCTCGGCCGGCAGTAACAAACCTGCACGGGTCGGGTCACTTAATTCAAGCCGCACATCGCCTGCCGATATGTTAGACAGGATCTCAAGCAGGAAGGTTGATTTGAAACCGATTTCGATTTCGTCTCCTTCGTATTCACAAGCCAGGCGTTCAACAGCCGAAATCGAAAAATCGATGTCCTGTGCCGAAACCACCAGTTTGTTATCGTTGATGTTCAATTTAATAAGGTTACTCGCCTGGTTCGAGAATACCGACACCCTTCTTACTGTATTGTAAAAATTCAGGCGGTCGATCACCATTTTATTGGGATTATTGGTTGGAATTACCGAATTGTAGCTTGGATAATTTCCTTCCACCAAACGGCAAATTAACTTGTAATTGCTAAGGGTGAAGAATGCATTTTTATCGTCGAACTCCACTTTTACATCAAACTCCTCTTTCGGCAGCAGGTTTTTCAACAAACTGGCCGGTTTTTTGGGCAAAATGAAAGATGATTCGAATTCGGCTTTTGCATCGATTCTGCGGTAACGAACCAGTTTGTGTGCATCCGATGCAACAAAGCTCATGAAATCGGGAGAAAGTTCCACATAAACACCATTCATAACCGGGCGAAGTTCGTCGTCGGCGGTAGCAAACAGGGTTTTTTCAATTCCTTTTTGCAAGGCCACATGACTTACATTGATCGACGATGCACCTTCTTCATTCAGGTCAGGCTGCTCCGGGAAGTCTTCCGGATCCTGTCCCATAATGCTGAATTTACCGTTGTCGGAAAAGATTTCAACATGAAATGTATCCTTTTCAATCTGGAAAGTTAAGGGCTGCTCCGGAAACTCTTTTAAGGTATCAGTGATCAATTTGGCCGGAACGGCAACAGCACCAGTTCCATCAATATTGTCGAGCTCAATACGGGTAATCAGTGTCGATTCCAGATCCGATGCCGTTATGGTCAGGCCCGAATCGCTTAACTGAAATAAAAAGTTATCCAGTATCGGCATAGTACTTTTACTGCTGATTACCTTACTGATAGCAGCAAGGTGACTCAGTAAATCAGTGCTTGAAACAACAAACTTCATGTGCTTATTATGTTTTTTGATTTTTAATTTCAGTACGAGATTTCTAGTTCTCCAAGTACACGAATATACAAACTTTAATAATATTAACCTACCTGGCTTTTCGCGAAAATACCCATGATTTATGAACGGGTATAACGATATTTACGAACAAGGTTGTATACCAGACCGAAAAGTACCATCACCAGTGAAGGTATTAAAACATTCAATACTTGCCAGAATGTTTTTTGTTCGCGTAATTTCACCTGATCTAGCAACCGCAGTTTAATGGTCCGGTTCCGAAGCTGCATCACTCCGCGGTCGTCGTTCAGGTAGAATATGGTATTCATCAAAAACTCCTTGTTTCCCCAGGCACGACGCGCTACTTTATCGTATCCCATTTCGCTGAATTGCGGATGCTCGCCTGAATAATTTACGAGATTTGTAACCATGCCTGCATCAGCAAACACCACCATTTTTGTGGGCTTACTTTCGCTTAAAACTGAAGACGAAGAAAACCCCCACTGTTCCACCATCCGGTTTTTATAAAGCGACGTAAATGTTCCTTCCATCAATACTCCGACGGGAATAAAAGACGTATTAAACAATTCGCGGGCAGGCGGATTATCTATATTTTGCAAACTCACCGATGAGGGCGATTTCACTCTTCGGGCATAGGGCGAAGTGGAAAGTATCACTGACTTGGTAAGTCCCGGTGTTCCCGAAATGGTATCGACCGATGAAACATATTCGGAAAAAACACGGTTCAGGTTTCGACTTAACGGATGACTGTCGTTAGGCGTCAGCATGGGGGAATAGTACCAGGGGTGCAATGTATATTTTGGCTGCGTTCCGGCAGGTGCTGTATTCACAGCCAGTTGTGCACAATTTACATCCTGAAGCAATTCGTAATTCAAACGGACTCCGTATTTAAAGAGCTGGTCGCCCAGGTTAATATCATGCGGAAAAGCAAAAGTCCGAAATCCGCGCGACAAACTGTCGACATCTACTTTTACCGGATCGATCAGCCAAACCACCTTTCCTCCGTTCATGACGTACTGATCGATGACAAACTTGTCGGGTTCGCCAAACGGCTGATCAGGACCTGCAACCACCAAAATATCAAAGTTGTCGGCATATTTCCCCAGCAAATCAGTGTTTATCCGTGTCACCTCGAAATCACCCGAAAGTGCATTGGCAAAATCCATCACCCTGTACCGGTCAAATTCGCCATGTCCCTCCAAAAAGGCAACGGTCGATTTTTTGCTCCGCATCAGTTTCTGAAAAGCATTTACCAATTCAAATTCGACACTTTCCACCGAGTGATTGATGTTGTATTCGCCCGAAAAGTCCTGGTTCGATTTCAGAAAATTAACCGCCACTTCTTTATCTCCCTTACGAATCAACGCTCCCGGAAAGATCAAGGTTGTCGCAACCCCTGTTTCAGTCTTGTGCCTAAAACTGGTTGGTTTAATTCCTTTTTCGTAAAGTTCCTGTATTTTTTCTTCCCGCTTTTCTGAATTTATAATCCGGTAAACATCGGTAACTTTTATGCGAATCGGTTTTGCTGAATAGGCATTTAGCACGGCTATCTTTTCGAAAACCTCGCGTTGTAACTTTTTTAATCCGGGCTCCAGTTCGCCTTTCAAAAACAATTCGACAGAAACCGGCTCCTGAATCTCGGCAGCGATTTGTTTGCTGATTACAGAAAGTGAGTAGCGCTTATCCACCGTTAAATCGATGCGAAACAAAAAACTGGAAGAGGCAAAAAAGGCCACAAGTGTAGCCAAAGTCACCAGCGCCAGCCGGATGCGTACCACCTTCCTTTTAAAATTGCCCTTGCGAAGAAATACTGCCGTAAAAAACAGAAAAAGAAACGTCATCCCGATGAAGTAGATCACATCTTCGAGATCGATCACTCCGCGCGAAGCTGACATGAAATGTTCGTTGATGCTAAACCAGGTCAACATCTGTTCTACCCAGTAAGGAATTCCGGACGACGCCACAAATTCGAAACCCAGATAAAAAACAAACGACAACACCATCGAAAAGATGAAACTGACAATCTGGTTGTCGGTTAACGACGACGTAAAAACCCCGATCGCCACATAAATGGTTGCAAGGAAGAACAGCCCGAAAAACGATCCCCAGGTTGCGCCCGTATCAATACTGCCGACAGGATTTCCAAGCAGATAAACCGACAGGAAGTACAACAAAGTGGGCAGCAGCGAAATAAAAACCAGCACCATCCCCGCCAGAAATTTCGCAAAAACCAGATGAAAAGCAGACACCGGACGGGTGAGCAATACCTCGATGGTTCCGCTTCGTTTTTCATCGGCAAAAAAACGCATCGTTATGGCCGGAATCAGAAATAAATACAGCCAGGGTGCCAGCGAGAAAAACGGATCGAGTGTGGAATATCCGCTTTCGATGATATTAAAATCACCGGGAAACACCCACAAAAACAATCCACTCACCAAAAGAAAAACCAATACTGCCAGGTAACCGATCAGCGACCCCAGAAATGTTTTTATTTCTTTTTTAAATAAGCTGTACATAGTTTGCCCAATCTCTATTGTTTCTTCTATTTAAATTTGAAACTACTCTGTTTATTAAAAATTCGCTACGAAATCGATCAGGGACTGAAGTCGCATTTCTATTCCTTATTTTCAATTATTTGTTTCAGTTCCTCTTTACTTGGCAGAACGGTCTGATACTTGCTCGCGAAAATTTGTTGATTTTCCTTTGGCAAAGTTATTTTTACCAAAGTTTCATTTTTCTGTTTACACAGCACTATCCCGATTGTAAGATTTTCTTCGTTAGTCTTTTTAAACTCATCGTAGTAATTGACATACATTTGCATCTGCCCCAAATCCTGGTGCCTTAGTTTTCCAATTTTCAAATCAATAAGCACAAAACACTGCAGCAACCGATTATAGAAAACCAAATCCACATAAAAATGCTCATCTTCAATTGTAATTCGTTGTTGCCTGCCAACAAATAAAAAGCCCTTCCCTAATTCGGTTAAGAAATGTTCCAGTTTGTTTATTATGGCTGTTTCGAGGTCTGATTCAGTGTATTTATCCTTTTCTTCCAGTCCAAGAAAATCCAGGACATAAGGTTCTTTAATTGTATCAACTGGTTTTGTTACAATCAGACCCTTTCTACTCAGTTCTTTAACCTCTTCCTTATTTCTGCTTAAAGCCAATCGCTCGAAAAGCGAAGAATCGTATTGCCTTTCCAATTCCCGAACGGACCAACTGTTGTTCTCTGCTTCAATTTCATAGAAATTTCGTTCTTCTTCATTCTCAATTTTTATAAGATGAAGATAATGTGTCCAGCTTAAATGAAAAGGTGATTCAGATTTCCGCATCAGTGATGCGGATTTTTCAGATTCGTTAATGCGGCTTTTAAAAACAAGGTAAAAGTTGCGCATTCTTTCCAGGTTATAAACTGAATATCCTTTCCCGAATTCATCGGTAAGTCTCTGTGAAAGTTCCTTTAATACCGATTTCCCATATCCGGCACGCTCTTTACCTTGCTGTTCTTCTTCCACGATCAATTTTCCAACTTCAAAATATGTAATAACAATTGTTTGGTTTACATTTTTGACAATCGACCTTCTTGCCTCATTAAGTAAGTCTGCAATTCTACCAAACAACGGGTTATTTTCTGACACCTTTATTTTGTCCATATTGCGAAATTATGAAATACACTATCGATTTCGTACCTATCGTCTACCTCATACTCATCTCAAAATAAAAACTTCAATGCATATATCGCGAAAAACTGTGCTTTTTTTCCAAAAAAGGAATCGTCAGGCTAAAACTGTCATAACTACACAACAAACACAAATATCTCCACACATATTGTTATTTGTGGTAAAACTACTTCATTCTTTCAGCAATGCAATCATTTCATCAGCCGCCCGCTTTGAACAGCCGGGATCGCCCATCATTTCCCACAATAGCTGATAATCAGTATGAATCTTGGCCCGATATTCATTGTCGTAAAGTAGTTTTTGCATTTCTTCCTTTACGTTTTTCAAAGTCATTTTTGCCTGCACGAGTTCCCGCACAATTTCACGCTCCATGATGATATTCGGAAGCGATACGCCCACCATTTTAAAGATGAAATGCCGAAAAATAAAATCGGTCAGCCAACCTCCTTCCACTTTGTAAACTACAGTTTGCGGCACCCGAAACAAAGCCGTCTCCAGGGCCGCAGTACCCGAAGCAACAAGCGCTGTGTGTGCGTTATTCAGCAAATCGTAGGTTTGATCGTAAATGAGTTTTATGCCCTTTCCGTTTAGGTAGGACTGATACAAAGCATCGTCGATACTTTTTACACCGGCCAGTACAAACTGAAAATCAGGAAAGATCCTGGAAATCGCCACCATAATCGGAAGCGTTCGCTTAATTTCCTGCACCCGGCTTCCGGCCAGTAAAGCAACAACCGGTCTTTCATCCAGCTGATTATTAGCAGCAAACTCCGACTTCGTTAAAGCCGTTTTCTGAAACGACGAAAACGAATCCATCAGTGGGTTTCCCACATAATGAACTTCCATGCCGTGTTTCCGGTAAAAGGCAGTTTCGAAAGGGAAAATGGTAAACATTTCGTCGACACAAGCTTTGATCTTTTTTACCCGGTATTCTTTCCAGGCCCAAACCTTGGGAGAAATGTAATAGTAAACCTTGATGTTATGTTGTTTCGCAAACTCGGCAATCCGCAAGTTGAAACCTGGATAATCGATCAGGATCAGCACATCGGGTTTAAATTGCAGGAGATCTTTTTTACAGAATTCGAGGTTCCGACCAATGGTTTTTAAATTCAGGATAACATTCAGAAAACCCATAAAAGCCATTTCGCGATAATGCTTTACCAACTCTCCTCCCACAGCCTGCATCAGGTCTCCCCCAAAAAAGCGGAATACAGCGTCCTGATCGGCTGCTTTCAACTCTTTCATCAGGTTCGATCCGTGCAAATCGCCTGAAGCCTCGCCTGCAATCAGATAATACCTCATTTATGCGGCTTTAGAAATTAACACCACAAAGGCATAAAGCAAGGTAGCCCCCAGCACTCCGCGTGCTGCACGTTCGTACTTTATTCTCAGAAAACCCCAAAATACCGCCAGGTTGGCAAAAACACACAAGCTTCCAATTTTGATTAACGCGTGAATGCGCCATAATCCGGTCAGATATTCGGAAAAAGAAATTCCGGGTTGGCGCACCAGGTATACCATCAGAAAAATTACCAGGGGCAAAGCTAATCCTGCCAATAGCCCTGTTCCAACAGTATCGAGTTTATGTTTGCGGTTTTTAGGCATATCAGAATTCCCAGTCTTTTAGTTGCTCCATGGTTTTGTAACAGGTCATGTCGACGGTTACCGGAACTACCGATACAAAGTTATTTTTGATTGCGTGCATATCGGTTTCGGGTGCATCTTCCTCAAAATTTTTGAAATATCCTGCCAACCAGTGATACTCGCGCCCATGCGGATCTGTTCTTTTTTCGAACTCTTCGACCCATTTGCCATGTGCCTGCCGGCATATTTTTATTCCATTTGGCTTTCCTTTTGGAATGTTCACATTCAGACAAATATAGGGTGGCAGCCCATTTTCCAAAACACTTTGAAAAACGCGTGCGACAATCATCTTGGCCTTTGAGAAATCAGCATCGGCACTGTAATCATCCAACGAAAATCCAATCGAAGGCACTCCATGAAGTCCGCCTTCGATGGCAGCCCCCATCGTTCCACTGTAAATTACACTGATGGAAGAATTTAAACCGTGATTGATTCCGGAAACCACATAATCGGGTGTTCGCGGCAACAGGTTATTAAAACTTAATTTTACGCTATCGACCGGAGTGCCGTTGCTTTTGTAGGTGGGAACCCCGTGAATCTGGTCGACCGGAGTTGCCCGCAAAGGCTGATCTACCGTTATTCCGCAGGCCTTGCCCGACATGGAAACTTCGGAAGAAATTACGATTACGTCTCCGAAAAACTGCATCACTTCAACCAACTCCTTCAGCCCTTTGGCATGAATTCCGTCGTCGTTGGTTACTAATATTAATGGCTTATCTGACATACATTTTATATGTGAGCAACAAAGATAATCAGAAAATAAAAGGATAAAGAAAGAAATGTCATTATGCGCCAATTTCTTGGACTTTACCATTTTTCGCGCTGAAGTTCAAGAGCGATGCTAAAAACGGGCCCAGGTAAATCCTCCGGGTTCATCCCCAACCTTTTTAATATTTAAAAAAACACCTTAACTACCTTCATGCATTTTTACTATTTTTAACCCTGATACAGATGACGCTTATCCTGTACCAACATAAAACCAAGAAAGAACAGAAAAAAGCCATGCGGAAGATTCTTGCAGTGGATGACAATTTGATAAACCTCGAGCTTCTTGCCCACATTATCCGAAAGTACTATCCAGACTTTCAGTTTATTTCGGCACTAAGTGGTGAAGAGGGAATTCAGAAGGCGACAAAAGAGTTACCCGATCTTGTGTTGCTCGATATTATGATGCCCGGACTCGATGGTTATGAAACCTGTCGTATTTTAAAAGAAAATGTAAAGACCAAACAGATTCCTATTATCATGGTTTCGGCCCTTGGACACGACAGTACAGAACGTTCAAAAGGGCTGAATGCAGGCGCTGATTCCTTTCTTTCGAAACCCTACGACCAGTCCGAATTATCGGCACAAATCAATGTAGCGCTGCGCATTAAAGACTACCAGGAACGTCTCCGGAAACTAAATTCGGAGCTAACACTGGTTGAAGAACGCGAACGTCGCCGGATTGCAGAAAACCTGCACGACAGTTTAGGGCAAACTCTTTCACTCGCGTTTATGAACCTGTCGTCGATTGACCTCGAGAACTGCTCTCCGCAAGTAAAAAAGACCGTTGAATTTACTTCTGAATTGCTCAATAAAGCGATTAAAGAATCACGGGAACTGACATACGACCTGAGTCCACCCATCCTCTATGAACTCGGGTTTATTCCGGCAGTGAGGTGGAAGTTGGATCAATTTGAAAAAAATCACCAGATTAAAACCGTTTTCAACGTTAAAAATTACCAAAACGGACAGACCAAAGAAAATGAAATTTTTCTCTATCGAACTATTGGTGAACTACTTACCAACATCAACAAACATGCAAAAGCTTCTAAAGTAGAAGTTTCGGTAGAGACCAACAACCATGCTGATATTATCGTGGTTGAAGACAATGGCATTGGAATTAATCCCGAAAAAATAAAGACACCCAGTTCGGGAGGAGGATTTGGTTTATTAAGCATTTCGGAACGCATCGACAGTATTAACGGATCCTTTAAAATACATTCAACCACAAAGGGAACACGAGCTGAAATAATATTACCGATAAGCCGTTAATAAATTGACAGAATTAACAACCCAAGTATAGAACAATGAAAATTAAAGTTATTGTTGCCGACGACCACCAACTATTCAGAGAAGGCCTAAAGAACCTGTTGGAAACCGACCAAACGATTGAAGTAATTGCCCAATCGGAAAATGGGATAGCCGCCATTGAGCTGGCACAACGCCTAAAACCGGATGTACTTTTAACCGACATCGCGATGCCCGAAATGAACGGAATTGAAGCTACCCGGCTGATCAAAGAAAAATTACCGGATGTAAAGGTAGTTGCAGTATCAATGCATTCTGACAAGCAATACGTAAAAGGAATGCTGGAAGCAGGCGCCGATGCCTACCTGCTGAAAAATTCCACGCACCGTCAACTAATCGACGCGGTTCATTCTGTTTTTAACGGAAAGAAATTTCTGAGTGAAGACATTACCGAGCTGGTGATTAACGGATATCTCGACTCCGCCAACATAAAAGACGACAGCTACAACCAGTTGTCGGAGCGGGAAAAAGAGATTTTTCTGTTACTGGCCGAAGGTGTTTCCACCCGTGAAATAGGAGAAAAATTATTTATCAGTGTGAAAACAGTGGGGACTCACAAACAAAACATACTCGATAAACTTGACCTGAAAAATAATTCGGATGTGGTAAAGTTTGCCCTAAAAAAGGGATTGATTCACCTGTAATAAAAGACCGGCAATACTTTTTACCGATTTTCCCGATCATACTCCCGGGTGAAAACGATCGATTCCGAAAATCTTTTTGTAGATTCATAGCAGGCTTCTTTTTTCTGTTCACGTTCGCGACAACCAAAATGGAAGCTGACTCGCATGAATTACGCTAAACAGTTTTTGCAGAGCTGTTACTGCAAAACAAAAGATAAAGATGGTATGAAAAAGATCGTTGTACTTGGCGCCGGATTAGTAGGTAGCGTTATCGCCAAAGACTTGTCGAAAAACCATGTGGTTACCAGTGTTGATGTAAACCCTGACACTGCAGGTAAATTTTTGGAATTCCCGTCAATCCAAACAATCCAGGCCGATCTCTCCGATCCTGGAAAAATAAAGGAAATTGTCAGTAGATTTGATCTGGTTATAGGTGCCGTTCCCGGATTTATGGGCTACCAAACTATGAAAGCGGTGATTGAAGCAGGGCGCAACATGGTCGACATCTCGTTTATGTCCGAAGACTTTCTGAGCTTAAATGGCCTCGCGCAAAAGCATAAAGTAACTGTAATAGCCGATTGCGGAGTAGCCCCGGGAATGGGTAATATAATTTTGGGACATCACAACCGGGAAATGAATGTACAGTTATACGAATGCCTGGTTGGCGGCCTCCCGGTAATACGCGAATGGCCCTACGAATACAAAGCCGTCTTCTCTCCCATCGATGTAATTGAAGAGTACACCCGGCCTGCCCGTTACATTCAAAACTATGAGAGGATAACCAAAGAAGCGCTTTCTGATCCGGAGCTCATCCATTTTGATAACGTGGGAACACTGGAATCCTGGAATTCTGACGGTTTGCGTTCGCTCATGTTTACCATGAAAAACATCCCCCATATGATCGAAAAGACACTTCGTTATCCGGGATGTATTGAATATTTGAAGGTCCTGCGTGAATCCGGTTTTTTCTCCTACGAGGAGCTTGACGTGAATGGAGTAAAGATCCGTCCGATTGATATTACGGCCAAATTGCTTTTCCCCAAATGGAAACTCAAAGAGGGCGAGGAAGATTTTACCATTATGCGGATTACCATCAAAGGAATTGAGAATGGAGTCGAAAAAACGGTTACCTACAATCTGCTGGATAAGTACGACCGCGAAAGTAAAACCATATCAATGGCCCGAACTACGGGCTATACCTGCACAGCAGTTGCCAGTTTATTGCTCGACGGCGGATTTTCTGCGCACGGAGTGCATGCTCCTGAAGCAGTTGGCGCAGGAATTGGAAACCTGGGCTACATTCTGAAGTACCTGGAAGAAAGAAAGGTGATCTACCGACGCTCGTAATTGGCACTTTTAAACCTTTCTGCTCAAAAAATGTCTTTGTTTTCGGTAACTAAACTAACTTAAACGACCAATTTTTAATCAAAATCCTGACAAAAAAGGAATGAGCCCAATTAAGTGTTCTCTCTCAAAAACGGCATTAAACTTAAATCCAAATAAGCATAAGGCATGAAAAAACTCTTGTTCATTTTTACCTTTTCTCTTCTTGCGACTCTGGCATTTGCCCAGGAAGAAAAGCGCCCGCTAACGTTTGACGACATCTTAAAATGGAACCGTATTACGGAAACCCACATTTCACACAATGGCAAGTACATCGTATACAAAGAGGAACCATGGAAGGGAGATCCTGTACTAAAAATAACCACTCCTGCAGGCGAAGAAAAAGCTTCAATTCCTTGTGGAACCGGTGCCGAAATTACTGCGGACTCCAGATTCCTGGTGTTTACCTTAAAAGCCCCGGAAGATTCTGTTCGCTTGCTAAAACTGAAAAAAACGAAGAAAGAAGATTTACCAAAGGATAAGCTGGCAATTTACGATCTGACCAACGATTCTCAGGTAGTGATTGATCAGATAAAATCGTACAAAGTGCCGGAAGAATGGTCGGGTTGGATCGCTTACCAGGCAGAACAAGCAGATACTGCTTCAACTTCTGAAAAAAAAGAAAAGAAAAACGACAAAGATGAAGCGCTGCCGCTTGTTATCAAAAACCTACTGAATGGTGCCGAAAAAGAATTCCCGGCGGTAAACAGTTACGAATTTGCCGAAGAGAACGAGTTACTTGCTTTTGTTTCTGAAGGCGATAGTGTTTTTGACGCCGGTGTTTACGTTTTTAATTTTGAAAATGAAAGCGCACTAAAGATTTTGGATGGCAAAGGAGAGGTTAAGCAGTTAACCTTAAGCAAATCTGATGACAAACTGGCTTTTCTTGCCGATACAACCGATTCAAAGAAGAAAAAATATGCACTTTACTATTGGGAAGGAAATGAACCGGCAGCAATAATTGTCGACAACCAAAACAACGCAATTCCCGAAGGCTGGGAAATTAGTCCCAACGGGCAGCTCTCGTTTTCAGAAAACAATGAACGACTGTTTTTTGGCACTGCGCCACAACAACCTGAAAAAGACTCAACGATTCTGGAGGAAGAAATCCCGGTGCTCGATATCTGGAATTGGAAGGAAGAACAACTGCAAACTGTCCAACTATACAACAAACCGCAGGATGAGAAAAAAACTTACCTGGCTGTAGTTCATCTGGCCAACAACAAAGCGATACAACTGGAAACCGAACTTTTTTCGGGCATCGATCCGATCAATAAAGGCAATGCCGATCAGTTACTGGCCTATTCCAATCATCCTTACGCGGTACAAACCATGTGGGAAGGCCAACCTTACCATCTCGATTTTTACCTGGTCGACATCAATACCGGCGCATACAAAATGATCAAAAAAGATTGCCGTGCCCGGCCTATGTCTTCTCCTGATGGAAATTACCTGTACTGGTACAATGCCATAGATACCACCTGGAATTCCTACAATATTACGAGTGGACAAGAATTTGTAATTACATTGCCCCAACAGATTCAGGTGGCTGATGAATTGAACGATATTCCCAATCCTCCTTCAGCTTACGGAAGCGCCGGTTGGCTAAAAGATGACAAAGCCTTATTGATTTACGACCGTTACGATTTATGGCAGATCGATCCGGAAAACAAATCAAAACCCATCAACCTCACACAAAATGGCAGAGCAGAGAAAATCAGCTATCGTCTGGTAAGGTTCAATGCCAAACGGGGTGAAGCTGTTGATCCTTCAGAAAAAGTGCTGCTTAAGGCTTTTGATGAAAAGAGTAAAGCCGACAGCTATTATTCGTTCGATTTGGAAAAACCGGGAAACAAGAAAACACTGCTCAAAGGAAATTTTATGCTCAGCATACCGGATAAAGCCGAGGATGCGGAACTGCTTGTATTTACGAAACAAAATTTTCAGACCTACCCCAACCTGCTGGCTACCGACCTGAGTTTCAAAAAACAGGTACAGCTTTCGGATGCAGCTCCTCAACAAAAAGACTTTATTTGGGGAACAGCCGAATTGGTTTCGTGGCGTTCGCTCGACGGACTTGTACTGGAAGGAACATTGCACAAACCGGAAAATTTCGATTCGAATAAAAAATATCCGATGATCGTAAACTTCTACGAGAAAAGTTCGGATGAACTGTTGAGCTACCACATGCCTGAAAACCATCGTTCCACGATCGACTATCATTATTACACCAGCAACGGTTATGTTGTTTTTAATCCCGATGTGTATTACAAAGAAGGTTATCCGGGAGAATCAGCCTTTAACTGTGTAATGCCAGGGGTCAACCATATCGTTAAAATGGGCTTTGTCGATCCGAAACGGATCGGGGCACAGGGGCACAGCTGGGGCGGCTACCAGGTTGCATATCTGGCCACCCGCACCAACATGTTTTCAGCCATCGAATCGGGAGCACCCGTTGTCAACATGTTTAGCGCTTATGGCGGCATCCGCTGGGGATCGGGAATGAACCGCTCTTTCCAATACGAACATACCCAAAGCCGCATCGGAAAATCGATTTGGGAAGCACCACTGCGCTACCTGGAAAATTCGCCATTGTTCACCCTGGATAAAATACAAACACCCATTCTGATTATGCACAACGACGATGACGGAGCTGTGCCGTGGTACCAGGGAATAGAGTTTTTTGTCGGCTTGAGAAGACTGGGCAAACCCAGCTGGCTGTTAAATTACAACGAAGCTGACCATTGGCCGTTAAAAATCAGGGATAAGCATGATTTTCAGATTCGAATGGCGCAGTTTTTTGATCATTACCTTAAAAATGCGCCGATGCCCGTTTGGATGAAAGAAGGAATTCCTGCCACAAAAAAAGGAATAGAAATGGGCTACGAACTCACAAAGTAATACAAGGATAATCTGCAATTGAAAAAGGATTCTGAATGGAATCCTTTCTTTATTTGATCGAATTCAGAATCTCCAATGCTTCCTGAAGATTTTCTTCCATTACCCGAAGTTCAATGCCAATATTGGATGGGCTCCCCGTGTAGATACCATCAATTGTGCTGGTAATTTCATTCACCAACATGTATTCAATTCCTGCTTCCTCCAGCATTTCTTTGAACAGAATATACTTCATATCGAAATTACTGGTAAACGTTGCAACTGTAACCGGTGTACTCATAATTAATGTTTTACATTCGTTTCTTCCGTTTAGCATTTTTCGCTAATGAACAACAAAATAGCCATTAGTCGTCATTTCCCCTTTTGGTTTCAATAACAACTACACCATTCCCGCCACGTGCACCATAAATCGCTGCACTCCCGTCTTTTATAATATTGATGCTTTTGACGTTCGACGGAGCCAGGCTATTCAGTATACTTCCGTCAACCATCACACCGTCGACTACAATCAGCGCTGCGCTACTCGAATTTATCGAGTTAACACCGCGTATAATAATATCGCCGTTGGGATTTACCTGTACACCTCCGAACCGTCCCCGCATTAACTCTAACATATTGGTGTACTTCGAAAAATCGACATCTTTATTTGTCATTTGTACCACGGCATTAAGCTTATCTGCATCTTTCACATAGCCGTAACCAATGGCGTATTCGCGGGCACTGTCGGTGGGTTTCAACTTCAGGTTGATTAACACCATTTTTATTTTTCCGTCAAGTTCCACCTTTTGGGTGTAAAAGCCTTTCGCTCTGACTTTCAGCTTATCCTCACGATTTACCTGAACTGAAAATTTACCAAGAGAATCGGTTTTCGCCACAGCTTTGGTGCTCACCACCTCCACTTCAGCGCCATTTAACGGAATACTGTCGAAGGTTGTAACCATTCCCTGAATAAACCTTTCCTGGGCACTTACCGAAAAAAAAGTCAGGACGAAGAAGACAGTCAAAACCGATGAAATTCGAATTTTATTCATGGTATCATTCATTTAGGTTAACGAATTGTTTTATAGTAAAGTCAAACAGATCGACTTTTACCTCTGGAAAACATAACCTAAAATCCGAGAGAAAATCCGGAGGACTTCTAACAAGAAATTTTTCGATGTTGATATCCGGGTTCTTACGCTCTGCTGTTCAATACTAAACAGTATAAATCTAAACAACTTTTTGCGAATCCCGATCGCAACCCTAAATTATTTCTCAACTGCGGGAGAGACTTTTTTTACGCGATACGGCTTTTTCCGTTGCGATTCAAAATAAGTCCGCATCTGAACCTCTGCAATAATACCGGTGGTGATAAACTGAATACCGCCCAACACCATTAAAATTCCGAGCAACAAAAGTGGTTTCCCCCAAATGTTGTTACCGAAAATTTTCAGAATAAGCAGGTAGAAATTGATCAAAACGCCAAGGCCCAGGGTGATAATTCCGATGCCGCCAAAAAAGTGCATGGGCCGTTGCATGTATTTCTTAAAGAAAACCATCAGGATCAAATCGCTCATTACGCGAGTCGTTCGGCTAAGGTTATATTTTGAAGTCCCAAATTTACGCGGGCGGTGATTCACATCGACCTGGGTAATGCGGGTGGCACCTTCCAATGTGATCAGTGCAGGAATATAACGGTGAAGTTCTCCGTAAATATGGATGCTTTTTATGGTTTCGCTGGTAAAAACCTTCAAGGTGCATCCCAGGTCTTTCATATGAATTCCGGTTGCCCGACGGATCATATAATTGGCAATTTTGGAGGGAACCTTGCGCAGGAACATTCCATCTTTGCGGTTAGCGCGAATCCCTGCAACCATGTCCCACTCTTCGTTTACAATCTTATCCAGCATCATCGGAATATCAGCCGGATCGTTTTGCAAATCGCCGTCAATCAATGCAACATACTCCCCTTCTGCCTGATCGATACCTGCCTGTAATGCTGAACTCTGGCCGTAATTCCGCTTTAGTTCCACCAAAATAAAACGTTCGTCGTTGATCTTTCTGATCTCCTCCCTGGTTTTATCGGTTGAACCATCGTCCACAAAAATAGCTTCGAACTCGATATCTTTGAGTGCGACTTTTATTTCGGCAGAAAGTGGTTGAATATTAGGCTCTTCGTTATATACACAAATCACCAGCGACAGCTTCTTCATTTTACAGTTGTTTCAGTTAGTGGTAAAAAAAAGTGATACAAACTTACATATTCCATGAAAAACAGAACTTATTTTACAGCATTAAATTTCCATATATATGAAAAACGCAGGGTTTTATACCCCCAGTCGTGCAAACCATGCTGGTACTGAAAGCTGATCGCACTTTTTGAAAAGTCTTTCCGGAGGTCAAAATTTAGTTGCATAGGCCGGTCGCCTATATTTTTATAGCCATAATAACCTGACCATGAGGCTCCAAACCTCAAGTCCCCATGTTCAAATTCAGTACCCAATCCGTAAAGCAAGGCATCGTTCTGAAGCATTAGCTCATCATTGGTCTGCCAGCTGTAAAAACCGATCATCCCGTATGGGCGAAATAAAATACTTTCGCCACTTCCAAAATCTTTGGATGAACTCACATCAAAAAAATAACCGGGCGAATCGGCATAGCGGGCAGCCTCCAGATTGGTTCCTGATGCTGTTTTAAGTGTCATCCGAAACAAAGTATTGGGGAATTTCCGGTTACGTGACAGTTGAATCAACGTTGAAAAATAAAAATCTCCGATGGCAACTCCCTTTCCATCCTTGTCGCGCGAGAAGCGTTCGTTTCTGATTTCTTCGGTATACGCATAATGTTCAAGAAGCACCCCGTACATTTCAATGGCAATTTTCCCTTTTGCAAACGGCAGAAACAGCCTGCCGGATAAATCCTGCGTGGGATCGCCCGCATGAAAATGGCTGGAAGCGCTCAATGCAAATTCACTTTCGTTTTCGAAAAATCCCTTTTTCACCTCCGGTACCGGAAGTGCGTTTGGCCCCAGGTAAGCCGGCGCAATAATAAGCCAGTTTCGCCAGCCGGGCATACCCTCTTCCCAGCCATGAAGATCGTTCCACCAACTCCAGTCCTCTTCAGCCAGCGCGGAAAGACTTGTCACAGAAAACAGAAGAAAAAGGAAAACATTTCTCATCGTAAACATTTGATGACCAAAGATAAAAAAACCCTTCAGAAAATTCTGAAGGGCTCCTTATTGAACTAAAGTTCCAGTTTTTCTCTAATACTTTGAGGTATGCCGTCTTTGTGAACCATTATGCTCATCGTTTTGTAAGTCACATATGGTTTAGAGGCATAAAAATACCCGTTGTACTTGTTGTAATCTCCCCACGAATTCTTCACTTTGTAGAAAGTGGCTCCTTCCTGATCTTTGGCAATTCCGACAATGTGCATTCCATGGTCGTCGGTTGTCTGGTAATTGTCAAAAGCAACCTGACGCATTTCCTGTGACACTTTTTCTTCAGGAACAGGATTATTGAGCTGATACAATTCTTTATCCTTGTCTCTTTCGGGAAGCGCTTCCCAGCGTGCAATTTCAGCATCGCTCATGTCTTCCTGCGGGGCAGCCGGTAAAACAGCTACGCCTTTGTTGCTTGTCAGAAATCCTTTTTCGCTCACATCGGCAGCCCATGCAACGGTGAAACCATTTTTCAGCGAATAATCAATAATCTCTTCCAATTCGTTTACCGGAACGTTGTACACTTCGTCCCACGACCAGTTATCCGGAACTTCCAAAATAAATTTCGAATAAAACGGATGGTGTGTGTACGACGAAATTTCCACGTAGTCGTCCATGTTCAGTCCAACGTATTCGCTGGCGAAACTTTGCGGAGTATATTGCTTGCCTTCGTATTCAAATTTATCCGGAATTTTGCCCAGGTAAGTATTTAACGTACCTTCTACCGACTCGTGCCATACGGTGCTTAAAGTGCGGTTTTTGTTCGCAATTACGGCATCTACATTTTGTTTCAGCACTTCATCCATTTCACCGTGTACATGCTTTTTCTCACCATATTGTAATCCGTTGTACGCCGATTCAGGAACGATTCCGTACTCTCTGATCATATTGGTTACATCGTGAAATGCGCCGCCTGCCGAAAAAGTGTTTTCGCCGTGTAAACGAACCGCTTTCCTGGACTTTTCGGAGTAAGTATGCCAAACGATAAACATTTCGGAAAGATCCACTTCAGGTTTTCCCAGACGTATCATTTCGGACTCCAGAAAAGAAATCCCCGAAAACGACCAGCAGGTACCGGTCCGGTGTTGGTCTTTTACAGATGTTGCCGGTAATGAAATCTCGTCTTCAAAAACATACCCAACATTCTCTTCTTTCTTCTCTTTATCATTCTCTGCAAAAACACTAAAAGCAAACACCGCCAATAGTGTGGTTAAAACATAGCGCAATTTCATTTAAGTAAATCGTTTAAAAAAGTAAAACCCGCCCCAACAGTTTAGCTCCTGAAACTTCGTTTTACAAGCGTTGCATATAAAAATTAATTATCCTTTCATTTAATGAATGGCACCAAAAATAATAAAATAATTGAACTAAGAAAGTGATAAATCATTCCTTGCCCCTAAGTTGAACTTCTTCTAAATTACAGCCCCTGAACCTCTTTGTATCGAAAGCATGTTGTAAGATGATCGTTTACCATACCGGTGGCCTGCATGTGCGCATAAACAACGGTTGATCCCACAAACTTAAATCCCCGTTTCTTCAGATCGGCGGAAATTTTATCTGAAAGTTCTGTTTTGGCGGGCAAGTCTTTCAGCGAGGTAAAAGCATTAACCACCGGCTTGTGATTTACAAATCGCCAGATGTAATTGTCGAAGCTTCCAAACTCTTTTTGAATTTCAAGAAAACGTTGTGCATTGTTAACGCAGGCAGCTATTTTCTGTTTGTTTCGAATAATCGAAGCATCGTTGCCCAGTTCTTCCAGCTTCTTCTCTCCATAATTTGCCACAATATTTGGATCAAAAAGATCAAACGCCTTTCTGAAGTTTTCCCGTTTGTTCAGTACAATCTGCCAACTCAATCCGGCCTGAAATCCTTCCAGCACAAAAACCTCAAACAGCTTTTGGTCATCGTGCAAAGGCACTCCCCACTCCTCGTCGTGGTAGCGAATCATCAATTCATTCGAGGTACTCCAATCACATCGCTTACACATTTTTCACATTTTTAGCGCGATAAGTTAAATAAAATTAAGTAGAACGAGGGGCATGCAGCTAAAATGTTATTTTTGTTTGTTCAGATAAAATAGACTGTTAGACCTTGAGAAATGAGTATTGAGAAACGAAAAAGGAATAAAAGAATCAACCTACAGAGGGACGATAAATCTTGACGTTTACACTCAGTTTTACCATCTCAATACTAACTACTCAACACCTTGTACTTTGAAGCGATGAAGAAACTTACGATCTTATTTTTTATGCTTACAGCTTTTACTTTTCTGGCTGGAGCACAACTCAATATCGACCATTTTATCCGCGTAGGAAAAACCCGAATTTCGATCGGCAATTACACCGGGGCAATCGAATATTTCAACATTGTTATTGAATTCAAACCCTACCTGGCAGAAGCCTATTTGTACCGTGGGATTGCCAAGCACTCGCTGGAAGACTACCGGGGCGCCATTGAAGATTATAACAAAGCGATAGAAATTAAGCCGTATTACCCGATGGCATACAACAACCGGGGAATGGCTTACCACAATTTGCAGCGCTACGACAAAGCCATTGAAGATTATAACCGGGCACTGGAATTTGATCCCGACGACGAAGCCATTTACAACAACCGGGGGATAGCCAAACTGGCACTGCGCGACGTGAAAGGCGCAATTGCCGATTATGACCGTGCCCTGGAGATCAATCCGAAATCGACTCACTCGCTGATGGCCCGAAGTAATGCCAAAATTGTAAGTGGTGATATTACAGGCGCCATCAAAGATTTGAACCAGGTGATCATTATCCGGCCACACTACGCAGCCGCCTATTTAAACCGGGGATTGGCTCGTTTCGAACTGAACGATTATGCCTCGGCACTGCGCGACTACGATCAAAGTATCCGCTTTGATGCTTCGAATGCTCTGGCTTTCAACAACCGCGGTATTGTAAAACACAAACTGGAAGATTATGCCAGTGCGATCATGGACTACGATATGGCGATTCAGCTTAATCCGGAAATGGCAAGTGCCTATTTCAACCGGGCGATGGCCAAGGAAATTCTGGGCCGCCCGGGATATAACACCGATTACCAGATTGCAGGCCAGCTCAATCCGCAGTTCGACTTGAGTAACCGACGGATCAATTCCGAACAACTGGCTCAGCAACAGCAGCAACAGCAAAAAGGGAATTCGCAGCAACAGCAGGGAAATAATCAAAAAGAGGACAAACAGGACGATCAGCAAAAAGGTGCTGCCGATCAAACGGCACAGGCCAATTCTCAAAACAACCAGGCAGTTGATTACGCTGCTGCCCAACAACAAAAGGATGCCCGCGAAGAGGAAGAAAAAGAGGCAGAACGGAAGCGCCGGCATTCACGCATGGATTTGATTGTGGAAGAGACACGTGAAATCCCGGAAGGAGCCAAACAAATGCAGGAAGATGAAGACATTCGCCTACAGGATAAAGACATTGTTATTGATCTTCAACCGCTGTTTATTATCTCGGCATTTGAGAAAAATGCAGTGGATTACGCGCGGTTCCAGTACTACAATGTGGCCATCGACGATTTGAACGTCACCAACAATTACAACCCGATTTTGTCGATTACCAATAAACCGGTTGATGCATACAAAGCCATTTTCGAAAACTTCATCCTTTACTTTAACGAAAAGATTGCCATTCAGGATAATGCCAGCAACCATTTGAGCAGAGGTATATTTTACAGCCTGACAGGAAAATATTCTACAGCCATTGAAGACCTCGACAAAGCCATCCGGGTTGATGATAAACTGGCCCTGTCGTATTTCTGCAGGGCAAACAGCCGTTACAAAATGCACGAGCAAATGGAGTTGGTTGGCGACGGCCAGGGAAATGTTTCACTGTCGTTAAACAAATCCGGAACCAAAGCAGAGGACGACGATGTTAATCTGGATTACCGGCAAATTCTGGATGATTACGAAATCACACTGTTCCTGAAACCTCAGTTCTTTTTTGGTTACTACAACCGTGCTTACATAAAACTTCGGCTCGGAGAATACAAAAGTGCCGTTGAAGACCTCAACCAGGCTATCAGACTTGAACCCAAATTTGCAGAAGCTTATTTTAACCGTGGGCTTACCAAAATTTTCCTGGATGATGTAGAAGGCGGAGCGATCGATTTAAGTCGCGCAGGTGAATTGGGAATTGAAGGCGCCTACAATATCATTAAGCGTTACTGTAATTAAGTTTAACGACCGGAATAAACGTGAGTTTCTCGTGATACAACGTAAGCGAACAATGAAGACCTTTGAATGAAAAGAATCTTCTACAATATTCATAAAATATTTCCTTTGACAGAGGAAACATTCGAAGCGCTTAAAAATTGTGCCCGTATCCTCCATCTTCAGAAAAATGAATTCTTTCTGACAGAAGGCGAAGTTTGCAGTTCCATCGGTTTTATTGAAAAAGGAAGCATGCGTCTTTTCTATAATTCTCCCGATCGTGAAGCCTGTAACGATTTTTTCTTTGAAAATTCGGTGGTCGGATCGTTTGCCAGTTTTCTTTCTGAAATGCCGTCGATTGTAAACATTGTTGCTATCGAAAACAGTGAAGTCATTGCGTTCAGTAAAAAAGATATAAATGATCTCATCGAAAAGCATCCGTCGTTGAAACAGCTTTCCGATTTCATTATCCAGGAACACTTTATCCGAACCGAGAAACGCGAAGAAGCACTCCTTAAATTTTCTCCCGAATTACGCTTCAAAAACCTGCTCGAAGAACATCCGAAAATCTTTAAACGCATCCCGCTTCAGTACGTGGCGAGCTATTTAAACATCACTCCCGAAACCCTCAGTCGATACCGCTCTCGTTTCCTGGTTTAACGTTCTTGATTTGAATCAAGTTGATTCTGCTTTATCCCTCGTTTCTTTGTTTTCGAAAGATTCATGTGTCTTCGGATTTAAACTAAAGATTCAGAAAACAAAAAAATGACAACGATGAAAACAGAAAAAAAGAACGAAGAAATGATCGTACTGACCGATCTTATCAAGGTTTTAGTGAGCAACCATGAAACTGGAAACGAGTATGCCGTATTTGAAGAAAACGTTCCGCCGCTTGGAGGGCCACCACCACACACCCACCCCGACGAAGAAATATTTTACATTGTGGAAGGCTCGTTCGAATTTATTCTGAACGATATTCAGAATCCTTTCAAAGCACATCAGGGCAGTGTGCTCCATGTTCCGTCAAATGCCGTTCATACATTTAAAAATGTGGGACAAACACCGGGGAAGATGGTTGTAATTCTAAGCCCCGGGAACCTGATGGATTATTTCAGGGTAATCGGAACAACTGTGGAGGAAAATACTCCTCTTCCTGACTTAAACAAAGTTCCAGATTTCACAAAAATGGATGTTTCAAAAGCATTTCAACATGCTCGTGCTCATAATGTGCACTTCGTATTGCCAGAGGTAATGGAAAATTAAGTATTTTTTATTCAGTAAATATTTATGATTTCAAATGATAGTTGTTGACCTTATCAGAAATGCTTCAGGAGAGTTGTACGCGAAAATAAGTTACGAGCCTCAAAAGAACTACCTGCTGATGAAATGGGTGGGGCCATGTACCGAGGAAGAAGTTAAAACAGCTTCGATGCGTATGTATGAGTGGCAAAAAAGAGAAGGTTCGAAAAGAAACTGCAAGTTTCATGTACACGATACCAAGGAACTGGAAGGCGCCTGGGCCGGGTTGGTAGATTGGATTAACAACTACTTTTTCCCGCTTAATTATGAATTTGGATTACGTTACAATATCAGTATCCTTTCGCCCGATATGTTTTCCAAATTTTCGTCGGTCGAATTAAAAAAGCGAAGCAACAATAAGGTCACAACTATCCTATGTGAAACAATCTCTCAGGCGGAATCGTGGATTTTTAAAAATTACGGGTTGTAACTTTTACCTCTTTTCAACGTCTTCTCGCAAATGATCTTTAGGCGCTCTAAAATTATTATCAAGGCACGCAACCTTTTAATTTTCAACAGCATCTACACTAGCATTAAACGTTAATTCAAAGCACCCACATGAAAACAATTAAACTCTTTTTATTACTACTGCTCCTGATTTTCTTTTATTCAGGAAGAGGGCAACAGTTCTGGCTGACCACCAATGAATTTTGGGGTGGCCCCAAAACCGGTATAACCATTTCGAACGATTCAGTGATTATAGTAAGTACCCGTAATTCGGTATTACGAAGTACCGATGAATGCAACAGCCTTGAAAAAGGATTGGACTGTTCGGAACTATTCACGGTTTACGCCTCAAACAACGGAAGAGTATTTGCCGGAGGAAAAGGTAAAATATTCTTTTCGGATGACACCGGAGTCACCTGGGATTCTATTGCGATCAACTCTATTTACCCGGTAACTCAATTTGCGGAGAATAGTTACGGAGAATTATTTGCGATTACCGGAGTAGAAGAAAAGGGAGACGGAATCTTTTTCTCAGGCGACAATGGAGTCTCTTGGGGAAAACGTAACAACGGGCTTAACTCCAACCCTGGTTGTACCAAGGTCGCTGTTGATAAAAATGACCGGATTTATCTCATCATTTCAGACATAAACAGCACCGGTGCCGGTGGTCTATATATTTCTGAAACCAGTGCTTTGATGTGGCAAAAAATAACCATCAATGTAGATAATCTACCCAATCCAATCAAAATAGTTAAGGCGACCGGATTATCAGTTCTTGAAAATGACAGCATTTACCTCAGTTTTAATGGAGTTTCAACTAACTTTTATATAGGTTTAAATCTAAGTAAAAGTATTAACGATGTTTCAAACACTAGTCCATGGAACGTAATGCAAATGGGTGAACACGCTCATTGGTGGGAAGATGACCCGATTAACAACAGATATATCTCACAAAATGGCGATTGGTACAGTTCAATAAACGGGTACATTTCTAACGGTGGCACTTGCTTTTCAAATGATGGAAAAAATTGGAAAATTTTGGACTACGGACTCGGCACTGATACTTTAAACGTAAGAACGGAGCAGTTTTTTGTAGAAACCCCAGACGGAAGAATTTTTATGATCCAAAAATATGACGAAAAGATCTACAAAACAGATAAGAGCCTGGTTACAGATATTCCTGCGCCTGTTGAAAATAAATTTGAAGCTTCTGTATACCCCAATCCGGTGCTGAGAGGTGAACAACTGACGGTAAGGTTAAACAATTACATTGGATCAACTGAAATTTCCTTCTATGATATTACCGGGCGAAAAATGTATTCCAATCCGGACTTGGCACCGGAAAACACATTTATGGCGCCGATCCGTTCGGGAATATATTTTGTACAGGTAAAATCGCAACAAAACGAGCAAACCATAAAAATACTTGTACAGTAGCTTTCTCATCTATTCGGTTAATTTTGTATGAAAATTATGAAGCATGGGAAAGTTTACCGAAGGAAAAACCTTTAAAAATGAAAAATTCAG
The DNA here is from genome assembly GCF_023111095.1 of Maribellus sp. YY47. Lineage (GTDB taxonomy): Bacteria > Bacteroidota > Bacteroidia > Bacteroidales > Prolixibacteraceae > Draconibacterium. Next base: position 48,931 of record NZ_JALGYW010000011.1, read on the forward strand.
CGATCTGGATGTTAAAGGGACTGAATTTGAAGGCTGCCAATTCATCAATTGTAATTTTGCCGAAGTCAACCTCGAAGGAACAATGTTCGTGGATTGCACTTTTGACACCTGTGATCTGGGCATGGCTACCATCCGAAACACTGCTTTTCAGAATGTGGAGTTTAAAAATTGCAAGCTGATCGGACTGGCATTCGACGAGTGTAATCCTTTCCTGCTTAACATGAAATTCGATCACTGCAACCTCAGCTTTTCGATTTTTTATAAACTGAAGCTGAAAAAAACAAGGTTTACCGCCTGTAAACTCGAAGAAGCAGATTTTTCAGAAGCAGATCTTACAGAAGCTGTCTTTGCTGATTGCGACCTGATCGGTGCTATTTTTGAGAATACCAATCTTGAATATGCCGATTTATCAACTGCCTATCAGTTTTCGATCGATCCCGAAAAAAATGAAATTTACAATGCCCGTTTCTCTCATCAAAACGTGATCGGGCTTTTACACAAGTACGACATCATCGTCGAATAAATTGCTTATTTTTGTGCCTCAACAAAGTCTTCCGACTGTAAAAAATCCGGAACAATGAGCAATCAACCACTTGCAGAACGCCTTCGCCCGCGCACGCTCGACGATTACATCGGGCAGGAGCATTTAGTGGGGAAAGGTGCGGTTTTGCGAAAGATGATTGAATCCGGGAACATTACTTCACTGATTTTGTGGGGACCTCCCGGAGTTGGAAAAACAACCCTGGCACGCATTATTGCCAATACACTCGATCGTCCGTTTTTCACTTTAAGTGCGATCAACTCGGGCGTAAAAGACATTCGGGAGGTGATTGAGAAAGCAAAAAAACAACAATTTTTTAGCCGCCCTAATCCGATCCTGTTTATCGACGAGATCCACCGTTTTAGCAAGTCACAGCAGGATTCACTTTTAGGCGCAGTTGAAGACGGAACCATTACACTGGTGGGTGCAACCACCGAAAATCCCTCGTTCGAGGTCATTTCTCCCCTGCTTTCGCGTTGTCAGGTGTACATTCTGAATCACCTTGATAAGGAAGCGCTTCTGAATATTATCGCGCAGGCAATAAAAAAAGACAGTGTTCTGAAAGAAAAAAAGATCACGCTGGAAGAAGATCAGGCGATGTTGCGTTTCTCGGGAGGAGATGCCCGGAAACTGTTGAATGTTCTGGAACTGGTGGTGATGGGAGAAGAAGGCAACGATATTACAATCACCGATAAAAAAGTAACTGACCGTTTGCAAAAGAACCTGGCGATTTACGACAAGCAGGGAGAAATGCATTACGACATTATTTCAGCCTTTATAAAAAGCATCAGGGGAGGCGATCCCGATGCCGCGGTGTACTGGCTGGCCCGGATGCTCGAAGGTGGCGAGGACATAAAATTTATCGCCCGTCGTTTGCTGATACTTTCAGCTGAAGATGTAGGACTTGCCAATCCCAATGCCCTGTTGCTGGCACAAAGCACTTTTGATGCGGTTCACAAGATAGGGAATCCGGAGGCCCGGATTATCCTTTCGGAATGCGTGATATACCTGGCTACTTCGCCCAAAAGCAATTCGGCCTACGAAGCCATTGATGCGGCTATTGCGACAGTCAGAAGAACAGGGAACCTCGCGGTGCCGCTACATATTCGAAACGCACCAACCAAGTTGATGAAGGAAATTGGTTACGGGAAAGATTACAAATACGCTCATGCCTACGATGGCAATTTTGTAGAGCAGGACTTTTTGCCCAAAGAAGTTAAATCGGAACGTTTTTATCATCCGCAACAAAATGCCTCGGAAGTGAAAATCCTGGAGCGTTTAAGAAAATGGTGGGGAAAACGGTTTTAGTCCTTTGTCATTAGCCATCGGTCACTGATCATTAGTTGAAAATTCCAAATGACCAGTGACAAATGACCGATGATGGCTTTTAAACCAAAATATTCTTACAATATTCAACACATTTTATAATTTCTTGCTGTGCATCAGAGCCCTCCGGAATTTTATATTCCAGCTCAATATCGGCATAAATAGGCCATTTATTCTTTTTGATCAGTCCCAGAATATCTGCCAGCGGCGTATCGCCTTCTCCCCACGGACGATTGGTGTTCGAAGGTTCCGCATTTTTAGCTGTTTTATCTTTTAAATGAATGCTGTAAATCCGGTCGTGCAATTTTTCGATAAGCTCGTTAGGATGTTTCCCGGTTGAACCGAAATAGTGGCCCACGTCCAGATTCAATTTATTCGCCGGTGAATGCGCCAGAAAATCTTCGAAGTTAAAACCGGGTTGTTCTCCCGGCTGAGAATGGTTGTGATAAGCAGCGACCATACCGTGTTTTTCGGCAAACTTTCCTAATCTTCTGCAAGCTTGGTCGCCAATCTCGTTGGTAACAGCGCCGGCACCCAATACTTTAGCAGCTTTAAACGCATAATCGGTTTCTTCGTCGCTCCAATTGGCAGGAGAGAATTTTACGGTATGGATATGAATACCTGCCTCGTCGAACATCTTCTTCAACTCTTTGTACTTTTCAAAGTCACACGATGTCCGCCATTCTTTTTGCTTTTCGGCAGCTTCCTGGCGAGCTAGCAGGTAAGCTTCCGCAGCAGCGGCCTCTTCTTCTTCGGTTTGTCCATCTTTCCTCGGCGGGATTGGAGGACCTGGAGGCAGGCCGGCAAATTCTTCCGCTACAGGGCCCATTAACTCCAGCGAAGTAATATTGCCCTGTTTACAGTAGTTGATAATATCCTGCGCAGTGCTTGGCATGCTTCGCCAACTATAGGTGATTACTCCAATGTGAACACCACCAAAGGTCGATCCCGAATCGACAGGACTGCATGCAGCCAGCGGAGCAAAGGCCAGGGCAGTAGCTCCGGCAGCAGTGGCCCGAATAAAATTCCTCCGTGAAATGGAATGATTTTTCTGAGTCATACGTTATGGTTTACTTGATTTAAGTGATTTAAAATTAACAGAATTAATTGGAATTGAGAAACGCGAACATTGTTACCTTCACATTGAATAATAATTTATCCTCTTACGCCAAAGCTCAAAAAGAAAAGCTCCCCTTACATCCTTAATTCCCACGATGCAGTTTTAAATGCCCGATGCGTGTGTCTAATAAATGGAAACAAAAAAATCCCGGATGATTCACCCGGGATTCGTGTATTTGATATAACAATCTGCTAGTTCAAATTTCCTTGTTCTGCCTGCTGAATCATTTGTTCGTTGGCCGTAATATAAATTTCAACACGACGATTTTGGGCTCTGCCTGCTGCTGTAGAGTTGTCGGCAACGGGTTCGTCGTAGGCTTTTCCTTCGGTTGTCAAACGACTTCCGCTTACGCCTTTACCAATCAGGAATTTCGATACCGATTCTGCACGTTCATTCGATAGTTTCTCATTAATCTCGCGTGAACCTGTGTTGTCAGTATGACCGTAAATGGTTACATCGGTTTGCGGATTCGACACCAAAGAAGCGGCAAATTTAGTAAGCGCTTGTTTCGATGTTTCGCTCAGCAAACTTTTTCCGGTTGCAAATAAAATACCGCTATCAAAGGTTACTTTAATGGCTTGCAGGTTATTTGCATCGGTTACTGATTCCACCTGTGCTCCTTCAATGGCTTCCAATTCGGCTTGTTGCTTATCCATTTTTTTTCCGATAAGAACACCGGCACCGGCACCTACTGCACCGCCTACGGCAGCACCTATCGCAGCACCCTTTCCTTTTCCGGCAATGGCTCCAATAGCAGCACCCAAAGCAGCGCCTCCGGTTCCGCCCAGAACTCCGCCTTTTGTGGTGTTACTTCTCTCTGCCCATTTTGTTCCTGAACAGCCGGCGAACATTAACGTGCCGCACAATAAAAAAATCAGGAAATAATTCATTGTTTTCATATGTATTTCAATTTTGAGGTATTAAAACTTAAGTGTAAAGATATAACGAGCGTTGATATATTGTATTTCCATTTTAGTTAAATAAAGAAAATGACGATGACTTTGTTCATCCAGAACAAAAAAAAACCGGCTTGTCAAACGACAAACCGGTCTTCTGTATTGTTCAAGAAATACTCTATTCTTCTTTCTTTTCTTCAGCTGAGTCTGCGCTTTCCTCTGCTTTTGGTTCCTCAACAACTGGTGTTTCAGCTACCTTTGCTTTGGGTGTTTCAACTTTAGTTTCAGCTACAGGAACAGTAGTTTCCGCTTTTTTGCTTCCACTCCGACGCGAACGACGTTTTTTACCTTTTCCTGCTTCTTCTTTACCAGCCATCATCAGTTCGTTGAAATCAACCAACTCCATGATACACATTTCAGCGTTATCACCTATGCGGTTTCCTGTTTTCAGGATTCGGGTATAACCTCCAGGACGATCGGCAACTTTAGCAGCTACTTCTCTGAATAATTCAGTAACGGCTTCCTTACTCTGCAGATAGCTAAATACTACCCTGCGAGAATGAGTTGTGTCGTCTTTTGCTTTGGTAATCAATGGCTCAACATACATACGCAAAGCTTTCGCTTTTGCAACAGTAGTTGTAATTCTCTTATGCTCGATAAGAGAACTAGCCATGTTTGCCAACATCGCTTTACGATGTGCTGATTTACGGCCTAAATGATTAAATTTCTTATTATGTCTCATTGCTTGTTACTCCTTATCAAGTTTATACTTGGAAATATCCATTCCAAAGTTCAGACCCATGTTATCCAGGAGGTCATCCAATTCCGTTAACGATTTCTTTCCGAAGTTTCTGAATTTCAACAAGTCGTTGCGGTTATAGGTAACCAGGTCGCCTAATGTATCAACATCGGCAGCTTTCAAACAGTTCAATGCACGAACTGAAAGATCCATATCAACAAGTTTAGTTTTCAGCAACTGACGCATGTGCAGTACTTCTTCATCAAACTCTTCGTTTGCAAATTTCTCATCCGTGTCAAGAGTGATCTTTTCGTCTGAGAAAAGCATGAAGTGATAAATCAGAATTTTAGCTGCTTCTTTTAATGCGTCTTTTGGGTGGATAGAACCGTCGGTAGCGATGTCTAAAACCAGCTTTTCATAGTCGGTTTTTTGTTCAACACGGTAGTTTTCAACAGCGTATTTCACGTTTTTAATCGGTGTGAAAATTGAATCGATCGGAATCAATCCAAATTCTTCTTCCACCGGTTTGTTTTCCACCCCGGGAACATAACCACGACCTTTGTTAATGGTTATCTCCATCTGGATTTTTACATCAGGTTCCATTCTGCAAATTACAAGTCCCGGGTTTAACACACGGAAACCAGTCATAAATTTGTTGATGTCGCCTGCAGTAAGTTGTTCCTGTCCGGTAACCGATATAGAAACTTTTTCACTGTCAAAGTCTTCTACTTCGTTTTTAAAACGAACCTGTTTCAGATTAAGGATAATCTCAGTTACATCTTCAATAACTCCTTTAATCGTAGAAAACTCATGGTCAACACCTTCAATTTTAACAGTTGTAATTGCATAGCCTTCCAACGACGATAAAAGGATTCGACGCAGCGCATTACCTACCGTAATACCGTACCCAGGTTCTAAGGGACGAAACTCGAATTTGCCGACTTTGTCGTCGGACTCTAACATTATCACCTTGTCAGGCTTCTGGAATGCTAATATTGCCATAATAACTTTAGTAAAATTTATTATTTTGAATACAACTCTACGATCAGTTGTTCTTTGATGTTTTCTGGAATTTCTTCGCGTTCCGGACGGTTCAGAAATTTACCGGCCAATTTTTCTCCATCCCACTCCAACCATTCGTATTGTGAACTTCTACGCGAATGCAATGAGTCAGTAATTGCTTCCAACGATTTTGATTTTTCACGGACACCAATAACGTCGCCCGGTTTAACCAAATAAGATGGAATGTTTACTACGTTTCCGTTTACAGTTATGTGTCGGTGCGAAACAAACTGACGAGCAGCAGCTCTTGTTTTTGCAATACCCATACGGAAAACAACGTTATCCAATCTTGATTCAAGTAACTGCAGCAATACTTCACCGGTTACACCTTTAGAAGCTTGTGCTTTTTTGAACAAAGAGCGGAACTGTCTTTCCAGTATACCATAGGTATATTTTGCTTTTTGTTTTTCCTTTAACTGTAAGCCGTATTCAGAAGTTTTTCTTCTTTTTGCAGCCAAACCATGCATTCCGGGAGGATAGTTTTTGTGCTCAAAAACTTTATCCGGTCCGAAGATTGGTTCGCCGAATTTACGGGCGATTTTAGATTTTGGTCCTCTATATCTTGCCATTTCCTTTTCGTTTTAAAATTAAACTCTACGTCTTTTAGGAGGCCTGCAACCATTGTGTGGAAGCGGTGTAACATCTACAATCTCGGTTACCTGGATACCTATAGTAGCCAGTGCACGGATAGCAGATTCACGACCGTTACCAGGTCCTTTAACGAACACCTTAACTTTACGAAGTCCAAGGTCATAAGCAGTTTTTGCACACTCTTCAGAAGCAACCTGAGCTGCATAGGGAGTGTTCTTTTTAGAACCACGGAATCCTTTTTTACCAGCTGACGACCAGGAAATAACTTCCCCGTTCATATTAGTCAGCGTAACAATGATATTGTTGAAAGACGAGTGGACATGAGCCATACCATTGGCTTCAACCACCACCGTTCTCTTTCTACTTGTTCCTGTTTTTTTTGCCATAACTCAAATTCCTTATTTAGTGGCCATTTTTTTGTTCGCAACAGTTTTACGCTTTCCTTTGCGGGTACGAGCGTTGTTCTTGGTGCTCTGTCCGCGTACCGGTAAACCGATACGGTGACGAATACCGCGGTAACAACCGATGTCCATCAAACGTTTGATGTTCATCTGGATCTCAGAACGCAATTCTCCCTCTACTTTGAAGCTATTGCCAATAACTGTACGAATAGCAGCCAGCTGATCATCGTTCCATTCCTGTACCTTCATGTCTTTATCCACTCCGGCTTCTTCAAGAATCAGACTTGCCCTGCTACGGCCAATACCATAAATATAGGTAAGGGCAACCTCACCTCTTTTATTATTTGGAATATCAACACCTACAATACGTGCCATAAATTTAATTTTTACAGATTAATTTACCCTTGACGTTGTTTAAACTTCGGGTTCTTTTTATTAATCACATACAAACGTCCTTTCCTGCGGATAATTTTGCAGTCGTCGCTACGTTTTTTTACTGAAACACGAGTTTTCATTTTAATTGTTGTTTTAAATTTTTAGGTATCTGATGTCCCGCACATTTCTGACGGGATAACTCACCTCTCCGTTTTTACGCGGACGTGACTCGTTTCAACTAATATACACTCTAATTTTTATATCTGAATGTTATTCTGCCTTTTGTCAGATCGTAAGGAGACATTTCGACTTTCACTTTATCCCCGGGCAAAATTTTAATATAATGCATTCTCATTTTTCCTGAAATATGCCCCGTTATTACGTGGCCATTTTCAAGTTCAACGCGAAACATCGCGTTCGACAATGCTTCTATAATTGTTCCATCTTGTTCTATGGAAGATTGTTTTGCCATAAAAAATCCTAATTACAAATTTTTGGTTAAAGTTCTTTTCTAACTCTCATTACTGTTTTTACATTCCCATCCCCGGACGGCCCTTAATACGTCCTGATTTCATCAGTCCGTCGTAGTGACGCATCAACAGGTGACTTTCAATCTGCTGTAAGGTATCCAGTACAACACCTACCAAAATCAACAACGAAGTTCCGCCGTAAAAATAGGCGAACTGCTGGCTGATTCCCATCATCATGGCAAAAGCTGGAAGAATAGTTACAAATCCCAGGAAAATAGATCCCGGCAATGTAATCCTACTCATCACTGTATCCAAGAATTCAACGGTTTTCTTACCTGGTTTAACACCCGGAATAAACCCGCCGTTTTTCTTCATATCCTCGGCCATTTGGGTAGGGTTAATAGTAATAGCGGTGTAAAAATACGTAAAAGCTACCACTAATAAAAATTGAATAAAATTGTACCAAAACCCTGTGATGTTTGATAACGCAGCCGCGACACCACGCAGATTTTCAGAGTTAGCAACGCCAACAATGGTGATCGGCACCATCATGATTGCCTGAGCAAAAATGATAGGCATAACACCTGCAGCATTAACTTTTAATGGAATGTACTGACGTACACCACCGTATTGTTTGTTACCTACAATCCGTTTAGCGTATTGAACCGGAATCCTGCGGGTTCCCTGAACCAGCGCGATAGATGCCATGAATACAATAAACAGGATAACAAACTCTACCAGGAACATTACTAAACCGCCACCGGTAAAACGTTGTGTAAATTCTTGCACAACGGCCATCGGCAACCGCGCAATAATACCAATCATAATGATCAGCGAAATACCATTACCAATACCTTTATCGGTAATGCGTTCGCCTAACCAAAGAACAAACATCGAACCCGCTGTAAGAATCACAATGGATGGGGCATTAAACCAAAGCCCTTTCATTGCGAAAGCCGTGTCGGGCAACTGCATGTGAAGATTGGTAAGATACGCCGATGCCTGAGGAATCAGAATCAACACGGTTAAATAGCGTGTAATCTGATTGATTTTCCTCCTTCCTGACTCTCCCTCTTTCTGCAACCTCTGGAAATAGGGAACGGCGATACCCAGTAACTGGATAACGATTGAGGCAGAAATATATGGCATAATACCCAAAGCAAAAACTGAAGCCTGTGCAAAGGCACCTCCCGAGAACATGTTGATTAAGCCCAGCAAGCCATCTGAAGTTTGATGCTGCAGATTTTCTAACTGAGCCGGATCAATTCCGGGCAACGAAACAAAGGAGCCTAGCCTGTAAATTAACAGGAAGAACAGCGTTGTTCCAATTCTGAACCTTAAGTCTTCAATCTTATAAATATTCTTTAGGGTCTCGATGAATCGTTTCATTACGGTTTAAAGTATTTCAATGGTTCCTTCTAGTTTTTCTATTGCCTCTTTCGCGCTTTTTGAAAATGCTTCGGCTTTAACGGTTAGTTTTTTAGTTAAAGTTCCGCCGCCAAGAATTTTGATCTTGTCGTTTTTCGACGCGATACCTGCTTCAATTAAGGCTTGTTTGTCGATAACAGTTAGGTTATTTTTTACTGACAGGTTTTCTACAACATCAAGGTTGATTGCTTTGTATTCAACACGGTTGATGTTTTTAAAACCCGATTTAGGAACAACGCGCTGCAAAGGCATTTGTCCACCTTCGAAACCGATCTTCCTTGAATAACCTGAACGCGATTTGGCACCTTTATGACCACGTGTGGATGTTCCGCCACGTCCTGATCCTTGTCCTCTACCAATGCGTTTCGACTGTTTAGTCGCACCTTCAGCAGGCTGTAAGTTATTTAAATTCATAATGTATTATGATTAAATTGTTTCTTTCAACAATTGGAACAAGGCCTAACGGCCTGTTCCAACGTTTGAAATATTACTTAACTTCTTCAACACTTATTAAATGTCTCAATTTGTTAACCATGCCAACAATTTGAGGTGTAGCTTCGTGTTCAACCGGTACGTTGAGTTTTTTCAATCCCAATGCAGCGAGTGTCGCCTTTTGGCGTTTTGTTGAACCGATACTGCTTTTTACTTGTGTAATTTTTACCTTAGCCATAACGTGTTATCCTTTAAAAACTTTTTCTAATGAAACACCTCTGTGTTGGGCTACTGTATATGCATCCCTCATTTCCTCCAAAGCAGCCATAGTTGCTTTTACCAGGTTGTGAGGGTTAGAAGAGCCTTTTGACTTAGCCAGGATATCGTGGATACCAACGCTTTCAAGTACTGCGCGCATCGCACCACCGGCTTTTACTCCGGTACCCGATGAAGCAGGTTTCAGTAATACGTTAGCGCCACCAAACTTGGCTGTTTGTTCGTGAGGAATTGTTCCGTTGATTACCGGAATTTTCACGAGGTTCTTTTTAGCTGCATCTACACCTTTAGCAATAGCAGTTGTTACTTCGCTTGCTTTACCAAGGCCCCATCCTACGATACCTTTTTCGTCGCCCACTACAACAATGGCAGAGAAACTGAATGTACGTCCACCTTTTGTTACTTTGGTTACACGATTAATGGCTACTAACCTGTCTTTTAATTCCAGGTCGCTTGTTTTTACTTTGTTTACTACTTTCGCCATGATATCTTAGAATTTAAGGCCGCCTTCGCGGGCAGCGTCAGCTAATTGTTTAACTCTTCCGTGGTATAAATAACCATTTCTATCGAACACAACTTCTGTGATACCAGCTGCCAATGCTTTTTCAGCTACTGCTTTACCAACCAATGCAGCTTTTTCAGTCTTCGTTCCTGCTGCAGCAATAATTGCTTTGTCAGATGAAGATGCAGCACATAAAGTTGTTCCTTGTACATCGTCGATCAGTTGAGCGTAAATCTGCTTGTTGCTTCTGAAAACACTCAATCTAGGACGTTCTGCTGTGCCGGAAACAACTGTACGTACGCGGCTTTTTATTCTTGCTCGCCTTTGAACTTTTGTTAATGCCATAATAATTAATCTTTTTAGATATTATTTTTTCCCGGCTGCTTTACCAGCTTTACGCCTTAATACTTCGCCTACAAACTTAATACCTTTTCCTTTGTATGGTTCAGGCTTACGGAAGGATCTGATTTTTGCAGCAACCTGTCCAATCAATTGTTTGTCGTGACTTTTCAGAATCACGATTGGGTTACTACGTTTATCCGATACAGCTTCGACTTTCACTTCAGAAGGAATCTGGATGTAAGTATGGTGAGCGTATCCCAACACGAGGTCGAGTACGTTATCAGACATCATTTCGGCACGATATCCAACCCCAACTAGTTCGAGTTTTAATTCGTATCCTTTTGAAACACCTTCCACCATATTATTCACCAGGGCGCGGTATAGTCCATGCATCGACTTTTCACGTTTTGCATCGCTGACTCTTTTCACATTGACGTGTCCGTCTTCGACGGCAACTTCAATCGCTGGGTCAACATTTTGTACCAATTCTCCCAGAGGTCCTTTAACGCTTACAACGTTATCGCTGCTAACTTTAACTTCTACTCCGGAAGGAATTGTAATGGGTAATTTACCTATTCTTGACATGACCGTTCCTCCTTATTAATATACGTAACATAAAACTTCTCCACCTACATTCAGCTCACGGGCTTCTTTATCGGTGATAACACCTTTTGAAGTAGAGATAATTGCTATGCCTAAACCATTTAGTACGCGTGGAATATTTGTGCTGTCACAATATTGACGCAAACCTGGTTTACTAACGCGTTCTAACGCTTTAATTGCAGATACTTTTGTTTCAGGATTGTATTTTAATGCAATCTTAATGTTTCCCTGGTAACCTACTTCGTCTTCAAATTTGTAGTTCAGGATATAACCTTTGTCTTTCAACAATTTTGTCATTTCCTTTTTGATGTTTGAAGCTGGAATATCTACCACACGGTGTTTAGCCATGATTGCATTTCTTACCCTTGTCAGATAATCTGCTATTGGATCTGTTACTTTACTCATTTCTTAAGTTTTTTAACGATTACCAACTTGCCTTTTTAACTCCGGGGATTAAGCCGTTAGAGGCCATTTCCCTAAAATCAATCCTGCTGATACCGAATTGGCGCATGTATCCTTTTGGACGTCCTGTAAGTTTGCAACGGTTGTGCAAACGAATTTTTGACGAATTTTTAGGCAGTTTCTGCAAACCAACATAGTCGCCTTCCTCTTTCAGCCTGGCACGTTTTTCGGCATATTTCTCAACTAATTTTGCACGTTTCACTTCGCGTGCTTTCATTGATTCCTTAGCCATTGCTTAGTTCTTTTTTACGTTTTTAAATGGTAAACCTAATTCTTTCAACAAAGCAAAACCTTCTTCGTCGGTATTTGCAGAAGTGACAAAGGTAATATTCATTCCGTTGATCTTGCTTACTTTGTCAAGCACGATCTCAGGGAAAATAATCTGTTCCGGAACACCTAAAGTGTAGTTACCCTGACCGTCCATTTTGCTTTCAATTCCTTTGAAGTCGCGGATACGTGGCAGGGCCACAGCGATCAAACGATCAAGGAATTCATACATTTGGTTACGACGCAAGGTTACGCGAACACCAATAGGCATTTTCTTTCTCAATTTGAAATTGGAGATGTCCTTTTTTGACAAGGTTAGTACGGCTTTCTGACCGGCAATTTTTGTCATTTCGGTTTGAGCTACATCAATCAGCTTTTTATCGGCGATTGCTGCTCCAACACCCTGGTTAAGAACTATTTTTTCCAATTTCGGAACCTGCATTACAGAAGAGTAATCGAACTCTTTCTTTAAAGCAGGTACAACTTCTTCCTGATATTTCTTTTTAAGAGTTGGTACGTAAGCCATTACTTAATCTCCTCTCCTGATTTTTTCGAAATACGAACTAATTTACCATCGTCATTCAATTTCCTTCCCACACGCGTTGGTTGTCCCGATTTAGGATCGACCAACATAAGGTTGGAAATATGCACTGGTGCTTCCTGCTCAATAATACCACCCTGCGGCGCTTTCGCGTTCGGTTTGGTATGTTTCTTGATCATATTTACACCTTCTACAATTGCTCTGTCGGTTTTACGGTTTACTTCCAGCACGCGACCTTTACGGCCTTTATCGTTGCCGGTGTTCACCACCACAGTGTCACCTTTTTTTATGTGTAACTTTTTCTGCATTTTGAGCTTTTTTCTAATTACAGTACTTCAGGTGCGAGTGAAACAATTTTCATATTCTTCTCGCGCAATTCACGTGCAATTGGCCCGAAAATACGTGTTCCACGCATCTCGCCGGCGTTGTTTAACAGTACTACTGCGTTATCGTCGAAACGGATGTAAGATCCATCCTGGCGACGAATTTCCTTTTTAGTACGTACAACAATTGCTTTCGACACAGTACCTTTTTTGATACCGCCGTTTGGCAATGCACTTTTCACAGTAACCACTACCGTGTCGCCTACAGAAGCATAGCGTTTCCTTGTACCGCCTAATACACGGATACAAAGAACTTCTTTTGCGCCACTGTTATCGGCTACCGAACATCTTGATTCTTGTTGTATCATGATTACTTCGCTCTTTCAATTACTTCAACTACTCGCCAGCATTTGGTTTTGCTTAAAGGACGTGTTTCCATAATCCTTACCACATCACCTACATGGCAATCATTTTTCTCATCATGGACATGGAATTTGGTCGTTTTATTAACGAACTTACCATAGATCGGGTGCTTCACTTTACGTTTTTCAGCAACCACAATCGATTTGTCCATCTTATCACTGACAACGATCCCGATTCTCTCTTTCCTGAGATTTCTTGATTTATTTTCTTCCATCGTTGATTAATTCTGATTTTCGTTTAACTCTCTTTCGCGAAGAACAGTTTTTAACCGGGCAATTGTCTGCTTGTTTTCTCTAATTTTAGTAGTGTTTTCAAGCGGAGAAACTGCGTGGGTAAGTCTCAGGCGAACCAAGGTTTCCTTTTCGGTCTGTAACCTTTCGACGATCTCTTTGGTCGTCAATTCTTTGATTTCAGTAATTTTCATGATTCACCAAATTTTATTCTTCAACATAATCACGTCTAACCACAAACTTTGTCTTTACCGGAAGTTTCTGAGCTGCCAATCTTAAAGCTTCTTTTGCCATTTCGAATGGCACGCCTTCTGCTTCAATGATTATGCGACCCGGAGAAACCGGAGCAACAAATGCCTCAGGAGCACCTTTACCTTTACCCATACGTACTTCCGCTGGTTTTTTGGTAATAGGTTTATCGGGGAAAATTCTGATCCATATTTGACCACGACGTTGCATATGACGAGTAACCGCAACCCTCGCCGCTTCAATTTGGCGACCGGTAATCCAAGTCTCTTCCAACGACTTTATTCCAAATGAACCAAATGCTAACTCAGTACCGCGTTGTGCGTTACCTTTCATTCGGCCCTTCTGTACTCTTCTAAATTTTACTTTTTTCGGCTGTAACATTCTTTTTCAGATTGTGAGTGCTATACCTCTATTTTCTTCTACCTCTACGGTTACCGCCGCCGCCTTTATTTCCAGCAGTGTTAGGACGTCCAGATTTCTGTCCCACATTTGGAGAAAGGTCGCGATTCCCATAAACCATGCCTTTACAAATCCAGACTTTTACACCGATTAAACCGGTTTTAGTCAGGGCTTCAACCAATGCGTAGTCGATATCGGCACGCAATGTATGAAGCGGTGTACGGCCGTCTTTATACATCTCTGAGCGAGCCATCTCAGCTCCGTTCAACCTACCTGAAACCAAAACTTTGATTCCTTCGGCTCCCATTCTCATGGTGGATGCGATGGCCATTTTTACTGCCCTGCGGTAAGCAATTTTACCTTCGATTTGACGAGCAATGTTACTTGCTACGATTTTTGCATCGAGTTCCGGGCGTTTGATCTCGAAAATGTTGATCTGTACTTCTTTACTGGTAATTTTTTTCAGCTCTTCTTTCAGTTTATCAACTTCCTGACCGCCTTTACCAATAATAATACCTGGGCGTGAAGTATGAACGGTGATGGTAATCAGCTTCAAGGTACGTTCGATAACGATCCTTGAGATGCTGGCTTTGGCTAAACGAGCGTTCAGGTATTTCCTGATCTTCTGGTCTTCAACCAGCTTGTCGCCATAATTGTCACCACCGAACCAATTTGAGTCCCATCCTTTAATGAAGCCCAAACGATTTGCTATCGGATTTACTTTTTGTCCCATGAGTATTAATTAAGATTTTCTTCAACAACACTTTCTTTACTATCTACGTAAATCGTTACGTGGTTAGAGCGTTTTCTGATGCGGTGAGCACGGCCCTGGGGAGCCGGACGTAGTCTTTTCAGAATACGACCTGAATCAACCATGATTCGAGATACGTAAAGTTCACTTTCCTCTAAACGAACTCCTTCGTTTTTAGCCTGCCAATTGGCGATGGCTGAAAGAAGAAGTTTCTCTACCCTGCCTGAAGCTTCTTTTGAAGAGAATTTCAAAACATCTAACGCTTTGTTCACCTCCATACCACGGATCATATCAGCGACAAGCCTCATTTTCCTAGGAGATGTAGGGCAGTTTTTCAAAACAGCAAAATATTGTTGCTTTTTTTCTTCTTTTCTTTTTTCAGCTGCTAGTCTTTTTCTGGCACCCATTGTACTTACTTTTTAAATTTTAAATGCCTTATCTTTTCTTGTTACCAGCATGCCCCCTGAAAGTGCGGGTAGGAGCAAATTCGCCCAAACGGTGTCCCACCATGTTTTCGGTGACGTAAACCGGGATGAACTTGTTTCCGTTATGTACTGCAATAGTATGTCCTACAAAGTCAGGAGAAATTACTGATGCCCTGGCCCATGTTTTCACTACCGATTTTTTGTTGGTATCATTCATAGCCAACACTTTTCTTTCAAGCTTGAAATCGATAAAAGGACCTTTTTTTAATGAACGACTCATAATTATTCCTCTTTACTATTTTTTCCTACGTTCTACAATATACTTGTTGGAAGCTTTCTTCTTATAACGGGTTTTGTACCCTTTAGCAAGCATACCAGTACGCGATCTTGGATGTCCTCCTGAAGCGCGGCCTTCACCACCACCCATTGGGTGATCAACAGGGTTCATCACAACACCACGAACGCGTGGTCTTCTTCCCAACCAACGTGAGCGACCGGCTTTACCCGATTTCTCAATGTTGTGTTCAGTATTTCCAACTGTACCTACTGTAGCCCTGCAGGTTGTAAGTACCATACGAGTTTCGCCTGACGGCAATTTCAAAATTGCGTATTTACCGTCACGTGAGGTCAATTGTGCGTAAGTGCCTGCACTACGCGCCATGATGCCACCCTGGCCAGGGTAAAGCTCAATGTTGTGTACCAAAGTACCCAGAGGTATTTCAGCCAGGGGAAGTGTATTGCCAATTTCTGGTTCTACACCTGTTCCACTTTTCACCGTTTGGCCAACTTGCAACCCGTTAGGCGCAACGATGTAACGCTTCTCTCCGTCTTCGTACTGAAGAAGAGCGATGCGTGCAGTACGGTTTGGATCGTACTGAATGGAATCAACAACAGCTGCAACACCGTCTTTATCGCGTTTAAAGTCGATAATACGGTATTTGCGTTTATGTCCCCCGCCTATATATCTCATTGTCATTCGTCCCTGGTTGTTACGACCACCGGACTTTTTAATGGGCTCCAACAATGATTTCTCAGGCGTAGATGCAGTAATGGTATCAAAAGCACCAATAATTTTGTGCCTTTGACCCGGAGTTACTGGTTTTAATTTTCTTACTGCCATTTTATATTAGATATTACTATAAAAGTCAATACTATCTCCTTCTACCAAAGTAACAATTGCTTTCTTGAAAGCAGTTGTCTTTCCGGTGATGATACCGCCTTTGGTATATCTCGATTTTACTTTTCCGCCGTAAACCATGGTATTCACGTTTTCAACTGTCACATTATAAAGGCTTTCAACAGCCTTTTTAATCTGCGGTTTACTTGCTTTGCGATCTACCACAAAACCGTAACGGTTAAAACGCTCCGACTGGTCGGTCATTTTTTCTGTAACTAATGGTTTTACTAAAATATCCATCTTTTTTTTCCGTTAAAGTTTAAATGCTTCTTCAATTTTCGCAACAGATCCCTCGCAAAGAATAATTGTTTTTGCGTTAAGAATCTGATAAGTGTTTAATTCAGAAGCCGTTACAACAGATACGTCCTGTAAATTTCTGGAGGACAAATATATGTTATTATTTTCAGCTGGTAAAACGAAAAGTGCCTTTTTTTCAGCGATTTGCAGATTGTTTTTCAAGGCTACCATTTCTTTTGTTCTCGGAGCTTCGAAATTGAAGTCTTCCAAAACCAAAATACTTTTTTCGCTTGCTTTATAAGTTAAAGCCGATTTACGAGCTAATTGCTTCACTTTTTTATTCAGCTTGAAGCCGTAATTACGCGGACGCGGGCCAAAAACTGTACCACCACCACGGAATACAGGCGACTTAATGCTACCTGCACGTGCTGTACCGGTTCCTTTCTGACGTTTGATTTTACGGGTACTTCCTGCAACTTCACCACGTTCCTTGCTCTTGCTTGTTCCCTGGCGCTGATTAGCCATGTATTGTTTTACATCCAAATAAATGGCGTGGTCGCTGGGTTCAATACCGAAAATCTGGTCATTCAAAGTGACTTTTCTTCCGGTCTCTTTTCCTTCTTTATTCAGTACACTTAGTTCCATTGCTTTCTAATAATTATGTATGAACCTTTGGCTCCAGGTACTGAACCTTTTACCACTAACAAATTCTTCTCAGGAATAATTTTTACCACTTCCAGGTTCTCGATAGTTACGGTTTTACCACCGTCTCTACCAGCCATGCGCATTCCTTTAAAAACACGTGAAGGCCATGAAGAAGCTCCGATAGAACCGGGTGCTCTCAGCCTGTTGTGCTGACCGTGTGTGGCATCGTTTACCCCACGGAAATTGTGTCTTTTAACTACGCCCTGGAATCCTTTTCCTTTTGATACTCCGACGATATCAACGTAATCTTTCTCGTGAAAGATAGTAACGTCGATTTCCTGTCCGAGTTCGAATTCTTCCTGATAGGTGTTATGAAACTCTACTACTTTGCGCTTAGGTGAAGTTCCGGCTTTTTTAAAGTGCCCAAACTCCGCTTTGGTGGCGTGCTTTTCTTTTTTATCGCCATACGCCAACTGAAGCGCTTCATAGCCGTCGGTCTCTTGGGTCTTTACTTGTGTAACAACACAAGGTCCGGCCTCAATCACAGTGCATGGGATATTTTTCCCCTCAACACTGAATACGGATGTCATTCCGATTTTTTTTCCAATAATACCAGCCATTTTTCGACTACTTTAGATTATCAAACTTTAATTTCTACTTCGACGCCACTAGGAAGCTCCAGCTTCATCAATGCGTCAATTGTTTTTGCGGTTGAGCTGTAGATGTCGATCAAACGTTTGTATGAAGACAACTGGAATTGTTCCCTCGATTTTTTATTTACGAAGGTTGAACGTAAAACCGTGAAAACTCTGCGGTGAGTAGGAAGCGGAATAGGACCACTTACAACAGCTCCGGTTGTTTTTACAGTTTTTACGATTTTCTCAGCCGACTTGTCTACCAAGTTGTGATCGTACGATTTCAGCTTAATCCTGATCTTCTGACTCATAAGAGAAAATTGTTATAATTATTACAATAAATCAACTTTTCCGTTACATTCTGCCAATACCTTTTCTGCAAGGTTACGAGGAACTTCCTGGTAATGGCTGAATTCCATTGAAGAAGTAGCACGTCCTGAAGAAAGGGTACGTAATACGGTTACATAACCAAACTGTTCTGAGAGCGGTACTTTTGCATTGATAACTTTGGCGTTACCTTTTGTTTCCATACCAGCCACTTCTCCACGACGACGGTTCAGGTCGCCGATAATGTCACCCATGTATTCTTCAGGAGTAACAATCTCCAGTTTCATGATTGGTTCCAACAGTACCGGTTTAGCTTTCGAAGTTGCGCTCTTGAATGCCTGACGGGCACAAATTTCGAACGACAACTGATCCGAGTCAACCGCGTGGAACGAACCATCAAGAAGTGTCACTTTCAGGCTGTCAACCGGGAAACCGGCCAACGGACCATTTGAAAGAGCGTCTTTAAATCCTTTTTCAACCGAAGGAATAAATTCGCGTGGGATACGACCTCCTTTTACTTCGTCAACAAACTGAAGACCAATATGTCCTTCAGCAGCAGGCTCAACACGAACAATGATATCGGCAAATTTACCACGACCACCAGTTTGCTTTTTGAATACCTCACGCAACTCAACAGAATTGGTGATCGCTTCTTTGTAAGCAACCTGCGGTGCTCCCTGGTTACATTCTACTTTGAATTCACGTCTCAAACGGTCAACCAAAATTTCCAGGTGAAGTTCACCCATACCGCGGATTACTGTTTGTCCTGAATCAGGGTCAGTATTTACTACGAAAGTTGGGTCTTCTTCAGCCAGTTTAGCCAAACCGTTTGACAGTTTGTCGATATCTTTCTGAGATTTAGGTTCTACTGCGATACCAATTACCGGTTCCGGGAAATCCATACTTTCAAGTACAATCGGGTTTTTAATATCGCCCAATGTATCACCTGTACGAATATCTTTAAAACCTACTGCAGCGCAAATATCACCTGCTTCGATCTCGTCTTTCGGATTCTGCTTGTTAGAGTGCATCTGGTACAAACGAGAGATACGCTCTTTTTTACCGGTACGTGAATTGTACACACTGTCGCCAGCGTGCAAAGTACCCGAGTAAACGCGAATGTATGCCAAACGACCTACAAACGGGTCGGTAGCAATTTTGAATGCCAGTGCAGCAAGTGGTTGATCTGCATCAGCAGAACGAACCGCTTCTTTATCTGTATCAGGGTTAATCCCTTTAATTTCGCCTTTATCAAGCGGGCTTGGTAAAAACTCACAAACAGCATCCAACAAACGCTGAACACCTTTATTTTTGAAAGCAGAACCGCACAACATCGGGATGATTACACCCTCAAGAGTTGCACGACGAATTACTGCCAACATTTCTTCTTTTGTGATAGAATCCGGATCTTCGAAATAACGCTCCATAATATGGTCGTCAACTTCAGCTACTGATTCCACCAGTTTTTCTTTCCATTCTTCGGCTAATTCAACCAAATCTGCAGGAATGTCATCCAAAACGTATTTTGTTCCCATTTCTGCGTCATCATACCAACGAACGGCTTTCATTTCAACCAGGTCAATAACGCCTTCAAATTTCTCTTCAGCGCCAATTGGAATCTGTACCGGAACCGGATTTGCACCCAGTTTTTCTTTAATTTCATTGTAAACATTGAAGAAATCAGCTCCCTGACGGTCCATTTTGTTTACGAATGCAATTCTTGGAACACCATATTTTTCAGCCTGACGCCATACCGTTTCCGACTGTGCCTCTACACCACCAACGGCACAGAAAAGAGCCACAGCACCATCAAGAATCCTCAGCGAACGTTCAACTTCAACTGTGAAGTCAACGTGCCCGGGAGTATCAATAATGTTAATTTTATATTGATTGTCTTTATGATTCCAGAACGTAGTTGTAGCAGCCGAGGTGATCGTAATACCTCTCTCCTGTTCCTGTTCCATCCAGTCCATGGTTGCAGCGCCATCGTGTACTTCACCAAGACGGTGAGTCAACCCTGTAAAGAAGAGTATTCGTTCCGAAACGGTTGTTTTACCGGCGTCGATATGCGCCATGATACCAATATTCCTTGTATATTTCAGATCTTGTTTAGCCATTTTAAACCAATTTTCTAATCAAATTTTCCAAAACTATATTACTATACCTCTAAACTAGAATCTGAAATGCGCGAATGCACGGTTTGCGTCGGCCATTCTGTGGGTATCTTCTTTCTTCTTGTAAGCTCCACCCTCTTCGTTAAATGCAGCAACAATTTCTGCCGACAATTTATCGGCCATTGATTTGCCTGAACGTTTCCGGGCAAATAATATCATATTCTTGATACTGATTGAAGTTTTTCTTTCAGGACGAATTTCCATCGGAACCTGGAAAGTAGCACCACCAACACGGCGGCTTTTTACTTCAACAGCCGGAGTAATATTCTCCAATGCTTTTTTCCATACATCAAGTGGTGCAACTTCAGAATCTTTCATGCGTTTTTCTACCATATCCATGGTATCATAGAAAATAGCATAAGCAGTCGATTTCTTACCATCCACCATTAGGTCGTTGACAAACCGGGTTACCAAAACATCGTTAAACTTCGGATCCGGCAATAAATGTCTCTTCTTTGGTTTTGACTTTCTCATTTTAAAACTTCTTTTAGTGTTATCTAAATTGGTTGCCCGTAGGCGGTCTTCAGTTCGTCTCCGGAAGACATTAGAGAGATTCCCTTACTCAACCAAACCACTAATAAATAACAGTGTTAATTACTTTTTCTACTTTTTATCTTTCGGTCTTTTTGCACCATATTTTGAACGACGTTGCAAACGTCCTTCAACACCTGCGGTATCGAGTGCACCACGAATCAAGTGGTAACGTACCCCCGGAAGGTCTTTTACCCTACCTCCACGTACAAGCACAATTGAGTGCTCCTGAAGGTTGTGTCCTTCTCCAGGAATATAAGCATTCACCTCTTTACCGTTAGTCAACCTTACCCTGGCTACTTTACGCATTGCCGAGTTAGGTTTTTTCGGAGTAGTGGTATAAACACGAACACATACGCCACGACGTTGTGGGCATGAATCCAAGGCCGGAGACTTGCTCTTATCAACCTTGCTTTGTCTTCCTTTTCTAACTAACTGTTGAATAGTTGGCATAAATACCTGTTTTTTATATAGTTAATAATCAAATCGCAAAACGGACTGCAAAAGTATGCAAAAATCCTTTATTATCAATTGCTTCTAGGGGGAAATGCATAGTTTTCCCCAAAAACGGCTCGCAAAAGTACGCATTTTAATTTATCCACAATAATTTTTAGGCTTTTTTTTGAAATATTTAAGATTGAAAGCGATTGAGAAAGAGTAGTTTGAAGCGGGAAGTCCTGCCATTCCCCAGCTGCGCTGAATGATGTTTTTTGATCAACCAGCGCCGATGCCCGATTTCAAGGGATACAAGGGCATAAATAAACATCACTGAAAGTTTGCTCTCCGTCCGGCAATATAAATTAGAAGGGCTTAATACAGTTAACACCAGGCCTGAAGCTATTATTTGAAAAAAAACAGCGACAAATACGGGCATCATTTTGAAAGAAATCGGTCTAAGATTTTACCCGGCTATTTTATCATCAACAAATTTTACATTGCTCGTCATACTACAACGCCCTCCAGATAAGACTTTTGTTATTCCTGGAGGGCGTTGAATTTATTTAAGACAGAAATTACTTACTGCATGTGCTCAATTGCTTCGGTGGCCGCAGTAAGAATAGGCTCGTTGGAAAGAGGCGTACCGACCGCCTTTCTCATCCATTCTGCCGGGGTCAGCTGCCCCAGTGCAAAAATCCGTTCCACTTCGGCTGCAAACGGGTGCGACTTAAAATGTTCCTCCAGCTGGAAGTGAATCAAATGGCCAAATGCATAGTTCGGCAGGTACATCGGCGAATTGATCATGTGTGAGTAAATAGCCAGAATCGTCTGGTCCTTCATACCAAACACCGGGGCAAAATATTCGTTCCATACTGTTTTACTGATTTCGAGTGTAGCATTTTTCAGCTCTGCTGCGGTACATTTCGGGTGCTCGTACATCCATTTCCACATTTGCATATCAACCAGCGAAACCCCCATAATTTCGTATACCGACCAGAAAATGTCAAGCGTTTTCAGGTACTCTTGGTCTGGATTCTTATCTTCGATATTCAGCAACTGTAAATCTCTTTGCTGAAAAACAAAAGCCAATGCTTCAGTAAATGCAGTGTTGGGTACGCCATTCATCATGTAAAAGGGAACTTCGTGCATCGAAATCGTTTGTTCTACATTGTGTCCGAATTCGTGAACGGCAATATTGTACCCTTTGTAATCCATTCCACTTTCGGGAATGCGCGTACGCAGATGGGCTTTTTCGGCCTTCATGGAAGCTCCCCATGCATGGCCTGAACCACGGGCCGGATCGGCTGTAATTTTTGTAGCGATAAATTCGGCTTTGTCTTTTTCGAAACCCAACTTTTGCAGCATGTTCCCAAAATCGTTTTCCAATGCCTGTGCGTTGGGATATTTTGACCGTGTAATAGCGTTCAGTTTTTCTTCGGGTATCGAACTGCGCGATTTAAAACCGTCGTACCAGATGTCCCAGGGCTGCAGGTCGCGTCCAAGCCGTTTTTTAATAATTTCGCCAACCGCTTTCAATTGCGGAGCACCCAGAAATTCGCGGAAAAGTGTCTCCACTTCTTCCTGCGGAACTTGCATCCCTCCCGAAAAAGAGCGCTTAATGGCCGTACTCAACATCGGATTATAGGGATCGAAGGCTTTCACGGCCCTGAAATTGTTAATGATTTGCTGGTAACGTTCGTCTTGCTCGGGTGTTGCTTCTGTTGCTTCACCGTTTTTGTAAATTTTATTTTCTGACGGATCCCAGTTGAATTCGCCTGAGTTGATCACTTGTTCCGGTATCGACTGATCGACGATACGTTGCATAACCTGGTAAATCAACGCCTGCTTTTCCAATCCGTTTATCGTATTGGCATAGTTGGCTTTTATTTCGTCGCGCAGGTTCCAGTGGCTCAACAGAACCATTTCTTCCGGGAAAAGCGTTTCTCCGTTTTTCCCCAGCAAGTGCCCCATGTAAATGTTATACCCGGCAATATAAGCTTCCGATTCGGCGGAAACCTTCGAGCTGTTTTGCACGAGTTCGGAGGGAGCCCTCGAACTGAAAATATCGCCCATTCGCGCGTAGCCCCACTCCAGATCAGACCATTGTTTGCCCAATTCATTTTTTTCTTCGGTAGAATAAAACGGGAAGTTCAGCGCAACAAGGAAGGCTATTTTATTCGCGTAAAAATCGTTATTCAAATGAGCACTCGGGCTGTATGCAGCAAACATATGATCGACCGGAAACAATTCGCCGGTCTGTAAATCAACATTCTCGCGAAGGTCTAAGGTGATTTTATTGAAATGCCCGTAAAGCGATTCGAAATAACCGGACATTTTGATGAAAACGGCCTGCTTCTCGTTGGCGTCTCCAACATAGTTGTCGGTACAGAAAGAAACAAACTCATCGGCAGTGCCGTCGCTGGCACGCCACAGCGAAGCCGCATGACGAATGCCTTTCTCCATGTTCTTCCGGTCGGCTTCCGGAAACTTTCCAGCAATTTTCTCCAGAGCACCGGCGATGGCACTTTCGGCAACAGCGATTTTCGGATCAGCCATTTGTTCTTTTTTATTTACACTACAGCCTGACAAAACGATCAGGGTCACGAAAACAATTAATATCGATTTCATACAAATCAGGATAAATATTCAAGACTAATTTAAGAGGGCTAAAAATATAGATAATCAACAGTTTATACCTATGACTTTTTACAGTAAAAATATTAATTACCGAAACCGCCTGAAGTACATTATTATATGAAAGCTCCTCAATCGTTTTCAGGATACGTTCGGATGGTTTGCCAATCAGATAAATGATTAATTGTTGAATGAAGATGCACTTATTCAAATAAAGAAACAACAAAACTCCTTTGCACTCTGAACTTTGAACTCTAAACTACTTCACCCTCTCGTTCCAAAGTGCTTTCAACGGATTAAAGAATCGCTGAATTAAACGCAGGTCTTCGGTAATGACTTCAGCTTCGCCGATCAACTGATTTTGCATTTGCAGATCGCGATTATAATTGGTAACCAAGCCTTTTGGAAACTCAACCTCAACCATATAAAAATTATCTTCAGGTACCAGCGAAACGCTTTTTACTTTTCCGCGTACCAAGCCAAATTCCATGTAAGGATAATTGTCGAATTTGACGTTTACATCCAGTCCGTCTTTTACTTTACCCGAGCCACGCACCGGCAACTCCAGTTTGCCAATCACTTTGCCAAGATCGTCAGGTACAATAGTAAACGCCCGATCGCCTTCGCTGATGTTCTGATTTTCGGCATAAAACTTATTAAACGAAACCGTACCTCCAATGGGCGTGCGAATTAGGTAGGTCAGAAACCAATTGCTAACCTCACTCTTCATATTATTGAAGGCCTCTAATAACGCAGACTCGTACTGAATTTTATAATCTCTGAATTGCTTTTCGTTTTCGATAATCTTTTGGTCAAGTTCGCCAATATCGATCTGCTGCTGGGCAAGATCCGACCGAATCTGATCCAATTCCGATTTTTTCGACAACATCTCCGACTCGGCTTTTTCAAAATCGGTTGTGGCGATTACCTCTCCGGCAATTAATTTCTTTTGCCGCTCGTAGTTGCGTAATTTAAGTTGATATTCTTTATCTACGGCCAGTTTCCTTTCCCACATCCGATCGTACAAAATACGCGCATTTTTGGCCTGCTCGCGATACGACTCTTCCTTAAGAATATAATAATTGCGCTCGGTGAACTCTTTTAACTCCTGAAACCGCGTGAGGAATTGAGAATAAATTTCCTGAATCGGGCCCAACTGAAGCGTTTTACTTAAATGAATGGCCGGCGTTAAATTTAAAGTATCAAATGCTGG
Organism: Maribellus sp. YY47; assembly: GCF_023111095.1. Taxonomy (GTDB): domain Bacteria; phylum Bacteroidota; class Bacteroidia; order Bacteroidales; family Prolixibacteraceae; genus Draconibacterium. The sequence goes on from NZ_JALGYW010000011.1 coordinate 74,116, forward strand.
CTGAAGAGCGTTGATCAATTGCTGCAACTGAAGAACATCGATATAATTGGCAGGATTTTCAATTAACGCAATAATATCCCCGGCTTCCACCTTTTCCTTATCGCTCACAAATAGCTGGTCGATTTTTCCGGTTGCCCGGGCCACCAAAGTTGCCGGTGGATTTTCGGTGGTAACCACAATTTTCGACCGCAATATATCAGGATAATGAAATACGAAACTGAAAATGATGATCAGCGAAAAAATCGCAATAAACACAAGAATCCCATACCTCACCAAACGCGATGGAACTCCTCCGAGTATTTCCTGCACTTCGCCGGAACGGATTTCTATATTTTGCTTGTCATCAGTCACGTTAAATTGTCAAATGGTAAAATTGTCAAATTGCTCTATTGTTAAATTGAGAACTGTTTCTCTATATTAATATTTCAATTTTTCGTTGGTGAAATTTATCAAATTATAAAGCTCTTTTCGCAACTGCTGAAGAGTATTTGCATAAATTAAACTTACTTCGTTCGTGATCAATTCGCGAACCGAAGATTTTCTGATCCAGTCTTCTGTTTCTTCAAGGGAGCCCATACTTATTCTGTAAAATCTTACTTTATCCTTTTTTGAATAACGACCAAAACCTTCTGCAATATTTGCAGAAATGGAATCTGCCGCTTTAACAAACTGTTTCCCTACGGTCTCTTTCGCAAAATAATCCCACTTCAATACTTCTTTCCAAACTTCATTAGAAAAATCAAATGCCAACCGATAAGCGCTAATTTTGTCCAAAGTCAAGAATTCTTTTGCCATGATTTTCAATTTAACAATTTATCAGTTTATCAATAGAACAGTTTTGCAGTTCTTTCAATTTATCAATTCCCTAATTCCAATTGATTTCTTACCAACTCAAAATATTTTCCTTTTTTCCGAATCAATTCCTCGTGCGTTCCGCGTTCCACGATTTCGCCTTTTTCGAGAACGATAATCTGATCCGCATTTTTTACCGTACTTAAACGATGCGCCACCACAACAACCGTTTTTCCTGCCGAAACTTTTTCCATGTTTTCCATGATCAGTTTTTCGTTGTTGGCATCCAACGCATTGGTGGCCTCATCAAAAAACAGGTATTCCGGCGATTTGTAAATAGCGCGGGCAATCAGTATCCGTTGCTTTTGTCCCTGGCTCAGCCCCACTCCTTCCTGTCCGATTTTGGTATTGTAGCTCAATGGCAGCGATTCGATATAATCCTGAATATTGGCCATTTTCACGGCATCCAACAATCGTTCGTGATCCACCGTTTCGTCGTTTACCACGATATTTTTAGCGATGCTGTCAGAAAAAATAAAACCGTCCTGCATTACCACGCCACAACTGTCACGCCACATCTTGGGAGAGAAATTCGCCAACCGGGTTCCGCCGATTTTAATATCGCCTTCCACCGGCGGGTAAAAGCCCAACAATAATTTAATCAGCGTAGTTTTTCCACTGCCACTGGTACCTACAATCGCTGTTGTCTTTTTCTCGGGAATATCCAGATTAATATTGTTCAACACTTTCGGTGAACGCGGTCCTTCGTACTGGAACACAAGATCAGAAATATTGATGCCCTTATTTTCAGGCAACATTTTAACATAACTGGCTCCCGCTTCGCTTTCATCCTTTTTATCGTGGATTTCGGCCAAACGCTCCAAACTGATCTTTGCATCCTGTGCATTGTGCATAAATTGAATCAACTGACGCAACGGAGTGTTTAGTTGTCCTATTATATATTGTATAGCCAGCATCATACCGAGGGTTAACTGGCCATTCACCACTGCAGTTGCAGAAATAATAATAATCAGTATATTTTTTGTTTCGTTGATAAATACAGAACCCGCGTCCTGGTATTGCTGAAGCGCCAGACTTTTTACGTTCACTTTAAACAGACCGGCCTGTACCCGCTCCCACTCCCAGCGTTTTTCTTTTTCGTAGTTATTCAGTTTGATCTCCTGCATCCCGTTGATGATCTGGATCAGCTTGCTCTGGTTTTCCGAAAGTTTATTGAAACGTTTGTAATCCAACTCGCGCCGGCGTTTCATAAAAATGTAGATCCAGACAAAATAGAGAACGGAACCGATCAGAAAAATGAAAAAGATTTTCCAGCTGTAAATGGCCAGTACAATGGCAAAAACCACGAGGCTAAAAACCGAGAACAACACGCCAATCGACTGCGCGGTTAAAAAGCGCTCAATGCGGTCGTGGTCTTCGATGCGCTGCAATAAATCGCCGATCATTTTCGAATCGAAAAAACCAAGCGGCAACTTCATCAGCTTTATCAAAAAATCGGATATAATGGAAATGTTGATTCGGGTACTGATATGCAGCAAAATCCACGAACGAATAAACTCTACCGACATCCGGCTGATAAACAGCACCAGTTGTGCCAGCAAAACAAGGTAGATAAAACCAATATCCTGGTTATTGATACCAATATCGACCACACTTTGCGTAAGAAACGGCAGCACCAATTGTATCAAACTTCCCAGGAAAAATCCCAGAATGAGTTGAATCACCAGTTTGCGGTAAGGTTTCAGGTAATTCAGTACAAAGCGAAAACCTGTTCGGCTGACTTTTTCTTCAGGTTCCTGGTAAAACTCAGGCGTTGGTTGCAACAGCAAACAAACACCTTTCTCCTCGCCACCGGCAATCGTCGAAATCCATTTTTCGCAGAACTCCTTTTCGGAATATTCCAACCGCCCAAACGCGGGGTTCGCCACGTACACTTTTCCTTTCGCCATTTTATACACTACCACAAAATGCCCTTGTCCCCAATGAACAATGCATGGTAGCGGGGCTTCTTTTTTCAACTGCTCGAAAGTGATTTTAACGCCCATCGAGCGCATGCCAATAGCTTCAGCGGCATCGCTGATTCCCAAAAGTGAAACCCCTTCCCGGGAGATGTACGATTTTTCGCGAAGTGATTCGGTAGAAAAATGTTTCCCGTAATATTTGGCCACCATGCGTAAACAGGTTGGCCCGCAATCCATGGCATCAAACTGTTGATAAAACGGGAACTTTGACATAGCTAAGTTTTGTTGGGGAAAGATAGAATTTTTTTTGTCCGGAAATCAATTTCCACGTCCGACTTATTAACTATGCAATGAGGAAAACAAGAAAACAAGGCGAACTCAGTCTACGAAATGGTTAATCTGAAAGAGCTAAAAGTTGACTTATTGCATATGTTGTTAAAGACATAAAAAATTCAGAATGAACGGTAAACTATATTTGGAATTTGAATAGATTTGATCCAATTCTTCTGAACATTATATAATCAAGATGAGATTCGAAACAAAAATTGAATTCCGACAATATTTAAAACTGATGTATATACTTACATACAGAAGACGTGCATTCATTTTTAGTACTGTATTAGGATTCATATTTCTTGTCTTTTCTCTGCTTTATCTCCTTGGAATTATAATTTCGGATGAACTGCCTGTTTTCCCAATGGTGTTTTCAGCCTTAATACTGATTTTTATACCAATATCCGTTTATTTCTCAGCAAAAAAGAATTTTTATACTCATGGGAGACTTCAAGAACAAATCGTTTATGAAATAACTGACAAAGAGATAAACATTTCAGGAGAATCCTTTAAAAGTCAAATGACTTGGGAAAAAACGTATAAAGTGCAAGAACTAAAAGACTGGTTTTTAATATATCAGAATAAACTGGTGGCAAACGTAATCCCCAAAAATTCTACTGATCTCGATATTGTCGAATTTCGAAGAATTGTAAGAAATCAAAATGTAAAAAGTAAACTCAAAAGAGATACTTAACCAAGGTTGATTGCTAATCTGAATCTCATGCGAGATGGACAGCAAATATCCTAAGCTAACAACCGAAAAATCATAAAAGCCAAAGCGGGGATGAAGCCCAGCATTGCCAGCGGCCGGGCGCGCAACCGATACTTTTCCTTGTCGTTCAGCCAGTAAAAAATGCCAATGGGAAGGATAGCGATGAACAGCACAGTTCCGAGGTAGTTAAAGATTTCATTTTTGTCGGACAGAAAAGCAAAACTATATTTCCTTTCTTCGAAATACCAAATACCAGCTGCGATAGCCCCAGAGAGAAGAATCACCACAACCGGGAAAATCCGGCAACACCATTTTGTTTGTCCCATGCTATAACATTTTGATTTTTTTTTGATTTTCCAGAAGAATACTACAAATCCCTGCAAATCATGTTTTTCAGAAAATAAACGTAGTACAAATCAGGGAAATTTTGCCTAAAATCATTTATTTTTTTGATTTTCGGGTAGGTTAAAAGCTTTTTCGGCTGTAGTAATTTCTAAACCGCTTATCGGCTTCGTGCCCCAAGATGGTTCCATTTAGCAGAAAACGACTTTTGACATGAATTGCTTATTACTCGAAAAGCCACATAATGGGAATCAACTGCAGGAGTTTATTCAGATGATCCCCTACTTTACGTTGGTATCGTATTGCACTTCGGTGTTTGATGCCTACGAGATCCTTCAGACACGAAAAATTGATGTGCTTTTTATCGACAACGAACTTCCCAAAGTTTCGGGGATCGATTTCATAAACAGCATCGAAAATAAACCGATGATCGTATTATTTTCATCGAAACCGGAAATTGCGGTGGAAGCGTTCAACATCAATGCCCAGGACTTTTTGTTAAAACCAGTTTGCTTTGAACGCTTTTTCAGGACGGCCAATAAGGTGTTTGAGAATTATTCCAATAAAATCAAGCGACAGGTTCCTATTTCAAATGCACTGGACAACCCTCTGCAACTGAGCGATTCGATCCTGGTGAAAACCGATTATCAAACGATAATGGTAAAACTCGACCAGATTTTATACATCGAAGGGTTGAAGGATTACATTAAAATCCACACCTTGCAAAACAACCGCCCGATAATCACACTCAATTCGCTTAAGAAGCTGCAACAGAATTTGCCGTCCGAGCGATTCTCCAGAGTGCACAAATCGTACATTGTTGGCTTGAACCATATCACCGCCATCAATAAAACCCAGGTAATGATCCGTGATAAATACATACCGATCGGAGAAAGCTTTAAAAGCTTTTTCATGGAAAAAATGGAAGAAATGCGTGTTTAAACCTGGTATGAAGTACCTCGTTTACTAAAGGAATGACTCAATGGGGTTGTTCCTTTTTTTGTGGATCGCCGTGACTATAACTATCACTGTAAAAAAGATTGATGTAGATTGAAAGAAGGTAGAAATAGATGGATGAACGACCAATTACAGATTGAAGGAGTTTGACTTCACCCATTCAATCTGTAATCAGTTGCCCACATTGTGCAAAATGCATTAACAATAGTAATTTGAAATAAACACTAACCCTTCTGCGAAGGCGATCTGACCGAGAACTGCGACTCTATACTGTTCTCTTTCGTCGTTAATCGATCACCCTGCGCATAAATGCAATTTCGTTGAGGTTAAATCCAAGATTGAAAAGCAGGTATTTTTCCTGAACCAGGTTTCTCGAGGTGGTGCCGTTTATTCCTCCGGTAACCGAAATATTTACTTCAGAAATCTTTCCGGGTAGCGGAATTCCCAATCCTACAGTAAAGCTTTTATCGTTAATGGTTGAGCCACCAAGATTAAGATACGACCGCTGATAATTCACACCAAAGCGATAGATCCAGTTTTTATAGGCAGCATTTACTGCACTGTAGGGCCAGGGCCGAAGTTCAAGTCCGGCTACAACACGGTGAAGATCGACGAAATCGCTGCCCTGTGTCGGATAGCTAACTTTCGACCATTCCTGAAAGCTGTAATCCAAAGCGAATTTGTATTTGCCCGGATTCACCACGCCAAGTCCTACCCCCAGAATATTGGGAACGGTTAAATAATCGGTGTTGTATTCGTCGCCGCCCACTTGTTCGAACGAGTTATCGTAGACAACAACGACGTGTTTCGAGCGCAAATCCTGCTCCGGTGCGAAAGTCACTCCTAACGAATATTCCTTTTTATTTTTTTTGAACGAGTATTGCAAACCGTAATCAAAATACAGACTCCGCATATAATCATATCGTTTCACCTGCATGTTGGGCACATAACCCGAGGCATAAATATTTTCTTCCTGTATCAGCGATCCAAACATATAGGAAAAATTCACCCCAAACGAGAGATGCTTTCCAATCCGCAGCGCATTTCCAAAATAAAACTGCGAAATACCACCACTCCCCACATAATCCGATGTGTACTGCTGATCAACGCCTTCCATATAATTTGTTTTCACAATCGAATAATTAATCGTTGAAAACGGTACTACGCCAAACGAACCGGCCAGCCAGCTGGTATACCTGAAGCCCAGCCCGATATGACTCAGGTTTCCGGTAAAGCCATTTTTCAATTCTTTTTGAGAACTCAGCGTGTAGGTTTTAGCCGCTACGCCAAATTCAGAAATAATGCGTAAACTGTCGATGCCGGTATAAGAAGCCGGGTTCAGATTGTTGAGATAATTTCCGGATTTTAAAGCGATACCGGCTCCGGCCATTCCCTGGCTAGAACTAAAACCACGGTTTTGAATTTCTCCGGGACCAAATACAGAATAGGGCGAAACCGTATTTTGAGCCTTACTTTCCACGCCGGTCAGTAAAAGCAACAGAATGAAAAGGCCGGCGAAAAATCTTCCGGCAAATATTGTAAATCTTAGGTTGTGCATTGTTATCAAATAATTATTCGTAAAAAACATAATACAGATTCAAAACCGAACGATAGTTTACTCCATCGCGGGCATCGATAACCAGGCGGCTAAGACTTCCCTTAAACTCCGATTCCGGAATCGTAAGTATCAACCCCACCTGTTCGTCAATAAATCCTTTGCTTAACTCGGTATACAGAAACTGGGTAAGATCGATTGTATAATAATTGTATTCGTTGTAGAACTCATCAAAACTCATTTCAGAATAAATCACTTCCGAAGAGGTATTCATATATTCAGAAATCAGGTTATTGTATTTATCGGTGTAATACATCATCAGACTTTCGGGCAGATCCACCGCTTTTTCGCTCCCCGGATACGGACGCAATACCAGCTCTGCTTTATACAATATATTATCAGTGTCGAATTCGAGGAGCCGGTTGATCGACGGGAAATTAATACGGGTTACCAGTCCGTTTCCGGCCTGTATAAATGCTTTATTTCCGGTGAGCGACGATGCCAGCTCCTCCCGTTGCGTTCTGATGCTCTCAAGTGGAGTACCGGTGCGATCGGCTTCGATCTGATTAAAATAGTTGTAACTGGTATTGAGCGTAAACCGACGTTCGTTCTCTGTTCTTTCCAGCCCCGATTGATGGGTATACATAATCATACAAGTTGAAGTATCGGCCGAAAAAGAAAGAACCGCTGTGTTTTGCGAACTTCCTTCCAAAACAATCCCATACAGATATTCCCTGAACTTACTCAGGTCTGTTAGTTTCAAATCTTTGTTCTGTAAGCTGTTGAATAGATCCAGCCCAAAATCATCCGAAAGACGAATTTCGATCTCATCGTTTTTATTGGGGCGGGGATACAAACTGATCTGCCCCAGCGGATCGTCGCTGTAGTAAAACGACGAGGTATTGTACAATCCCATATCATCGTCGTCCAATTCCTCGAGTAGTCTTTTTACAGAAATGGTCTGCAGCTGAAGCGTGTCGCCATAAACCTTATCCGAATACGGAAGTTTAAACACCAAAGAATCAAACACCTCTTCATCGCCAAACGAAATTGTTTCCGGCAATCCGAGTTCGAAATAGGCGGTTGAAGTTACCGGCCCCAGTTCAGGATCGACATAGCGCCCCACCAATAAATCTCCGGGGCTCGATGTTGCAATGGAATCAATCAATACCGTTTCAAGCCTGACCGAAAAAGTATCCAGCAGTACAAAACGGGTTTGCGATTTAATGTATTTGTCAACGGTTGAATTTAGATCTTCATCATCCGAGCAACCCAACAAACCGACAACTATTAAAATTAGAATAAGTTTTCTAAGCATATGAATTTGTTTTCAGCTCAAATGAAGAAAAGATTGATGAAGGATCGAAAAATTATATACCAACCCGATTGGTCGATAGATGATCCCAGTAAATCTCCTACTATTAACGCTTTTTAACCTTCTAAAACGGCTTTTATCCGTGCTTTTCGGATTTAAAAGAGACTTTTTTCCTGTTCATCGATACTTTTTGGGGCTTTGTATATTTTCCTTTTTTGGGATGATTTCGAAACATAGGTTTGTGTGCAGAAAATCATATAAAAAATAAAAAAATTGGTCATGAAAGTAAATCAATTAAATTTTGTGCTACTACTTTTCATAATGTCGCTTTCGATCGTTTCGTGCAGCAACAGCGAGGATGAAGAACTGGAAGGAAACTGGTCGGAAGAATCGGATTTTGACGGAGTACCAAGGAGTGACGCGGCTTCTTTTGTTATCGGAAACTATGCATATGTCGGCACCGGATACGACGGTGAAGACAGACTCAACGACTTTTGGCAATACGACCCATCAACCAACAATTGGCTGAAAATGGCAAACTTCCCGGGAACCGCCCGTAACGGCGCTGTTGCATTTAGTGTAAATGGCAAAGGATACCTTGGTACCGGTTACGACGGCGACGATGAACTAAGCGATTTCTATCAATATACTCCGGAGACAGATACCTGGACAAAAATCGCCGATTTCCCGGGAACTGCCCGTTACGGAGCTGTTGCATTTTCGGTAGGTGGAAAAGCTTATGTAGGAACCGGTTACGACGGTAACTATCTGAAAGATTTCTATGCCTACACGCCTGAAACCGACAGCTGGGAACAAGTGTACAGTATTGGTGGGTCCAAGCGCCGCGATGCCACTTCTTTTGTCATCAACGATGTTGCGTATGTTGTTTCGGGCCTCGATAATGGCTCTTACCTAACCGACCTTTGGAAGTATGATCCGTCGACAGGATTATGGACCGAAATGCGCGACATTACGGATGCCAACGACGACGAGGACTACGACGACGATTACACCGGCATTGCACGTATCAGCGCAACCGGAATTACGATTGGTGGCAAAGGATACCTCGTTGGAGGAAGCGCCGGAAGCATTCTAGGCACAACCTGGGAATATACCCCATCAACAGACCTTTGGGTGGAACGTACTTCATTTGAGGGAGTATCACGTACCGAAGCAGTTGGTTTTGCCATCGGTTTGAAAGGCTACGTGGCTACCGGAAGAAGTTCGAGCTACTATTTCGATGACATCTGGAGTTTTGACCCAACTGCAGAATACGACGAAGACAATTAATAGCATATAAATAAACTTTTTTCTCTACTGGTTAATCAATTATTTATCGAATCGCCCGGAACGGATAAGAGACGCAAAACGCTGAATGAACATATAAAGTCGATTGTTCTGCTAATCAGGTAATTTTTGCTACTCATGGTAAGTAAATTCATAACGTTACCGTCTCTCCGTTTCGGGTCGATTCTTTTTACCGCCTCGCCCCTCCTTCAATCCCTCAAAACATCACCTAACTACATAGCAAACAACTTCCTTCCTCCCCCATTATTCCGAATAACTTTCACTGCTTAAAAAATCAGCTCTCCTCCACACCTGCACGTTCCAAACTCAAAAGTTGTTATCTTGCAATTGAAAAATGATTCGGTAAGAATCGTGCAAGTACCAGCAAAATGAAGATCCTGATTATTGAAGACGAAAAAGCGCTTTCGGACGCTGTGGTAAACTACCTGACAGCTGAAGATTATCTGTGTGAAGCAGCTTACGACTACGAAACAGCCGTGGAAAAAACCGAGCTTTACGATTACGACTGCGTTTTAGTCGACATTAATTTACCCGGAGGAAGTGGCCTTGATATTATCCGTCTGGTAAAAAAGCGCAAGAAAAGCATGGGCATCATCATTATCTCGGCCCGCAACTCGCTCGATGATAAAATTGAAGGACTGGATATTGGCGCCGACCATTACCTGACCAAGCCCTTTCATCTCGCTGAACTGAATGCGCAACTGAAATCGATTCACCGACGGATCAATTTCGACGGAAACAACCAGATCATCATCAACGAAATCAAAATCATGCCCGATGCGCACCAGGTTTTTGTGCACGACAACCTGCTGAAACTGACCAAGAAAGAATACGAGCTGATGCAGTTTTTTGCCGCCAACAAAAACAAGGTCATCACCAAAACCGGACTGGCCGAACACCTTTGGGGAGACTATATGGAGGTGGCTGATTCCTACGACTTTATTTACGGCCACATCAAAAATCTACGTAAAAAACTACTTGCCAACGGATGCCGGGACTACATACAAACCATCTACGGTGTTGGTTATAAATTCGACACCAGTATCGGGAATTAAAAGCTGCACAATTCAAACGACAGAACTGATTTACCATGAAGCTTCTTACCAGAACAAGTCTTAATTTCCTTTCCATTTCTCTCTTTATTTTCCTGGTGGGGCTCATTGTCTTTTATTTTTTGCTTCGTAAACAGGTCGACGCCAACATAAATGCCGAACTGTCCAAAAAAGAAAGCAACATCCGCTCGGAGCTAAACATGGCGCACGGCACGGGAAAAGCTCCTCAAAGCCCGGCCGACAAAATCGTCATCATTCCTGCGCCGGCCAACGACGCCTCCCGCGCTTTCTCCGATACCATTCTTTTTGATGAACGGGAACAGCATTATGTTCCGCACCGCCAGCTTGAATTCACCACCGAAATCAACGGGCAGACGTTCCTGGTAAAAATCTATAAGTCGCTGGCCGAAACCGATTCGCTCATCGTTCGGATTCTGTTGTTGTTAACTGTAGTTGTAGTGATGTTAATTGCTGCACTGCTGATACTCAACCTGCACACGTCGCAGAAAGCGTGGCATGTATTCTACGATACATTGGAGAAAGTCAGTCACTACGACTTGAATTCGCAGCAGGAATTTTCGCCACAAGCTTCTGACATCAAGGAGTTCAACGACCTGAATGGCGTTTTGAAGGCAATGACCGAAAGGATAAAAAACGACTACTACAACCTGAAGGAATACACCGAGAACGCCTCCCACGAAATACAAACACCACTGGCCGTAATTACATCAAAACTGGAGTTATTGCTGCAGTCCGACAAGCTTCCCGAAAAGGAACTAAAAACCATCACCGACGCGCTGGAAGCCAGTTCCAAACTGTCGCGACTCAACAAAACGCTGTTATTACTGGCCAAAATCGAAAATCGCCAGTTCCCCGAAACCAAAGAAGTGGATTTAAGTGAATTAATTGAATACCAGCTCGAAAATTTTGAAGAACTGATCGAAACCAAGCAGATTAAGGTGAAAATGCCGGAATCTTCCTTCTCAGTAAAAATGAATCCCTTCCTGGCGGATATCCTGATAGCCAACCTCATCAAAAACGGGTTGCGCCACAACGTAAAAGGCGGAAACCTGGAGTTTGATATCAACGAAGAAAGACTGATTGTTTCGAACAGCGGCGAAAAAATTCAGGGCGACGAAGGCCAACTCTTCAACCGCTTTTACAAAGCCTCTTCCTCCGACAAATCAACAGGACTAGGACTGGCCATCGTCCAAAAAATTTGCGAAGTATCCGGTTTTCAGGCCCAATATGCTTACCGCGAAAACCTGCATCAATTCAGTATTTTTTTCAAGTAGCTTCCGGGGTGACGTTTAAGATTGCTTCGCGCTGCTCGCAATGACGCCCAAAGGGGTTTTTTACGTTCGGGAGGGTTTGGTTTTCGGCAAAGCCGAAAACCAAACCCTCCTAGCAAATTAATAACACTACTTCTCTATCATTGCGAACGCAGTGAAGCAATCTGTCTTTCTACAATTATTTTTAACCCGACAACGGCTATTTCTTCCCAAACCCAATATTTTCTCCCAGACAACTTAAAAATAACCCGATTCCACAATTTAAATTTAGATTAAACAACACGTTTCAGAAACGGAAAAATCCACCTAAACAAACACACCCCATAAATTACCAACACATTAATTTTGTGCACATTAGAGCATAACAATACTCCCATTTCGATATGACATATATCAACATCAAAACAACTTTTTATCACAACACAGTAAAAGCAAAACAGCATTCTGTCAAATCCGGATTTTTTGCACAGATTTTCTACAGATTGTTTTAATATACTTGAACTGCAAATCAGAAAGATTCACAACGAATGATCGGATTATTAGGATTAAATCACAAGACAGCACCCATCGAAATCCGGGGTAGATTTGTTTTTTGCGAAGAGGATGTCAGGCGTTTTATTCCGGGCCTGAATGAAATGGGATTGACCGGTGCCATTGTTTTATCCACCTGTAACCGAACGGAGATTTACTTCGATTATTCCGGTTCAGATATCGAATCGTTTGGCGATTATATGCTCTCAACACTGATCGACTGGCGTAAAGCCGACACTGAGGTAAAACAACATTTTTACACTTATTTTGGTGAAAACGTTTCACGTCACCTGTTCAAAGTAGCTTCCGGGCTCGATTCAATGGCTTTGGGAGAATACCAGATTGTTGGTCAGCTGAAAGAAGCGTTTGCCATCAGCGAACGTCAAAACATCAATAGCTCGGTACTGATCCGTCTTTTCAACAAAGCGTTTGAAGCCGGAAAATCGGTTCGCACCAACACAGAATTGAGCAAAGGAGCCGTTTCGATAAGTTATGCCGCTGTGGAACTGGCATCACAAAAATTACGCAACCTTACTTCGCACCCGGCTCTTTTGATCGGCGCCGGACAAACAGGCGAACTTACCATGCAGAACATGGTAAAAAAAGGCTGCACCAAATTCACGGTGATTAACCGCACCTTTGAAAAAGCAGCGGAACTGGCTGCACGTTACAACGGTGAAGCCCGCACCCTGGAAGAACTTGATGATTTATTACTCAACCACGATATTGTGATCGCCAGCACGGCCTCAAAAAAGGCACTTATCACCAAAGAAAAAATGATGCAGATCATGCCGCTCCGCCATTACAAGCCGATGTTCTTTATCGATCTTTCTGTTCCGGCAAATGTGGAAGTGGCTGTAGGCGAAATTGACAACACCTTTGTTTACAACGTGGATGATTTAACCGCTGTGGTAGACGAAACCTTCGAAAAGCGCAAAGGCGAAATTGAAAAAGCCGAAGAGATTATCGAAAGTTTTGTGGCTGAATTTTCGGACTGGCAACACACCCGCGAACTGACGGCTACTTTCCAGAGCATCAGCGAAAATTTCCAGAAAATCAACCAGCAGGAATTGGAAGGCTTTATGAAAAAGCAGGTGAGAAACAACGGCGAGGATGCAGAAATGTATGCCGAGCACATCACCAACAAATTCATCCGCCTGATGATCCGCAACGTTAAGTCGGTAACCGACAATGGCCGCAAAAAAGAGTACATTGATTTGGTTAACGACCTGTTCAAAATCGCTCAATGAGAAAACACATTCGAATCGGAACCCGCGGAAGTCAGTTGGCCTTGTACCAGGCTTACCGTGTAAAAGATACTTTGGAGGCAAAATACCCGGAGCTCACTTTTGAGATTGTGGTAATTAAAACCAAAGGCGATAAAATACTGGACGTGCCGCTTTCCAAAATCGGCGACAAGGGACTTTTTACCAAGGAACTGGAAATTGCGATGTTCGACGACGAAATCGACATGGCTGTTCACAGTTTAAAAGACCTGCCCACCGTTTTCCCGAAAGGTACCAAACTGGGCGCAGTGCTCGAACGGGCCAGCGCATTCGATGCACTGGTTACCAAAGACCAGCGAACATTCGAAGAACTTACATCAGAAGATATTATTGCAACATCGAGCCTGAGAAGAAAGGCGCAGTTGCTCAAACTCAATCCGAACCTCACCATTGTTGAAATTCGCGGAAACGTAAACACGCGCATCCGGAAAATGGAAGAAGGTTATTGCAGTGCCATGATTATGGCGGCTGCCGGTTTGCAACGCCTTGGCATGGACGAGCACATTTCGGAAGTGCTTTCGCCCGATAAAATGATCCCGGCCTGTGCACAGGGAGCCATTGCGATCGAAATATTGGAAAAAGACCACGCAATTGAGAATTTACTGAATGGTATCAATCACCTCGAAACGATGATCACTTCGGGTGCCGAACGTACTTTTTTACGCACGCTCGAAGGCGGTTGCCAGATTCCCGTGGGAAGCCATTCTGAAATTAAAGGCGACACTTTTACCATCACCGGCTTTATTTCCAACCTCGACGGAAGTGTGTTTATCAAGGATTCGGCTTCTGGCTCTGTTAAAGAGGCCAACACAATTGCCAACGGTCTGGCGGAAAAACTGCTGAACGATGGGGGCAAAACAGTACTCGACACCATAAAAGCGAACATAGCACCACAAACCGGCGAACTTCCGCTAAAAGGAAAAACGATTATTTCAACCCGACCCGTTGAAGTGGGCGACGATCTTTCGCAATTGCTTAAAGCCAAAGGCGCCAATGTGATCGAAGCTCCGATGATCCGGATTGAGACAACCGTACTTCCCGATTCAGAAAAAGCGGTTTTAAAAGACCTGCAAAAATTTAACTGGGCATTTTTCACCAGCAAAAACGGCGTTATCCACTTTTTCAAACAGCTGATTGAAATCAACGGAAACACCACTTTGCCCGAAACACTGAAGATTGCGGTGATCGGAGAAAAAACGGCGGACGAACTCGACTATTACGGTTACGGTCCGCAATTTATTTCTCCCGAAGCCACGGCTGAAGAATTTGTAGCCGCTTTCAAAAAAGAATACACACCCGAAGGTCAGCAACTATTGCTGGCGTTGGGAAACATCGCCGGAACAAAGCTCGAAGAGCAGCTTTCAGAAAAAAATGACATTACACGGCTGAATGTGTACAACACTTTGCCGCCTGTTACACCGGGTGAAAATGTGCAGCGTCTCATTCAGAACAATCAATACAACTGCATTCTTTTCACCAGTCCGTCAACGGTCCAGAATTTTTATGCTTTGATGGGAAAAGAACTGTCCACGCCCCCCACTATCGGGAGCATCGGGCCGGTGACCACCAAAGCAGTGCAGGAACTGGGCTGGGAAACCGCATTCGAAGCAGCGCCTTACAATTCGGAAGGCCTTGTTTCGTCCATTATTCAGTATTTTAGCAAGTAATCAAACATCAAAACAGATAAGTTATGGCATTTCCGCAAACAAGATTAAGAAGACTTAGATACAATTCAGTATTGAGAGACATGGTTACCGAAACCAAACTTTCGGTGGACGACTTAATCATGCCGCTTTTTGTATGCGCCGGTACCAATATTAAGAACCCAATTTCGTCGATGCCGGGAAACTACCAGTTATCGGTAGAACTCCTGGTGGAAGAGTGTAAAAAAGTAGTGGCCGCCGGTGTTCGTGCGGTGTTGCTTTTTGGAATTCCGGCAGAAAAAGATGAACACGGACTGGTAGCCTGCCAACACAACA
The DNA here is from genome assembly GCF_023111095.1 of Maribellus sp. YY47. GTDB lineage: Bacteria > Bacteroidota > Bacteroidia > Bacteroidales > Prolixibacteraceae > Draconibacterium. The sequence goes on from NZ_JALGYW010000011.1 coordinate 89,552, forward strand.
GCATCGTACAAACTGCCATCCGAGCCATCAAAAAGGAATTGCCCAATCTGTATATCGTTGCCGATGTCTGCAACTGCGAATATACCACACATGGTCATTGTGGAACGATTATCGACGGCGACGTGGATAACGACAGCACACTGGCAACACTGGCCAAACAATCGGTTTCGCTGGCCGAAGCCGGAGCCGATATGATCGCACCGAGCGATATGATGGACGGCCGCGTGGGAAGTATCCGCAAAGCACTGGATGAAGCGCATTTTGAAAAAATTCCGATCATGTCGTATGCAGCAAAATACGCTTCAGGTTTTTACGGTCCGTTCCGTGAAGCCGCTGAAAGCGCTCCGAAATTCGGAAACCGTGCCACCTACCAGATGAACCCGGCCAACTCGAACGAAGCCATGCGCGAAGTGGCAGCCGATATCGAAGAGGGTGCCGACCTGGTTATGGTAAAGCCTGCCCTTTCATACCTCGACATTATCTACCGCGTGAAAACCGAATTCAACATGCCGGTAGCAGCTTACAATGTGAGCGGAGAGTTTTCGATGGTAAAAGCCGCCGGAGCAAACAACTGGATCGATGAAGCCCGTGTTATGATGGAAGTTCTGACTTCGATCAAACGTGCCGGAGCCGACATCATTATCACCTACCATGCGGTGGATGCGGCCAACATTATTAACGCGATGAAGTAAACATTGCAAAAGCAAAACAACAGAACATGTCCTTTACTAAAAGTATAGAAGCCTTTGAAAAAGCACAACAGGTAATCCCGGGCGGGGTAAACTCACCGGTTCGCGCTTTCAAAAGTGTGAAGCTGAATCCTGTGTTTATTGAAAAAGCCAAAGGCGCTGAAATTTTTGACATCGACGGTAACCGCTACATCGATTTTGTAGCCTCGTGGGGACCGCTGATTTTTGGCCACGCGCACGACCGCATCCTGGCTGCCATTAACGAAGCAGCACAAAAGGGAACCAGCTACGGCGCTCCCACGCAGTACGAAACACAAATGGCCGAACTGATCGTGGAAATGTTCCCGACAGTGGAAAAAGTGCGGATGGTTAACTCGGGTACAGAAGCCACCATGAGCGCGATTCGCCTGGCACGCGGTTACACGAAACGCGAGAAGATCGTCAAATTTATCGGTAACTACCACGGCCACGGCGACAGCTTTCTGATCAAAGCAGGATCGGGTGCCATCACACTGGGTATTCCTGACAGTCCGGGTGTGACCAAAGGAAACGCGCAGGATACCTTGCTGGCCGAATACAACAACCTCGATTCAGTACAAAAGCTGTTTGACGAGGAAAACGGACAGATTGCTGCGGTGATCGTTGAACCGGTTTCGGGCAACATGGGAATGGTACCTCCCAATCCGGGTTTCCTTGAAGGCCTTCGCGAAATTTGTACTGCCAACGGCGCGCTGCTGATCTTTGACGAAGTGATCACCGGGTTCCGACTCGCAAAAGGCGGTGCACAGGAATATTACGGTATTTCGCCCGACCTCACCACGCTCGGAAAAATCATCGGTGGCGGACTTCCGGTGGGCGCTTACGGCGGTAAAAAAGAGATCATGGACATGCTGGCACCGGTGGGCCCGGTGTACCAGGCCGGAACTTTATCCGGAAACCCGCTGGCAATGGCGGCAGGGATCACCATGCTGACAATGATCAACGAAACGGCCGATTTTTACAGCGAACTGGAACGCAAAGCTGCCAAGCTTGAAAAAGGCATCCGTCAAAACCTCGAAGAAACAGGTACCAAAGCGGTACTGAACCGCGTGGGATCGATGATGACCCTGTTCTTCACCCAAGAAAAGCAGGTTACTTCCTTTGACGAAGCCATGACCTGTGATACTGAAAAATATGCCGAATATTTCCGTCTTTCGCTTGAAAGCGGGATCTACCTGGCACCTTCGCAGTTCGAGTGTTTGTTTGTTTCGTACGCACACACCGACCAAGACATTGATTGTATTATTGAAGCCAACAAAAAAGCGTTGCAAAACCTGAAGAAATAGACATGAGCAATATTTTCGAAAAAACGTTACGGGGAGAAAAAACAGAAAGGCCACCGGTGTGGTTTATGCGGCAGGCGGGAAGAGTGCTTCCCTCGTACCTCGAAATGCGGAAAGAACACAGTTTTCACGAACTGATGCGTTCGCCCGAGCTGGCAGCTGAAGTTACTTTGCTCCCGGTTCATGACCTGGGCGTGGATGCCGCCATTTTGTTTTCCGACATCCTTGTGATTCCGGAAGCGCTGGGAATGAACCTCGCCTTTACCGATTCGGGACCGCGTTTTGAAAAGGCGCTGAAAGATGTCGCCGATCCGCTGTCGTTTTTAAAGGCCGACGCTCAAAAACTGGAGTATATATATAACGTAATTGATAGGATTGGAGAACGCAGGCCGGTCGATGTTCCATTGATCGGTTTCTGCGGAGCTCCGTTTACCACGCTCTGTTACATGGTGCAGGGACTGGGTACCAACCATACCTTCCCCGATGCAGTGGCTTTGCTCTACCAAAACAAAAGCCTCGCCAACGAGCTGCTCGAAGTGATCACCAACCTGTCGATTGAATACGCGCTAAACCAGGTAAAACACGGGATAGCCGCTTTTCAGATATTTGAAACACACGCCGGGTTAATTCCGGTCGATCTGTATATGGAACTCATCATGCCGCACGTACGCCGTATTTCGGCCGCGGTGATGGAAACCGGTACGCCCGTTATCTTTTTACCCAAAGGATTGGGTGTGGGCCTGAAATACCTCGGCCCCAAAGATGCCGATTTTATCAGCATCGACTGGCAGGTTCCGCTTGATGAAGCCCGGACTATGCTGCACCCCGGACTGGGCATCCAGGGAAACCTCGACCCGCGCATTTTGCTGGCCGACCAGGTGACGATCGGGCAAAAACTTGAAACCTATCTAGAATTTGGAGCCGCCAACGACAAATGGATCTTTAACGTAGGCCACGGTTTTATCCCGGGTATTCCGGTTGAAAATGCAAAGTTTGTGGTCGACTGGATCAAACAAGCCAACTGGGGACGGTAAGAATTAGATTAGAGATATAACAATGATAAACGAAACATTTCAGCTTTCCACACTCCTGATGATCCCCACGGTGAAAATCGTTCACTACGTGGTGAGCCTGTGTTTCCTGATGTTTGCCGTTTTGCTGATCTACCGCTCGGTAAGCGGAATCCGGCAGAAACGCGAATTTTCGACCTTCGACAAATTCCTGTCGTACGCGTTTATCATCAACCTCTACCTGCAACTTATTTTTGGGATCATCCTGTTTACCAACCTGGGCACCGACGCCGGGCTGAATTACATGGGTATTGAAGAAGGAATGGAAAAAGTATCGAAACGGCTGTGGCCGGTGGAGCACATTGTGCTGATGCTTTTTGCACTTTTTATCGCCAACCTCGGGCTCATCTCCTCGCTCAAAACCCACGACAGCAAAGGCCGCTACCGCAAAGTGCTCATCTACTACCTGCTCTCCATTTTCCTGATTGCCTTTTCGCTGGTCTCGATTTATGTATAACGTGTAAACTTTTTTAGGACGATTCAAATCCTTAGTAAAGGAAATCTCAAAAATCTTTACTTAATCACTTTCCTAGTACATTTTTATCCTGAAAAGTTTACTAATTAATGATTTTAGATTATTCTATACCAGAATAGGATATGGAGTAATTATGTTCCACCAAACAAAACTATAAACCACATCCCTTCATAAGATGAGTAAGCTTCCCCTTGTTTGCAACGAGGGACAAGCAGTTTTGAGTTTGTAAGTCACTCTTAAGTTCTTAAAATAGAAGTTCAGTGATAAAAAATGCTGCAGATAAAATGGCATTGTAAATGCGGTACAGCTTACCCCTCGTTGCAAACGAGGGGCAGTGGAATTACCAATTGTAAGTATCCGATATTACTTCAAATATGTTTTGTTTTTATATCCCTTTTCTATTCTATCATAAACTTCATACATCAAATCATTTAGGAGGGTACAAAATTTTTCAATATCAGTACTTGTAACAGGAATAGAGTTGTCTCCATGAGAGACAGAATTTCTAAACCGAAGTAATTTATTAATATTATTCTTAAAGTCTTTGACTGGTATTGGAGTCAAATTAAACCTTTCTAGTATTTTATTTAGTACTTCAAAATTAACATTTGATGTAGTTGGAATTTGTGATGAGATTATAACATTGCTTTGCATGAATTGCATTAAAGAATCAACAAATTCGACTTTGGTTTTAAACTGAACTCTTTGGTTTTGAAGTGTTAATTTGTCAGCTGAATCAATGGCATGGGCTAATAAGTTATAGTTAATTTGCGAAATATTTAAGTTCATTTGATTTAATACTCGAACGTAACATTCAAAAGATGTTTTAATAAAACCTTCCCAAAGAGAATAAATTATTGGAACGGAATATCTTATCAGAAATTTTCGATGCTCTTCGGAAATGCCATATTTAAAAGGAAGTGTTCTTAAGATGGAAAGCTCAGAGTATCGCCAATTAATATCGGCCATTATCTCTTGTTGAAAGTTATTTCCCATATCTATCTGTTTCCAAAAATTCTATTCGCCTCCTTAATGCGGTTACGAACTCTTTGTACCGAATTATTCCCTCCTGAACGAGAAATTTTTCTAATCACAATATCATTTTTCACCTCATTTATTACCTTATTTTGAATAATTTTCGGAGAAACACCACTATAGATGTGAAGATTTTCTGCGATTCCAATCATTATAGTATCATAAAAACCAGTCGCAAATACATTATTGCTACTCCTGAAAATCTTCTTGCCACATGGATGTAGAATATTTACTGTTTGATTAAAAATAGACTCGTACTTTTGATAATTAAAATTCTCATTCATTACAGCATCTCTCATGAACTCTGACATATGCTGCCCCATACTTAAACTAATATTTTTAACATTGTGAGTCATAGATAAGAATCGTAAAACAAGTTCCTCTAAATATAATTCTGACACTTGTTGTTGTGTTGCATCAACTAACATTATAAACTTACTATTGGACGCTAACTTTTTAAGAAAATCATTGAATTTAGAAGATACACCTCTATAAATGCAGTTTCTAATCTCTTGGTCTGTTAACGGTGTACCTCCAGTATTTAGTCGATTAAAAAGTTCATAACGCATATCATATACACTATCCCATTTTATTATCTCAACTCTACAGGTTGCTCGTTTTATATTCAGCTGAATCTTCATTGGTAGGTCTACCTGAGAGAAACCTTCTAAACTTTTTACAATATCACCAGATTCAAGTTGCCAATTGTTTTTTTCGGGTATAGTCTTCAAAATACCGAAAAAAGAAAGTATCGAAGATAATCTTTGCAATCCATCAACAAGTTCCCATCGACCGTTGGTATCCTCTGCAACAAAAATTGGAGGAACTGGTATTCCTAAAATTACAGACTCCAAAAATCTTGATTTTTGATAATCTGTCCATCTATAAAATCGTTGAAATTCTGGATTTATGATAATCTCATCTCTTTCATACATACTTATTATTTCACCAAAAGACATATCAAGTCTGTCAGTTTTGAGATTATTTCTTGCTGATTCAATCTCGCCTAATAATACATCATCATTTATTTTCATATTGCTTCAACTTAATTTCCGATCAACTTATGTGAATCTCAACTAGCTATATCCTTATAACCAGGTTGAGTTTTTACGCCAATTTTGAGGTGTGTTCCATCTTTTTGAGATTTACGAGCAGGGAGCCGTTTCATAGGTGGGCGGTTTAATTTTAGTTTTTCCGAAGATAACAAGAAAAATGGCTTACACAGCTGCTTAACATATCAAAAATGGCTTATCCCCTAAAAAAGAGCCCTTCAGCAGGCCTGTTGCGGGTTTCGGGCACAGGAAAAAAGCTTCTGCAGGCAGGTAAACAGAATTATTACCGTGGGTAAAATGATTTTTACCGTGGTAATCAGAACCATTACCTTGAGGATCATAGAGATTACCTTGGGTAACAAAGCCATCCTTTAGGTAAAATCTATGGTTACCTTGGTAATCGGAACAATTACCTCGAGGATGATAGAGATTACCTTGGGTAGCGAAACAATCCTTTAGGTAATTTCTATTTTACCCGAGGGTAACGAAGCAATTACCTGGGGTAAAAGCCTGATTACCGAAGGGCGGCAATGCGCTTCCCCTTTTATAATCTTTGGTCTATCCGCCGGATTTTACTATTTGTCATGACACAAATAGTAAACACAAAAGTCTAGGCTGCGTCCGCTTCGCTCGAAAAACTTACGTATTGACGACTAAGAGTTCGGAACTCCCCCGAGTACTCGGGGTCAAACAGCCGAACTCTTTTAACGCCGTCTTCACTTGTTTTTCGGCTCACCGCCCGAGGCCAATGTACGCGATCTCTCACAGCCACAGAACGAGATGGCCTATTTTTATCGATCCCGGAATCGAAACCCCGGGTTAGTGAGAGCGGGAAGCTCTGAGGAATCGAAGAGATCACCCGTCCGAACTTAGCCGTTGAGAAGAAGATATGTGAAGATAAAAATCAGCCTTGAGCTCGGAAATGCCTTCCTCGTGCTTCGTCTTTGCGTCAAGGCAAAGATGAAGACCTCCGGGAGGAGATTAAATCGCAAAAATGCTGATTAAAATGGCATTACCAATGCAGAGTAACTTACCCCTCGTTGCAAACGAGGGGCAGAGCAGTTACGGCGATCGGGACACGTTGGGTACTATGAAAATCCAACGCATACAGCGTTGACCTGTACGATGCGCTAAGCGGTTCGAAACCGCTAAGCGCGTAACAACGATCAATACTTCTTCAAAAAAATCAATGCGGGAGTTTTTAGCGGAGCAACCGAATGCTGTTCCGCTACTTCGGTAAGTTTTCCTTCCATGATCGCCGAATCGGGCAAACCGGTGCGGGAAACGATGGTGGCGGAAATCTGCGCGCGGTCGCCGGGATCAAAAGCTTCCACAATCTGGTCCAGCACTTTGGTTCCCATGTAGAGCACCGCTGTTCCGCGCTTTTCGAGGATATCGGCCAGGTGCCGTGCATTTACCGGCTTCCCCGACACATCGGTGCCCGAAAGCAGGTGCAGCGAGTTGCTGCCGCGGCGGTCGGTGAGCGCCACGCCAAACTCGGCAGCTGCCGCATTAAAAGCCGAGATTCCGGGAATCACTTCATACGGAATTTCATGTTCCTTTAAAAAAGAAGTTTCTTCGGCGCCGCGGCTAAACACCATCGGGTCGCCCGATTTTACGCGCACCACGGTTCTTCCTTCCAGCGAGTGCTGAAGCATTTTGGCGTGTATGGCATTCTGGCGCACCGTTACATCGCGGCCATCCCCTGCCCTTTTCCCCACAAACACCAGTTCGGCTTTTTCGGGGAAAAGCTGCCGCACTTCGCGCGACACCAGGGCATCGTACAACACCACATCGGCCTCACCAATCGCTCGATGCGCACGAATGGTCAGCAGGTCGGCCGGCCCGGGACCCGCCCCCACAATATATACCTTTCCTTTCTGCATGATTTCCTCCAAATTTTACCGTATCGTCAGATTCGGTAGGCCCATTCTTCCACTTCACGCAGATAGTCCATCGGGCTGTTGTAAATAAATTGATAGCCGAGTTTTTCCCGCAGTTTATCGCTGTTCACGATTTTAAAGGGTTCCTGAGTACCGGTAAACGCAGGAACCGGCAACTCGCTTATTTTGGCGGCCTTGGCGTAAAATTCGGCTTTGGTCGGATGTTCGGGCGAAGCGGCGTTAAACACTTCTCCCCAAACCTCCTTTTCGAGTATTTCGGTGATGATGTTGACACAATCGTCGCGGTGGATCAGGTTCACCGGCACGGCGCCTGCCACCTCGGTACGGTGCTGAACAAAACGCGCCGGATTGCGGTCGTAACCGATCAAACCGCCAAAACGCAGCACCGTGGTTTGAAAAGCGTCCTCCTGCAAAAAAAGCTTTTCGGCCGAAAGCAAAGCCCGGCCACTGGCTTTTTCCGGCGTTCCTTCGTTTCCTTCCTTCACTTCTCCGTTTCGGGATTCATACACCGACGTAGAAGAAATAAACAGCACCTTTTTGATGCCGATCTCCTTGATCTTCTTCACCACCTGTGCAATTTTCTGCGGAAACGATTCTTCGACGCAGGAAGTACGGCTGGGCGGAAAACTGACCATTAAAACATCGGTGTTAAAGAAACTGTTGTAATCGATCCGGATGTCTTGCGGCTGCACCTTTACATAAAAGGTACTGATGCCGGTCATCTCCAAATCGTTGTAGGTTTGTGTCGATGTGGTGGAACCTTTTACGTCCCAGCCTTTGCGCAAAAGCGATTTTCCCAATGCTGTTCCCAGCCAGCCGCTGCCTAATATTGATATTGTTCTGCTCATAACCTTTGTAGTTAGTGTCCTAAAAAATGTAAGAGATGAAGTTGTCCCAAACTGAAATAAATTTTCATTTTCACGTTGTCGGGCAATGACCCCTCCTCACCTCCCCAAAGGGGAGGAATCGTCCCCCATCGGGGGATTTAGGGGGTTTAATGTCAAATTACCGCCATCTTGTAAAGTGTTTAATCCTGTAATTCTCTTTTACCCCCACGTGACAGGATCAATGCCTGAAATCTTTTCCGTGACGGATTTCCTGAACGTATCCCTTGCGGATCACAAAATCGCCGAAATGTTCTTTCTCCGTGCGATTCGCCGCAAAATCTTCGATAATGCTCCTTAGCTCTTTCAAAATCTCTTCTTCGTTGATGGTTTCCTTGTACAGGGCATTCAAACGGTCGCCGTTAAAACTGCCGCCCAGGTACAGGTTGTAGTAACCCGGCGATTTCCCGATCAGCCCGATTTCTGCCAGGTAAGGCCTTCCGCAACCGTTGGGACAGCCCGTCATTCGGATAACGATTTCTTCCTCTCCCAGTTTGAATTCGTTAAGGATGGTTTCAATTTTTGATACAAGTGTCGGCAAATAGCGTTCGGCTTCGGCAAAGGCCAGCGGACAGGTGGGCAAAGCCACACAAGCGATGGAGTTCTTCCGTAATCCGGAAAGTTCGGTAGGTGCAACGCCATACTTTTTAAGCAGGGCATCTACCTTTTTCTTCACAGGTGCGGATACGCCCGAAACGATCAGGTTTTGATTACCGGTAAGAATAAAATCGCCGTCGATGGCTTTGGCAATTTCGCGCAGTGCTGTTTTTAGCTGAAATTTCCCGGTGTCGTGTACCCGGCCGCCTTCCACAAAATAAGTCAAGTGCCATTTGTCGTCGGTTCCCTTTTTCCAGCCGTAATCATCGCCGTTACGGGTCAGTTCGAAAGGCCTTGCTTCTTCCAGCGAATATCCCAAACTACTTTCCACTTCAGCTTTGAACAACTCCTCTCCCATCCGGTCGAAGGTATATTTCAGACGGGCCTGTTTGCGGTTTTTGCGGTCGCCATTGTCGCGCTGAACCAGCAATACTTTTTCGGCTACATCCAACACCTGGTCAGGCGAACAAAAGCCAATTACGGTTCCGGTGCGCGGGTAAGTCTCGGGCATTCCGAAAGTGGTACCCAAACCGCCACCAACCACTACGTTGTAACCAACGATCGCGTTCTTCTCCACAATGGCGATAAAACCCAGGTCCTGCGAAAAAACGTCGCTGTCGTTGTGCGGCGGAATCACCACACCGATTTTGAATTTACGCGGCAGATAGCGATCTCCATACAACGGCTCTTTATCCTGCTGACCCCCGGCCACCAGCTTTTTGTCGAGCCAGATTTCGTGGTAAGCGGTCGTCCGCGGCAAAAGGTGCTCGCTGATTTTCCGTGCCAGGTCAATGACTTCCGCATGAAAAGGCGACTCTGCCGGATTGGCATGGCTCATCACATTTCGGTTGACATCGCCACAAGCTGCAATGGTATCCAGCAGGCTCTGATTCATTTCGCTGATGGTGCTTTTCAGGTTCTTCTTCAAAACACCATGCAATTGAAAAGTTTGCCGCGTGGTAAGCTTTAAAGTGCCGTTGGCATATTTTTCGGAAAGATCGTCCATGCGCAGCCACTGATCCGGGGTAAAACGTCCTCCCGGCATCCGCAAACGGATGAGAAAGGAATACAGCGGCTCCAGCTTTTGGTGTTTTCTTTCTTTGTCGAGATCACGGTCGGTTTGCTGGTAGATCCCGTGAAATTTTGAGATCTGCGTGTCTCCGTCGGAAATGGCTCCCGTAATCGGGTTGGCCAGGCTTTCGACCAAAGTACCCCGCAGGTAGTTGCTCTCGTATTTCAGTCGTTCTACCTCCGACAGTTCTTTCCAGTTAATTGTATCACTCATTTTTCGGTTATTAAAATCGGGTTGTTGTTGTTGAAGTTATCAAAAGTTAATCTGCTTTATTTAAGAATTTATGCATTGTTTCATGTTTGCCAACTCTCCCTCTTCTCCCTCTCTATTCTTAGAGAGGGACGATTGTGACGTAGTCATAATCAGGGTGAGTAAACATATAAAAGAACGCTCTCCCCTCAATCATAACTACCTATTAAATCGACAATTACAATTGATTCTGACATTTTCTGTTTTTTGTTGTTGTATCGTTAATAAACGTCGGTCTGGAAACGCTTCTCGCGCTTCAGATTCTTAATATATTTTTCGGCCTGTTCCTGGGTGACTCCTCCCTGTTCCTGGATAATCTCCAGCAAGGCTTTGTTCACATCCTTTGCCATGTGTTTCATGTCGCCGCAGAGGTAGAGGTAAGCGCCGTTTTCGAGCCATTCAAATACTTCTTTCTGATTTTCCTTCAGGCGGTGCTGTACATACACCTTTTCTTCCTGATCGCGTGAAAAAGCCACTTCCATCCGTTCGAGGTGTTCAGATTTCAGCAGTTTCTGCCACTCGGTCTGGTACAGAAAATCGGAACTAAAACGACGTTCGCCAAAAAACAACCAGGTGTTTCCTTTTATTCCCTGACTCTCGCGGTGCTGCATAAAAGCCCGGTAGGGAGCCACACCGGTTCCGGCACCCACCATAATCATTTTTGAACCGTTCAGCGGCAGTTTAAATGCCGGATTCTTTTCGATGTAAACCGGAACCTGGTCATCAACCTCAATGCTCTCACTCAGATAAGTTGAGCAGGCGCCTTTGCGCAAACGGCTTTTGCGTTCGTAACGCACCACCGAAATCGTGGCATGCACTTCTTCCCCCACACTTTCCATACTCGACGAAATCGAATACAAACGCGGCGGAACCGGGCGCAGAATGCTCACGAGTTTGTTGGCATTCCATTGAAACGGAAAATCTTCGAGTAAATCCAGCACATCGTGTCCGTACAGATAGTCGTTTATCAATTCTTCATCCTCAAGGATTTTCAGCAGATCAGCATTCTTGGTTTTCTCGTAATATTTTTCGAGCAAATCGTAGGTCAGCGTTGTGATCTCCAAATGATAACTCAGGGCATCTTTTAGCGCAATCTTGTCATCGCCAAAATCCACTTGCTGTTCCGGATCAAAACCTGTTTTTTCAAGAATTGCCTCTACCAGGTCATCCGGGTTGTGTGTAAAAATACCGACTGAATCTCCGGGTTCGTATTCCAAACCCGACCCTTCGAGCGAGAGTTCCACATGGTATACTTCCTTGTCCGAATCGCGTCCGGTAATTTTTACCTTATCCAGAACAGTGGCCATGAACGGGTTGTTTTTTGAAAAGGTTTCTCCCACAACCGGCGAACCATTTGTTGCTGCAGGTGCCGACGCCACAGCGGGAGCTGCCGATGACGAGGCTGCAGGCGCTTCGGCCGGAGCCAGGTTAAGCAGTACATTGTTCATCCAGATTTCGGCACTCTGTTCGTAATCCACGTCGCATTTTACCATCGATGTGATCCGGTAACCGCCACAGTTCTTCAGTGCATCGTCGATATCCTCGCCGGTTTTGCAAAAGTTGCGGTAGGTTTTGTCGCCCAGCGCCAGCACCGAGTAATTGGTACTTTCGAGCTGCGGAGCCCGGTTGCCGGTTACATACTTGTGAAAGTCTTCGGCCATATCCGGCGGATCGCCTTCGCCGTGCGTACTCACGATTATCGCTACATTTTCCTCTTCTTTCAGTTTTTTGTAGTTGTAATCGTAAAGGCTGTACACCTGTGCATTGATACCTTTAAAGGTTGCTTTTTCGCCCAAACGTTCAGCCAAACCCTGCGAATGACCGGTTTCGGTACCAAACAAAATTGTCAGGTTGATACGGTTTTGCGGCGCCGGAGCAACCGCTGCTGCCGGTGCACCTATTTGCTGAACCTCGGAGCTTCCTCCCAAAACTGCCAGCCGGCCTTCGAAATAGCCGCTTAGCCAAAGGGTTTGTTCCTTTGTTAATCCTTGTACCAGCTGATCCAACGCTGTTAACTGTTGGTCACTTAATGGATTCAACTTTAAACTCATTTCTATCCTAAATTAAATTGCAATTTATCTTTTATCAGATCTCTTATTCTAATCGATTCGTATACGTTTTCGCCGTTCGATCCAACGGCTACCGTAATGTTCCCCTGCTTGTATATGGCTGGAGATACAAACTGACACAACGCAGGTTTATCGTGGATGTTCACCAAAACGCGGGCTTCCCTGCAATCTTTAACAATTTGCTTATCAACTACCTCATCGTCCAGACAGGAATACACCATTAAATAATCAGTCAGATACTTTTTATCGTAATCCGATTCGATACACTTAACACCACTTTGCCTGATCTCGTCACACACTTCGGGTGCAAGTACCTCCACTTCTGCATCAAAACGCTGAAGTATCCGGAGTTTCTTCAAAGCATCCTGACCTCCGCCAATCAAAAGGATCTTCTCGTTGGCGATATCGATCGATATGGGTAAATAGTTTTTCTTCATGGTTTAAATCTCGTATTCAATCGGTGTTTCTTTTTCTCTACCGTAGTTGCATTTATTCCAGGCACGTTCGTGCAAAAAGTAAAGTGCCATTTTGGTAAACAACTCAACCCCGCCAATGGTTACTGCGAAATTCAGATTTCCCACAACAATCCACGAAATAATAATGGTATCGATTGTCCCGACTGTTCTCCATGAAAGTGTTTTGGCGATACTTCGTCGTTTTCGCTCTCCTGATTTGCCTGTAACTGTATTCCCCATTGTTTTGCTCCTGTAACCGGTTTTTGTTTGCCTGTTATACCAAAAAAAGATGACCCTCCCGCAAGTGCAGAAGAGCCATCATTATTAGGTAATTATAATTCTCAGATTTTCATTTCTCCTTCTGCAACAATTCAAAATCACAACACATACACATCATACATGTCATCGATTTTTTCATTGTATAGGAAGAGTACTTTTTCATTGCTCAAATTTATTTCACATACAAAATATGATTTTTATCACGTCGCAAATGTAATTGAATATTTCAGACAAAAAACACTTTTATTGTCTTTTTTTTATTCAATCTAAATTAGTTAACATTGGGCTTAAGTTCTACCTGTTTTCAATTGGGCTGAAAAGGCATGAAAACAGGCTTGTTTTTCGTCCAAAATATGTTGCAAAACCTCTTTCCGGCAATCCACTGATAACCAGTGCATATAACACTTATCCAGAACAATTACAGACTATAACATTTATTAACAAAACCCGCCTAACCTGCTCACTGATTGTTACTTAATTTTACGATTCTGAGTTCCTGCATATCAATATTTTACGGGGCTGTTGTACACCACTTGATTCTTAGCAAAATATTGCTATTTTTGGTGTCCTTGCTTCGAAATTGAGAAATTCAAGTAAGCATCTATAATCAATAAAACTAAATAATATGAAAGTTTATAAAACGGAAGAAATCCGGAACATTGCTCTAATTGGTAATGCCGGCAGTGGGAAAACCACCCTTGCAGAAGCGATGCTGTTCGAGGGTGGAGTTATCAATCGCAGAGGCGAAGTGACCTCAAAAAATACCGTTTCAGACTACAACCAGATAGAACAGGATTATGGCAATTCTGTTTTTTCTACTTTAATGTACACCGAATTCAACGGGAAAAAGATCAATATTATTGATACTCCCGGAATGGATGAACTGTGCGGAGGCGTTGTATCGGCGCTTAGTGTAACCGCACTTGGCCTGTTAACCATTAACACCACCAGCGGTGTTGAAGCCGGCACAGAAGCAGCAATTCGCCATGCCAACAACGCTCACACCCCGTTGATCCTTGTTTTCAATCAACTCGATCACGAGAATTCAAATTACGATAGCGCACTGGAACAGTGCAAAAATGCATTTGGAGGAAAAGCGACCATTATACAATATCCGGTGGATGCCGGCCCTAACTTTTCGTCAATCATTGATGTACTTAAAATGAAAATGTACACGTACTCAAAAGACGGGAAAGTTGAAATTCTTGATATTCCGGCTTCGGAAAAAGACCGTGCCGATGAACTTCACAACGAGCTGGTAGAAAAAGCAGCCGAAAACGAAGAAGCTTTGATGGAACTTTATTTCGAAAAAGGCTCATTATCCGAAGATGAAATGAGGAAAGGAATCAAGCTTGGAATGTTAGACAGAAGTTTGTTCCCGGTATTCTGTACCACTGCAAAAAAAGGGATCGGTGTAGCCCGTTTAATGGAATTTATTACCAACATTGCTCCTACCCCTTACGAAAAGAAATTACGCAAGATCATAAAAGGCAAAGAAGTAAAAATGGATCCGGCAGACGCACCAAGTCTGTTTGTATTCAAAACTTCGGTTGAACCACACGTTGGTGAGATTACCTACTTCAAGGTAATGTCGGGAACGGTAAAAGAAGGAATGGACCTGGTTAATTCCAAATCGGGCAACAAGGAACGTCTTGCACAAGTATTCGTATCGGCGGGGAAAAACCGCGAAAAAGTGGACGAACTGGTTGCCGGGGATATCGGCTGTACCGTAAAACTGAAAGAAACAAAATACAACCAAACGCTTTCGTTGAAAGAAGCAGGTACTGTCTTCGAACCCATTGAGTTCCCGAAATCACGTCATACGGTTGCAGTAAAAGCCGAGAATGATTCGGACGATGAGAAAGTAGGAGAAGTATTGAGTAAAATTAAATACGAAGACCCGACCTACGTTGTTGAGTATTCAAAAGAATTAAAACAATTGCTGGTACACGGACAGGGAGAATATCACATGAATGTGCTGAAATGGTATTTCGACAACATTCATAAAATCGAGGTGAATTATCTTGCTCCGAGGATACCTTATCGTGAGACCATCACCAAACCTGCACAGGCTGATTATCGCCACAAAAAACAGTCGGGCGGCGCCGGTCAGTTTGGGGAAGTCCATATGATCATTGAGCCCTACGAAGAGGGAACCGATCCAAAATCAATGTTCAAGTTTGGCGAAAAAGAAATGAAACTCTCGGTTCGTGCGACAGAAGAACTTCCGTTGTCGTGGGGAGGAAAACTAATTTATTGCAACTGTATTGTCGGGGGATCGATCGATGCCCGTTTTATGCCCGCTATCCTGAAAGGAATTATGGAAAAAATGGAAGAAGGACCGCTAACCGGTTCGTACGCCCGCGATATCAGGGTTTACGTGTACGACGGAAAAATGCACCCGGTTGACTCGAACGAAATTTCGTTTAAACTGGCCGGACGTAATGCTTTTAGCCAGGCGTTTAAAAATGCAGGCCCTAAAATTCTGGAGCCCATTTACAACCTCGACGTTTGGGTACCTTCCGACAGAATGGGTGATACCATGAGTGACTTACAGGGACGTCGTGCCATGATTATGGGCATGGGTTCTGAACACGGAATGGAAAAAATATCTGCTAAAGTGCCGTTAAAAGAAATGAACCGGTATACCACTTCATTGAGTTCGATTACCGGTGGACGTGGCATATTTGGAATGACTTTCGACGGTTATGAAAAAGTTCCTGCCGATGTACAGGAAGAACTGCTGAAAGCTTACGAAGCAGAGCAGGAAGAAGAATAGACCATTTTCTAATCCATTTTACTATATCAAACGAAAAACCCCGGTCCGTCAACTGACGAACCGGGGTTTTCTATTTTGGCACATTTCATTCTGATAACAAAGAGCCGAATTAAATTCGGCTACACCGGTAAACCTATTTTTTCTGAAGTTCGAGCCGGGTCTTATGGAGTTCCATGTTGATTTTGGTATAACGGTCGAGTGATACTTTTTTATGCTCTTCGTATTCTGCTTTCAACTCGTCGTACTCTTTCTTGGTTTGCCGCGTAACTTTATGGCTCCGTTGAAACATCATATACATTACACCGGCCAAAACCAGTACCCCGGCAATAAACAGGTACATGGTTGTTGAATAAACGGCTTTGTTTATTCGTGCTCCCAGTACACTGATCGAATTCTGATTCCGGATACTTTCATCGAGTTTCAGCTGCGTTTCGTCCACAGTCGCCTGTTTGGCAGCCAGCTCCTGTTTTTGCTGATTGATTTTAGCCAGGCCACTGCTTACCTGTTGCTGAAGTTTCGCGATAGTGTCTGTCATTGCTCCGTAAAACTGATCCAGCTGGGCAGGACTCATAAAATAGTTACCACTCCAGAAGTTCAGATTCTCCTTAAAAACCTGGAACTGCTGTTCCAAACTTTTCTCCTGCTTCCAGGCATTGACATCTTTTATGGCTAATGTGTTAAAACTAAGGGAAAACAGTAAAATACAAACAAATAATAATCTTTTCATGCGGCTAATTTGAATACTCTATCAACGAATAAATATAAGGCTTGTTGTTCAAAAAGCAAGAAAACAGGCGCATGATTCGACAATACCCGGTAATTACTTCTTTTGCATAAAGCGATCAAAAAAATCCATTTTCAAACTAATTCTCTTGAAAATTTCGTAAAAAGTTCTTTATCAGCTGATTCAAAAAATGTAATTTGCAGCCAATCAACACCTGCCGAAATGAACATTAGCTACAGCCGCCCCCTGTCACTGGGCTTCCAACGCATGAAAAAAGCCTTGTTTCAACCTTTCGATCTGAACAAATGGCTTCGTATCGGATTTACAGCATGGCTTGCCGGGCTTGCAGACTGCGAAGGCGGAAGTTCGGGCAGTCACCATTCCTATAAATACGACTCAAACAACCTGGACGAGCTTTTTAACTTTCCGCAGACTGCGGGGGACTGGATCTCGACACATCCGCTGTGGGCCAACCTCATTCTTGTCGGAATTTTACTTCTGATTGTTTTAATCAGTGTATTTATTTGGGTTAGCTCTCGTGGAAAATTTATGTTTCTGCACAATGTGGCGCAGAACAAATCCGATGTCAGTTATCCGTGGCACGAATACCGGAATGAAGGGAATTCACTGTTTTTGTTCGAGTTCTTCTTTGGCTGGCTCTCGGTTGGTTTATTTGGATTTTTCCTTTTCTACTGCTTTACCTCGGCAAAAGAGTTGTACTACGGCGACTATACAAATCCGGCCATTTTTATGGCTGTGGGGCAAATGGTCTTGCTGCTGATCGCCTACCTGCTCACTATAGGTTTTACCGCCTTGTTTCTGAAAGATTTTGTGGTACCCATAATGTACAAAAACAGAATAGGTGTCCTCCAGGCCTGGGGCAAATTCCTGGCATTGTTCGGGCAGCGTTTTTTTGCCTTTATCGGGTACGGCCTGTTCATCTTTATCCTGAGTTTCGGGGTTGGCATAGCGGTAATCTTTCTGGCCTTGATCACGTGTTGTATCGCCTTGTTCCTACTCGCTATTCCTTACATTGGAACCGTAATTCTTTTGCCGGTTAGTTACACTTACAGGGCTTTAAGCCTGGAGTTCCTGGCACAATTTGGACCCGATTTCAATGTTTTGGCACCGGATGAGGACGAAGTACTGCCCATTATCGAATAATCAATACCCGAGAGAATCACGTCGCAGCATTTCAACCAAACCCTAGTCTTTTTGTTTATATATTTAAAGCAAAAGATAAACAAATGGGATTCTATCAATTCAGACACAAACAATTTATTCCTGCCGATCTTGATCAGGTTTGGGAATTCATTTCAAATCCGGCCAACCTGAGTAAAATTACGCCGGGCAGCATGGGTTTTAAGATAACTTCATTGCCAGTCGAAAAAATGTATGCCGGACGGATCATCAGCTACATGGTAAAGCCATTATTTAACCTGCCTACCACCTGGGTTACCGAGATTACACACGTAAAAGAAAAGCACTATTTTGTGGATGAACAAAGAATCGGGCCTTACAAAATGTGGCACCACGAACATTTCCTGACAGCTGCGCCAGGAGGCGTTGACATGACCGATATTATCTCGTATCAGCCGCCGTTTGGCATTTTGGGATCCATCGCCAACGGGCTGATCATAAAAAGAAAGCTACGTCAGATTTTTGATTTCAGAAGAGCTGCACTCAAAACTATATTCGCTCAAAAGTAAGCCTGAACGAAATTAGTCTTTCCCCCTGAAAAGATGAATAAAACCGTGTTTGGTTTGTTTTCGTCCGTCACGGCCACGGCCCACCACATCGTAATAGTAGACTCCGGGGCTGGCTTTCCGCCCGCCAATGCTGCCGTCCCAAACTGCTTCGGTCCGTGCATTCTCCGGATCCTGAATATCTCCGCTTTTCCAGTAGTGAACGCGTTTTCCCCAACGGTTAACAATGGTGATCTCTATGGATTTCATCGACTCAAACTTGATCTTGAAAACATCGTTCACGCCGTCTCCATTTGGCGTAAATACATTGGGAACAACAATCGATGAAGTATCTGCAACGATCAGTTTTCCGAGGGCAAAAGTATCCACACAATTTATGTTTTCTGATATTTTCTTGGCTACCAGCTTCACCAGGTACCGCCCCGAATTCTGATAAGTATAAACCGGTGCATCGTCGTAGGCAATAATCAGAATACTGTCGACCGGCTGACTGGCGCCCTGCGATTCATCGGTGATTTCATCCATATCGCGGTAAAAAAACCATTCGTAATAGCCCGGAGTTGCATTTTGTGAAGTATTGGTAAACGTCACCGTCAGTGGAGTTTCACCTTCCATTGGATTTGCGGTAAAATTGGCTTTCGGAACCAGCGACTCATAAGTAACTGTTGAACGGCCATCGCAATCGTATTTATCGTAAACCCTAAGTGTATAATCCGTATTTTCTGCCGGCGGGTCGAACATTTGAGGGTTCAGCAAGTTACTCACAATCTCCGAACCATCGAGCCACTGAACTTTCACGTCTTTGAAAAGTTCTACAGGTGCATTGTTGCTCAAATCGTAATACGTAAGCGCAGCTGCTCTGAATTCTCCGGCCAAACTAAACGATTCGCAGTCGGAGCTGGCAACGTATGATTCTGCATAAGTCCAGTTATTAAACACCCAGGCCCGGTATACATCTGTTGTGCTTCCCAAGGTAACCGAAGCACGGTAACACCCGTCGGCCAGATTCGTGATCTGATGCGAAACGGCATCCGAACTCTCCTGCATAAAAAATTCGAAAGCTGCTGTTTCGGGGTTATATTTTTCCCAAAGAAAAGTTTTTGTTCCCTCTAAGGCGGTCGAAACCGTGAGCACGCCCACTTCGGCTAACGAATCGGTGGTACAAAAAATGAAAACATCATCGTTCTCCGAAAAAACCGGGTATTGAGTTACGTCGCTTCCAGAGGATTGCGGAGCTGTGATTTGCGCATTCAAGAGTTGAGAAAACAAAATCAGAATTCCTGCCAAATAAAGACTTTTCTTCATAAAAACTTCTTCTTTGAGATACAATATTAACGTATAAATTTAATTTAATTGCGTGCAAGCGGCAAAAAATCGGGAGTTAATGCCGGGCAAACAGGCATTAAGAAAAGGGATGAACATGTGCCTCTGACAATTTGTTGATAAAACCCGTTGCGAAATAAGGCCAATCGATATACATGATATATTTTTGTGCTTTTGAAAAGAAAGGATAAAACGTGCTTGATTATTTAAATGAATTAAATGAGATTCAGCGGGAAGCGGTGGTGCGCACCGAAGGTCCGTCGTTGATAATTGCCGGTGCAGGCTCAGGAAAAACCAGGGTTTTAACCTACCGCATAGCCCATTTATTAAACCAGGGCGCCCGGCCATCGAACATACTTGCGCTAACGTTCACCAACAAAGCGGCCCGCGAGATGAAAGACAGGATTGGCCGTGTTGCAGGTGAAAACGCTGCCCGCTACCTGTGGATGGGAACCTTCCACAGTATCTTTTCGCGGATCCTCAGGGCCGAGCACGAAACCATCGGTTTCCCCTCGAATTTTACCATTTACGACAGTGCCGACAGCAAAAACCTGATCAAAACCATCATCAAAGATTTTCAGCTCGACGACAAAACGTATAAGCCCAATGTGGTGGCCGGCCGGATTTCGATGGCCAAAAACAACCTCATCACTCCGGTGGCCTACGCAAATTCTCCCGAAATACGTTCGGTGGATAAAAACATGCGCATGACCGGCATAGCTGAGATTTACAAGGAATACACAAAAAGATGCCGTTTGTCGGGTTCCATGGATTTCGACGATTTACTGCTGATCACCAATCTTTTGTTTCGCGACCACCCCGAAGTACTGGAGAAATACCAGGAGCGGTTTGGCTATGTTTTGGTGGATGAGTACCAGGATACCAATTATGCGCAATACCTGATCATCAAAAAGCTGGCAGCCAAACACAACAACATTTGCGTGGTAGGCGACGATGCACAGAGTATTTATTCCTTTCGAGGGGCGCGGATCGAAAACATCCTCAACTTCAAAAACGATTACCCCGATCACCGGGTTTTCAAACTGGAGCAAAACTACCGTTCCACACAAATGATTGTGAACGCGGCCAACAGCGTCATCTCGAAAAACAAAAAACAGATTCAAAAAAACGTTTTCTCTGAAAATGCTGAAGGAAGACCCATTAAAGTCCTCTCGGCCCTCACCGACAACGAAGAAGGATTTCTGGTAGCCCAGGAAATTGCACAGTTCCAGTTGCGCGAACATTACAAGTTCTCCGATTTTGCGGTGCTGTACCGTACCAATATGCAATCGAGAATCATTGAAGAGGCGCTGCGAAAAAGAAACATCCCCTACAAAATCTACGGCGGTTTGAGTTTCTATCAACGTAAAGAAATCAAAGACCTGCTGAGCTATTTCAGGATGACGATCAATCCTGACGATAATGAAGCGCTGAAAAGAGTCATCAATTACCCGGCCCGCGGAATTGGGCAAACCACCATCGGCAAACTGGAGATGGCCGCCGTATCGAACGAAACTTCGATGTGGAAAGTTATTTCCGCTCTTCCGGGCATCAATTATTCGCAGGTAAACAAAGGCACGGCGTCTAAACTGATGGACTTTGTGGCGCTGATTAACCGGTTCAAGAAACTTGCACAGGAAAACGATGCCTTTGAAACCGCCAAAACCATCGCCGAGCAAACGGGAATTCAGAAGGAATTATACAACGATAAATCGCCGGAAGGGCTTAGCCGGCACGAAAACATACAGGAATTACTAAACGGCATCCAGGAATTTTCGATCACTGCCAAAGAACAGGGCGACCCCGACAAACTGGGTAACTACCTGGAAGATGTGGCCTTGCTGACCGATCAGGACAACGAAAAAGATGAAGAGAAAAACAAGGTAACTTTAATGACCGTGCATTCGGCCAAAGGTCTGGAGTTCAAAAATGTCTTTATTGTGGGGATGGAAGAAAACCTCTTTCCTTCTCAACGACAGGGCGAAAAGGCTACGCTCGAATCGCTGGAAGAAGAACGCCGCTTGTTTTATGTGGCGCTTACCCGTGCAGAGGAAAATGCCTGGCTTTCGTATGCCAACCAGCGTTATCGCTGGGGCAATCTCGATTTTTGCACGCCCAGCCGGTTTCTCGAAGAACTGGACGAACGCTACACCGATGGTTTTACGCCAACAGGCACTTTGGCAAGTCCGTCGGCAGAACAAAGCAACGTATCGTACAGCAGCCCGGGACAACGATTTGCCAGGAGACAACCCGCGACCTCATTTAAAACCAGAGACTCACAAAACATTTTGAATAAAAAATCCGTTTCACTCAAAGAGACTGGCGGATCAGATACATTCCAGGGAGACGATCCCTCGAAAATTCAACCCGGCATGACCGTACAACACCAGCGTTTTGGTGAAGGGAAAGTTCTGAACATTGAAGGCGTAGCACCCGATCTCAAGGCAACTGTATTTTTCCGCACAACCGGACAAAAGCAATTGCTTTTAAAATTTGCGAAACTGCGGATTAAAACCTAAACAGGCTTTCGCGGAAAAAGATTCGCGAATTGACAGGAAATCATTAGTTTTGCAGCATCACTTCGGAACAATTCCTACATTTACACGAAGATTTGACATCACTTAAGAATTTTTAGATGGATTACAATTCGAAACGAAAAAAATTAGCACTTCCGGAATACGGAAGGAATATACAAAACATGGTCGACTACCTGATGACCATTGAAGATCGCGATAAAAGGAACAAATCGGCACAAACTGTGATCGATGTAATGGGCAACCTTTACCCTTTTCTGCGCGATGTTCCGGAGTTCAACCATAAACTGTGGGATCACCTGGCGATTATGGCCGATTTCAAACTGGATATTGATTACCCTTATGATCCGCCATCACCTGACAGCTTGCTTGAAAAACCCAACAAGGTTCCGTATAACCAGCATTATATCAAATACAAACACTATGGTCGCACCTTGGAACTGATCATTAAAGAAGCTGAAAAATACGAAGGAGAAGAACGCGAGATCATGATTTCGCAGATTGCCAACCACATGAAAAAGTCTTACCTGGCCTGGAACAAAGATGCCGTGGAAGACGAAAAGATTTTTGGCGACCTCGAAGAATTGTCAGATGGAAAACTTGTCATAAAAGAAGGAATGCAGCTGGCAGACTCCAAAACATTAGTGGGGAAAAAGAAGAAGCCCGTTTCGAATAAAAAGAAGAAATAGCCGTTTCATTCTCAAATCCCAAATAATATGTCAACTTTTAAGATCGAAGGTGGCTACCCTTTAAAAGGTGATCTTGAACCGCAAGGCGCAAAAAACGAAGCGCTGCAGGTTATTTGTGCTGCCTTGTTAACCGATCAGGATGTGTTCATCGAAAATATTCCCGAAATCCGGGATGTACTAAAACTCATTGAAATCCTGGGAGGACTGGGTGTTGTTACCGAACGGCTCGAAAAAGGCCGGTACCGGTTCAATGCCTCAAAGGTAAATATCGACTTTCTGAAAAGCCCGGAATACACCCGGCAAGCGATTGGATTGCGCGGATCAATCATGATCATCGGCCCGCTTCTGGCGCGCTTCGGACAAGGCTTTATTCCGCAACCCGGTGGCGATAAAATTGGCCGCCGCAGGGTGGATACCCATTTTATCGGGCTTCAAAAACTGGGTGCTGAATTTACCTTCGACAAGGACAACCAATGGTACCTGGTTTCGGCCGATAAACTTAAAGGAAGTTACATGCTTCTCGACGAGGCATCGGTTACCGGAACAGCCAACATTGCCATGGCCGCCGTGCTGGCTGAAGGAACCACAACTATTTACAACGCAGCCTGCGAACCCTATCTGCAGCAATTGTGCAAAATGCTGGTGTCGATGGGTGCAAAAATCAACGGCATCGGATCAAATCTGCTGACCATCGAAGGCGTGGCTTCATTGAACGGCTGTCAACACCGGATTCTTCCCGATATGATCGAAGTGGGAAGTTTTATCGGTCTGGCTGCCATGACCGCTTCTGAAATCAGAATAAAAAATGTGGGGATCGAACACCTGGGAATTATTCCCGAATCGTTCAGACGACTGGGAATAAATGTTGCACAGGCTGGCGACGATCTGCTAATTAAAGATACCGGGCATTACGAAATCGAATCCTACATCGACGGTTCGATCATGACCATTGCCGACGCCCCCTGGCCGGGACTGACTCCCGACTTGCTGAGTGTTTTCCTGGTAGTAGCCACCCAGGCAAAAGGCAGCGTCCTCATTCATCAAAAGATGTTTGAAAGCCGCCTGTTCTTTGTCGACAAGCTTATTGACATGGGAGCCCAGATCATTTTGTGTGATCCGCACCGTGCCACCGTAATCGGCCTCGACCGCAAACATAGCCTTCGTGCCACTAAAATGGTATCGCCCGACATCCGCGCCGGAATTGCGTTGCTGATTGCGGCCATGTCGGCCAAAGGAACCAGCACAATCGACAACATCGAGCAGATCGACCGTGGCTACGAAAACATTGATGGCCGCCTAAATGCACTGGGAGCAAAAATAACACGGATATAAAGAGGCTGGGAAGGTCTTAAAACAAAACGGACACTTTCCCGTTACTAAGTCTGAATCTTTTAGTTTGAAATCGAATAAATTTTAAAACAAAAAATGAAGAAGCTAGCAATTATCACCCTCCTCCTTTTTCTGGGAACAGCAGGACTAAATGCCCAGCAACTGGGAACCGGAATTGGCAACAAAGCTCCCGACCTGGTGGGTAAAAGTCCCGATGGAAAAACCATCAAATTATCGGACACAAAGGGAAAAGTCGTGCTACTCGATTTTTGGGCAGGTTGGTGTGGCCCCTGCCGCAGAGAAAATCCGAATGTGGTAAAAGCATACAACAAATACAAAGACGAGAAATTCACAGTAGGCAAAGGCTTTGTGGTATTTAACGTTTCGCTCGACCGCACTGCCGACCAGTGGAAAGGAGCCATCAAACAAGACAAGCTGGATTGGCCCTATCACATCAGCGATTTGGGAGGATGGCAGTCGAGACTGGCAGCCATCTATGGGGTCAGAAGTATTCCTTCGAATTTCCTGTTGGATGAAAACGGTGTTATTATTGGTAAAAATTTACGGGGACCGGCCCTTGATGCCGCCCTCGATAAATATTTAAAATAGGCTGAAAAAGAGGCTGTTTTAAATCTAAACAAAATCATTCAAATTGACACTTGGCGATTCTGCCGGGTGTCAATTTGTCTTTTATATTTGCATGGCAAAATTTTTGCAATGTCAGCGTAGCAAATTACCCCGTAATTACTTTGAATGCTGATAAACGCAGGTAATTACGGGATTGCTGTGGTTGTTTTATTTCTTCATAAACAATGGAAAACTGATGAGAAATTCAGCCGCGTTAAAATGTATGACATTTTTGAAGCACAAATTCAAAAAAAGGGTAAAAATGGCAGAAGAAAAAATTTCAAATGAAACCACTTCGGAAGAAGTAAAAGATACAAAGCAGGAAAGCAAAGAAACCGGCGCACCCAAAGAGCATGCTGCCGACGAGAAAGCCGACAAAAAGAAAAAAGGCAAGAAAGACAAGCACGAGGTTGAAATTGAAGAATTGTCGGCAAAGCTCGACGACATGAAGGACAAACACCTTCGTTTGCAGGCTGAGTTTGATAACTTCAGAAAAAGAACGCTGAAAGAAAAAGCCGACCTCATTAAATCGGGTGGCGAAACCGTGTTGGTGAATATCCTGCCGGTGGTCGACGATTTTGAAAGAGCGCTCGATTCTATGAAAGAAGTTTCGGATGAAGATGCAGGAAAACAAGGAACAATGTTGATCTACAACAAGTTCAGAGAATTCCTGAAACAAAACAACATCAAGGAAATAGAAGCGCTGAATCAGGTGTTTGACGTGGATCTGCACGAGGCCATTACAAAAATTCCGGCCCCGAATGATGAATTGAAAGGGAAAGTGGTAGATGTTATTCAAAAAGGCTACTGCTTAAACGAAAAGGTAATCCGGTTTGCCAAAGTTGTAATCGGAGAATAATTTGGAGAAATCAGGGAAATGGCAAAAAGAGATTATTACGAAGTACTGGAAGTCAGCAAATCCGCTACAGCGGATGAAATAAAAAAAGCTTACCGGAAAAAGGCGATTCAGTTTCACCCCGACAAAAACCCGGGCAACCAGGAAGCTGAAGAGAAATTCAAGGAAGCAGCCGAGGCCTACGAGGTACTCAGCAATCCGGAAAAGAAACAACGTTACGACCAATTCGGACATGCCGGAGTGGGCGGTGCTGCCGGAGGCGGTTTCAGTGGCGGAGGTTTTTCAGATATTGAAGACATTTTCTCTGCATTCGGCGATATATTTGGCGGCCATTTTGGTGGTTTCGGAGGTTTTGGCGGCAGCAGCCGTGGCCGCAGCGGACGACGTGTAGCCCGCGGTTCCGATCTTCGGGTAAAAGTAAAACTGAACCTGAATGAAATTGTGAACGGCGCTGAAAAGAAAATCAAAGTAAAAAAACACGTAGCCTGCCAGCATTGTAACGGCACCGGCGCGAAAAACGCTTCGTCGTACACCACCTGTAACACCTGCGGCGGAAGCGGACATGTAACCCGTATTCAGCACACATTGCTGGGGCAAATGCAAACTTCGTCAACCTGCCCCACATGTCAGGGCGACGGAAAAATGATCACCGATAAATGTAACCATTGTGCCGGAGAAGGCGTGGTGCGCGACGAAGAAGTGATCAGCATCAAAATACCGGCCGGTGTGGGAGAAGGTATGCAGCTAAATGTTTCGGGGAAAGGAAACACAGGCCGCCGCGGTGGAATAAACGGCGATTTGCTGGTGGTCATTACCGAAGAAGAACACGAAGAACTGGTACGAGACGGAAACAACCTGATTCACAATCTTTTTCTTTCGTTCCCCGATATTACACTGGGAACTACTGCTGAAATACCAACCGTTGAAGGGAAAGTAAAAGTGAAGATAGAACCCGGCACCCAGCCTGAAAAAATCCTTCGCCTGCGTGGCAAGGGAATTCCGGATGTAAACGGGTACGGACGTGGCGACCTTTTAGTAAGAGTGCATGTCTGGATTCCGAAAAAATTAAGCGCCGAGGAAAAGCGCATGCTGGAAAAACTGCAGACTTCTCCGGGATTTCAGGAAGGGCCGTCGTATTCCGAGAAATCATTTTTTGCCAAAATGAGGGATATGTTTGAATAAAATTCATTCAAAATACAAAACTGGAAAAACGATACATCCCCCTGTATCGTTTTTTTATTTTCGGAGATAAAGATTATTCCTTAAAATCATTCTGTTTAATATACTTAAGCATCATTTTTTTTGGAAAAACCGGTATCTCCATTAAATTTGCTGACAACGTTTCAACTACTGTGGAAGAATTTATACACCGATATAATTTTCTGGAACCTGAGCTGCAAAAAGAAATCGCACGAGTAGCGGTTCGGAAAACTTTTCAGGCCAACGAATCACTGATTCGCGAAGGGCAGTTTATCTCCAGCTTTCCGATTGTGCTAAAAGGTTTGATCCGGGTATCGCGCACCAGCGACAACGGCAACGAATTATTGCTGTATTACCTCAAGGAAAACGATGTTTGTGCCATGTCGCTCACTTGTTGCATGACGCGCCAGGTAAGCGATCTGAACGCCGTTGCCGAAGAAGAAACCGAAGTATTGCTGGTTCCGGTCGAAATGCTCGACTCATGGATCAGCCGTTTCCCGCTCTGGAAACAATTTGTGATGCAGACCTACCAGAACCGCTTTCGCGAACTGATTGATGCACTCGACGCAGTAGCTTTTATGAAACTGGACGAACGATTGGAGAAATTTTTTGTCGATCGCTACAAAAAATCGGGCGCCACAACGTTCTCGGGCACCCACCAAACCCTGGCTTTACAACTCAACTCTTCCCGCGAAGTTATTTCGCGCTTACTCAAAAAACTGGAGAAAGACGGGAAAATAAAACAATCCCGAAATTTTATCGATTTTTCTGGTCTTGTGTGACTTAGATTACATACAGGAACTGAAAGTCTTTATTTCTTTGCGTACAAACAATACAAGAATACATTGTTCATAACTATTGTTTCATAATTTTTTGGGTTATAAAATCGGTTAGTAGTTGAAGGTTGATTAGCCAGGCTGTAGAGTCTGGCTTTTTTTATTTCCAAACGATTAATGTTAATTTCATATTGAAAACTAATCCATCGTTTTACTTACGATTTATTGATTAAATGCTGATATTTGTCATCTACAGCTTCACAAAGTATCAACTTTAAATATTAGCCACATGTTCAAAATTCAGACTTTGAATAAAATCGACCCGGACGGGTTAAAGCTTTTTCCATTGGATCAATACGAAATTGCCAGTGAGATCCCGGGCCCGGACGCCATTGTTCTGAGAAGTTTCAAAATGCACGACATGGAAATTCCATCGTCGGTAAAGGCAGTTGCCAGAGCCGGAGCAGGTGTGAACAACATCCCGATCGAAAAATGTACCGAAAAAGGTATTGTAGTTTTCAATACTCCCGGGGCCAATGCCAATGGGGTAAAAGAAGCGGTGATTGCCGGAATGCTGATGACTTCGCGTGACTACATTGGAGCGGCTAATTGGGCCAAAACACTGATTGGCGAAGGCGACAATGTTCCTGCACTGGTCGAAAAAGGGAAAAACAACTTTGCAGGAGAAGAGATCAAAGGAAAAACACTGGCAGTAATCGGCCTGGGAGCCATTGGAGTGCTGGTGGCCAACGCTGCTTCAGCCCTGCGCATGAAAGTAGTAGGTTACGATCCTTACATGTCGGTTCAACACGCACTAAAACTTAGCCGTGAAGTTACCTGGGTAGAAGGCATTCAAATGCTTTTGTCGCAGGCTGATTTTGTAACCATTAACGTACCGCTGACTCCGGAAACCAAAGGATACTTGAACAAAGACAAGTTTGCCATGATGAAGAACGGTGTAAAAATCCTGAATTTTGCCCGTGGAGGACTGGTGAACCATGCTGATTTGAAAGAAGCCATTGCTTCAGGAAAAGTGGGTGCTTATGTTACCGATTTCCCCGATGAAGAAACACTGAAAATGGATAAAGTGATTTCGATTCCTCACCTGGGAGCTTCAACCAAGGAATCGGAAACCAACTGTGCGATCATGGCCGTTGAACAGGTACGCGACTACCTCGAAAACGGAAACATTAAGAATTCAGTGAATTTTCCCGCAGCCGAACTGGAACGTGCCGGTGGCGCCCGAATTCTGATTGCCAACAGAAACGTACCCAACATGGTAAGCCAGATTTCAAGTATTTTGGCGGCCAAAGGCCACAACATTGATCATATGCTTAACAGGAAACATCAGGATATTGCCTACAACATCATTGATGTAACCTCAAAAACCATCGATCCTGAAGTGAAAGATGAATTGATGAAAGTGGATGGCATATTTATGGTCCGCGTTATCAACGGATAAAAAAAATAACAGATCTTATTGATAAGGGAATCCTTTTTACAGAAAGGCTTCCCTTTTTTTTGTTACCTGCATCAGTCAATATCAGATGATCTTTAGCCAGTTGCAACAAAAATCATAAATTATCATTAACATCAGTATATAAGGCAGTTGATCTCCCCCATTTTTGTTATTTTTGGCGTTCCTGTCCATACCTGATAGTTTATGAATTAAAAAATTAAAAATGAGTAAAAGTATCGAAGTAAAAGCAGCCGACAACATTCGAATCCTTGCGGCGTCAATGGTTGAAAAAGCAAAGTCAGGACACCCCGGAGGAGCAATGGGCGGTGCCGATTTTGTTCACATTCTTTATTCCGAATTTTTAAACTACGACCCGTCAGATATGACATGGGCCAACCGCGACAGGTTTTTCCTTGATCCGGGCCATATGTCGCCGATGTTGTACTCGGTTTTGGCACTGGGAGGATTCTACTCGATGGAAGACCTCGCTAACTTCCGCCAGTGGGGAAGCGTTACTCCGGGACACCCTGAAGTAGATGTAGCCCGCGGCGTGGAAAACACTTCAGGCCCGCTTGGACAGGGACACGTAATGGCTGTGGGAGCAGCAATTGCCGAACGCTTTTTGGTAGCCCGTTTTGGCGAATGGATGGCCCACAAAACCTATGCTTTTATCTCGGATGGAGGTGTTCAGGAAGAAATTTCTCAGGGTGCCGGCCGTGTTGCTGGTTACCTGGGACTGAATAATCTGATCATGTTCTACGATTCCAACGACATTCAGTTATCGACCGAAACGGATGCTGTTTCGCTGGAGGACACGGCAAAAAAATACGAAGCCTGGAACTGGAAAGTAATTACCATTGAAGGAAACGATATTGGTCAAATTCGCGCAGCACTAAAAGAAGCCAATGCAGAAACCGAAAGACCTACCTTGATCATCGGCAAAACAATCATGGGTAAAGGCGCTTTGACCAGCGACGGAAGTAGTTTCGAGCGCAAATGTGCTACCCACGGGATGCCATTGGGCGAAGCCGGTGCTTCTTTCGAAAAAACCATCGCGAATCTGGGCGGCAATCCGGAAAATCCGTTTGTGATTTTCGATGATGTGAAAGCTCTTTATGAAACAAGAAAAGCAGAACTGATTGCAGCCGCTGCGGCAAAAAAAGCAGCACAGGCTGAATGGGAAGCCGCTAACCCGGAACTGGCAGCGAAACTGGCCAAATTCTTCTCGAAAGAAGCTCCTGCTTTCGACTTTTCAAAAGTGGAACAAAAAGCCAATACCGCTACACGTGCCGCATCGTCGACCGTACTGGCCGCTTTTGCTGACGAGATCGAGAACATGATCGTATCTTCTGCCGACTTGTCGAACTCTGATAAAACAGATGGTTTCCTCAAAAAGACAACGTCATTCACCAAAGGTGACTTCAGCGGATCTTTCTTCCAGGCAGGTGTAAGCGAGCTCACCATGGCAGCCATTATGAACGGTATGGCACTGCACGGCGGTGTAATTCCGGTTTGCGGTACTTTCTTTGTTTTCTCAGATTACATGAAACCGGCGCTTCGTTTGTCGGCACTTATGGAATTACCGGTAAAATTTGTTTGGACCCACGATGCGTTCCGCGTAGGAGAAGATGGTCCGACACACCAGCCGGTAGAGCAGGAAGCACAGATCCGCTTGATGGAAAAACTGAAAAACCACAACGGCCACAACAGTACGCTGGTACTTCGCCCGGCAGATGCCAACGAAGCTACAGTAGCCTGGAAAATGGCACTCGAAAATACGTCTACTCCTTCTGCCCTGATCCTTTCGCGTCAGAACATCAAAAATCTTCCGGTAACCGGCAACGCTTATGAAGCAGCCCTGCAGGCAGAAAAAGGTGCGTATGTGGTAATAAAACCGGAGGGAACACCTGATGTAGTACTTTTGGCCAGCGGTTCTGAAGTTGCAACACTTGTTGCCGGAGCCGAGTTGCTGACCGAAAAAGACGGGCTGAAAGTACAGGTTGTTTCTGTTCCATCAGAAGGCGTGTTCCGCAATCAACCGAAAGAATACCAGCAGAGTGTGCTTCCGCTGGGCATTCCACGATTTGGGATGACTGCCGGTTTACCTGTAACACTAGAAGGTCTGGTAGGTGAAAACGGAAAAATATGGGGACTGGATTCGTTTGGATTCTCTGCCCCGTACACAGTTCTCGATGACAAACTTGGATTCAACGGCGAAAACGTGTACAACCAGGTAAAACAAATGTTAGCCTAATTGGCAAAATAATTATAAGTGAGAGGTGCTTCCGACAGGGAGCACCTTTTTTATTGCTGAAAGTCAATTTTTAAAAATATCCAATTCTCAATTTTGAATGTAAAATATCCAACAAAATGAGGCAAATTGGATATTGGGAATCTACATTGAATATTCTCCATTGAAAGTTTCATACAGATCCTGTATAGGTATAAACATCCTAACGTTCACTTCTTTTGGTGATTCCCCGGAATCGTGATTTTATTATTGCTGCTTGCCTTGAAATTCATGTTTGAAATCAGGATCTCCAGCCGATCATCCAGCCAATTTCAAACTTGTCAACCAGCATTCCGAAGTACTCTCCCCAAAATGTTTTCTGCATCGGCATGCTAATCATTCCGCCTTCTGACAATGCATTAAACAAACGATCCGCTTCTTTTTTGGATTCTGCACTAACCGAAACCGAGAAATTATTACCTACGCGGTGCTGCGAAGCCCAGTCTCCTCCTCCGTCACTTCCCATCAGTACCGTTTCGTCGCTTATCGGGAGCGAAACGTGCATAATCCTATCGGCCAGTTCACTGTTCATCGAAGGCAACCCTTCCACCTTAGGCATTTCCTTGTAGCGGCTGAACATCTGGAATTCACCACCAAACGCATCTTTATAAAAATTGAAGGCTTCTTCGCAGTCGCCGTTAAACAGCAGGTAGACATTCACTTTAGCCATATCGATTCGTTTATTAAATTTTACTCCTTTACAAGGTATAAAATCGTTTTGTTTTATGAAACCCTCTGGCAATCAAACTAAAAACAGGTGAGAGGTTCACGACAATAAAAAAGGAGATGCTAATTTTGTTCCGGCACCTTAAGCAATTCTGAAGGCGCTTCGGTCTCCGCTGATTTTTGTCTCTTGAAAATATAACGGGTGATAAAAATACCGTTTGAATCGTCGGTTCCTCCGTAACTTTCAACTCCTGTTACCACAAAGGCCAGATCCCAGCCATCAAGCAGCATCTGGTTGATCTTCGAAGTAAGCAAAGCATCGTTCGATGCGATGTTCTGAAAACGAATTCCGCCAACATTGAAAAAGTTGAGTAGTTTGGTTTCGTCGTAGTCTTTGATCCGTATCTCATCCCGTTCGCTTTTATTCCGGTCGCCGTGGTCTTCGGTTTGCGTAGTCGTAAAATCGCGGTAATCCACATTCGAATCCGTCGATATTAATCGCGAACGCCCAATTCCATTGGGAACAATCGATTCAATACTCGTAATTATTTTCACCTCGAAAACAGGTTTATCCTGTCCTTTTACAAGCGACGAAAGCGTCAAAATTACGATGGCTGCCAATACTAATTTCTTCATCTCTTAAATGTGTTTCTATTTGTTTTTATTGGGAAAGTTGTTCTGCTTTTTTCTTGAAATAATAACGGGTCATAAACAGTCCGTTGGGATCGTTTTTATTTTCTTCCTCCTTACTGTCATCGTTCAGCAAAACTTTAAGTCCTGCTTTCAACAGTTCTTTTTTAACGCTCACATTAATCATTTTGCTCTCTACACCGGCGCCTACAAAAAAAAGCTCCCAGCCTTGTTCCAGCATTTCATTGATTTTCGACATCATCAGAGCATCGTTTGTGGCTACGTTTTGAAACCGGATACCTCCTTCGTTGTACAGATTTAAAAGCTTGGTTTCTTCATAATCCTTTACTCGAATATCCTTCCGGTTGCTCTTGTTCCGATCACCTTTTTCTTCGGTTTGCGTTGAAGTAAAATCGAGGTATTTTACTTCCATATCGGTCTCAAACATGCGCGACCGCCCCAGCCCATCCGGAACCAGCGATTCAACACATGTAACTACTTTTACTTGATATTTTGGAATTTGCGCATCAACAAAGTCTGTAAAAACAAACCAGCTGAAGGCTAACATCAGCATCGTCTTTTGTATCATATCACAATATTACCTGGTCAACAACAAGAATTACATTGTTTTAAAAATAAGTGTATTAGGCGAGAATACCAACCCCTGCTATCACAAAATACTTTTTAGTCTTGTAATTTTATTTATCGACCTGAAAATGAAAATTACCTACTGTTAAAATTGATAATACACCCCGGTATAAAGCCCCAGGCGGTAAGGTTTATAAACCACATCGGGATTGGTATTGATCGAGTTGAGGTAGTAATTGAAACGCGGTTCGACGGCTAGCGAAACGTGTCTGCTAATCGCGTAACTCAAGCCCACCCCCACGGTACCGGAAATATTGAAGGTCGAAATGTCTTCGGTGCTGCCAATACGTTGCCGGCTTCCTCCACTTTCGATGTAGGCATTGTTACCCACTACCAAACCGGCATTAAAACCACCCATTACATCTATGCCAATTTTTTTATCGTAGACATTATAACGCAGATACAACGGTATTTCAACAAAATCAAACGTTTGAGCAAAACGACCATCTGCGGTCATTACCGATGCATAGTCTTTGCTTTCAGCGGTGTTGGCTAACGCAAGTGTTGCATTCGTTGGAGTGCTTGTAATATTTACAACTCCGGCAGTGGTATTCATCAGGATTTCCCCCTGACTCAATTCAACAACGTTTGAGAAAACGCCATCTCCGGTAACCAATTCGGACCGGCCAGTAGCAAAATCAAAAGAGGGACTTGCTGCATAAAGACGATCGGAAGAACCGGAGCCTGATTTCATTCCGTTTTTAGCATAGTACACCCCCGATTCCACGCGTAAACGACTACTTGTTTTATACTGAATGGACAAACCGCCACCCACATTCCCGGAACCGTCGCTCGAATTGTAATTCAAATTTCGGGAATACTCATCGCTGTGCGACGCTGAATGTGATGCATACCCGGGCGAAACATTGGCGCCAACAATCCATCCGGATTTGGAATCCGCTTTTTTGCTAAAATCCTTTGCATTGGCAGCCATTAGTCTACGGTCGGCCTCGGTGATTTCGTCAACCGTTTTTGTGGTTTCGGCATCAGACGAAAAAGCACTTCTTTCAGCCAATGTAGTTTCGGTATCTACTTTTGCATACGCCCGAATACTTTGCAACAAGCTGTAAGAGATTCGTTCAACTGCTTCTGTCAGTCCCGACGGTTTTTCTGCTTCAACCACTTGTGCCTCCGACACCCACAAAGCTTGAGTCGGCTTTTTATGTGTTTCCGGCAGAGTCTCAAAACCGGTGTTGGCTTTCCCGCTGCCGACTTCTTTTTGAGATGCCATCTGTTCTTCGGATGCTTTTTCTGCCTCTGTTTGCGGCGATTGTACAGCCGCCTGACGACTCAAAACGTCGCGCGAAACCGATCCCGATCTCTCATTCAGCAGCCATCCTGCAATAAAAGCAAAAATAACAACTGCTGCCGCTGAAATCCATCCGACATAAATCATCCGAACTTTCCGGCGCTGCTGAGCCATCTGCTCCTGGAGATTCGTCCAGACATGCGCAGGCGGCTCCACTGAAAAGTTCTCAAACTTATCACGGATCAACTTGTCCATATTTCCCTTATTACTCATCAAGCCGAATTATTACTTTTTTCACCTTCACCGTAAAGTGCCTTTACCTTTGTTTTCAATATGTCTCGGGCACGCGCCAGGTTCGATTTTGAAGTGCCCACCGTGATTTTCATTTCGCGGCTGATCTCATCGTGACTCATTCCTTCAATCACATATAAATTAAAAACCATACGATAACGCGGCGGCAATTCCCGGATTAAACCAAGAAGTTCCTGTGCCGATATATCGTCCATGATTTCATCAGCGTACTGTTGGTTTTCGTAAATTGAAACATCTTCAACCGGATACATGGTTTGCTGTTTTCTGAATTTCTCCAGCGAAACATTTACCATAATCCTCCTTACCCAGCCTTCAAAAGAACCTTCGTGCCTGAAATTTTTTATACTCGAGAATACCTTAATAAATCCTTCCTGCAAATTATCTTCTGCTTCCGAATTATCACGCGAATAACGCAGGCATACTGCAAACATCTTCGATGCAAACATGCGATACAGCTTTTCCTGGGCACGCATTTTGCCCGAGGCACACTCCGCTATTATTTGTTTCAGGTCTTCCAAAGTCGTTTGCAAATGTGCCATAAATGTAAGTAATATTGCCGACTTGTGCCGGGCCTCTACTACCTCGCATTTGCAGATCGGTTACACGGTTATTACTACTAATTCAACCCATAGATGTACCCGAAAATAAAAAGGTTGCGTGGCGGTCAAAAAAAGTAAGTTTTTTACGGATCCATCCGCTCACGATCGCCACACACTACTATTCATAACTTCCGTCTTCTGTCTTTCAGAAACTTAAGCAGCGAACGCAACCTTTTGCCCTCAAAAAACATCTTGGCAATGTATTTCGATTACAGAATCAGATAAAAATGCCAAACTATTTGCAGGAAAAATCCAACACCCGGAATATGAAGATTAAACAGACTAAAACAATGATTTGATCGTTTAAGGTAAAAAGTCAGAAAGCCATGAAACAACTCTTTTTTATCTTCATTTTATTTTTAGTTGCATTAACCAGCTGCAACGACGACGACAATACTCTGCTGATGGCTGAAACAGGAACTGTTCTCGATTATGCCGGAACGGGTGGATGCGGAATTGTGATTGAACTCGATAACGGAACAGTTATTCAACCTCTTTACTATCCAGAAGGATTTATTTTTACCGAAGGACAGCGTGTTCTGGTGGAATACACCAAGCTCAAAAAAGTGATGAATGCCTGCGAAGAAGGAACTCCCTGCGAAATTAGCTACGTAGAAGAATTATCGTGTGCTCCGTATGTCGATCTGTATTTCGAGAATTACGACAGCCTGGCGCGTGATCCGGTTCATATGCACGAGGCGTACCTCGACGGCGACTGCCTGTATTTTAAGCTTTCGTATGGTGGAGGCTGTCAGGAACACACCATAACTCTGGCCCGTCTGCATTCGGTTAACGACGACGATAAAGTACCCGTATTCGAAATCAGACACGATGCCAACGACGATCTTTGCGAGGCTTGGTTTACCCGCGAATTCAGGTTTAACATCAGTGGCTTGCGCGAGGAAGGAATCAGCAAGTTTACGCTGGCCACCAAATTGATTAACGGAGAAGTCTACAATAAAACTTTTGAATTGAATTAGGAAGGGTATTCCTAAATTTTGTTGCACAGTTAGTTCTACAAAGCTGCTTCGTTGGAAGCAGCTTTTTTTGAATGAAAAATATAAAACCAGCAATAAATTGCTCAACCGTTTTCTCGGAACACCATTTTAACTTATCTTGCTTACAAATTCCAAAACATTTTCTTTATGAAACAAAACTTATCATTTACGCTTATTTTGATTTTTCTGATTGTACTATCGTCATGCGACAAGATCAATGAAACGAAAAACGTAAATATCAACACTACCATGTCGATGGAAATTCCGGTTAGTGTGAAAGCTCCTATCTCTGCTACTGTGAAATCGGCCCAAGTCAGCTATTCATTTTCTGATTCGTTGACCCAGTCGATTGAAGAAGTTGAAAAATTAACCGGCTACCTGGATCTAATGAAATCGATGATAGTAGAGGACGTTTATGTGGTTTTTAGCGGACTGCAGGAAAATCAAACCATCGAAAGAATAGATTTTTCCCTGGATGGTGTCGGGTTGTTTGCGACTATTGAAAACGTGACTTCTGCTACTCTTAATCAACAACCCGAAGTCAACAAATCGTTACTCGTGCTAATTGGAAACGTATTGAGGGCGAACAATGAACTGAAGCTTACCGTCTCAGGAACGGCAAACAATGCACCCATGACTTTTAATGTAACTACTTATTTCGACCTGCATATTGTAGCCGCTCCTCTTGAATAATCAGAAAAACAGGAAAAGCTTTCAACAAAAAATGGGTGTGGAAAATTCCACACCCATTTTTTTATTCTGAAGCTATTCGTTTAAAAAATGCTGTATGAAATACCTGCAGAGATACTCGTGGTCGTCTTTTTATAGCTCTCGTCGTACTTTCCAAAAGTTGGATCTTCGAAAGTAACTGTTTCCTTTTTGTAGAAGGTATTCAAAACACCGGCATCCATTGTAAGACGATCGGTTAACTTCCAGCAAATACCAGCGGCCAGTGAATGGGACGGGTTGCTAAAACTAAAATCGCTTTGGTACGAATCAGCAACGCCCATATCAGATCGCAATCCCCCCACACTGAAGGCAAACTTATCGCTTAAATTAAACTGTAATCCCAAAGCCAGTTCATAGTAGTTTTTGTCGATATCGCGATGCACTAGCTTACCGGCAGACTTGTCGCGCACATTGTAACCGTAATCTACATTTTTGTCGAAATAAAGGTTGTAGGAAAGCTGTGCTTCCAACCATTTCAGCCCGCGATAACCAACTCCTGCAGCGAAAATGGCGGGAACATCGTTTTGTGTTTTTGCCCCGTCCGGGAACAATCCCATTTCATCAATTTTGGTATCGTTCTCCAGTTTCAGATAGGTTTTGTGCTCGTATTTCAACGCAATGTTCCAATCGTCGTTTGGAGCAATATTTACAGCAACGATAGGGGTAAATCCAAGACCTTTTTGTTTTACATCCACTTCTTTGTCATTCATCGAACCGGAAGTCTGTGTCAACAAAGCAGAAGTTGCATTTAACTGATTGGCTTTATCCTGAAAAGCCGGACTTGCCTGTGTATAAGCAGTATGTATTTGTGTCAGGTTCATGCCACTGATCATTTCGGGTGAAACTCCGGCATAAACCAGTCCGGTTTCGATCTGTGCTTTCTGTGTTGAAGTAAGCATTCCTGCTCCTTCCAACTGAGCTAAAGTATAAGCACCTCCATCAGCCAGATAAGGACTCAGGGTTTGAGGCATATCAGCTGCAGCCTGCATTGCAGTTGCGAAAGTTCCCACCTGAGTAGCAGCGCCGGTTAACCATGCCGCTGCCGGTGTATTGTTCACCATTATATTGGTAATTGAACCTTTATAGGTATTAATGGCGGGCATCACGCGAACACCTCCGTAAACCGAAATCACTTTATTAATATCGTAAGTAGCCCCCAGCTGAATTCCCCAGAAAATAGAAGAAGCTTCCAGTTCCATATTCAGGTCATAACTAGTTACCGCAAGCGCCGGATCAATCTGTGTGAGACCAGCCAAAGATGGTACTATTTTGGAAATCGGAATTTCAAATGAAGGTAATCCATTATCAAAAGTAGCGGTTCCTCCACCTGCTGCCGGGCCAACACCAAACGAAAAAGCCCATTTACCTTTTTTGTAAACACCATATAAGTCAGGATAAACAGGGATCGTTGTTTTTCCTTCATAATACGGATCATTCAGGTATGGAAATCCCGAATTTATTTCTCTTTTCTGAAAAATAGTTTGACTGTAAAACGCGAAATGCCATCCATCCTGCAAGCTTGTTAAACCCGCCGGATTATAAAACACACCGTCGATGTCGAGAGAAGCGTTACGAGATAACATTCGCACATATTGTGCACTTTGATTGTAGTTGGTTAGTAGACCTCCACCGAATGCGGTCTGGAGCAGCGTAACTAACGCGGCCATCAAGGCTAGTTTTTTCATACAAATAACTTTAAATCTTTGATATTAACCCTATTAATAATACAAAACACCGGGCAATCACTCGATACTAGTAGCTGAATTTGGAGTCAAAATTAGAATTAATTACGATTATACAAAATATTCGAAACTGATAAACAACATCTTATGTTTCTTTCGAACAAATTCGTCCAATGGTCGACTATTTACCAACAAAAAAGCCCGCAGAAACCTACGGGCTATCTCATTACTTAATATCGTATTTTAGATATGTATCACTTCGTCGTAAGCTGCTGCAGCGGCTTCCATTACGGCTTCACTCATGGTTGGGTGAGGGTGAATCGTTTTGATCAATTCGTGACCCGTAATTTCCAGTTTTTTGGCGACCACCATTTCAGCAATCATTTCGGTTACATTACCTCCAATCATATGAGCTCCAAGCAATTCACCATATTTGGCATCGAAAATAAGTTTTACAAAACCATCTTTCTGACCGGCAGCGCTTGCTTTACCACTTGCAGAATAAGGGAATTTTCCAACTTTAATTTCGTAACCGGCTTCTTTTGCTTTTGCCTCGGTAAGTCCCACCGAAGAAACTTCCGGACTGGTGTATGTACATCCCGGAATATTACTGTAATCGATTGGTTCCGGGTTCATTCCGGCAATCTTCTCAACACAGGTGATCGCTTCAGCCGATGCAACGTGTGCCAAGGCAGGTCCGGCAACAATGTCGCCAATTGCATAAACACCTTCCACATTGGTACGGTAAAATTCATCTACTTTCACGCGTCCGTTCTCGGTTTCAACGCCCATTTCTTCGAGCCCTATTCCTTCGGTGTTTGGTGCAATTCCAACAGCAGAAAGAACAATGTCGGCTTCCACTACTTCCTGTCCTTTTTTGGTTTTGATGGTTACTTTGCACTTGTCTCCTGAGGTATCAACGCTTTCAACCGAAGAACTTACCATCACAGCCATCTTCGATTTTTTGAAATTACGCTCCAATTGTTTGGCCACTTCTTCGTCTTCGTTGGGAACCAGTGTCGGCATAAATTCAACCAAAGTTACCTTTGTTCCGATGGTATGATAAAAGTAGGCAAATTCGCTACCAATCGCGCCTGAGCCAACCACCACCATACTTTCGGGTTGTTTATCAAGGGTAAGCGCTTTGCGGTAACCGATTATTTTTTCACCGTCTTGCGGAAGATTGGGCAATTCGCGCGAACGTGCACCGGTTGCCAAAATAATGTGTTTTGCCGTATATGTGGATTTCTTTCCGGCGTCATCGGTTACTTCAACCGTGTTTTTACCGGCTAGTTTTCCCCATCCAAAAATGGATTCCACTTTATTTTTTTTGAACAAGAATTGGATTCCTTTGCTCATTCCGTCAGCCACTCCGCGGCTACGTTGCACCATTGCACCGAAATCTGGTTTTACTTCTCCTGAAATAGATACACCATAATCGGCTGCGTGTTTCGCATATTCAAAAGCCTGAGCACTTTTTAATAACGATTTTGTAGGGATACATCCCCAGTTCAAGCAAATACCTCCAAGGTTTTCTTTTTCGACAACAGCTACTTTCAATCCCAGCTGTGAAGCACGAATGGCAGCCACATATCCGCCGGGACCACTGCCAATAACTATTACATCGTAATTCATTTTTATTATTTTTTATTTCTATGGTTTTCAAACGAAACGTCTTCTCTGTCTGAACCTGATTCAACGCAAAAAAGATGTTATATTCTGTCTGTTTACTGAATTTTGATTTAAGTTATAATAACATCTCTTTAGCAGAAAGGTTCTCCAAAATTAGCGCTTTTAACACATTCCAGAATCCTGTACTGTATGGGTCACTTTCTTTTGAAACCGCAAACCAAACCTTTCGCCCGGTAACACAATATCCATTAGGGAAAAGGCTGCTTTTTATTTTAATCGCGAATACAAATCGAGCAACTCGCCGGCGGCCACAAAAGAACTCATCGCGTCGTTTCGCACATAATTTTCCATCACCTTCAGTTTTTCTTTTATTTCCGGATGATCGTAAAAATTACGTTTTAAGTTTTCCTCAATGGTTTCATACATCCAATAGGTAGCCTGTGCGTTTCTTCGCTGATAAAAATAGCCTGAATTTGTGGTCAGATTCTTATATTTCTCAATCTGCTCCCAGATGGCTTCAATCCCTATTTTATTGAAAGCAGAACAAGTCAGGACTTCCGGCTCCCACTGCGATTCTTTGGATGGAAACAGATGTAACGCGTTTTTGTATTGCACTTTCGCTATTTCCGCTCTTTCGAGGTTGTTCCCGTCGGCTTTGTTAATAGCAACCAGGTCGGCCATTTCCATAATCCCTCTTTTTATACCCTGAAGTTCGTCGCCGGCACCGGCCAGCATCAAAAGCAGGAAAAAATCGGTCATCGAATGAACGGCTGTTTCGCTTTGACCTACCCCTACTGTTTCAATAAAAACATGATCAAAACCGGCTGCTTCACATAAAATAATTGTTTCGCGGGTTTTGCGCGCCACGCCTCCCAGTGAGCCCGCTGATGGGCTGGGACGTATATAGGCATTTTTGTCTCCCGACAGTTCCTCCATTCGGGTTTTATCTCCCAAAATACTTCCTTTCGAACGTTCACTGCTCGGATCAATCGCCAACACGGCCAGTTTTCCGCCCTGCGAAGTAATATAACTCCCCATGGCTTCAATAAAAGTACTCTTTCCCACCCCGGGCACGCCGGTTATACCCACACGAATTGACTTCCCACTATAAGGCAGACATTCTTTTATAATTTCCTGGGCCACTTCCTGATGTTCGCGTTTTGAACTCTCAACAAGCGTAACCGCTTTACTTAACAAGGTGATATTGCCTTCCAGGATACCGTTAACGTAATCGCCGGCAGGCAGCAACTTTCGCTTTTTATTCAAAAAACGCTTAATCGACTCGTCGTTCACCACTTCGGGTTTCTCAATTCCCGCATTAACGGCTAATCCTTTAAAGGCCGGATCGTTTTCGATGTGATGATGTACATCTTTCTTCTCTGTCATCTGTATTGTCTAATATGACTTCAAAAATACTACAAAATAAAAACACCTTCCAGATATAACATAAAAAAGAAGGTGTTGAAGAATTAATCCTCAACACCTATTCTTGTATTATTCTTATCCGACTGAACCTAGTCAGCAAGCACGTTACTTGAAACCCGCAAGGTAGCTGTCGGATTTTTGGGATCGTTCGTAATCACAGTAATCGATTTACTTTGACGGCCGCGCTTTCCGCGAGAATCAAAAGTAACTTCAATCGGTGCAGTTTCTCCGGGCGCAATTACCTTTTTAGACGGAGCCACAGCTGTACAACCACATGAAGAACGGACGCGACGAACAAACAACTCTGATTTTCCATTATTGGTCAACTGGAATGTATGCGTTTTTTTGTCGCCTTGTTTCATATCGCCAAAATCGAACTCAGTTGGCTTATAATCAGCAACCGGAGCTTTAGCAAGCTGTTCCGGAGTAAGATTTGAAAAATCTTCTTCGATGGTTGCGCTTACGCCAACAGAGTTTTTATAATCGTTGCTTCCGTCTAACGACAGGTAAATTCGGTGTGAGGTAAACCCGTATTCATCAACTTTCTTCGAATCGTAGGTTACAATCATATTTCCGCGGCCATGAGCAGGAATTGTTGAAGGTTCAACTTTTGCTGTAAGGTGGCCCGGAACGGTACGAAATCCGACCTCAATCGGACTATCAGTGTCGTTAACCAGCTCGAGTTCCTGAGTGGCTGTTTCTCCCATCTTCAGTTTGGCAAAAGAAATGTAATTTGTTTTTACACGCAGGTTACCAATTGTTCTTGGATATTCTTCTGCCAGTGTTTTTTCACGGGGAGCAACGGTGCCCGAAATCTTCAAAACTACAGTAGCGTTTTCAGCATTTGAACTAACAGTAACGGTTTTGTTGAAAGTACCCGGACGGTTTTGTGGATTGTAACTTACATCGATTGTTCCACTCTCTCCGGGAGCAACCGGTTCGCGGGTCCACTTAGGAGTAGTGCATCCGCAGGAAGCACGTACATTGGATAATACCAACGGAACATCCCCGCTGTTTTTAAATTTGAATGTAGTGGTTTGAACACCATCCGATTCTTTAAAGGAACCAAAATTATGTTCCATCTCATCGAATGTAATTTTTGCTTTCCCCTGGGCGATTGCAAAATTGCAGGCAATAACCAACGAGAAAACAGTCAGCAATTGAAAAAATCTTTTCATGATAAATATTTTAAATTTGTAGGTAATATCAACTTCGCTAAACAAATGTAGGAAGCGTTTGGCGTAAAGGCTGTTAATCAAGGCCTATATTTTGTTAACGAGTTGTTAACCTGTAAAACAAGACGCATAATTGAGTAGTTTAGATAGCCAAAAACACCGGATGAGCAAATGAAAGGTAAAACACTGAAATACATTATTCTTTTGGCTACCATTTCAATAGCCGGCGTATTTTTTATTCAATTTGCTTTTATCCGGTATTCGTACCGCCTGTCAGAAAAACAATTTACCGAAAGCGCCAGCGTGGCATTGAAAGAAGTAGCCTGGCAAATTATGCTCGCCACCGGCACCACTTCCAACTTTGAAAGCATCACTCCTGTCGAGGTAATTTCAGACAATACCTACCTGGTAAATGTGGGGGTACTTTTCGACAGGGAACTTTTGGTAAACAACCTGGAAGAGCAGCTAAAAAAACACGACATCTACTACGGGTTCGAATTTGCCATGTTTAATCCGCAGGAAGAGCAAATGGACGAAGGGACCTTGATAAACACCGACGGAAAAGTAACTCCATCGTTTTATTCTTTTCCTACAAACGGAGATTACACCTACTATTTTGCCATTCATTTTACCGACCGGAGAGCCTATTTCAACTCCAGGCTTTCGATATGGTATTTCCTCACGGGTCTGCTTGTCCTGGTCGTTTTCTTTTTTGGTTATACCCTATCGGTTATTATCCGTCAACGGCAACTTTCCGAAGTTCAAAAAAATTTCATCAACAACCTTACTCACGAATTAAAAACACCGATTTCTTCGATCGCCT
The DNA here is from genome assembly GCF_023111095.1 of Maribellus sp. YY47. Classification (GTDB taxonomy): domain Bacteria; phylum Bacteroidota; class Bacteroidia; order Bacteroidales; family Prolixibacteraceae; genus Draconibacterium. Next base: position 133,564 of record NZ_JALGYW010000011.1, read on the forward strand.
TATCAGCCAAGGTACTTACCGAAAAAAACATTACCGAAACACCGGAACGTTTACATCAGTATGCACAAATCATCCTGAACCAAAATGCACGGTTGACGAAAAATGTGGAAAAGGTACTCAACCTTGCCTCGCTCGAAAAAAGCAGAATAAAACTTAACAGCGAATCCATCGATCTGAAATCGTTTATCGAGAAAAACTGTGAACTTTTCAGACAAAGCGATAACGGACAAAAACTAAACATTGAGATCGATTTTAAGGATTTAAGGCCCGTCATTACGGCTGATAAATTTCATTTTGCCAACCTCTTGAGCAATATCCTGGAAAACGCCGCAAAATATTGCGAGGCAAGTCCGCAAATACAAATAACACTGAAGAAAGGTAAGAATTACCTGGCGCTGGATTTCGCGGACAACGGCATTGGAATCGCCAAAGAGCACCGAAAAAAAATCTTTAAAAAATTCTACCGTGTCCCTACAGGCAATGTGCACAACGTAAAAGGCTTTGGACTTGGACTCGATTACGTGTACAAAATTGTTAAGGCCCACCGATGGAAAATTCATGTAAGTGAAAATCCCAAAGGAGGAAGTATTTTTACTATTATTATTAGCGAATAATATGAGCGAAACAGCATTTAAAATCATGTTGGTAGAAGACGATGAAGCTTTACGTTTTATCGTTAAAGACAACCTGGAACAAAACAAATTCAGAGTAACCGCTGCCGAAGACGGAGAAATCGCCCTTCAGCTTTTTGAAAGGGAAACCTTCGACCTGATTATCCTTGATGTAATGCTTCCGAAGATTGACGGATTTCGGGTGGCCGAAAAAATTCGCATAAAAAACGACCAGGTTCCGATTATCTTCCTCACCGCCCGCAGTATGACGGAAGACAAGATAAAGGGGCTCACCATTGGCGGCGACGACTACATTCCCAAGCCCTTCAGCATGGAAGAGCTTTTGCTGAAAATCCGGATTTTTCTTCGACGCAGCCAGTCCCTTCCGGTAGCCAAATCAACAGGAGATGGTTTTATGAGCATCGGGAAATTCCGTTTTCAGCCACAAGACCTTTCGTTAAGTATCGGGAACCAATCACGCAACCTGACGTTAAAAGAAGCAGAACTCATTCGCTTCTTTGCCGAGCACCCCAACCGGGTATTAAGCCGAAACGAAATTTTGGAAAAGGTTTGGGGTTCGGACGATTATTTTTTAGGGCGAAGTCTCGATGTTTTTATTTCGCGACTCCGCAAATATTTTAAAGATGATCCGGGAGTAAAAATAACCAATCTGCACGGTATCGGTTTTCGTTTCTCGGTGAAACAGGAAGATCAGTAAATTCATATTTATGACTGTTGGGCAATTAATTATTCTCGTTTTAATCGGATTGATTTCGGGAATTTTGTCGGGTGTTTTTGGAATAGGAGGAGCCATTATCGTTATTCCTGCCCTGGTTTTTATTATCGGCTTATCCCAGCATGAAGCACAGGGAACCAGCCTGGCTTTTATGCTTCCGCCAGTCGGGATACTGGCAGCCTGGAACTACTGGAAAGAAGGGTATGTTAACTGGAAAATCGCGTTGATTCTTTCCATCACCTTTGTAGTTGGGGCTTATCTCGGTTCGCATTTCACCTTGAACATATCTGACAGAACACTCCGAAAACTGTTTGGAATGTTGATGATTGTGATGGCAATCAAACTCATCTTTTCAAAATAGGTAATTATCTGTGCGATAACTTTGAAAGCAACAAAGTGAATTTCGCTTAAATTTACACCTTAGTTTTGGAAGAAATAAAAAAAAGACTATTTTTGCAGTCCGAAAATTTAAGAAGTAACAAGTAAAACTTTATAGAAATGAAACGTACATTTCAACCATCGAACAGAAAAAGAAGAAACAAGCACGGGTTCAGAGAAAGAATGTCCACTGCAAATGGTCGTAAAGTATTGAAAGCCCGCAGAGCAAAAGGCCGGAAAAAATTGACAGTTTCGGACGAACCGAGACACAAAAGATAATTAATATCTTAAAAAATTTTTGCGGGAAGGTAAAGAAGTTAATTCTTTACCTTTTCGTGCTTATAGCTATTCGTGAACAACAAACTCCTCTACGCTCCCTCCATTTTAAGCTTAATCGCATTTTACCTAGCTTTCCCGAATTATTTCCTTTCAACATCCTTTTTTTGACTTATTTTTGTTTCCTTAAACAGATCGACAATAACAGGTATGAGTCTTAAAAAATTTTTGATCAGCCGGATCTTTTTGATCAACTTGATTATCGCAATTGCACTGGTTGCAGCGATTATAACCGTTACGCTTAGCAGCCTCAAAAGCTATACGCATCACGGCATTTCGTATAATGTTCCCGACCTGTCGGGGATGACCTATAACGAAGCAAAAGAATTGGCTGAAGCCAATCAGTTAAAAGTTGAGTTACTTGATTCGGTTCACGACAAAACGGCTCGCCCGGGAGCAGTGGTCGACCAGGTCCCAACAGCCAACCAACAGGTAAAAGCAGGCCGTTTGATCTACCTGACCATCAATGCAAGCGGAGCCGAAATGGTGACCATTCCAAAACTTACCGATATTTCATTCAGGCAGGCTCAGGTATTGCTCGATAACTGCGGACTTACCATCGACAGCATTTCTTACCAGCCATCGGAATACACCGATTTGGTGCTGAGCGCCTACCAGGAAGGGAAAGCAATAAATGAGGGAGACCGACTTGAAAAAGGAAGTTCAGTTACACTGGTAGTTGGGCAAAGCCGGGGAAATGTGGAAACCATTTTACCCAACCTTAACGGAATGTTTATCGACGATGCACGATTAGCTCTTACCGATGCCCGGCTGAATATGGGAGTCGTTATTTACGACACTTCCATCACCACAAAAGAAGATACGCTGAATGCCAGAATATGGAAACAAATGCCGGATACACGTCAGGTGCAAAAAGTATATCTCGGAAGTTCAGTCGATCTTTGGCTAACCGTTGACAACGAAAAACTATCGGCCGGCGACACCACAGAACAATAGCAAAATATGACAGAATACATAGAAGATAACGAAGAGTTGGAAGAAGAGGAAAGTGGTCTTTACGAACACTTTCGGCTATCGGTTGACGCCGGACAGTCGGCAGTACGCATCGATAAGTTTTTGTCGAACCGCATTGAGAATGCATCAAGAAGTCGCATTCAGGCAGCAGCCGATGGAGGAAATATTCTGGTCAACGGAGAAGCTGTAAAATCGAATTACAAGGTAAAACCCAACGACGAGATTCAAATCGTAATGGATTACCCCCGGCGCGAATTAAAGATCATTCCCGAAGATATTCCGCTCGATATCGTTTACGAAGATGATCAACTGATCGTGATTAACAAACCGCCGGGACTGGTGGTTCATCCCGGACATGGCAACTACTCGGGAACACTGGTTAATGCACTGGCTTATTACTTTAAAGATCTGCCGTTGTTTAACAGCGAAGATCCGCGTCCGGGACTTGTTCACCGCATCGACAAAGACACATCGGGACTGCTGGTGGTGGCAAAAACCGAACATGCAAAAATCCACCTGGCCCGTCAGTTTTTCGACAAAACCAGCGAACGTCTGTACCAGGCCATTGTATGGGGCAGCGTAAAAGACGATGAAGGTACGATAACAGGGAACATTGGCCGCAGTTTGAACAACCGCCAGGTATTCACGGTATTTCCGGAAGAAGATTACGGTAAACATGCCGTTACACACTACCGGGTACTAAAACGCATCGGATACGTTTCGCTGGTTGAATGTCGTCTCGAAACCGGAAGAACACACCAGATCAGGGTGCACATGAAATACATCAACCACCCGCTATTCAACGACGCCAACTACGGAGGCGACCAAATCCTTAGGGGAACAACCTTTACCAAATACAGGCAATTTGTACAAAACTGTTTTAAAGTAATTCCGCGACAGGCGCTCCATGCAAAAACACTCGGATTTATCCATCCCACAACGGGTGAAAAAATGTCGTTTAACTCGGAATTGCCAGATGACATGGTACAGGCAATTGAAAAATGGGAAAATTATATAGCAAACAGAAATGACTAACATATTTTCGAAACCCAATGTGGCTGTAGTAGCCGGCGGTAACTCTTCGGAGTTTGTTGTTTCAGTAAAAAGTGGCGCCAATGTAATGAAGGCGATCGATACGCAACGGTTCACACCGTGGCTGGTTGAAATACAAAACGACCGCTGGGAGGTTTTTCAAAACAATTACAAAATTTCGGACATCGATAAGTCTGATTTTAGTTTTCAGTTTCAAGGCGAAAAAATCAAATTTGATTTTGCCTACATCACCATTCACGGAACACCGGGAGAAGACGGAATTCTGCAAGCATATTTCGAATTAATGGGAGTTCCCTACTCCAGCTGTAATGTTCACTCGTCTTCCCTCACTTTCAACAAATGGTTTTGCAGCAACTACCTGCGCAGCATGGGTATTCCCATGGCAAAATCGCTGAAATTCAGCGTCGGTGACACTATTGATCCTGATTTTATCATTGAAAAAGTGGGGCTGCCTGCGTTTGTAAAACCCAATGCCGGAGGTTCGAGTTTTGGGATCACAAAAGTAAAATCGAAAGAAGAAGTGGAAGCCGCCATCCGGAAAGCGTGGCAGGAAAGCGACGAAGCGCTGGTCGAGCAATTTATCGACGGCCAGGAGTTCACCTGCGGAGCACTGAAAGTGAAAGGTGAAATGACTGTATTCCCGATTACGGAAGTACTTCCCAAAAACGAGTTTTTTGATTACGAAGCAAAATATACACCCGGTGTAACCGACGAAATTACACCGGCACGTCTTCCGGAAGACCTAACGCAAAAGTGCCGGGAATTAACCGCGGAAATCTATGATTTATGCGAGTGCGACGGCATTGTGCGTGTCGACTACATTTTAAAAGACGGGTTGTTTCATTTCCTGGAAGTAAATACCACGCCGGGAATGACCGGAACCAGCTTTGTCCCGCAACAAATCGAGGCAATGGGATCGAGTTTACAGGAAATCCTTACAAAAATTATTGAGGCGAAATTAGCGTAAATACCAATTAACAATTGTGAATAACAGACGTTAAAATACGGTGACAAGATTCTCTTGTTGCCTCACCTTGTTATTCCTATTTTTGACATTCATATTCCACACATATTTTAATTTTTTAGCAAACCATGGCAGAACGAAGAAGAGGCACCCCATCTCCAACCATCGACCAGATAAACGCACAGTATGGCAAACTCCCACCCCAGGCAGTAGATGTGGAAGAAGCGGTTTTGGGAGCTTTAATGCTGGAGCGGGATGCTATTGTTACCGTAGCCGATATTATTGAAGCCAAAAGCTTTTACAAAGACGAGCACCGCAAAATTTTTGAAGCGATTCAGGCCTTATCCGGAAAAGAAAAACCTGTCGACCTTTTGATGGTTACACAGGAATTAAAAGACCGCAACCAGCTCGACGAAGTAGGTGGCCCCGGCTACATTACTCAACTTACCCGCCGGGTAGCATCGGCCGCTCACATTGAGTTCCACGCCAGGATTATTGCCCAAAAATACATTCAACGCGAACTGATCCGCGTTTCCAGTGAGATTCAAACAAAAGCCTACGACGACACCCTCGACGTGGATGACCTGATTGACTTTTCAGAATCTGCACTTTTCAAGGTTTCCGAAGGGAACATCAAAAAAGAAACAGTCCCGATCAAACCCATCCTGAACCAGGCAGTACTTCAGATTGAAGCCGCACGGAGCAAACCCGACGGGTTAAGTGGCGTTCCCTCAGGTTTTACTGCGGTAGACAGGATTACTTCGGGCTGGGAACCATCGGCCCTGATTATCCTGGCTGCACGTCCGGCAATGGGAAAGACGGCATTTGTACTTTCCATGGCACGTAACATGGCTGTTGATCACCGGCAAGGAGTTGCCATATTCTCGCTTGAGATGTCATCGCTACAGTTGGTTAACCGTTTAATATCAGCAGAAACCGAATTGGGAGGTGAAAAAATTAAAACCGGAAAACTGGAGGATTACGAATGGGCGCAGCTCAACCAGCGTATTAAAACACTGGATGATGCCCCTATTTTTATCGACGACACCCCTGCCCTTTCTATTTTTGAATTCAGGGCCAAATGCCGACGCCTGAAGATGCAGCACGACATTAACATTATTATCGTCGATTACCTTCAGCTAATGACCGCCGGGGCTGATACACGCGGAAGCCGTGAACAGGAGGTAAGTATGATCTCGCGTTCGCTAAAAGCCATTGCCAAGGAATTGAACGTACCGATTATTGCACTGTCGCAGCTGAGTCGTGCCGTGGAATCGCGCGAGGGGAAACGCCCGCAGCTTTCCGACCTTCGTGAATCGGGAGCGATTGAGCAGGATGCCGATATTGTTTGCTTTATTCACCGCCCGGAATATTTTGGGATTACGGAAGATGAATCCGGAAATTCGCTGTTGGGAATTGCAGAGCTTATTATTGCCAAACACCGTAACGGCGCCACAGCCGATGTGCCGCTGAAATTCCAGAAAGAAATGGCAAAATTCTCCGATCTTGATCCGCATTTTGGTAACGACTATAACAACGATGTACGAACCTTTCGCTCTTCCATGAATATGGATGAAGGATCAATGGGAGTTGGAATGGAAAGCAACAGCGGATTCGACACCTATCACGCTTCGAATACCGATGCTCCTCCGTTTTAAATTGAACTTAATCCCCGGTTAGTTGTATATTTGGGAAAACAGAAAAATGAAGCTCAAGTCTATACTTACCCTATTCATTCTTTTGGTTGTCTTTCAGGCCAGGGCGCTGTATCTTCTTATTCCCATGGACGATACACAAAAAGACCATTTGAAGGTCTACGGAATCGCCTACTGGACACTACAAAAAGATGTGGAAGTAAAATGGCTGCTCAACTACCGCGGAGGTAGTTTTCTGATGCAACATGTGCCGGAAATTGAAAATGAATGTGTTATTCGGGGGGTTACGTTTGAAACTATTGCCGATGCACAAGCCAATGCAATTCTCGCCGAAATAGCACGCCCTGAAGTTAACCAGGATGCCATTAGCATGACAAAGGCGCCTAAAATAGCGGTTTACTCCCCTCCCAACAAACAACCCTGGGATGACGCGGTAACACTGGTTCTTACTTACGCCGAGATCGATTACGACGTCATTTACGACGAAGAAATACTGGATGGAAAACTGTCAGACTACGACTGGCTTCACCTCCATCACGAAGACTTTACCGGGCAACACGGCAAATTCTGGCGCACCTATCAGCACATGCCCTGGTACCAGCAGGAAGTAAAAATAAACAACGACCTGGCTCGAAAACTCGGATTCATAAAAGTCTCGGAAATGAAGTCGTTTGTCAGCCGCGAAATCGACAAATATGTGTTGAACGGTGGATTTCTGTTTGCCATGTGTGCCGCAACCGATACCTACGACATTTCGCTGGCTGCGGAAGGCGTTGATATTTGCCAGCCCATGTTTGACGGCGATCCGATGGATCCCGATGCTGACGAGAAACTTGATTTCCACAGGACCTGTGCCTTTGAGAATTTCCACCTGGAAAAGAATCCGGAAGTTTACGAATTTTCCGACATCGATGCGACAGAAACCCGTAGAAATATAGTTGCCCGTGAAAACGATTATTTTACCCTGTTTGAATTTTCAGCCAAATGGGATCCCATTCCCACCATGTTATGTCAGAATCACCGAAACCTGATCAAAGGTTTTATGGGGCAAACCACAGCCTATCGAAAAGAGGTGATCAAGCCCAACGTGTTAATTATGGGCGAAAACAAACCGGCAAAAGAAGCCCGCTACATTCACGGTGAAAAAGGCAAAGGATTCTGGACCTTTTACGGAGGCCATGATCCGGAAGATTACCAACACCTGATCGGAGATCCTCCAACCGATCTAAATCTGCACCCCAATTCTCCGGGATATCGTTTAATCCTTAACAACATTCTTTTCCCGGCAGCCAAAAAGAAGAAAAGAAAGACGTAGCGAACTACTTACTATAACATAGATCTCTTTTGCGATACATCTGCTCATCTCACACATTATTATAAAAGAATTTTCCGGGGGCTGGACAGTCTCTTGGGACTTGTGGTACACCTCTAAGATCACAACATAAAAATATTGATGCGAAACATAACATCTCTGGGGCTTTACATAAGAATAAAAGGTATGCAAGACTATCGTGTTACGGATTTTTATAGTAAAACAAAAATACCATGTAACGGCAGAGCTATTTTTCAAACTTAGTGCGAACCAATCCCGACAGCTCTTGTAAACTTTACCGCATGAAAGCAGCTCTTACGCAAAAGCGGGAGCAATGGCTTGTTAAAATGGCAACATATCCTTCTTTTTTTTTAGTAAATGGAGCCGACAGAAGATTCAGCTAAAATGACTTTTAGTCGGAAGCAACAATTATCCTCACACCAGTGACAAAAACGGCACATAAAAAAAGCGATGAACCAAGATCTATGATTCATCGCTTTTAATAAACTCCGCGTAACGAATACGCAATATTCTACGAATTAAATTCCTTTAAAGCTTACATTATAAATCTTCAAGGAAAGTATACGTTTCAACCATATGACAACGATAGTGAGGAGGAGTTGTTACAACCGACGGCTGAACCATATAGTAAGATACCTGAAATGATTTTGTTGCCGGATCATATTTATTAACTCCTGCTGGATCAAGCACAGCACTACGCGTATTGCTGGCAGGTTGTCCGTAATAATTCGTTACTTCTGTAATATTTCCATTATCATCGAAAGTGAAAACTGGGCAGAATGATCCCCATCCGCTATAACCACCCGAAGCGGTAGCCATACCATAGATGTAATCTTCCCAACCCATTTCTTCGTAGAAAAGAAGCCTGCTACCATCCAAGGTCTGTAATTGTACAGTATATGGTTCATCTCCAAATATTGTGGTAACATGCACGTAAGCTCCCAGGCTAGGCAGGTGATCCATCGTTCCGGTCACGACATAACGTCCCTCATATTTATGCTTAATTTTCATATTAAGGGTGACATAGCCGAAATTACCACTGATAATGTATCCTTCTTTATCAACAGAAGTAATTGAAATCGCCACATACTGAGGATTGCTCTGTAATAGAGCAGTATTAATTGTTGCGATTAAAGCTACAGAACGTTCTCCTTTCGGAATAGTTACTGAAGCTGGTATTGTGATTCCATCCAGAGGAAACAGGTCCGAGTCAGAACCAACAATATCAGCAGTATTTGCAGTTGTTAAACTAACTACAATATCTTCCGATGCAGGTTTCTCAGCAGCCAGTCTTACTTCGCCAATCGTAACTTCCTTTACTCCTTCGGGTAAAAGCGTCAGGCTCTTTTCGTGCGAAGCACCAGCCGGAATTTCTATAATCTTATTTGCATTAAGATCAATCAGCCCGTAGTCCTGATTGTCGATATTGTCGTCATTCAAGCAGGAAGTCAGTCCTGCCGAAACAAACAGGGCGGACATCAGCAGTTTATATATATTCCTTTTCATAATTATTTTCTTTAACTAATTAAAATTACTTATCCCAAAAAATAGTAGCAGTCTGTGGGTTAATTGTTCCCTCAGCTGTTGCATTGGCACTATTATATTGATATTCTTCCTGCGGATAAATCATACGCTTTGGTATGACATTGGATCCACGGCTTTTATAGATTGACAGTGGCACATTGGGAATACCGGTGCGACGATAATCGGTCCATGTTTCAAGTCCGTTGATTCCAAACATAGCAATATACTTTTGAGTAAGAATCAATTTCAGTTTATCTTCGTTCTGATCCCATACGGCAAAAGTTTTCAGCGGTGCATTCAGATAAGCGTCGGCAGCATCTTCGGCATCTTCAACATCTAACCAAACATACGATTCTGTTACAGCATCTTCGTACATGGTCTTTGCATTGCCACTTAATGCACCGCGCTGAATAGCTTCTGCTTGTAGGAACATACTTTCAAAAGAAGTGAATAACCACTGGGCCATTGAAGGACTTTTAGCAATACCTGGGCCAGCAACGTCCGATGAATTGGCCGCTGCTTTTTTCTCATTTTCAGGAGTTTCTGGAGGATATTCATGGCCGTAATCAAAGCCAACATAGTCTTCCCCATTTGTTGGCGTTGCTGCCTTTGAATAGAAATACTCATAGCGAACATCATCATATGTCATTAGCATTTCCAACAAATAATTGTTCGCCCGATTAAAGTTATCTAAACCACCAGCATCGTTGATTTTGAATGAATTCCAGTAAGGATTCTGCTTATCCACGTCTTTTGCATAGCCAGGTTGTACTTCAGCAGTTTCACCCGCAGCAAGGAAACCTCCCCCATTGGCAACAATTTTATCAATTTCGGTTTTCAAACCCGAATCTCCGAGCAATTCAGACTGGTGCATGACTAATCTTAAACGCTGAGTGTTGCCCAATTTTCGCCATAAATCAAAGTCTCCACCATAAACAATATCGGCACTTCTGATATCCAGATTATCAGCAACCAAAGCTTCTTTTAATAAATTATCAGCTACTTCCAGATCCGCAATTAAGGCTGCATAAATTTCAGGACCTTTATCGTATGGAGTCAGCATATATTCACCAAGGTTAAAGGCCTTTGAGTACGGAACATTATTATACTGGTCAACCAATTGCATAAACCCAATTGATTTCAGAATTTTGGCGATTGCCTGATATCCTGTTTCATTTCTTGCTTCAGCATTCTTTTCAATTACATCAAGATCTTTCAGAATATCGTACATATTCAACCAGTTAGTACGGTTGAATGAAGAAGTGATAGCATAAGATTCTTCGTCGGTATTCGGACCGTATGTACCTGAACAACGTGCCCAGTACCCCATCCATCTGCTGTATACATCGTAATCAGTGGCAGACATTGCAGCGAGGCGGTGTACTGTCCTGGGGAAGACCAGGCTCGGTGTCATATTTTCTTCCACTGCTTTATTTGGATTCTGGTTAATGTCGAAAAAATTATCGCCACAACCGCTCAATAAGAAAGCCAGTGCAACTATTATATATGATAGCTTTTTCATATCTATTCTTTTTGAAAATTAAACTACAAATTAAAATCTAACAGATAAAGTACCACCTAAAGTACGAACAGGAGGATTTACTGTTGCGTTTGAAATACCACTGATGTTTCCTGTCAGGAAGCTGTTGTTTCCGCGGTAATCAGGATCAGAGTATACATTACTTTTGGGCAACCACAATGCAAGGTTACGACCTACAAAGCCAACTGTTACACCTTTCACAATGTCTTGTTTCGCCAGTAAGGAAGCAGGCAAGTCGTAAGTTATAGCCAATTCCCGGAATCTCCATGCAGCAGCGCTTGTAATAAAGTTAGATGCCACACTCCTGTAATTATCGCTGGTGAAGAAATCATTCACATCGGTAATGGTAACATTTGTATTGGTGATATATTGGCCGGGATTTGCCGGATCTTCGTAAACTGAGTTAGGGATTACAAATCGTTCACGGTGGTTAGCCCCGGTAATTTCAGAGGTACCGGTCCAGGCCATCTCGTTTCCAATCAGGTTGAAATTATAGTGCCCACCCTTGTATTCAAATAATGCAGAAAAGGTTAAGCCTTTCCAGTGTATCGACGGATTCAATCCGATAATATGCATAGGCATGGTACGGCCAAATTTTTTGTTTACCTCGTCAATAAGAGGCATTCCAGTTTCGGCATCCACAATTACATGTCCTTCACCGTCTCTTTTATAATCCGAAGCGTTGAAAATAAATGCAGGTTCTCCGACAACAGCCTGGTTAGCAGCCATTACATAACCTCCGATGGAAAGCTCCTGTAAATCCTGGTAAATACTTAACACTTCACTGTTATTATACGAATAGTTTGCTGTAAAATTCAGTTTCCACTCACCCAACTGAACAAGCGGAGTCAGTTTTAACTGGGTTTCAAAACCATAGTTTTTGAATGAAGCTGCGTTAACATAGGCAAAGGTATAACCAGTAGAACGAGGAACACGCACATTAACGATCTGGTTTGTATTTTTCTGGGTGTAATAAGTTGCATCAAGATTAATACGATCTCTCAGCATGCTGATTTCAAAACCGAACTCGGTACTTTCAATAAATTCCGGCTCCAGGTATTTGTCGTATGAAGTATCATCGGCAGAATAACCAGGCATTCCATTGAATGGGAAACCATCTCCCTGTGAGAATGTAGCACTCAACAAGTAGGGATTAATATCTGCGTTACCGGTTTTGTTCCAGGAAGCCCGCAATTTCATAAAACCAAAAGCTTCGGACTTAAGGGCAGGAATAGCATCGGTCAAGACCAACGACCCGCTTACGCCGGGATAGAAGTAACTGTTATTGCTTGGATCCAAAACCGACGTCTTATCATTACGGCCGGTAACTTCGATGTTTGCAAAATTTTTGTAATTCAAACTGGCGCTTCCATAATATGAAAACAAACGTGAGCGCGATTCTGTTGACTCACCTCCCAGTTCTCCGGGACGTGCCGACACATTAAATAATCCTTCGATAACCAGGTTGCTAGCATTTACTCCGGTAGTTCTGGAGTTGACTTCACGCACATAAGTACCTCCGAGCACATTCACTTTAAAGTCTCCAAATGTTTTATGCAGGTTGGCATAAAACTCTGAAGAAAAACGATTGCCAACATAAGTGCTGTTTTCTACACTCTGAGGAACATTATCCAGCCCTCTACCAGCTCCGTATGAATTGGTAACCAAGCGCTTACCTGTAACCATCGTTACAATACTTTGATGAGTCACAGCTGCCCTGTAATTTAAGTCTAACCAATCTGTCGGAGAGAGTTTTAAATCAAGACTGCTAATCAGGTTTTGATTTTTCCCTTCTTTACGCCAGGTATCCAGTGCGATATATGGGTTAATACCGTAGCGGTTGAAATAGTTATTATATTGTGCAAATTCGTTGTTAACGAAATCTTTATACGAAGTCAGCGGAACCTGTGCAGGTGTACTGAAAATAAGGTTCATCAAACCGCCATTTAAACCAACATTATTTGCTGCATAATAGTCGCCCATTGCAGTATTGTCAAAAACATCGTACTTCTGGTAAATGTAATTGGTATTAAATGTGGCAGTAAATTTCTTGTAAGTCTGAGAAACGTTCATTCTAACACCTGTCCTTCTGTTTTCGTCATCCGGCATAACACCATTATTCTTCGCATCCTGAAGGCTGAGGTAAAAATTCTTGGCAGAGTAAGATATATCATTCTGCATTACGATACCGGTATCAAAGAATTCTTTCCTGCTGTTATTAGCAGCGTATTTTACAATTTGCTCGTTCCCATTTTCCAGTACTTCGCCAAGGAGAACATCACTTCCGTCAAATTCAGGTCCCCACGACCAGTTTTCATAAGGAATGTATGAGCCAGAACCGCCTGAGCCAAACTGGGTTTGAAATTTAGGGAAGAAAGACACATTGCTAAATTGCGTTGTATTACTAATAACAATGTCAGGAATATCTGTCTTAGAACCACTTTTAGTAGTAACAACAATCACACCGTTACGTGCATCCGGCCCGTAAACAGCAGCTGCAGAGGTTCCTTTAAGGACGTTAATACTTTCAATATCATTCGGATTTATTGTGTTCAATAATCCAAGCCCCACAGGCACACCATCTAAAAGCAACATCGGATTATTACTTCCGGTAAGAGAACGAATCCCGCGCAGGTTGATTTTTACATCTTCCATAACACCACTATTCAGCGATGAAATATTTAAGCCGGGAACTTTACCTTGCAAGCTTGATGCAACATTCATCGACTTTGCCTGAGTTAACTCTTCGCTGTTAATATTTACAGTAGAGTAACCCAGTTCCCTTTTCTGTCGTTGAATACCCAACGCTGTAACAACAACTTCGTCAACTCCAATAGTCTCCGGCTGCATGAGCAGGTCAATTACATCTTTGCCAGCAATCGAAACGTCTTGAGTTTTCATTCCAACAAAACTAAAAACAAGTGTAGTAGCATCCTGTGGTACCTTTAGTTCATATTCACCATTAACGTTGGTGATAGTTCCTAATGTAGTACCTTTCACTGCTACCGATACTCCGGGTATAGGCAGATTATCCTCTGAAGACGTAACAGTACCTGTTATGGTCTTGGTTTGAGCATTTGCTACCAAATTACCCATGAAAAGGAGAATCGATAAAAGAATCGCAATTTTTTTCATAGAAATAATTTTAGTTATTAATAAACAGCTATAAACATTAAAGTTTCTCTCATTTCCTTATCATCTGAATTTAACATTCAGAATTCATTCTTAAATCATTGAAGCACGATTACCAAATGCATAAGGGGGATTTTGAATACAAAAAACCGGGAGGCTAAAATTTCTACGAAGGGTAATAGTGAGTATATGCAGAGTGAGTGCCCCCCGGCTATTCATTCTTTTTAGTTGCAATTTTTTCAGTAAAAAAAATCTGGAAAAACAAAAGACGTTTCCTACATACCCCTTCATAGAAACAGCTTTAATAATAATTAAACAGCGTATAAATTAAAATTGATTTTTTCAGGATTCCCCCAAATCCATGAATCATCTATTACCCTAAAATCAACTGTTAAAAAACCATTTGTTTAATGGTTAATTTTTTTAACACTTACAAATGTGAAAAAAAAAATCAAACTTCCAAAAAATATGAAAGCAATTTTCAATCATCCTCACTAATACATAAGAAATACAAACCAACTGTATTTTATTTTTAAATACACGAAAAATATCGAAAGAACAGCAAATAATCGTCTAGAAGCACCATGATTGTTAACATTTGTGGCTATTACCCTGAAGTTTATCGGGAGCTTTTCCCGTACTCACCCTACCCAAAAAAATAAGAGTGGACTTACTTATTTATCAGCCCACTCTTAATTTTCATTCGATTTTATATCAAACTTCTGATCGTGTGAAATTTTAATTAATTCTTTGTGAGTACAAAATCATAAACCCCCAGGTACCTTGATCAATACCGATGGTAAATGTCATTATGTAGGTTCCATCACAGGTGTTAAGCTCACCAAATCCTTGGTAGTTATATGCGGTATAGGGGTATCCCCATGGTATTAAATTAGAAGCAAGTACGGTTTTTTCCGCAATTGCAGAGTAGTCCTGTTCGTTTATGATCATTTTTAATGGTCCGTGATCTTCATCATGACCTTCAATTGCAGCCAGACCAGATACATATACGATATACTCATCAGCCGGATCTACGGTTATGGTAAGATTACCGTCCAAGCCACAGCTGTCGCTTACAGCATGATAGCTTCCGGAAGCCATATCAGAATTGTAAGCACAAAACACTGCAGCGTTAAATGCGGCGCTGGAAAAGTAGCTTTCTTGCCCTTGAATGGTTATGACTATAATGGTATCCTTTCACCTCCATCAGCCGTGCGAAATTTTACTTCGGAAAATAACATTCAACCACAGCAATAAATCAATGGCCCATAAGTGCAGAAAAACAGTAATGGACCGGATTAAATCAAAATTGGGTTGTTGGCAACCATATTAATACAACCTTGACAACAGCTGGCTACAATATGATGAAAAGCTCAGAAACAGTAAAAGGAGTGCATTTTATGTTCATTTTTGTACTGTACAATTGGAGCAAAAGGAAACAATGATTTTACTAAAGAATCGTCTGTTTGAGAATTATCTGTTTTTCATGATTGACTAGCTAGTACATAAAAAAAACCGCTGAGGCTAACCTCAACGGCTTCAATAAATGTCTTTTAAGTTTGTCCGCGTATTTTGGAACAATTAAAATATTTACTAGTTCCTAATAAATATCCCAGAACAATTTTGTACTCAATTCGTCTCCACCAATAGCAGCAGCTGCAGCAGCCCAATTTGTTGAATTGTACTGTTGCTCGTTAGTTGGGTAGGTGAATCGAACCGGAATAGATGTAACTCCGGTAGGTGGACTTGGTGGCATTACCAATACGGACGGGTAGTCTAATCTCCGCCAGAAGGTATAACCAATAAAGCCCCGTGTGTACATAGCCAACCAGGCTTGTGTACCAATCGCATCTTTCCATACATCATAGGAAGAGTAAGACTGTGAAGCCAAATAGGTCTCAGCTTCGGCCTCAGTACCTCCCCACTGTATAATGGAAGCGGTAACCGCTGCGTTATAATACGTTTCAGCATCAGCGCCAACGCTCCAACCACGGGCAGCAGCTTCTGCCAGGTAAAACTGAACCTCATCAAAAGTCATGAAGAAGCCAGGGAAATCGGGTTCTTCCAAGGCTGCATCGTAATGTACTTTTGTACTGTACGAACCGCCAGATGCACCATAAGGGGTGGTAATTCCGTCAAGATCATCAAAGTAATTGTCAATTCTCGGGTCTTCAATATCAGTCATTAAATCAACCATCCCTTTAACCATTACAAAATCGTGACGCCCGCTGGCTACCAAATCATTGTATAGCTCATTCACATAAGGCAGTGACTTTTCGTACGGGAAGAATGCACTTTCGCTTTGACTCACAAAAACCCCATCATAATGTGCTTCAACGGTTGATTTTCCTAAAGCAGACAATGGACCATCAGCAATACCAATACCCAACTTCACCAATAAGCTATGTCCGAATTTAATCCAGGATCCAACGTCTCCGTTATAAATTAAATCAGCGGTGCCAAAACTTTCATCAGAAACATCAAGGGCTGCAACAGCGGCTTCGGCACGGGCAATTAAATCTGTATAGATTGCCTGTGCATCATCATAAGCAGGAGTGTAATTATCCTTGTCTAATGCCTCGCTATAAGGAATGTCTCCAAAAATATCCACCAAACGTTGGTATACAAAAACATTTACCAATTCAATAACTGCCAGCTGATTTGCCTTAACAATTTGCTTCGACTCCAGGTTAGGCTCAGTAAGCGTCTGTGCTTCAATAATTCCATACGCATCTTTTAAATCGTATAAAGCAGCATAAAACACCCTGAAAATCTGTTCCGGAATTTCACGGCTCGTAATGTTATAGTTCGCTTCATCCCTGTACGAACGCTCTGTCCAATATTGGGCCATCAGCTTCCAAATGTTGTAGTTAACGTTCGTGCTGGATATTTGATCAATAATTTCGATTTGTGCATTGGTAAGCAAAACGCTTGCACTTACTTTTTCCGGCCGGGTTGTGTCAACATTCATTTCTGTGAAATTATCGGTACATGAAAACAGAAATCCCAGAAAAAGTACGATTATATATAATTTTCTATTTCTCATTTTTACAACGTATTAAAAATTAACATTTAATGTAAAACCAATATTGCGCGTTGATGGCATTACACCACTTTGCCAACCTTGAATATTTCCTGCACCTTGAGAAGTCTCCGGATCGGCATAAGGAAGGTTTTTATGAATAATCCACAAGTTTGAACCCACCAATGCAATTGAAGCGTCCTGAATAAATATGTTATCAAAAAGAGACTTAGGCAAGCTATAAGTAACCGACAACTCTCTTAGCTTAACATAGCTGGCATCGTAAATAAACAAAGCATTGGGTGCATAGTACGACCCAACCGGAGTATAATACGTTCCCATATCTTCCGAACGTACCGTATTGGGCGCACCGTCAGCAGTTACTCCTCTTAGTATCACACCGCCACCACCAGCAACATAATTACGCACAGGGTTTCCAAGGTCGTTCAAACCGGCGCTCTCCTTATACAAACCGGTAGATGAACCGTACCAATGGTCTAACGAGAATACATCACCACCATGTTTCCAGTCGATTAAGAAACTAAGCTTAAGATTTTTATAACTGAACGTATTGCGAAGACCGCCAATCCAGTCTGGATTTACATCTCCAATAATCTGATCTGATGCGCTAACATCGTAGTAACCATCGGTTATAATGCGATGTGCTTCATCTTTAATATCATTGTAATACATAAAATCGGTACCATGAATGGTTCCCATAGCATAGCCTTTTACAGCATTAACGGTAACACCTCCCTGCAGGTCTGCAAGTTGCAATTTCTCCAAACCTTCAGCCATGTCAATAACCTTGTTTTTATTTTTCGACCAGTTTAAAACAAGGTCCCATGTAAAACCGCGTTGTTTTACCGGTGTTGCGTTGAGCATAATTTCAACACCTTTATTACTAACTTCTCCGGCATTTACATATATAAAGCTAGAACCTGATCCATAAGAAATTGCTGCCGGCATAATTTGATCAACAGTTCTGTTATCGTAAACGGCAACATCGAGACCCAAACGGTTTTTTACAAAGTTCAGGGTTAAACCTGCTTCCAAACTTTTTGATCTCTCCGGTTTCAACTCAACATTATTAATTGTGTTGTCGTTTGATGCAACTCCATTTCCCCTAAAAGGATAGTATTGGTCATAAGTATTATATAAACTGGCAAAAGGGGCATCATTACCCACTTCGGCATAATTTAAACGCACTTTACCAAAGCTAAACCATTCCTGATCAATGAACTTCGTAAAAATAAAACTACCCGTAGCAGATGGGTACACATAAGTACGATTATTTGGAGCCAAAGTAGAAGCCTGGTCAACACGAACCGAACCTTCAAGAAATAAAATATCGTTGTACCCCAATGATGCATTTGCAAAATAACCATTCACCTGGATCTTTGGCGCATGCTCAATCGGCAATTCCAACGGAGATGCAGTATTGGCAAGCGAATAAATTCCTTCAACTGCCAATCCTCCGTTTGTGGATGCCCAAAAATCGGTAGAGTTTTGTTTCCGAATGTTGGTACCTATCAAGCCTGTTAAGTTCAACTTATCAGTAATGTCTTTATTGAAGTTGGCCATCAAATCGAAGTTGTATTCTGAAAAATCTCCTCTTTTCACTGAATAACCCGACGATGTATCGTTATAACCAACACCAAAAGCCTCCGCAATAGACCCCACAGCAAGTCTTTCTTCTTCAAGGAATGAATAATAGTCTACAGATACACGCCCCGTAAATGACAGGAAGTCGGCAACTTGCCAATCGAACTTGGTATAACCGATAAAGCGGCTACGCGAGTCGGTTTGGTAGTTTCTGTAACGTTGCCAATAGGGGTTATTCCAATAAGCCGGGCTGGTATCGCCTGGCTCGTTCATGTTCCAGGTGGCATTTACCCCCAATTGCTCGTACGCTCTTTTTTGCTCAAGAATATCAACATTGGTTTGCCACCACTGGCGAAAACCGGAAATCAGGTTACCAGAATAACCGGTTATGTTTCTTCCTTTCGTTTCGGTTTTAATGAAATTGGCAAAAGACGAGACTTTCAATTTAGACGTAATATCATAACTGCCGGAAAAGCTAAAGTTATTTTTATCCAGCTCACTGTTTGGCATAATACCACTTTGCTGCAGATTCTGGTAAGAAAACCGGTAGGTTAAATTATCGCTGCCACCAGTAACCTGAATCGAGTTAGACGTTGTTGTCGCTGTTTCAAAAAATTCGATCGGATCGTTTTTAGCAGCAACCCAAGGCATAGCTTTACCATAGGTATCTAAACCGGGCCAGAATGCATTCCATTGGTAAACATTCAAACCGACATTGAAAGATTCTCCCATTGATGCATCCTCATAAGTAGGAACGATGTACTCATCAGTTCCGTCATCGTTCCAGTCCCAGTATTCAAGTCCCGGATAATCTGAATCACTATACCAGTCTATTCCATAACCGCCACCGTATTCCTTCTGATACTCAGGAAATGTACTTTTATCCACAAACCCAAGGGTAACATTTCCGGCATAAGATATCCCCAGGTTTTTCCCTTTAGCTCCCTTTTTAGTTGTTATAAGAATCACACCATTCGCAGCTCTCGACCCGTAAAGCGCGGTTGCCGCTGCTCCCTTCAATACCGAAATCGACTCAATGTCGTTAGGATTAATATCAGAAGCGGTGCTACCGTAGTCGTATCCACGCCCCCCTCTTTTCTGGTACGAGTCATTCATAATCGTATTGTCAATAGGCACACCGTCAACAACAAACAAGGCCTGGTTGTTTCCGGTTAATGAAGCTGAACCACGAACAATGACGTTTGTAGATCCACCAAAGTTTGTGTTTGTTTTTATGTCGAGCCCGGCAACTTTTCCTGAAAGTGCTGAGGTAAAATCAGCTCCTTTTATTGTGCTGATCTCCTCTCCTCCTACTTGTTGTACAGAATACCCCAAAGATTTCCTTTCCCGGGAAATGCCAAGAGCCGTAACAACCACCTCGTCAACTCCAATAATCGCATTTTCCATCTTCACGGCAAAATTGGTCTGTGAACCAATCTCCACCTCAAGATTCTTCATCCCTATGAAGCTAAATAATAAATACTTAGCATCAGCCGGAACAGTCAATTCAAACCGACCATCCAGATTAGTAACTGTTCCAAGGGTTGTTCCCTTTACTGAAACCGACACTCCGGGTATTGGCATATCATCCTCACCAGAAGTAACTGTACCGATTATACTCCTAGTCTGAGCATTCACCACCAAATTACCCATGAAAAGGAGAATCGATAAAAGAATCGCAATTTTTTTCATAAAAATAATTTTAGTTATTAATAGACAACTTAGAACGTTAAAGCAACTTTCTTAACAGAACCTTCTGAAATATCTTTTTAGGAATATACTTTCGGTAACACACAGTATGATAACACAATGAATATGAGAAACAATAAAATACAGAACCGGGAGGCTAGAAATTCTACGAAGGGTAATAGTGAGTATATGCAGAGTGAGCGCCTCCCGGCCATTTATTCTCTTTAGTTGCAGTTTTTTCGATAAAAAAAGACTGGAAAAACAAAAGACGTTTTTTACAAATCGCGCCATAGAAACAGCTTAAATCATAATTAAACAGCATTTAAATAAAAATTGATTTTTCGATCAGGATTCCCCCAAATCCATTAATCATCTATCACGCTAAGATCAATTGTTAAAAATCATTTTCAATGGTTAATTTTTTTAACATTTACAAATTCCAAAAAAAAAGTTAAACCACCAAACATTGCACCAACAATTTACTCACGCACAAATAGTTACATAATATAAACTAAGATAAATCTGTCTTTTCTCAAGCAGCCATATCATCAAATTTTATTTTAAAATCAACGTGAAAACCGCAGACAAAAGGAGAAAAAAAGGATCCGGACTCTAAATAAAAAATCCAGACACAAATACAAAATCGGCTAAAGCCTGTTTCGAGATCTTAATTCTTATGATAACAAACACATCAGTAACTTGGACTTAAGGATTAACGCATGGAAATAAAACGGAAACTTTTTTCTACAATTTTATGACTAGAGTTACAGTGATCCTATTTCCATAACGACAGGATCTAAAAATCTTTTTGAGTAGATAAAAAGTCTACAACACTTTTAGCAAATCAGTCAATTTGTGAATCACAACAAAAGTGTCATCGTGGCTGCGTTCTTCGTTGTCGTTATTACCATCGAGTTTTTTGGGATTGAAATAAATCCCTGAAATTCCTACGTTAAGTGCCCCCTTTACATCAACCTCAAAATCGTCTCCGATCATTACCGATTTTGATTTCCTGGCATTGGTTGAGGTAATCGCATATTCAAAGATTTCACGCTGAGGCTTGGGACATTTTACTTCTTCAGAGATAAACACCCGCTCGAAAAAAGGCTCCAGTCCTGAACTCTTCAGTTTCCGATGCTGTACTTCCGAAAATCCATTTGTAATAATAAAAAGTTTGTAGTTCAAACTCTTCAGCAACGACAACACCTCCAACGCTCCCTCATGCAAAATGGTTTGTTGGGGCATCATCTCCAGGTAATGATTGTTCATTTCCATCGCATCTACACCTACAACGCCTATATCGTCCAGTGTTTTTTGAAACCGTTGTCGTTTCAACTCGTTTTTATGGATTTCCTTTTTGCGATAAAGACTCCACAAACCATCGTTATGCCTGGTGTAAACCTCAAAAAAAAGGTCAAAATCAATCCCCTGCTGATCTAGCTTAAATTGTAGAAAAGTCTCATGAATGGCCAGCCGGGAATTCTTATTAAAATCCCAAAGCGTATTGTCGAGATCAAAAAATATATGGGTGTATTTCTTATTCATACATTTGATTAACAAGGGCTCCCTGTAAGGCAAAATGAACAAAACAACTAAGCTTTCCCTTCCACAACAATAACAATTTCACCTTTAGGGGGGTGGGCAGTGTAATATTCTGCGAGTTCTTTCACATCGCCCCTGTTAATTTCCTCGAACATTTTGCTGAGTTCGCGACAAACGCAGGCTTTGCGTTCTGCTCCAAAATACTCGCAGAATTGCCCCAATGTTTTAGCCAGTCGAAAAGGCGATTCATAAAAAAGCATGGTACGGGTTTCTTCTGCCAAAAACTTCAACCGGGTTTGGCGCCCTTTCTTTTGAGGCAGAAATCCTTCGAAGACAAATTTCTCTGTCGGCAGGCCTGAAACGGCCAGCGCCGGAATCAAAGCTGTGGGCCCTGGCAGGCATTCCACTTCAAGCCCTTTTTCCACGCAGGCTCTGACCAGCAAAAAACCAGGATCGGAAATGGCAGGCGTCCCGGCATCTGAAATCAGCGCCACCGTATTTCCCATTTCAATTTGAGCAACAATTGAGGTAAGTGTTTTATGCTCATTGAACTTATGATGCGACATCATGTGTTTCTCAATTTCGAGGTGCTTAAGCAACTTTACCGAAACACGGGTATCTTCAGCCAAAATCAAATCAGCCGTTTTTAAAACCGTAACCGCCCTCAACGTAATATCCTGCAAATTGCCGATGGGCGTCGGGACCAAAATCAATTTTCCGGACTTATCCATTAGCAAACCTTCGTTTTACCAGATTAACAAACTTTAGACTGGTTTCTGTTTTTTTCCATTTATAATTGAGCTGCAGATAAGCTACAGCATCCTGAATATTCTTCATATTATCGAGACTGGTAATTGCTTCAGTAAACCGTTCCGCACTTCCGTCAAAAAGTTCGCGAATATACTGGTAGCGATCGTTGATGCCAATAGCTGACTGAATACTACTAACCGGACTGTTCGATATTTTATATTCGAGATTATTGCTTCCCGTTCCTGCCAGATCATTTACCGATTTCTCCTTCAAAATGCGATCTCCAAGCCGTTGTCCACCGGCTACAGGTTCAACTTCTTCATCCAATTCCAGTTCGTCATTTTCGGAATTCCTGGCAGGTTCTTCGATCACTTCAACCACATTTTCCACGACCGGCTCCGCAGCATCTTTCTGTTCAACTGTAACCTCAACTTCTGCTTCAATGTTAAACTCTGGTTTCTCCTCCTCTGATTCCGGCTGTTCTTCAGCAACTTCGGCTATCAGTTCTTCCCCTTCATCAACAAACTCCTCTTCTTCAATCTCTTCCCGACTCAAGGGAGAAGGAATTTCCTCTTCCGGTTCCTCGTTTTGTACGGTCCACTGCCCCGTTTTATTCATCGGCTCATTTTCTTTTTCACTCAAGATCTGAATGATTTGTTTCGCGCCACTGAAACGACTCTGAATGAATTCTATCTCAAAATTATCAAAGCCACTTTTACCTTTTTCTGCAAAGATTTCTTCAATTTCTGCGATGTCCTTGTGCAAAAATTTGAGCAGTTTTTTATTTTCCATTCCCGAAGAACTAGGTTTAAATTATACTTTTGTAAAAGTAGTAAAATCTGTAAGAGTAACGTTGAATGTTTATTGAAAGAGATGTAAACAACCACAAAAAAGTGGGTACTATCGAAGTGGTGGCAGGGTCAATGTTTTCAGGGAAAACAGAAGAGTTGATCCGCCGTCTGAAACGGGCAAAAATAGCCCGGCAGAAGGTTGAAATATTTAAACCTTCACTGGATATACGTTACTCCGAAACGGAAGTAGTTTCGCACGATGAAAATTCTATTCGTTCAACACCGGTCGAAAATTCGGCTAACATTCTTTTGCTATCCGGCGATGTGGATGTAATCGGCATTGACGAGGCACAGTTTTTTGACAACGGATTGGTAGATGTAGTCGTAAAACTGGCCGACATGGGAATCCGTGTTATTATTGCCGGACTCGACATGGATTTCAAAGGCAAACCTTTTGGTCCTATCCCGGGACTGATGGCAGTGGCCGATTATGTAACAAAGGTTCACGCCATTTGTGTCAGGTGCGGAAGTATTGCGCAATTCTCGCACCGGCTTTCCGAAAAGGAACAGGTGGTTTTGCTGGGCGAAAAAGATATTTACGAACCACTTTGCAGAAGTTGCTACAACAAAGCAAAAAAACAGTAATGCAGGAACTTTTACTTCAGGAGATAGCCCAAGCCGTTGATGGCGAGCTCATCATCAACACTTCCTACAAGCCAACACACATTTCAACTTTAGTCACCGACAGCCGAACCGTGCACCGCGGAGAGAACGCATTGTTTGTGGCCTTAAAAGGCCCGGTTTACAATGCACACCAGTATATTCCGGAACTCCTAAAAAAAGGAATCCGTGCTTTTCTGGTTTCTGAAAAGCCTGAACAAACTCAGGAAGCCACTTTTATCTGGGTAGAAGATACTACGCTGGCTCTTCAGAAACTGGCAGCCTATTACCGAAAAAAGTTTACCTACCCCGTGATTGGGATTACGGGAAGCAACGGGAAAACGATAATCAAAGAGTGGCTGCACGATTTGCTTTCTGAAAAATACAAGATCGCGAGAAGTCCCAAAAGCTATAACTCACAAGTGGGAGTTCCATTGTCTGTTCTCTTACTTGATGACAGTTTTAATCTGGCCATTTTTGAAGCCGGCATTTCACAACCCGGAGAAATGCAACACCTCGCACCGGTGATTGCTCCTGAAATCGGAATCCTGACCAATATTGGCGATGCCCACCAGGAGTTCTTTACTTCGCTGAAAGAAAAACTCCAGGAAAAACTTCTGCTTTTTACCCAATCGAAAACCTTGATCTGCCGCGCTGATCAAGACTGGATTCGTAAATCAGTGGAAGAATTCTGCCAAATTAATAAGGTTAAACCTTTCTTCTGGAGTTTGGACAAGCCGCAAGATAACTTAACCTTCAGCACCAAAAAATACGCGAATGAAACCGTTGTAAGCGGATCATATAAAAACCAACACTTTGATTTTACGATTCCCTTCACCGACGACTCTGCTATTGAAAATGCCTGCCATTGCTGTGCCACATTATTAAACTTGAAACTGGATCCATCTGATTTCAAAGAAGCCTTCTGTCAGCTGCAGCCGATTGCCATGCGTCTGGAAATCAAACAGGGAATCAACAACTGTACGGTTATCAACGACTTTTACAATTCCGATCTTAATTCATTAACCATTGCATTATCGGTTTTAAAACAGCAGGCAGCCACTGCTCAGCAACGAAAAATTCTGATTCTCTCAGATATTCTTCAAACCGGATGGTCGCAACCGGAACTTTATTCCAAGGTAAATAATCTGCTGGAGGAATGGGGTATTGATCAACTTATCGGTATCGGAACAGAAATTTCAAATCATAAAAACCTGTTCTCGGTAAAAACAACTGTTTTTCGCGATTACAAAGCGTTTGAAGCTGCTTTCGACCGACAGGCCTTTCAATCGTCGGTTATTCTGCTGAAAGGTGCCCGGCGTTTTCGTTTTGAACGAATCTCCGCCTTACTGCAACAAAAAGCACATCAAACGATTTTAGAAATAAGCGTTAATGCACTCATTCAAAATCTGAATATTTTCAGAAAAATGCTTCGGCCAGAAACCAAAATAATGGTGATGGTAAAAGCCTTTTCATACGGAAGCGGTGATATTGAGGTTGCCCGCGTACTTCAACACCAAAATGTAGACTACCTGGCAGTTGCTGTGGCCGACGAAGGGGTACGTCTGCGTAACGCCGGAATTTCAGTACCGATCATCGTTATGAATCCGGAGCAGGACAGTTTTCTGAACATGATTGATTTTGCCCTGGAACCCAACATCTACAGCATTGATCTCCTGCGAAATTTCACTCAAAGTGTAGCGGCAGCCGGGATGCAAAACTTTCCGGCACATTTAAAAATCGACACCGGAATGAACCGGCTGGGTTTTAAATCATCTGACGAAATCTCTGAGGCGATTGAAGTTCTGAAGGATTCAGATGCGTTAAAAATTAAATCGGTATTCTCTCACCTGGCAGGAAGCGATGAACCCGCGCTGGACGATTTTACACATGCACAGTTCGAAAAATTCGATCAGGCGTTCCGGCAAATTTCTGATGGTCTTCCCTACCGCATCGATCGTCATATTCTTAACTCGGTGGGGATTGAACGGTTTCCGGAGAAACAACATGAAATGGTTCGTCTGGGCATCGGGTTATATGGAGTATCACAAACCGGACTCCCGCTGCAACCCATTGGCACACTGAAAAGCACCATTTCGCAGGTAAAAACAGCGGGGAACAACGAAACAGTGGGTTACAACCGAAAAGGAAAGCTAAACCAGGAAAGCAGGATCGCCATTGTTCCGATCGGTTATGCCGATGGAATGAACCGAAAACTCGGCAACCGAAATGGCAGCGCTTTCGTTAACGGATCGCGCGTCCCGGTTGTGGGCAATATTTGCATGGATATGCTGATGCTGGACGTAACTAACGTGCAGGTTGAAGTAGGCGATACGGTTGAGTTTTTTGGCCCGCACATTCACATTACCGAGCTGGCTGAAAAAATCGACACTATTCCCTATGAAATCTTAACAGGAATCTCGCAACGCGTAAAACGGATTTACCTGCAGGAATAAAAAATGCCAACCGGCAAAACCAATTGGCATCTTCTATAAGTATTGAAATTTGTTGTTAACCCAGCTTACTGATACGCTCCAGGCGATTGGCATCCAATATCTTGATTTTCCGTCCATCGATTGCGATTACCTTTTCGTTGGCAAACGTCGACAAGGTTCGAATTGCATTCGACGTGGTCATGTTCGAAAGATTGGCAATGTCTTCCCTCGAAAGGTAAGCCCTCAGCGTAAATCCATCGTGTTCATATCCGTATTTATCAGCCAGTAGAATCAACGATTCTGCAAGTCTTCCGCGAATATGTTTCTGCGTTAAGGTAACGGTTCGGGCATTCGAAAATCCCAGTTCTTGACACAGTTTTCGAATAATCCGATACGAAAAGTCGGGATTTTTCAGCGCACGGTTAAAAATAAACTCAGCGCTTATGTTACAGATCAGAGATTCTTCGAGTGTTACCGCCGATCCGTTATGTGTTTCTTCTCCCAAAAGAGCCCGATAACCGATCAGCCCCAGAGGTTTTGTCATGCGAATAATCTGCTCCCTTCCACCAACGCCTTCTTTAAAGATCTTTACTTTCCCGTTTACAAGAATCATAAAGCCGGTGGGTTTATCACCCTCTTTAAATACGAACTCATTTTTCTTGTAATGAGACAAAGAAATATGGTGCTGTAATTCTTCTTTCTCGTCTTGAGTTAAGAGATAAAAAATCGACTTTTGATTGTCGGTAATATCTCTTACTCCCATTTCTGGATTTAACATATAACCGCCTGTATGTTTTATAGCATCAAAGCTATAAAAAATTGTGAGATTTAAATATGCGTTATCGTTTATTTTATATGCATTCCAAATTGTACAGCAACGAACTTTGCTAACTGATTTATGTCAAATGAACTGCCACTCAAACTGTTCAACAGACAACAATTTTCATTGCTCGAATGATAAAAACACAATCATCCACCTCCAATATTCATTACCCTGATCATTTATTAAACCTTTGCCTGAATAAACCGGTACTTACAGAGTTATTGACACCTATAAAAGGGCTCAATTCTGCTAAGAATTTCGCAAAAAAAATGAAACATAAAGTGCACGATGGCCCTTTTGATTATGCTAATTTGCGCCAAATAAACTTCTATCCAATATGCAATATACAAATGACTACCATGCATTGAAACTGCTTTTTGAATCAAAAGCACCGGATAAAACTTATGATAGCATTGAACTAAACGAGGCGCATTTCACTTCCCGTTCTTCTCAGATTTTACCGGGAACCGAGAACTATCACTGCGACTTTCATGATCAAAAACTGAGCAGCCATTTTTCGTTTTATACCGAAATCGGAACATTGGATAACCATGTGCACATCAAGGATATATTTGTGGAAGAAAACCAACAATTCAACTACCAGATCCTTGCGCCAAAGGGAAGTAAAAAAGCCAAAAAAGTAACCTTCCTTTTTCATGGTTTTAACGAAAAGAAATGGGACAAATACCTTCCCTGGGCAAAAGCCATTTATGAAGGAACAGGAAGTACCGTTGTGCTTTTCCCGATTGCATTTCATATGCAGCGTGCGCCGCTTTACTGGAGCAGCAAAAAGGAAATGTACCGGCTGAGTGAATTGCGGAAAGAAAGATTTCCGAATATTGTAAATTCTACGCTGTCGAATGTAGCCATAAGTATGCGATTGCACTCTATGCCGCAACGTTTTATATGGTCGGGCCTGCAAACCTATTACGATGTTATTCAACTGATTGAAGATTGCAAGAATGGCAATCACCCTTATATTGACAAAGATTTTGAGTTTAACATTTTTGCCTACTCCATCGGAGGCTTTCTGGCGCAGATCCTAAAACTGACCAACCACAAAAACTATTTCGACCATTCTAAAGTGGGGCTGTTTTGCAGTGGAGCCGCTTTTAACCGAATCTCACCGGTTTCGCGGTTTATCCTCGACAGCGAAGCAAACGTTGCCTTGTATTCATTCCTGGTCGAGCACTTTGATAAAATCGTCCAAAAAGATGAACTTCTTCACCACTACATAAAAGAAAATCACTCTGAAGGAACGGTATTTTATTCGATGCTCGACTTTCAGAGAATGCGGGACTTCAGAGAGGCTTTGTTGAAAAAATATGAAGATCAATTCTTCGCCATATCACTCAAAAAAGACGATGTAATTCCTCCATTTGAAATTATAAATACGATGAACGGTGCCTTTCGCGACATCAACATTCGAGTTGAGAACATGGACTTTGAGCACCAATACACGCACGAGAATCCGTTCCCGTCGAATCGAAAAGAAACGAAAATAGTTGACAAAAACTTCAATCTTGTTTTTGATAAAGTTTGCCGTTTTTTTAACGAATAATATAATCCGTAAGCATTCTTAAGAAATGCTGCAACGATCAGTAACGTGCCACTAATGGCATTTTACGTCCAAAACCAAAGGCTTTCGAACTGATCCGCAAAATGGGTGCAGCCTGAAAACGTTTGTATTCGTTCATATTTACCATGCGGATTACCCTGCGAACAACGGCTTCATCAAATCCCAGCGCAGTGATCTCCAAAGGCGATTTATTCAATTCGATATAGTTGAAAAGCATCCTGTCCAGATCTTCATAGTCGGGCAACGAATCCGAATCTTTCTGATCGGGGCGCAATTCTGCCGACGGTGGTTTTACGATTGTATTTTCCGGAATTATTTCGCGGTCTTTATTCATAAAGCGCGAAAGTTTGTACACATCAAGTTTGTACACATCACCAAGCACGGCCAACCCGCCGTTCATATCGCCGTATAACGTGCCATAACCAACCGCACATTCGCTTTTGTTGGTGGTATTTAAAAGGATGTTGCCAAATTTATTTGAAATGGCCATCATATAAACTCCGCGTGCCCTTGCCTGAATATTTTCTTCGGTAACATCGGGTGAACGGCCTTCGAACAGTGGTGTCAGTTCTTTTTCAAAAGCATCCACAGCCGTCTGAATATTTACAATATCGTATCGAATTCCAAGGTTCTCGGCCAAAATACGCGCATCTTCCACACTGTGATCCGAAGAGTATTTTGAGGGGAGCAGCAACACGCGTACGTTTTCCGCCCCCAACGCACGAACTGCCAAAACCAGAGTAACTGCGGAATCAATTCCGCCCGACAAACCGAGCGTGGCCTGTTTAAATTCCATTTTCCGGAAATAATCCCTAATCCCTAACACCAAGGCATCATGAATTTTCTCAATATAACCGGTCTCGCCTTGCACATTTTTTTCACCTCTGTTTCCGGTATCGATCAGCATAAAATCTTCTTCGAAATATTTCAGCTCTTTTACAATTTCACCGGCTTCATCGATAAAAACCGAACCTCCATCAAAAATCAGTTCCGTTTGCGCCCCCACCTGATTGCAATACAAAATCGGCATCTTATAATCGCGGGCCTTTGAAATCAATACATTTTTTCGCCAGCCTTCCTGGTTGTACGAGAACGGCGAAGCAGAAAGATTCACTACAAAATCGGGGTTAAAGCGGGAAAGCTCGTGCATGGGAGAAACATTGTAAAGTTTGTCTTTCCCAAATTCGTTGGCAGTGGGTTGCTCGTCCCACAAATCTTCGCAAATGGTAATCGCAATTTTTTCACCTTTATAGTGCACCACATCAAAGGTGCTGTTTGGCTCGAAATGGCGATACTCGTCAAAAATATCATAAGTGGGCAACAAGGTTTTATTGTGCACACTCTGAATCTTTCCTTCAGCAAGAAAAAACGCCGAATTGTATAAATTTTTCCCCCGGTCGTGGATGTTTATTCGCGGCGCTCCCACCACTGCTGCAATATCGGTGCAATAACGTGCAATTTCATTCACAGCAAGTTCTGCCTTGTGGATAAACTCCTTTTTTTCCAGAAGGTCGTGTGGGTAATAACCGGTAACCGAAAGCTCGGAAAACACAACCAGATCGGCGCCCGATGTTTTAGCCTTATTGATGGCTTCCACTATTTTCTGTGAGTTTCCCTCAAAATCACCGATCGTATAATTTAACTGGGCAAGTGCGACTTTCATTCTTCTTGTTTAATGTTTCAGGTTTAAAGTCATCCGTAATCTTCAAACCCGCGACAATGTTAATTGCAAAAGTTCAATTTTTAGTTCAATTTCGCAATATTATAGCAACACTCACGTATTGATTTAAATTTCATGTAAAATGAAGAGATTCGGATTTTATGGCTTATTCGTTCTTATTTTGGTTGTTTCTGCGGCCTGTAAACGCAATCCGTTAAAAGTCGACCTGTCGCAGGTTGACTCGGAAGTCGAGGTTGTTCGTTTTGAAAATGAGTTGCAAAACCTGGAAGGTAAAGACACCTTGGCAACAATTGCGGAATTAAGTAACAAATACCCTGATTTTTTTAACCTTTTTACCTACCGGGTGATTCGGGTAGGCGGAATGGGCGATGAATATTTCGAAGATTACATGAAAACATTTCTGGCTGACTCGATGATCAACGAAGTTAAATCGGCCGTCGACAACGAGTTTAAAGATTTCGCAAAACTGGAGAAGCAACTAAAAAAAGCGTTCAAATACTACGCTTTTCATTTTCCGGAAAAAGAACTTCCAACCATTTTCACTTATGTATCAGGCTTTAACCAGTCAGTGGTAACGGCGGAAAATATCGTCGGGATCAGCCTCGACAAATACCTGGGGCGAGAGTGCCAGTTTTACAAAGAATTAGAAACCACGCCGCGTTACAAGGCAATGAATATGTACAAAGAAAGAATTCTTCCGGACGTTGCGTACGCGTGGGCCATTACTGAATTTGAGGATGAGAATTCGGCCACCAACCTGCTGGGGCAAATGGTTCAAAAAGGAAAAATGATGTACATGGTAGATGCGATGTTACCCGAAATGAACGACACGGTAAAAATCGGCTACACTGCAGACCAGCTAAACTGGTGCAAAATGAACGAAACTGCCATGTGGACCTATCTGATTGAAAACAAAATGCTTTATTCGACCAAACGGATGGATATTGTTCGCTACATTAATGACTCTCCAAGCACCAGTGGTTTCCCGCTCGAATCACCTGGACGTTGCGGAGTATGGCTGGGTTGGCAAATTGTAAGGCAATACATGAAAAGCCATCCGGAAATATCACTTTCCGAGTTAATGAATGATAAAGACTATCAAAAGATTTTAAACGATTCGGGGTATAATCCGGAATAAAATAAGTTTATCTTTTTCGCACATAAATGGAAACAATCGGAGAAGCGCCAGCACCCGGGCCGGTATATTCTTCAAAAAACAAGGAATCATTCCGAATTGCATATTCCCTTTGAAGGCGAACGTCATCTTTCTCCTGGAAAGTGACGATGTTATCAGAAACTGCTCCACTAGAAATTATTCTTCCGTCTTCGTCAAACACCAACACATTATCTTTTATGGCTTCCAGAAAGCGTTTTTTCCCCTTTTCGGGAAAAACCTGGTAACGGGGAACTCCGGCAAACGAACCGACCCACTCCCAGCGGCCATTGATATCGTCCAGGTTATCGTTGTTATTTCCCCAAAAATTCTCGATGCTCACGGCCCCTGCAATAAGAGGAATGAGCACAAAAATAACGGAGGATTTCAATCTACGTATTTTCATTTTAAATGGGTTTTGCAAAACTAAGCATCCTACTACTAGATTCTGATTTTTGTAAAAAGGTTGCGTCAGTCTGTTTCTTTTTTTGTAAAAATAAACCCAACACGCTGATTTTTAGGAAATACTTTTAGTTAATTAATCTAAGCAAAAGTACAAAAAAAACCCGGCAAGCAAACTTACCGGGTTCTGTATTTCGTAATTCTACGAATTAGTCAGTAACAAGAATTTTAATGTTACGAAACCATACATCATCGCCATGGTCTTGCAAGCCGATTACACCTTCTTTGGCAACATTGGCCCAGTCAGGATTCAAGCCCGGGAATTTTGAGCCTTTTACCAGTTCTTTCCAGTCGTCGGTCCACAAATGGTATTCAACTACTGTTTTCCCGTTCATACGGTGCCATACACTGCCTCTGTATACTTCAATTTCAATCTGGTTCCATTCGCCGGCCGGTTTGGCATTTTGCGGATTAGCAGGAATCAGGTCGTACAACGAACTGGCCATGCGGTTACCGTCTTTTCCCGCGCGTGCATCCGGATGTCTTTCGTTATCCAGTACCTGACATTCAGGAGCGGTTTTGTATATTGGCCAACCTTCATGTTCTTTTCCTAAATAGAAAATACCTGAATTTCCCCCGGGAGAGATTTTCCATTCCAGTTTCAAGCGGAAGTTTGAATATTCTTTAGTTGTGATAATATCCCCGCCATCTTTGGCTCCGGCTTCTCCGGCACCTGAACCGTTGAAATGTAAAGTTCCGTCAACGACTTCCCATGCGGTAGGGAAATGGTCTTTGTTATTTCCTTTCCATCCATTGGTTGTTTTTCCGTCAAACAATAACACCCAACCTTCTTCTTTTTCTTTCTTGGTTAATTGATTTAATCCTGCTGAACCGCCTGTTTTTGTACTTTTACAGGAGATGGAAAAAACAAAGGCGGCTGCCATAAAAAGTGTAAATACTTTTTTCATTCTTAACAATTTAATTGGTTATAGATTAAAATATCGTCTGCAAATTTCTCTGCAACTGCACAAAAATATCAAAATCTAAGCTCGCCCGTGTGAAAAAGCCAATTTTTAATCAAAAAGCGATTTAATGGCTTTTGGTCCTCTCATATTCTCAACAACTTTCGTAAATTCGGGTATTATTGAAAATTATCCATCAGAAAAATTCATTATGAGTAATTCAAAAAAGCCGAAAAAAATCGGGATCCTGACTGCCGGAGGAGATTGCCCGGGCCTGAATGCTGCCATTCGGGGTGTGGGCAAAACAGCGATCGTGGAGTACGGTATGGAAGTTTTAGGTTTTAACGCCGGCTATACCGGATTAATCAATAGCGATTACATCGAATTAAAGGAATCAAAACTCTCCGGGATATTAACATTGGGAGGAACCATATTGGGAACGTCGCGCGAAAAACCCTATAAACTGGTAAAAGAAGACGGTGGAGAAAACGACAAGCCCGATAAAATCATCGAAACCTACGAAAATCTGGGCCTCGACTGTGTGGTTTGTATTGGAGGAAACGGCACCATGAAAACGGCCAACCTGCTTTCGAAAGAAGGGCTGAATGTGATCGGTATTCCCAAAACCATTGACAACGATGTTTGGGGCACCGATGTTACTTTTGGTTTTGATTCGGCGGTACAGATTGCAACCGATGCCATCGACCGCCTGCATACCACTGCCAACTCTCACCAACGGGTAATGATCATCGAAATCATGGGGCACCATGCCGGCTGGCTGGCTTTGTACTCGGGCGTTGCCGGTGGTGGCGATATTATTCTGCTACCGGAATTGGAATACAATATCCGCTCGGTTTGTAAAAAAATTGAAAGCCGATACGAAGACAACAAACCTTACTCTATTGTAGTTGTGGCAGAAGGCATCGAGCACCCAAAAAACAAATCGGCTGCATCGCACATTGCTGAATCCATTCAGACATATACCGGCATTGAAACCCGCGAAACCGTACTGGGTTATATTCAACGCGGAGGCTCACCCACACCGATGGACCGGATACTGGCTACGCGGTACGGGGCATTTGCCGCCCAATGTATTGCTGAAGGAAAATTTGGAACAATGGTGGCCGTAAAAGACAACGATTTAACAACTGTTCCGTTGGAGGCCGTTGGAGGAAAACTCCGACTGGTGGAAAAAGAGCACCCTTTGATTACCAAAGCCCGAAAAATGGGAGTTTCGTTTGGCGATGAGTACTAGTAAAAAGGTTTTACTGCAATATTGACTGAACCAAAAAACGTTCTCCGAAATAACGGAGGACGTTTTTTTTATAAGGGCAAGTGCACCACTTTTTTGGTATCAAAAAAATCTTCTGTGAAATAATCCGAAAGTTCCTGCACAAACACTCTTTTGCGAAAGGGCTTCAATTCCTCTGTCAGATCGCCGCCTTTCAAATACAGAATGCCGTTGGGCAAAGCATTTATTTGTTTTTTCGATATGTTTTTTTGTACCCAAGGTACAAATTCAGGCAAACGGGTCACTGCCCTGCTTACCACAAAATCATATTTGTCGGTTAGCTGTTCCGCACGAATTTGTTCGGCTGTTACATTCGTTAAGCCCAATGCTTCGGCAACATTTTGTACTACTTTTATTTTTTTTCCAATCGAATCGACCAAATGAAATCGCGTATCGGGAAACATAATGGCAAGCGGAATTCCGGGAAACCCGCCTCCTGTTCCAACATCCAGAACTTTCGTGCCTTTGTTAAACCGGATGATTTTTGCAATCCCAAGCGAATGCAACACATGCCGTTCGTAGAATTCAGCAAAGTCTTTTCTTGAAATCACATTGATCTGTGCGTTCCACTCTGCATACAAAGGTTCGAGCTGCCGGAAAAGAGTGATCTGCTGATCATTTAGTCCGGAAAAATATTTTAGAAGAATCTCCATAAATTCGTTAATCTCTTTGGCCGATTTCGGTGCTTTCAATCATTTTAAAAAGCATTTCGCGCGCCCTGAATAACTGCGCCTTCACCGTACCCAGCGGCAAAGCTAATTCTTTTGCAATTTCTTCGTACGAATACTCTTTAAAATAACGTAACTCGACCAGAATTTGATAACGTGGTTTTAATTTCCGCACCACATTTCGAAGTAAAATGGCTTTTTGCTGGCGAATCAACCGCTCCTCCGGATTGGGATCTTTCGATTTTAACTTCAGGGGTTCATTGTTTTCGTTCTGATCCTTGTTTTCGAACGAAACCTGTACACCTTTTTTCTTCCGAAGAAAATCAATGCAATTATTGGAAGCAATTTTAAACAACCAGGTACTGAATGCGTAAGTCGGAGAATATTGATGCAGACTTTTAAAGGCTTTACCAAAAGCTTCCAAGGTCAAATCCTCTGCATCGCTTCGGTTGTTCACCATCTTGAGCAGCATAAAATAAATGGCGTCTTTGTATCGGTTTAACAAGCGGGCAAAAGCTTTTTCATCACCCGTTAAAGCCGTTTTGACCAATTCGTAATCCTGACGAGCTTTTTCCGATAATATTAAACCTTTATCTTCCATCTGTTTCGATGTGCAGACTGGTTAAAATACCATTTGTAAATTGGTTTAAAATAAGGTATTAACCAACCGTACACTAACGAAGATAGGAATATTTTGCGTTCTCTCAAACGGTTTAAGGTGATTTTCAGAAGGATGATATGCAACATAATTTTAAACCCGGCCAGCAACGTCAACAGCGGGCAAAGCTTAAAATACAAAACAAACATTACAATAAGTAATGGAGAGTACAACACATTGGTAAAGGTATCGAACCCCATAAAGGTCCTCTTCCAGGCAGGCAAATACTTTTCAATTCGGAAACTTCGGTTAAGCAAATTGTAAAAATCGTCGCGATTTGTCTCTACATCTTTGGTAATGCGGGCATGCTCATTAAACAGTAAAACCGTCTTTTTCTTTGTGATAAACTGATTAATAATCAACTCCAGGTTGGCATAAGCTTCTTTTGTCAATTGCCCATAACCGCCCAGTTTAAAATACTCTTCCTTTCGAAAAGCTACGTTGTCTTCAAAATAAACAAAAGGAATACCGTTAGCGACATAGCCAAGGCTTTTCAGCTGCTGCAGAAAGTTCTCGGTTCGGCAAAGCAGATTATAATACCCGGGTTTATTTTTTATGCCCGAGTACCCCATCATCACATTTCGGTTGTCGGTAGTCGTATTTATCGAAAAGCCGTTGAGCCAGTCTTTGTCAACCTCGGTTGTTTCGATGGGCAATGAGAGCACCCAATCGTTTTGAGCAGCTTTCAGCGCAATATTTTGTGCCAGTTTAACTGAAAACCGCGTTTCTTCATTTAGCGATGAAAACCGAAAATTCGGACATTGTTTAAAACTTCCGAGCACCGTAAATGTATTATCGAGCGAATAATCATCGACAACTACCACATCGTAATTTACATCTTTAACCGAAAGCAGCTGGGGCAATAAGCGGCGCAGGCTATCTTCTTCATTCCGAACCGTCAAAAATACAGTGATGGGCTGATTTGCTTTCTGATTAATAATTACTTCTTTGCGACTACGAAAAACCACCCTCCCTGAAAAAAGCAACAGGTAGTACAGCCGAAAAAGAAAAATAAACAAAAAAATGCCGGTAAAGATCCAGTCTGCCACTGACATCTCTTTCAGGCTATCCAGAATGGTTTGCATGTTTCAGAAAATTAATTCGGCAAATTAAAAATCATTGCCATGGCAAATGTGGGAATTAAATAATAATCACCTCTGAATTCGGCCCAATATTTATTTACATGAATTAGTTTTTATTAACAAGACCGCCATTGGGCATGCCCCCTGAATTAAAGTTAAATATCTATATTTGCCCATCAATTTAAGGTGCATGAACTTTCTGTTAGAAAAAACGACTGAAAACTCACGAGCCCGAGCCGGTGTAATAACAACTGACCATGGAAAAATCGAAACTCCGATTTTTATGCCGGTTGGAACAGCCGGATCGGTAAAAGGAATACATACACGCGACATCCGCGATGACATAAAAGCCGAAATCATACTGGGCAATACCTATCATTTGTACCTACGCCCGGGAATCGATGTGATTGAAAAAGCAGGTGGCTTGCACAAGTTTAACCGCTGGGACCGGCCAATTTTGACCGACAGCGGAGGATTCCAGGTTTTTTCGTTGGGCGATCTCAGAAAACTCACCGAAGAGGGCGCACGTTTCCGATCGCATATCGATGGTTCGTATCATCAGTTCACTCCCGAGAATGTAATGGATATCCAGCGTTCCATCGGCGCCGATATTATCATGGCTTTTGATGAATGCACACCGGGCGACGCAGATTATGCTTATGCCCAAAAGTCGCTGGAGCTTACCAAACGCTGGCTTGAGCGCTGTTTTAAACAATTTAACAGTACCGAACCCAAATACGGATACTCACAATCGCTTTTCCCAATTGTTCAGGGAGCAACTTATGCCGACTTACGCAAACAGGCAGCTGCACATGTACAAACCTTCAACGCTGACGGATATGCCATCGGCGGGCTTTCGGTAGGTGAAACCGAACAGGAAATGTACGAAATGACAGAAGTGGTGACTGCGGAACTGCCCGAGAACAAGCCGCGTTACCTGATGGGCGTAGGAACACCAGTCAATATCCTGGAAGGAATACACCGGGGAATAGATATGTTCGACTGCGTAATGCCCACTCGAAACGGACGAAATGGCATGCTCTTTACCAGCGAAGGCATCATTAATATCCGCAACCAAAAATGGGAGAACGATCACTCTCCGATTGATGAAAACGGGACATCTTTTGTTGATCAATATTCAAAAGCATATCTTCGCCACCTTGTTATTTCGAAAGAAATGCTGGGAGCGCAAATTGCCAGCCAACACAATCTGGCCTTTTACCTGTGGCTGGTAAAAACAGCCCGCGAAAAAATATTGAGCGGCGGATTTGTGAGCTGGAAAAACGAAATGGTAGTAAAACTGAAACACAGACTGTAGTTAGATGAAGTGGTATAAAACAATCGATTTTTACATTACCCGGAAATACCTGGGTACATTTTTTTATGCCATTGCGCTAATTCTTAGTATCGCCATTGTTTTTGATATTTCTGAAAACCTGGATGAATTTCTCTCGAAGGAAATTCCGACAAGTGATATCATTTTCGATTACTACCTGAACTTTATTCCTTATTTCGCCAACCTGTTCAGTCCGCTTTTTACGTTTATTGCCGTAATTTACTTTACGTCGAAAATGGCATACAATACCGAAATTATTGCGATCCTTAGCAGCGGCGTTTCCTTTTCCCGGCTTATGCGCCCTTATTTGATTTCTGCATTAATTATCGGAGTATTTTCATTTTTACTGGGTAATTTCATTATTCCTCCGGCCAACAAAACCATGATCGGCTTCCGGGAAAAATACATCAGGCAAAGTAAAGTAACCACCGAAAACAACATCCACCGACAGATTGAACCGGGAGTATACATCTACATGAAATCCTTCAGCAACAATATCGGCCGATCTTTTTCACTTGAACGCTTCGAAGACGGAAAGCTTAAGGAAAAACTCACATCACGCGACATTCGGTGGGACGAGGAAAACGAAAAATGGGTTATCAGATCGTACACAAAAAGAATCATTTATGATGACCATGAAGATATTAGCAAAGGTTATCAGATTGACACCACTCTTACCATGACTCCCCAGGATTTCGTTGTAACAAAAAACGAAATGGAAACCTATACCACTCCCGACTTACTTAATGAAATTAGTCTCATGAAAATGCGTGGGATTAACTACGTTGAATGGGAACTGGAAAAACACAAACGCATTGCAAATCCATTTTCGACCTTTATTTTAACGGTTATTGGAATGAGCCTGGCATCACGTAAAATTAAAGGCGGACTGGGACTACACCTTGGACTCGGGCTGTTACTGGCGTTTTCTTACATCCTGTTTATGCAAATATCAACAGTATTTGCGATTAGCGGCAGCACACCGCCTTTTGTAGCGGTCTGGATTCCAAATATTTGCTATGCCGTAATTGCATTATTTGTCTATCGGTGGGCCGCAAAATAATTTTTGCATTACAATAAAGTTCCCTTTGAAACTGGAATTCCGCCATAACTTTTCAAACAAAAAATACCATAATTCGAACGAATTGAAGCATTCATTATGAATTTACTGTGTTCTCAATTGCATTTCCCAAGGCCAATAAAAAAAATATATAATTTTGCTTCCACTAAAAAAATATACCCACTATCGATGGGTGAATTTATAACTTAAAAAAAACTTTATGTCACTAAGAAGCAACGTACTTGATCTTCGCAAAAGAAAGAGTGAAGTACAAAAAGGTGGTGGAGATAAAGCCATTGAAAAGCAAGCCGCAATGGGGAAACTCACTGCCCGGGAACGAATCCTTGCCCTGCTTGACAAAAACTCATTTCACGAATACGATCTGTTTGTTGAACACGCAGCCAAAGATTTTGGCATGGAAGGCAAAACCTTGCACGGAGACGGTGTAATCATTGGAACAGGAACTATTTACAATAAACCGGTTTGTATTTTTGCTCAGGACTTCACCGTTGCTGGTGGATCTTTGGGATTGATGCATGCCCGTAAAATTACCAAGATTATGGACCACGCTCTGAAAATGAGGGTTCCGTTGATTGGGATTAATGACTCGGGTGGTGCACGTATTCAGGAAGGTGTGAATTCACTTGCAGGTTACGGAGAAATCTTTTTCCGCAATACCTTGGCGTCTGGTGTAATTCCGCAACTTTCGGTTATTCTTGGTCCGTGTGCCGGTGGAGCTGTATACTCTCCTGCCCTCACCGACTTTGTTTTCGTGGTTGAAAATATCTCAAAAATGTTTATTACCGGTCCTTCGGTAATCAAGTCGGTACTTGGCGAAGAAATCTCGATGGAAGAACTCGGTGGTGCAAAAGTACATGCAGAGATTACCGGTAATGCTCATTTTTATGCAGAAACAGAAATGGAATGCTTCGAGCAAATCAAAACACTGATTAGCTACATTCCGAGAAGTAACCTGAAAAAAGCGTTGGCGCACAAGCCAAAAGCTCCGTTAAAAGGTACAAACATTGACGACATTGTTCCTGCAGATCCCAGGATTCCCTACGATATGCGCGAATTGATCAAAAGCGTTACCGACGGTTCTGAATTTTTCGAAATCATGGAAGGATTCGCACCCAATATCATTATCGGTTTTGGTAGAATGGATGGCGAAACAGTAGGTTTTGTTGCCAACCAGCCCATGGTTTTGGCAGGTGTACTCGATTGCGACAGCTCTGACAAAGCCGCCCGTTTTATCCGCTATTGTGATGCGTTCAATATTCCGATCGTAACGCTGGAAGACCTACCTGGCTATCTGCCCGGAGTTGACCAGGAACATGCCGGAGTAATCCGTCACGGAGCAAAAATCCTTTATGCATATAGCGAAGCTACTGTTCCGAAAATCACCGTTATTGTTCGCAAAGCATACGGTGGAGGCTACATTGCAATGAACTCGCGCCACCTGCGTGCCGACTTTGTATTCGCATGGCCATCGGCAGAGATTGCGGTTATGGGACCTGAAGGGGCTGCCAACATCGTATTCCGGAAAGAAATCTCAGAAGCTGAAAACCCGGAAGAAATGCGCCAGTTAAAAATCCAGGAATACAAAGAGAAATTTGCGAATCCGTATGTTGCAGCGGCTCAGGGTTATATCGACGAAGTAATTGAGCCGGGAGAAACCCGTTCTCGTATTTTGCACGCCTTGCAGGTTTCTGAAAACAAAACAGCTTCCATGCCTAACAAAAAGCATGGTATTCCACCGTTTTAATCGTAAAAACCTGACTCAATGGAAGATCAAAAAGAATTAAAAACCCTGATTATACAAGGTGCGGTTTATAAAACCACCTACACCAAGAAATTTGAAAACAGGGTAAATTACGAAACGCCAAACGAGAACCTGATTTACTCGTTTATTCCAGGTACAATCGTTGATATTTTTGTAAAACCGAAACAAAAGGTGAAAGAAGGTGAGACCCTTCTGCTGCTGGAGGCCATGAAAATGGAAAACCAGGTACGCATGCCTTTCGACGGGACAATTGTAAAAATATACATAAAGAAAGACGAAATAATTCCGAAACGTCATTTGATGCTGGAAATCAAACCCGCGTAACCGGAATTTAAATCATAAAAAGAAGCCGTATAATTCATTTTGTACGGCTTTCTTTTTTAGTCCAATTGTCTCGTCCTGAAATAGCGTTACACAAAAAGTAGCGTTATGAAAGAAATCAATCATTCACAGTACGTTAAGCGTACACAGAAGGACTATTCGATGTCCTTTAAATTGCAAGTTGTCACTGAG
>NZ_JALGYW010000012.1 GCF_023111095.1 Maribellus sp. YY47
TTTTCCGGCCACTACTTTGTTTTCGTCGTACCATTTAAACGCCAGCGGATTTCTTGATTCCGGCCCTTCGTATTTAATTTGGTCAATTCCTTTGAAATACTCTTTGTTTCCTTTTAAAACTTCCATTTTTATATATTTTGATTGTGAATAATTAATTGATTGCTTTAGTCAATATTGTTTTCCAGTTTTCGTAAGCTTCGGAGTATTGGTTGATTTTCGAAGTGTCGGGTTCTACTACTTCCAAACGCTTCAGGTTGGAGAAAGCTTCTTCAAATGATTTATAGTAACCCGAGCCAATACCAGCTCCGCGCGCTGCACCAACCGATCCGTCGGTGTTATACAATTCAATAGTGGCTCCGGAAATTCCAGCAAGCGTATTTCTGAAAATTGGACTTAAAAACATATTCGCTTTTCCTGCACGGATGACCGAGGCATGAATTCCAATGTTCTCCATGATCTCCATTCCATATTTGAACGAAAACGCTATGCCTTCCTGTGCAGCGCGTAACAGGTGGCTTTTGCTGTGACGGTTAAAGTCAATTCCGGAAAACTGCGAACCGATATTTCTGTTCTGCAATACACGCTCAGCCCCGTTCCCAAACGGGAGAATTGACAATCCATCGGCGCCAATAGCTACCTGGGAAGCCAGTTCGTTCATTTCTTCGTACGAAAGGTTTTCTCCGACCATTCTTTTTAGCCAGGCATTTAAAATACCGGTTCCGTTGATGCAGAGCAGAACACCCAAACGCGGATCTTTACCGGTATGATTTACATGGGCAAAAGTATTTACCCGCGATTTTGGATCGAATTTTATTTCGTCGCTTACTCCGTAAACCACACCTGAAGTACCTGCAGTGGTTGCAATTTCGCCGGGATTCAGCACGTTGAGCGAAAGAGCATTGTTGGGTTGGTCACCGGCCCGGTAGCTTATTTTTGTTTTAGTTGAAAGCCCCAGTTCTTTTGCTGCTTTTTCAGAAACCTGACCGGAAACAGCGAATGTGGGGACAATCTCCGGGATTATTTCAGATGAAAATCCATAGTTTTCGAATAGCAGATTGGCAAGTGAGTTTTCATGGAAATTCCACATGATCCCCTCGGAAAGACCGCTGACTGTGGTTTGTGGCAGTCCGGTTAATTTCATGGCGATATAATCGCCCGGTAACATGATCTTGTAGACTTTGTCAAATAATTCCGGTTCGTTTTCTTTTACCCACTTTAGTTTCGATGCGGTAAAATTACCGGGAGAATTCAGCAGCTTGGTTAAGCAACGTTGCTCACCAATTTCAGAAAATGCTTTATCGCCATAGGCAGCGGCGCGGCTGTCGCACCAGATAATGGAAGGCCGGATGACTTCCAGGTTTTTGTCGACCATCAACAAACCATGCATTTGGTACGAAATGCCAATTGATTCAATATCTTCAGGAGAAACTTTTGAGAGAGATAACACTTCTGCCAAAGCCAGTTTCAGGTTTTCCCACCAAAGTTCGGGGGCCTGTTCTGCCCACCCTGATTGGAGGGCCGTAATTTTCATTTCCTGTTTTGGATAATAAGCGCTGGCAACCAGGTTGCCTTTTTCTCCTTCAATAAGCGAAACTTTTACCGATGAGCTTCCAATATCGAATCCTAATAAGTGCATCATAATAATGGTTCTAATTATACAAACTAATCCAATCTGTTCTGTTCTGTTTGCAAGCAAATTTACATTCTATTATTTGGCTTTCAAAACGAGAAAAAAATGTTTTATAACATCTTACATTAAGAAGGGTAATTGATGTACTGACGGAACTATAAAATGTACTGATCTCCTAAATGTCACAAAAATCTAAAGCTTTTTATACCATTAATTCAAACTAACAGAGTAAACAGCATTCTCATTTTTATGATAGATTTAGGAGCATGCTCCTAACTGAAACCGTCACCGTTAATTAGCGCATCAAACGAGGAACGGTAAAAAGATACCCCAACATACTTCAAAAAAATATACCGAATTTTCAATTTTACTGGTAACGAGCAGGTACTATTTATGCAAAAAGAAACTCTTACTCAAACTGCCACCAGTCGAACTTGAACAACTCACCCTCAGCTCCCTTAAATACCAGGCAGAGATCGTGAATGCCAGTGACTGTTTTAACTTTACCCTTCACGATTATCCACTTTTGCCATCCACCCGTGTTTTTCACATCAATGGTACCCAGCAACTCGCCATTTGGATTGCCCACCCGAACTTCGATTTGCCCACCATGTGATCCCGACGCCACATTAGCCGCAAATTTTTTAGCACCTTTTCCAAAATCGACACTGCGCACCGTCAGATAGTCGTCGTTCTCAATTTTGGTTACATAAACACCGGTCTGACTATTACCCTCAGTTTTCAAACCTTTGCTCCAGGCAATGGTTTCGGCTTCAACTTTTTTGAAAGGATTCAAATTGACAACACTTTTTGTAACTGCTGCTTTGGTTGGGGTGATGAGCGGAATGCTGCCATCGGCATTGTAGCTGAATTGCTCCACACATACCGAGCGCTTAAAGCCCTGGCCTTTCGACAAATTCTGGTCGTGATAGAAAATATATGAATTCCCGTTAAAATCGATGATTCCCGCGTGGTTGGTAAAAGCCAGATGATCAGCCCGTTTCATGATGTGGCCACGATAGGTCCAAGGCCCTTCCGCCGTTGGCGCAGTCGAATAAGAAATGTACTCCGGAATACCTTCGGCGGCATAAATCATGTAAAACAGGTTGTTGCGTTTGTAAAACCAAGGCCCTTCCGTATAAGTTGTACCGGGTTTTCCGTCTCGGCCCGCCTTAGACCCAAATGCTTCGGCGGTCATCTCGACTGAAACGATTTCATTATCGCCAACAGATTTATCGTACGAAACCATGTCATCGTTCAACTTCACATACCACAAAGCGGGATTTCCCCAATACAAATACGCTTGTCCGTTATCGTCGATTGCAACCGTTGGGTCAATGTCTTGCCAAATATGGTCACTGTCAACCAGTCGCTTTCCAATCGGGTCATGGAATGGTCCGGTTGGCGAATCGGCAACCAATACCGAAATACCTTCTCCGTGAATAGGCACATATAAGTAAAACTTACCGTTTCGCTCAATACACTGTGGCGCCCAGGCACCG
Organism: Maribellus sp. YY47; assembly: GCF_023111095.1. Lineage (GTDB taxonomy): Bacteria > Bacteroidota > Bacteroidia > Bacteroidales > Prolixibacteraceae > Draconibacterium. The sequence goes on from NZ_JALGYW010000012.1 coordinate 3,133, forward strand.
TTGGCTTTGCTCATCCAGGTAAAGTTTTTGAGCGAAGCCACAGCGCCGTGATCAGTCCAGTTCACCATATCTTTCGACGAATAGCAACGCCAGTCATACATAGTAAAAAAGTTGTTTACCGTAGAATCTTCGTCGTGCGAAGTGTACAGGAAAACAGTGCCGTCGTATACCATGGGCGCGGGGTCGGCTGTAAAATACGTTTGAATGATGGGGTTTTGGGCGTTTATGGAAAGTGCAGCACAAACTGCCGCGCCAATCAGTGAAATTTTACGATATATGGTCATGACTTTTCTCTTTATTCTGACTTTATAACTAAATGATTACATGAAATTTCAATACAATAAATCCTAAAAAAACAGGTATAAGCTCCATAACAAATCCGATGGAGTTCAATAATCTATTCCAAATTCTTCTTTTCAACCGTCCAAACCGTTGATTTAGAAAGCCCGCATGGATTTCCGGTAAACATTTTTCCGGCTTCCTTGTCGCCTTTCAACTGCCATTTGTACCAAGCCGTTGCAACTTTGGCAAATTCGCCGCCATGAGGTTGAGCATAAGTACCTCCATGACCTACATCCATATTTGCCACAAATACGGGAACGTGATTGATGCGTTTGAAGTCGTCCATACCATTGTTGTATGCGATATCTTTTTCGCCACCAAGCAGATAAAGTGTTGGAGTGTGCAATTTTCCCAAGTGGTCTTTCGACAATGCTGGCATACCCGGAAAACCGCCGCCATTACCAATGATACCACTGTTGCAAACCACTGCGGTAGTTATGCGTGGATCGGGAGCAACTTCGAGGGTTTGCAAACCGCCGCACGACATGCCGCTGACTGCAATTTTCGAAACATCGATTTTACCGTAAAGCTGACTGTCTTCGTTACTGTTTTGAGCAATGGCCCAGTCGATAGCATCAATCAGTTGCGACGAAGCTGAACGGCCACCGCCGCGTTCGCCTTCCTGAGGCATTGGGCCAATAGCAATGACCAAAAAACCGTGCGAAGCCACTTCGGACAAGAAATTGATGTGCTCCCAAGGCGAATTGGCACAGGCCCCGTTCCCCCAGACGATGATTGGCATCTTGGTTTTCATTCCCAATACATCTAAATCTTTGGGACGGAAAATGGTGTGAGTGGTCAGCGACGTGTCGGTATACATAATGGCCGAATAAGCGCCGGTGCCGCCGTCTTCAACAACCCGTGTTGTTACTTTTTGAGAAGTGCCAGCTTCCTGGGCCGACAATACTTGCTGAAAACCGATTCCGGTTAACACGCAAAATGCAAGGCTAATTATTATCTTTTTCATCTGCTTAATCTTTTAAATTATTATGCCAATCCCTCTTATATTCGCGCGAATACAATAAAGATTTGTTCATGTCATTTCGTTTTTTGAAGAATTTGCTCATTTCATATAAATTGACGCTAATTAGATGTTTACTAAACGTCGTTCATCAAATTTATTCGGTCGTGTTTAATCTCATTTTAGTTTTTAGATACAGGACATTCGAAATTGAACAGAATTTATCTAATCAGATATTATTCCTTAAGTATTATTAAGGCGCGAAGATTAAACTGAAAATTATGCCATTACAAAGCCTCACTCAGATTACGTCCTCTCTTTCAATAACATAAATTCAATTCCGGACATCAATCCATTTAGTTCAGCGAGTCCTTTTAACCGGCCAATCAGAGGGTACCCGGGATTATATGCATGGTTGTAATCATCCAGTATTTTTATACCGTGATCAGGTCGTACCGGCATTTTATAATCTGATCTTCCCATTTCAATCCTTCTTTTTTGCTCCCCTAACAGTGCAAACATTATCTTCATCATATTCTGTGAGCCGGATAAATGACCCGATTCATAAAAACTGCCATCTTCGAGTAACTGAGTATTTCGCAAATGAACAAAATGAATTCGATCCCGGGTCTTTTCAATAATTTCAATGAGATCATTCTCTTTTCTTGCCGACAGTGACCCCGCACAAAAGGTTATACCGTTGCTGGATGATCCATTGGCTTGGAACAGCCATTCGTAATCGCTTAACTGACCAATAATACGTGGCAATCCCAATATTGGGAACGGAGGGTCATCGGGATGAATAGCCAGTTTTACCCCGGCTTCTTCAGCTACCGGGATAACATCATCAAGAAAAGCTTTTAGGTTAGCGCGCAGTTCTGCTTTCCCAATATTTCTGTATCGGTCGATAAACTCCAGAAACTTTCCTTTTGGATCAGAAACAGAACCGTCGATTACTCCATCGATAAAACCTTGTGTAACCACGATGATATTGTAGGCTAACTCTTCAGCTTCCGACTCGCTCATCCGTTCGTAAATCCGCTTTGCGTTATCAACCAGTTCGGCAGAATAATCGCTGGCAGCATTCGGACGCTTTAATATAAAAACATCGAAAGCAACAAAGGTTGGAAAATCGAAATACATCGACTCTCCGCCGCTATTTAACCTGAAATGGAGATTGGTGCGCGCCCAGTCCAAAACCGGCATAAAATTGTAGCAAATGGTATCGATGCCGCATTGGCCCAGGTTACGAACAGACTGCTGGTAATTGCGAATTAACCGACCGCGGTCATCTGAACAAATTTTAATTCCTTCAGAAACCGGGAGGCTTTCAACCACACTCCATCTCATTCCTTTTTGCTCGATGGAGTTTTTAACTTTCATGATTTCATCAACCGGCCAAACCTCTCCGTTTGGGATGTGATGTAACGCAGTTACAACCCCTTCCACTCCCATTTGGCGCAAATCGTCCAACTTTATCGGATCTTTTTCGCCAAACCATCTCCAAGTTTTTTCTAAAGCCATTTTCTGTTATACGAATTTCATGAAAATCAAAAGTAATTTATAATGAACATGTTTCTACAATCACAACTTTTGTAACAATAGAAACATGCTTTTGACCGGATTAAAAACCGACTTTTTAAACTCCGCTAAAAGAACTAAATCCCCCGTCGACCGGGAGAATTACCCCTGTAATGAACGATGCGGCATCAGAACACAAAAATTGCACTGCACCGTTAAGCTCTTTTATGTCGCCAAAGCGGCGCATGGGAGTTCGGGCCAAAACTTTTTTGCTTCGTTCAGTATAAGATCCGTCCGGATTTATCAAAACATTCCGGTTCTGATCACCAATGAAAAATCCGGGAGCAATAGCATTCACCCTTATCTTTTCGCTGAACTTTGTAGCCATTTCCATGGCCATCCATTGGGTAAATATATTAATTGCCGACTTTGCAGTAGAATAACCTAAAACTCTTGTTATGGCAGAATAAGTAGCCATCGACGAAATAGTAATAATACTCCCCTCGCCTTTTTCTGCCATCGATTCGCCAAAAACGAGGCTCGGGTATACCGTGCCGTTCATATTCAAATCATTGACTTTTTCGAAGTCTTCAATTTTCATATCAAAAACCGTTTGAGTCTCGGCTAAAGTAGCTCCCGGAAGGTTTCCCCCGGCAGCGTTAACCAGGATATCCACTTTCCCCCATTTCTCCAGGATAGTATCACGAGTCTGCTTTAATTCATCCACGCTTAAAACACTTGAAACAAATCCCAACGCTTCTCCTCCAAGCTTCTGAAGTTCTTCAACCCGTGTTTTCACATTCTCTTCCCGAATATCGAGTATAGCCACTTTTACGCCTGCTTCAACCAAACTGCGTGCAATGCTTCCTCCCAAAACACCGCCACCGCCGGTTACAACTGCCACCTTACCTTCTAAACTGAACATTTCTACTGTTGATTAAATTTATTCGTCGGAACCATCTATGGTTATTATGTTTCCACTTTCGTCATACTTCATTTCCACCACTTTCATGCTTCGTAACCAGGTTTTCCCACCCGAAGGTACGCTGTCGTGATGAAATAAATACCACTTCCCTTTAAATTCAACGATTGAATGATGGGTTGTCCAGCCAACTACCGGAGTAAGGATCACACCACGGTATGTAAATGGTCCGTAGGGATTGTCTCCAACGGCGTAGCACAACCGATGTGTATTCCCGGTAGAATAAGAGAAATAATATTTTCCCTGGTATTTGTGCATCCACGAAGCTTCGAAAAAGCGCCGGTCGTGATCGGATGCTTTTAGCACATCACCATTCTCATCCAGTATCACCACTTCTTTGGGTTCTTCACCAAACTCAAGCATGTTGTCGTTTAGTTTTACCACGCGCGATGGCAAAGCTGGTTCATAGTCTTTCGGTTCATGCCCACATTCTATTGCTTTATTGTTGCGGTAACGTTGTAATTGTCCGCCCCATAACCCGCCGAAATACATATAAAATGCCCCATCTTCATCTTCGAAAACACAAGGATCGATTGAATAACTGCCTTTCATCGGAGCGTCCTGCGGCACAAATAGTCCTTCAGGCTTATCGCTGACGGCTACTCCAATACGGAAAATGTCGGTTTTATCTTTTAACGGAAAATAGAGGTAATACTTTCCGTTTTTGCAAGCGCAGTCGGAGTCCCACAACTGGCGCCCCGCCCACGGGATGTCTTTTACATCCAAAGCAACGCCGTGATCAGTAACCTCCCCTTCAATGTCTTCCATCGAGAAAACATGGTAATCGCGCATATCGAAATGATCTCCAAGATCGTTCTCCGGAATTCCCGATTCAACATCATGCGACGGATATATAAAAAGCTTTCCGTTAAATACATGTACCGCAGGATCAGCGGTATACATATGCTCTACAAGGTATCTCTTTTTCATCATCAAATTCAAAAATTAAATCCCAACTACAGGCGATACAAATATTGATCACCTGTAGCGGGATACCTATCCTACTTAAAATCAATGATTTTATTTTTTAGCTTCTTCAATCAACTTATTCACGATTGATTTTGGCTGATATTTCCGATCAAAAAGCAGCGGATAATCAGTACGCCCACGAACCGGGAAATTATTTTTCCACGAAGTACCGTCTGACACACCCCAAAGTGTAACGCGCGAAACAGCATCAGAATGTTTCAGGAATAACCGGAAGAAATCGAGCATACGATTATTCCATTCCTCCATTTTTTCTTCCGGAACTCCTTCGGTATACGGATTTAACTTTTGCTGGTATTCGAAATTGGTGCCGATATCTGCACCAACGTTCCGATGAGCGCTCGGTAAAATGGACATATCAAGTTCTGTTACCATGACTTTCATTCCTTCGTTGGCATAAGCAACAATGGCGGCCTCGTATTCATCGAGAGAAGGCCCGTCCATTCCGATGTGTCCCTGCATCCCAATTCCATCAATTCGAATGCCGTCGGCTTTTAAATCGCGAACCAATTGAACAATAGCGTCGCGTTTACCAGGGAACCATTCGTTGTAATCGTTGTAATACAACTCGGCATCAGGATCGGCTTCGTGTGCAAACTGAAAGGCCAGTTTAATAAAGTCTTCACCAACTATGCGATAGAATTTACTATTCCTGAAGCTCCCATCTTCCATTATTGCCTCGTTCACCACATCCCAGCCTTTTATTCGGCCTTTGTATCTGCCCACCACTGTGTAAATGTGTTTTTTCATGCGTTCAATCATCACTTCGCGCGATACATCGTTGCCTTCGCTGTCGGTAAAAAACCAGCGTGGAGCCTGAGAGTGCCATATCAAACAGTGACCGGTAATAAACTTATCATTTTTCTCACCAAATTCGACAAATTGGTCAGCCAGCGAAAAATCAAACTCGTCTTCATTTCGTTGTATTTCGCCGCTTTTCATACAGTTTTCGGCAACTATTGCACTAAACTGATCTTTTATTACCTGAACAGCAGCAGTATCGCGGCCGGTAATTTGCCATGCATTCATTGCCGTGCCAATGTAAAACTTGCCTTCAAAAGCATCTTTCAAGGTTACCTTCTTTTCCTGTTGGGCGTTTGTACACGAAATTCCTACAGAAAAAAGAATCGCTGCAATAGCGAGGTATGTACTTCTTTTCTTCATTTTTATTGATTTTATTGATTTTAGTTCAATCTGCGTAGCTCCAGTTCTCTTTGTATTTGCACTTCTTTTCTTTTATTGATTTCATAGAAAAACAAGAGTACCACTCCTATCAGGAATGGGATGGCGGGGTAAATACTCACCAGCAGCTTTGCGCCTTGCGCAACACTTTCCGGCTGAACAATTGCTTGCCCGGCATCTACTGAATCTTTCGCGATATACCCGTATAAACCCAGAATCCAGGTAACAATGGCACCTCCGATTGCCAAACCGGCTTTTAAACCCACCATCATTGCTGAGAAAATTATGGCGGTAGCGCGGCGGTTATTTTTCCATTCTGAAAAATCTGCCACATCTGCAATCATCGCCCACAAAATCGGGGTGGTAATTCCGTAGAAAAACATGTGAAGAATTTGTGCCCCGTACATTAGCCTGACGTCTTCGGGCTTGAAGAAAATAAAGATCAGAACAAACATTGTTGCGATAAATAAAGAGACCCCAAAGATATCGCGTTTTCCAAACTTGTCAGCCAGCTTGCTTGAGATGGCAATACCAACCATCGAAAAAATAATTCCCGCGGCATTAAACAATCCAAAACCTGCCGAGGCCAGATCTGACTCAAAAAAGTTTAATCCGAGTTTTGACAGAAAGTTCAAGATGGGTTGAATAAATTCCTGCAGCGAAGCTTCGTCAACATAATTATTAAAATAATATACGTAGGAGCCACCTTTCATGGCCAGTGTAATAAAAATCAAAACTGTCAGTGTAAGCATTATTATCCATGGCCGATTTCGAAATAAGTCGCTCAAGTCTTCCTTTAAACTCGATTTTTGTTCCGGCTTTGGAATAATACGTTCGCGTGTTGTAGCAAAAGTAATCAGCAAAAGAATGGATCCGATAATTGCCATCCAGGTCATAACGGATTCGATTCCGGCGGCCTTGTCACCTTTTCCAACAAATAGAATAATGGGCAGCATAAACACCTGCACAAAAAACTGTGCAAACATTACTGCAGCAAAACGGTACGATGACAAACTGTTTCGTTCCGACATATCGCCGGTAAGCACTCCGCTTAATGCTGAATAAGGTAAATTACTTGCTGCATAAGCCAATAACAATAAGGTATAAGTTCCTGCTGCATAAATCAGCTTTCCTTTGTATGAAAAGTTGGGTGTAGTAAAAGCCAGCAGGGCAATTACTCCCAACGGAATGGCCGTAAACAATATCCAAGGGCGGAATTTTCCCCATTTGGAACGGGTTCTGTCGGCAACAGCTCCAACAATCGGATTGAACAAAAAGGCAGCCACCAGACCAACAGTAAGCATAATTACCGAGGCGTGCTCATTTTTCAGTCCGTAAATATCGGTGTAAAAAAATGCCAGAAAAGTAACCAGGGTTTGAAACACAAGGTTGGCAGCAAGGTCTCCCAGGCTATATCCTATTTTTTCCAGTACAGAAACTTTCTGTGAAGTAGTATTCATGTGAGTAGTCTTTATTTTTATTTCAATTATTCTTCTGTTGTAAATGGGGATGCCGGCAGTCCTTCCTTGTTTTTGAGGTTGGCTCCCACGGGATTATCATCCCAGGCATACCGCACGTTTTTGGGATTGGGCACACTGTCGCTCCAAACCTTAACTGTATTTTTGCTCATCACCACAGCTTTTGCCCAAACAAACCGGCCATCGGCACCGGCAATCTGAAATCCTTCCAATAAGCTATTGGCAAACAGGCCTTTCCCTACTGAGGTGAATGAGATAATAATGCTGCCATCCTGTATATTCACTGATTCGTATAACGGGCCTGAACTGACAACCGAACTATTGCCATACGCAACTCTTTCGGCTTCCAATGCCAAACGCCGGGCAACTTCTTTTTTATTTATAGGATGAATATCGTTCCACTCGCCAATGTCGAAAGCTACAGCCATCCCGGTATTAGGCAACTCGAGCGCCCTGCGCTGTGCATCTCGGGTTTCGGCCCATCCACTATTTACAGGTTGTTTATTCGGAACTCCAAGATTAGCCAACTGCACAAACAAAAACGGTAATTTGGGCTTGTTCAATTGAACACGCCAATCCTGAATCAGGTCTTTGAACAACTGTCGGTATTCAAATCCCCTGCCGGCATTGGTTTCTCCCTGGTACCAGATAACGCCTTTTATGGCATAATTTTTTATTGGATTGATTAGTGAATTATATAAACCACCGGGACGGAACGAAAGACCTCCAAAACCAAACGGAGGATTCAATTCTGCCCCGATATGATAATGCCAGTCTCCGGTAAGATCGATCACATTCTGGCCAATTCTTACTTCATACGGCTTTTCTTCCACAAAGCCACCTCTACCGCCATTACTGAATACCCGAACCATCACTTTGTTTTTCCCTGGTTTTAACAAACCTTCCGGAATGGTATAAATGCGTGGCGGATACTGGTAGGTAATATTTCCGACAAAAGTCCCGTTTACAAAAGCCGAATCGCTGTCGATAATGCGTCCCAAACGCAAAATGGCTTCTTGCCCGGCCAGTGATTCGGGCAAGTCAAATTCTTTGTAAAACCAAAGCGAACCGTTTCTCAGGTTGACACCTTTATCAGACCAGTAACCAGGAAGCGAAATTGTTGGCCATCCGGAAACATCCACATCGTCTTTCGACCACTTACCCGTTCCGGGATCGTTCTTATTCACTTCTTCGTTCCAGTTAAAAGGCTTGGGTTCACCTTCTTTTTTTATTCGTTCGGCCCGCATTGAATCCATCCTGGCGCCCCTGGCCAGCCATTCATCAAGAAAGGGGGTTACTTTTTCTGTACTCAACCAGGCTTCAGCCGGCGATCCGCCAATGGCGGTGCTGATTATGCCCACAGGAACCTGCTGCTGCCGGTAAATATCATCGGCAAAAAACCAGGCCACTGCCGAAAATTCCATGATGTTTGCCTGCGTTGCGGGCAACCAGGTTCCATCCGGATAATTTGTCTGTTCTTCTTCAGCATTTTCGCGTGTAGAAGAGCGGAAAAAGCGAATTTTATCGTTGTCGATTTTTCGGATCTCATCGGCATAAAGATCCATGACGCGCCTTATCTGAAGCTCCATGTTCGACTGCCCTGAGGCCAGCCACACATCACCGGCAAGAATATCGGTCAGCTCGATGTCATTAATTTTCATCGTATAGGGTCCGCCGGCCTTAACAGCAGGTATTTCTACCTTCCAGTTTCCCGACTTATCAGCTTTTGTTTGATAGCTTTCGCCCAAAAACTCCACGTTCACTTTCTCTGATCGATCGGCCCAACCCCAAATGGTTAAAGGCACATCGCGCTGCAAAACCATTCCGTTGCTCACCAAACGAGGCAGTTTAACCTCGGCTTCCGCGCGAAAAGGCAAAGCCGCCAGTTGCAGGAAAATGAATAAGCCGATGAATGAAAAATATCGTTTCATACTATTGTTTTTTAAGTTTACTCTGAGGCGCTCCCAGGTAGCTGGGTTGCAACCCTCCGGTGTCAATCAGTACTTTTTGCAATACAATTCCCGGTTCGAGCACCCGAATTCGCAAGCGGTGCAAACCGGCATTTTTTATCTCGTGTTTCGTTGAGGTTGTTATAATCCGGGTAGCCTGCCATTTGCCTAATTCCCCTCTATATGCACCATTCATATTCACAACTTGTTCTTCGCCGCCATCAAACGAAATAGCATAACGTAATCCTTTGTTGGCATTGAAATTCAGCGTTGGTGAAGTCAATACCTCCACATCAAAAGTTCCTGTGGTTTTAAATTCTATGTTGTATTCGAGGTAAACCGAATCGTTTTCTACAGGATATTTATTTTGTGGAAAAGTTGTCATTCCCGAAACGGTTTTACCAAGGTCAGGAATCTCTTCCCAGTGAATTTCATCCGAACCGTTTGCTATTTGGAAATTGGCAGCTTCAATTGAAACATAGCCGTCGGCTTCTTCAAAAACCAACTCAGAATTCGGAACTTCGGGCACCACCAGGCGCGCAACATCCGGCATTTTCGCACGCCGCGGTTCCTGCCAGTAGGTGTAGCCAATTCGGATCTGGTCCATCATGTGATTCCATTTCCCGTTGGCAATGTGCTGGTTGTAATGCACCGTAAACAGCGAATCGCGTTTGAAGCATGCTTCCACCACACCGGCCCAATAGTTGGCTTCGGGATCGTTTCTATCTGCCAGTTGATGATTTTTAGCCACCGCATAATACATTTCATACAAATTGCAGGTCGCGTTCGTCGGGAAAAGCACCAACTGGTCGAAAGCGTCTTTGTACTCATTCGGAATAAAATTATACAGGCGCAAAGCATCCAGAGCCAGGTCGCGGTAATCGTTGCGAACCCGCTCAAATTCATTGTAATTCTCCAGGCTATAAGTTTGCGCATTCAGCAATTCAGGGGTAACCCGGTGATTGTATTTGGTATACAGGTTGAGAATACGGGCAGCTTCTGCTGAATATTCCTTGCCAAACTGTTGGGCACACCAATCTTCGGTATACTGATAAAGATTTTGCGAGTTGAATTTTGTTGGATCCCAGGCCATATCGAGGAAAAAGCTGATCGGGAATTCCATCAGTTTGAGGTCGCCCACGTTCAAAACCCAGATACGATCCACTCCGTGACTCCAGGTCAGGTTCAGCTGCTCCCAAATCCGTTGAATCTGGCTGACATTGATCCATTTGGAGTTCCTCGGTCCTCCCACATAATCCACATGATAATAGATTCCGTAGCCACCTTCACGGGCAGGGGCATTCACATCGGGCAATTTGCGAACATCGCCCCAGTTATCGTCGCAAAGCAACAGAGTAACATCATCCGGAACACGCATTCCTTTATCGTAATAATCCTGAACTTCCTTGTACAGCGCCCAAACCTGCGGCGTTTCCGAAGCCGGTTTGCCGGTTACTTTCTGAATGATTTCGCGCTGGTCGTTAACAATGTTTTCCAATAACAAAATATTGGTCCCTTCTTCCATAGCTTCATCGCCGTCGCCACGCATCGCAATGGTTACAACCGTTTCATAATCTTTGTTGCGCTCCATTCCCTTTTGCCAGAAATCCTTCAAAACGTCGGCATTTTGGCTGTAATTCCAGGGTCCGGAACCGTACCTGCGCCATTCTTCCTGCGCGCGTCCCAGCGGTTCGTGATGCGAAGTACTCATTACAATTCCCAGTTTATCGGCAAGAGAACCATTTTCAGGATCATCGTCGTAAAAAGCTTTCCCCCACATGGCCGGCCAGAGGAAATTACCTCGCAGCCTTAATATCAATTCGAACACGTGCGAATAAAACTGGTGATTGATCCCGCCAAATTTTTCGCGTGCCCAGCCTCCGAGAGCTGGTTCTTCATCGTTCAGAAAAATGCCGCGGTATTTAACTTTGGGGCTTTCGGTTACAAAGCGGCCCGATTTTACATAAACTGCCTCTTTCTTTTTAACCGGAACATCGGCCCACCAGTACCAGGGTGAAACCCCCATGTCGCAAGACAGGTTCAGCATGGCATAAATGGTTCCGCGTTTATCGCTGCCGGCCAAAACCAGCGCTTTGTCGACACCGGGGAAAGGTTGGTCAACTACCTGGGTTAAACTTCTCTCCCACTGTCCCTGAATATCTGAGATATCAATTTTATTTTCTTTGATGAGTTGATCAATCCACTTATTTTTTCCAATTGTTCCGACCAGGATTACTTCTTTTGAATCGGGCAGTTCGGAATGGAAAATTTCCGGAACCTGCCCAGTAACCCGCTCAACGTCGCCGGCAAACCAATCAGCAACCATTGCAACCCCGGGGAATTCATTCTGATCGAGTACAACAGGTACTGTTTTTCCGTTCTCGAAAACAGGAAAACTACCGGCCGCTTTTTCATCAGAAACACATTTATCAGCGTATTGCGCCGATGCCAGAAAAGGTAGAAAAACGGCCAGCTGCAACAAGTTATACAGCCGGAGGTTTTTCTTCAATATTTTAAGAATTGATGGATACATTTTGTTATTGTTACTTATCGTTTCCCCACGATTCGGTCCATTTGGCATAATCAACTTCCGGGAATGGATGAACCGCCACATTGGTGTTAACAGTAGCATCTCCCAGCAAAAACTTATCGACGAATGCCTCCACCTCGGGACGCTGTACATCGGGTAACTGACAGTGCGGATGGTTGGCCACAATCGAGAATCCAAAGCGATCGGGAATACCAAAGGTTTCCCAAACACGTTTTGCTGCCTGGCACGAAACGTAGCCCGACTCATCAGCCAGCCACTCGTAATCGGGATTTCCGAGACACAGCAAGGCACGCGGAGCCACCATCGCCATCAGTTCGTGATGATCAAAAGGAAGCTTGTCCACATCGTTGGCAAACTGAAACAGGCTTTCCATAAACCAAACATGGCTGGTTTTGCCCAGTGTTTCAACATTCCCAAGGGTTTCCGAAACACGCCACGCAGCAGCTCCTCCTCCTCCCGATTCCTGGGCAATTGTCAAGGCAATCCGTTCGTCGAAAGCGCCGGCATAAAGCGCCATTTTCCCGGCAAACGAGCAGCCGGTTATAGCCATGTGTTTTAAATCGATGGGCAGTTCGTCTTGAACCAGCTCCAAACCGTCGATCAAACGACTGACCCCCCACGACCAGGCAGCATAGGCTCCCATATCGCAGAGCTCAGGATAAAGCCGGTTAATTGGTTCGTTTCCACGCGTTTGTTGCCAGGCCATCACCTGACCAAAGTTGTACGGTATCTGAGCGATGTTTCTGCTGCTGAAAATGTCAGACGGCAGACTGCCACTTCCCCTTCCAACGCCGATTACAGCGGGGAACGGACCTTCGCCTTCGGGCAAAATTACTGCAGAAGTCAGGGTCAGCGTTTTCCCGTTGACGGTGATGTTAACAATGAGCGTATCATTTATGTAAGTGGCAGTAATATCATTCGGACGTTCGGGTTTTAGCCCGATTTCATAATGCTGAATTTCGGCTGCAATTTCATTGCGTCGCCGGCTCCAATCGCTGAATTTTGTTGAGCGGCCGCTTCCGTCGGACCACGCAAACGGATCGGGCAGTTCCTTTATTTCCGGTAATTGATCCAAAGTTGGTAAAACCGGTGCAGCAAAATTGGCACCTCTGTTTTCAACGTCATATACATGCGGAACCTTCTGGGCAAAGAGATTAACCGGTGCAATAATTATAAAAAGCAGAAATACACTCATTCTTAGTTTCATCTCACAGTTTTTTTGGTTTATTATGATTTCGGTTGTTTTCTAATTTCTAATTCAAATATCTATTGCACTTTTATTTACTTTTTATCTCGCATTGCCCCAAACGATGATTAAAGCAATAAGAAACAAGATTAAACCCAGGGTTTTCTTTTTGTATGTAGTTTTAAATGTCATAAAAAAGAAAATTCACTCAATAACAAATAATCCGTAAAAACTATAGACAATGAGATGATATACAATAACCGCATTTTTCTAAATCAGAAAAAAAAGAAAGAAAACAGATAACAATCTCTATCGTTACTTAGAAAAAATCTGGCGTGTATATTAACTGATTTTATACAAGTCTGTTTTATACCGGTTTAGATTAATTTATTCTTTTTTCCTATCAGTAAATTATTGCTGATATGCGTTTATTCAAAAATAAGGGATGCCGACCTTCATCGCTTCCAATATTGAATATTTGAGTTTCATTTTTGAACACAAAGCCCGTTATGTCAGTCGAAATACAGGAGTTCAAGTCTCTATTTTTTTCTCTTTCGAATGAAAAAGAGACTGTTTTTTTCAAAACAGCCTCTCACAAATTTATGAAATCCAGCATCAGTTGTTTTCACCAGACAAGCCATCGGCAAAACCAGCATATGCGGGCTTCCTGTCATACCCTTCTGTCCATAAACCGATTGGCTCTCCGGCTCTCCATGAAGACTCTACCGGACTATCCAGCGGACTCCAGACCGTGATGCCATAACGTTGAGTTGCCGGAATAAGCTCGAAATATTTCTGTACAACGTACTTATACATTTCGGCTTGTGCCTGGTAGTCTTCTTCTGTTGCTTCCGAAGTTGTTTTTCCAATACCTATATCCAACTCAGATATTTTAATCAGCTTACCTGTTGCCGCAAGCAATTCAAACATTTGTGCAATCTTTTCTTTATCTGAACCGGTCGAGATGTGCATTTGTGTGCCAATGCCATCAACGGTTGCTCCCTCGCTTTCGAGATAAGCCACGTACTGAATCAATCCCTTGCATTTATCGAGGTTGTACTCCAGGTTATAGTCGTTTATAAAGAGTTTGTCATCGGCGTTTCCGTACTGGCGGGCCAGCTTAAAAGCCACCACCGCATAGTCTTTGCCAAGGTAGTCTTGCCAATAAAATTCATCGGCAGCCATATCTGTTTTTCCAACACCAGTTTTTATTTCGTACGGGTTGCCATCATCCATTGGTTCATTCACCACGTCCCATGCTTTTACATAGTCTTTTGAAACCTTCATCATTCCTGCAATCCAGTTATCCAATGCCCAGAGAAGGGTATCTGCTTTCTCTTCGGGTGTCAGTGGGATTGTATTTCCCGACTCCTCGATCTCCCATACAATATCATCAAAATAATACGTATTGGCTTCTTTAAAAACAGCAAGATTAAAAGCTATGGTGTTCATACCATTTGCGCCTGCCTGTTGAGCTGAAATGATTCCTGAATTTGTATATTCCTTCCATTCGGTAGTAACTGCCGGACTACCAACCATAGACCAATGTATATAGCCTCCTGGATTATTATGCGACTGAGATTCGATAGTAGCTGGTTTATCGGCTTTAACCTTCATGCTAAACCTATAAGCCTGACCTTCCAAGAGTTGCTGAGGTGCTTTTACAAAGAACTGGGTATCCCATGATTCATTAGGACTATCTCCCGATTTAACCACAATTGCTCTTCCCACACCATCTGCTCCTGTACCATCGGCACCAATTGTAGCGGGATTGGGTCCAACTCTTATCTCTGTTGCGAAAAAGCTGGAAACATCATCACTTTCTACATCGCTGTTGGTTATCAGGTTTGTCCACCACGTAGCCGGTCCTGCTGCGAGTGTTTCAACCGCAAAGGTATAAGCATGCCATCCTGGTTTTTGCCATCCGCTTAGATTTGTGTCATCAAAAGCTCCATTTTCAATTAAATTCTCTTCAGAACCACTTGCGGTAAGAACCATGTCATCAAAATAAAGATCACCAGCAAATGTTCCGAAACAAAATTGCAATCTGGTAGCATCCATAGTCGGTGTAAATGTTACGCTAGCATCGCTCCAGCTTTCGCCAAACGCTATGTCCGGACCGTAATTTGTTGACGAACCATTAGTTCGCCAAAAGCCCACGGTAAATGGGCTTGAGGCTTTTGCACGCATTTTTAATGTATATTCCACTCCCTGTGTTAACGGAGTAGGCAGAACGTATTCAAGCTGCCAATCCCAGATGTTGGTCTTCGCTTCGGGTGTAGTAGCATGCAAAGCGTTGTTGGCATCATTAGGATCAATTTCAATTTCCTTATCAGCAATAATACTATTCAGGTATGTTGCATTTTGGTTGGCATGCCACGCCAGAGTATGACCGTATATGGTAATTCCGGCGTTTTTGGCGGTTGCAATAAACTGCTTTACCCTTCCGGTATCAAGCTTACCGTTATCTTGAACAACAGCGCCATGTTTCATCTCCCAACCAGCGGTCATTTCATCAAAATTTGATGTAATGTGGCTATACACTGCGCCCTGTTTGTTATATGCATCGACCGATACTCCTGCTCCCAATTTAAAATTGGGATCGTTAGTACGATTTATGTATGATTTTAATACATCATAGTCATTTAGATATTCCAACCCGGCAATACTTTCGGGCTTATTTACTTTATAATCGAGCAAACTGTCATCAGTACAGGCGACAATTGTAAGTAAAGCAACTGCCCCGAGCCATAACTTATTTAAATATCTCATTTTCATCTTCATTTAAACGTTTAGTCAAATTTGTAGGAAGGAGAGAATGTTTCCATAGTCACACCTCTGTCTCTCAATACTAAGGTATCAAGAGTGGTAACACTTACAGTTTGAATATCAATGCTGTCTTTATGCTTATAGTTGATCTCAACCTCATATCCTATCTGATAAGATAAATACAAAGCATCGCGATCTTTGTTGCCCCAGCTGTTCTTCTCTCCTTTGCTCACATACTGGCCACTTCCGGTAGCTGTTATATTATATATCCGACAAGTATCACTAAGATTATATTCGGTTTCAGAAGGAGAAATAGTACATGCATTCTCGTCATTAAAATTCAACTTTAGTTTAATCCCCAAGTCCTGATTAATCTGGCTTTTATAGTTCAACGGAAGCGATACCCCTGACAAAGAAAGAGTAGTTAGTTTCTTTAGCTCATCATCCTCAACATAATTAGCATGACGTGTATTAGTTGTAGTTTCTCCATCATCCGTAATAGCATCTTTGCCTCGACGCAAATAATTTGCATGATATGGATTAATAAACTTTACACAATACAATACATAATCCTTTGGAAGAACATTCCAGTCGGAATTGGCTCCCCTGCGAGCATTATTAAATAAAGGATCTCCTGAAAGAATGGAATCTGCATTGACCACATTTGTCATCTTTAAAGGAATTACATAGGTATTATTCAGAGATTTATTATCTGCAAAAAAAGCTTCAGTCAACTGAACCTCTATTCCTCCCTGAAGTGATTTGCTCAAGGTAATCTGATCAGCATCTATAGAATAGTAATTTGAAGGCATTGCTAGCACCGGAGAAGCAAATTCACTATCATAATACAAATTATCACAGATTGAATTATCTACCTCGAAATCAATAGTTATGTCCTTATTATTCGAATACAATCCCGCCACAGTAGCATATATCATACACTTGTGCTCATTATCCAATGTATTATCGAAGATATCCTCACCTAATACAATTGTTCTTACCGGATATTGATAAGGGAAATAAACTGCACTAAAATCGTAATCAGGAAAATCAACTTCTTGATTCTCACACGACGACATAAGAAGTGCAAAAAATCCGGCTGACAATATCAATAAAAATTTAAACTGTTTCATATCTTTCAATATTTTTCATTTTATTAATCAGGAAATTACCAACCCGCATTTTGCTCGAGGTTGCTCCATTTCTGTATTTCATTATAAGGAATCGGCCCATGGTACATGTAATCCTTATAATTTCTGCTTTCAACATCAATTCTGTTGTAAATTAAATTACCACCAGAACTTTCAATTTTCATCCCGGCTGCGGTTTCATTTAAAGTTGTCAAATTAACATCCCAGCGACGTAAATCCCAGAAACGCTTGTTTTCGAAACACAATTCCAATCTACGCTCGTTCCGAATAAGCTCCCTCATCTTCTCTGTATCTCCTTTAACTGATTCAAGATATGCATCGTTGTTACTGATTCCGATACCGGCCCTTTGGCGAATGGCTTTAATCACATCATAAGCAGAATAAGAGTTTCCTCCAGTTCCGGTAGGCCCCCAGGCTTCGTTTGCAGCTTCAGCATATGCCAGGAATATTTCCGTATAACGAATACGGGCTGTGTAATGCTTTTGCTGAGTATTGTATTGTGAATTTGGATTACAATCGCTTCGTAAAAGCTTACGTAAATAATAACCGGTGCGTGTAGATCTGCCACTTTCCCGGTTAATTGCATCCTTGTTATTGCCATATGCACCAGTAATAACTACAGCACTGTTAGGACCTTGTTTGCTACCATTTACTACAATGTAGTTGGCCAAACGCGGATCGCGGTTTTCATAGGGGTTGGCAGGATCGTAGTTACTTGCAGGATCAGTAATCGGATATCCATTAAGTGCAGGAAAAGCATCGACCAGGTTTTGTGTCGGGTTTACCCTTCCTTTTCCATCCTGCTCTGGAGGAAAGTTATCTCCTTCCAAACTATTACTTTGACCAATATCACTTCTCCATATTATTTCAGCCGGAGTAGTTCCTGATTCAAGATTGTCAACTTCGCTTTTAACGTACCAAACACCGCCTTTTCCGGCTAAGCCGGCAGGCCCTCCAATGCGGTCAAGCACCGAGGCCGCATGATTCGCTGCATCTTCCCAGCTAACTGTACTCCCCGAACTATACGAAGGACTTGCAGCAAGTAAAGCAACCTGAGCACGGACGGCTTCAACAATCCGTCCCGATATCCGGCCACGTATATGTTTACCGTTAGCCCTGTTATAATTACTGGCCTGGGTTACTCCCATTGCTACGTATTTAGCGGGAATCTCAGAGTCTGATACATCATTATAATCCAAAGGTAAAAGCTCTATTGCTTTTTCGGCATCGGCTAAAATCTGATCGACACATTGCTGGAAAGTATTACGTGGCAAGTTAAAGTCGGAGTCCTTTGTTTCGGGATCGGTAATAATAGGAACCCCCAACAACTCACCTCCGTTGGTCCAACCGGCATGTGCCATCAACAGGTAGTACATATGAAGTGCGCGTAAACCATAAGCTTCCCCTTTTATACGATCGTTATATATAGCGCGTATAGCCTTATCATTACTCCAAACTACCGAGTCAGCATTTTGAAGAAAAAGGTTAATGTATTGTATCGCATTCCTTCGGCCCTGCCATTGCGACGTCGGATCATTCTCCGCAGACCATGATCCGGTGGCCATTCTCAGGTAGTTGTTTGCAATATCATTAGTCACTGCATCATCTGTTGCCAAATCACTATTAGGCGTTGATGAATAAGGTAAAAGAATGTAAGCATTTGCCAATACGCCTTGCGCATAACTAGGTTCACCATACATTGCATCAAGTTCCCTGTTATTTTCCAATGCAGGTTCAAACAGATCATCGCAACTTGTAAACAAGAATATAAGAACCGCAAATTTTATTATATTTTTCATAATTGAATTCTTTTTAGATTTCTTACTACTAGAACAAGGCTTTTACCCCAATACTATAAAATCGCGCTTGCGGAGCACTTGTTGTATTCAACTCCAATACTTCGCGTTCTTTAGAGATTGTCAACAAGTTCGATCCATTTATATAAGCAGAAAGCTCCTTAACGATTGAATTTTTCAGCCAACTCTTTGGCAAATCATATGTTAACTGAACTTTTGCCAAATCAAGACGATTGGTTTTATACATCCAGAAGTCAGAGTCGCGAAAGTTGTTACTACCGCTTTTGGTTGTCAAACGCGGATAGGTAGCAGTAGCTTTTGTTTCTTCTGTCCAGCGATCAAGAACCACTTCAGAATATTTTCTTTCTCCAAAAGCCCAGTAATATTCGCTATTCTTATACGAATAAGCGCCAAAGTGTCCGGTACCTAATGCGAAGAATGTGAAGTTTTTCCATTTCAGAGTAAGGTTAAGTCCTGTTGTAAGCGGTGCTCCACTCCATCCGGCTTTTCCAAGAAATACAATGTCTTTATTATCAATTATATTATCATTGTTTTGATCGACATATCTGATGTCTCCGGGTTTTACTTCACCAAGTGTGGTTTGTTCCGGCGCCGCATCGATTTCTTCCTGACTTTGGAATAATCCCATGCTCTCAAGTCCCCAGCGACCATCAATTGGTTGTCCCTGACGATTCTGATAGGCATATTCGTAATTTTCATCGCGTTTAGTAGCCTTGGTAGTATAATACATTCCAGACACACCTAACTTAACATCTACCTCACCAATTTTTTTGTTTAACTCAACATTAAAATCGATACCTGCTCTGCGGTCGTTATTAAAATTCACGTTTGGAATAAATGATGCATCCGGCCAGTAGGTAAAGAAATAGTTCGGATAAATTGTGTTTGGCTGAATAATCAAACCTTCAGTTGAGTTTATGAAAAAAGACGTGTTTATTTTTAACAAATTATTCCATAAAGATGCCCCTAGAGTTGTAGATAATTCTTTCCGTTTTACAAAGGTCAGATCTTTGTTTCCTCCCTGGATAGCATTTGTTGATTGCTCGTTGGCACCATCGTACCATCCCCACCAGGCTCCGTCAGCTTGCGTGTAACTTTCGAGGTAAAGGTAGTATCCGTCGATATCCAAATCGGAATTTAGGATACTTCCGGAAACACTCCAGGTTAAATCGTCGATAACAGAAGAGCTTTCAAGAAAATCTTCTTTTGCCAGGTTCCAACCAAGCGTTAACGACGGCGACATAGCATTTCGGTTGCCTTTCGGTAATTTGGCCGAATGAACGGCAGCCATTCCAAAATCGGCATAATACTTTTGTTTGTAATTGTATGCTACCTGCAATCCCAGGTTTGCATTACTTGGCCGGTGATATTCGCCTGATAATGTACGTTGATAACCTGCGGCAACAAGCATAGCAGAAAGATTATGCACATCATTTATTGTTTTATCATAGGTAAAATAACCTGAAAAAGCAATGGTTTGCCTGTTGGTACTACCACTAATATTTTGAACCCCTGAATGTTCATCGTTATTACGCTTTATAACATCTCCAATTACATCCTGTCCGTTGTAGTTATACCATTGTGGCTCAAAAACTGCATATTTATTATTGTATGACTGCGTATAAGAAGTAGAGTAATCAACAGCAAACTGAGTGTGAAAAGCAAGTCCTTCGGTAATCCCACCCAGGTCGAAATCTAAGCCAGTATCAAACTGAAACTGACGACTTGTCCATTTGCTATAACCAGTGGCATAATAATCGGCAAAAACGTTGGTTTGGTCCGATAACGAGCCCCCAAGAAAATACTGATTATCTATAATATTGGCGCTTCCATTAACAAGGTTCCATGCATTTACTGAGTTTTGATCAATGTAACTTAGCGGAACCAGGGGAGCGACTCTGTTCGGACGCATAACAGATGCATATGTCCAGTAATTATCTGTAACACCGTCATTCCCATCCCGATCGGTGGCATTGGCGCTTCTTGAATTGTAAAAAGTTGCATTGGCATTAATATACGCATCTATAAATTTATTCAACTTTAAATCAATGTTCCCCCGAATGTTCAAACGGTCGGTAAAATTATCTTTCGCTTCTCCGAAGTCTAATAAATCACCCTGACGATAGTAACCTATGTTAGTGTAAAAACGTGCCCGTTCATTTCCGCCGGCAATTTCGGTTGTAACATCGGTTCGGTTATAGGTTTTCTTTAAATAATCGGATGAATAAAAGTCAATATTTGGATAACGATATGGATTAAGTCCTGAAGCATAGTTATAAATATCTTCATCGCTGTATAAAGGAGACAATTCATCGTTAGCCCGGGCTTCGTTATACATAGTCATATATTGTGCTGATCCGAGATATTTAGGATTGCTTTTAGGTAAGTGTAACCCGGTGTTTGCACGAACACCAATTTCCAAAGGCTTGTTTTTACCTCTTTTGGTTGAAATGTAAATTACTCCTTTTGCAGCACGGCTTCCGTAAAGAACTGTTGCAGCAGCTGATTTCAAAAACGAGATCTGCTCAATTTCGGTAGGCAATACATTATTGGCATCACGCGGAATACCATCAACAAGGACGAGATATTCTCCCATTCCCCACAAGCTGCTTCCGGTATAGCCGCCAATGTACCCTTGCATATTATCCAAACTATAGGTGTTATAGTTCTTTTTTGTCAGCTCTTCCAGGTTAATTACAGAAACACCTCCCAGAATGTCGCTTTTAGCTACTTTTCGATAGGCTACCTGTACCTGCGGCTCATTAGAAGAAACGATCGTATCAGTTTCATTTTCCGCAGTTGTTTGTGCTTCCATTAAAAATGGTATTACAGCAAACAATGCTAATAAAATGAATCTCTTTTGTATATATTTCATTGTTTATTCATTTAATAATTACAAAATACTTTTACTCAATTTGACCTACCACCCCGGATTCTGTCCAAATTCCGGATACAGTGAAACGTCTTCAATTTTCAACGGAAACCAGTAGTGTTTTACTCCAAACCGACGTGTTAAAACAACTTCTTCTCTAAAGTTGGCTACTCTGGCATCCCGCGGATCATTGTTTTTGTAAAAATCATCTGACTCAACACGATCGAACTCATGAGAGGTTTTTACGTTGTAAGGGTACTCGGTAAGCAACAACCAACGTTGCAAATCGTTAAAACGAAATCCTTCAAACGACAATTCAACTGCACGCTCACGTCTTATTTCATCTATAAAAAGATCACGATCAGCAACATATTTTGCATTTACATGACCTGCTCCGCAACGGTCGCGAAGTGTATTAATTGCCTCCTCTGCCGTTTTTGAAAAGCTGACAGCTTTACCACTGGCGCCACCAAATGCAGCACATGCTTCGGCATACATTGTATAAATGTCTCCTAATCTCATATATGGCAGGTACGTGTGCAGCCTGTTACCCCAATCGTAAGCCTTGTCGTATTTATTTGCTGTATGTGGCACAAGTTTCTGAATGAAGTAACCAGAACGACTGCCATCTGCTGCATTTCTCATCGGCCCGTCTGAATATAAACCACAATACCTCAGGTACTCCATATCGGCTGGCATAGCAGCATTTACAAACTGAAAACCATCGAACATAATATCATGGTAAAAACGAGGATCACGATCTCTGAAAGGATACTCGGGATCAAAGCCCGATTCGGGATCATCTAAAGGCAAACCATTGGCCATTCCATAATAATTAACATAATTAGCTGTTGGATGGTGAATAATATTATCGTGCTCAACTATCCCTTTTACTTTAGGCCCAAAGGTTTTTGTGGTATTCCAGTTACTTCCGTTCCAGTCGGAAGAAGGCCCTCTGAAAATGGCTTCTGTTGATCCGGGCATTAAAGCATTTTGCCCCATGGTGTAGAACATATCACTGAATTTTGACCCAGTTCCACTTGCTGGTTTGTGGTTGTAGATATCATCATAATCAAATTCTACCAAAGCATATTGAGTTTGACCACTCTCAACCAAATCAAGTAACTCGCCGAAAGCTTCAGCAGCTTTTTTGGCGTAAGCCTCATCGTAATTATAAGTATTAGCCCCACCTGTTTCTGCGCCATTTTTCATTAAAGGACTGGCTGCCCACAAGTAGTTCTTACCCAGGTAACCCAACGCCATAATTTTGTTAATTCGCAAGCCATTTTTACCCAGCGTTTTCTTACCTACGGTTGTGTTATCCCAGTCAATAGGTAATAACTCAGCTGCTTTTGCAAAATCGGCAGCAGCTTTGTCTGCGCACTCCTGATAGCTTAGTCGGGGTAAAGTGAATTCACCTACCGAAGGCAAAACTTCATCAACATAAGGTAAGCCTCCTAAATACTGCATCATTTCAAAGTGCCACCACGCCCTGAAGAAGTATAACTGCCCGGCAATCATGTTCTTTTCTTCCTGGGTAGCTGAAGCTAATTTATCCAGGTTACTCAAGCCCATGTTGGCTTTTCGGATACAATACCAGGCGTGTGCCCATAACCCATGCCTGAATTTATCATTTGACGTAGGATCAGCATTGTCATCATCAAACCAGGTGCCGGCTGCATTTTGCCATGCCCAGAAATTCCCGATATCAACCTGGTTGGTCATGTGCCAACTTCCTTCGAGGTTAAACAATTCATCCTCTCCCCAGTTCCAGGAAGCAGTCCAGTATTTCTTTTCCTTATCAGGAATACAATTGTAGATTTCTTCGATAAAGCCCTGAAAATTCGTAAAATTTGCAAAAGCCACCTTTTCTGAAACGATGGATTCAGGCTCTTTATCTAAATAGTCTTGACAGGAAAATAGTCCTATTGTGAATATGAAGAGCAAGCTGCCCCATACCAGAGTCTTATATTTATATTTCATTGTTTCCAATTTTATAAAGTAAATCTAATACCTAAGTTATAACGCTTCATTGTCGGGTAAGCTCCCTGGTTGCCTGCCCCGGCAAAGTTTGACTCGCGGTCATCAGGCATTTTTGACCAAACCCACAAATTATTTCCGTTTACAAATATTTTCAGCGTACTCATTCCGAGTTTATTTATCCACCCGCCGTTCATGGTGTAAGCCAATTCGGCGTTCTTCAGGCGGATATAAGAACCATCAAACAAATACTGTGTTCCTGAATGATAGCTTGGCGTTGACAACCAGCGTGGAACAGTAACGTCGGCATTAGGATCAGACTCTGACCACCAGGAGCCAAAATCGTAAACAGTGTTCAGTTTACTGCCAAAGCTGGTAAGTGGTACATTCCGGGTAACATTGGTTACACCATAAAACTGAACAAAACCGCTAAAACCTTTCCAGGAGAAACCGATACTGGTGTTGTATGTATTTTCAGGAGTTCCTGAATAACCCCACGGAATTTGATCTTTACTGTCAACAACACCGTCGGCATTGAAGTCGATTATATAATAATCTCCAGGTAATTTGTACTGATCGTTTGTGTCGTGCATCGGGCTGCCATAGAGTTGATCATAAGTATTAAAATAACCAGCATCAACATATGCCCTTGTTTGCCCGATACTATATCCTTGTTGTTTTCGGTAAGCATCGTATAACGCCGGATCATCTCGTCTAAGTACAACATTTGTGGCATGTGTTAAACTCAGATCACCCCACAATCTTAATCCGTTTGCAAAACTCTTGTTAACCCGTAATTGTATCTCGTATCCGTTGGTACGCACTTTTCCGAGGTTGGCAGTAGCCGGAGTATTTCCAAATATTGGCGGAACAGCCCGATCGTTTCCATTAACCAGTATATCATCACGAATGTCCCTGAAATACTCAACGCTACCCGCGAACAATCCATCGAGGAAAGCATAGTCAACACCAAAGTTAAATTTCTTGACTGTCTCCCACTTTACATCAGGGTTACCTACCTGCGACTCACGATACCGGTTATAGGGGCTATCCGCATCGTCGGTAGTATTAAGTTTACTTGCGCCACCATAAGCCCACTGAGTAAGATACAACCACCTGCTACCACTGTCGTCTCCAATTTCACCGTAGGAAGCACGTAACTTTAACATATCCAAAAATTCAATGGGTTTCATAAATGCTTCTTCAGAAACCATCCAACCGATTGCCCCCGAATTAAAGAATGCAAAACGATAATCTTTCGAAAATTTTTCGGAACCATTATAGGCTCCATTATATTCGATGAAGTATTTTGATGCATAGTCGTAGGTTGCACGGAAGGCCCAATCTTCCCTAAAAAAAGGAATTTGACTTCCGGTTGCCCTTTCTTTGCGGCTAAACAATCCCATGGCCGAAACGCTATGTTTATCAAATGATTGTGCCCAGTTTAGCTGAAGCTGATACTCGCGGTTACGCTGTGTTGCCCAGTTGGCAACAGATCCTGCAGATGTACTCCACAACACCCCTTGCTGATAGTCGAATAAGTTGTTGCTTTCGTACTCCTTCTTATAACTCACAATGCCAGTAGCTGGATCAATCCATTTGCGCTGAGCATCATGATATAAGTCGTTTATTCCCCGATCTCTTTCCACAAATGTATTATCCATAGACAGGGAGCCTCTGAATTTCAATCCTTTCGTGATAAAGTCCAGTTCCTGTTCCAGAATAAAGTCTGTATTAATTCGGGTGGTTGTAATAAGCATGGTACCCGAAAGCGCTAAGTTTTCGGCAGAGTTGGATACGTTTGAGATGTTGGGATAATAGCCCCAGGAGCCATCTGAGTATTGAGGTAAAAATACATCGGGAGCAATGTTGTATGCCCCTGCCCATTGCTGCGCAATTCCCCAATCTCCCGAGTTTGTATAACCCCAGGGTGTCTTCTGAGCTCCACTCGAACCGGCAAGATTCAATTTAAACAATGTGCTTTTTGTCAACTTAAAATCAAGATTACTACGTGCATTTATGCGATTGTATGCATAACCTGATTCATAATTACGTCCGTTATCCATTAGATCAAAAAGGTCTCCTTCGTGAGCAAAATCAACCGAAGCAAAATATTTAACAAAACCGGTACCTCCTGAAACATTGATGTTTGCATTGTAGGACATGGCATAATTTTTAAATAAAACATCCTGCCAGTCAACATTTGGATAACGTTCAGCCTCCGCCAGATTAGCCGGATAACGATATTTATTTATTATTGATTGCGGCATTGCATATTCCCAGGAATCAGGAGATATTCCCAACTCGTGTTCAATGGCATAATTGCGTGCAACCAAAGCGTCATAAGAATCCAGTTTGTTCGGTAATTTAGAAGGAACTTTCATCGTCATATTAGCAGATACATCAATTCTGGCCGATCCTTCTTTTCCTCGTTTTGTTGTGATAAGGATAACACCGTTTGCCCCTTTCACCCCAAATATTGCTGTGGCAGAAGCATCTTTCAGTACAGAAACCGATGCAACCGAATTAATATCTACACCACTTAAGGGACGTTCTACTCCATCGACCAGTACCAATGGATCGGAATTGTTCCAGGAACTTGCCGAGCGAATAATAATTTTTGGGTCTTCTTCGCCTGGCATACCAGAACTATTGAGAGTAACAACACCGGGTAAGTTTCCGGTTAAGGCAGTTCCAATATTATTTACACCGGCAGAGCGTTGAAGTACTTCACCCGTGGTTTGGGTAATTGCCCCTACTACACTCTCTTTCTTTTGCTGTCCGTATCCAATAACAATGGTTTCTTCTAACTGAACGCTCGAAGATTTTAATACAACTTTAATCGTTTGTTGATTGGCAACATCAATTTCCTGAGTGTCCATCCCAATAAACGAAATAATAATAACATTACGATTAACCGGGATATCCAATTCAAATTTTCCGTCCGCATCAGTAGGAACGCCAATCTGAGTATCTTTTACAACAACGGTAGCACCAACAATCGGAATATTTTGCTCATCAACTACGGTACCTTTAATTGGTCTGGCATTTTGCGCCAATACACATACGTTGATAAGAATCCCAAATATAAGTGCTAATGTTTTTATCAGATAGCTCTTCATCGGAACCGACAAAGCAGCATTTTCAAATGATAATTTAATTCTATATTTCATTATATTCTTTTATTAATTGACAAAAGTGTTCTAAACTTTATTAGAAGTTGATTTTCACTCACGATACCCGTACACTTTAATCACCAGGTATTAAAATGATTCATCAAAAGAATAAAATGGAAAACAGAACGTCCGATAGTTTTTCTATTCATAAGGTCTAAGTTTTAATGTTTATAATGTTTTATTGAATTAATTTCTTAGGTTTCGTTGTTAACCAAACTCAAATGCTCTGTCAGAAGCACACAAACAGGTATTTGTCGCTGCAAATCGGAGCCATCGAACCATTGAGGAACAGTAAGCATATCCTTTAACCAAAAGCATGGTCAAATCGACGTTTCGCAAAAAACAGGATACTGAATTCAAAACCAATGAATGCCATTTTGAACCTAACCGGTTACACTCACCGGCTAGCTGTCTTTGAAGAAAAATTTGACTAAAAGAGTTTAGCTTCATTTTAAGTTCAATTTTTGGCGACTAGTTACTGTTAGTTAATACTGTCGGTCTTTATTTTAATGGACCTCATCGTCAAAAATATAATTACGGGAAAGCGAGGGTTTTTAATTTGAGATATTTGATTTTTAATTTGAGACACTTATCTAAAATCATTAGAGATATTGCTCAATTACAACCGTATAGCACATCTTCACTATCTCATTATTCGAATAATGAGACAAGGAGGTCCTAAACAGACCGAATTAAAAAGAAAGCGAGATATCTGAAAATAGAACTGGAATATTCCAAATTTTAATCCAGCACCTGAGTTGGCGATTTTCCAAAATGTTTTCTGAATACGGTACTAAAATACCCGACACTTGCAAAGCCACACAACTCACTAACCTCGGTAATGGTGTATTTTTTTTCTTTCAGCAAATCTATCGCGTGGTTTAGCCGTACTGATTTGATAAAATCTGTAGGAGATTGGTCAGTTAATGCTTTTATTTTTTTGTATAATAACGAAGGACTTACATTCATTGCCCAGGCAAAATCATTTTTGGAGAACTGAGCGTTTGAAATATTTTCGTGCACTATTTCAATCATTCGTTTCAAAAATTTGTCGTTCAATTCATTATCCAATATGGTAGTTTCCTCTCCCAGGCGAATAATTTTCAACGCTTTATCGCGAATAATCTCCCGATTCTGAATAAGCGTTCTGATACGCTGCTGCAGAATGGAAACATCAAAAGGTTTTGTCAGATAATCGTCGGCACCTAATCCGAGGCCATGTATCAGTTCTGCCTTTCCGGCCAGCGCCGTTAACAAAATGATTGGAAGATGCGAGGTTTCATAGGTTGATTTTATTTTCTGACATAGTTCAAACCCATCCATATTGGGCATCATAACATCTGACACGACCATATCGGGAGTCTGTTTCTGGATCATTTCCCAGGCCTGTACCCCGTCTTCTGCCAGGTATATCTTAAATTGTGGTTCCATAGCCGATTTAAGGAACTCCCGGAGATATTCGTTATCCTCCACAATCAACACTTTCATTTTAAGAACATTGATCTCATCACTATCACTTAAGGCAGACGGACTGAGCTCCTGCCGTTGAACAACCGCCTGAAGATTTCTGTCATCGGGTATTTTTTGTTCGGTAACAGGAACATCTACGTCCCGGGTTGGAATAACAACCTGAAAAGAAGAGCCCTGGTTTAACTGACTATAACAGCTAATCTTCCCATCATGAAGATTAACATAATTTTTAACCAGCAGCAGACCAATTCCGGAACCTACAATTTTTGAGTTGACCACATTCTCTGCGCGGTAATATTCTTTAAAAAGCTGTCGCTGAGCCTTTTTACTAATTCCGATTCCCTGATCCTGCACTTCAAGAATCCATCTTGCAGAAGAACATTGAAGATTTACCTGTATTTCGGTATTCGAAAAAGAGTATTTTATTGCGTTCGAAATCAGGTTGTCTATCACTTTATCGATAAGTGTTTCATCGATAGCTGTAACAAATTTTGAAAAATTGGATGAAAACCGGATCTCAATATTTTTACTTCTTGCATACGACTCAAACATCATTACCCTGTTCTCGATCATTTTAACCAAATCAACCTTAGAAAGAGAAAGTTTTTCTTTCCCGATATCTGATTTCTGAAAGTCCATGAGCTGGGTTACCACCTTAAGCATACGCTGTGTTTGATCGGTTGCCAGATGCAGGTAATGAAGTCCTTTATCGCTTAATCCAGGTTCCTTGTTCAATTCCTCAATCGGGCCGTTTATCAGAGTTAATGAAGTACGAATATCATGTGCTGTGTTGGCAAAAAAGCGGATTTTTTCTTCAGAATGGATTTTCTTCAAACGATCTGCATAATATAACATCGAAAAAACAATTACGCCTACTATAAATAAAGCAACAATCAACCTAAACCACCAGGTCTCCCAGTACGGAGGAATCATATTTAGCAAGATCGTTCGTTCGGCAATCACTCTCGAACTCGAACTATCAAACATTCTTATTTTTAAGGTATAAACACCACTGGCAATGTTTGAATAAGAAAGAATCCGGTTATTGGAAGGCTTGCTCCACTCTTCTTCCAACTCGTCCAGCTTCCACGAAAATTTTGATCCCGGAGAGGTAACTCCAATCGGAATCAGCTCCAAACTGATTGTATTCTGATAGTATTTCAAAGAAATATCAGTGAGATTATTAATCGGAATGGAAGGTTTCAGGTTGTCAATCTCACGGATCGATCTACCGGCCACCAAAATATCCTGAATAAAAATTCTTCCTTTATCAGGCGTTAGTTTCAGCTCATCGGGTTCGAACATAAGTGCACCGATGTTAGAGCCTAAAAGCAGCTTACCGTTTTTCATCAGGAAATGAGCATCCTGGTTAAACGATACATGATTCAGGTAAAGTAACGAGTTAAACGAAAGAATACTGCGGTCTTCTTCCTTCAACCTGCATAGGCCTTGCTCTGTACCCAACCAGAAGTAGCCATTGCAATATTCGATACTGTTAACAAAATTGCTAGACAAGCCGGCATCTATTGTGTAGCGGTCTTGTGTTTTGTTGGAGATATCGTAACGAATCACGCCATCGCCGCTGGTTGCAATCCATATTACATTGTCCTTCATATAAACATCCGACACAACAAAGCCTTCCACCATTACATCAAATTGTCCTGTCTTTTTATCAAAAAGCAAAAGCCCGTAGGTGGTTCCCAGTAATAATTTATCGGATGAATATTCCTTGATAATATAAACCGTAAAATCATCAAACGCTTGATACTCGTTTGTAACGATATTATAACGAATCAGATCGCCGCGAACGCCACCAATCCAAATATCCCCCTGACTGTCTTCCATAATGTCAAAAACGAAATCTCCTGCAAAATCTCCCTCTATTTGTGTCTGACTCAGGTGTTTTAATTGCCTTCCGGTATTTCTGTCGAGAACATATATACCGGAAGAATAACTACCGGCCCATATCCTTCCTTTCGAATCTTCGCATAGGGTAAGAAAAACCTGGGCATGCTCTTCCATATTACGATAGTATGTACTCCAGCGGTTATTTTTTGTGTTCCAGAAACTCAATCCGTTATTAGTTGCAAACCACAAGTTTCCGTTCCCATCTTCCAGCACACTGTTTACATCATTATTAACCAGCGAATTGGCATTGTTTACAACATGCGATATTTTGGTAATAACCGAGCTGGCCTGATCAAAAAATGAAACTCCTCCGGTGTATGTACAAATCCATACCCTTTTGTTTTTATCGCAGAAAATGTCGTAAACCCCATTTCCCTTTAGCGAGTTCTGGTTATCCGAATCTTCCTTGTAAACCGTAATAATTCGTTTGGTGTATTTGTTGATTTCCCATACTCCTTGTCCGTCAATACCAATAAGAAAAGTAGAATCAGATATTGCTTCGATTGTCTGAACCGGCTGATTGGGAATATTATTGACTACCGCCAGTTTACGTTGCCCTTCTCCCACCTTTAAATAATACAGTCCGTCGCCAAGTGTACCCAACCAAAGTGTATTTTCTTTTTTATCCCATTTCATATACGAGACAAAGCTGTTCTCGCTTGGAGAGAAGCGAAAGAATTCTTCCCAGGACGATGTGATAATATCAAAAATCAGGATTTGTCCTTCGCATATAAAATAGAAATGAGTATCATCGATCCGTTCCAAAAAATCGATCATTTTGCCTGCAAACAAAATATCCAGTCCTGTGCCCGAATTATATTTTAATAAACCAAAAGAAGACGCTTCCCACATTGTTCCCCATTGATCAACCAGCAATCTGTTAACCGTTACATGCGGATCGGTAAGCTGTTTTGAAAGGTTGGTGACAATTTCAAATTCATCCTGAATGGTATTGTATAAAAAAATCTGGCCGTTGTTCGTGTAGGCATACAGCTTGCCATCGGTATATTCGAGCCTTACGGTTATTATGTCTTCCGACTCATAAGGAAGTTGATATATTTTGATTTCATCCTGCGTATAGCGAAGAATTCCCATCTTTGATGAAATCCAGATAAAACCATCATCATCCGCACATACGTGATTGGTTTCACGCATGGAAATGCCATACTCTTCATTCAAATTATAAAACTGTGCTATATCTTTTGCGGAAGAAGTGAATACGCAAAAAATTAACACACTAAGTAGACTTGTATATGATATTATCTTTTTCATAAAACAGCGCCAGGTAATCTCCAATTTCTATATACACATAACCTCGAAAAACTCATAAATAACAATCTGCTGATTGCGGTTTTCTTAAGTGTATATTTTACACGAAGGAGGCAATATACAATATTTTAGTTGAATAAATAATGATACAATTCCGAAAGTCATTGATCAGAATAAGCTTTGATTATCTCACATCAAGCCATAAAATAAGTGATCAGAGACTGGTTAATGTAAAAACAAAGCCATCCCGAATCACCATAAACCAAACTACCTAAACTCAAATTCCGGATTAAAAAAATTCCGGTAACAAGCTAAAAAAACTGTTTGAAAAGCCTGTGTCATAATATATCGTAATTGAATAAAACTCTGCTTTAATAATCTCCGCCAATGCAAATAACTTTTTGTCTTCCCACCACATAAACACCTGAAGGCAGCCCTTTTGTAGCATTTTTCCGCATCACATCAGAGCGGAGCTTCACCCCTGCAACCGAATATACATCCACAATCTCATTCGGATTTAATGTAGGAAGGGGAATGCTTCCAATGCCCGTAGGCTTGTAATCGTCAGAATTAGAAAGGTAAACCTCGTCAATTTGGATAGGACAGCTTCCATACGACCAAAAACCGATAATATAAATGTGGGAGGGATCAAGTTTCTCGTTCGATTCTGCTTTAAACATATTGGCCAAAGGTACAGCTACCTGCGTTTTATTCATCAAATCATAACTGGCAGCCCCTCCCCAGTAATTATTGTTATCAAACAGCCGGAATGATGCACCGCAGGCACCGGGATTAGCCAATTTAACCACTAAATATTTATATGCTGAAAGATTAACTCCTGCAGAATAGCTCCAACCGCCAAAACCGTACTGTCCGGTGGTTAGTGTTTTTGACCATTCGTCGAAAGTACCGGTAGAATAGATTGACGGATTAAAAAGCTCAGCGGTAAGCGGGAATGTTGATGAGGTTACAAGAGTCTGGCGGGTAAGTGGTTCACCCATTTCTCCCTGATAAGTAATATTTATTGTAGCTTCTCCATCAGCCAGGGCTACTAAGTTTCCATTTACAATCTTTACAATATCGGGAGAGGAATTCTCATAAGTTGCACCCAGCGTTACATCAACCGTTCTTCCATTCTGATATACAGCATTAACCGTAAATGTTATGGAAGAACCTGTCAGTAGTTCGATATGCTCTCCGGGCAATTGAAGATCGGCAAGTGTTAAAGCTTCTTCAGAGAAACCGGTAAACGAGTCGTCGAAAAACACCTCCTCCGAAAACTGTTCTTCGGTCGTAAACCAATCAATATCAACATAGCCACCGGTTTGTTGAGTTGCGTAATTAAACAGGCTGAATTTGTTTCCGGTAAATACTGACAGTTCAAATTTCATTGCAAGATCAGTACCCAACTTTGTGTAGTTTTCATTATCAAAACTGTAATAAAAACCTGCGTTGCTTGCATTGAAGCTGGCAACGGCTCGCAAATAAACCACTGAATCGCTGATTACCTGCCCTTCTGTCTCCACTCCGTTATTTACCATAACCAATTTCTTTTCGCTGTTTTCTGCCTTTACTCCAATGTATGCATAAGGATCTTGAAATACAGCCAGGCCGGCAACATCGCCATCCAACATATTTTTGATATTCATTTTGATGGTTCCGTAGGAATGATCAAGATCGTCGGGACAGGCAAAAATGCGTTGGGTTAGTGTGTTACGTGCGCTTTTAAATCCATCAGCGACCGATACAGTATACAGTCTCAAATTTCCGGGATTTTCGGTCAGCGACCATTTGCTATTTTCCGGATTATGGTTCCAGCCCCATTGCATACCCAGTTTATAATCCATGAAGTTATCGTTGGTAGGTAACACCCGTTTTTCGTATTCTTTGCCAACGTCAGGTTTCGTATACGTGGTTACTCCTTTCCCTTCCACCCCAATTTCAGGCCATCCATCAACCCAGTTAACCGGTTGCAGATTAGGCAAACGCCCGTAAGCGCCTTTATCATAAAACAATACAGTCCACCATTCCCCGGTTTGTGTCTCAACCAGCGCTCCCTGATGAATGTTTTCATCATCCAGCAACAACCTTTCTTCGTACGGACCATAGATATTTGCTGAACGCAAGGCTACCTGGTAAGCCGGCCACCCGCCATATGTCGCATATATGTAGTAGTACCCGTTTATTTTGTACAGATGACTTCCTTCCAAACCTTCTTTTAGCGTATATGAATAAACCTCCTTCTCGGTGCCCGGAAGTACAGCAAAGTTTTCATCCAACTCAGCGATTTTCAGCGTATTGATTCCGAAAACGACATAAATCCGGTCATTTTCATCGAAGAAAAGTCCGGGATCGTAAAAAGTACCGGCTAACTTTTGTTTTTCCCAGGGCCCTTCAGGATGTGCAGCTGTTAACAAATAACTGCCCTCATCCAACGTAGTAAAGAGCAGGTAAAATGTTCCGTTGTGGTATTTTAAACTGCTGGCCCACTGTCCGCGACCGTAGCGATCGCAACCATCTAGGTTATAACATTCAGTTGATTCAATTTTTTCAAGCGGATTGCTGCAATATTCCCAGTTTACGAGGTCGTAAGATTTAAGAATTGTCGCTCCCGGAAAAATGTGCATAGTAGTGGAAACCATGTAATAAACATCATCTACACGAATAACATCGGGATCGGGGAAATCAGCAAAAATCACAGGGTTGGTATACGTTCCGTCGCCATTGTCGCTCGTTGACTGGTATTCAAAATCAGGCCGCGGATATTGTGACTCGGCATAGTCCTGGAACCAATGAAAAACGGGCCACGGACAAGCTTCCGGATCGTTCAGAAAAGTGTACTCCTCACCTTCTGCCGGCGGTGTATCAGAAAATTGGGCCAGTAAATCGGGAGAAGTAAAAAGTAACCAGCTCACGTTACCTGCGTCGTCGGTAATCTTCTTGAAATTGGCCCCAAATCCGTCGCCTCCGGCAACACCTGTAGTACTTTTCCCCCATGACGAATTGTATTCTTCAGGAGCCCAGTCCATTTCGGTCACCATTATCGGTGCAAAATCTGCAACAGGAGTAATGTTTTCGTCCCACTCTTTTTTAAAAACTTCGTAACCATCGGCACTGCCAAACCATCCGGGATAAACATGAATGGCGTACCCAATATTCTCTCCTTCAATGGGATTAATTGCATACCCTTTGTATTGTGACTGGTATCCAGATCCCGGAATCCAGAGTACATTATGAAACCCGTTTTCGCGAATCTTATTCACAATCGGCTGAAAAATCGCCTTCAGAACATCAAAATGCGCCTGGGTATTCGAACCTTCCGAGCCATCAGCCAGTTTTATTCGTACAGGCTCGTTAGCCAGCTCAAACATTATGGCATTGTTGCTTTTAATTTTAGGATGGCTGGATACAATATCCCAAACCTTCAGCAAATATTCGGCATAATTGTACTCGTCGTCCACACCAATCACTTCGGGAGAAACTCCGGGCGGACGCATAACAACATATAAACCTTTCGAAACAGCGTATTCTGCCATCGGAACGAATACTTCATCAAGGTATTTTTTAAACCGCACTTCGTCGAAGCAATTTGGCAATTCATGACCATCCGGGGTGCAACCCGGTGCATTGCTCCAGTATGGGTCCATGTGTAAACGCAGGAAATTCATTTTCCAGCCAGCATTTAATATCTTATCAATTAAGCCCTGGTTATAATTCAAACAACCGGTTACATCATAATTGTTCCAGTATTGTCCGCGTTCGTTAAACCACGGGCTGTACGTTTGGGCAAAACCGTGCAAAACAACTGTGTTACCATGCGGGTCTTTCAGGTCTCTCCCCTCAACATGTAATTTCGGGGTTGGCATACCTTCCCATGCCTGGATCAAGCTGGTACTATGAATAAGAACAAAAAACAGTAGTAAATTTTTAAGGTAGATTTTCATTGTTATGCCTTATTATTTGCGAAATAAAAAAATCGGCATTCTCTACCTTCAGTTACCATGTATGTATACCGGGTTATATTCAATTGGGTGAAAAAAAATACACCATGAATAAAGAACGCCAAGTTTAGTTTCACGTCAGAATTCCTTCCTGATTTAGTTATTAATTAGTTTTTATATGGTTAGGCCAACCTATGGTTAACCACAACAGATCACAATAATAAATGAAAGCATATAAGCTAACTTCTACTTTTAGTTATTAGTTTTAAATATTTAGACATAACGTTGGCTTCTGGTGATGTAGAATAACAGATATATTATTGTCTGTTGTAAAAAGGATAAGAGCATCATACATTAATAAGTATCAGTCAAGAGGTCATAAGAAACCAAACAGAACATCTAGACGAGGAAGTATTCAATTTAAAAAACTTTGTGTTCAAAATTGAAAATCCTTTAGCATCCAATCGCGTTATTTTACTGAACAATAATCATTAAAAACTATGAAAACTATATTCTTTCTTGCCTTTTCGTTTGCTTTTATATTATCAGGATTTTCACAATCATTTGTTATTAGCGACCTATCGACACTATCCGACCATGTAAACGTTAGAAAAGGTGACAACAACGCACTGAACGGGAAATATTATGAGCATATCGATGGCTCACCGTTTTTAAACAATGAATTCCAAAAAGGAATTGTCTCAGTAAATGACACCTTAAGCTTTAAAGATGTTCCTTTACGCTACAATATTTTTACAGATAAAATCGAATTTAAAGACAGGAAAGACCAGGTACTCGAAATAAACGACCAAAACCAGGACTATTATTTTCTTATCAATCAAAAGCAATTTAAAACTGCCGAGTATATTTATGAAAATAATACAAAACGAGGCGTTTTAGAGATTTTGGTCAGAGGTCATGTTCAACTTTACAAAAGATACCAGGTTAAATTTGAACCGGCAACAAAAGCCATTGGCTTTCAGGATGCACAACCAGACCGGTTTGTAAGCCAGGATGCTGAATATTTTCTTGCCGTTGATAATGAAAAACCAAGGGAAATTAAACTGAATAAAAAAGATATATTCAGCCAATTAGAGCCATTCAAAGCCGATATTGAGAAATACGCAAAAGCTGAAAAGCTGAATACAAAATCAGAAAAGGATCTTGTTCAACTGGTACAATATTGCAACAAGTAAATTCCCTCTATAAAAAGAGTGCTGAAGTTTAAATATCTCAGCACTCTTTTTTTTTGACTTATTCGGGCAGTATTATCCGGTAATTCCCGCTCAGGTGCATTATGCTGAAGAGATATAAA
The DNA here is from genome assembly GCF_023111095.1 of Maribellus sp. YY47. Lineage (GTDB taxonomy): Bacteria > Bacteroidota > Bacteroidia > Bacteroidales > Prolixibacteraceae > Draconibacterium. The sequence goes on from NZ_JALGYW010000012.1 coordinate 39,940, forward strand.
AGCCCGTCGTAATACGGATCAAAATACCCATCCTCATAGGGTTCCAGTTTGGCATTCCATAGTTTATGTACAAAATCGAGATCAGGATCACCGCTTTTCATAATGGAAGCCGAAGCAGCGGTAGAAATTAAACCCAGTGAATGCCGTAATTTTCGGAAACCTCCGGCCTGAAGTATAAACTCAGGTTCTGAACCATCAGGATTATATTGATCTGCAAAATTATCCATTCCCTGCGAACGCAAAAATCCCTGAAAACGGCGGGCATAATCTTCCTGCCAGTTTTTATCTTTCCCAAACCAATAATAATCCATGGCAATATTCATCGGAACGCGCCACGAATCGTATCTGAAAGCAGCCGGCATCCATGGGGTTGAATGCAGACTACCATCAAAATTGGCATAATCGGTATTTAATCCGGTTAGCGGGTGGCAGGCACGATGCAGAAATACTCGCGCCGTATCGGCACAATCGCGGTAAAACTGTTCGTGACCATCCTTTGCAAATTCGGCCCATATTTCGAAAAATGCAGGCACATGATACGAAGGATCCGTCCACTCGTAACCACCACCTTCGGGCACAAAACTGATTTGTTTATGCTCCAGGTTTATAATGTGGTGAATTCCGGCTGTCCCGTCTTTTTTCCACATCGCGTCTAAAATCCGGCGGGCTTCGGCGTAATAATCAATTCCGGTATCGTTTCCCCAGCGATTAGAAGCAAACAATAAACCGGTAACGTAATACAATTCTCCATCGGAAGCTGAACCCGGTGAGTTCATTTTCATGGTTTCGGGATTGATACTCCAGCCAAAATATCCTTCACGCGGCCCCGACTGGTGCTGCGAGTATTTTTTCGACCAACGCCAAATGCGGTCAAATACCTCCTTTTTGTCCAGTTGAACTGCGACCATCATTCCATACGAAAGTCCTTCTGTGCGGGCATCATGATTTTTGATATCAGAAACATACCCCATTGAATCACCCACTTCGAAATAAATCCGGTTCGGTCCCTCGAACAAATCGATATAAGCCTTTTGTAACTTTGCATCAATCTCTGACTGCGAATAACCAGCTTCCAGAAGTACATTCGGATAGGTACCGGTATAATAAGCGCCTTTGACCCCTGTCCCTTCCTGCGCTTTAACCGATAAAATCACGAATAGCTGAAGTATTACCAACGAAACTTTGGCGACAGACATTTTTACTTTCCTATTCATTTTCTATAGTTTTTTAAGCTGAAGTGTTTCTCCTTTCGGAATAACCACATCGTATTCAAAAACAGGCTCTAACTCCAGCGCCTGAATGGATTCCCCGGCATGAATTATCGGCTTTTTAATTTCTGCAACCGAAAAGAATGGGTTTGGATTGCTTCCTTTTGCTTCTTTTAATCCCTTTCCTTTTAAAGGAACATACGAACGTATTCGGCAATTGCCCCCCAAAATTGATTTTACAGATGCTGAGGATAGTACACCATTTTCCCATTCGATATTTACCTCAAAACCTCCGCGCGCTTTCAATCCTTTTACCTCACCATTCTCCCAAACCGATGGCAACGCAGGAAGTAATTGAACGGCTCCATCCTGACTTTGCAACAACATTTCAGCAATTCCGGCGGTGCATCCAAAATTTCCATCAATCTGGAAAGGAGGATGGGCATCAAACAAGTTCGGATAAGTTCCGCCACTCATTCTTCTTCCGGCTACCGGTTTTAACTGATCGGTTATTAATTTATAGGCATGATCGCCATCCAAAAAGCGAGCCCACAGGTTTACTTTCCAACCCATAGACCAACCGGTTGATTCGTCGCCACGTGCAACAAGCGAAGTTCTCGCTGCCGAAAACAGCTCGGGGTTGCGGTAAGGAGAAATCTGGCTGGAGGGAAACAGCCCGTACAAATGCGAAACGTGCCGGTGACGGTCATTGGAATTGTCCCAATCGTACATCCACTCCTGTAACTGCCCCCATTTGCCAATTTGCATCGGGGGCAGTTTTTCAAGAGCCTTTTTAACCTGTTCAACAAAATCTTTATCTGTATTAAGTATTTGAGCAGCCTTTATGGTCGTGCTAAATAAATCAAACACCAGCTGATTATCCATAGTTGTTCCGGCAGAAATATTTGAAGGATGTCCGGCCGGAGTATTTTCGGGCGAAACCGAAGGACTGACCACCAACCAATGATGTTCGGGTTCTTCCACCAGAAAATCGAGAAAAAACTGAGCTGCACCTTTCAATGCCGGGTAAACAGACTCCAGATAATCCTTGTCTCCATTAAACGCATATTTATCAAACAAATGCTGCGAGAACCAGGCACCTGCCATTGCCCACATTCCCCATTGGGCGCCGTCTATCGGGCCGTTTATGCGCCAAATATCAGTATTGTGGTGCAATACCCATCCACGCGCTCCATACATATCCTGTGCGGTTTTTTGCCCGGTTACCGAAAGTTCTTTTATCATTTGTACCAATGGGCCGTTCATCTCGGTAAGATTTGTCAACTCCGACGGCCAGTAGTTCATTTCAGTATTGATGTTGACGGTATATTTGCTGTCCCACGGAGGCATTAAGCCATCGGCCCAAATGCCTTGTAAATTGGCTGGCTGTCCTCCGGGGCGCGATGAAGAAATCAGCAAATAACGGCCAAACTGAAAATACAATTCCACCAGTTGCGGATCGTTACCGGTGGCAAATTCTTCCACTCGAACATTGGTTGGTTTTTTTGATGCATCAGTTACGCCCAGGTTAAGACTAACGCGGTTAAAGAATTTTTGGTAATCGGCAATATGGTCGTTCAAAATCTGCTTATAGTTCTTTTTAAGCGCTTTTTGCAAATATGCTGTTGCCCGGGCATCGGCATCTCCGCTAATATCGTTGTAATTATTGAAGTTAGTTGCAATTGAAATGTAAATGGTTGCAGTTGTAGCATTGTTCACGCTCAATTCAGAAACAGAGGATGCAGATACTGTTCCGCCTTCAGTCAGAATTTTTACTTTCACCACAAACTGAACCGCGCCTTTTACGCCTTCATGATCGCTGGTTACACCCGACATTTCCAATTCGTTGTTGTTCGTAGTTTTTACAGTAACTTCTGAGGGCCGGTCCATGGTTGCAGAAAAATTCAGGGCGCCAGCTTTATCCGCCGAAATACGGGCTATCATCACCTGATCAGGAAAAGAAGAAAACATTTCTGTTTTGTAATTCACCCCGTCCGATTTGTAACGCGATGATACCACTGCCTTTTCAATATCCAGTTCGCGGTAATAATCGGAGAAATTCTCGTTCCCGGTAAAATTCAGTCTTAAATTACCAGCTGTCTGGTAAGGCATTCCATGCGATTTCTTAGTAATAAAATCGCGGTTGACCAGATCCTCCGCCTCCTTGTACTTACCGTCGAATATCAGTTTTCGAACTTCGGCGAGCGAGGCCTTTGCATTGGGGTTGTCGTTCCGGTTAGGCTGCCCGGCCCAAATGGTATTCTCGTTTAACTGAATGACTTCATTTTGTGGATTACCAAAAACCATGGCACCCAATCGTCCGTTACCCACCGGAAGCGCTTCCACCCATTGTCCTGCAGGTTCGTTGTACCAAAGTTTTAAATTTTCGTCGGTTTGTGCCTCCGTCCAAAACGACGACAAGAGAAAACACAAAAAAATCAATTTCTGAAATTTCTGTTTACTTAAATTCTTCGTTACCATATACATTTTACTTCAATTAATCTTCAATAAACTGTCTCCGTACAACATCATGAAATGACTTCCGCCAAAACTGCCGGCAAACAGAAAAATACAAAGAGCTTTACCAGTATAAACCAGAATCGTACAAATAAATTAACCGTTAATATATGTATTATTTGAAAAGCAACTGCGCGTACCGGTGTAAACTGCGCCGCCAGGTTTGCCACTCGTGGGCAGTTCCGGGCGATGCGTAATACACATAATCAATGCCTTGTTTTTCGAGCATGTTGCGAAAAGCACCAACTGAACCTGGAAAAGGTTCGGGTTCTTTGGTTCCCAAGCCCAGCCAGAAAACTTTCATCTGTTCATTAACAGACTTCCCGTTTTTGAAGGCTCCGTTTAAAAAGGGTTCCACGTTAATTTCGTCGGAGCTGGGGTAATTGGATGTACCGCTAAAACCGCCGTAATACGCAAACTTATCAAGGTTATTCATACAAATCCGCATGGTTTGGTTGGCGCCCATCGACAAACCTGCAATAGCCCGGTGTTCGCGATCGGCAATCGTGCGGAAACGCTTATCGATCATCGGAATGATCTCATTTATCATCACTTCTTCGAAAACCATTGCCGGACGACCGCCCCCTGAACTTTGTGGTTTATAGGCATAACCGTTGTCCATAACAATAATCATGGGCACCGCCTTATTCGCGGCAATCAGGTTGTCCAAAATACGGTTGGCATGACCTTGTCCGGGCCATCCGGTTTCGTCTTCAAAACTTCCGTGCTGAAGATACAATACCGGATAACGTTTTTCAGGATTATCAGCATATTCGGCAGGCGTATAAACAAAACAACGACGAAATGCTTGTGTAATTTCTGAAAAATAGGTTTGCTCGCTAACCAAACCGTGCGGCACGTCTTTCAGCGCGTAAATATCCTGGTCTTCTGCAGGAATTTCAATACCACTTCCCCAACGGCCGGCACCATAAAAATATTTGGTCCCCGGATCGGGCACAGATGCGCCATCAACATTTAACTGGTAGTAGTGAAAACCAACATCCTGCGGTTCCGATTCACCGGTCCACACGCCGTTTTCGTCCTTCGCCATTTCATATTTTACACCGCCAATATCGAGCCTGACATTGTTGGCTTCAGGCGCCAAGATCTGGGCGCGAACCCGCCCTTCGGAATTCACCTGAGGATATTGTTTGCCGGGCTGATTTACCGATGATGGCTTAAAATCTTCAACCACATTTTGAGCAGTACAAATTCCGCTGATAAATAAAGCAGCAATTAACAAGAATGTATTCTTCATACCTTATTTTTTAAAAAGCAGCGGAGCCAGTTGATACAAACTTCTGCGCCAGGTTTGAAACTCGTGGGCAGTACCTTCAGAAACATAAGAAACCGCATTGTAACCGGCATCTTTTAATGCTACTACGGCATTTTTTACCGCCTCCGGACGCTCTTTACTTCCGCAGCTGATAAATACCAGTTTCAGGTTCGAATGATCTTTAAGATCTTCAGGTGCATAAACACCACCACTTAACAAGGCATAATGCGAAAACACTTCCTGTTTGTTTAAGGTGATATCTTTTGTTTCCATACCTCCCATCGAAAGGCCGGCCATAGCGCGGTGAGCCTGATCGGGAATAGTGCGAAAATGCTCGTCAACATAAGGAATCAGCTCATCTACCAAAACCGTTTGAAACGGAGTGATGTCGAAATTGCGCAGGCCGCCAAACTTAATTTCGTTGGTCATGCCATAGGTATTCACAATAATAAACGGATCGATTTTGCCTTCAGCAATCAGATTGTCCATAATCAAGTTGGCGTGCCCCTGGTTTGTCCAGGCTGTTTCGTCTTCGCCCCAGCCGTGTTGCAAATACAATACAGGGTATCTCTCCGACTGGTTTTTATCGTAACCCGGAGGTGTATAAACAAAAGCCCTGCGCGAGGTTTCTGTACTTGGCGAAGGAAAAAGCACCTGTTGAACATGTCCGTGGGGAACATTTTTCAGGGCATAAAAATCCTGGTCGTGTGCCGGAATTTCAATACCGCTCTCCCAACGTACCGAACCATAGTAGTTCAATGCACCGGGATCGTTAAAAACACCGCCGTCGATGGTTACATGGTAATAATGAAAACCTTCGTCCATTGGTCCGGCAGTGGTTCCCATCCAAACGCCATCATCGTTTTTTGTAAGCGGAGTTCCGCCTCTTGTTCCGCCCAAACCAAGGCTCACCACCACACTTTGTGCTTCGGGCGCTTCAATTCGGAAACGGGCATAACCCTGCGAGTTTACCATGGGATATTCTTTCCCTGGCTGGTTTAAAACTGAAGGTTTAAAATCTTCTTTTATCTCTACCTGGCTGGTTTGTGCGAAGCAAAAGCTGCCTGTTATTACCAGCACAATTATTAAACTGAATATCTTGTATTTCATAAATGGTTATAATAAGTTTTTATTGAAGTAATTGTCAATATCCAAATTGATTTTTTCTGGTTACTCTATCCTAAAAAAGTTTGTAAGAGTTGACTTACACCGGCATTTATGCCGGTGATTTTGATTTGCACTATTCCCTGACTTTAGTCCTTAATTTCTGACAATTTGGGCGAAGGCCATTTCATTTAACAACTTGTTTTCCCGGGGATAAATCCCCGGGTTAGTCAGAACTTGTTTCTTTTTAGTTTTTAAATAATAAAGGTGCAAACTGATAAAGGCTGCGGCGCCAGCTTTGCCATTCGTGGGCAGTTTCGGGCGACACATAAAAATGGGTGTTCATACCGGCAGCCTTCAGTTTTTCGGTGTTTTCCTTTGGGTCGCCCCATGGCCCGGGACGCGGATTCTCAATCTCACGACTTCCGTAGCTGATGAAAAGTAGTTTTACTTTTTCCTTAAAATCGGGATGTTGCGCAATGTCTTCCATGGTGATGCTGCCACCGCTAAACATTCCCACATGCGAAAACACATCAGGGTTGGCCAGTGTTATCACTCGTGTTTGCATTCCACCCATCGAAAGGCCGGCCATGGCACGGTGCTCCTGATCTGCCAGCGTGCGGTATTTCCCGTCAATCATCGGAATGATATCTTTCAGCAAAGTATTCATAAAACCATCGGCCCAACCTTCGGGTGGCCATGTGCGCGGGCGCTCGCCACCTTCGCGGTTACGCGGTGGCCGGGGCATTGCCCAGGTTCCGTTGTCCATTACAATGATAAACGGAACGGCTTTTCCTTCGGCAATCAGGTTGTCCATTATCAAACCTGCATGCCCCTGGCTCGACCAGCCGGTTTCGTTTTCGCCACCACCATGTTGCAGGTACAACACCGGATAGCGTTTTTCAGGATTTTCGTCGTAACCCGGAGGCGTGTAAACAAAACACCTGCGCATGGTATTGTTGCTTTCAGAGAAATATTGAAGCTCGCGCACCTCGCCGTGCGGAACGTTTTTCAGGGCATAAAACTCCTGATCGTGTGCCGGAATTTCAATACCGCTGCCCCAGCGGCTGGCTCCGTAAAAATACAGGCTGTTTGGATCGGGAACAGCGGCTCCGTCAACCCAAAGCTGGTAGTAGTGAAAACCTTCGTCTTGTGGTGCCGACTCACCGGTCCACACTCCGTTTTCATCTTTTACCAAATCGTATTTTACTGCGCTGATATCAAGCTGCACTCTTTCTGCTTCAGGCGCCGAAATTTGAACGCGTACCCGTCCTTCGGAATTCACCTGCGGATATTCTTTTCCGGGCTGATTTACGGAAGAGGGTTGGAAATCCTCTACAACCTGAGCCTGCAATTGCGAAGAGATAATTCCACCAACCATCAATAGTATCAATGGAATAATTCGATTTTTCTTTTTCATCCGTTTAAAATTTTCAAGTTGTTAATAGTTTACTTTAAAATTTGAGAACGGATGGAACCGCTCCGCTCTCACATAAACTTTTTTAATCATCTTTATTTGTTTAGTTATGATTAAATAAGTTCATGTTCGTTTCATGTTATTTGGTTTAATGTTTTAATCGACTAATTAATCGGATTAATGAAATTCATCAACTCCCTGTCGTGGTTGTTAACAATTCTGCATTCATTATCAAAATACATTGTAACTCCATTTTTTGCAGTATACGGTTCCCATTCCGGCAGTATACCTTTCACATTGGGATTACCTGTTTTTACAAAGTTTATCCATGCAGAGCTCATTTGGGCAGCCAATTCCCAGGCTTCTTCTGTATTGCCAGTCCAGTCTGCTCTCAAATCAACCGTATTGAATGCCAAAGGAATGTCCAAACCATGAAAAGAACCTTTCGATGCGTTATCGACAGCACTTTTCCAGGCCAATAAATAAACATACAAGGGGGCACTTGATTCTTCAGCTCTTGCGTCAGCGGTTCGAATGGTAAAGGGTCTGAAAACATTATCAATTGAAAGAAGGTCCTGAGGTGTATAATCAGGATATGCCTTTGCAAACAACTCAACGAATTGATCGGTTTTATCGCCATATTGGTTTGCCAAGCGTTCTTTTGCCTGGTCCAGGGTCAGGTCTTTTTCGCCATAAAATGTTCGCATAAGCTCGTTTAAGGTAGAGCCCATCATAAGGGGTATGTCATTTGAAATATCGGCAAAACCCGGGCTGAATGGTTGCTGGAGCAATACATCCCCATCAGCCGAAGGGGCAAAGCCAAACATGGTAGGCGAACCGGGCTTTCTTGGACCAGAAATTTCTGCAATAGCATCATTTCCTGCTTTTACAAGATCCATGTATGGGATAGTATCCAGTTTTTCAACATCGTTTGGTGTAAGTCCCAATTTTTCAAGAACGGCCAAACCCAGATTTTGTGATTTCTCTTTGGTCATTGTATTCAGCAACGTTCCACTTTGAATAATTGCCTTCTGAAACAATCCTTTTGCCGATGGCATACACATTAGCGTACCAACTTTACCACCACCGCCAGACTCGCCTACAATGGTTACATCCAAAGGATTGCCTCCAAAATTTTCAATATTGTTCCGAATCCACTCAAGCGCTTTCACAACGTCGAGCATACCCACATTGGCCGATTTTGCATACTTTTCACCACATGCCGACAAATCAAGAAACCCAAGAATGTTCAACCGATGATTAATCGATACAAATACAATGTCGCCTTTTTTTGCCAGGGCTTCACCATAGGTCATCGGATCGTTACTGGCGCCAATGTGAAATCCCCCGCCATGTAACCAGAGCATTACCGGACGCTTTTTACCATCATTAAGTCCCTTCGTCCAAACATTTGCAGTAAACAGTTCTTTTTCGTTTTGAACGGAATCAGGGTACCAGGGTGCTACTTGCCTGGCTACGGGTCCAAAGTCTGTGCATTCGCGAATTCCGTCCCATGCATCCGGATTCTGCGGAGGCATAAATCTTTCAGCCTTGGCGTAGGGAATGCCTTTAAAAGCATAAACACTGTTGTTAATACTACCAGATACATCACCATGTGTGGTTTTAACCTGCAATTCCTGATTGTTGTTTGTTTTTGGCGTACAAGCCGTAAAACAAAATCTGGCAGTCAATAAAATTGCCATTAAAATAGGTAGAATTTGATACTTCATAGTTTGCTTGTTTGTTTATGATTTATTGTTTTAGTCCGCTATTTGTAATCCGGAAATAATCGAATGAAACATCAAAAGGCGTTTCCGGTTTTGTGGTATCCGAATCGAACCAGAAGGTACTTTTCATGTACCCGGTTATTATTCCGTCGCAAACCATTAAACCGGTTTTGATATCTTTCAGAAGCATGTCGGCAGTTCCCAGTCTTTCAAAATTCACGCCATCGAGCGAATAGTAAGCCGTGTAAATACTTCCTTTTTTATCGAGTTTAAGTATCAACGACTGGTCGCCGGTGATTTCGTTTTTCAGGTTGAAAGAAGCCAGTGATTTTGCAATGCCGTTTTCTTCCATCATCAAATCGATGGTTCCGGGTTGCGGCTCCCTTTGCCGTGTGGTTTTTATTACCGCACGGAACATAAGTTTCACAAAATTATCATCGTCCTGGTAAGCCAGAATCCCTGCATTTTCAGGCTGAGAAGGCATCCGTGAGGCCGTCAGTTTTGTTTCCGCTGTCCAGTCGTTATTGGCGCTTTGCAGCAGAATGTTTTTGGCATTGTTGGTACCTTCCGAAACATCGCCAATTTCGCTGGTAATGGTCAGGCTGCCATCGTTTGCCGAAAGACTGTGTGTTGCAGTATTTTCCCTGATCCATTGCCACTGACTTCCGACAGCGCCATTAAACTCGTCGCTAACTGCTTCCAAATCAAAATTGAAATAGTACGTGTTGGTTTCGAGTGTGATGTTGTCGATGAATTTCACCACTGCAGTTCCGGGAATTTGTTTTGCCTGCTGAATATCAACCGTAATTCCGTTTCCGGCAGCCGTTGCTTCCAGTTCTGGTACTTTAGTTTTATTTTTCAGCAGATAGCTGTATGCTTTTACTTCTTTATTGAAGCTTTCAATGGCTTTGCCATTTACCAGAATTGATCTTGGATTGAGGTCGGGCATAACTTTTACTGGATAGCTGTTTGATACCGTTACCCCGTCAACAGTTACATAAGCAAATACCGATGCAACACCTACTCCAGTAGCGGTTATTTTGCCGTTTTCATCCACGCTTACCACCGCCGGATTGTTGCTTTTGTATTCAATTTCAGCTTTCGAAATATCGTAAAAACTATCGTCCGACATAGCAGCGGTTACGCTGGTTTGTGCTGCATTTCCGGGGCGCAGGATAACCTTGTTGCTTTCGGCAACAACTGTAGTCAACACCGGTTTGTATTCGCCGCTCATAATCGTCTCCAGTTCGGCTTTTATATCTTTTGACGATGCCCCGATTTCGAAAATATAACGTCCCTGATCGAAGGTAATTTTACCGGCTTCGGCATCCCAAAACCACAGGTCGTCGCAATCGATATCAATCGAAACACGTTTTGTCTGCCCGGCCGGAATGGTTACGCGTTTAAATCCTTTCAGTCGTTTTATCGGGCGCTCCAATTCTGCCTGACTGTCGGGTGTTTTTACATACACCTGCACCACCTCGTCTCCGTCAACCGCACCAGTATTTTTCACATCAACACTTACGGTAACTTTATCGTGCGGTGTCAGCCTTGTTTTGCTGATACTGAACCGATTGTACTCAAAAGTGGTGTACGACAAACCATAACCAAATTCATACGAAACCGGTTTGTCAAAATACCAGTAAGTTCTTCCGTTCGAGCCATCGCCCCGTAAAGTGTAGTCGTTAAATCCGGGCAAGTCGTTTAACGATTTATGCCAGGTAACATTCAATTTTCCACCAGGATTTACATCGCCAAATAAAATGCGCGCCATGGCGGTTCCCTGTGTCTGTCCGTTGTAACCGGTCCAGACAATTGCGGGAATATTCGGGTTGTTATTAAACTGCTCCACTTCTACCATCCCCATGGTTTGCATTACCACAATGGTGTTTGGATTTTCGGCAGCCACAGCCTCGATGAGTTTATCCTGATTTCCGGGTAATGTAATGGTAAAGCGGTCGGACTCTTCGCGGCCGGTAGTTTGATCGGTTCCCACAAAAACCAGTACCACATCGGCAGTAGCAGCCATTTCAAGTGTTTCCTGATCGGTTGCCGGACTTTCGGCTTCGCGGTAAACCAGTACCAGCGTTTGCGGCCCTGAAATTCCCAGCGTATTGATTTTTACCGCCACATTTTGCGGACGGGAAAATCCACGGAATCCACCGCTTTGCTGAACGGCCTCAATTTTTTGCGTTGCCAGAATATTTCCGGTTGCCGAACTAACACGCACTTCGAGCAAACCACCGTTGCCGGAGGCTGCCACGTTAAAGCGGATGGAATCGACGTCGGTAATATCCACATTGTCGTAAGCTGTCCAGTCGCCATCTTTTACACCGCGAATTGAGGTTCGTCCAAAACGGGCTGCCACAATTAATCCGGGTGCCGAATCATCATATTTTGTAGCATCGAATTCGGCTACCACTTCGCCGTTACGCACGGTGGAAAAACTATTCATTGTCAGAAAATCGGTGTTTCTATCCGTATTTCCTGATGATGCAGAAACCACTTCAATGTCGAGCTTATGTTCTTTTATATAATTCTGAATTCCCAAAAGCGGCGAAATGCTTAAATGCGGCTCAATTGGCCCCGAGTAGTCGCCCAGTTCCACTTTATCGGCCTCTGGCCCCAGTACCGCAATTTTTTTGATGTGTTTGGTATTCAACGGCAATGCTTTTTCAGCAGGTTGAACCGTTACTTCGTTTTTCAGCAAAACCGGTGTTTTGGTGGCCACTTCAATCGCCAGATCGTTGTGTGAAGGATCGTTTACAATCTCCGGTTTAATTCCGGCATAAGGAACAATTTCAGACGGATCGAACTCGCCCAAACGCATTCGGATGGTAAAAATATTAATCAGCGCTTTATCGATATCGGCTTGAGCAAGCATACCCTTTTCCAAAGCATTCAAAGCATGGTTTTGATACACGCCACCACAGTCGGTATCCACTCCGGCTTTTAAACCCAACGCCGCTGCTTCTTCATAACTTTCAGTAAAATGATGGCCGCGAACGATATCGTCGATTGCACCGCAGTCGCCGGTCACATAACCGTCCATGCCATAAGTTTTTCGGGCAACTGTATCCACCAGGTATTTACTGGCCGACATGGGAACCCCGTTAACGGCGCCGTAAGCCGTCATAATTGCCGGCAAATCATAGTCACGTATCAGTGTTCGGTAAGGAAGCAGGTAAAACTCGCGCATGTCGCGGTCGTCCATGTCAGAACTGCCCGAATGCCGGTTAAACTCGGTATTGTTGGCAAAATAATGTTTGCCGCAGGGTACCGTTTTCAGGTATTTGGGGTCGTCACCCATTAAACCCTGAATAAAACCTTTTCCGATTTCAGAAACCAGGAACGGATCTTCACCAAAAGTTTCGGCAGTGCGCCCCCAGCGCGGGTCACGGGCCGGTTCAATTACCGGCGACCAGTAGGTAAGCGTAAAAATCAGGTCGTGGTTAAATCCACGCGCCTCATCGGAAATTACTTTTGTTTCGCGTTTAATCAGCTCCGGGTCCCAGGTTGAGCCCACTGCTACACTGTTTGGAAACGAAGTGGCTGTCATTCCGCTATTGTTGTTTCGGCCCATAATTCCGTGCAGCGCCTCGCCCCACACATCGTAATGGTTTACGCCCAGCCGCGGAATTGGTGGCATGGTATTTCCCAACTGACTTTGTTTTTCTTCGGGAGTCATTCGCGAAACCAGATCAATGGCGCGCTCTTTAAAAGAATATGAAGTATTCAGATAAATAGGCTTTTTAGCCATTTGGCTTTGCGGAATAAATGCCAAAGTCAATAGAGCAAATAAAATCAGAAGAATCGGTTTTGGTTGTTTTAGTTTCATAATTATATGAATTGAAAAATTATTGACAGAGTATTACACTGATGTATTTGAATATGCCAGGAAAAAACACTTAATGCACAATGCACTCTCGGTTTCCAAAGAGTGTCTTTTAGAAAACATCATTGAATTTACAATCAGTTTTGCCGATTCTACGATTGATGTCGAGATTGCGTTCATAAGTAGTTTTTGGGTTTAATTTCTATTATAGGTTTGACTCTGTTTCAACAAAAAGTTTAATCATAAGGTGTGCATTATACACTTATTGGATTGAAATTGTGCTGCAATCCCCATTAACCTTCGTTTACGGTTCAAACTGAATCCAGTCTATCTCAGCAGGATTGTTACCGTTGAGGGAGACAAACAACTTATTAATACCTGAAATTTGAGACACAAGTGGAGAATCGATTTTCGTCCAATCCGCTCCTGCCGGGACGTCTATCTTGGCAATAACTTCCCCGTTCTGCTCCCCGAGTCTGACCAGAAGCTGTGTTTCAGCCATGGATTGAACCCTAATTTTCAACAACTTATACTTCTGAGAACCAAAATCAACAGCGTTGTATTGTATCCAATCTCCTTTTTCAGGAAGAATTGTTTTCCACCCGGCAAACGTATTGGCCGAATCGAGAAAGGCAATCTCAGTTCCCTCACTTTTTGCACTGTAACGATCGATTTGTATTTGCTCAGTTGCTTTTGTAAGGCCAACTCCCCGCAAGGTTGGCATAACTTTCTGAATGGTACCATCTGCATTAAAAAACAAACTGTCGATCCTCACCGAACGGTTTTTATCGAAGTTTGGCGAATAATCGTTGTGATGATAAAACAGGTACCACTGATTGTTGTATTCGATAATAGATTGATGATTCGTCCAGCAATCTGTTGGCGATTCATCCATGATTACACCCGTCATTTTGAAAGGTCCCATTGGATTGTTGCCGATGGCGTATTCCAAACGTTCGGTGTTATTTTCGACATGCGGAAAAGTGAGGTAATAGATTCCGTTCCGTTCAAAGGTAAACGGGCCTTCTTTTAAACCTTTTGCCGGCAGATTGTCGATAACCAGCGGCTCCGAATCCAGCTCCAGCATGTTATCTTTCAGTTTGGCGACATAAATGTTTCCCATCGACCAGTAGATGTATACCTGTCCATCTTTGTCGATCAAAACATTGGGATCGATACCGTGGATTCCTTCAATCTGTTTTGGCTGCGGGATGTAAGGACCTTCTGGGCTATCGGCCACTGCCACCCCAATTCCAAATCCTTTTCGTCCGTTTGGCCCTGCAACATTTGTATTCGCCGGAAAATAGAAATAAAATTTTCCGTTTCGTCCAATGCAGTCAGGTGCCCACATGCTGTACGAAGTCGAATCAACCCAAGGCACTTTATTCTGACTTACAATCATTCCGTGATCGGTCCATTCGGTTAAATTTTCTGATGAAAACACATGATAATCTTCCATACAAAACCAGTCTTTCCGTCCCGGTTTTTCGGGTGGTGTTGGAATATCGTGCGAAGGGAAAACATATACTTTCCCGTTAAATACCCGCGCGGTGGGATCGGCACTAAACTGATCGCGGATTACGGGATTCTGCGCAGTTGCTGTCCCTGCAACGAATAGTGATGCCATCAAAAAAGCAACGATTCTTTTCCTTTTCATGGGTTATCTTGGTTTATTAAAATCATCAATTTCGGTACCCGCTTTCGGGTTCTCATTACACCTGTATCTACAAGAATTTTGTTCACTTTTATTACAGACTGAGCCAAATGCTACCTATTCTTAACCAGGCGTACAAAGAAGATTCCTCCGGCAACACTTCCCTCATGTGGCTGAAATTTCAGGGTTATGGCAGACTTACCTTCAAGCATGGACGCAGGAATTGAGTATTCAACTTCTCTGAAATCCTGAACTTTCCATTTGCCTCTGGTATTTTCGGTAGCCAGCTTTTCATCATCAATTAAAATGTCAAAAGTACGGTTGGATGTTTCATTGCCCCAATACCTTACAATAAGCGACAAATCTGTTTCACCAGCGGTATTTAACTGGTAACTGAAAAAACCACCACTACGGGCATCTCTCCAAAATTCATTCTGATAGTTTCCCGAAGTTGAGTTGGCTGATTTCAGATAGTGGTCGGCTTCAGGTTGTTGCTGACCAGGCTGAACTTTATCGGTAGTACGTTCTTCCAAAGCTAATTTTGCCTCCTCAACTTTTGCCAGAGAATCAAGCACCAACTGGTACTCCGCATTCGACAAATACAGCCAATACATCATGTACCTTGAATCGTGAATCGAATAAAACGGTTCAAACTCAATTGGGATGCTGGTATTTACGATGTTTAGCAAAGGTGCCTTAAAATGCAGCGGTTTCCCTTCAACAGGGTCAAGGTTTGTAAGTAATTTTTCGCGGTTGTCTTCCACAATAATCGGAGCCTTGTCGACCGGAAGCATTTTACCTCCTGCAATGTGTTCCCATCTGCCACTACCTGCAATCAATCCCTTTAAATCTTCGGCTCTGGTTTTTGCACCCAGTAAAATTGGCCCGTGCAACAAGGCAATGTACGAGGACACGTTGGGCAACTCTTCAATCCTGTTTTGCATTGGCAACGAAACCTCCACCACATCTCCTTTTTTCCATTTGCGGTCAATCGCAAAATACGAGGCTGGTTCGGCGCTAATTTTATGCACGCTGCCGTTTATCTTCACTTCCAGCTTTCCGGGCTCTACCCATGCCGGATAACGTACCATCAGTTTGAAGTTGGATTTGCCTTCTGTAATGGTCAGCATTGTCGTTTCTTCGTATGGAAATCTGGTTTCCTGTTTTAGTTTCACGCCTTTTGCTTTCCAGTTTAATTCGGAAGCAATAAACAAGTTCAAAAACAGTGAATCAGCTGAATGCGTGTAAATAAACTCACCGTATTTTCCATGGTTTTCCATTCCGGTTCCCACGCAACACCACATGGCTTCGTTTGGCGCCGAATAAACCCGGTAATGACGCGGACGCGCGGGGGTAAAATAAACGTAACCGCCATGTTCGGGATGCTGAGAGGAAAGGATGTGATTGAACAAGGCACGTTCGTAAAAATCGGTATATTTTTCCTGCGGATGCATTCGAAACAATACCTCTGTTAATTTCAGCATATTGTTCGTATTGCACGACTCAGGGCCTTCAATGGCACTAACATATTCGTTACATGCCGAAGCAGTTGGGAAAAATTCACGCCGGCTATTTCCTCCCAGCGCTAAACTGCGGTTCTTAGTAACTGTTTCCCAGAAAAAGCTACCTGACCGGTCATAGCTTTCATCGCCGCTAACTTCGGCTATGCGCTCAAAGCCAACGGCTTTCGGAACCTGAGTATTGGCGTGCTTGTTATCCAGGCTATCTATCCCTTCCGACATAGGCTTGAGAATTTCTTTGTGTGAAAAGCGTTTGGCCGCCACCAGGTACTTTTCGTCACTTGTCAGTTGGTACGCATCGGCTAATACCTCGTTCATTCCCCCGTGTTCGTTAGCCAGCATATCTTCCATTTGGTTGTCCGTCAGATCCGATGTCAGGTTAACTGCCCAATCGCAAAATTTCAGAAATATATCCTTTGCTTCTTCGTCGCCGGCATACAGCCATGCATCGCGTAATCCGGCAAATGTTTTATGCACGTTGTACCAGGGCACCCAGTATTTCCAAATAAGTCCGATGTTTCCCGCCTTAATTTCCGGCCAAAGCACATCACTGTTTGGAACGGCGCCCACGTAACCAACTCCCCAGTCAGGATATTTTTGAGCATTGGCTTCCTGACAGGCTTTCAGCCCGGCAACCATGTATTTCATTCGTTTGTAACATTCGCGATTACCTGTAGCGGCATAATGAATTGCCATTGCCGTTAGATAATGTCCGCCAACATGACCGTCAAGACCATCACTTTCCCAGTTGCCATAATTCTTAGCTTTCTCGGGTAATCCGGCTACCTTTCTGAACGGCGCTAAAAACCGATCAGTATCATATTTCAAAAGTGTCTCAACGTTTAAATCCTGGGCATGTTTGAATGGTCCGTCCAGCAAACGCACATCGGTTAACGAAAAAGTATTCGGATAAAGCTTGTCCTGAGCAATCAAACCCTTTCCGAAGAAAAAGCAGAACAATACCAGTATTACAAGTCTATTCCTCAAGTTTACAGTCGGTTTCATTTCAACAATTTTTAATATCCAAGATTAGTTAGTAGGTCCCCGGTGAAGCATTCGCCGATCCTTTTCCATTAAAGTTTCCAAATTATTTACAGGGCGTTCCAGTTCATAAGGAACAGGCATTTTACTGAATTGCTGAAAATAGAGTAAACAAGCATCTTTCCATTCACCGGCATTCAGGCTTTGTTCGCGTAATTTTTTCTGAACTGCCGAGAAACGTTCTGCATCCACAAAACGTTCTGCCTTATCCCATATTTTCTGAAATTGGCGCACTTGCTGAACTCCTTCATCGTAATGATAGCAGAGCTCGTCCCATAAAGTACGTCCGCTCTTCATGTTGTAATCCCAGGGCAAATGATGAAACCACAAAAGATATGCTTCCGGACAGGTTTGCAGGTTACCAAGTTGTGTTGTCAGCGGCTCGTGATACTGCGAAACGGCGTTGCTTCCGTTTGCTGTACGATCGAAACCAATTCCATCGTCCCCCGCCTGATGATAGTAGGGCGGAGTCCAGTCTTTTCTCCAGTCTTTTGGCGCCCACCAAGGCCCCGGACCGTAATGATGATTGGCCGCAAAAATATGGTGTAACCCGAGTGGCATCATGTAATTTACAGTTGCTTCATGACTTTCGAGCATCATCTGTTTTACAGGAAGAAGAAAAATCAGGTTCCAGTCGATGGGAGAAAACTGCTTCTCCGGTTTAAAAGTAAGTTTCAGCCATTCATCAGCAATTTGTGCACTCGACAGGGAATTATCCCAGGCAAGGCGGCCAAAAGCGTACCAGTTGGCTTGTGCAAAATGGTGTCCGCACCAGTTGGCATCCAAACCAATGTTGGCAACACCGGCAATGGCGCTGTATTTCTGATCGAAAATGCTTCCGTCGGTACAACGCGCAACTGTGCTGCCCTCGCCTTCCTGCCAAGTATCGCTTTGCAGAAATTCTTCCCACATGGTTGATAAAAACACCAAATGCGTTGATTGTCCCAGATATTCCTGGGTAATCTGAAGTTCGGGCATCACCGCCGTATGTTTCATTGCACCAAACAAAGGGCTAAATGGTTCGCGCGGCTGAAAATCGATGGGTCCGTTTTTTACCTGAATGATTACATTTTCCCGAAACTGTCCGTCAAACGGCATAAACTCGTTGTAAGCCTGTTTGGCACGGTCTTCATCCGAAGGATCGTAAACAAAAGCCCGCCACATAACTATGCCGCCGTATGGTAAGAGTACATCGGCCATCATATTGGCGCCGTCGGCGTGGGTGCGCCCGAAGTTTTGCGGCCCCGGCTGGCCTTCGCTGTTGGCTTTTACCAGAAAACCACCAAAATCGGGAATCAAACTATATATTTCCTTTGCTTTGTCGTACCACCATTTTTTTACTTCCGGATCGAGAGGATCGGCTGTTTCCAGTCCGCCGATTACCTGCGGTGAAGCAAAATTTACTGCAAGGAATGTTTTTATTCCATACGGGCGAAGCACATCGGCGATTGCTTTTGCGCGTTGCAGAATTTCGCTGGTCAACATTTTTGGGGAAGCATTTACATTGTTCAGAACAGAACCGTTAATTCCAACCGATGCGTTAGCACGGGCATATTCAGCCCATAATTTTTTATCCCGATCGCTTACTGCAAGCGAATCTTCACCGTGCCAGAAAATAGAATAACCTGCATAACCGCGTTCAATGGTTCCGTTTAAATTATCCCAGTGGTTAAGCAGGCGCAAATTGTAAGATGGGTTTATCAACTCGTTACGCACAGGTTCGCCTGTTTGCTGACGGCGCAACAATTCATAAACACCATATAAAATACCGGTTTCTGAATTTGCCTGTATTTCGGTCGCTGACAAACGAAACCCGTCGTTTTTTAATTGCTTGTCTTTTACCAGTTTCAAAATAACCGTTTCGCCGGGTCTTCCCTGCCAACCTTTTTTGAGTTCGTTAACAGCAATGTCAAGTGTTGCAGAATGTCTCGCACACTGAACGATTACCGGCGAAGTAGCCGATGCCCGCAACCAGAGTCGATGTCCGTCTTCGGCTTTTAAACCGATTGAAAAAATCAGAAAAAAAATACAAAATACAGTATGCTTCACTTGATTGTTTTTATTGGTTAGCATTGCTTAATTCACAAGCAATGATCCTCCGTTGGAAGGAATATTCAGCTCAACTTCCCGCGCTTTATTCAGTTTTATGGTTGATAGATTTCCTTTCAAACCTGCATCGTCAGTATAAAACTGCAATTTTTCGCCGGGTTGCAGCATCGGAAGTTTAATCGTCAGTTTCAAAGTTTCTTTCTGTGCATTTACTCCGGCGATGTACCATTTGTCTCCATGGCGCCGGGCCAGTACCACGTACCTTCCGGGATAACCATCGATGAACTTAACATCGTCCCAGGTGGAGGGCACTTGTTTCATAAAATCGATTGTCCAGGCCGGAGCGTCTGTCAGGTTATTGGGCGCCAATGCAAAATGCTGAACCGGGCTTTGAAACAATACGGCAGTGGCAAGTGCATAGACATCAGACGTAATTCTCCGGCTACCGCGATTGGGTGTATTGTTGGCATTGTAAAATTTATTCAGTGCACTTCCGCCAAAATCCATACTCCCTACAGCATTTCGGATAAAGGGATGCAAACAGCCGTTGAAAGCCTCGTTATCGCAACTTCCTTGTCCGAAATGAAGATTCTCGCTGGCTAAAACGGCTTCGCTGGCTGCATAATTGGGGAACATACGCTCCCAGCCACGCGGCAAAGTACAACCATGAAAAATTACCATCAGTCCGTAATCGTTGGCATCGTATAGAATATCTTCATACAGTTTGATTGTTTCCTGCTTGTCGCCACCAAAGAAATCAACTTTTATTCCTTTTATCCCGACACTTTTCATCCAGGCCATTTCTTTGCGGCGTGAAATCGGATTGTCCATAATTCCCTTTGGACTCTGTGGCGCATCGTTCCAATATCCGTTTGAGTTGTACCAGAGATACAAGCCTACGCCTTTTGTTTGGCCATAGGTTGCCAATTCAGCAATTTTATCGCGACCAATTTGCGTATCCCAAAGCGCATCTACCAAAATGGTTCCCCAACCCATTGCTGCGCTAAAGTCGATGTATTCTTTCTGCACATCGTAAACTGTTCCGCCATCCATTTTTATAATCCAGCTCCACGATCCCTTTGTATAATGGTATTTTTGAGATGCCTCGTATTTGGGTTTCACCACATCGAAAGGAACCGTAGTTTCCACAACCGGGGCGAGTGTTTCGCCAACAGTAATGGTTCGCCAGGGCGTTTCACCCGGAAGCGGAATTCCCGGAGAAGTAGTTCCGTTACCGTTGTTTTCTCCTTCCTGCGGAAAACCAATGGTGTATAATCCGCTTTCATGACCAATCAGGCGACTTCCGCAATAACCGGCATCAACTCCGGTTTCGGAAATGAGTACCCAGCCATTGTCGTTCACTTTAAATAAACATGGAAAAGTGTAGCCATTTCCCCAGCCATTTTTCCCGATAGGATCATCAACAGAATAGGGCGTTTCGTAACTGGGCGATGTGCGGGCAAAACCACCCATCGGGTTACTTTGCGGACAAAGAAAAGTGGTGGTTCCTTCAGGAAAATAAAAACCCGTTGTTTCTTCGTTTATTACACAAGAACGGCGGTCTCTTTTCGGATACACCTTGTACTTAAAAGCTACATCGTTGTTGCTTACCCTGAAAACCACATCGAAAGCAGGCTTGTTGTCTTTCAGAAACGAAAAAAAAGCTTCGCTGGCTTTATAATTAACCTTACTTTTTTTGATATTGGGAAGTTCGTATGTTTCATCAATTTCTGTTCTGTTGATGTTTTCTGCCATCGTCAGTTCCTGTGAATAATCGCCGATGTTGGTTCTCATTCCGATTGGCGACTTTGCAATAAACTGCTTCCCGTTTAAAACCACGCTATAAACCGGCGAGCCGTTATCCACGGTAACCGCAACCACCAGATTACCATCGGGGCTGGTTACTTTTTGATCTTGCGCCTCAATTATTCCGGTAAATCCAATGAGGTAAATAACGATTAATACTATTTTTTTCATAAGCTGATATTTAAAACTATCTGACCCTTAAAACATTATTGTCTATTCCTTTATTTTATACCAAGTAACGGAAGCATGGTTTCGGCATAACGTTTTCCCAGCATTCGGTAACCTTCGGCTGTAAAATGCAAATTATCACCTCTTTGCGGACATCCATTGGAAGGAATTACGTATGAATTTGGAATTACTTCGGGCAGGGTTGCAATTATTTTATTCATGCTGGCACATGCCCCACCCTGATCGGCACTTACAACTTCGCCAGCCAGCAAAGGAACATTTTTGGGTTTCAGGTTCAGGTCCGTCATCAAATTATCGTACACTAATTTTACCTTTTGAGTCCAAAGTGTATCGTTCGTATTTGATTCGCCCTGGTGCAATAGAATTCCTTTGATCACGCCGTCTTTCTGAGCCAGTTTTGCCATATCCACCAAACGCTGATAAGGATCGCCATCGTACTCTTTTACCATATTCTTCAACCAATCAGGAGACGTTTCAACATATGATTGATAATTGTCTTTGTCGAACAATTCTATTTTACAGCCGCCCACTGCAACATTAATAACACCTACCCTCACTTTTTCAGGTAAGTTTGCAACCAGTGTACGGCCAAAATAATCAGCCGGAGTTAAACCAGTATAACAACGACAAAGTGGAGGCACAGCAGTGTACCATTGTCCTTTTTCGCGCCCCAAATCAGGGCAATCAATGGTTGACATCACCTGAAAACGGGGATCAACATTTTCCTTATCCTGTTCCTCAATGGGGGCATTTCCTTCCATATTCGATTGCCCCAGGCAAAGGAAGATGTAGAAGTTTTTATCCTGAGAAAAACCATCCATCCCAACCATTAAAAGGATTAAAGTTGAAATAAAAGCTATTTTGATTTTCATCTCATTAAAATTTTCTATTTCGTTCGTATTCGATGGAACTCCCATGATTTTAATTATCCTTTTTTTTGGCTAATCTTCGTCATGGTCGTTTCATAGGTTTAAATTTTTAATTTTTAGGGAATTACCGGGTAATCGGGAGAATTCATAGGAGATTTAATTATCATTTATTTGATTAGCCCATTCGGCACCTTCAAAAGTTCTTCTCCATACGAAATATTCATCCAATACTTTTAGAGATTCAATACCCGGCACCGGACCAGAAAAAGGTACAGGACCGGTGAGGTACATAACATTGGGATCCTCTTCGCTATATGGATTCCATTCCGGAACTCCCTCACCATTTGGATCACCATATTTGGCAAAGTTGGTCCAGTAAGTTCCAATGGCATCCGACAATTTTAAATCAGATTCTGTTGTCCGCTCATCGTTCGGATTCAGGTGCATGAAAACATAAGCTACATCCTGTCCATGAGGAGAACCATAGCCATACAGGGGAGAGTCTTCCGGATAAGCCGGATGTTGATCGAAATAATATAAATAGGCTTTCGACTTGCCCATTTTTGATTGTAAACGTGCCCAGCTCCAGGTTTGCCAACCAAAAGCCGCATCGCGTGAAAGATCGCGCGCCGATTTTGGAACGGCGGTTTCTGTTACAGGATAAGCCTGAAGCAAAGCATCGGCAAATTTGCCATAACGCTCCCGAACAGCATCGGCAAACTCTTTCGGATCTTTGGTGCGCGTAAAACTTGCTCCTTCATCTGAATTATAACCTACCAGTATCGGTGTATCGTTAAAACTTCCGGCTTCGTACATTTTATACTGATCGTCAGGGATGACATAACCATCCACAATTGGCCATCCGCCTTCCATCCCCATTCCCATAGGCAGTTTCTCTGCCGGAATTGCCCGTAACTCGTCAATCGATTTTGCACCTGCCCGTTCGGCATAAACTACTCCGTCAGCTTCGGCATGCCCGAGTGTTTTCATATTTTCTCCCGGATAAGTTATTCGGCGTGTTGGCCCAAACGAACCACCGCTTTGCGAAATAGCCCCATGAATTAAACCTTTTGCCAATGGTGAAGCACATAACATACTCACCGAAATGCCACCTGCCGATTCCCCAAAAATGGTTACTTTCTCTGGATCGCCGCCAAACGCAGCAATATTGTTTTGAATCCATTTAAGTCCGGCGATCTGATCAAGTAATCCATAATTCCCTGAAACACCATCCGGATTTTCGGCACTTAATTCGGGATGAGCCAAAAATCCAAGCTGTCCGACGCGGTAGGCAACACTTACCAGTACAACACCTTTTGTGGCCAGTTTTGCACCATCGTAACCCGGTTCAGAAGTAGCACCAAAGCTAAACCCTCCTCCATAAATCCACACCAGCACCGGTAGTTTTTCATCTTTTGATTTTGCGGGTGTCCAGATGTTCAGGTACAAGCAATCTTCACTTTTCCCCGAAGGAGGATTTCCCCACTGCATGGGAGCTGGAGCAAACCCGGTGGTTTGTTTTATGCTATCCCACTTCTGAACAGGTTGAGGCGCTTTCCAACGCAGGTCGCCCACAGGTGGCGCTGCAAAAGGGATTCCTTTAAAAACCAGCAAACTGTCTTCCACTGTTCCCTGAATCATTCCACCTTCTACTTCTACCAAGGTAGGATCTTTGGGCGAACAAAAAGTCATTGAAAGCAACAAGAGCAAAGTGCTTATATAAGATATTTGTTTCATTTGGTTTAGATTTGGATTTATAAGAACAGCTTAAATTATTGTTTTTCGGTTAATTGAGCGCCAACGCGGAAGTAATCAAAATCGACAAATCCACCCGGACTTTTGGTGGCATAATTAAAAAAGCCAAAACGGTAGCCCATGAAATGTTCCATCAGGGTATATTCCATTTTTAGCGGACTGCCAATTGCCGTCCAGGATTTTCCGTCGAGACTGTAATAAAAACGGGCCATATCTTTTCGGTCGCGGAAATCGCAGTCGATTTTAAAATATACTTCGTTTTGTGTTAGCGGCAGACTTTCCATTTCAACGGGAGTATCGGTTTCGTTACTGATCATATAAATAAATTTCTCGCCGCCGGTCATTTTTACGCCTACCTGACCGTACTTTCTTTGCAAGGCACAAAATCCGGCATAATCGCCATCTTTCATGTTCGAAGCATCCATTCGGGTATTGGCCGAACTTACCGGGCCAAAAGTTCGCTGAGTAAGGGTGTTTCTTGCATACACAAAACTCTCGTCAACACGGCCGGTAGTAAGGCGTAAATATCCTTTGCGGTCGCGTACCGACCAAAGCTCATTTACCGGGTTGTGGTTCCACTGCCAAACCAGTGGCAAATCAGCGTCGTTCTTTTTGCGGGTAAATTCATCGGAATTCACAATTCCCGGAATCAAACCTTTGCTGGCCGGTAAATCCAGCGTATCGGGAACTTTTCCATCAACACCCAAAACAGGCCATCCATCTTCCCATTTTACAGGTACCAGATACGGAATGCGACCTACCGAACCATAATCGCGAAACAGAAAAGAAAACCATCTTCCATCGGGAGTGTCTATCAGTCCGCCCTGTGCAACACCTTTATCCTGCAAGGCCAGGCGACCTTCCCACGGGCCATTAATATTATCGGCCCGGTGAATAACCACCGAACGCATGCTGCCACGCGGCCAGGTAATGTTAAAAAGGTAGTATTTTCCTCTTACTTTAAACAATTGCGAGCCTTCTGCTGGCAGCATAATATTGTCGCCTGCCGGGGCACTTGCATTTTCAATCAATACTTTTTCGGTTCCTTCCTTAACCCCCGAAAAATCAGGTTCAAGTTCGGCCATCATTAATTTTCCGGCTCCCCAAATCATATAAATTTTGCCGTCGTCGTCGAAAAACAAGGTATTGTCGTGCAAGCTCGGAGAAAATTCATGTCTTTCCCATTCGCCTTTTTCAATGTCTTTTGTTGAGAAAACATATGTTTTACCGGTTGTGCTCGAAAAGGTTGACACATAATACCTATTGTTGTGGTAACGGATACAGCTCGCCCACGATCCTTTTCCATAGGCACGTTTTTCGTTGTCGAGGTTCATCGGATCAATATCTGCCAGCGTATCATAAGCATAACTCACCATCTCCCAGTTTACCAGGTCGGTCGATTTCATTATTGGTACTCCCGGACTCATGTGCATGGTGGTGCTACTCATGTAATAGGTATCCCCCACCCTAATCATTGAAAGATCAGGGACATCGGCATAAATAACAGGATTTGTTGCCTGCTGTGCGAAACTGCTTCCCGCATTAAGCAGAAAAAAAAGAAATATGGCACTTAATCGATAAATATTCATAGTTGGGTTATAAAAACGTTTGAATACTTCAGCTTATATAATGTCTTGTTCCATCCTCCTAAAAAATCGAAATGGACAAATAATTAGCTTACTGATTATTCCAAAATTGGTTCTGCATCGTTTGCTGACGTTGCATAAAGTCCCAGTAAACAACCGGTAAAACCACCGGCGACATCGGTTGATAAAATATCTCCTGAAACGGTTCCACCCACGGTTACGAAATCGGTTTCATTAGCTGAATAAGAGAACTCATACTTATCTCCGTTGGCGGCAACCTGTAAACGAATGGGTTTCGAAACATCAATTTTTGTACTGCCAACTATTTTGGAATCCATCTCTCTCGACCATCTCTTTTTTTCGTTTCGTTGCAGCAATAAATAGTATTCATTTCCTTTTTTGGTTATTCCAAAAACATAATTTGAGTTTTCGCTTTGCAAAGCAACAATTCCTGCAAGGTCCTTTTCCGACTGAGGTTGATAATCCATTGTAACAGCGTACGAGAAACTGTTGTGCTGTTGCCGGTAAAACAGGGTCGATGTCGGTTTCACTTCTTTTATGTTGGTTTCGAAAGGATTAATTTGCAATCCATTTTTTGTTTGAGCGATAAAAGCCTCACGTGGCCCACGCAATCCAATCCAGCTGTAATCCAGTTTCTTTGCTGAAAAATCGTCAGCGAAGGTAAAATTGCCATTGGGCATAAAACCATCTTGTCCGGTTTTGTTTTCAACTCCTTTGGGCAATTTCAGTTTGGGTTCCAATGGAATAAGACCATTCTCAAATACCGGAAATTCTCCTGACCAGTCTACCGGCAAAATAAAAGTCTCGCGCCCGGTGTTCACCCGCTGTTCTTCGTTTGGCCGAACTGCCAGAAAAACGCCATACCACTTGCCGTTCGGACCCTCAATTATATCGGCATGGCCAGCCCAATCCACTTTGTTATCTCTTTCTTTCGCAAAATATCGCTGTGTTAAAATCGGATTGCTTGGCGCCGGAATAAATGGTCCTTTCGGATTATCACTTTTAAAAATAACTTCGCTGTGCCATCCTCCGGTTCCACCTTCGGCACACATCAAGTAGTATTTTCCATCTTTTTTGTAAAGGTGTGGTGCCTCAATCCAGATCGGTTTTTTTGATAAATCAACACCTCCGTCTACAATTATTTTGTCGGTTCCTTCAATAACCTGATCTTTCTCTGTATCGTATTCCCAGATTTTGATGACACGGTGACCATTGTACAGCTCTTTTCCATGATCAGGAGCATCGTTATGAACGATATATGCTTTACCATCGTCATCGAAAAAAATGGAAGGATCGATACCTCCAAAAGCCAACCTAATGGGATCGCCCCAACCTTTTTTAGGGTCTTTCGTTTTAACGATAATGTTGTTTAAACCGCCGGTAAATGCAGTGGTAATCATGTAAAAAGTATCATTATTCGGATTGTAAGTAATTCCCGGCGCATAAACGCCTGCACTAATGCCACAGTCGTGGGTATCGAATGTTTCGGGATTATCGAGCACGCCTCCAAGCGAAGTCCAGTTTACCATATCTGTTGAATGAAAAATCGGAACCCCCGGAAACATAGCAAACGATGAACAAACCAGGTAATAATCGTCGCCCTTTCGCGTGATTGCCGGATCGGGATAGCACCCTTGTAAGATCGGGTTATAAAACTCATCTGCTTCAAGAGGATAGTTCTTGTAAACATTGTCATTACCCTGATAAACAAAATCAGAAAAAACGGGTGCATTTTTTGCCGGAGTTTCCTTTACCTTATTGTTCCCGGCTAAGAGGTTAAAAGCCAATACGGTTAATAATATTGAAAGTAATAAAAACCGATAATTCATAATTGATGTCAATTTCTGATGTTGTAAATTCATTTCTATAATATTTTTTTATTTAATTAAATTTTGAACTCTTCGTTACGCCAGGCTATGGATTTACTCTTTTGCGACGGAGAAAACTAAAACCTTAACCGGCTTCCGAAAATTCGGGAATCCGAATTTATCCTAAAAACATTACATTTCCGGATTTTATTTGAAAAGCAACTGGGCAAACATATAAAGGCTATCTTTCCACACTTTAAAATCATGATATCCTTCAGGAATAATATGGTAAACATGCGGTACACCTTTTTCTGTCAGATAATCGTGAGTGCGTTTACTAAAATTCAATAAGCCATCTTTGTCTCCACACGAAATCCAGAGCAGTTTCAGTTGTTTTTTTGCTTCTTCAACATTGGGAACTAACTGCTCGGGGGCTTTTGTATTTGGGGCCGATGAAAATCCGCCCACCCAGGCAAACTTGTCGAGGTTTCCAAGCCCAAAATTCAGCGATTGCCCGCCTCCCATCGATAAACCGGCAATAGCCCGGTGTTTTTGGTCGTCAAGAACAGGATAAGATTTTTCAATAAACGGAATTAGGTCGTTTAACAAATCCTTTTCGAAAGTGGCAAATGCCTGTACTTTATCAGGAGCCATAACATTACCTTCAGCTCTGTCGTTTTTCATGGCACGACCGTTAGGCAGAACCACAATCATCGGCTCCACTTTTCCGTCGGCATACAGGTTGTCTAAAATTATTTCGGGGTGCCCGCCGTTTAACCATTCAAACTCGTCGCCTCCAATGCCGTGCAAAAGGTAAAGTACCGGGTAATTTCTTTCGGTCGAATAACCGGGAGGGGTATAAACAAGTGTGGTTCGTTCGGTACCGACTGTAGAGGAATAGTAGTTTAGTGTGTCGATTTTTCCATGTGGGATGTTTGTCCTAATTTGGTCGAATTCACTATCGACCCGAAAGTTGCTCTGTTGTGCATTTGAATGCGACAAAATACAAGTGCAAACGCATAAAACGAACACAAATTGTTTCATTCATTTAAGTTTAAATTGATTTGTATAATTCACGGGGTTGAATTTAGGAAATGAATAAAAACTTCATTGTTATTTTCAGATATTGGATTTTCAAATCTGGATACAGTGTTTAAAGAATCAACAAAAAAGACGAATTAATACCTTGCCATAAAGATATATTACCGCAATTGTAGTATTTATAATTGTTCATCTTTGTAGTATTAGACAAGAGGCCTGAATGAATACAACATTTATTATTCGCGGAAAACACCAACAAAAATGAAAACTTGGTGTACTCAAATTTCCGATTTTACTTCTTCCGTTATGCATTGAGGGAATGCTTGTATAAAAGACACAACCGGGATAATTTTGAGTATTATTTCTTTATTCTGGATTAAATATCCAGGGACTTTCTGACAAAAAAAGAAACCAAAAGCGCCACACAAAAGAATTGGCGGCGCTTTATTGTCTAATTAACAAACTAAACTATATTGCTACTTCAAACGAATTATAAAAAAGTCTTTCCAAACAAAATAATCAGTTTTTTTAGTAATCATATTGTTTTCTCCGGTTAATTTTGCCAACCTCTGTACAGTCCTTCTCCTGACAGACTGTATCCCTCATTTTGTTCCAGCATGCCTTCGGAAAGGTCAATCTGACTTTGAGGAATTGGGAAGAAACCTTTTGTTGCATCGTAGCGCGAACTATATCCGTCAGGATGTAAAGCTGAATGTATAGCTGGTGCTCCAAAGTTATAAACTGCTACTCCCTCTTGTGATTCCAGGGCAGCTTTGGCGTAACTGTCGCCCCAGCGCCTCATATCATTCCATCTCAGGCCTTCAAATGCCAATTCGTGCTGTCTTTCTTTCTGAATATTCTCCAGTGAATAGGGAACAGGAGGCAAATCAGCACGCTCTCTTACTTCATTCATGTATGTTGCATCTTCTTTCAGTTCAGACAACATAAGAAGTACATCGGCAAAACGGATATAGACCAAGTCATCGGTATGAGACAACTGATTGTTGTCAGATGTTCCATACATAATTACACCATAATCATTTTTCAATTTACCATCACTCGCTCTGGCAGTAACTCCGTTATATTTTTTACCCCAGTAATTGCTTTCCAAAACAAAGTCCCATTGTCCTCTTTGATAGCCTAATGGAACAACTTCTTTCTCAATATCCATTACAGAGGCCCAAAGTCTCACATCGTTGGGCTCGTCTTGTTTCCATTGGTCAACCAAAGATGCAGGAATAGAGTTGCCTTGTCCCCAGCCACCGGCAAACGGATAGGTGCGTTCTAGATTCTGCAGCCCTCTTAAGGCATAAAATAACATATAGGTATTAGAGTAACCTCTGTCAATACCCCAGCCTGCAAAATTCGAGAACTGAAGAACAAAAACAGATTCCGGGTTTCTGGCACCATTGTCACTTGCATAAGTGAGACTCTTACCTGTTTCAGCCATGTAATCCTGAATGTATCCATAATCACCTATAGACAATGAATTGGTATAAGCCCAAAGTTCATGAAAATCGCCTACTAAATAATGACCGCTGTTTTTATAGCAATCTTCCAGCCATGAAATAACGTTTTGTTTTGAAACGCTTCCTTCTCCTGGTAATGCAATCTCATTTTTGTTATAGAAACCGGTATAAAAAAGGAATATCCGGGCCATTAAGGCTTCTGCTGCCCATTTGGTAATTCTTCCCTGCTGGGTTTGGTCGTAGGATATGCTCGGAAGCATTTCAATGGCATTTTTCAGGTCAGAAGCAATTTGTCCGTAAATTTCATCAGCTGAAGCAGCGGGTAAATTCACGTTTTCTGTGGTAATTTTCAGTGGAACTTCATTAAAAACCGTATGTAGCTGGTAATAGTACCAGGCGCGCAAAAACATTGCTTCTCCGGTAAACTGAGCCTTTTTTTCAGGGCTAACAACCTCATCTCCGAGTAACGGCATATTCTCTATGGCAAAGTTGGCTCTGTGTACGCCCTGATACAAAACACTCCAAGAATTTGACAACATTTCATTGTCGGAGAACTGAAACGTTTCATACGATTGTGCCTGAATATCATTCATTCCACCACCACCAAGCTTTTCATCGCTTGCAACTTCCCAGATAAAGAATGGGCTTCGGTCAACCTGACTCTGCAAATTGTTCATTATAGTGTAAATTCCAGCCATCATTTGTTCAGCATCAGCTGCTGTTTGAGGAAAGTTGGCTGAGGTTTTATCGGTAAGAGGATCGCTGTCCAGAAAATTTTCACACCCCCATAGCAATAAAACTGCAATCAAATAATATATTATTTTTTTCATAACATTTCTCATTTAATAGTTTTTAAAATTTAAGATTTACACCAATCATATATGAACGTGGTGAAGGATAAAAACCTAAATCAATACCTGATACAAATGGCTGATCATCGCCGTAACCTACTTCAGGATCCATGCCTGAATAATTGGTAAATGTAAACAGGTTACGCGCGGTAACATATAAACGTGCCTGTCCAAAAGGCACATTCGGCATCAATCTTTTGAAATCATATCCCAGAGTTACGTTTTGGATTTTGACAAAGTCTCCGTCTTCAATATAAATTTCCGAGACATTGATTCTGTTCGTAGTATTACCGGCAGTTAGCCGTGGCAGAAGATTGGAAGTACCTTCACCATGCCACCTTGTTAAAATACGATCGGTGTAATTATGAAATTCGTTGTCGGCAAATGAGCGGTACGATTTTAAAATCTGATGACCGAATGCCCCTTTGGCTGTAACAGCGAAATCAAACCCTTTGTATTCAAAGTTGATACCAAATCCTATTCTAAAATCAGGATGGGGATTACCAATCATTGTTTTATCATCGGGAGTTACAGTGTTATCACCATTAGTATCTAAGAAAATTACATCACCAGGTTGTGGGTTTTCTTGCAGAAAACCATGTGTCCAGTTATCAATTTCTGCCTGGTTTTGGAATATTCCGGCTGTTTTGTAACCATAAAAATAACCTACAGGAAATCCGGTTTCAACACGCCACACAGGATCCGTTCCCTGTGAAATTATGCTTCCGTTACTTTGTATAAATCCGCTTGCATTACCCAATCGGGTAACTTCATTTTTATTTTTGGCGATGTTAAAATGTGCCCCGTAGCTAAATTCACCGATACGATCATTCCATCGCAAAGCAAACTCGACTCCTTTATTCACAATATCTCCACCATTATAATAAGGAGCCTGTGCCCCCAAAATTGCAGGCAACGGTTGACGAACTAACCAATCTTTTGTTGTTTTTTTGTAATAGTCAGCAACCAGTTGAAGTCGTGAATTCAAGAAATTTGCATCCGCACCAATATTGAACTGCTCTGAAGTTTCCCAACTAACATCTGGATTAGGTAATATCGATGGATAGCCCCCCAACTGCATCACGTCTCTGTTGCTGCCAAAGCGGTAATTGTTGTCTTTATCGAATCCAACGAGTGCCAAGTACTGGAATGGGTCGATTTCTGAATTACCGTTTTGTCCCCAACTAACTCTCAACTTCAGAAAATCTACAACACCATTATTTTGCAGAAATTCTTCCTCTGTCATTACCCAGCCTGCTGAAACGGATGGAAAGTACCCCCAACGATTTCCTTTTGCAAAATTAGAAGAACCATCAGCTCTCATTACAAGGGTTAACAAATACTTTTCGGCATAGTCGTAATTAACCCTGCCAAAGAAAGAAGCAAGCTGGCCTCTGCCAAGCGGGCCCCCCGAAATACTGGTAACACCAGTAGTTAATCCATCGGTATTGTCCAGATATGCATGATTAAATCCAAGAAATGTTGGATTGGCGTTTGTTGCACTCATATCTGTTCCCAGGCCCCATTTTTCCAAAGACTGCCCCACAAGAACATCGAAGTTGTGAGCGCCCGAATTAAAACTGTAATTCAAGGTATTTTCAAAAGTCCAGCTGTGTCCGTTTCCTGAAGACTGCGTGATGCGACCGGGACTTAAGGATACATCTCCTGCAAGATTGTAAGCCGGCTGATAACTGCGATAACTATTCCCGTTATACCGGTACCCATAGCTGCTTCTGAATATCAAGTCTCTTATCGGCTGAATTTCCAAATATGCATTGCTGTTGATGTTATAATTCCGGGATTCATTCATCCCCCTGTTCATATGCATCTGCGCAATGGGATTATAGATTCTTGATGATAAACCAGCCAAACCAGAAGCTGCCAAATCATCAGCAGCGTAATATTCTCCCTCATTGTTATAAAGTGGAACCAGCGGATTACCTACCAACAAGTTACGCACATCATTCCAATACATTCCGCCAATGGCAATACCACCTCTTTTGCTGTAACTGTAATTGAAGGTTTGACCTACTTTTACTATATCAAGACCATTTTTCTTGTAAATTGAATGGTCACTGTTTAACCGCACAGTGTACCTTTCGTAGTTAGGTTCAACCGGCTTACCCAAAACACCTTCCTGAGAAGCATAGGAGAACCCCATTGAAAAAACAGATTGCGCAGAACCACCGCCTATATTTACCGCATGGTTCTGTATTGGCGCATTTTTATTGTATGCCTCGTCTAACCAGTTGGTACCATTCCACTGCCCACTTTGTATTTTTTGATACAAATCGGGAATTGCACTTGCAAAGTCGATCGCATCTCTACCGGAAACAGTTCTTTCTTCATTATAAATTTCCATAAATTGCTTCGCATTGAGCGGCTTTTCCATATTCTCTATTTGCTGAACCCCATAATAACCGTCATAGCTTACATGTATATCGCCTCTGCGACCCTGTTTTGTAGTAACCAAAATTACACCATTGGCAGCACGTGAACCGTAAATTGCAGCCGAAGCAGCATCTTTAAGTATGTCGATCGACTCAATGTCGGCAGGACTCAGATTATTTATATCCCCACCTGCAACTCCATCAATTACATATAATGGCTGAGAGTTACCAATTGTACCCAGACCACGAATATTTACTTTAAATCCTTCTCCGGGCATACCGGAATTCTGGATAATATTAACCCCAGTTGCCTGGCTTTGGATGGCTTCAAGCGCTTCACTAGTGCTTTGTTGAATGAGCTCATCGGAACCAACATTAATATTGGCACCTGTGGTTAACTTTTTCTTTTGAACCCCGTAACCAATTGCAACAACTTCTTCGATACCAATTGCCTCTTCTTTCATGATAACATTAATCGAGCTTTTTCCATCGACCAGGATTTCCTGAGTGCTCATTCCTATAAAGGTAAAAACAAGTGTAGCATCATCCGGAATATCTGAAAAAGAGTAACTTCCATCGGCATCTGAAATCGTTCCTTGCGTGGTACCTTTCACAACAATGGTAACACCAGGAATTGGATCTCCTTTTTCATTACTTACTGTACCCTGAACCGAGATCGTCTGTCCTAAACTCAGAAGTGACAATAGCATTACAGGCAGCATAAAGAGCGCAACCTTTACTAACTTGATTTTTTTCATAAGTTTTTGTTTTAATTTGATTTAGTAATTTTTTTAGTCACAGGCAGTAATATTTTGGCTTACTGCTTCTTAACTATTTAAGAACTCGTTTTTAATGAAGTTTACATAAATTATTATATTTTGAGATTATTGATTCATTAGCTGTTTTTCCATTAATCATCCAGTACATCTTTAACAAAGGGATATATTGTCTAACCTAACCGGATATTCTTAACTTATGCTTACAATATTTATAATCAGAATTAATTATATTCATTTTATCAAGATTCCATTTTAACCCTATCAATAAAACGTAATATTTTAATTTTAAGGAAGATATATCAAGCTTGCAGTTTGGGAAATATTTGAAAAAAGAAACGCTTGTCTTAACTATTAAGAGACATTTACCTTTGTTCCTTACTTGTTTGGAAGTAATTCTTAAAGGTTGCAAAACAATGCGACCAAAAACTGCAACAATGAATGTAAAAGAATTGATTTTACGTTTCATCTTGTTTTAGTTAGGTTTTACTAATTGTTAAAATTACAGACTAAGCTTATGTTGGATATTTAAATTCGGATATTCAATTTCGAATAATGGATAAAAATTAAATCACCGCGACTGATATTATTTATTTCATTTTTTTACCAGAATGTGATTAAAAAAACAGTTTTCATAGGGAAAGCAGCGCAAATTCGTTAAAGAAAAATCAGTATAAAACGTTTTAACCTGATGAAATTTTAAGAATAAATCCCGGAGACCCAAAAACAGTTTATTGTAAAAACTACAACTTTTTATAATTTTGATTTTCAGGAGATCATAAACTCCTTGCATTTTTTTTAAACCAACAACCTAAAAGCTGAATTATGAACAAACGTGCTTTCATTTTTGGTTTTATCGTATTTCTCACGTCCAACATTCTCAAAGCCCAGGAATTCAAACTTATTTCATCCGGTTATTTTCAAAATCATGGAGTTGAAGTCATGGCTTTCGATGATATTTATCCGGAAGGGCACCAGGGAGGCGTATCGCTGATTATGCACGGAAACCGGGTTGCTATCATCTCATTTTAAGCGAAAAAAGTATTAAAACGTCCCGTTCTGGGCACATCATCATATTCAAACAAAACCTATTTGTCCTTTTTTTCATTAAGATTCTTTTTCTGCTCAAGACTGTGATACAGTTCAAAATAATTGTACTTAAATTTTAAGAGATGATTTAGAGGACACTTTTATCTTAATCTCAAAATTTTCTATTTTTAAAACATGATAGTAAAGTTCTTTCTCCTTTGAACAAAACGGTGAACCGCTGAAACAACAACAACAACAATGTAAATCATTGATACAAAAAAACTCCGGAATGGTATTAAAATCCTGTCATCCCGACAATTAAGAATCAATGTCGTAATTTAGTCGCCAAAAGCAATTACCGGCTTAACGAGAACGGTCGACAATCTTCGTTGGCTCCCCATTCTTTGTTTGGAGAACTTCCCATCTCAAATTCCAGCGTACCTCCTTTCAGCAGGTCAAAATGATTGAGGTAATTTTTCGAATATGTTTCGCCATTAAATTTCACGTCTTGAATGTAAATGTTTCCTTCAGTTGCTCCCGGAGCTTTTATAACCAGCTCGTTGTTGCCTAAATCAATCGTAATCTGATCGAAATGCGGACCGGAGATTACATATTCAGGGACGCTAGGACAAACCGGGTAGAATCCCATTGCTGCAAAAACATACCAGGCCGACATTTGTCCGGCATCATCGTTTCCACTTAGTCCTCCTACTCCGGCATCATATTCATCCTTCATGATTTGGGAAACCAGTTGCTGGGTTTTCCAGGGCTGACCGCAATAGTTGTATATAAAAGGAATTTGATGACCGGGTTCATTGCCGTGCCAGTATTGTCCGCTTGCATGAAACTGATCCAGGTTCTCCGAGAAATTTTGATGACCTCCCATCAGGTTCATCAGTCCGTTAAAATCGTGCGGAACATACCAGGAGTATTGCCATGGAGTTCCTTCTGTAATGTACGACATGCGCTGTTCTTTGTCAAAATCGGAGGTAAAACTTCCGTCAGCAAAACGCCCCCGGACACAGGCATCATCCTTACTAAAGACATTTTGATAGTTCAATGCACGTTGTAATAATTGCTGCGCATTCACCGTATCCTTTCTTTTCAGTGCCACCTGGCTTAGTGCAAAATCATCGAAGGCATATTCAAGTGTTCGCGATACTTGTTCTTTTTTATGAAACGACTCTTTTACTTCGTCTTCGAGGGGAACATATCCATATTTAAGATACGACGACAAGGCCCGCCGGCCTTTACCGTTCTTGTAATCCTCGTAGTTTTCGGGTGTTTCAAAAGCATTTTGAAGAAGATATGCATATTCATCGTCGGTCAGATCAATCGTATTTTTCAGATAGGCATCGGCGAGTGTCGCAATCACATGATCTCCAATCATTGCAGAAGTGTAACTGTTCCAGCAGGGAAATATGGGTAACCAGCCCCCATTCTTTGCTTTGTCCAATAGACTCATCATCATATTGGCATTCTCATCCGGCATAATAAGATTGAATAGCGGATGAGAAGCCCGGTAAGTATCCCACATCGAGAAATCCACATAATAATCCCTATTTCCTGAATGAAGCACTTTTTCCCCTCCGGCAAAACTTGGGTAGGAACCGTCCGCATCGTTAAAGGTTCGCGGCGCCAGAAAACTATGATAAAGAGCGGTGTAGAACTTTACTTTATCTGAGTCATTACCTCCCTCTACTTTTATCTTGTTGAGCACTTTCTCCCAGGTAGCCTTTAAGTCTGTCTCAACTTGCTCAAAACTTCGTTTTGCAACTTCTGCTTCCAGGTTCTTTCGTGCTTCCTCCATACTGGTAAACGAGGTACCGATCATTACTTCGATGCTTTCGCCTGCTTCTACCTTAAAACTGGCATAAGCGCCAAGGTTAGCCATATCCTGTATGACGGTGTCCCCCTCTAGAATATTATCGTCGTGATACACCCCAAAACTGTCGAAATCGCGGCTAAAACGTGCCACAAAATATCCGCTAAATCCGGCCGGTTCTCCCCATTCCTGGTAGATACGATGTACCGGATTATATCCAGCAATTTCGTTCTGATCCTTATTAACCATTGCAAATCCCTGCCCCTCGTCGCTGTTCGGGTCCAAAACAATATGAGCCGCTCCTCCTTTTTCATAGGTAAAACGAAAAACTCCACAACGTTTACTGGCAGTCATTTCGGTTTGAATGCCGTAATCCGTTAGATGAACCTTATAACGGTAGGGAGTTGCTATTTCCGAATCATGAGAAAAGTGTGAACCTCTCTTTTCGGGTAAACATATTAATTCACCCGAAACCGGCATAACCGTCATGCTTCCATAATCCTGAACACAGGATCCACTTAACCAGTGACTACCTCGAAAACCGTTTATAATCGAATCGGTATAGTAATAGGGAGCAATACATTTGGTCTCTTTTGTTTTGGTTTGCGGGGTCCAGTTCGTCATTCCAAACGGAACCGTAACATAAGGCACCACCTGGGCATTATTTTCAGTGCCGTGCCCGTGTTTCAAAGCGCTAACCGTGGATGCAGGAGCTGTTCCAATCAGCGGATTTATATAATCAACTAAAGCGGTTTCGGGCTCGTTCGTTGAACAGCTTGAAAGAAAAAACACAAGCAATACGATTAAGTTACTGGCTTTCATAGTCTAGGTTTATTGGCTTGAATTTAATATTACTGTTTCAATTTGTACTCCTGATTTACCTGGATTCCTTTATCCATTTATTGTTTTTCGGCCCAATTTCGCGAACAGGAATGGGCTGCATTCCGAATTCTTTCATGATTTCTGCGGAACAAAATTCTTCAACCGCTTTCCCGTTTGAGCTGACCATTCTGCTGTTTTCCCTTACCTGGTTTTCTTCCCCTCGAATAAAAAACGTATTGCCGTCAACCAACAGGTTATTTTTTACGGTGTTTACATTGATGCCCGTGCGCATGTTCTTTAGTTCAGGATACCTGATCTGATACAAGGCAGAATTGATGTTCACATCTTCGTAAAGTTTCTTTTTCATAGCCGGTTTTTCCAGTTCCTGCAACCAACGTTCCTCACTCCATTTTGTAAAACTGACTGCTGCATCACAATTGTAAAACAGGTTGTTTTCAACGAGGTTGTCTTTCCCTCCGTGAATTTGCACACCGCCAAAATGAAGGGCGCCGCAACGTTCAAAAATATTCCCCGTAATCGTAACCCCTGAAATCATATCGTCGAGGCGCACACCGGCTGCCCCATGGCGCGTTCCACCTTTTATATCCGACCAGCGGTTGTAACGAATCACCACTCCGCGGTACGACGGATTGTAAAACATATCAATTCCGCCCTGGTCGTCCGACTCATTTACCACATGGCTGATTTCGTTATACTCAATCACAAAATCGTTCCCCTCCAATCGCATGGCAGAGGAAGAGGAATAAGCGAACCTATTGTTATTAATTCTCATTCCGCAGCCTTCGAGGTGTACTGCCGGTTCGTAGGTTCTTTTATACAACGAGAAATGTTCCACCACCGTATGTTCCACAAAATGCCTGGCCGGAGCCAAGGTTTTGCGGTCGCCGCCTTTGATATCGATACCGCGGCATCCGAAATTTTGCAACATACAGCCTGAAATACCATGAGCTTCACCCCCATCAATGTGGATGCCGTCTTTCCCGAAACGTTCAATCCGGCAATCCGACAGCAGGCAGTTTTTCCCTTCGCCGATATAAATTGCACTGCCCCGCCCTTCCTGAAAAGTCAGTCCTTCGAACCTTACATTCGAGCAGTTTTTCATTTCGACCATAAACGGCGCTGAAAAAACAGAAAGAGTAACGCTCGCCAGATTGGGATCTGCCCCTTCGGAAGGAAACCAGTACAACAACGCGTCAGTGCGGTCGAGGTACCATTCGCCGGGCTGATCGATTTCACAAAACAGGTTCAGTCCAAAGTAGCGGAGACTGTCCCGGTAACCGTAGTGGTGATAAGGTTCTCTGAGCTTAAATGTTTTGGAACGCGTATCCATCGTTTCCACTTTCTGAAACTCGTCGCTCCAGTCCCAATACCAGTAACCACCAAGCCGGATGTCTTTTTCTGAAGCCCAACGATCCTGCCGGTTACCGAGGTATTCAAAAACACCTTCTACCGTTCCGTGTTTCCCGATGTAGGTGGGTGGCAGGTCCGTCTTCCCTTTTGCGAGCCCGGCATAAACAAAACCGCTGTTCGGCCATCGCGCCAGGGTTTGCATCTGTCCGTTACAGAAAAGCTCGGGTCGTTTTCCGGTATCGGTAGGATCACCAAAATCGCCAATTCCCGCGGCCCGCAAATCGGCAACATAGATTTTGCCGTGCGCTTCAGCCGGCAGCGATTTTAGTTTTTCCTCATCCTCCAGCAACTGCCACTCCTTTACTTCACGGCTTCCCGTAAAAACAGGAACTTCCCCGTCCGCAGCTTTATATACCACGGGAGCATCTTCATATCCGGAATCTTCGGAAGTAAACACGATCGGTTCTTCGAGATGATACATTCCTCCTTTTATATTGACCACAACAGCTCTCCCTGGTGTTTTTGTCAACAACAAGCGAATTGAGTCCTTAGCTTTTTCGAGACTTTGAAAAGGCGCGGCTTCGGTCCCCGGGTTTGCATCGTCTCCGTCTGGTGAAACAAAAAATTTCACGGTTCTCTGAAGAGTAAACGAAAATGAAATTGTCAAAAGCAAGAGACAAACACCGGCATAAATTATACTTTTTCTATTCATGGCATCCTTTAAGTTTTTAGGCATGAACCTTTTGGATTGAATTCAAATGCGTTGAAATACATTTTGATCTAAAATTAAGGCTTACTTTTATGGTTTAAAAATTTTATGTAAAATGATTTTTATAAAAGACAGGTAAGTTTCTGCATTATTCTGCTTTTATGTTAGTGATAACAGCTTCTGTTTGATATTTTCAGTTCAATCAATTCCGAGATTTAAACAACTGAATATTTCACCCCGCCAAACATCAATAAGCAGTGCGTTATTGGGCTACTATCGATAGCCCGTTTACCGGGAACATGGTATGACAGGAAGCCTCACAGAAAAGACAATAAACGAAACCGGATTTAGCAGGTGATTCTGCTTATTTTCCGATATGAAATCTCCACTATCTTTTTCCTTTCCTTATTTAGCATAAAAAGCAGAATCAGGGCAAAATAACTTACTAAAAGAAAGGCTCTGAGGCCTTACTAACTGTGAGAATGCCAATAAAAAGATTATATTTGTACATCAAAACCGCACTAATTATGTTGAGTATTGCTGAAAGACACAAGTACATTTTGGATAAGCTACACAAAAATGGTTTTATCAAAGTATCGGATATTGCCCACGAACTGGATGTAACACCCGTTACCGTCAGAAAAGACCTGAAATCGCTGGAAGAAAAAAAGCTTCTGTACCGCACCCACGGCAGTGCCAGTCCGGTAAATCCACACACCGCTGACATTGATTTACAGGAGAAGGAGAAAATGTCGATTTCGGAGAAAAAGCTTATCGCAAAAGCAGCTTGCAGTCTTATCGAACCCAACGATTCCATCATTATTGCGTCCGGTTCTACGGCACACACTTTCGCCCAGGAACTTAACCCACAAGACAGCCTGACGGTGGTAAGTGCCTCTTTAAAAACCTCGATGCTTCTGAACAACAATCCGAATATCGAACTAATACAATTGGGGGGAATTGTTCGCAAAAATTCGTTCTCTGTAGTCGGCGATTTCGCTTCAAGGCTTTTTGAGGATTTAACTTGTTCGAAACTGTTTTTAGGCGTTGACGGTATTGACATCGAAAACGGAATTACCAATTCCAATATTGAGGAGTCGGTTCTAAATAAACGCATGATGAAAGCCGCCCTGAGAACCATTATTTTATCCGACTCTTCGAAATTTGGAAGAAGAGGCTTTGGAAAAATCTGTAACCTTGATCAGATTGATATGATCATTACCGATTCGGGCATTCCGAAACATATGGCAGATACGATTGAAGAGATGGGAATTGAGTTGATCATTGTAGGAGAAAACGGCAGCCGTTAATAACCGGGCTACCGTTTCGATTGAAAAATCTGCTAGGCCAACGAAACAGCTCATTTGCCGATGCAACGGACTATCTGTTCAATGATCTTGGTCTTAATTATTCATTGTTGTTTATTTCATTCAGGGCCTCAAATACGCTCCTTTCTCAACAAGCTCTTTTCGTAGTTCTTGTACATCAATTGCTGAAGGTGCCATTCCGTTACGAACGGCCATTTTTGCCGCACGACCGGCAGCTTCACCCATAGCCATACATGGCGCCATTACACGTATAGCCGACATAGCTTCGTGTGTTGTTGAAATGGTTCGTCCGGCTACCAGCAGATTTTCCACCTTTTCAGGCACCAGCGAACGATAAGGAATATCGTAACAATCGCCACTCCACTCGAGGGTACAATCACCCCCCACCGGATGATGAATATCCAGTGGATAACTGGCCACCGCCACGGCATCCTCAAATCGGGCACAACTTAAAATATCCTCGCGATTCATGATGTATTTTCCAATGATACGTCGTGTCTCACGTATACCAAGAAAAGGAGCAGTTCTTGACAAGAATGCATTTTCAAAACCGGGGACATAACCTTTCAGATATTTGAAAATATCCCTGATCTGCCGCCTTGCTTCCAACTCACCTTTCGTCAGACTAACGGGATCGGTTCCATCCACTCCGTTAACACGCGTCATATTAATCCAGACTTCTCCCTTTTCCAAACCGGTAATTACAATTGTCCGGTCGGTGGGAAGATTGAGTCCATCGGCTTTTGCTTTCTGCACCAAGCTGCGCAATCCTACAACAATGTACTGGTGGTTTTGACCAAAATATTCGTTTGGAATAAAATCGGTTAAATAGGTCCGTGGCTCTTCTGCAATACAAAAACGCAGTTTATCGGTATCCACATTTCCCAGGCTAAACATCAGCGTTGGCGGTTGCATGCCACCCTGCTCGTTCCCTTTTTCACAGGGAACGCCTGCCCGATAAGCCACATCGGCATCGCCCGAACAATCGATCACCACTTTTGCCAAAATGGCTTCTCTTCCCTTTTTGCTTTCGATGATGACTCCCTGTATCTTGTTCGCCGCCATAACCACGTCTGCAAAGCTGGTGTAAAGCATCACATCCACTCCACTTTCTGCAAGCATTTCAAACGCCACCGCCTTCACTGCCTCGGGTTCAACCAACGTGATACCCATGTGCAACGGACAAGGCCGATGCTCGCTTGCAGCGTTTAGTTCTTTCAACCTGTCAATAAACTTTTGCGGAAGACCTTCTATGATTTGATTTCCTTTTTGCCCCAGAAAACCAAGAATCGGTAACCCGATCGTCATATTTCCCCCCAAGAAACTCCGGCTTTCAATCAGCGTTACCCGTAAACCATCTTCTGCAGCCGCCAGCGCTGCGATAATACCGGAAGGTCCTCCTCCGACGACCAGCACATCAACTTCAGATCGTACAGGGAGTGATCTTCCCTGTTCCACTATTTCCTGCATTTTATTTACTTTTTTGAGATATTATTTCTATTCAATTTTCTCAACAGTCTAGCTGAAATTCCGTGAAATTCTTTTATTTTTAGAATCATATACAAAGTTTCTTATGGACTCATGTTTACTTTAAAGGCACCACCAATTCGGTTCTGGTCACTCCTGGAGATGAAACAAGAATATTGTCCTTCGTAAAACGGATAAGCCGCCAGTTTTCCACGTTTCGCACCAGCGCACCTGTCTCCACCTGAATAAGCTTATTATCGCCTGCTGCGGGATATTCGCGATAAGTATTTTGATGCTTGTGCCCGGAAAGGATCAGCTTGCATGAAGGGTGCCGGGCTAAGACTTCATAAATACCGTTTTCGGCTCCCTCTTCTGCAGCTTCTTCAGTAAGTGGAATGTGCATAAAAACAATTTCCACGTCATCGTCCGATTCTTCCAACTCATTTTTCAGCCAATACAGCTGAGCTTTGCTCATATAGGGGATTTCGTTTTTAGGTTTAGGCTCATACCAGTAAAACGAATTATCCAGAAAAATGAAGCGATAGCTCGTACCATCCACTTCGTAAATTTTACTATAATAGGTTCCGTCTTTGAAACAAGGTGTATCCTTTATCCATGCTGCACGGGCTTCTCCGGCATCCAACTGATCTACCTTCATCTTATCGTTTTGCCATCGGTAAGAAAACATATCATGATTTCCCAAGGTCAGCAACAAAGGTTTTTTATAGCTTTTTATGAAACGGGAAAACAATTTAACATGATCGGGCTGCATGTTACCATCGGTCCCTTCAGCATTATAAAAATCAATCAGATCGCCTGTGGCTACCACTAAATCGCTCTCAGTTTGTTTCGGAACTGTTTTCAAAAATTCATTTAAATTCCCCACCGCTTTTAGGTAGCCTTTATTCTCGCGATTCTGCTTAATTTCAGGCATGTATTCGTTATCTTTTAAAAGCAGATGCAAATCTGTAATGTGCAACACCGACAGCGTATCGGCCTGCCCGAAAACATTTACGTTCCATAACAGTCCGAGCAATAGTGTCACTATTTTAAGCTTCGTTCTTAGTTTTCTCATTTTTTCACGTTTTATACGATTAATTTATTATCTCTTTTCCCGGTATTTCAGGACGAATCAATTTCCAAAGGAGCAAAACGGTGAGCGGATGGAGTATTGCCATGACCATAAAAATCCACCCGGTTCCGACACTTTCCATAAACTGACCAATCAGATAATTAAAGATTACGGCTCCGGCCGCACCAAAACCACCGGCAATGCCCAGTACACTGGCGACATTATTTAGCGGAAACGTTTCGGCAATCAATACACTTTCCGTAAAGATCCAACTTAAAGCAACCGCTGCCAATACACTAAATTTGATAATGGTGACCGCCACTCCCAGACTATCGGGAATAAGAATTACAGGAGCCATAAAGGCAATATAACTCAGCATGAGTTTGCGTGACTGTAGAGCCGGCTTTCCTTTTCTTACCATCCAATCGGACCAGGCCGAAGAAGCTATCGCGCCCAGACTGGCCACTAAAAACGGAATCCAGCCCACCATGCCCAATTGTGAAAGCGACAAGCCCGATTCCTCCATTAAAAAGCCGGGAAGCCAGAACAGGATAAAGTACCATACCGGATCGGTAATAAAACGAATCAGCACAATTCCCCACAAACTTTTTCTTCCCCATAGTTGTCCCCATGAAAAAGAAGGGCCGGCCTCAGTATCCGTGTCAGATGCCACCGTATCGGTTACATACCCTTTGGGAGGCTCACGGTAAAGTAACAACCATACCACGGCCACAACAATACCAACTACACCTGGAATAATAAAGGCTGCATGCCACGAAAAAGCAAGCACAATTGAGGCAATCAGCGGAGGTGCAATAACCGATCCCACCGTTCCTCCGGCAACCGAAATACTGTTGGCAGTTGCGCGCAACTTTCCCGAAAACCATTTCGTAACGACTTTTATTTGCGCCGGATAAGTCGTCGGCTCGGCCAATCCTAAAACACTTCTGAAAAAAGCGAAAGGAAACAAACTTCTGGCCAATCCACTGCCAATGGAGCTAAACGACCAGGTTACCACCCCCCAGAACATAATTTTTCGCGCGCCAAATTTATCGACCAACCACCCTGAAACCGGATACATCAATGCATAACAAACGGTAAAAACATTGATAATTAATGCATAACCATTATCATCAAGAGAAAACTCATCTTTCAGAATGGGTTTCAATATGGAAACCACCTGCCGG
Organism: Maribellus sp. YY47; assembly: GCF_023111095.1. Classification (GTDB taxonomy): domain Bacteria; phylum Bacteroidota; class Bacteroidia; order Bacteroidales; family Prolixibacteraceae; genus Draconibacterium. The sequence goes on from NZ_JALGYW010000012.1 coordinate 84,659, forward strand.
TCGACATAACTAAAAACCGTGATGATAAAAATAATGGCGACGATAAACCAACGCCTTCGATCGGGCACTAAAAATGATGACATAAATTCGTAATGTTTTTATTCGCCGGTCTTTCTTACAGCGAAAATTCCCTGTTGCTGTTATTCATTCACGTAATCCTTTATCAAATCCACCCACACCAGGTAACCGTCACCCATTAAGTGCAAACCATCGTTGGTATACTTCTCATTCAGTTGAATACCCGTTTCGTTGGTAAAATGCGGGAACAAATCGATGTAGGTAATTTTTCTTTTAGCCGCTAACTTTTTCAGTTCCTTATTTATTTCGGGAACCTGCTTCTGGCAGGCAGCGTGTTTCTTATAATTGGTGAAATTATCGTTCACCGGCAGAATACTTTGCAGGTAAATCTTTGTATCCGGACTTTTAGTCTGAAACTCGTCAATAATTTTTGCAATATTATCTACAATCGTATCCTGACCGATGCTCCGCGACATATCGTTTATTCCGATCATCAGGAAAAGTTTGGCCGGTTTTCCACTTACAATCGGATTGAGCCGATCCAATATGCCTTGTGTGATATCGCCACTGATCCCGCGGTTTTTGATATTCGGATGATCAAAAAGTTCGTTCCACTCGGCGCCATCCGTGATACTGTTTCCGAGAAAAACGATGTCGTTGCTGTTCACTCTCAGTTTTTCAAAAAGGCTGGCTCTTCGGTAATAATACACAGAATATTTGTTGTCTTGAGAAAAGCTCTGTCCTCCAAGAGACAGCAGAAAAATAACGACAAACAGACGTAAAAAATAAGTTTTGTTCATGATTGAAATATTGATTACAGTTTTATTTGGTTCCTTAATTTTCAAAAAACAAATTTTCCTTCAACCAAAATGAAGAAACACATACTCCAAAAAATTGGATTTACATAAACACAAAATACCTCTGCCCTTTCAGTTTTCTGATATGACCTTTTAATCGCCAAAAGCCTCCATTTTAAAGCGGTTGTTTTCGGAAACCCGATGTTCCTGCTCAAAAATGGATTCCATCTTTTTTACCAGTTCGGGTTGCTCCGATGCGATATCTGTTGTCTCCTGAATATCTTCCTTCAAATTAAAAAGATACACATCAAGCTTTCCTTTGAAAATATTTTTCCGCATTGCTTTCCAATCTCCCCAACGAATAGCTTGTTGTCCGCCGCCCGATGGAAAATCGTAAAAACCTGAATAACGTTTTCATTTAGACTAGCCTTTTTATTGTGTTCAATTTAAACTAAAACATCTCAAACTCTGCAGCACAACTTAACCAACACCAACCTTTTAACAAGCCGATCAGGGTACTAATCCTACGCAACAGCTTCTTCTATTATGATTCTTCCAATTTCAAACCGGTATTGTTCTTCACAAAAACCTTGTAGTGAACGGGTGCATCGTAATTGTAAATCAGCTTGTCTCCTTTCTTTTCCCAGCTCATTTTAAGCAAACCATCGCCCAGCGGCATGGTACCTTGGCACCAGTCGAGATCATTTTCGTTGAACTCAATGTTAATCTTCTTATCCACCAAATCAATCTCTTTTGCGCCCAATACATCACGGTAATAGGCATGCGCCACATGCGATGCAAAACCATGATTGAGGCTCGCACGTGTATGTATATTTTCCCATAAGGTTCCGGTACGCGCTACCATTGGCTCAAAATATTTCACGGTTTCTTCCACCATTTGCGCAATCTCTCCGTGACGGGAAAGTAATTCCAAACGCAGGTAATTCCCAATAAAAGCATTGGCCGGGTAGATTCCTTCAAACAGTTTCTTCGCTGTCCGCTCGGGGCCAAAATCATCAACCAGAATCTGCCACAATTCAGGATAGGTTTCAGGCGTTGCCACGTTCATGAAAAAAGCATAATACTGACAGGTTTCCGTCCGGTTATTTTTCTGAAGAACCAGTTTGCCGTTTTCGCGAACTGCATTATCGATAAAAAACTGACCGTCGTACGCTTGCCCGCGAATTACCTTCCGAATGCTTTCTGCCTTTTCCAGCAGTTCCGGCCATTCATACAAATGCGCTGCCGATTCCAACATTGAAGCATACAACATATTGGTTGGATAGTTGACATCCTGAACAAACTGATTCGCCTTCGACCACTCCACAAATACCCACTTATCCAGCTTTTCCAGAAGGCCATCTTCGTTTTCGTAAGCTTTAAAAAACTCCAGCAAATCGGCAACCCGTTGCTTCGAAGCAGTCACCAACTCGTTGTTACCACTTCGTTTTGCATATTCTTCGAGTTCGAGCACATACCACATCGCCCAATTGGGAATGTAGTTACCATTGGCATGATCGGCCGGGTAACACATCGGCAACATACCGTTGGGCAAAAAGGCAAAGGTATCGGGCAGCAGAAAATTTTCCAGGAAGTTGGTTTCAATCAAGGTATTTCCCGAAAGATTATGCGCCACACGTGAGGTGAAATAACTGTCGCACAACCAACCGGCACGTTCGCGGTGCGGGCAATCCATAAAAATATCGACGGCATTCTGCTTAAACGTTTCTACTGCTGCGGCATAAATGCGATTCATGGCTTCGTTACTGCAGGCAAAACTTGCTTCGGCCACGTCTCCGTTAACATACTGACGAATATAGGGTTGGCTTACTACTGCATCGCCCGCTTCAATCCGTACTTTAAGGAACTGCAAAGTATAAGGCTCGAACGACTCCAAATCGTAACTCCCCGGCTCCAGTTCATAGGTAATTTCATTTTTACAGCCCATGCGGTAAGGGTTAAGTTCCCCTGTGTCGTTTAAAATTTCATCCCAATAAAAAACCAATTTCGCGGGTGTTTCAACCACTACATGCGCCCCGATAAAACCGGTTGAATTACACTGAAATTTGTAAATGCTGTCGTTTACCTGTTCCTGATATTTTCTAATGGTATAGTCGGGGTATTTTACACGCCGCCGGATTAATTTTTTATCCTCCGTTTTTTCCAATGCCAGTGGTTTAAAATAACCAACCGTTGCATCGCTTGTCCATTGGTGATAGTCTGGCGATAATTGGTACGCTTCGGCATTGGCACGCTGAAAACTATATTTTGGCATATCCTGCCTGCGTTGTTCCAAAATAGTTCCCTCAAATCCTCCAATTTCGTCTCCGATTTCGGTGCAGGCGACCACCTTGTTATCCCGGGTAATTTCAGCCTGCAAAAAGGCCGGTTGATTAATCTGATAGTAAGAGTAAACATTGTAGCCCGCGACCTCGATGGCTACCAGATTATCTCCTTTAACGAGCTTGTCATCCAGCTTGTATTCATCGACGCGATAAGAACCGTGACCCGCCACACAAGGGCCGTGCCCCAGAAATTCGCCGTTTACAAACACCCTGTAACGTGATGAAGCAGCAAGTTTCAAAACCACATCTTCCGTATTTTTAAGCTTGAAATTTGCTCTGAAACTTACGGTCAGGTTCTCTTCGCTCTGCTTCGATTCCTTTACTTCTGTATCGGTCAGCACGAACTCTCCTTCTTCATTTTTCACATTTCGGCTATCGACCCAAACCGGTTCTGCTTTTTGAAAAAAGGATTGCAGATCCTCTGATTTTTCTTTCTGAACACAACTGAAATTACCAACAGCCAGTATCAGGCTGCTGATTATTAGCAGATAGTTTTGTTTCGTTTTCGTCATAGATTTAGTTTTTTCGGTTTAGTATTCAATTCTCTATCAAGTACCGTTAAAATATTCTTTTGTCTTACATCTTGTCATGCAATTGCTTAAATTTTTATCCATCCTAAAAAATCCCTCTTCTTTCTCATAACTCCCTAATTTCAGGCAAGCCTCGTATTGCTTCTAATAACGCAGACGAACTTCCTGGTTGGGATAATAACCCCTCAAATGCCCCTGCCCCATTGCATTCCGGGCTTTCTGCAGCCAAGCATAAACTCTTGGCTCAATAGTAACAAACATTGCAGAACCAATAGCTACAACCTATGCCTTTGCTGCAATGCGAACCGGCAAACCGGTTACTCTCCATGTTATTCCGCGCAGGAGAAAGCCTCTTGCAGCAATTCGCCCAATACAGCAATATTATCCACTACTAAATGAGGTCGAGGATCTGCATTTCGAGCATCATCAAGGGTGGCCTCACCTGAGAGTACCAGCACCCCTAAAGCATTTGCATTGTGTGCCATTAAAATATCGGTATAGATCCGGTCACCCACCATCGCGACTTCAGAAGCTTCAAGTTGGTGCGCGGTCAGAATCCCGTCAAGCATCTCAGGCTGCGGTTTTCCCAATACTACCGGCGTTCTTCCTGTTGCTTTTTCCAATGCCGCACAAATGGAACCACAATCTACCAGCGTAATGGGCTCATCGGTAGGGCAAACATAGTCGGGATTAGTAGCAACATAGGTTTTCCCCTGGTTGATCCACCACGCAGCCCTTGCCAAACGTGCATAAGTAAGCGACAAGTCGAAAGCCACCACCACAGCATCGGGTTCAATAGCAGGATCGTCGGGAAGGGATTCAAAGCCCGCCCGTTCAAATTCGGTGATCATGCTTTTTGTCCCGAGAATAAACAGACGCTTTTTATCGGGGTGATTTGATTTCAGGTAAGAAATGGTAGCCTGTGCGGTAGTATATAACTCTTCCCGGGTGGCTTCAATTCCCATGTTGCGGAGATGCTTCAGGTAATCTTCTGTGCATTTCGATGGATTATTGGTTAAAAAGGAGTAGCCAATCCCCATGTTCTTCAGTTTTTTCAGGAAGTTTGAAGTAAAGGGAAAAAGAGTACTGCCCTTGTAGATCGTTCCATCCATATCGAGGGCAACATGCTTTATTTTTCCGAGGCGTTCCAATACCGCCTGTTTTGTATCGAACGTAGAAAGATGTATTTTTTCTGTAGTCATTATTTAGCTGAACATTTTATTTAAAAATGGAGAAAGTTGTCCGATGCGCAAGGCTAAATCCAGCGCAGTAAACCTCGAACGGAGAAATTGTGCACGCACATACGATTCCCTCAAATGCTCCGGAGTGATACCAATTTGCATGGAATCAACCGGGGCCCCAACTGCAATTAAACACTGTTCCAGTTCTTTGGATGAAATCAGTTGCTTTTGCAGGTCTTGTTTTAATTTTGGCCAAACTGCCTTTAGTTTCTCAATATGAGCTTTCATCTCTTCTTTTGAAAGATGCTTGGCCTTTGTTTGATTTACAGCCGTATCCAAATAATCAGTACCACTAAACTTTTCTTCGGCACGTTTCTGCATCTCGGGCCATTCGGGCCAGTCATTTACACATGCAGTTACGTCAATTTGGTCAACTGGAAACTCTAACAGATACTCGTAAAGCCGGGTTACTGCCAAAGTTGCAATCCCTACCTGAAATCCATGACTCGGCGTTTCTCCATTGTGAACGTGGTGTTCCATATTCCAAAGATGGCTAAACTGATGTTCTGCACCTGAGGCTGGCCGGCTTGTTTTCGACCATTGCATGGCAAATCCGCACAACATAAGACCTTCTGTCAAACGAGTAATCGCCTCTACATTTCCCTCACGCGCTCCTTTGGGATCTGATAATGCTTCTTTTAGTTCATCCTGAACAATTGACCAGGCAGTGGGATCGATGGCTTCCACTCCCAATGCATCGGAAATAATCCAATCGGCACCAGCGGTAACTTTTGCAAAAAGATCGGCATAACCGGCTGCAGTCATCTCTGCAGGCGCTTTTCGAATCACTTCGATATCTGCCAATACTACCTGTGGCGCCGGACAAGAAAACGTTTGTTTTGCGCCTTCGAATGTAATGGATGCACCAAACGCTGTATAACCATCCACCGATGCGGCGGTAGCCACACACATATACTGCCGGTTTGTTCTTGAAGCAGCCAGCTTTGTCATATCGTTGAGCGTTCCTGAACCTACGGCAACAGGAATCGCATCGTGTTTTTTCAATGCGTTTTCCAAAAGCTCAACATTGCCAAACTCGGCATATGGACGTGCTTCGTTATATACAAACGGCTCACCATAAGCCAGGCCTGCATTTTCAAGATATTCCTGAACTTTTTTACCCGCAACTTCATAGGTGGTTAAATCACATACCACAACGGCTTTTTTCCCTTCAAACTGAGAGGAAAACAACTGCGGCACACGATCCAGTATATCTTGTCCGATTTCGAGTGCGCGTGTATCACTTGCCGAAGCGAGTGCTCTTTCTATACTCGGTTTCATTTTTGTCTTTCGTTTTTACTTATCTATCATTTATGACGGAAATCCACTTGCTTTGTTCGCCAGCATTTGCATTCCGCCGTTTTGTATTTAACTGTACCTAAACCTTTTTTGCATTGTTGGGTAAGGTGATAAATTTAGTCAGAAAAGCACTTAGGAAATACAGTCCGGCCAATAGCCAGATTACGCCTTCGTCGCCGATAAAACGGTGGAACAATGCCACCAAAAGCGGCCCAACAAAAACGGGTAAACCTGCTCCAAGATTCAGTACAGACATGGCTGCACCCTTATCCTCTTTTACCAGCGAAGGAACAAGAGCTGTCAATGGAACATATCCGGCCAACAGCGCTCCCCACAAAGTTCCGGCAACAAGTACCAGCCAGAAATTCCCCCCTACAAACACCGGAGAATAGAAGAATAGCAGTGTGCTGATCCCACAACCTACGCCGCCAAACCACATTACCGTATTTCTCCATCCGATATGGTCGCCTACAAAACCGAAAATGAGATTAAAGATGATGTTTCCGGTAAAAATAGTTCCCCATATCTGAAGCCATTGCTGAGTGTCAAATCCATGTTGTGCCATGTACATCGGCAAAAACACAGGAAAAGCAAACTGAGCTGTGGTGTTAATCACGCGAACAATTCCCCCCATTAAAACCTTGGGTTCGTCGCGCATAATTGTGATTCCCTTTAGCAAGTCTTTTACCTTCGATTCAGCTCCCTTCCGTTCGATTTTATAGAATTTATTGATCCACAATGCCAAAAATGCGCCAATTAATGCCCAAAGCACCGAGGTCCAAAGCGTATTAATGTGACCAAACTTTATAATGGCCCAACTTGAATAGTAAGCACCCAAAACGTTCAATCCTCCGGTGAAAACAAACCAAAACCAACCAACAGCTCTACCCAGTTGTTTTGCAGGCGTACTGTAGGTAATCCATACGAGGAACGAGTATGCAAACAGCGGATATCCAAATCCCCTCAAAGCGTACATCCCCAACATTACCGGGTAATTTATATTGGGAATACCCAATCCAACAAATCCTGCAGTACCCATTAAATAAAGAATCAGGCCTGAAAACATTGTTCTGCGAGGTCCAAAAGTTTCGGCAAACACCCCCGAAAACCACGCTGATACCGCAATCGTAATTCCGTAAACCGTAAACAATGTAGCTGAAGCTTCGAGGCTTAACCCGCGACCAACCAGGTAAGGACTAAGCCAGCCTTGCTCAATGCCATCGCCCATCATAAAAATTAACACGCCGAGATAGCCCCACGAAAGATGCTTGGGAAGCCCAATTCTCTCAAAAAAAACAGGTTTGGTTTGATTCATGTTTTATTGGTTTAGATTTATTTACGAGACAAAATATCCTTTTGCTATTTCATTGAATTCCTGTATTTGTTGTTCTTTCCATTCTTCTGTCTTATTTAATTCCTCAGCCAAAATAGCAGCCACACGCGGCGCCATTTCTATGGCTGCACGAGCATCGATGAACAAGGCCCGAACACGACGCGCCAACACATCTTCAACAGTTTGCGCCATCTCTTCGCGTACGGCCCATACTACATGTGCTTCCTTAAAGGTATAATCAGGATGCAGCAATGCATCATATTTTCCTTCTTTTTTAATCAGCTTATTTATTTTTTCGATGTCACTACCGTAAACGTAATCCCATTTCGATTCATCCACGTCCTTCGCATATCCGTGAATTCTCATATCAGCAGTAACACATTCTTTAGCAGGAAGTCCGTTTGTTTTAATCGCTTCATTTACAACTTCCTCTGCCATTTCGCGATAAGTAGTCCATTTACCTCCGGTTATGGTAATCAATCCCGACTTGGATTTGTACAGCTTGTGACTGCGCGAGATTTCCTTTGTTTTCTGCCCGTCGTTTTTGGTTGGAGCTGCCAGCGGACGAAGTCCTGCAAAAACCGACAGCACATCGGAACGTTTTGGTTGCTTTGCCAGATATTTACCTGCCTGATCCAAAATAAAATCCACTTCTTCTTCAAGTGCACGTGGCTCCAGTTCTGCGTGATTCAAGGGAGTATCGGTTGTTCCCAACACCACTTTATCGTGCCATGGCACTCCGAACAACACCCTTCCATCATCGGTTTTAGGAATCATAATAGCAGACTTTCCTCCCAAAAACTCTTTATTAACGACCAAATGCACCCCTTGACTCGGCCGAACTTTCTTTTCTCCTTCAGGTGCGTCAAGCCCCATTAGTTCATCAACAAAAACACCGGTTGCATTAATCACGCTCTTTGCATTAATACGGTATTCGGTTCCGGTTAATGCATCAACTGCATCAACTCCCGCAACCTTACCTTTTGCATTCTTGATCAGACCAGTTGCCTTCATGTAGTTAATACAAGTTCCTCCGTTATCGAACGCCGTCTGAACCAAAGAAATGGCCAGTCGGGAATCATCAAATTGCCCGTCGTGATAAACCACTCCACCTTTTAGCTTTTCCTTTTTTAACCCGGGTATTTCTTTGATCACACTTTTCGATGTCATCGGAAGCGATCTGCCAAGCCCCATTTTTCCGGCCAAAACATCATAACAGGTCAAACCTATGGTGTAAAATGAACGCTCCCACCACTTATAGTTACCGATAATAAATCTCATATCTTTTACCAGATGCGGTGCATTCCTGCGCATCCTTCCTCTTTCGCGCAAAGCCTCCACAACCAATCTGACATCTCCCTGTGCAAGATAGCGCACTCCGCCGTGAACCAGTTTTGTACTTCGACTCGATGTTCCTTTTGAAAAATCGTGCTGTTCAATCAAGATCGTACGATATCCTCTTGAAGCCGCATCCACCGCGACGCCTAATCCCGTTGCACCACCACCAATAATTACAATATCATAATCTTTCTGACTACTCAGTTCCTCCAATAATTTGTTTCGTTTCATTTTTGCATTCATTATTCCGGTTATACCACTCCTCATCATCCTTTTCTTATAAAAATAGTTAAAGATGTTTCGTTTTGCATAACAAATATAAATATCGAAACAATAAAACTATCGTTTAGTACTCTTTTATTTCGCATTTGTTAATATTTTTCCATCAAAAGCTCTATGAAAACAAAAAAAGAGAAAGCACATAGCCGCCTATTCCAAGTCGAACAACACCGTCAAACACAAAAATAATTAACGATTATCGACTCGGGTAAATACCACCAGGATCACTGCCAACTTATTCCGCTCTCAAAAGCCACAAATGAACACTTCAACTAAGAGACAGGATTTACCACCCCATGCAAAACAAAAGCTTGCTCGAAAACCTGAAACCATGGAATCCACTTCACCTCCGTGGCAATCAGCACAATCAGATGCTACTTTGATTGCAATACAGCCCACACCTCCAGCGGCAGGTCCGACTCGATGATATCAGGATTTGTCAACAGTTCTTTTTGATACTCTTGCTTGCGGGCGTCTTCATCCTGAAGTTTATCGTGCGTTGGGGCAAACGAAACCATGCAACGAACTCCATGCTCGTGCAGTTTTTTCACCAACTCAGCATTATTTTCATCAATGGTTTTTCCCACATAGGCGATAATGTTATGCCAGGGCACTCCGGAACCAACAAAGCTCTCATACTCTTCATTGTTACGAATAAAAACCGATTGCATCACACCGGGAAGCTGTTCGTAATAATACTTAGCCTGCTCACCATTGTGCACCGTAACCATCATGTAATCTTCGGCACCCATTTCTTTGATCAAAGAAACAACCATAGCCGGCGGAACATCTTTTTTATCCAAATTCAGTACTGTTTTTCCTTTTGCCCATACCATAACGTCTTTCAGCATTGGCACATTAAACGAAGTAGAATTTCCTTCGTGATCCTTTAGTTTCACGCTATCCAGAAGCTCCTGACAGGTATAGCCATTGAGCTTCCCCGTACCGGTAGTTGTGCGATCGAGCGTAGCATCGTGATGTACAACGATAACACTGTCTTTTGTCAATCGCGGATCGATTTCGAAGATGACCGGCATATTCCCGGCTACATATTGATAGATTTCCAGACTATTCTCAGGTAAACCGGGCAAGCGTCCTCCACGGTGACCACTCACAATAATATCTCCGCCTTCCTTATACCTGAAATAATCACTCAATTCAGGAGTACTGGCTTTTGTTTCTCCTGCAACATTTGTAGGTTTATTTGAAAACTGACACCCCAATAACAACTGAACCAGAGCAAAGGCTATTGCCGTTTTCATCACAATACTTTTCACTTGCATTTTATTGATTTATTAATTTGTATACTTCACCCATTATCCGGATTCAATACAAAACAAAAATAAACAAATAAAAAAGCAGTGCAACCAGTTTCGAAATACCAATATTTCGATTTGATCACCTTTCAGACAAAAGCACACATTATACTCTATCATTTTACACTCGATACTACATTGCAGCATCAGCAACTATGGAGAAATCTTCCCCCATTAGCGTTATGTAAATAATCATCTTTCGTGTTACTCCGGAATTTTACCCCACTCGTATCGATGGTTTGCATCAAATTCCGGATTGGGAACTGGCATTTTCGCCTGTGTGTCCTCTTGCCATTTTCGGAGAATATCTCTCATCTCCTCCAGTTTTTTGGGATAACTAAACTTCAGATCGGTCATTTCGTTGACATCGTACTTCAGATTAAACAGGTCAAATTCTCCCGACACAAGATTCTGTACAATTTTCCAATCACCTTTTCTGAGTGCCGACATTGGTTGTTCGTGGTGAAAAACCGGATAATGCGTAAATATTTCACGCTTCGGATCAAAACGGTTTTCTGTCCATACCGGAACCATCGAAAATCCGTCAAGCACCTGACCGTTTGGCTTCTCACCATTAGATAATTCTAAAAAGGTAGGATAAAAATCGACACTTGACACCACTGCTTCTGTTGTCGATCCGGCCTTGATTTTACCCGGCCAGCGAACAATCAGCGGCACTCTCACTCCCCCTTCATACACAGTGCCCTTCCCCGCCCGGAAAGGCGCATTTGAAGTGGCAATATAACACAACGGGTGGCCTTCGGGGTAAGCATCTTTGCTTTCGCCTCCCAAAAGCGGAATGTTATCAAAACGATTGTCAACGCCACCGTTATCTGAAAGGAAAATAAAAATAGTATTGTCTGCCATGTTCAGTTGCTCAATTGTATTCAGAACATCTGCGACGCTGTTATCCACATGTTCGATCATTGATGCATAAACGGCGTTACACGGATAATCGGGATCTTTCTTTTTCCTTTGGAACTTTTCGATCAACTCCCTGTCTGCATCGAGTTGTACATGAACATCGTAATGGGAAATAAACAAAAAGAACGGATCATCCTGATTCTCTTCTATAAATTCAATTCCCATATCGGTCAGTATCTCACTTAACCGCTTTCCCTTTTGCTCCTTATACTCCGGCAAGAATTTTGGATGATAAAAGCCACCTCCAACATAGGTGTAAGCTTTGTCGTATCCACGTGAACCGGGCAAATGCTGCTGATCTTCGCCCAGATGCCATTTTCCAAAATACCCGGTTTTGTATCCGGCTTTTTGCATGGCCTGCCCGAGGGTAAAAACTTCATCGGGCAAATGTTTTGCCTTATTTTGCGGAACAATTACTTTTTCATAGGGACGCCAATGTCCGGGAATAAAATCAAATATACCTACCCTTGCCGGATACTGCCCCGACTGAATGCTGGCTCTTGTGGGTGAACAAACAGGTGCAGCATAAGCGTTGGTAAAAACCATTCCTTCGTCGGCAAGCTTTGAAATGGCGGGAGCTTCGTTAAACCGGTTGCCGTAAACCGGTAAATCTCTTCCACCCAAATCATCGGCCATTATCAACACAATGTTCGGGCGATTCTGTCCTGTTAAAAGTCCGGAAAACAACAACAGCACAACAACATTCAGCAGGTGAATCATTTTATGTTTCATTTTACCTTATATTAAATCGAATTTATTTCCAGATTTCTGAAGAAGTACTTCCATCAAACGTTGCTTAAAATTATCATAAATCCTCCACGCTCAATCATGAATTTAATATCTGTAAAACATATTACGACTCTCGCTTTTGAACGACCTTACCTTTGTATTATACACATCAAAAAAAGGAGCCACGCCTCTGCGTAGCTCCAAGCTGTTTAATAATAACTAAAGTTTCTATGAAAAAAATTCTTTATTATTCTGCTTCGTGGTACATTAAGTTAACCAACGAAATAGTGTATTGCTTTTTAACCGACGAATAAGAAATTTTATAATCTGTCGGATACCACCCAGCATTCTGATAAGCCTGAGGCTGTGGAATTGGAATGATCTCGTCGGGCATTGTCTTCAAATAATCCAAAGTAATCATTGGTTCCCAGAATATAAACTCGCCTCCATACGAGCCCCAAATAAATGTACGCGTAAATGTAGCCCCACTCAATTCGGGAGAAGTTAAATCAACCCAGTGTGCTCCCATTCCCGGAACCAAGCCCTCCAGCTCCATATGCATGGGAGGAATATACGCGCTATCGGGAGCGGGATCCAAATACGGTGGTGCCATTGGTGGGATATTCATTCTATCTTCATTTGGAATGATATAAAAATGAATATCAAAGTGAGGCAAATCGTAAACCCCAGGTGGCTCATGCCCCATCGGATTCCAATCAAATAAAACATGTGTATAAAAATGATTTCCCTTACCCTTAGGCAACTCCAGCACATATTGCATCATCTCACTGGGCAATTTTTCCAGTGCTTTTGCCGACACATTAATCCCGACTTCCAACGGATCGCCAGCTTTATTCTGTGTGACAAAGGCTCTGACCACGCCATTTCCAACAGGTTCTGTTGAACTGTAAAAAGTGTTCATTGAAGCATTTTTCAGCTCCATAAAGTCATCACCAGCAGAAGATATCATTTCATCTTTTTGGCACGACTGCAACCCCCACATGGAAATTATGATCAGTAAAATCCAAATCCTTTTAAATCCTTTTTCCATTACGTTTCACTTTTTGCTGATGAAAAGTTACGACAAAAGATTGTCGCACAAAAGACCTTTTTATATTTTATTTGATTTAATTTTTAGTGTTTTGATTACGATTTGACAAAAAACATTCTATTTCAACCCGATAGCACAACTTGCTCTTGAAAATAAAATTGAAGTATGAAACTTCAGCTATAAGATTCCGGGTAATCTCAAAAACATAATGTTCTCAAGTTTTCGCATTGCACCAAAACAAGCTTCGCTCCGATTGAAAGAAATATGTTATATTGGAACGCTGAAAAGCCAACTACCAGTTCGATTTAATCATACCTAAAACAACTATTATGAACAACAAGCTTGCCCGAAAAAAACATTTCCATTTTAGTCTTTTTATTACACTTTTTATTTTCCTGTTCACTTCGTGTACTTCTGAAAAAATCAAAATTGAAGACATGACCTGTGAATACAACACTCAACCAAAAGGCATCGATGTCCAAAGTCCACGTTTTTCGTGGAAAATTGCGTCTACCGAACGAAGTATTTTACAGGCTTCGTTTAGAATTATTGTCAGCGAAGAAAAAAATGAAGTCCTCGGAAAGTCGGGAGATTCATGGGATTCCGGTCGTGTGGAATCATCCAACACCATAAATATTACGTATGAAGGATCGACCTTGAAAAGCAACCGGGATTATTTTTGGCGTGTTTGTATTCAAACCAAAAACGGAGAAGAAATATGGAGCAAACCTGCTCGTTTTCACACCGCATTTTTTTCGGCTTCGGATTGGAAAGCTGATTGGATCACAACTTCCGAGGAAATTATCCATCAAAGTCCTTTCTTCCGGAAAGATTTCGAAATCGCTAAAAAAGTAAAACAGGCGTTTGCTTATGTTACTGCGGGCGGTTTTTATGAATTCTCGTTAAACGGAGAAAAGGTAGGCGATCATGTTTTGGATCCTTCCATCACCGATTACCGGAAAAGGATTCTGTATTCAACTTACGACGTTACTGAAAACCTGAAACCGGGAACAAATGTTGCCGGGTTGATATTGGCCAATGGTGCGTACAATATGCGAAAAGTTGCCGACAGATACAGTTGGGGCGGCGGAAATGTATTTGGTAATCCAAGTTTTATTGCACAACTAAACATCACCTACGAAGACGGTTCGCAGGAAGTTATTGTTTCTGACCCGACCTGGAAATACGCCAACGGACCGATTACCTTTAATAATCTGTTCGGAGGAGAAGACTACAACGCTCAACTAGAAATTCCGGGATGGAACACCAAAGATTTCCAGGCAAACAACTGGAAAAATGCAATACTCGCCACAAAACCGGGCGGACAGCTGGTTTCACAATTAAATCCTCCGGTAAAAGTCACTGAAACACTTGAACCGGTAAAGCAAACCCAACCTTCAGAAGGCGTGTACTTATTCGATCTTGGACAAAACATTGCCGGCTGGTGGAAAATAGAAGTTAAAGGAAAAGCCGGACAAGTGATTCGCATTCGGGGATCTGAAACGCTCAACAATGAACTTTTTCCTAAAAACCTGGAAGAAGGCGATAAATACAGCGACAAATTCAGGTTCCACTCGCACGTTTGGACCGACTATACACTAAAAGGAGAGGAATTGGAAACCTATGAACCGCGCTTTTTCTATTCCGGATTTCGTTATATCGAAGTGGCCACATCAGATAAAAAAGCATTGGATGAAATAAAAGTTGCCGGACGCGTTGTCCGCTCTTCCATGGAATTGAATGGCACTTTTGAATCGTCCGACTTGTTGCTTAACCAAATCCACACGGCAGGATTATGGTCGCAAAAAGGCAACCTGGTTTTCTACCCCACCGACTGTCCGCACCGCGAAAAAGGCGCTTATAACGGCGATGGACAAGTGATTGCGGAAACTTCAATTCATAATTTTGAGATGGCCTCACTCTACACCAAATGGGTGAACGACATGCGCGACTCGCAGGAAGAGAACGGCCGAATTCCAAATACATCACCTGTTCTTGTCGGCGGAATGGGCGGCGGAGTGGCCTGGGGAAGCGCCTACATTTTAATTCCCTGGTGGATGAATCACTACTACAACGACAACCGGATACTGGAAGACCACTACCCTGCCATGAAAAGATATACTGACTACCTTAGCACTCTGGCAAAGACCGATAATAATCCGGACGAACCTTATATTATCAACGACTTTCTGAGCTACTGGTATTCTTTGG
Organism: Maribellus sp. YY47; assembly: GCF_023111095.1. Classification (GTDB taxonomy): domain Bacteria; phylum Bacteroidota; class Bacteroidia; order Bacteroidales; family Prolixibacteraceae; genus Draconibacterium. The sequence continues at coordinate 100,070 of NZ_JALGYW010000012.1, forward strand.
GCGAATGGTGTGCTCCCGGACAAAACGATTGCCCCAATCACCCGGTAGTAAATACGTTCTACTATTATTACAATACCAAAACCATGGCAGAAATCGCCAAATTACTCGGAAAAACTGCCGATGCTGAAAAATTTTCGTCACGTTGCGATACGATCAAACAAGCGTTTAACGACAAATTTTTCAATACCGAAACCTATTTGTACGGAACCGATTCAACGTTCCAAACTTACCAGTTACTGGCGCTGGCGGGAGATATCATTCCGGACGGATACCGCGAAGGAGTGGTAAAAACAGTAGTTGACGACATTAAAAAGCGGGGAAATCATTTAAATACGGGAATTATAGGAACTAAATACCTGTGGCCAATTTTGGTACAGGAAGGTTACAGCGACCTTGCCTACAAAGTGGCCACACAAAAAACCTATCCGGGCTATGGATTCTGGCTCGAAAACAATTCAACAACACTGCTTGAGCACTGGTCAGGCAACGACTCGCATAACCACGAAATGTTTGGTTCGGTAGTCGAGTATTTTTACAAATACCTGGCTGGCATTCAGTCGCCGGTTGAGGGTCTTACCACAAAAGGGTACAATCACATTCAACTGCAACCTTACACTCCCGATGGACTCGACTTTGTTAATGCATCGTTGGAAACCATGAGCGGAAAAATTATTTCAAACTGGGAGAAAAAGGACGATGGTTTTCACTACAAAGTATCGATACCGGGCAATACAACCGCTACTATCGTCTTTCCGGATAAGGTTGACCAGAATGCTACATTGTCAGAAAATCAACAAATTGTGTGGAAAAACAACAAGACTGAAAGCGAAGTTAAGGGAATAACAAAAATTGAAGCAAATTCCGGACAGCTGGTTATATCTGTTGAATCAGGTGATTACGATTTCCATCTGACCAACCTGTAACCCGCCACATGCCGCGAGGTTACATTAATTTTAAATTAACAGTCTTTTGACTTGTTGTGTTAATTTTTATAACTATAATTGCAACAAATTAATTAAAATGAATTTCAGATTAGGACATCACGGCCATCATGGAAGTATCCAACCAACTGGTAGGCTGTAAATGTTTTGTCTGTTCATAACGATAATAGGGAAAAGAGGCTTGCCGGTTGGTAAGCCTCTTTTTTGTTTTAAAAAATTAGAAATTTGTAAATATAAAATCCGTCATTTCAAAACAAGGGAGAACAAAACATCAGAACTACTCTCCTACCGCTAAAAACGACAGCTGCAGAAATGACAAAAAAGTTTAAGATGGAAAACAAGATCAAAATTGCCATTCAGACAAAAGGAAGGCTGAACGAAGATTCGATGAGCCTGATTAACGAAGCAGGAATTGGTTTAAGTATCGGACGCAGAACGCTGGTTTCGGAAGCTAAAAATTTTCCGATGGATGCGCTTTACCTGCGCGACGACGATATTCCGCAAACCGTTGCTGACGGGGTTTCCGACATCGGCATTGTAGGTGAAAACGAAGTAGCCGAAAAAGATGAGAACGTGGTTATTGCCAAACGTCTCGGATTTAGTAAATGCCGTCTTTCACTGGCCATTCCAAAGTCGCTGGATTACCCGGGTCTGGAATTCTTTAACGGTAAAAAAATCGCCACTTCCTATCCCGGAATCTTAAAGAAGTTTTTAAAAGAAAATAACATCAATGCCGATATTCATGTCATCACCGGCTCTGTGGAAATTGCCCCGGGAATTGGACTGGCCGATGCCATTTTTGACATTGTAAGTTCGGGATCTACACTGGTGAGCAACCGACTGAAAGAAGTGGAAGTGGTGATGAAATCGGAAGCAGTGCTGATCGCCAATCCAAATCTTAGCGCAGAGAAAAAAGAAATACTGGATGAGCTGATTTTCAGAATTGAATCGGTACAACGTGCACAGGGCAAAAAATATATCCTGCTGAATGTTCCGAACGAAAAAATACCCGAAATCACCGGTTTATTGCCTGGTATGAAAGCGCCAACCTTGGTTCCGCTGGCAAAAGAAGGATGGAGTTCGATGCATTCTGTAATTGACGAAAACGATTTCTGGGAAGTGATTGGGAAGTTGAAAAAAGCAGGTGCTGAAGGTATTCTGGTTGTTCCGATCGAGAAAATGATATTTTAAAAAGCGTAATGAAACGAGCGGTTCTATGCAAATGGAAAAACAACCGGCAAATACAATCCGTCGGTTGATCAAAATGCTCGTTCCATTTGATACTTTTTTATAAAAGACAATTTCAATAAGATGAAAACGTACATCAATCCGCCTGAAAATACCTGGCAGGAGATACTAAAAAGACCGCTGTTCGACGTTTCCGACTTATACGGAAAAGTACAGGCGATTTTGACTGAAATACGACAGAAGGGAGATCAGGCGCTTCGAGAATTTACAGCCAAATTCGACGGCGCTGAAATTGATCGGTTCGAAGTTTCAGCGGAAGAAACATACGCAGCCGACGACCTTATTAGTGACAACTTAAAAGCAGCGATCGATATTGCAGCGAATAATATCAAAATATTTCACGCTGCCCAAAAACCGGAAATCAGAAAAATTGAAACCGTTCCCGGAGTAACCTGCTGGCAAAAAGCAGTGGCGATCGAAAAAGTAGGTTTGTACATTCCGGGGGGAACCGCACCACTCTTCAGCACAGTGCTGATGCTGGCCATTCCTGCGCAGATTGCAGGTTGCAAAGAGATTGTACTTTGTTCGCCTCCCAACAAGGAAGGAAAAATTCACCCGGCTATTTTATATGCTGCAAAAGTGGCTGGAGTAACGCAGATTTACAAACTTGGCGGTGTTCAGGCGATCGGCGCCATGGCTTACGGTACTCAAACCGTACCCAAAGTGGATAAAATATTTGGACCGGGAAACCAGTTTGTAATGGCGGCCAAACAATTGGTAAGCATGAACGACGTTTCGATCGATATGCCGGCCGGTCCGTCGGAAGTATTGGTGGTAGCCGACGAAAGTTCCAATCCGGCATTTGTAGCATCCGATTTGCTATCGCAGGCAGAACATGGTGCCGATAGCCAGGTAATTTTGGTGGCCGATCAGCCTTCAACCATCGAAAAAATAAAAGCGGAAGTGGAAGCACAAGTTGCCGTTCTGCCGAGAAAAGAGCTGGCCGAAAAAGCGCTTTCGCACAGCGTTCTGATTGCCATTGACAATCCGCAACAACGCATTGCCCTGATCAATGAATATGCACCGGAGCACCTGATCATCAGCACCAAAAACTACATCGAAATTTCGGAACAAGTGATCAATGCCGGTTCTGTTTTTCTGGGTGAACTCACTCCCGAAAGTGCGGGCGATTATGCATCTGGCACCAATCACACGCTACCGACCAATGGCTGGGCACGGTCGTACAGTGGAGTTAACCTGGACAGTTTTCTGAAAAAAATTACCTTCCAGGAAATTACAAAGGAAGGACTTAAAAAGATCGGTCTGGCAATTGAACTGATGGCAGAAGCAGAGCAACTTGAAGCCCACAAAAACGCAGTAACTCTTAGATTGAGAAAGATAGAATAAGATTGAAGGAAATAAAACAACATGGAACTAAATAAACTTCTACGCAAAAATATTTTAACCCTGAAACCCTATTCTTCGGCGCGTGACGAATACACCGGCGAGGCAATGGTTTTTCTCGATGCCAACGAAAATCCGTTTAACGAGCCTTACAACCGCTATCCGGATCCGCTCCAACGTGCAGTGAAAGAAAAGATTTCGAAGCTGAAAAACATCGACTCTTCGCATATTTTCCTGGGAAATGGCAGCGATGAACCAATTGATTTGCTCATCCGCGCTTTTTGTGAGCCCGAAGTTGACAACGTTGTTTCGATCGATCCGACTTACGGTATGTACCAGGTAGCTGCAGAAATTTCGAATGTGGCGCTTAAAAAAGTTCCGTTGACAGCAGAATATGAACTGAATGTCGAGGCGCTTCTGGCTGCATGCGATTCAAATACAAAGTTGATTTTTCTGTGCTCGCCCAATAACCCAACAGGCAACTCTTTGGACAAGGAGAGCATTGTAAAAGTGCTGAAATCGTTTAACGGCCTGGTTGTTCTGGATGAAGCTTACATCGATTTTGCACCGGGGAAAACACTGCTTAACGAACTGGCTGGTTATCCAAATCTCGTTATTCTTCAAACCTTTTCAAAAGCCTGGGGAATGGCAGGAATCAGACTGGGGATGGCCTTTGCATCGGTGGAAATCATTTCAGTTTTAAATAAGATCAAATATCCCTACAACCTGAATATCCTGACACAGCAAAAAGCGATGGAATTGCTGGAACAAAACGAGCAGGTGGAAGAGTGGGTAAAATTACTGATCGACGAACGCGAGAAAATGGCGGAAAAACTAAAAGCCTTGTCTTTTGTTGTAAGAGTGTTTCCTTCCGACGCCAATTTTTTGCTGGTGAAAATGAACGATGCACGCGGAATCTACCAATACCTGGTTGAAGAAGGTATTATTGTCCGCGACCGCTCAAAAGTGTTTTTGTGCGACGACAGTCTCCGGATTACCATCGGTTCGAAAGAGGAAAATAAAATAGTAAGAAAAGCATTAAAAAATCTGATATCGTAAAATGAAGAAAGTATTATTCATTGACCGCGACGGAACGCTGAATTTTGAAACCGCGGACGAACAAATCGATGCATTTGAAAAGCTGGAGTTTCTGCCCAGGGTTTTCAGAAATATGTATAATATTCGTAAAAACCTGGACTATGAACTGGTAATGGTCACCAATCAGGATGGGTTGGGAACTGATTCTTTTCCGGAAGATACGTTTTGGCCGGTTCAGAATTTCATTTTGAAGGCTTTTGAAAACGAAGGTGTCACCTTCGACGATATCTGCATCGACCGTAGTTTCCCGGAAGATAAACTGCCAACCCGCAAACCGGGAACGGCAATGCTCACCAAGTACATGAACGGTGATTACGATCTGGGCAACAGCTTTGTAATCGGCGACCGTTTAACCGATGTACAACTGGCCAAAAACCTGGGCGCCAAAGCCATCTTTATCAATAACGGCGATTTATCCGAAGAGCTGGAAGCAAAAGGACTGGCCGACACTTGTGCCCTGGTTTCTGACGATTGGGATGATATTTATGCCTGTGTGGCTTCACCACAAAGAACGGCAACCGTCATTCGAAACACCAGGGAAACAGCGATTCTTGTGGAGTTAAACATGGATGGCTCAGGCGTTTGCGACATTTCTACAGGATTGGGTTTTTTCGACCACATGCTGCACCAAATCGGACGTCACTCGGGTGTTGATCTGAAAATTCAGGTAAAAGGAGATTTGGAAGTGGACGAGCACCACACCATCGAAGATACAGGATTGGCACTTGGGGAAGCATTCAAAAAAGCGGTAGGCAATAAACTCGGAATGGAACGCTACGGCTTCTGCCTGCCGATGGACGATTGCCTGGCAATGGCTGCCATCGATTTTGGAGGTCGGCCTTGGTTGATTTGGGAAGCTGACTTCAAACGCGAAAAAGTAGGCGACATGCCCACCGAGATGTTTATGCATTTTTTCAAATCGTTTTCCGATGCAGCTGCCTGCAATCTGAATATAAAAGCCGAAGGCGACAACGAACATCACAAGATTGAAGCAATTTTTAAAGTTGTTGCCAAAGCCATAAAAATGGCTATCCGCCGCGATGTTTTCAACTTTGAACTGCCATCGACCAAAGGAAAGCTTTAAGCCCCTCCTAGCCTCCCCATTGGGGAGGAATATCGAAGAATGGAAATAGATTTATAATATAAATACCGTACCTCCTCGGAAATGTCCCCCTTTGGGGGAGTAAGGGGGCTATATAATGAAGACTATAAAGCCGCTACGCGAGAAAAAAAACACAGCGATACTTTTAATACACTGCCCTGACAAACAAGGCATTTTGGCAACTGTAACTGAATTTCTGAATAAGAACAAAGGGAACATTATTTACCTTGACCAGCACGTTGACAGACAGGAAAAAATCTTTTACATGCGGGTGGAATGGGAACTCGAAAATTTTGCGATCCCACAGGATAAAATCGGTGAATATTTTGATACGCTGATTGGCGCTCCGCTGCAAATGCACTGGCGGATTTACTTCTCCGATACCGTTCCGAGAATGGCGCTTTTTGTGTCGAAAATGCCGCATTGCTTATTCGATATACTGGGGCGTTACACTGCCGGTGAGTGGGACGTAGATATTCCGATGATCATTAGCAACCACGAAACCTTAAAACCCGTGGCTGAACGTTTTGGGATACCGTTTTACTACTTCCCCATCAACAAAGAAAACAAAGCGGAACAGGAAGCTGCAGAGGTGGAACTACTACGAAAACACAAAATCGATTTTGTGGTGCTGGCTCGTTACATGCAGGTGCTTTCTGAAGATTTTGTCAGGCAATTCCCCAATAAAATCATCAACATTCACCATTCGTTTTTACCGGCGTTTGCGGGTGCAAAACCCTATCATGCAGCACACCAGCGCGGCGTAAAAATTATCGGGGCAACCAGCCATTATGTAACTTCGGAACTAGATGCCGGACCGATCATTGAACAGGACGTTACACGCTGCAGCCATGTGGATACCGTTGAAAAGCTGATTCGAAAAGGACGAGATTTGGAAAAAATTGTACTTTCGCAGGCGGTTTATAAACACTTACAGCGGAAGATTCTCGTTTTTAAAAATCGTACCGTAGTGTTTAATTAAAAATAACGTGATGAAGAAACTACTTGCTATTACATTGTTGGTGCTTGGGGGAACGTTTGCCAATGCGCAGATTTCAAAACTTCCCAACAAGGAAATTCCGGAAGATTACGGCTACATCGTTAAACTGGGCCAACAAGTGCCCGATGTAACTATGGAACTTACCGATGGAAAAAAAATTACAACTTCCGATTTAAAGGGAAAGGTCGTCATGCTTCAGTTCACGGCAAGTTGGTGCAGCGTTTGCCGCAAGGAAATGCCACACATCGAAAGTCAGATCTGGCAAAAACACAAGGATAATAAAGACTTTGTACTGGTTGGCGTTGATATGAATGAGCCAATTGATAAGGTCAAAAAATTTAAGGAAGACATAAAAGTAACGTATCCGCTGGCGCTTGATCCCGGAGGAAAAATATTCTACACTTTTGCGGCAGAAGGTGCCGGTGTTACCCGGAATGTTATCATCGACAAAACAGGTAAAATCGTTTACATGACACGCCTGTACAAAGAAGATGAATTCCGGGAGATGGTGGATGTGATCGACTATCTTCTAAAACAGTAAACGCGAAAGTAAAATAACGACGACAAGGCGCAGGAAGATTCCTGCTTACGCAGGAATGAAAACTGGAATTAACCATTTGAAAATGAACATTGTCATTATAAAATACAATGCCGGGAATATCGAATCGGTCAATAATGCATTGAACCGACTCGGGGTCAGTGCTGAAATTACGGCCGATCCCGAAAAAATTAGAAAAGCGGATAAAGTTATCTTTCCCGGAGTTGGCGAAGCAAGTACAACCATGGCTTATCTTCGCGAGCACAAACTCGACGAACTTATTGTTTCACTGAAACAGCCCGTGCTGGGCATTTGTCTGGGACTCCAGCTAATGTGTTCACATTCCGAAGAAAACAATACCGATTGTCTGGGGATATTCGAAGAAAAAGTGAAGCGCTTTATTCCGAAACCCGGAGGAGAATACATTACCAAGGTGCCACACATGGGCTGGAATGCAATCGGCGAGCTGAAAAGCGATATTTTTACAGATGTGAATGAGAATGAATATGTTTACTTTGTGCACTCCTATTATGCCGAAAAAAGTGAACATACCATTGCCACCTGCAATTATATCCAACCGTTTAGTGCCGCGTTACAGAAAGATAATTTCTATGCAACCCAGTTTCACCCTGAAAAAAGCGGTACCATCGGAGCAAAGATTTTAGAGAATTTTTTGAAAATTTAGTCGTAAATTGAAGTATGGACAGGTTAACAATTATAAAAGTCGGCGGAAAAGTCGTTGAAGAACCCGAATCGTTAAATGCGCTGCTCGATCAGTTTCAACGGATATCAGGAAACAAATTACTGGTTCACGGAGGAGGACGAACCGCTACTGTGATTGCGGAAAAACTCGGCATCGAAACCCAAATGGTGGAAGGAAGAAGAATCACCGATGCCCAAACACTGGAAGTTGTTACCATGGTTTATGGTGGCCTGGTAAACAAACGTATTGTTGCCGGGTTGCAATCCCGTGGAATGAATGCGGTTGGCCTGACCGGCGCCGATTTCAACCTGATAAAAGCCCATAAGCGCCCCGTGAAAGACATCGACTATGGTTTTGTGGGCGATGTAGACGATGTAAACGTCTCTGAACTGCGTTTGCTGATCAACGAAAATGTAGTTCCGGTAGTAGCACCGTTAACCCACGATGCCAAGGGACAACTGCTAAATACCAACGCCGACACCATTGCTTCGGAATTAGCCACCGAACTCTCGAATTACTTCAAAGTATACCTGTTTTTCTGTTTCGAAAAAAGAGGTGTTCTGCTAAATCCGGAAGATGACAACAGTGTAATTTACGACCTGAACCTCGAAAAGTTTAACGAATACAAAGCCGAAGGAATTATCAGTGCAGGAATGATTCCAAAACTTGAGAATAGCTTCAGGGCAAAAATGAAAGGAGTGCAGGAAATTCTGATCACAAATCCGGAAAATATTATTACCGGCAGAGGAACGCGGATCGTTTGATATTTTTCCGCAGGAAAAGATTTTATCCGTCTCCCCAAATGTGCAAAACCACCGCGATAAATTGCACCTTTTGCTTTCTTTGAAAACAAAAGGTATAAAGGTAAAATACTGCATACATAGGAGGCGCTCCCCTGTATGTGACATAAGTCACAAAACACTATATTTCAGATAATTCACCTTCCGCTGCCACTTATTCAGATCATTTGTTTAATACAATTTTATTCTGCAAACCATTTTTGAATATCCGTCAGAAATTAGTAAGTTAAACTCCTGAAACCAGTAATTGTTATTTAGCATATAACTAAACGGCAGGAACTATAATAACCTTATATACAACATACTATCATGGCAAAAACTATTGAAAACTCATGTACCAATTGTACAAAGCTTGAAAATGGTTGCTGTAAAACGTGTATCGAAGACCATAAAAACAATATATTCGCTCCTCTTACCAACAAGGAAATTGAATTCCTGATCGACGATAAAAAGCAAATTATTTACAAAACCGGAGAGACAATTGTGAAGCAAAACACATCATCTACCTATGTGGTTTGTGTGCGCGAGGGGTTAGCAAAACTATACGTTGAAAGTGATAACGGAAAGAATGTTATTGTGCGTCTTGCCAAAAAAGGAGACTTCATTACCGGGGGAGGTTTATTTAATGGCAGTGTACAGCATTTTAGCATTACGGCACTAACTTCGGTTCGGTGCTGTCTGATCGACTCTGCCAAACTTACCACCCTGTTTTCCGAAAATAATTCATTCGCAGTAGGTTTACTTCGCTACCATACCAAACAAAATAATTACCTGTTAAATAAACTGGTTAATCACACCCAAAAATACATGCCGGGCAGGGTAGCTGACACCCTGCTTTACCTAAAAAATGAAATCTTTGCTGAGAAAACCTACCAGGTTCCTTTAACCCGACAAGAACTGGCCGAAATGTCGAATATGACCAAAGAAAGCTTTGTTAGGATTTTACACCAGTTTAAAGACTCGAATTTAATCGCGGTTGATGGCAATACCATCGAAATTCTAAACGAAAGTTCACTGGTCGCTATCAGCAAGAACGGATAATTGATATATATCAACATTTTTATTGGCAATAATCAACTAGCCTATTCTTTTATATCATATCACCCCCATCCTTTTGTAAACGCCTGCTTGTTACTTTTATCCCAAATTAGTTATGAGTAAATTTATCAATTACCTAATCTATTACGTTATGAAATACAGATCACTTTTAAAATTATTTTTCCTGGGTTTTTGTTGTACAGTATTAGCAACATCTTGTACAAAAGAAGGGCCTATGGGACCAGCCGGTGCTGACGGAGCTGATGGCTCTGATGGTACTAATGGAGTTGACGGTAACGTTACTTGTTTGGTGTGCCACTCGGGAACCAACATGGATCAAAAACAGGCAGAATTCGCTATGTCAGCGCACAGTGTAGGTGCCATTGCTGTTGACTATGCCGGTGGGCAGGCACGATGTGCACCTTGCCATTCGCACGAACAATTTGTACAAACGATGACATTGGGAAGTGTTGCCGGAGACATTACAAATCCAAGTGCATGGGAATGTAGCACTTGCCACGGAATCCACAAGTCGTTTGAAGGAAAAGATTATGCACTGCGCACAACCGCTCCGGTTGTTTCAAAAGCTGTTAGCAGCATTACAATGGATCTTGGGGGTCACAGCAACCTTTGCGCCACTTGCCACCAAACTCGTACTGCAGAACCGAATACTGCCAGCCCGGGTGAAACTTTCCGCATTTCAAATACACACTATGGTCCTCACCACGGACCTCAAGGCAACGTAGTTGCAGGTGTTGGATTTGCTGAAATCGCAGGAGATGTTCCATATCCAGCAGTTGGAAGCAATAAACACCTGGAACAAGCATCGTGCACCGGATGTCATATGGCTGAATTTGGAAACAAACAAGGCGGTCACTCATTCATTCCCAGCGTTGCTGCTTGTAACGAATGTCACGATGCCGACCTGGACGATTACAACTACGGTGGTGTTCGTACCGAAGTAGAAGGACTGCTTGAAGAATTGAGAGATGAATTAATTGCTCTTAATGTTGTATTCTGGGATGATGCAGCCGGAGCCTACGAACCAGTAGTAGGAACTCATCCAATGGTACTTGCACAGTCTTATTTTAACTGGATTGGTTTGGAAGAAGATCGCAGTCTTGGTGCACACAATCCTAAGTATGTAAAAGCTCTGTTGCTAAATACCATCCAAGCCGTTCAAGAATACGCAGCCGCAAATTCGAACTAATAATAATACGAGCAGAAAAAGACTTCTGTACAGAAGTCTTTTTTTTCACGAAACATAATAATTATGAAAACACTAAAAATTATAATATCAACAATAGCATTGGCATTGGTTTTTGGTGGTTGCGCATATAATTTCATCGTTCCTGAGCCAACAGTAAATCCGGATGACCCGAATGCTGCTGAGGTTTCTTTTTCGGCTGAAATTGTACCGATTTTCGCATCCAAATGTACGGGTTGTCACACCACTGGGAAACAACTTCCGGATCTGACATCCGACAATGCTTTTTCTTCACTCAATAGTTCCCGGTATGTTAATAAAAGTACGCCAGCATCGAGCTTGATTTATACCAAAGCAACGGGTAATCATTCTGCAACTTTCACAAGTGCCGAGGCGGCAAAAGTATTGCTGTGGATCAACCAGGGAGCAAAGAATAATTAAAAATTTAATCTGAGAATGATGAAAAAATACATATTGACTCTCCTTATTTCAGGATTAATAATTCCCAGCCTTTTTGCCCAGGAAGAGAAAGAGCCGGATACACCGGTCAGCAATCCGTTTGAAAGCGGAATACTGATCGATGCACAAACTACGGTCATCCCTGATGCAAAGACCCTGGAATTTATTATCCAGCATAAATTTGGTTCGATAGAAAACGGATCGTCTGATCTGTGGGGGATTTACGGTTCTTCCAACATTAGAGTAGGATTGAACTACGTTCCCGTTAAAAATTTTCAGATCGGCGCCGGTATTACCAAACGGAAAATGATGACCGACCTGAATGCGAAATGGACCATCTTAAAGCAAACCGAAAGAAGCACAGTTCCTGTTTCAGTAGCACTTTACGGATCAATCGGAATTGACGGCCGTTCATTTGACCAACTAGGCGGTCTTGGATACACTGTTGATTCAAAAGCAAACGATACTCCATTGCAATCTTTTGGATTTACTGACCGTTTGTCGTATTACTCACAGTTAATCATTGGTCGTAAAGTTACCAACGCACTTTCAGTGCAAGTGGGTACCAGCTTCACGCATTACAACACGGTTGACTGGACTGATGATCACGATGTAATTGGATTACATGCCAACGCTCGTCTGAAATTCTCTCCACAGGGATCAATCATTGTTACCTACGATCATCCGCTGAAAGTTAAAGACATATCAGAACAGTATACCTGGGATCATATGGCAGAACCGAACCTTGCCTTTGGTGTTGAGTTTTTTACATTTACTCACGCTTTCCAAATGTTTGTAGGATCGGCTGACGGTATTCTTCCGATGGAACTGATGATGAACAATGGTAATCCAATAAAAGGTAAAACTTTTGCCATTGGCTTTACAATCACCAGATTGTGGATGTTCTAACATAGCACTAACCATGCAATTGGTTGTTAAAGATGGTAATATCGCACAAAACGGTATTACCATTTTTTAATAAAAACGAACCGTTTTTTTAGCACAAAAAGATAAACACAACGATTTAAAATATACAGACCCATGAAAGTCTTCCTGTCAATTCTCTTGTTTCTCAGCTGTTTCACGTTTGCTACGAGAACGATGGCTCAGTATTATGACGATCCGAAGAATCACGATTGTTTGAAATGCCATTCCCAGCAAACCTATTCATTTCATAACGACATGATGGACACTGAGCAGAAACGTCTCATGAATCCATATTTAATTATCGACACCATTCAGTTACGCAACGGCGTTCACCATAATTTCGATTGTACAGATTGCCATTCGTATGAATATACCACTTATCCGCACACGGCAACCTTAAAACTCGAACCGCTTTCAACATGTCTCGACTGTCATGGCGGCGATGAATCCTATGCAAAATATGAGTTCGAAAAAGTGCAGGAAGAATTTCAAAAGAGTATTCACTATAAGGTTTACGGAGATAATTTCACTTGCGCAAAATGTCATAACCAACATTATTATGCTCCTGCAGCACGTAACAGCAGCAGTGTTGTTGAGATTGTTGAATACAGTAACAAGATGTGCCTGTCGTGCCATAACGATATGAAAAGATTCAGCCTGGTTTCGGGTGAAACAAAACCAACGGTCGTTGCTATTCACGACTGGCTGCCTAACCAGGAATTACATTTCCAACACGTACGCTGTATCGAATGTCATACCGTAGTAGTAGACAGCTTGATGGTATCTCACAATATTCTTTCAAAAGAAAATGCACTTCGTCGTTGTGCCGAATGCCACTCGGCGAACTCCATGTTGAAAGCGTCCTTGTACAAATATCAAAACTTGCAGGAAAGAGCTGAAGACGGATCCGTCCTCGGAATGCTTTCGAACGAAAATTATGTAATCGGGTCACACCAGATTCCGGCATTAAAAATATTAAGCTTAATCATCTTTTTTGCAGCATTAGCAGGAATTATCATCCACCTGACGTTTAGAATTATCATCAAAAAGAAATAACAATGAGCTCAGAAAACAAAATATATTTCTACCCACTTTGGTTACGTATTTGGCATGGAATAAATGCGCTGGGAATTATCCTCCTCATCATTACCGGAATCAGTATGAATTCGGGTTTCGAAAAGTCATTTATCAGTTTTAAACTCATTATTACGGTGCACAATTATGCCGGAGTGATTGTTACGTTGAACTACCTGGTGTACTTATTTGGGAACCTCTTTACCAGCAACAAAAAGTTCTATATCGTTAAGCCCAAAAACTTCCTGAAGCGCCCTATGAAGCAAGCTTATTACTACGCCTGGGGAATGTTTCACGGAATGCAGGCCCCCTACCCGCTTTCTGAAAAAAGAAAATTCAACCCCTTGCAGAAATACACGTACATCGCAGTAATGTACCTTGTTGTTCCGATGGTTATCGTTTCGGGGATTGGATTGATGTTTCCGGAGCTGATATTCAATAAAATATACAACATAAGTGGTGTACTTATTACAGCAGTAACCCACTCTGCCATGGGCTTCTTTATTTCGATCTTCCTGCTTATTCACCTATACATTGCATCGATTGGAAAATCGCCGGTGGATAACTTCAGAAGCATCATTAACGGATGGCATCACATTACGAAAAAATAGTTGATACAAAATATTAGCTAAAAGTCAGGATTACAATTATATAAATACTTCAGAAGCAGAGACGATTAAGACATAGCGATTACATACTGTTTTCCGCTGAGAACCAGAACTTAGGTTAAACCAGAAACTAATTATTATGCGGAGGAGAAGTATTTGTTTTGATTTATCGGAGAAGTTGGCTTCAATAACATTGACCAGCTCTCCGCATCGTTTTCTAAAACTGAAGAGGAAATTAAGTGCCCTATCAACGGTACTACTCTTTTCGGCGGCTGTTTTTGCGCAGTCGAATGAAGATTGTGCCATGTGTCACGACGATCCTTCCTTAACTGCTATTCGCAAAGGAAGAGAAGTTTCAAGATATATTCCGGGAGACATACTGGCCAACTCGGTCCACAGTTATCTCGAATGTATCTCGTGTCACACCGATGCAGCTGTCGAAGATTTTCCTCACCCCGACACCCTGCAGCCGGTGAATTGCGGCGAATGTCACGACGATGCCATGTCCAATTTTCTGGATGGCATACACGGGCAGGCTTTCCTCCGAAACGACAGAAATGCCCCCAATTGTTCGGAATGCCACGGCACCCATCAGATTATTCCCGCCAGCAATCCCAAGTCGCCAACCTATAAAATGAATATTCCCGTGCTTTGCGGTAAATGTCACCGCGAAGGAGCCCCGGTTGCCAGGGCTTACAACATCTCAGAACGCAATATCCTCGAAAACTACAGTCAGGGTATTCACGGGCGGGGACTATTCAATGCCGGATTGATTGTTACAGCCACCTGTAACGACTGCCATGGAAATCATTTGATACTTCCTCACACCAATAGCCGGTCAAGTATTTCGCAGAAGAATATTGCGTCAACCTGTATGAAATGCCATGCCCGGATCGAGGATGTTCATACAAAAATCATTAACCGGGAATTGTGGGAAAAAAAGCCGGGAGCAATTCCTGCCTGTACCGATTGCCACCCTCCGCATAAAGTGGAAATGCAGAACCTGGTAGAGAACATTTCGGACCGGACCTGCCTGAAATGCCATGAACGCCCCGACATTCAGATGACGGTTAATAACCAGCAGGTATC
Organism: Maribellus sp. YY47; assembly: GCF_023111095.1. GTDB lineage: Bacteria > Bacteroidota > Bacteroidia > Bacteroidales > Prolixibacteraceae > Draconibacterium. The sequence continues at coordinate 115,246 of NZ_JALGYW010000012.1, forward strand.
ATTACATGTCGATGTAAATGAACTTACCGTTTCGGCCCACAATAATATCACTTGTGTAAAATGCCACTCCGACGTAACCGCTACCTTGTCGCGCCCCTGCGAAACAGCTGGCAAGGTCGACTGCTCCAACTGTCATGCTGAAGAAGCCGAAATTTACTTCGACAGCGGCCATGGAACCGCTTATGTTTCGAAACACGAAAATGCGCCCTATTGTACCACTTGCCACGGAACGCATTTGGTAAAAAAGAACGACGATGAAACTTCGCCGGTATTTCGTTCGTCTATTCCAAAACTTTGCGGCGACTGTCATAAAAACAACGGCAAAGCGCTGGACGGAACCGATTTAAAAGAAAGGGATGCTTTTGCCGATTATTCAACGAGTGTACACGGTCGCAGCCTTGAAGAAAAAGGGCTTTTATCGGTCGCCGTTTGCACCGATTGCCACACTACGCATTTTATGTTGAAAGAAAACGACGAGCGTTCGTCGGTCAATCCGGCCAACCTGGCCAAAACCTGTGGAAAATGCCACAAAGGGATCTACGACGAATATATTGCCAGTGAACACGGCCATCAGAACAATACCGGCGAGTTAAAGTTCCCGACCTGCGAAACCTGCCACACGGCGCATCATATTTCGGAAGTTCACCAGGACAAATTTATGTCTGAAATCACCGACCAGTGTGGACAATGTCACAAAGATTTAGCTGAAACTTACCTGGAAACTTATCACGGAAAGGTACATCAATTGGGATACTTGCAAGCTGCGCGTTGTTCCGACTGTCATGGCGCCCACAACATCTACCCGATGGACAATCCGAAATCCACTATAAATCCGAGAAACATTGTTGCCACCTGCCAGAAATGCCATACGGATGCCAACATGAAGTTTACCGGTTATCTCACGCACGCCACGCATTACGACCGAAGTAAGTTCCCATGGTTATATTACACCTTCTGGGCCATGACTGCCTTGTTGCTGAGTGTTTTTGCCTTCTTTGGCTTACATACCTTACTGTGGCTGCCTCGCTCGCTGGGAACACTTATCAAACGCGAAAGTCATCCCAAACCGGTGGGGAAGCAATGGTATATCCGGCGGTTTTCAAAAAAGAACAGGATCACCCATATTTTTGTGATTTGCAGCTTTATTCTTCTGGCCCTTACCGGAATGATACTGAAGTTTGCCTATATGCCCTGGGCTAAATTTTTGTCAGGGTTGATTGGCGGCGCGCATGTTGCCGGATCGATCCACCGCTTTGCAGCCATCATTACGTTCGGCTATTTTATTTTCCACGTAGTGTCGTTACTTAAAATCAAATATCAAAAGGGAATAAAAGTAAGTAAGTTTATATTCAGCAGTAATTCACTGATGTTTAACCGAAAAGACATCAAGGACTTTTGGGCATCAATCAAATGGTTCACCGGGGTTGGTCCCCGTCCAAACTACGGACGCTGGACTTATTGGGAAAAGTTCGACTATTTTGCTGTTTTCTGGGGAGTAATGGTAATCGGATCGACGGGGTTAATGCTTTGGTTCCCCGAAATCTTTACGCGGATACTTCCGGGTTGGCTGATCAACGTTGCTCAGATCATTCACAGCGATGAAGCTTTGCTAGCCGTTGGCTTTATTTTCTCGATTCATTTCTTTAATACCCATCTTCGTCCGGAGTCATTCCCGATGGACACTGTAATCTTTACCGGTTATGTTCCGGCAGAAGAGTACAAGGCTGACAGACCGCATGAATACGAACAATTGGAGAAATCGGGTAAGCTGAAAGATGTGCTGGTGGAAAAAGAATTTTCTCCGCAAAAGATGCTTTGGATCAAAATTTTTGGCTTTGTTGCGCTTTTTACCGGTGTGGTTTTGATTGGATTGATCATTTATTCCCTGATTTTTCATTAAAAAACGACTTTTGAAAAATGTGATTTGTGACTTATAAAAAATAAGAAACGAAATTGATTAAAATACAGTATTAACAACATTAGCATGAGTTATTGACGACAAAACAAAGGCAACATTTACTAACATAATTTCACAATATTTTCCGGTATATAGAAGTCTTTTAAATTATTGCGGAGTATTGAAAGTTTAGTTGAATTTCGCCAAATTGCGTCGACAAAATACATTGCTAAGCTCATTAAAACTAAAGGATTATGAAACTACCATCATCGATCAAGAACTGGATTTCAATAGCGGGGGCTTTGCTGGCTGTTTTCAACCTGGCTTCCATCCTTTCCTTAATGATCCTGAATTATTTCTTCGGATTTGGGGGCTCTTACATTGGGCTGTTTATATACATTGTCCTCCCGGGATTTATGATCACCGGGCTAATTATGATCCCAATCGGGATGCGTATTTACAAACGAAGAGCAAGAAAAGCCGAGAAAGAAGGGAAACAGGTAAACTGGCCCATTATCGACTTTAACAACATTGCCACCCGAAATGCGTCCATCATATTTATTGTGGGGACTGTTTTCCTGCTTATTATTTCTTCCATTGGAAGTTACGAAGCATTTCACTTAACCGAGTCGGTTGAATTTTGCGGAAAACTGTGTCACCAGGTAATGGAACCGGAATACACCACGTATCACGGCTCGTCGCACGAAAGAGTAGCCTGTGTAGAATGCCACGTTGGTTCGGGAGCCAGCTGGTACGTGAAAAGTAAGCTTTCGGGCTTGTACCAGGTATATTCGGTGATGGCCAAAAAATATCCGCAGCCAATTCCAACACCTATTGCCAACTTACGTCCTGCACAGGAAACCTGCGAACAATGTCACTGGCCCGAAAAATTTTATGACCGGAAACTGCGAATGAAACATTCGTTTCTTACCGACGAAGAGAATACCGAAGAAATCATTCACCTTCAGGTAAAAACAAGTACCCGTGAAACAGCCAATGGACTTGAAAAAGGAATTCACCAGCATATCAGTCCCGACGTAAAAATTGAATACAAAGCAGTGGACGAGAAAAGGCAAGTCATTCCGTGGGTGAAATATACCAATACAAAAACCGGAGAAGTAAAGATTTACACCGACAGCGATAACTACTTGTCAGAAGCCCAGCTGGATTCACTGGAAACCAGGACAATGGATTGTCTGGATTGCCACAACCGTCCGTCGCACAATTACAATGCTCCTCAGAATTTCATCGACAAATCGATGGCCGAAGGGAAAATATCCACAGAACTTCCGGCCATTAAAATGGCTGCGATGCTGGCTTTGTACCAGGACTATCCAACCAAAGACAGCGCTTTCTTCGCCATAAAAACTCAGGTTAACGAGTGGTTCGATTCGAGCTACCCGGAAATAGCAGAATCTAAAAAAGAAGAAATTGCGAAGGCGATTCAGGAAATTCAGAATGGCTATGCCAACAACATATTTCCGTATATGAAAGCCAGTTGGAAAGAATACCCCAACAACATTGGCCATATGGAATCAGACGGATGCTACCGTTGTCACAACAATCGTCATACGGCCGACAGCGGCGAAGTTATTTCAAAGGATTGTAACCTGTGTCATAATATTGTTGCTCAAGGCACTGCCGATACGTTGACTTATGCCAATTCGCAAAATCCGTTGACATTTGAACATCCCGTTGATATTGGTGATGTTTGGCAGGAAGAACTTTGCTCCTCTTGTCATTCTGCACTATATTAGTAATGAATATAAATAAGCTAAAACAGCCATTCATAAAACCAAATGGCATGTGATTTGAAATATTGAGTTAATCATTTAAATAGTAATGTTATGGTAAAAAAATTATTGTTATTGATGGGACTGGCCCTTTTTATCAGTTCTGTTTCATTTGCTCAGACGTACAAATACATCGGCGCCGCAAAGTGCAAGATGTGTCACAACAAACCTGAGAAAGGCGAACAATTCAACCAATGGGCAGCAAGTAAGCACGCCAACGCCATGAAATCGCTGAAAGGTGACGAAGCTAATGATCCAACCTGTTTGAAATGTCATTCAACCGCAGGAAGCGTAGACAAATCGTTATTAGCAGGTCTTACCGTTCAGGATGGTGTTTCTTGCGAATCGTGCCATGGCCCAGGTAGCATGTATAAAACGGCTGCCATAATGAAAAACAAAGAGATGGCGCTTTCCAAAGGTATGACCGAGCCTAACGAAGCTACCTGCAAGGCTTGTCATCTTGGTGAAAAACCAGCAGGTCACGTGGCAGCTAAAAAACCTTGGAATTACGCTGAATTTGTAAAAGTTATTGCTCACGACGATCCAACAACCAAATAAAGGTTTGTTTTAACTTTATTCTTGAAAATTCCTTTGTTTTCCGGAACAAAGGAATTTTTTTAATACCTGCTCACCAAACCAATTGTAGAATGAAATGGCTTGAATAAAATGCTTTTAACTATATTCAGCTCCTCTAATAAATCCAAAATATTATCATGAAAAAGTTTCTTTCATTTATCTTTTCAATGTTTTTTACCGGAATACTTCTGGTCATTTTTGCTATCGGCATAGCTTATGCTACGTTTATTGAAAACGACTACGGAACAATAACCGCAAAAATACTCATCTACAATTCCACCTGGTTTGAAATCCTGCTGACAATTCTCAGTATAAACCTGATTGGCAGCGTTTTTAAATACAAATTGGTGAGCCGAAAAAAATGGACTGTGCTACTTTTTCATCTTTCATTTATTGTTATTCTGATCGGGGCAGCCATTACCCGTTACTATGGTTTTGAAGGTTCGATGCACATCCGCGAAGGAGAATCATCCGACTTTATTGTTTCAGAAGCCAACTATGTAACCATTAAGGCAACATCGGGCAATGAAACAGTTGAGACCGAGAAAGAAATTAAATTTTCACCCTATACCGCTAATGCATTTTCGGAAAACATCGAAATCGGAGGACAAACCATTCATGTTAAAAATGAGATTTTTATGCCTTCTGCCGCTGAGAATCTGGTGGTAGATCCCAACGGTCAGCCCATTGTTTCCCTGATCGCAATTTATAACGGATCCCGCACTGATTTTAGCTTGCACCAAGGCGATGTAAAATACTTTGGCCCGACTGCCATCGGTTTTGAAGCAAACTCAAAAGTCGACCTTCAACTTAAAATGGTAGACGGAAACATGCTTTTGACTTCATCCGATTCGTTGCTGGCCTCCGAAATGAGTGCAACATCACCTGAGCTTATTCCTGCCGACTCAGCGATAGCCATCAATAACCAAAAGGTATACACGTTCAAAGACCTGAATTTTGCAATGAAACAGTTTTTACAAAAAGGAAAAACGCAATTGGTTTATCAGCAGGCACAACGTGGAATGCCCACAAAAGACGCGATGAAAGTAACCATCACTTCGGGACAAGAAAGCAAAGAACTTGTGGTATACGGACAAAACGGAACGGTGGGAGACTTTTATACAACACAGATCAACGGAACTGAAGTATCCATTTCATACGGATCAAAGATCATTCAACTCCCCTTCTCTATTTATTTGAAAGATTTTCAATTGGAACGTTATCCCGGATCCAACAGTCCGTCATCGTACGCCAGTGAAGTCGTACTGAAAGACGGAAGCTTTGAAATGCCCTACCGCATTTTCATGAACAATATTCTGAAACACAAAGGATTCCGCTTTTTCCAGTCGTCGTACGATACCGATGAAGAAGGTACCATCCTTTCGGTAAACAGCGATAAAGCCGGAACATCGGTAACTTATTTCGGATACCTGATTATGGCCATTGGCATGCTGCTTACCCTTTTCAACAAAAACAGCCGCTTTAAAAGCCTGTTAAAAGCCTCGGCAAAACTCAGAGCCGAGCGCAAAAAATTGATGGTTACATTGATTGTCGGAATGCTACTTTCTGTCTCAGCGCATTCTCAAACGGCTACTACCAACATGAACAAAGACCATGTGAAAGCCTTTGACGAATTGTTGGTGCAAAGCCGCAAAGGACGTGTAGAACCGGTTTCGACCATTGCCTCTGAAATTTTAAGGAAAGTAGCCAAGAAAACCAGTTGGGAAGGATTGACGCCAACTGAAGTTTTTCTGGATATGCAGGCCAATCCCGAAAAATGGAAAAACATTCCAATCATTAAAGTAGCCAATCCTGAGCTTCGGAAAATGCTGGGTGAACAAGGTAAATATGCCAGCTTTAATTCCATCGTGGCTCCCCGCGAAATGGGCGGCTACAAACTGAACACGATGGTTCAGGAAGCTTATGCGAAAAAGAGCAATCAACGAAACAAACTCGACAAGGAAGTAATGAACGTTGATGAACGCGTAAACATTCTGATGCGTGTTTTTAACCAGGATTTTCTGAATGTTTTCCCGATTCCCGGCGACGACAACCACAAATGGGTATCGGTAAACGAAACTAGCGAAATGACCGCCGAACAAGCTGCATTTGCCAAACAGACCATCGATAGCTACTTCGGTTCGGTTGTTAGTAACGATTGGGCAACGGCCAGCCAGCTGCTCAGCAATCTGAAAACCTACCAGGAAAAGTACGGGGCCAAAATTTCTCCGTCGTCAACCAAGGTTAAACTGGAAGTGCTGTACAACAAGCTCAACATATTTGGAAAGCTGTCAAAGATATTCATGTTTACGGGTCTTATCCTTCTGGTTTTACAGCTGATTACCCTGTTTAATCCGAAGATTCAGATCAAATGGCTGAAAAACCTGGCCTTGATTTTCATTTTCATATTATTTGTGGCAGAATCGGCCGGTCTTGGCATTCGCTGGTACATTTCGGAACATGCCCCCTGGAGCAACGGTTACGAATCGATGGTGTTTATTAGTTGGGCAACTTGTTTGGGCGGACTTATTTTTGCCAAACGATCAGAGATCACGCTTTCGCTGACTTCGGTTCTGGCTGGTTTAACGCTGATGGTAGCCGGAATGAGCTGGATGAGTCCGGAGATTACGAACCTGGTTCCCGTGTTGCAATCATACTGGCTGATCGTTCATGTGGCCATTATCACTGCCAGCTACGGATTTCTGGGCATCAGCGCACTACTCGGGTTCCTTAACCTGATCCTGATGATCTTTAAGAATAAAAACAATGCACAACGCATCAATCTTACCATTCGTGAACTGGTTAATATCATTCAGATTGCCCTCATCATTGGTGTTCTGATGCTGACGGTAGGTTCGTTTTTGGGAGGTGTTTGGGCCAACGAAAGCTGGGGCCGTTACTGGGGTTGGGATCCCAAAGAAACCTGGGCGCTGGTAACCGTAATCGTTTACACGTTTATAACACACATGCACCGTATTCCGGGTATGAGAGGTAATTTTGCGATGAGTACTGCCGCTGTGCTTGGCATCAGCTCAGTTTTGATGACTTATTTTGGTGTGAACTACTATTTGTCAGGACTGCATTCGTATGCACAAGGCGAACCCGCCCCTATTCCATCGGGAGTCTACATTGCAATTGTAGTGGTTGTCATCGTGGTAGTTGCGGCCTATATGGCGGAAAAAGCAAAGCCGACACCTGCTGAAGAGCTGGAAGAATAAAATATAGGATTTCATATAAGGAAGACCACTCTGATCTTGTATTGGGGTGGTCTTATTTTTTTATCAGTTTTCCCGAATAAACCGTTTCGTTGTCGTGCCGTACTTCCAGGATATAAAATCCTGAAGTCAACCGGGAAACATCCATCGTTAAGCGGCTTGTGATTTGAGTTTGGTGAACAACTCTTCCAGCCAAATCATACAACACACAAGAAGCCACATCCTGAAAACCGGTTTCGATGTTCAAAAAATCAGAAACAGGATTTGGATAAACGCGCACAGTTGAAGTCTCAATATCATTCGTTCCGGTAGGCCAATCGGTGGAAAAATAATAGGCAGTCAATCCGGCATCGGTCCATGCATTATTTTGTAGAATCGACTTTTCAATGCGTTCACATACAATACTGTCGATTACTACCATCGGCACAAAAGCATCCAGAAAATCGGCATGCAGCACCTCATCGATCGTATAAAAATGATTCGTCAGATAAAGCGCCTTTCTTTTGTCCAACCACTGCCCGTTCCAATCCTGACTAACCACCGTTTGAAGCTCTCCTCCACTTACAGTATGATCGTAAACCAACCTGGTATCCTCCAACCATCCATCAGAATCGTATTCCCAATTATAGTATGTTTCACTTTTCAATTGACCATTTTCATCGTAACTATTTTCCTGCTTACGATCTTCAACAAACTGTCCTTCCTGCCAGCCTTTCACAAACTCGGTGATGATTACCAACCGGTTGGAATCGTTGTAATCGTAGGTGAGGTAATATTTCCGGGTTGAAATACCGTCGTAATCTTCATAATCGTAACCGGTTTCCTGAACCACATTTCCTAGAGTATCACGCGTATATTCAATGTAAAAATAGGTGGCCCACCTATCGTCGAAAGGATCACGTTTCTGTGAATAAACATGGGTAAGCTGCCCGATAGAATCATAGGTGTACTTTGTCCGGTCCAGTTCTTCCCATGTTTCAATCTCATCAATCTTTTGGCGTCTTTGAGTATACCGAAGAAGCTCGTTTTCATAAATGTATTGCGTTTGAATATATCGCTTGTAATTTCCAACTACATATTCCTGGTATTCGGTCGAATCCAATCGTCCGTTCGTTCCAAAAAAATAGTAGTTCGCCTGCTCGGTCTTCCAACGCCAGTTTTCGGTATTCCAACTGTAATAACGAAGTATCATTTCACTCCCGTCAGCGTTAGCGTCGAAACGCATTTTTTCGGTATTTTCTACTGTTTGTGTTTCATCCTGCCAGTCTGATACCACAATACTATCCAGCTTTAAATATTCCGACGCGCTTTTTAGAAATGTTTTGGGAGACACCGTCAAATTATTAAGCAATCCGGTAAGCTCTTGCGGTCTTTCCAAGCGTAAAAAATCACGTTGCAATTGATTTTTACCCGGGAAAGTATCGATTTCCAAAACATGCGAATGCTCGGGAACAGGAAGTGTTCTGACCGAATCAAGCTGCGCCCGGCCTTCAAATGCCAAGCCCAAAACAAGTAAAAAAAAGATATATCGAAACTTCATATTCTTCCAAATCAAATTGAATTCAAATATAGCTATTTGCCATTCTATTTCTTTACTTATGAAAGGACCGAATTTTCTCTTCAAGCCTATATGGTTCATTGATAATCAAATTGTCAGGAATAATCAAGTATATGTTTCTCTGCACACCGGCCACGACATATCTAATTATCTATATTCTTTATTATATTTGCAGCACAATTGATCTCCGAGCCTTTGCGCCTAAAACAAAGTCATGGCGTCTGGGCCGATGGGATGTCCCGGAAACAGGTCATCCTCCCGCATTCCCCGGAATTGGGAATAAATTGGAAAGGAGACGAGTCTTTTACACATCTGCTGTTGTGTAACTCTTTGCTTTCCACAATATTTTTAAGTTAATTTGGTAAAAAGGAGCGAATGATCATTTCCTCTGTCGATAATAAAATTGCATTGCCCAACCTGCTGCTGATTGCAGGCAACGGACGTAACGTAGGAAAAACCTTTCTTACCTGCAGTATTATCAACCAGCTTTCGAAGCAAACAACCGTGTGTGGACTAAAAATTACGCCACATTTTCACTTGCACAACAAGGAAGATATTCTTTTCAAAAACAACGATATTGTTATTCTTGAAGAAAAACATCACACGCAAAAAGACAGTTCACTGATGCTTCAGGCCGGCGCCCAACGTGTTCTTTTTGTAATGACAAAAAAGGATGCACTGGGTGAATCGCTGACACACCTTTTACCTTTTTTACCCGACGACGCCATTGTTTGTGAATCGGGCGGATTACATAAATACGTGAAACCGGGACTTTTTCTCTTTGTGAATTTGGAAGACAGGGAAATTCAAAAGAAGCATTTATTGGACTACAAACCGGTTTTCGTTCACAACACGGGAAAAAATTTTGATCTCGATATAAACAGAATAGAATTTTCAGACCACGAGTTTAAGCTAAAACATGAATAAGTTTGACGAAATACTATCAACAATAAAACAACTTCCAAAAGTATTCGAGACCGAAGAAATTGCTTTGGAAGATGCTTACAACAGGGTGTTGCGCGAAGATGTGCGGGCAGATATGAATATGCCGCCCTTTCACAAATCGGCAATGGATGGCTATGCCTGTCATATCGATGATATTGCTAATGAACTGGAAGTACTGGAAGTAATCCAGGCAGGAATGATGCCAACCCAACAAGTAGGTCGTAATCAATGCTCAAAAATTATGACAGGCGCTGCTGTTCCCGATGGTTGCGATTGTGTTTTTAAAGTGGAAGATTCGGAAGCAATCAATGAAAAAACGGTTCGCTGCATCAATCCACGAACAGCCCGAAACATTTGTTACATTGGGGAAAACTACCGCCAGGGAGACATTTTGATAAAAGAAGGAACAATGGTAAGTGTTCCGCAAATGGCGGTGTTGGCCGGGGCAGGATATGCAAAAGTAAAAGTTTCGGTGCGCCCGAAAATAACAGTGATTGCTACAGGTAGCGAACTGGTGAAACCTGAAGAAAAGCCACAACCGGGTCAGATCAGAAACAGCAATTCGAGCCAGGTGATCACACAACTTCGAAAAATGAACCTCGAAGTGGTGCAGAACCTCCAGCTGAAAGACGATTATGAACTACTAACGCAAACGTTCAACGAAGCACTGGGAAACTCTGACATCGTAATATTTACAGGTGGTGCTTCAGTGGGCGATTTCGATTTTATTCCTGAAATTTTAAAGGAACAGGGATTCAAAATATTTTGGGACCGCACAGGCTTTAAACCTGGCAATCCGATGACCTTCTCGCAAAAGGGAAATAAATTTGTTATCGGACTATCCGGAAACCCGGTCTCATCACTGGTGCAGTTCGAATTACTGGCGAAACCAGCTATTTACCAACTGATGGGAGCCAACTACGCTCCTACCCGAATTCTGGCGAAACTGAATTTTGATTTCCAACGAAAAAAAGCAGACCGGCTGGCCATTGTACCTGTTTTTTTCAATGAAGAAGGTTTGATTGAAGAAATACCTTTTCACGGCTCGGCACATATCAATGCACTTATTTCGGCTACAGCCTTAATGGAAATACCGTTGGGAACAAACACGATTAATAAAGGCGAAACTGTTTATGTTAGACCGCTTTAACCGACATATCACATACCTGCGCATCTCAGTGACCGATCGCTGTAACTTTCGCTGCGAGTACTGCATGCCGGCTGAAGGTGTTCCGTGGAAACCGCACGAAGAAATTCTGAGTTTCCGGGAAATTGCCGACATTGTAAAAGTTGGAACCCGGTTGGGCATTAAAAAAATCCGCTTAACCGGCGGTGAACCACTGGTTCGCAAAGATTTGCCGGAGCTGGTAAAAATGCTCGCTGAAATTCCTGAGATCGACGAAATCGGTATGACAACCAATGGTGTTCTTCTACCAAAATATGCCCGGCAATTAAAAGAAGCCGGACTGACCCGCGTCAACATTAGTCTGGATACATTAGATCCTGAAAAATTCAAAAAAATAACCCGCCTGGGAAACCTCGATGACGTTTTGAAAGGAATTGATGCAGCTTTGGAAGCCGGGCTTTTACCGGTTAAAATAAACTTTGTCCGTATTCCGGGAGAAAATGAACAGGATGAACAGGCCGTCAGGGAATTTTGCAAAAACAGAAACCTGAAGTTGCGCTTTATCCGGCAAATGGACCTGCGCACCGGCGAATTTTATGCAGTAGATGGCGGTGATGGTGGAGTCTGCAACATTTGCAACCGTTTGCGGCTTACCGCTGATGGTTTTATCGTTCCCTGCCTGCATTCCGATCTACGTTACAACACACGCGAACTGGGAATCGAAGAAGCTTACCAAAAGGCGGTTCAGTTTAAACCGGAAAAAGGGGTAAGTAGTTCCACTCACGATTTTTCAAATATTGGAGGATAAAATATGAGCCAATTATCACATATCAACGACGAAGGTAAAGCCAACATGGTGGATGTCGGACACAAACCATTGCAAGTTCGCACGGCCCGCGCATCGGGTTTTATTCAGCTTCAACCCGAAACCATAAAACTCATACGGGAAAACCTGATCAAAAAAGGCGATGTACTGACAATTGCAGAAATTGCAGGAATTCAGGCGGCCAAGGAAACTTCACGCTTGATTCCGCTTTGTCACGCGCTGCAACTCACCAAAGTGGAAGTAAAAACCCGCGTTACAGAAAAGGGCGTTGAAGTAAAAAGCCTGACTCGCTGCATCGGACAAACCGGAGTGGAAATGGAAGCCTTAACCGCTGTTAATGTTGCCCTCCTCACTATTTACGATATGTGTAAGGCTGTCGACAAACAAATGGTTTTGAGCGGCATTAAACTTGAATCCAAGGAAAAAGAAGATCTATAACCTTCCGAAAACAAATGTGTTACTGAATTAAAAAACCAAAATGGACCAAAAATTTTGCACCATAAAATCATTGAATATCTCGGAACAAAAGGGAACAATTAAAACGCCCCGAAAAGAGATTCTATTAACGTCTGAAGGAATTGAAGGAGATGCCCACGCAGGAAAATGGCACCGCCAGGTGAGCCTCTTGGCTGCAGAAAGTATCGAGCGTTTTGAAAGTGAACTGGGCCGCAAAATTGAATTTGGGGAGTTTGCCGAGAACATTACCACTTTTGGTTTTGAGGTGCATAAAACCTTACCCTTCGACCGGTTTGTGTCCGGAGATGTTGTTCTTGAAGTGACACAAATAGGCAAAAAGTGCCACGGTACCAACTGCGAAATCTTTCAGCTTACCGGAAATTGTGTGATGCCCACCGAAGGTATTTTTTGCAGGGTAATTCAACCCGGGAAATTGAAGGAAAATGACACATTGAAGTATGTTCCCAAAACATTTCGGATAAAAGTAATTACCCTCAGCGACCGTGCCTATGAAGGAATTTATAAAGACAAAAGCGGTCCGCTTATCGAGAAACTGACCAGGGATTGGTTTACCGGCAAAGGCTATTGGTGTGAAACCGACAGAACGGTAATACCCGATGAACCAGACCGGCTAGAAAGCGAGTTACAGACTGCACTGGAACAAGGTTTTGACATTATTTATACCACCGGAAGTACCGGAATTGGCCCACGGGATATTGCTCCCAAAGTTTTTTCTTCTTTTATCGATCTGGAGATTCCCGGTATTATGGATATGATCCGCCTGAAATACGGGGCAGAAAAACCCAGTGCGTTGCTCAGCCGGTCGATCGCAGGAGTAAAAAACAAAACACTTGTTTTCTCGCTGCCGGGTAGCACAAAAGCAGTAAACGAATATTTAAGTGAAATTCACAAAATTCTGATGCATTCCTTCCTGATGCTGCATTCGATCGACAGTCATTAACTGGGATCTTTATTTCAGCGAAAAGAAATCGTTTAGAATTTGTGCGTGGTCAAAAGCCAAAGCCGGAAGTTCGCTGATTAAAAACCAGTCGGCACGGCTGGCATCGTCGCTGCCGGTAACAGGCTTTTTTTCATCAAGCTGCACCGAATGTACCACTGAAATAGTACGATGACGAGGATCGCGGTCGATGGAATCGTATGCACGAAATTGTTGCATGGCTTCCACTTTCAAACCGGTTTCCTCTTGCAATTCCCGAATGCAGGCCTGTTCCAGGGTTTCGTCCATATCAATAAAACCACCCGGCAAAGCCCACTTATTTGCAAAGGGTTCTCTGCCCCGCTCAATTAAAAGTACCCAGGTAACGTTGTTTTCCCTTACAAACACAATGGCATCTACCGTCAAGGCGGCACGAGGATAGGAATATGAATACATTTCAGTATAAGTTTTGAATGGAAGGTAAGCTGTAATCAATCATTTTTCCGGCCGGTTTTCCAATACCTTAAAATCAGAAACACGACGGCTACAAAAATCGCCAGGTAAATTAAGAATTCAATCCGTTCCATTTTGTTTGATGATCTTTTTCATGACACGCATTTTGTGCGTATACCGTTTCGTATCGATGTTGAAGATACCAAATTGATCGACATTATCAATACGAACCTGCCCCGAAGCATGAATTATTTTATTTCGTTTCCAGATAATTCCAACATGAACAATGTTACCTTCGTCATCATCAAAAAACGCCAGATCGCCCGGTTCAGCTTCGTCAACAAAGCTCATGGCAGTTCCAATTTTCACCTGCTGACTGGCATCACGTGGAAGTTGAATACCAATCATTTTGTAAATGATCTGAGTTAATCCGCTGCAATCAACTCCAAAAGGCGTTCTTCCTCCCCACAAATACGGAGCATTGAAATATTTTAGCGCTTGCTGGATGACAATTTCTCTAGGATCTTTTACATCTCCGTAAAGTACCTCTCCGGTTGCCAGGTAAGTATCTCGCGTTACCGAAAACTGCTTCAGGTAAGGCCTCCAAACCGGCAGCGTGCTTCCGGCAACTAACATCAGGTTTTGTTCATCACTCACCGGGACAATGGTAATAATATCCGAAGTTATGGCCGATGCGCTGTTCTCAATTTTGTTCAATGTACGAACCGTGATCGGTGTTATCATTTTGCTATCCACCCATCCGTCATAACCGTCATAAGCCAATTTTACATTGGTCCAACCCACCATTTGCTCCCTCATTTCAAAGTGTTCGCCAAAAAGGATCTGTGTCACCATTTCACTCTTTTCTGAAGGCTCCCTTCTCACAGGGATAATGCTTAAATTGGAAATACCGTGGGTCATCAGCGTTCTATAATTTCAGTTTTTTACACAAAGGCGGGAATCACACCTGTTTCAGCACAAAACTATTAAAAAATGGGCACCGCTTGTGATGAAATCATGTATTTTTCATACTAAATTTGATGCCAGCGCAACACTGTCTGAACAATTATTATAAATTGAACTACTTTTACCGTGAACCATCGTTATGAATAAATTTTACCAAAGACTTAAAAATTATACAAAAGTTATTCTGCAGGTATTAATGTTTGTACTTACTGCAGTCGCTCTTTATTTTATCCTGCCCGGAGAACCGAAATTCAAATACGAATACCAGAAAGGTTTTCCGTGGAAACATGAAAACCTGGTGGCTCCGTTTGATTTTGCGATTTTAAAAACCGACAAAGAACTGGAGGATGAAAAACAGGAGCAGCTAAAAAATGTAATTCCCTATTTTGTTTGTGATACTTCTGTCGCCCGTGATAACATACAGCGTTTAAAAGACGACTTCTACTTAACAAAAGACACGTTAACACTTCGGCAAAAGCAAATCATCACAAATCTTTGCAATGAACTCGACAGAATTTACAGTGCAGGAGTTTTGCAGTTTTCTCTTGATTCGTATAACGAAATAGCGGGAAAACCAGCCATACGCAAACGGATCGGGCCTAATGTAACCCGCACCGACACAGCTTCTTTGTTCTCCGAAAAATCAGCCTACAATACCATCATACGGTTTAAACGACAACTGGCGACCGGAAATAGCACCTTGCGCTGGTTAAACAGTCATCCGTTCGAGCGATACATCAGCGCCAACCTGAGTTACGATGCAGAAACAACCCAAAAGGAGATTGATGAAGTAACGCAGAATATTTCGCTTACACGCGGCATGGTTCGCCTGGGAGAACGAATTATCCTGGAAGGCGAAGTAGTGGACAGCAATAAATTCCAGTTACTTGAATCGCTAAAAGCCAGCTACGAAAAAGAACGGGGCAAAAATGTTAATTACTACATGGTTTCTATCGGGAAAAGCCTGTTGATTGTATCGCTCCTGGCCTTGATTTTTGTCTTCCTGCTTATTTACCGGCGCGACATTATCGAGCACATGAATAAATTGCTGTTCCTTCTGATGATGATCACAGCAATGGTGTTAATTGCCAATGTCATTGGTTCGTTACCGACCCTACACATTTACATGGTGCCTTTTGCGATTCTGCCCATTGTTGTCCGTACCTTTTTTGATTCGCGAACCGCAATTTTTACGCTCGTTATTTCAACGCTGCTTATCGGATTTTACGCACCCAACAATTACGAATTCATTCTACTACAGGTTTCTGCAGGAATTGTTGCAGTATTCAGCTTAAATAAAATGCACCGGCGTGTGCACCTGGCATTGGCCGCATTGTGGGTTTTTCTTACTTACACCACGGTCTTTACCGCCTTAAACCTGATTCACGAGGGCACTTTTGTATTGTTTAATTACTCAATTACCCAGTGGTTTGCCATCAGCAGTGTACTGATCATGCTGGTATATATCCTGATCTATATTTTTGAAAAAGTTTTTGGATTTGTTTCCGATGTTACACTGATTGAACTCTCTGACAGTAACCAGCCTTTGCTGCGAAAACTGTCGGAAGAAGCGCCCGGAACTTTTCAGCATTCGATGCAAATTGCCAACCTGGCCGAAGAAGTGATTTTAAAAATTGGCGGTAATCCTTTCCTGGTAAGAGCCGGCGCCCTGTATCACGACATAGGGAAAATTGCCAAACCAACTTATTTTATTGAAAACCAGGCCATGGGAATGAATCCCCACGATCAGTTGGATCATCTGAAAAGTGCGGAGGTAATTATCGATCATGTTCACAACGGAGTTAAAATGGCTCAAAAACATAAATTACCCGCACCCATTGTTGAATTTATTGCCACTCACCACGGAACAACCAAAGCCAAATACTTTTACCTGAAACACAAAGAAGACCATCCGGAGGAAAATGTGGATGAAAAGAAATTTATTTACCCGGGGCCGCTTCCCCGGTCAAAAGAAGCAGCGGTTGTAATGCTGGTTGACGGTATTGAAGCCGCTTCGCGCAGCATGAAGGAAAAAACACACGCCAACCTAAAAGAATTGATTGATCGTATGATCGACCAAAAAATTGAAGACAAACAACTGGATAATTCCAACCTCACCTTTCGCGATATTACCACAGTAAAAGAAGTTCTGCTTCAAAAGCTTTTGAACATTTACCATGTAAGAATTGAATATCCGGAAGAAAAAAAAGAGCAAAACCAGGTAGGGAATCAACAGTAACCAGCGGTATTAATACAATAAAATGAACCGAAGTTGCCAATTGTTGGTTTTAAGACTAAACAAGCAATATTGGGATGTAAACAAGCAGAGCATGAGTACTTTAAACAACAAATACAGGAACAGAAATAAAATCACATTCCTTGCGGCTTTAGTATTAACCATTTTATTTGGCTGTAACGAAGGAGAAGTGCCCGATCCGGGTTCATCGATTCCTGAGCACACCTTAAATGTCAACAAGTTTATCTTCGACGTTATGTCTGATGTATACCTTTGGTACGATGAACTTCCTGACATCGATTACACCAAGGAAGATGATTCAAAAAAATACTTCAGCAAGCTCTTGTATGAAGATGATAAGTGGTCGTACATAACGGATGACGTTGAGGCCCTGGAAAACAGCTTCCAGGGAATCGAAACTTCATTTGGCTGGTCGCTGGCTTTTGGTATCTTTTCCAACACAGGAAATCTTTTTGCGATTGTAGAATATGTTTATCCCAATACTCCTGCTGCCAATGCCGGATTAAAACGCGGAGACATTATTGCGCTTCTTAACGATGGCGATATTACCCTAAGTAACTACACCGACCTTGTTTATGCCGAAAGCATTAAAGTTACCTTAGGAATATTAAGCAATGATGGAATTTCGCCGGGAAGCAGCGTGAGTATGACCGCTCTTGAATTACAATTAAACCCGGTACTAAAAACAGCAGTTGTTGAAGAAAGCGGGCATAAGATCGGATACCTGTTTTATGCCCAATATATCGCAGAGTACAACGATGCTATTGACACGGCGCTTCAGGGCTTATTAGAGCAAAATATCACTGATCTGGTGCTCGACCTTCGCTACAATCCGGGAGGAACGGTATCGGCAGCACAACACCTGTGCAGTTCACTGGCCCCCATCGAGTATGTGAACAACAACGACAAACTGGTGACCTTTCAATGGAACGACAAATACCAGGATTACTTTGAATACAAACAATTTACAAGCCAAATACAAGTAAATTTCGTCGACTCCGTTCCGGTAAAACTCGACCTGGATAATATCCACATCCTGACCGGCTACAAAACCGCTTCTGCTTCGGAGTTAACCATTACCGGATTAAATGCCTACATACCGGTTACAATTGTGGGAGATACCACCTATGGAAAATACACCGCCTCGATTACACTAAAACCGGAAGATTATTACGAAAAAGAAAGCTATTATTCCGAGTTTAACAACTGGGGCCTCCAACCCATTGTGTTGCGCTATGCCAACGCCCTGGGCGTTACTGATTTCAAAGATGGTTTTATTCCCGATATTCTCGTTGACGACGATCTGCTTAACGCTTACCCGCTGGGAGACAAAAACGACCCGTTGTTTAAGGCAGCTATCGAAGATATTACCGGTACGACTATCGTGGCAAGCAAGAGTGCAAAAAAGACAGATATCCCATACAAATTGTTTGACAGAGCCTTTTCGAAATACGACAAGAACAAGCGCAACCTATTGATGGACAACGACAATACAAAACTTATTAAGGATCAATTCAAATAATCTTTTGATCATAACAAAAATCAAAAAACAAACAAAAACAGAACCATTTGCATACCAGCAACTTAATTGCGATGGCGATCTGAACGTTTTGCCAAAAAGCAGTAAAAATTTGTGCAAATGATGATTACCTAATATTTGAATTTTGATTTTATCTCATTCTATGGTATCTTCCACCGCGTTTAACCATAAAGGTTATTAAATCATTGAATTACTATCCTGATTAAGCAAATTACTTGTACAAATATGCCCAGTGAGCGAACGAATAACTTAACCGGCTTGATAAGAGAAAACAGACAATTGATGGATTTTGCAGAATCCGTCACTCAAATGGTTTTGATCCTGAACCGGCAACACGAAATTTTATACGCCAACGAAAGCTATCTTCGGTTTATCGGTGTGCTCAACCTCCCTCCTGATGTTATATTTAAAAAACCCGGGAATGCATTTAATTGTACGAATGCCGTTCAGGCTTATGAGGGATGTGGAACTTCGGAATTTTGCAAATCGTGCGGTGCTCTTAATGCCATCCTTTTTTCGAAAAGAGGGATAAAAGCAACCGAAGAATGCAAAATAATGACCATCGAAAATGATGCGATTGATCTTAGGGTAACGGCAAGTCCGTTTCAACTCGATGGAGAAGAGCTGATCATTTTTTCGATCACAGATATCAGTAATGAAAAACGACGCGAATCGCTGGAACGAGTCTTTATTCACGACCTGCTGAACAGCGCCGGTGGTATTTCCGGGTTATCCGCCATTCTGAAGGAAATGGACGACCTGACCGATATCAAAGACATTGCTGACACCATACAGTGGGCTGCCAACAACCTGATTGAGGAAATTCAAATGCAGCGGGAAATTGTTTCCGCTGAAAAAGGAGATTTGGTACCGCAACATAGTACCGTCGATACACTCGAAGTTTTACAGGAACTAAAAAAATTATACAAAAACCACCAGACTAATCGTGGAAAACCGATACTGCTTGATCCTGATTCGGAAAAGCTTACGTTGGTTACCGATAAAGTTTTGCTGAAACGCATATTGGGAAATATGATTAAAAACGCGCTGGAGGTGAATGTGCCCAACGATTGTATCTCTTTAAAGTGTGTAAAACACCACGATAAAATTCAGTTTTCAATACACAACTGCAGTTGTATCCCCCGTGACATTCAGGCACAGTTATTTAAACGCTTTTACTCGACCAAAGGAGGTGGACGCGGTATAGGAACCTACAGTATGAAACTTTTTGGGGAAAAATACCTGAAAGGAAAAGTAGGATACAACAGCACGCCCGAAAAAGGGACTACATTCTTTTTTGAAATTTAACGGGAAGTATTCGTCTCCCGGTTTAAATTTCCGGATCAATCTCATTCAACAATAACGACTTCAGAGAAGTAAAAATAAAAAGGGCCTGATTCATTGATCAAGCCCTTCGTAATTTATCAGAATCTAAATGTGAGTCCAACTCCAAACGATTCCATAAACTGTAGCCGCGGACTTGCAATTCCGGTATCCGGGTCTTTTATCTTGGTATCGTTATCGTAAATCAAATGCGTGATCAGGTTGGCTGACAAATAATCATTCACTTTCATATTAATCTGAACTTTCCAGTCAAGATCCACATTCTTCGTTTCTTTCAGGTAATTCGAGAATAAATCGAGCGAAGTGTTCAAGGTCACATTTTTCATGATATCACGCTTGTATTCAAATTTTGCGGTAGCACCGAGTTCCGCCCGAAAGTTTTTGTTCTCTTCCACCCCAAAAGCCCCCTGAGCCGATAGCGAATCGTCCAAAACAAAAGTAAACTTACCTGATACAGGAGCCAACAACACCGAAAGATGATCGTTCTTGTAATCCATACCAATACCGGTCTTCAGGTAGGCCGGCGCCATAAATTTTGAAATTACCTCAACCGGAATATTATTATTGTCGTATTTATACCCCTTGGCAAATTGAGATTTAAAATTTACAAGACCCGAATAATTCCAGTTTCCCCCGGCATTAAATCCTAATTTAGAACTAACGTCGATGATATCATCCGATTTTCTGACTTTAACATCTTTCTCTTTCAAAAAACCGTAACGAAAATCAAAAGTATTGTCCCAACTCAAATTGTCTTTTTTATAATTGGCCGCATAGTTTATCATGCCAATGGCCGACATCGAACTTTTTCCCCCGGCAGCCCAGTTACTCAACGAAACCTGCGAAAAATTCAAAGTGGTACTTCCGCTGGTTGTCCACAGCGAATCTTTTTTCTCCTGGGCGAACGAAAAAAACGGAACCAGTAATAAAATGGAAAGTAGTTGTTTCATGTGTTTTCTGTTTAAATGGTGTATTACCTTAAATATAAGGAATAACAAACAAACATAATGTATTATTGTTTGTCGAAAAATATAAAGGCTCTTCCCTTCCGTTATCGAAATGAATAGATTATACTTACCCGAATTATTTATCCAACCATAAAAACGGGGTGATTATTTTTGTGGTTTATCCCGCTTAACTCGCTTGATCCAATTGGAACGTGCCAGTTTCTGAAGATCCTCCACTTTATCCGATTCATCCACGATTTCAAGCCCAAAAAGCGTTTCAATAACGTCTTCCATGGTCACGAGCCCCACTATGGTTCCAAACTCGTCGGCTACCATAACCAGGTGTTGCCGCTCCAGAATCAGCGTATCAAGCAAACGTGCCACCGACCAGTTGTCTTGTACAAATATGACATCACGCCTGATATCAGCCAGTCTCATGGCATGTTTGTCTTCAGCAAGGTTTTCCAGGATCACATCTTTCAGCACCATTCCGGTAATGTTGTCGGGCGTTTCGTGGTAAACCGGGATCCTGGAGAATTGAAACGGATTGTGTTCCACATAAATATCTCCCAGGTTTCGATCCTCATCAAGGCTTAACACAACGGTTCGCGGGGTCATGATCTGCTTTATTTTGAGGTTTTCAAGCTGTAGCAAGTTCAGAATAATCGACTTTTCCTCCTGGTCAATAGCTCCGCTTTTCAAACCAGCATCGGCCATCGCCGCCACATCGGCGCGGCTAAACACACTTTTTGTCCCTTTCCTTTTCAGCGAACGGGTGAGCAGATTACTGAGCCATATAAAAGGCGCCAGTATAAACACCAAAATCCGCAGTGTTTGAACGGTAAAACCGGTGAGTTGCTTCCAGTAAGTAGCTCCGATGGTCTTCGGGATGATTTCGGAAAGCACAAGAATGGCCAGTGTCATAACGCCGGCAATCAACGACTCGTAGGTAAGGTCAAAAAGATAGAGATCCATTTTATGGGCGCCAAAAATTTTCCCTGCTTCGATTCCTACTCCGATCGCACCCACGGTGTGCGCAATCGTATTGAGTGTTAAAATAGCCGAAAGCGGACGATCAATATCGTCTTTAAAGTGTGCCAGAATGTTTCCCAAAACCGGCTTCTCATTTTGCATCCGGCTTATATACGAAGGCGTTACACTCAACAGTACCGCCTCACAAATACTACATAAAAACGAAACCAGAATTGAAACAACAAAAAAGAAAATCAGAGTTCCCATGTCAATTTATAGATGTGAATAACGAAATTAAGCATTTCGCGATTTCCGCAAAAGAAAAGCGATTTAATCGCACATAAAAAAGCATAGAATGACATATTTTTCAAACAAAGCATCGCTCAAAATTGTAATGAAGAATAAATTTTTATGACTAAAAAAAACAGTACAGCGTATTTTAATGGGATAAATTGTATTTTTCATTTAGAGAGATCGCAACGTTCAAAAAATAAATAGAACAACAAATAGTACAAGCATATGAAACAAACATTCTTAATTATTTTACTGGCAATTATGACGCAAATCGGCTTTGCACAAAACGATCCTTACCTTTGGCTGGAAGACGTGGATGCTCAGAAATCACTGGACTGGGTCGGGAAATGGAACGACAAAACACTAAAAGTTCTCATGAGTCAGCCCGGCTACCAGGAGATGTATGAGAAAGACCTTGAGATTTACAATTCGACCGACCGGATTGCAAACCCGTCGATTATCGGGAACCTTGTTTACAATTTCTGGCAGGATGAAGAACATCCGCGTGGCATATGGAGAAGAACGGCCCTGCAAAGCTACCTGGGCGGTGATCCACATTGGGAAACGGTAATCGATATCGATGCCCTTTCAGAAAAAGATGGTGAAAAATATGTTTTCAAAGGTGCTACCGGTCTGTATCCCGATTACAACCGTTTTTTGATTAACCTTTCGAAAGGCGGTGGCGATGCAGTGGTTATTCGCGAATTCGATGCCATTAACAAAGTATTTCTTCAAAACGGATTTTACATTCCGGAAGCAAAAGGCGGCGCCAGCTGGATCGATCTAAACACCCTGATGGTAGCCACTGATTTTGGCGATGGAGTAACCACATCGGGATATCCGCGGCAGGTGAAAATATGGCAGCGTGACACCGACCTTAAAAACGCTCAACTTATTTTTGACGGGAAGGAAGACGATATGGGCATTTGGGGATATACTTCTCCGACCAAAGACAAAACCTACCAGATTATTACGCAACGAACCTCGTTTTACTCCGGTTATTATTATTTCATCGAAAACGGAGAGTTAATCAAACTCGATTTACCGGAAGACATCGAATTAAGCGGGATATTTAATAAACAGGTGTTGCTGAGCCTCAAATCGGATTGGAACATTGGTGACAACTCGTTCAAACAAGGCGATTTGGTAAGTATTCCTTATGCCGATCTTATCGCAGGCGGCACCGGGTACCAGTTGATTGTTCGCCCCGACGAACGCTCCAGCATTACAGAAACAAGCGCGACAAAAAATGTGCTGCTTGTAAATATGCTCAATAATGTAAAAAGCGAACTCTATAAATACACCTACAACGGAACCTGGAAGAAAGAGAAGATCAATGCCCCCGAATACGGTAATATTTCATTGGGATCAACCGACGATGAAAGCGATACTTTCTTTTTCTACTTCGAGAATTTCCTGGCGCCTTCTACTCTTTACAAAGGCGACGCTTCAACTGGAAAATTTACCGAGGTAAAGGCCCTGAAATCGTGGTTCCCCACCGAAAAGTACCAGGTTCAGCAATTTGAAGTGGCTTCGAAAGACGGGACCATGATTCCCTATTTTGTGGTTAGCAGCAAAGAGATGAAACTCTCGGGGAAAAATCCTACACTGATCAGCGCCTACGGAGGTTTTGAAGTTCCGCGACTCCCGAATTACAGCGCCATTACAGGAATATCGTGGCTCGAAAAAGGCGGCGTTTACGTACTGGCCAACATTCGCGGGGGTGGCGAATTCGGCCCCAAATGGCACCAGGCCGGTCTCAAGGAAAACCGTCAGCGAATTTACGACGACTATTTTGCCGTAGCCGAAGATTTAATTGCGCGAAAAATCACCAATCCGAAAAAACTTGGAATCAGCGGCGGAAGTAACGGTGGCTTGCTCGTGGGTGTAGGTTTCACCCAACGGCCCGATTTATACAATGCGGTGGTTTGTGCCGTCCCGCTGCTCGATATGAAACGTTACAACAAATTACTGGCGGGTGCCAGCTGGATGGCTGAGTATGGAAATCCTGATATTCCGGAGGAATGGGAATACATTAAAAAATATTCGCCGTACCAAAATGTGAAAGAAGGCATGGACTATCCCGAAGTGTTCTTTTACACCTCGACCCGCGACGACAGGGTTCACCCGGGACATGCCCGTAAAATGGTGGCTAAAATGAGTGAAATGGGTTACAAAGTGTACTATTTCGAAAACACGGAAGGAGGACATGCAGGAGCTTCAACTAACGAACAACGTGCGCAAATGGCTGCTCTTCAGTACAGCTACCTGCAAATGAAACTTATGCGTTAAGAAAATAATAGCAAGCGATAAGCCCCGGAGGAATTTCCCTTCGGGGTTTTATTTTGATACAAACCTTAAGAACCAGAAAGGTTAAAGACCACCCGTGCCCTAACTGTCATTCCGTTATCTCCGGGGAGCTCGCGGATAGCATCGGGATTGGTAACAACACTGCGGGTGAGGTACACAGCTGGTCCGCCCGACAACGAAAAAGTGAACCTTGAACGTTCAGGAACCACGTTCAGCGAAGGGCCAAACATCATGCGGGCACCACCTTCCGCCTCGTCCTCTTCCCACAATCCTTCCAAATCTTCACCAATGGCTTCGGCACCGGCAAAAAAATGATCGGTAATTTTATAGTGAATGCCACAGCTGGTCAGCACATCTACTTTATCACGTCCGCTCGACAGCGCTTTTTCAAGTAGCAGGTTGCCCGCCAGTTTCCAGCGTTTGCTTTCGAGCGAGCCGGTTGCACGGCCGACGATAGAAAATACACCGCCATAATCGCGGCTCAATCCGCCACCGAATCCCAAACGTATTCCGTCTGTTTTTTTGCCGCCGATCAGGTCGCGAATAATTTCGGCCCGCTGTGCACTTACCACCGAATTATCGGCACTGGCAACACCAAGCGAAACATACGCCAACATGGTAAACCGGTTTCCCAGATAACCCTTTACCCCCAATTGCTGATCGACACCGTTAAAGCCAAACCCGCGACTCAGGTTATTTCCGTAACTGCCTCCATAACTCAGCACCCAGGGTAAATCCTGTGCAGTAAGCGTTGAGGTTGAAAATAAAAAAGGTTCGGCGCTGCGCGTATCTTTGATATCGGGTATTTCCGGAATTCCCAGTATTTCCGGATTTTGTGCAAACGATATTTTCAAAAGAAAAATAAAAGCTAATGGGAGAAAATATTTACGTGTCATAAAAAAGATTTAATTGTTAAGGTCTCGTAAAAATAGAATAAACAAACGATTCGAAAAATCTCAGCATCAGAAATTGCTCCGTTTATTATGTCTTGATTTAATTTATACAAACCGGTTAAGATCAACCTCGGCTGGTAAAGTATTGCTTTTCCCTTGCAGATAATCAGCCATCAGCCGGGCAAACCAGGGGGCCAGCATCACTCCTTTTGTTCCCAGTCCGTTAAAGGAAAACACATTTTTATGCTGAGGATGAACACCCAGCAACGGTCGTCGGTCGGAAACCGTTGGGCGAACACCTGCCCAATGTTCTTCGATCGAATATTTTGCGGTAACCAGATTTTCCAGTCGTTCCACTATCGAGTCTCGGCCCTTCTCTGTCGTTTTCTCGCTCAAATCGTCCCACTCGTAAGTAGAGCCGACTTTAAACCGATGATTCCCGACAGGCAAAACAAACACGCGTTTATTCAAAATAAATTCTTCCGATAAACCGGGAGCATAAATCTGCAGCACTTCACCCTTGGCCGGATTCATTTTTACAAAGCGAAACAAGGTATTTTGTGCCAGGTGGTAACCTTCGCAAAACACGATTTTTTGAGCTTTGGTATCGGCCACCTCAAAATATGTGTGAACTTCTTCATTTAACTGAAAATCGACATCCAGCAGCAAATCTTTTTCCCGAAAATACTGTTCGGCTAACGACAGAAAAACAGCCAGGTTTACATACCCCGACTCCTTTACCATGCCAAAGGCATACGATTCGGCAACAGCGTCACTGGGCGAATCCGGCAAAACCGCTTCTATATATGTGGCGAAATCGGGCTTCTCCATCTTTTCATTCCACAGCAGCGTTTCCTGTTCCGATAAGGGTTTCAGTATTTTTTTCTCATAAAAAAACGAGGAGGAAAGCTTTTGCTCCAACTCGCGGTAACGTTTCCGCATCACCGGCATTAGCTGATCGGCCATCCAGCTTTTGGTAAGCCGTTTAAAAACCAGTGGGTTGATCATCCCGGCTGCCACCACCGATGCTTTGCTTTTTTGTGTTGAACTGACCAAGCGAAAACTGATATTTCGCTCCAGCAATTCGAAGGCCAGCATAGTACCCGCCAGTCCTTGTCCTACAATCAGAAATTCAACTTCTTTCATATCGCCAGAAGATTTATCGCTTCTTCCGAGCTTCTCACCGGTAACTGACACATGCCTTCCCTGCACACGTAAATCAGATCGTCGCCTTTTACAAAACGGCCTTTCAATAATGGCAGTTCGCTTTCGTCGCTACAATGCGCCAGCAAGGTATTGGGGCGATAATCTTTGTGCAATTTCTTTAACAGGATGTTGGAATTGATCCCACAAACCGCCACTTCGAAATACGGTTCAGTAAGCTTTAACATCACGTTTCCCCAGTGGGCATAGGCCATTGGATATTTTGTAAAATTAGGGGTGATATATTTTAACATCGTTTTGATCGTAGTCAAATATTCAGGGCGACCATACAACAAATACATGCGGTGCAGGTTATTGGCCATTACCGAATTGGATGCCGGAATGACATTGTCTTCGTTCTGAAAATGGTTTCCAACGCTGGTAGTTGCGTTTTTCTCTGAAAAATAAAAAAGTCCGCGTTCCTCATCAAAAAAGTGATCGTTAACGTAGCGCATCATTTTAGCTGCGCGTTCGGCCCAGGTAATATCTCCTGTTGTTTCAAACAACGAAAGAAAGGCCTGAATCACAAAAGCATAATCTTCCAAAAAACCATCGATCGTGCTTTTCCCTTTTTTCCAGCTGTGGTAAAGTTTACCATTGCTTTGCATTTGATGTTCACTAATAAAACGGGCATTTTTCAGGGCCAGTTCCAGGAAATTATTTTCTCTGAACGAATTGTACGCATCCACCAGCCCCTGAACCGCCATCACATTCCACGAAGTCAGTGTTTTATCATCCAGCCCGGGACGTACTCTGTTCGATCGCGCTTTCAGCAATTTGTATTTCCATTTCGAAACCATGCAGTGCAGGTGCTCCAGGCTCATTCCGTTCGCCTCAGCAAACGCTTCATCCGAACCATCGCGCAACAGAATGTAATTACCGTGTTCCCAGTAGCCTTTCGCATTCACATGGTAATACGCCGCAAACACCGGATACTCGTCCCCCAGAAGAGTACTCAATTCGCTTTCGCGCCAAACATAAAAACGACCTTCCTCTCCTTCGCTGTCGGCATCCAACGATGAATAAAACGCTCCCGACTCATCCAGCATTTCCCGCTCCAGAAAATGAACCAGCTCGTAAACCACCGTTTTGAATTCTTCATTTTTGTACAACTGATAACCCTTCGAATACACACTTAGAAGCTGTCCATTATCGTAAAGCATTTTCTCGAAGTGCGGCACTTTCCAGTATTCATCCACCGAATAACGGGCAAATCCGCCCCCTACCTGATCGTAAATACCCCCCCGAGCCATTTTCTCCAGCCAGGTATTTACAAAAGTCAAAACCGTTTCATCCTTTTTTATCCAGCCGTAATACATCAGAAAATCGAGGTTCACCGGCATCGGAAACTTGGGCGCTCCCATGCGACCTCCTTCTTCGGTGTCGAACCTCGATTTCCAGGCTTCCACTCCATTCTCCAGCAATTCACGGTTCACCGAAATGTTGTCCTCCACTCCCATTGAAAGCGACAAACGCCGGATACTTTCTTCGAGCTGTGTTCCGTATTCTTTTGTTTTCGCTTTGTTTTCGCGGTAAAAGCCCGCCACCGAATTTAAGCTTTTCACCCAGTTCTCTTTCGGGAAATAAGTTCCTCCCCAAATAGGGCGACCATCGGGCAGCGCAATTACATTTAAGGGCCATCCTCCCTGCATTCCCATCAGCTGAACCGCGCTCATGTAGTAATGGTCCACATCGGGGCGTTCTTCCCGGTCCACTTTAATGCACACAAAATGGGCATTCATCACTTCCGCCACCTCTTCATCTTCAAAACTTTCGTGTTCCATTACATGGCACCAATGGCAGGCTGCATAACCGATACTGATCAGAATCAGCTTATCCTGCGCCTTCGCTTCCTCAATCAGCGCTTCGCTCCAGGGATGCCAATTTACCGGATTATGTGCGTGCTGCAACAGGTAAGGAGACGTTTCGTGTATTAAACGGTTGGTATATTTCATTGAAAAAATGTTCACTTTTTTCAAAGGAACAATGTCATCCCAATTTAGTTTTGAAAATGAAACATATTTCAATAAGGATTTTAGATGCTCAATCGATTAAAATAATCAATTCAACATCAACACATTACAGCAACCAGAAAAATAAACACTATGCATGCAAAACCAAACAATAAATCCGATGCTTTCGCATACCGACAAAACCATATAAAGTACCCGATGAAGAATCGTGTATTGGCTTAATCTGCAATCAGAAAATACGACCCAAAAAATCAGCAATTTGAACCTTGTTTTTCTTATCTACAAAAATTCCAGATATCCCATTATGTATATATTTGTGCTTGCAAACCCAATTAAGTGAAAACGCAACAACAACATTGAACTCCGGAGTGGACGCCGGAGTTTTTTGTTTTTAAATCCCTCCCATTTCCTCATTCGTTTTTCAGAAAAGCTCGCCCCTCAGCAAGTTGGCGTTAATGAATAAAAGAGATATATTCGCCCCGGAAAATAACTTTATACCAAAATCCATGAAAATGAATATCAAATCCATCACATTTGCGTTGATCACAATGATTATCGTTTCTCTGACCTCCTGTATAAAAACAAATGATGAGGAAGAAGAAGTAAGGACAAAAGCTATCGAACAAGCCGAACTCGATAAACTACTCGCTAATATGGAAAAACAGGGGCTCGATATCGACACAACGGCTTTAGGCGTGTATTATATTGTAGATGAAGCCGGAGAAGGTCAGACACCCTCGGATGGCGATACAGTTACGATTACCTACCGAGGCTATTTTACCAACGGAGTTTTATTTGATGCCTCTGATTACAGCTTCGAAAACGGAGAATGGGAATTTGTATATCCCGGCGAAAATTTGATCGATGGCTTCAATGACGCATTATCGGTGATGAACAAGAATATGTCGGCCGAATTTATTATTCCTTCAGAACTCGCATACGGGCCAACCGGTTACTACTCGGTAATCAGACCTTATGAAACGCTCATATTTGCGATTGAAATGAAAGATATCAAATTTCAAAATACCGGAAATTAATTGGAAAAACACCATAAAAAATAAGCCCTGATATGATCGCATATCAGGGCTTATTTTTTGGGGTCCACTGCTATTCTGCATATATAACAACCGGCCCCAATATTCCGGCTTCGCGAACCGGCCACTCCGATGCATCGAAGGGCAGATAACTGCTGTTCACAATATTAATGTCCTTGAATTTTTTCCACTCTACTCCCCTTTTGTCCAAATCGCGAATGCGGTTGGCAGCAACATTGCTGACTTCAACCACAATATGGTTTCTCCCCTTTTTCAAATTGTCAATTTCCCAAACATAAGTTGGCCCCAGCGAAGTTCCAAAGTCTTTATCGTTCACCGATATCCGGGCACAATCGTACACTGTTCCCAAGTCTACCCAGGCCGAGCTTTCTCCATCCCAAACCCAATCGGCAGAATAACGCACGGTACCTGCAAACCTTCTGGTTTCGGCATCCCCCACCTCGGTCCACGATTGAAGTTGCATCATATCAATATCTCCCGGATAAACAGGGCCTCCATACTCAAACGACAAATGCCAGCGCACATCAATAACCTTCTGTCCTCCCGTGGCCGAAAAATAATGATGTGGTTTTGCATTCGATTTTACGGGCAAACATTTTATAAACACCGATTCTTCGGGCTGAAGCTGCAAATGTATTTTATTTCCTTTCTTTTCAGCCTTTGTAATGGCGCCGCTCATCGGATCCATGAACACATACTCATTGGCATCCGTTTTCAATTCCACCCATTCGTCGAGCATTTTATTCTCCACATTAAAGACCAGCAAAACATCGTCATCCTTGTCTTGCATCTTCAGAAAATAAAATCCTTTTCCTGCCAAATCATTCTCATTGGAAACACCGTTTTCATTCAATAACTGAACGGCATCTCCTACCTGACTAGTTTCAATTTCTTCTTTTAAAGTAGTCAATTCGGCTTCTCGATCTTTCCACTGGTTGTACCCGGGAACCGACAAAGGCAGCTCACCGTCGAAATAAACTTTTACACCGTTTTTCTGAAGAGCAATCAGCTGTTTCATTGTTTCCAGCGGAATGTAGTGTGTGGAAGGAACCACAATCGCATCGTAGTGAGTATTCCCGGAAGTAATGATTGACCCGTTTTCTGAAGTACTGGCGCCAATCTGCTTGTCGGAAATATAATCAAAACTGTAACCGGCCTTTGTCAAACGTTTTGAAAGCGTCGCTATCGGTTGCCCGTAAAACCATTCGGTGGGCGAACCAACGGCAAGGTGCTTAAACAGTCGTCCCTCTGCCGCTGCCACATCGTAGTACGGCCAGTAAACCAAAACATTGTTTACCGGTTCTGCCTCCTGCAACATACTTTGCACCCGGCCAATGTATTGAAACAAAACCGGCAATTCGCGCCACAAGGGATTTCGGTTGTTGATCTGGGCAGAGGCATAAAACAGCCATCCCGGCCAGGCGGCATCTTCGGGCGAGTAACAAGTACCGTGAAAAAACATGTGGTTGATTCCCGCCAGGAAAAAGCGGTTGGTAGCCCGCAACATTTCTGTCGGAGTTACCGTCCAGTGCTCTTCGAGCCAGGTATAACTCTCCGACGAACTTAACTTTTTACCACTAACATGTGCAGCCGACGATGCAAATTTCTGGATGAACAGTCTTGGTTCTCCTTCAGGAACATTTCTGAAAAACTCCGTTTCCGGAATATCGCAGGCTTCGTACAAATCAAGCAAATTACCGGGCGATCCGTGCGCCTGATTCCGGTTTAAACTGTGGTGGCTGTTGGCCCAATCGGTCATAGGCTGAATAAACGACTCCAGCACCAAATCCGCCAGCGTTTCGCGATAGTCCGATTTTACACGGGCTGTTAACTCCGGATCAATCGTATCGTCTGCCAAGAGATACAACACCTCATTTAAGTCATACCCCCGTCGTTTTTTGAACTGCGCCTCGAAATCGAGGGTGAAGTCTCCCGTATATTCAAAAGAATCATGAAAAAAACAGCGAAGTTTCCCTTCCGGAATATTCAATCTTTTCCAGAATTCATCGAGATACCATTCTGTAATTTCCTTGTTGTATGTATCGATCGACAAACCTTCACCTCCCTTTGCAGGGCGTTTTACTTTGTCGCCGTTTTGCACTGCATTTGCGACATAACCGGAAGCATTTTTTTCAATTTTCAGGTTCCACAGTCCTTTTTCGATAGGAACAAAAGGGCCACCGCATCGCCAGCCACTCCCGGGAGGCAAATCCACTCCCATTCCCAACTTTTCGGCTTCTTCGATGGTATAGCTCAAAACTTCGGTAAATTCAGGAGAAAGGTATTCGATCACCCGATCTTCTTCGCCTTTAACACCATAAATCGGCGTAATTTCCACTCCCCCAATTCCGGCGTCGGCAAGTTCTTTCAGTTCGCGTGAAATGTTGGTACTGTCAACCGCACAATCCATCCACCACCATCGTGTCCAGGGTTTCGAAGTCTGGGTTTCTTCGGGCCATTTTACTTCCTGTGTTTCGCAGGCAGTAAAAACAAGAAATAAAATCAGGGAAAAGAGGAATAGGCTATTTTTCATAAGTCAGGTTTTAAGGTATAAAATCAAGCATCTCAAAATTAACCATAAAAGACATTTTCCCTAATTGTTTTTCAACGAATTGAAATTCCTTTGGGTTCCGAATGTTTTGTAAACCCATTTGATTTCATTTTTAATCGATTTTATCCGAAATTTAGAGGAAAATAAACCAGTAAGATGAACAACAGACGAAGCTTTCTGAAAACCTCCCTGGCCATTTCTCCCGTGGTAGTTTTCCCAAAACTGATCCATTTTCAGGATCCCAGACTAAAGCAAGTGCTGATCATCGGAGATTCAATATCCATTGGTTACACGGCCTACGCCCAAAATTTTCTGCCCGACATTGCGAGCGTTTCGCGCCCGATGCTCGACAACGGCTCTCCCGAGAATTGCGAAGGTACAACAAAAGGGGTCCAGAACATTGAACGTTGGGTGGGTGAAAAAAAATGGGATCTGATTCATTTTAATTTTGGCCTTCACGACCTGAAGCATGTGGATCCATCCACCGGAAAGAACAGCAGCAATCCGAACGATCCTTTACAGGCCGGTTTAAAGCAGTACAAAGAAAACCTGGAACAAATCGTAGATTACCTGAAAGGTACAGGAGCCCAACTGATATTTGCCACCACAACACCCTATCCTGATATCGTGGACGGGCCTTTGCGCGATCCGGGAATGCCGGAAAAATACAACAAAATCGCCCGTAAAATCATGCTGAAAAACGACATCCCGGTCAACGATTTGTATCTGTTCGCAAAGCCAAGACTCGACGAAATACAATTACCTCACAATGTTCATTTTAACAATGAAGGATACCGGCAACTGGGCATGAAAGTGGCTGAACGAATCAGGGAATTGCTGCAGGAATAATCGTTATTGTTCCCGACACATGAAACACGCACTACAGCTCTGCTCTATTGACTGGCTTTCTCATTTTCCCTAATTTGAGAATGTTTAATCCATTAAATCAAATTCAAAAAATGACAACTTATTACGATGTTCACTGCCATATCTTTAATAAAGATGTGGTTATCAGAAAACTGGTCAACGTGGTTCAATCGCTGCTTTCTATCCGCGATCTGGTGGATGGAGAACTTTCTGCACCCGCGCTCAAATACAAAATCGACGAAATCAGCCATGTACTGGCCGATGTTACTCAGGAATCAAGTGAGGATGTTTACAAAGCACTCGATGCAGTTTACCAGGGACAAGTTATCAGCACTCCGTTAATGTTCGACCTGACGTATGCTGATGATAACGACGATGAAGAAAACCACAACAAACGTTATCGCCGCCGCATAAAAAGTGTATTTTGGCTGTTACGGGCTGTGGTTTTGCCAATTCTTGAGGCGTTAGTTCGCCGTAAATACGACAACGATGAGCTTGCCGATGCTATCAAGTCCAGAAACAGGTAAAAGCCTTTCATAAAAAATTCAAAGTAAGGTCAGACGAGGAAGTCGAGATTTTTGACAATGCCAACTACCATCAGCAAATTGCCGATCTGGAATACCTTTCAGCCAAATACGAACAGATCAAACCTTTCTTTGGAGTTGATCCGCGTCGCGAATACAAAGGTTCGGTAAACATGGTGGAAAAACTAAAAGAGAAAATTCTGGCTGACGACGCCTTGTTTTACGGGGTAAAACTATACGCTCCGGCGGGCTTCTCTCCCACCGATCCGGTACTAATGGGAACCGACAGACAGGAAGGCGTTTATGCGCTTTGTCAGCAACACCAGATTCCGATTACCGTTCATAACTCCAATGCAGGTTTTGCCTGTTTCTCCACTATTTTGGAAGTCAGAGGCGATGTGCTGCTCAATAACAACATCGTAAAACCGGATAAACCCCTTCGCTTTGATTACCGCTTTTTTAGCCGGCACATCAGCGAAGCCATTGAAGAGCGCGCCAAGAAACTAAATCACCCGCAATTGTGGGAGCTGGTACTTCAAAAATACCCGAACCTGAAGATCAATTTTGCACATTTTGGCGGCAGCGGGCAAATCATGGAGTACGTTAATTACACCATCAAATTCAAGGAAGTGGATGCCGATATTTTTGAAGACGCCATCGTGCCCCTTTCTGCCGAAGATAAAGCAGTTGTTCTGGCGGCTTACAAAAAGAAAAAGAACACTATGTACCTCCGTGAGAACATGACCATATCGGAACGTGCAAAAGTATGGAATGCCCTTTATCGGGCGGGTTTTGTCGACAACTGGTCGAAAGCCATTTTCGATCTGGTTAAGAAGCCGGAATATCCAAACGCTTACACCGATCTTTCCTGTTTTTCGGAAGGAATGC
This sequence comes from Maribellus sp. YY47, assembly GCF_023111095.1. Taxonomy (GTDB): domain Bacteria; phylum Bacteroidota; class Bacteroidia; order Bacteroidales; family Prolixibacteraceae; genus Draconibacterium. The sequence goes on from NZ_JALGYW010000012.1 coordinate 149,612, forward strand.
TGATTGAATCGCCCGAAGATCAAAAACTAACTTTCTCGATCAAGGAAGAATTGAAAACCTTTAAGAACCACTTTTTTGATAAACTGAGCGACTACGAAAAATCGAAGATTCTGTACGGTTCCGATTTTTACCTCACACAATTTTTCGGGCCAACTTTAAAACAGTATTTCGAAGATTTTAAAGCTGCCTTTGGCGACGAATTTGAATTGATTGCAAATGTTAATACCAAACGCTTTCTGGGCTTTTAAGGGTTTTGTAATTTAGTGGGAAATTTAAAGCAATGACCAGAATTAGCCTGCACCGGGGAGATATAACAAAACTAGAGGTTGATGCAATTGTAAACGCGGCCAATAAAGCACTGCTGGGCGGCGGAGGTGTGGATGGCGCCATTCATCGTGCTGCAGGAAAAGAACTGCTGGACGAATGCCGCACCTTAAACGGATGTGACACCGGCGATGCCAAAATCACCGGGGGCTACCAACTACCGGCAAAATTTGTGATCCACACGGTTGGCCCGGTGTATAATGACGGTCGGTACAACGAAGCGGAAAAATTAGCTTCCTGTTATCAAAAAAGCCTTGAAATTGCATTGAAATATCAATTGAAAAGTATTGCCTTCCCGAATATCAGCACAGGAATTTATGGCTACCCAAAACAGGAAGCGGCGCAAATTGCCATTCAAACCGTTCGGCAATTCGTAAATGAAAATCATCAATTAGATGAAATTATATTTTGTGTGTTTGATGAAGAAAACGAATTGCTTTACCATCAGCTTTTACGACAAACCCTTTGAATATCAAAAGCACCAGTCAGTTAGCAAGATAAAAACCAGTCAAGCTAAAATTATATTCAAAAAAATGAATACTTTTTAAAGTTTAAGTCATTGGAATTCTCAAAATAGTCAATTTCATTTGCAGAACTTTTGAAAAAGCATGGAATCGATTAAAGAAATATACAAAATAGGCCACGGACCGTCGAGCAGCCACACAATGGGGCCAAAGAAAGCAGCGGTTAAATTTTTGGATAAAAACCCCGAAGCCAGTCGTTACGAAGCGGTGCTATACGGAAGTCTGGCCGCCACCGGAAAAGGTCACCTCACCGATTACGTGATCGAACAAACCTTTGCCGGACGGGAACTCCAGATTTTGTGGGAACCTAAAACCTTTTTGCCACGTCATCCAAATGCACTTAAATTCACGGCTTTTGATGCTGCCAATACGGTTTTGGATGAATGGACCTGTTACAGCGTTGGCGGCGGTGCTTTAATCGATGATTTTACTGAATCGGAAACCACCAATATTTACCCGCACCGCTCGATGGATGAAATCCTGGCCTGGTGCAGCAGAAACGAAAAGCAATTCTGGGAGTATGTAGAGGAATACGAAGGGAAAGACATCTGGAATTTCCTGGAGGAAGTTTGGGAAGTGATGCTCGCCAGTATAAAAAGAGGCTTGGCAACCGACGGCAATTTACCCGGCGGACTTCGACTGCCCCGAAAGGCAGCATCATTTAACCTAAAAGGACAAAACTTCGCTACGCCGTTCAAGCGTCGTTCACAGCTTTTTTCTTACGCATTGGCGGTATCGGAAGAAAATGCTTCGGGAGGAAAAATAGTGGCAGCGCCTACATGCGGAGCTTGCGGAGTGCTACCTGCAGTGTTGCATTATTTCAGCAAAGTACATAAAACGGACAAAAAAACGATCTTGCGTGCGCTGGCGACAGCAGGCCTGATTGGGAATATTGTAAAAACCAATGCTTCCATTTCGGGTGCCGAAGTAGGTTGCCAGGGAGAAGTGGGCACTGCCTGTGCGATGGCATCGGGAGCTGCGACCCAAATGATGGGCGGCAGCATCAACCAGATTGAATATTCGGCGGAAATGGGTTTGGAACATCACCTTGGTCTAACCTGCGACCCGGTTGCAGGACTGGTTCAGATCCCCTGCATCGAAAGAAATGCTTTTGCCGCCGAGCGTGCTGTTTCGCATAACAACTACGCTTTGCTCACCGATGGACGTCACCGGATCAGTTTTGACGAAGTGGTGGAAACCATGTACAACACCGGTATCGACCTGCAAAGTAAATACCGCGAAACATCAGAAGGGGGACTGGCGCATTTCGACGCACTTCCAAAGTGCTAAAATATTTTATTCGAACAGATTACATTTTGGGGTTGCATTTTGTGAATTTACAACCTATCTTTATCGAACAAATAGAAAAAATACTTCGATGAATACTACTGTCACATCTATCGCCGCTGCATACCTGCCGTTCTGAGCAGGTTGAGAGAGAGTATTCAATATTATTAGTATTTTATTTCATCTATTTTTCAAATGTCACAAATCAAAACAACTCTTGTGTCTTTGCGTCGTATCAAAGATTTAGATTATAAAACCCTTTGGCAGGATATTAAAGAAGCCATCGCCGGTACTGAGCGGGACTTTACTGAAACAAGTCTAGGAAAAGCCATTTTTATCCTGGCGGTTCCCATGGTACTTGAAATGTTAATGGAATCGGTTTTTGCCATCGTCGATATTTTCTTCGTGTCGCGTTTGGGGGCCAATGCCGTTGCCACCGTTGGTCTTACCGAATCAACCATGACCATTATTTACGCGGTTGGAATGGGATTGGCAACCGCCACTACTGCACTTGTTTCACGCCGTATCGGCGAAAAGAAAAAGAAAGAAGCCGGAGTGGTAGCTTTCCAGGCAATTCTGCTGGGCGCCATAATTTCAATATTTATTGCCGTACCCGGAATGCTGTTTGCCAAAGATTTCCTGCGGCTAATGGGCGCCACCGACGAGGTTATAAATGAAGGCTACCTGTACCCGACCATCATGTTTGGAGGTAATCTCATCATTATGCTGCTCTTTATTATTAATGCCGTTTTCCGTAGCTCGGGCGATGCTGCCATTTCTATGCGCGTTATGTGGCTGGCCAATATTATCAATATTATTCTTGATCCTTTGTTGATATTTGGCTACGGTCCTTTCCCCGAACTTGGAGTTCAGGGAGCCGCCATTGCCACCACAACAGGTCGCGGACTGGCAGTTATTTACCAGTTTTATCTTTTGTGGAGCGGTAAATACCGTATTAAATTATATTGGGACAGCCTGAAAATAAAAGTTTCGGTAATGCTAAAACTTTTGAAAATTTCGGGAGGAGGAATTCTTCAGAACCTGATTGCCACTTCGAGCTGGGTTTTGCTGATGCGGATTATTGCCGTTTCAGGCCCGGAAGCAATTGCCGGATACACCATTGCCATTCGCATTGTAGTCTTCCCAATTTTACTGGCCTGGGGTTTAAGCAACGCGGCATCAACGCTTGTTGGCCAAAACCTCGGTGCTGAACATCCGGAAAGAGCAGAACGTTCGGTATGGATTACCGGCTATGTAAACATGATTTTTATGGGAGCCATCGGAACTTTGTTTGCCCTGTTTCCAAGTTTCTGGATATCGGTATTTGTCGATGCAGGAGCGGTATTCGAAAACGGAACCATGTCTCTGAGAATCATTAGTTTTGGATTCCTGTTTTATGCACTGGGGATGGTTCTTACACAGGCTTTTAATGGAAGCGGCGACACTTTAACACCCACGAAAGTTAATTTCTTCAGCTTTTGGCTGTTTGAAATTCCACTGGCTTATTTCCTGGCAATAACCTTAAACCTGGGTTTAACCGGTGCCAGCTGGTCTATTGTCATTGCCGAATCGTTCCTGACGGTTTTAGCTTTGATCCTGTTTAGAAGAGGTAAATGGAAACTCAGAAAAGTATAGGAGGCAAAATCATGAAATTACCTGGCTTTTCAGAAAAAGTTGCCGGTTTAATCGGGAACATTGATCCATCAGAACTGGCACGTGTGATTATAGAACACAAAGAACGTTACATCGTTCAAACTGAAACTGGCGTGTACCAGGCTGAGATTACGGGAAACATCCGTTTTTCTGCCCGGTCGCGCGCCGACTTCCCTGCCGTTGGTGATTGGGTGAGAATTACCCCAATGGATGCACAGAACGCAATCATCCTTGAAGTATTTCCAAGGTATTCGTCGCTTTCAAGGCAGGCAGTGGGCAAACAAGCCGACATACAATTTATCGCAAGCAACATCGATGTGGCTTTTATTGTGCAGTCGGTGGGCCACGATTTCAACATCAATCGTCTTGAACGATACCTTGCCCTTTGCTACGCAGGTAAAATTGAACCGATGATTCTTCTGACCAAGGTCGACCTGATTTCCCAAACAGAAATCGATTCACTCACTGATTTGATCAGGAAACGCCTGCCAAATGTGAAGATGATAACCATCAGCAGTGAAAATGGGACGGGTTACAACATCCTGGAAGAAACCATGCAACCCAATGTCACGTACTGTTTTGTTGGCTCTTCGGGTGTTGGGAAATCGACCATCATCAATCATCTTTCCAACGAAGAGAAACTGCAAACTGCTGCTATTAGTACATCTACACAAAAAGGAAGGCACACCACCACGCACCGCGAATTGTTTGTGCTTGACAACGGAAGTATTGTAATTGATACGCCGGGAATGCGGGAATTGGGTATGACCGACGAAAGTTCGGGGATCGACCTCACCTATGATCAGATTACTGAATTGTCAGATTCGTGCAGATACAGCGATTGCACGCACACCAGCGAAAAGAGATGTGCCGTTCTTGATGCGGTTGAAAACGGTGATCTTTCGGAAGAAACCTATCAAAATTATCTGAAACTAAAACGTGAACAGCAGCATTTCTCGAGCACTATTCATGAAAAAAGACAAAAAGGAAAAGAGTTTGGGAAAATGATCAAAGCGGTGCTGAAAGAGCATAAAAAGAACAAATACTGATGTTTCTGAACATTTCTGTTGTAATTTGTACCGTGGTTTAATCAGGTGCCAAAAGTTGGCATTTATTGTATTCTTTAAAATACTCACCCTGATTGCGATCCGTCAGCTGACGGACACAATCGTCCCTCTCTTTGTAAAACGAGGGAAAAGAGGGAGAGTCAGTCGTAAACAAAAGAATTATGCAATTTATGCCACGCATTGATTAATTTTAAGACAGGTTCAACACAAACAAAAACGGATTCTTATGGAAAATTTCAGAACCGAAATAAAATGGTCCATCATTTTTACGCTCGTCATGTTGCTGTGGATGGTGGCCGAACGATTCACTGGACTTCACAGTACAAACATTGAATATCACTACATCGTTACCAATTTTTTTGTTATCGTAGCTGTTTTGGTTTACGTCTTTGCCTTGCTCGAGAAACGCAAGAAAGACTTCGGCGGAAAAATGAACTGGATTCAGGGTTTTATCTCGGGCCTGATTCTTACTCTGGGAATCATCATACTCACTCCCTTTGCTCAATACATTACGGTGGAAGTTATCACTCCGGATTATTTCAAAAACATGATCGCCTATGTGATTGAAAAAGGGGAAATGAGCCGGGAACAAGCGGAAGCTGCCTTTAACCTGCGATCTTATATGATACAAAGTGTTATGTCCGCTCCGCTTATGGGCTTGTTTACATCCGCCATTGTTGCCATTTTTACCCGGAAGAAATAAAGGCCATTGGGGCCGTAAAACCAGAATGAATCACAAATACAGGAAATGATTTCGGTTTTCGCGAATTAGTCCTATTTTCAATGGCAAATTTAAATGCCCATGAAATTCTATATTTCCTGTATTATTCTCACGTTTTTTACATTGACAATGGCGGCACAATCATCTCTTGAATTCGACAAAAAGAAAGCCGAATACCTGTATCATTTCGCTTACGAATGCATCGATCAGGAATATCCGAATAAACCCAACGGTGTGTTGGGTGACGATAGTTTTTTGCTGCCGCCGCGCGAAATTCACCCGGCCTTTTACGGGTGTTTCGACTGGCATTCTTCGGTTCACGGACACTGGACACTGGTTACGCTCCTCTCCCGTTTTCCCGATTTTGAGTACCGGGATGAAATCATCGGAAAACTTCAGAAAAACCTTACCCGCGACAATATTCTGAAAGAAATTGAATATTTCAACGACGGGCAAAATGCAACCTATGAGCGCACTTACGGCTGGGCCTGGCTACTAAAACTCGACGAGGCATTACGAAACTGGGATACCCCTGAGGCCAAAGAAATGCAGGAAAACCTCTCTCCTCTTGTAGACTTATTAGCAGACAAATTTGTTGAATTCCTTGATAAACTGAGATATCCGATCCGTATTGGCGAACACAGCAACATTGCCTTCGGAATGTCGTTCGCTTACGATTGGGCACAAAAATATCATCCGCAGCTGGCTGAAGAGATCCGGAAAAAAGCGATGGAATATTACAGCGACGATTGCGAATGTCCGCTTACCTGGGAACCCGGTGGTTTCGATTTTCTGTCGCCCTGTCTGCAGGAGGCCTCACTTATGCAGAAAATAATGCCCAAAAAGGATTTTGAGAAATGGATGAAAAAGTTTCTTCCCGGTTTTGAAAAGAATCCGGCCAAATACTTGCAAATCGCAGAAGTAACCGACCGCAGCGATGGCAAACTGGCTCATCTCGACGGCTTAAATTTTAGCCGTGCCTGGTGCCTTTTTGAAATGGGGAAAGGCTTAAACAATCAAAAAATGATTGATCTGGGCGTTTCGCACTTTAATTACAGTTACGAAAAAATGGATTCGGGAGAATATGCCGGGGCACACTGGCTGGCCTCTTTTGCGACGTATGCGTTAACAAAGTATGAAAGAATGAAGGACTGAGGGACTGAATGCTAAAATGCTTTAATTAGCTGCAAGCCTTTTTTTACTTTAAACTGTGTTGCCTATCGCTTTTTGCTTTTTACCTATTTTTAGGATTGAATGACTGAAATTAAAAAAATTGAGACTGAGACTGTCAACTTTCTTTGAACATTGAAATCTGAACTTTAAACTCACAAAAATGGATTTACAGATACAAGATAAAGTTTTTATGGTGGCTGCTTCGAGCAAAGGTCTTGGATTTGGGATTGCCCGCGAGTTGGCACGAAACGGAGCCACGGTTTGCATTGCCAGCCGCACGAAAGCTGATGTGGAAAAAGCAGCTGAAAAGCTCCGTTCTGAAACAGATGCCAACGTTTATACTTCTGTGGCAGACATGGCCAATCCGGATTCGATTCGGAACTGGGTATTAGATGTTGCAGCAGCTTTTGAACGAATCGACGGACTGGTGGCAAATGCAGGTGGTCCGCCTCCCGGAAATTTTGACGATTTTGACGACCAACACTGGGAAGCCGCTTTTAACCTGACGCTCATGAGTGCGGTGCGTTTGATTCGCGGCGTACTTCCAACTATGCGCGTGGGCAGTGGCGGTTCAATTCTCACTATTACTTCGCTATCAGTAAAAGAACCCATCAACGGACTGCTGCTTTCCAATGTTTTTCGCTCGGGAGTAACGAGCTTGGTAAAAAGTCTGGCCAACGAACTGGCGCATGAAAATATCCGGGTAAACAACCTCGTTCCCGGTCGAATTGATACTGACCGTGTAAAAGCTCTCGATCAAAATATTTCGGAAAAATCGGGAGTCGCAGTTCACGAAATAAAACAAAAGTTTGAAGCCAGTATCCCACTCGGAAGATATGGAACCATCGAAGAATTTGGCAAAGCAGGCGCTTTTCTGCTTTCTCCGGCTGCCTCGTACATCACCGGGGTAAGTCTTGCTGTGGATGGAGGAATTTTAAAAACAGTCTGGTAACATGCGTACTTTATCGACCCTGATTTCGCTCTGTTTTGCCTTTTGTTTTTTTGTTGCAAAGGCTCAAAATCATCAGCAACGATTTGAAAGTCTCGACGTGCAACACTATCGTTTTGAAATTTCGATTAATGATGATAACGACGAAATAATTGGAAAAACAACTGTTCTCATTCATTTTCTTAAAGCGGCCAACGAAATTGAACTCGATCTGAATGCATTTGATCCCGCCACCGGGAAAGGCATGAAAGTGAAAAAAGTCTATTCTAAAACGGAAGGACTTGAATTTTCACAAACCACACAGCAACTGATCATTAAAACCGGAAAAGCAATAAAAGCCGGAGAATCGTTTGAATTGACCATTGAATATTCGGGAGTACCTGCCGACGGACTGATCATTGCTCAAAATCGGTACGGAGACCGCACTTTTTTTGGTGATAACTGGCCCAACCGTGCCCACTTCTGGCTGCCAACCATCGATCATCCTTCAGATAAAGCAACACTCGAGTTTCTTGTAAATGCCCCCGATCATTACAAAGTTGTCTCTAATGGTTATCTGTTTGAGGAGAAAGAACTCGGTAATCAGCAAAAACTCACCCACTGGAAAGAAAGTATCCCTTTGTCGACAAAAGTGATGGTATTTGGAGCAGCCGATTTTGCAGTGGGTAACGACACCATCTGGAACCAAATCCCGGTTAGTTCGTGGGTTTTCAGGGAAAACAAGGAAAAAGGTTTTGCAAACTACCGCTACGGAACAAAAGCGCTCGAATACTTCTCTGAATTGATCGGACCTTATTCGTATGAAAAACTCGCACATGTTCAATCCAAAACACGGTACGGAGGAATGGAAAATGCCAGTTGTATTTTTTACAACGAAAATAGCGCCATCTCCGACAGAAGCCAGGAAGACCTGTTTGCACACGAATTGGCACATCAGTGGTTTGGTAATTCTGCCACCGAACAGAACTGGCACCACGTCTGGCTGAGCGAAGGTTTTGCCACATACCTCACCCATGTTTATAATCAGCACTTTTATGGGGATGAAATGTTTCGGGAGGGATTGAAAAAGGACAGGGAGCGGGTGATCGCCTATTTTCACCGTTCTCCGGCACCAATCATCGACACCACGGTTACCGAATACATAAAGCTGTTAAATGCCAATTCGTACCAAAAAGCAGGTTGGTTTTTACACATGCTGCGCCACAAACTGGGCAATGATGTCTTTTTTGCCGGACTAAAAAAATACTACGGAGAATATCAAAACAAAACTGCCCTTACTTCCGATTTCAGAAAAGTAATGGAAGAGGTTTCCGGAGAAAATCTTCAGCATTTTTTTGACCAATGGTTGCGGCAGGCCGGACATCCGGAGATAAAATGGAGCTGGCACCAGGAGAATAACCGCTCAGTTGAACTTAAGGTTGCACAAATAGAGCAACAGGCAGTGTTCGTATTTCCGCTGGAAGTACGGGTTGTTTATAAAGACAACACCCAGGAGATTGTCCAGGTAAACGTCGACAAGAAATCAAATTCGTTCTTAATTCCGGTTCAAAAAAAAGTGACAAAACTGGAACTCGATCCGGAAGTTAAGCTGCTGTTTGATCGGGCAAATTAGAGCTATTTACATTTCTGCGGATAAGCGAACCATATGTTATAATCAAAATCCACACTCGTCTATATCAAATTGGCTGAACAAGTTGGAAAGACTCTCCAACGACTGAGAAACCCCATTGAAAAGGGCAAAAAAAGCGCCTGAACTTAGGCGCTTTTAATTAATCAGTAGAGTTGTTCTACCTTTATTGTAAAGGTAATAGTTGGTATATAATCAAGGCGTTTTACGAACATCAACCGAATTTAAAAAATCACTATCACTAAAACCAATCATCTAAAATCCGTAGATATTAATTCCTCCTAATACCATATTATTTACAGCGCCTGACACACCTACATATTTGAGAAACCAGGCTATTATAGGAGAAAATTCATAAAACTGTTTACTTCACTAACGTTCCCCAAAAACTGATTTCGGCAAGCAAAACACGTGGGGGCTGGGTCGGATTGAAGTTTTCGAGGCTTCTGAACCGGATATACCTTACCGTTGCATCGGGATCAACCCCGTCGCCCGGCACAAATTCAAAATCTAACCCTCTGTCGGATAGCGCTATGTCTTCCGAAGTAGGGGCTTCCCAAGGATCTTTAATCCCGTTTCCTGACGGTTGCACACATTCAAATTTGCCCAAAAGTGTCCAGCTATCATCCAGGCTGCCATCCGGATTTGGGTTTAATGAGCCGTATATTTCAAATATCCTCGGATGCCCTTTGCTCCAACGGTCGTCATTATTGTTACGCGGCCACAGCTTCATCTTGCTCAGCTTTACCATTAAACCTAAATCCCATGTAAACGTACAAGGCAGGGTTACTGGATTTTCCGAGTGCATGAAATTGGTTGTGTTTCCGTCCCAAAAATTTGTTAGAGGAAAACTATTGTTCATTCCCATATCCCCCGGCAGCATATTGGAAGCCCAGGTAGCTTTGGGAACTTCTACTTCCGGGTCAATCATTGTTTGAACCGTAGTTGCCTGAAATACATCTATTGCCAGCGTGTCGGGTTTATACGTAGTGCTGTAAGACAAGGGCTCGTCAATGTCGAAGTATGGAAGCAGCGTTTCGGTATCCGATGGCCCGGCATCCACGCTTTGACTGGCGCCATCTGTATCAGTCCAGTTCACATGGATGCCTACTTCAGAACTTTCTGCTGTTCCCCAGTTCAGTTTAAGATCTTGTCCGTCGTAATATGTACTTTTCAACAAACGGTTTGCCAACATGCCTCTGTAATTATCGCCATACACCGTACCCAACACTTCAACCGGAATAGACTTATTTCCTTCATCGTCATAAGTGTGAATCATAAATGAATAGGTATTTTCAGCAATCGGGGCAATAACATAATTGACAGTGTCAATGTCTGCAGCTACAGACAATTCAACCGAGTCGGTGTAATTATTCCAGAATATTCTTGCTTTCTGGACCCTGGGATCGGTACCTCTCAACCACGATATTTTGATACGATTATCACCGGGATATACAATCGGATCCTGTGCAGGCCCCGGGTATATCAATCCGTTGGGAACGATATATTTTTCGTAAATATCCGTCTGGCTATCGCATGAAGAGAATCCTAAAATGACCCCAATAAGAATGACAAATATTATATTCTTCATCATAAATTATTTTAATAATGTAATTTTTAATTAACTAATTCTCCCCAGAAACTCAATTCCAAAATATGAACAGTTGAAAATGAGGCATTGGCATAGGTGGATATGGTCCTGAACCTGATATACCTGACAGGAGTAAAAGGGTTCGGGGCAAAATCGCTCACGCCAAATTCAAATTCAATACCTTCCTGTGCAAAAGCAATGTCTTCCTGGGTAATTTGGGTTCCGGAGCCGGACGGTTTCAGACTCTCAAATCGTCCGAGTGGTATCCAACTGTCGTCCATCTCTCCGGTTGGATTGGGCGAATTAGAGCCCCATATTTCAAATACCTTAGCATGTCCTCTCTTCCATCTGTCATCTGAATGATTGCGAGGCCAATATTTTAAACGACTTAATTTGACGGTTTTCCTCAAATCCCAGGTGAGGGTATGAGGAAGCATTTGGGTTTCCATACCATGAAATCCATCCTGATCGTAATTTTCATCCCATATTCTTGTTATTGGGTAACTAGAATTCACCGGAGGTATATCGCCGGTCAGGGTATAATTGCTCCAGGTGCTTTTAGGAATATACTCTTCAAACCACGGTGTCACCTTCGCAGTTATGGTATCGGAGTAATTACCCCATCTGTCCCGAATATACATCGAAAATTCTTGTTCTACGGGATCTAATCCATCAATACCGCGATAAGTGAAAGTTCCTTTTGGCATGGCGGTATAATAGGTAATTAACTCACTCATATAACCCAAATTCGCCGTATCTGCCATCAATACTATTGCCAGGTTTGCTTTTTCCGGATTTTCGAAATCGATAGCTACTCCTCCGAAAGTATCTCTGAACTTTTTGGTTGCCAGTTGCACAGGCGCTGTCGTTGGGTTGATTTGCACGACAAGTGGTTCAGAGGCTTTTTCGTTTTTTCCTACAGAATACAGTTTAACATCATAAATATCCGGGGCGCCGAACCCTTCTAAAACTAAGGAATCTTTTACATACGACGATTTTGTTTCGCGTACCACACCCGGTTTTATTTCATATTCGGCTCTTACATAAAGCAAGTTCTTATCTAAAGGTAATGTATATCTCAATACTGCCCCTCCCGGTTTGTTGTCTACGGTTACATTTGTTACCTGACCGGGTGCAGGTGCGGTATCGTCAATAAAATCAATACGTCCCTCTTCCTCGCAACTAATCCCGATAATCGACATTAGTAAAATAATGATATATATAATTCTCTTTTTCATGATGTAATATTTTAATTGTTACCATCCAATATTTTGTACTAAGTTTGGATTCGTTTCAATATCGCTGGTCCTGATAGGCCAGAAATAATCACGAATGCCGAACGTCTGTTCTAACAAAAGCTGCGGTTGGTACATCATTCTGTTAACTTCTTCTTCTGTTCCATCAATAATGGATACCATCATGTTCCATCCTTGCAGGGGGGTATGGTACTCCGTTGGGGCAGTTTTCCACCGACGTATATCCCAGAACCGTTGTCCTTCGAATGAAAGTTCAATCAAGCGTTCCTTTTGTACAATTTCACGCATACCAGCCTGGGTATTATACTTTTGGTTGTTGGTATATGTATCCCACGATTCCTTCACTCCTTTTAAACCGGCTCGGGCGCGAACCAGGTCGATATACTGGAACAGTTCGGCACTATTGGCCCCGTTAGGTCCTTCGGCTTCGTTTATTGCTTCGGCATATAAAAGGTATAGATCGCTTAACCGCATGACAGGCCATGCATAACTTGGTGAAGAAATACTGTTAATCGCGTTAAGTTGGGCTTCATAAGGAATGAATTTTTTAGGAATATAGCCTGTCCAGAGACCCTGTCCTTCGGTACCATCTGTTTCACCTATTTTAAATCCAAGATATCTCAACGATGAAGCGTCCTTATCATTATATTGACCTGCACCGAACCACACACCACCATCGAATCCTACCCATGCATAAAAACGGGGTTCACGGTCGAAATGCATATCTACAGTGGTTCTTCCCTGCCGAATATAAAGCCTGTCCTTTGCCTGTGCCGTTCTTAAATTGTATTTATCTCCAATATTTCGCGTCTTATCTTCTTCAAACGGTACTCCATTCGCAGTATAAAACATTTCAGCAATTTTGATTGGCATACCCAACCATTTACAAATGTCATTGCTATTGATATAACTCGGGTTCAACTTAGGCATTGATGCATGTATCATTCCACCACTGGAAGGAATTGAAATCATTTGCGTGTTTGCCCAGATTATTTCACTGTTCGAACGCAGGTTAAAAGCATTCCGAAGGGTTACGTTCAGCACGGTTGTATCGTTGAACCTGCCGGCCGCGTCTTCATATGTATATAGCATGATTCCTGCCTCTTGGCAAATATCAATGGCTGCTTTGCATGCGGCCATTGCCGAATCCCATTTTTCGGGTATGAATGTTGTATTAAACAGGGGGGTGCCGTCATGATTCATCAATGTTGCCTGATCGTTATTACCGTTGAACAAAGGACTTGCTGCCGTTACCAGTACTTTTGCCTTCAGCGAAAGGGCAATGGGCTTGGTAATGCGCCCATAATCGCTTGCCGGATCGAGCACAATCGTGGGAAGTATGTCGCCTTCGCAGGCTTCGTCCAGTAACTGCACAATATAATCGAAACATTCGTCAACCGGTTCGCGTTCTACCTTTACAGAATATACATCCGCATCCACCGACATATTTTCACGGATCAGGGGTACCGGGCCATACATCTGTACCAGGCTGAAATGGTAATAAGCCTTTAAAACTTTTACCTCGGCAGTCCACTGTTCACGCTCCCAGGCTTGCAGGTCGGGGACCAAATCGACATTTTCCAAAAAAGTATTGCAAACGCGTAACGCCTGGTACATATTTGCCCATCTCGAAAGCACCGGGCTGGTAGCGTTTTGGTTACCCTCGCTTATGTCAAGACCGGCAAGGGAGAAACGGTTGGAAAAATGAGTGGTCCTCCTGGTCCATATATCGTCGCCACCTAATGTGGCAGGGTCGCTCGAGCCTCCATTTTTCGGCATGTACGAATAGCAGGTTGACAAATATTTAATGGCTTGCGCTCTCGAATTGAATGCCATATCCAGGGTAGCAACACCGTCAGGCACCACGTCCAACCAATCACTGCAAGCCGTTAAGCTCATTATTGCAACAACTAATATTATCTTTATTTTTTTCATGTTACTTATTCTTAGTTAGTTAAAAGAAAGGTTTACTCCAAAGCTAAACACTCTCTGGTTAGGATATCCCAATCCGTTACCGGCCATTTCCACGTCCCACATTTTAAATTTGCTGAAAAGAAGCAGATTGGTTCCGCTGACATAGAACCTGAGATTTTCCATTTTTATTTTTTCAGTGACTCGTTTGGGTACTGTATAACCAAGCTCCATCTGTTTAAGGCGCAGAAAACTGCCATTGCGCATAAACCAGGTACTTGTTGCAATATTATTTGAGTTTAATGTCGGGCTTAACCTTGGCCATAGCGCATACACATCTTGATTTTCTTCAGACCAATAGCTGTCGGCATAGTCCTGGAGAATTTGGGCGTCATTGATAAAGGGCGCCGTACTGCCGGCACTAATCCAAAACGATTGTCGGGCCGCCCCCTGGAAAAATACCGAAAAATCAAATCCTTTAAATCCCGTTGAAACCCCAAATCCATAAACAATTTCAGGAACTGTAGGATAGCCTAAAGGAACCCTGTCGGCTTCGGTAATTTTACCATCGCGGTTTACATCCAGGTATTTGATGTCGCCTCCGCCATATTGTGAAGTACCTATTAATTGCGGTGGCGCACTGGCCGCTTCTTCATCGTCCACAAAAAGCCTTTCGGCAATATACCCGGTTACCTGGTTTAACGACATGCCCACCCTTGAGCGCCAGGGTTCGTTGTATTCCGGTTCTTCATACACATCATACCGGCTGGCGGCGTAAGTAAAATTTGCACGTGCCGATGTCCAAAAACTGTTGTTCCAGCTTTTCTGGTATTCCAATGTCATATCTACACCTTTGCCCGACGCTTCGCCTACATTTGCCCTTGGGGTTGCCGTCAGACCCATTGTGTTGGGAATACTTGACCTGGTCATCAAAATATTGTCTCTTTTCTCCGTAAAATACTCGGCAATAATATTCAGTTCGTTCCACAAACCTATTTCGAGGGCAAAATTTTGTTTATACGATTTTTCCCATGATATATACGGATTGGCATAACGGTTTATAGTGATTCCGTTATATCTCGTGTTGTATTCCTCTCCGAAAACAGCTGCCCTTCCGCTATCATCCATATTCACTTCCGAGAGATAAAAGAACCGGTCGTAAGCGCTGCCTATCTGGTCGTTCCCGATTAAACCGTAGGAATAGCGCAGTTTCAGGTTGTTGACAACGGGTTTCATATTTTCCCAGAATTCTTCGTTGGATATGAGCCACGCAGCGCCTACCGACGGGAAAAAGCCGAAACGGTTTTTTTTATCAAAACGTTCGCTTCCGTTATATCCAAAGTTAAATTCGGCAAAATAACGGGAGTTGTACGAATAGGTTGAACGCCCAGACAAACCTAAATTCCTGGAGGGGAGCGACAATTGTAACGAACCTGTGTTTGCGTTTAAGGTCTCCCGCGCCTGGAATACCAATAGATTGCTGATGTTATGTTTCCCGAAATCACGCACATGGTTCAAACTTCCTTCAAAATAAAACGAGGAATTTTGTTCTCTGTCCCCGGGCAATTCAGAGTATCCTAAATATTCGGTACCTATGTGTGTTTCAATCAATTTGTAATCCCCGGTCAGTCGGTTATAGTTCCTGATTTCATAATAAAACGGATTATATGACCTGTTGACAGCAAATTGAGATAAACGGCTGACATTCAACATACCCCTGGCAGACAGCCCCTGGGTAATGAAAGCCAAATCCTGTTTCAGTTCTACCTGTGCCAATATCTGCGAGCGCGACTTTTCCTTGTACCCACGAACCATTTCAGCATAGGGATTGGTTTTACTATTGTTATAGTTACCGAATAAAATATGTTTTGCATACTGGAATTCATCATCAGCAGGGTAATAAGCAGGGAAAAGCACCGGATTGGAATGCACCATTAAATTGTACATCTCGGTCCCTCCCTGCAAGGGGCCCCTGTAATCTTCGAAATTAGCACTCAAACGTAAAATCAATTCTGTAGTTTTGGTTACGTCAATATTTACATTCGAACGCAAATCGTAATTATTAATGGCTATGTTGTTGTTGAAATTATTGCGTTGATCAACTTTCAGTATCCCGTTGTCGCGGTTAAACGACCCGGCAACATAATAACGCGCAACCCCGCCGCCGCCACTGACATTCAGGTTAAAACGCTGGTTCATGGTATAATTTTTAAACAACATTTCTTTCCAGTCGTTTGCGGGATAAATAAGCGGATACTTGCCGGCCTCAGTATTCTCTATCTTTTCCTGCGAATACAAGATGGTCCCTAAAGGATCCCGGGTAAGGATCGCTTCGTTATGCATTTTCATGTAGGTTACCGGGTCGGCTATTTTAACGGTTTGCGTGGGAGCTGACAGAGAATTTTCGGCACGGAATGAAATTTTTGCGGGCCCAACCTTTCCCTGTTTAGTTGTTACCAAAATAACTCCATTCGCACCGCGGGCGCCGTATAATGCAGTTGCGGTAGCATCTTTCAGTATTGAAAAACTTTCAATGTCGTCAGGACGCAGGCGGGCGAGATCGGTTGATGTGAGTTCTACGCCGTCAATTAATATTAATGGGTTGGTATTGGTACCAAAAGTTGTGATACCACGTACAAAGAAGTCGGCATTATCCTGTCCGGGTTCGCCGCTCCGCTGATAGGCGATTACCCCTGCCATATTACCGGCGAGCGCCGTGGTCAGGTTACTCGAAGGTACTTTTAAATCTTTTGGGTTCACAGTAGAAATGGCGCCGATTACGCTCTCCTTCTTTTGCCTTCCGAAAGCAACCACAGTAACATCTTCAAGTTCCTGGGATGTGTCTTTCAATACTATATCTATCTTTGTTTGATCACCAACCTCAATAATCTGGCTTTCCATTCCAATAAATGAAAAGACCAGTTTATCGGTTGGCTTAACTTCTATTGAGAAGGTACCATCGCTATCGGTAATCACACCTTTAGTTGTTCCTACAATGGTTATTGTAACGCCCGGCAATGGTCTATTTTCACTGTCAACCACCTTTCCCTTAACCGCTTTTTCCTGTGGAAATACGGTAGGAGTTGTCAACTTGTCATTTGTTTCTTTCTTTCCGATAACAATTTGCCGGTCAAGTATTTTGTAGGTTTTATTCGTGGATTCAAAAACCTCGTCGAGAATTTTTTCAATCGACTTGTTTTTTGCACTGATGGTTATTCCGTTAAAATCAGAAATTCCATCGTAATAAACGAAGATAAATTCACTTTGACTTTCAACTGCATCCACAAAATCTTTAAACGATGCATCTTTCAGATGCAAAGACAAAGTCGTACTTTGTGAATACACACTTTTCCCCAGAAGTGTTGATGTTGAAATCAGGAGAAATAGCAGACATAGTTTCATAGCCAGCAATAATTTTCTTTGGCTTCCTATACAGGAAATCCAATGCTTGTTTTTTTTCATAAGTTTGCTTGTAGTTTTAATTAGCTTTAATTTCAATTCTAAAGTCGGGTTAAAACAAGGGCAGGAATAGTACCAGTAAACCTGCCCTATTTTTCTAGGTTTTTCTCATTTAGGTTTATTTTAGTTTAATGATTATTTCTTCATTTTCGTCGGAATAACTCACCGGAGCTGAAAAACAAATAACATCCAAAACACGATGATAATCAGACCTCAAGTCCAGCTTACCAGTCATTGTCAGCATTTTTGCTTTCTTATCATGAAAGGAAATAGTTAAGTTATAATATCTTGAGAGTTTGGCGGCAATTCGATCAATAGACTCGTTGTTGCAATACAACCATTCGTCTTTCCACGAAATAAATTCACGGACATCGACAAATTCTCGTTCTATGTAATTTCCGGATTTATTGAGTGTCAGTTTCTCCCCCTTCTCCATCGTAAGTCTGTCTTTCTTAATTTGGGTTTCAACACTTCCCGTCACCAGAACAACTGCATGGTTATTCTCCTCAGGATAAGCACTAACATTAAACTCGGTACCCAGCACTTTTACCGACATTTGGTCGGTTTTTACATAAAAAGGGAGTTCCTGATTATGAGCCACCATAAAATAAGCTTCGCCTTTCAGATATACCTCACGTTTTTCTCCTGAAAAAACAACAGGAAATATTATGTGGCTTCCGGAGTTCAGAATAACCTTCGTTCCATCCGATAAAAATAGCTTTGATCGCTTTCCATAAGGAACTGCCAACTGGTTAAACCGCTGGGTTGATCCTTCTGTGCTGCCAGAAAGTTCTTCCATTACCAATGAAGAATCGACTCTGATAGCCCCGGTTTCCAAGCAGTCAAAAGACGGTTGTTTGCTGGTGAACATTTTGGTTTGCCCATCCGACAAAAACAAGGTTACACCATCCTGACTTAGCACCTTTGCTGCAAGTTGTTCATAATCTATTTCGCTTGTTTTTGTCTCCAGGTAAAATATACCTGCCAGACCGAGAATCAGGATTATTGTAGCAGCTATTGTCCACGAATTAATCAGCTTCTTTCTAAGCGGCTTTTTATCCAAATCAGCTTCGATGTTATTCCAAATCTCACGAACACTGTCTTCATCAATCACCTTTTTTTGCCGCTGAAATTTAGATATAACTAACCGGGCTTTTTCGAATTCATTGTTAATCAAAGGATTCCTCATCAAAAAATGCTGCCAAAATTGATCTGATTCGGGAGTTGGATTCTTAACCCATTCAATAAAGTATGAGTTAGTAATTAATTCTTGAAAATTTCCAGGCAGTTTAGTTTCCATCAAGCTAGTTTTATAATACAATGGAGAAATAATCAATTTTGTAACCATTTAAATTGATTTTTTTTTCGAGAGGAGAATCGGGCTACTGAAATAATCAGGAAATGAATACTATCGGGTGTAGAGTTGGGAAATAAAAAGAGAATCTAATAATTGCACGGCGCTTACCTCTTTTTGCCGCCACCGATGGTTAAAACGAGAAGAACCACTAACTCTTCCTTATTTAATATTACCCTCAACTTTAGGATAGCTCTGGATACTAAATTTCGTGAAGTTTGATAATTCAAATCCATCACCTTTGCCAATTCATCGTAACTTAATCCTGCTACGTATTTTAAATGAATGGCTTCTCTTTGTCTGGGAGTCAACTCTCGAAGGGCATTTCTAAGACTTTGCAGAGTTTCCTCCACAGCGATATCTTCCTCCTCTTCGCGTATTTCCAGGACAAAAGGTAAATACTCAATATTCAGACTATTACTTGGTGCATCTTTGCGCAGCTTTCGAATAATAATCCTTTTGAGCACAACCATTAAATAGGGCAATATCTTATCCGTTGAACTAAGTCTGGTTCGTGTATTGTAAATTTCAATAAACAAATCATGAATACAATCCTTCACAATTTCTTCATCCGAACAAAAACTCCTTCCATAGGCAAACAGATCCTGAATCGATCTTTCATAGATCATTTTAAAGGAATTCCCATCACCGGATAAAAAACTCTCCCACAACTTTCGGTCTGATAGCATGGCTGTTAGCTTTTTGAGAACATCAAAACTATGGAACTTATACAAAACTGCATCCTGTGGTGTCGGATATCGTGAAATCTGATTAAATTGATACCATTACGTTTTTCGAGTGGAAAACGATTTTAAAATTCCACGGAAAGGTTCGGGTGAACCTCAATTTAAAATGAAATTTTATCTCAATTCCGGTTCAAAAAAAAGTGACAAAACTGGAACTCGATCCGGAAGTTAAGCTGCTGTTTGAGCTGGCAAATTAGGGTCACAAATGCTTTACCTTAACCGGTAAGCAATACCAAACGATAAATTAAGGAGCGATACTCCGGGATCCTTGTCCGGCTGAATATCAAGCTTCGTGTTAAACGTTTCCAAATTTGTCATAAAACTCCAGTTTTGGGCAAAATTGTACCGCAACATTATTCCGGCTTCAAAGCCCGTGCCGGTAGCTTCGTCTCTTTCGGAATAATCAAATTTCCGGGTTAACAGAACATAACCAAACATACCTTTAAAATCAAGTTCAAATTTTTCGTTTAGCGGGATAGAATAAAGCGGGCCGACCATTAATGCTCCAGCGCCCCACATTCCGTCTGTACCAAAATAATCGATCGGATTGGCAATACCGAACCACCCCGCCGTAATCCCCAGATTGTTCCAAAGTTTATATCCAAAATTTAAAAGACTGACGTTCGCACCCGTTTTAGCATACCCCTCATAAAACTGTCCACTACCCGCAAAGTCACCATAAGGAAACGAAGGGCCAATCATTATTCCGATATAGCCTTTTCTATCTGCTTCCTGCGCCATTGTGTTTATACTTAACAACAGAACAATCACCAGGTAAACAATCTTTTTCATAATGAATGTTATTATAGTTTGTACTCTCGAAAAATTCAAATAAACACGGAGTCAGTTGACAATTCAGCGCTTTGTATACGATTAAAACAAATGATAGTTATGAAATCCAGAAAGTTGTTTATTAAACAGTACAAATGATTAAAGAGCCCAGTATTAGAATATCTGCCGGTATTCATGCGCACTACGGGAAATTTGCGTCGGATGTTTTGCATGGAGACAAAAAAATCGCAACCGATAAAGATCAGTCGCGATTTTAAGTAAGGTGTGGGAAGAGCAGGACTCTCAAGCATAGCTGAACTATCAATAAATACTAATAGTTTAAACTTGTCTACCTTGTCTACTTTTGTCTGAAAGGTCCACAAAATGTCCAGTTTAACATAGAACACTTTTTGATTAATTTTCACAACTAGGTATTCTGAGGTATTTTGGCTAATTCTGAATATGGGAGCAGTCGCTCACGCATCAACATCTTGTTATCAAAATGTCGTGAAACTTCGATACTTTTATAAAAGAACTCATCTTTCCCATTGTAATTATATAGCTGAATTGCGATGCAATTCTCATGTTCGAAAATTGTTTTTAATAATGTCCGATCAGACAATCCACAGGAGTGACCAAGTACAAAGACTTCGAAATCACTTTGTTCAAGAAAATTTAGTAGATTATGGTAGTTATTTGTCTGCGGATATTTGAAAGATTTTATCATTCTAAGATATTCCGGATTATTAGAGTTTTCCAAAGCTTTGTATTCTTCTCCGGTATCATCACCATATCCAAATATTATTGGATTATCATCACTTCCAACCGAACCGTGGATAAAGATTTCATAAGTATCAATGTTCCGAAATTGATATCCAGCGATATTTATAAATTTAGTAATCGTATTAGTATAGTTAAAATTTAAAAACAGTATCGATGACGGTAAAGTGTTATTCTTCTGAATTTTTATAAGATTTCGAAGACTAATTGGTATTGATCCACTCAATGCAATAGCCAAATTCCGAAAGTGATCATAATGATCTTCTGTTACTCCTTTTTGAACCTCTATAATATATGCATTAAGATGTTCTAATAATACATCCATTGATTGATTAAGTTGCCTTATTTTATCTCTTCCAGTTCCAGAATGATATTTATTTAGCAATGTATAATAAACACTTTCAATATCAACCCATCTCCCTCTTTGATGGTGTTTAATTAAAGTTCTTAGTAGTTCACTGTGAAATGAAACTGCAAGATGATCTTGTAAAAACTTAACAACAGAATCAATGTTTTCTTCATCTTTAATATGATTGTATAAGCTGCCATAATAACCTGGAGCATTGGTAAATCGTTCGTCTATTGAGAATAATTCATTACCTGACGGATAATCAAGCAACTGAGTTTCACAATTTTTTTTCAGGTAGTAAAGTAAGAAATCTGAGTACCGAGTATTTAACCCAAGTGCAAGATCAAAGCCATTTCCGACGAGTATGATTCGGTTATATACATTTTCTGGAATTTGAAAGGAAGATTGCTTGTTCATTAGTTGAAATCTGATGTGATTTTACAGGATGGTTATTTTATTACCTCAAATGTACAAAAGAATTGAACAGATGATGTAGTTCACATAAATAGGTATTATAGGACAAAATAATGATGGAAAAGAGAAAATGATTGAAAGGAAAATAAAAAGATCAGTTAGCGTCAATCGATTTTATCGGAAAGAAAAATGATTCTTTGGAGTTTATACTTTTCTGAACATATAAGGTATGTTTATAATAGTAAGTTAATTCGTCATTTTTTGCATGAAGAGAATTGTATTCAATTACTATTTCACATATCCAATCATTGTTAAAATAAAATTGTTTTGAAAGATCTTTATCAATGTATACCAAAAAAGGAGTTTTCTCTGTAGTTGGATAAATAATTGAGCCACTTGTATCAACATTTATATTACTAATTTTTTTTGCTTTATCAGAAATAAATCTTATTGATTTAATCACGTAATAGGCAGGTAGTTTACCATAATTATTAACTCCAAAATAAACCGTTGTATCAGAACTCATTGCAAAAGCGACAATGTTTAAAAATGGGCGATAATTTAAATCAAACTCTTTTTGCAATAGCTTCAGGTTTTGTTGATTAGTAGAATCTTGCTTCAACATTACATGAATACTCTCCTTTTGAAGGTTATTTGTTGAGCATTGCTGTATAACGGTAATGGAGGTAATTACGATTAACAAGATAGATAATAATCCATTTGCCCTGATTGTGGCTTTTGTATCAGGCGATACTTTATACCATTTAAAACTATTTCGTTCAATTAAATCAGCTAATTGCCGCCTTTCTTCCTGTTCACCGGAACTTAAATTGTTCCATTCCTCAAATGCTTCAAGAAATTTGTCACGTTTTTTTCTTTTACGGCGAAGAAGTCTGGGAACATTAAATTTCCATTTTGAACTGTTATTATCGGATTGGTTCAAATTAGCCATAGTTTAATTAACTAGATATTAACGACATATAAAATCTTCAGAACTTGATAACTTATTCTATCATATCAACGATTCTCTCTAGACTTGATATGCTGGTGGCTTTCAGAATCCCAGAGTTTTCTTTTGTATAGTATTGGGTCTTTGCCTCATTAATATGAACCACATCTTGCTGGATTCTATATCCAGATATAACTCCAATTAACTGAGTCCTAAGTTGACCGTCTTTTAGGATCATATTAAACACAGGACCACCTGAGAATCCTGGATTATTATGTCCATCGCCCCATATAATAAGAGTACTATCTTTATATTCAAGAGCAGATAAAGAAGCTTTTTTTACAAATGGCAGTGGCTTAGTATAAGAATTGTCGACCGATATGTCAGGTATCATTCCATATGGATAACCCGCAAAGAATATATCCTGACCTAATCCTATGTATTTTTCACCAATATCAAATGGATTTCCTGAGTTTACATTTTTGTACACGCAAATCACTGCAATATCGCTGAGAGAGTCATTGTCTGTATAAAAATCTCCTGATCCAATTTTCCACTCTTTATCCTGAAATGAAAAATAATCTATTCTAGTTCCATTGGCTGGTGGATTTTCAAAAATATGTTTTGCTGTTACAACAAGAAACCTTTTTTGTATAGTAACATAAAAGCACGAGGCTTTTTTCCCATTATATACAAACGGCATAACTCTTAACCAAGCGTCTCCGTTTGGAATATTCTTGTTGTCAGGAGATGGCCCATATACAGGATTTTGAGCAACAGTAGAAAAGAATTGACTAGTCCTAAATAAGCGTTACAGATTATTGGACTAAGTTAATAGATTCACAGACCGTTTCAAAGCTAGCTTTGAAACGGTCTGTTCTTTTATAGCTTTTAATTTTAATGGTATCTTGTTTG
>NZ_JALGYW010000013.1 GCF_023111095.1 Maribellus sp. YY47
TCCTTAGCATATCTCTACTCGACAAAACTCCTATAAAAGAAGTACTTACGAAATACGATTACAAAAATGTCAAAGAACTAAAAAATAAACAATTAATAATCAGCGGGTTTTAAGTGCCCGCTTATGAAGTTAATCATCCTTAAAACAAAAATTCATGATACATTCCGGTTCTTGTTTATGCAAAAAAGTGGTTTTTGAAGTAAACGGCGATTTCGACGACTTTTTTCTTTGCCACTGCAAGTGGTGCCGAAAAGATACCGGGTCGGCACATGCCGCCAACCTGTTTTCGTCGACGGCTAAAATCAGATGGATTTCGGGCGAAGACCAGGTGCGGTCCTATCAACATAAAACTACCCAACACGTAAAAGCTTTTTGTGTGCATTGCGGATCGGCCCTGCCCAATTTACAAATGGACGGGGCTCTATTGGTTGTTCCTGCCGGAAGTCTGAATACTGATATCCCGATACAACCCAAAGGACACATTTTTCTGGACTACAAAGCGAACTGGGACAAGGATATGGAGAAAATCCCGCGCTATGAAAAGCTACCCGGATAACAAATGCCTTATTTTCTTATGGAAATAAAACAACTTTAATCTAAGAAACTTCAGCGATGCAGGAGATAATTGACAAAGTTCGGGAGCGCTTGCAGCAAAGCGCCGATGAAAATGCTAAGAAAAGCAGCGAACGTTTTTTCAAGGAAGCCATTCAGACCTATGGCGTAAAAACACCTTTGGTGCAAAGGATCGCCAAAGAATGTTTTGCGGAAGTTAAACACCTTCCGAAGGACGAAATATTTGCGATGAACGAAATGTTCTGGCAGGCGGGGATGATGGAGGAATCGTTTGTTGCATGCGAATGGACTTATGCACTCCGGAAACAATTTCACTCCGATGATTTTCAGCTTTTCAAACACTGGATTCAAGACTATATCAGCAACTGGGCTTCGTGCGATACTTTTTGCAATCATTCGCTGGCTGAGTTTGTTATGATGTACCCGGAATATGCAGAGGAATTGAAAACTTTCGCAAAATCCGAGAACCGCTGGATGCGCAGGGCTGCTGCCGTTACTTTTATTATACCTGCGCGGAAAGGGCAGTTTCACCCCATCATTTTTGAAATTGCCGATTTACTTTTACTGGATGCCGACGACCTGGTGCAGAAAGGGTATGGCTGGATGTTGAAAGCCGCCAGCCAGGCCGATCAGCAAAAGGTTTTTGACTATGTGATGCAGAAAAAAGCAGTGATGCCACGAACTGCCTTACGATATGCCATCGAAAAAATGCCGAAAGAGTTAAAGCAGGAGGCGATGAAGAAATAATAAATGCCTCAAAAATAAAACATCAATGGAGAGTTATTGGATGAAGATTGCGGAAGATTATTATGTACTAAATGTCGTTGTAAATACACGTTGTGCCCGACATCAGTTTTTTCATTTTCGACAGGGCAACGCCTCTGATTTGTCTGACTCTCTCTGCAGATGTTTGTAACATCTCAGCTATTTCACTAAGACTGTGTGATTTGTGGTTGTTTAACCCATAGTACAGAACAATAATTTTAGATTCTCTTTGGGTCAGTTTGTTTAGCGTACGAACTAAATCTATCCTGGTTGACTCGGTCAGTAGTTCCGTGTCGGGAGCAGGCGTACTATCGGTTTGTACAAGGTCGTAGAGTGTAAAGTCGCTTTCGCCATCGTGCGAGAGGGGTTTGTCAAATGAAATATGGTGAAATTTGATGGCATTGTTTTTAGCCACCAGGTCTTCCTTCACTTCCAGGTAATCCGCTAATTCACGGTTGGTGGGTTCTCGTTCAAACCGCTGTTCCAGATACGAGGTGGCTTTTTTTATTTTGGTAATCGAAGCCATTCTGTTTAGTGGTAGTCTTACCATCCGGGTTTGCTCCGATAGGGCCTGCATAATCGACTGGCGTATCCACCACACGGCATAGGAAATAAATTTAAATCCCCGGGTTGCGTCAAATTTTCCGGCAGCTCTTACCAATCCAACATTCCCCTCGTTAATAAGATCGACAAAGGACAAGCCTTGGTTTTGGTATTGTTTAGCCACCGAAATTACAAAACGGAGGTTGGCTTCCACCAGTTTTTGCATCGCTGCATCATCACCTTCCCTAATTCTTCGGGCTAGCTCAACCTCTTCTTCGGGAGAGACAAACGGATGCCTGGCCACTTCTTTAAAATAGATGTTAACAGAGTTCTCGTTTCGGTGGGTGATCTGCTGATTTATTTTTAACTGCCGCATACTTCTTCTGTTTCTTTTGTTATTGTTTTTCTGATCATTTTCAAGACAATGATTGGCTTTAATGTTTATCTGCCAAAGGTTACTGTTGATCGAAAGCAATGCCTTCCAATTGCAGCTAAATTGCGCTCATTTTCTGCACAATGCCCTTTTGGTGCTAATATTCAGATCCGGTAATTTGATTAAGAGTTCGTAAGTTACTCAAATTGTTTGGAATAAGTGCATTTCGAGAGTTTTGTGAGGTATAAAAAAACAATACCCATATCAATTCGAAAATTAATGCAGGTATTGGATTGTTTCAGGCTATTTTACGTTAATAGCCTCTATTCCTTTATTACCGGTTCTGGTTTCGAAATTTACCTGCTGACCTTCTGTAAGTCCTCGCATGGGATTAGCCAAACCAGTGCGGTGTACAAATACATCTTTTCCTTCTTCCAATTCGATAAAACCGAAGCCTTTCACTTCGTTATACCATTTTACTTTTCCTCCACTCATCTTAGAATTCTTTTCTTGGACGTGCTTCGTTAACAACAAGCTCCCTGTTATCGAGAGTGGCACCATTTAATTCGTCGATTGCCTTATTGGCATCCGAAGCATTTTCGATGGTAACAAATCCAAAACCTTTACTCTGTCCGGTGTATCTGTCTGTTATAATTTTTGAATCGTTAACAGTGCCGTACTCCTCAAAAATTACTTTGAGGTCATTTTCGTTTACCTTGAAATCAAGGTTTCCAACATAAATATTCATATAAAAAACTATTACTGGCATCCATCAGATTGTTTGATACTGATTTTGCCTGATTATTACTTTGTAGCAGGTAGAAATAAGAAATAGAATAGCAGAACTATGTTTTTTTCGTTATAGCCTATGAGCTACTGATCATTTTAATCAATTAGAAAAAAACACATTTATTATTGGGAATAATAATTCTATTACGATTCTAATCAAGAAGCATCAAAAGTACGTCTTTTTATTGTGAGTACAAAACAAAACAGAGAATGCGACGAAGAGTTGCCGGGAATGACTGCTATTCGCAACATAATTCACCTTAAGGGTTTTCGTTCATATAAAGGAATGCACACGATGAAATGCTTGTGCATCATTCTAAAAACAGCCAAAATTGAGTCCTTCATAAAAAAAACGTTACCCCTTTGTTGTCATATAAAATACGACGACCTAGCTATTGGATTCGGCCGAAACACGTTTAACTTTGAGCTATGCAAAATCAGGTTTCATTCAAACAACGCTATAACAATCTTTTGTTAAAACCCGGAAAAGTACCTTTTTTCTATGGATGGGTGATCCTTGCAGTGGCAACAGTTGGTATTTTGGTGAGTGCTCCGGGACAAACCACGGGTGTTTCCACGTTTACCGATTATCTGCTGGAAAATATCAGGATCAGCCGCGACCAGATCAGTATGGCCTATATGTTTGGAACCATTGCCAGCTCGTTTATTCTGACCTATGCCGGAAAACTTTACGACCGCTATGGCGCCCGTTGGGTGGGGATGGGAACATCGTTGTTGCTGGCAACCGTACTGGTGCTGCTGAGCCAGTCTGATCGCATTATTCACTTGTTGGCGCCTGCTACGTCTTCATCCTATGTGGGAGTGGCTGTGGCTGTGCTTATCCTGTTCTTTTTTATGCTGCGTTTTTCGGGGCAGGGCGTGTTAACCATGGTGTCGCGCAATATGCTCATGAAATGGTTTATCGCCCGAAGAGGATTGGTAAACGGCATTTCTTCGCTATTTGTGTCGCTGGGATTTTCGGTGGCGCCGCTTACCTTCTATATGCTTATTCAGGAAACGTCGTGGCGGATGGCCTGGCTGTGGATGGCGCTGGCCATTGGAGTATTTTTCACCGCTTTTGTTTTTGTTTTTTACCGCGATAATCCCGAA
The DNA here is from genome assembly GCF_023111095.1 of Maribellus sp. YY47. Lineage (GTDB taxonomy): Bacteria > Bacteroidota > Bacteroidia > Bacteroidales > Prolixibacteraceae > Draconibacterium. The sequence goes on from NZ_JALGYW010000013.1 coordinate 4,154, forward strand.
GACCTGAACATGATTCCCGATGGAGAGAAACACGGTAACCGGGAACATAATGTGACGATCAGGCCATTTAAACAATTTACACTCAAAGAAGCCCGCAAAAGTGCAACGTTGTGGTTATTTGCCCTGCCGCTGGCCATTTACGCACTTTACATCACCGGATTTACCTTTCACCTGGTGTCGCTGTTCGAAGCTGCCGGTATCGGGCGCGACGAAGCGTTGGCGATTTTTATACCATCGTCGTTTATTGCGGTAACCATCTCGTTGCTGGGAGGCTGGATAAGTGACCGGATTAAACTGGTTTACCTGCTTTACCTGATGTTGTTTGCCGAACTGCTGGCCCTGTTTTGTATGGCACACATGGCGCATGGTATTTACTACCTCGGTTTTATTGTCGGACACGGCATAACCAGCGGCGTGTACAACGTACTGATGGCGGTAACCTGGCCGCGTTATTACGGTCGCGAACACCTCGGGAAGATCACCGGATTTGTAATGTCGTTAATTGTTTTTGGAAGCGCGCTCGGCCCGATTTTATTTAGCCTGTCTTACACCCGTTTGGGAAGTTACAGTTACGGAATTTACGTGATGATTGTGGTGGTGGCAGTATTAGGTGCATTGAGTTACAAAGCCCGGAACCCCCAGGATAAATTTGTACAATAGCAGGGCTTTTCCCTCGTCAGAATCGCTTTTATTTTGCGCTTTGCTGAGCACAATTTTAAGCTCGTCTGCCCGGCCGGCGATAGAGATAATGGGTCATTACCAGCTCCAGTGCCCGTTTTATAGCCTGATTAATTTGCAATGATTCGTTGGCCAGCATAAAATCGATGGCCGCCAGCTGCATATAATAGGCCGAAAACACCGGCGCCCGTCCTATTATTTGCGGTGTTAAGTTATTGTAAGCGGGTGTTTCTTTCAGGGTTTTGCAGCTTACCAGGCGGTATTGTCCCTGTTTGTCGGGGCCCGACGAATAACCAAACAAACGGCAAATTAGTCCGCGATAGGGGTAGTTGCTACACGAACCGGGAGTATCGCCCAGTGCCGAAAACAAAGCACACATATCGTTGTCGGGAATCTGCTCCAGCTTTTGGTAAAAACCTTCGGCTAAACCGTTTTTGACCAGGTGGTAAGCCAAAGGGAAAAACTCGAGTGTGCTGGCATGTATGTCTTTTTTTACACAACACCGGTTACATCCGGCAGCGCAGGTTAGTCCGCTTGTTTTTCCAAATCTTTCGGCGTGCGTTGCAGCATCGTTCAAAACTTTTCGGACACGTTGAATTTTATGGTACATCGTATTCAATGCACAAGTAAGTTGGTTCGAACTAAATTATTGGAATGGCCTTCAGATGCGATACATCGTGAAAGGTAGCAAATCTAGAAAATTCCGGCATCCGTTATTCTTCTATGCGCTGAATTATTTTTCATCCGAAATAAACGGAACTCTTGTTTTAAATCTGAGTGATTTTTGAACGTTTATTTTTGACTTTTGGAATAAAAAGTTCATTTTTGTCATCCGGAATTTGGGGAGCATTCCCGAATTTCTGGGACACGTCCGGAGACCATCCCGGTCTCTTGTTTTCCCATTTATTTTTTAAAATTTACGATAGAAATGCTGAATAGAATTTCAAAGAGAAACGACTGTTCAATCTACAAAATTGAAGAGGAGGGGAAAACGAGTGTTAACCGCCTGGTGATTTCCAGCGCTGAAACGCGTGCCATTTGCAACGATACCACGGTAATGGGGGTAAATTATACCCGCAAGCTGCGTAAGGCGTGTTCGATGGCGATGAAGAGTTTGCAGGAAGAACAGGTAATTTGCCTGGAAGAAAGAAAAACCATAGTTTTTAATATTTTGCGGGGCGGACTGAATTTTGGTTTGCGCGAAGCCATCGCCGATGCGTTCGACTGGAATTTACACGGTTCGTCGTTTATCAGCGCCCAAAGGGCCCGTATTAATCCCGATTCTGAAGAGTGGCACATTATCGAAAGCGACTACCAAAAGGTATATATGCCGCAATCGGCGCAAATCGTGATCGGCGATGTGGTCGCAACCGGCACCAGTCTCGAGTTTGGGTTGGAAGCCCTGGTAAAACAAGCCGAAATCAATAACACCAACATCGAATCGATTCTGTTTTTTACCTATGGAGGAAAACGGACAGAAGAGATATTGGAGAACGTGGATGCACTTTGTCGTGCGAAGTTTAAAGGATATCAATCCACCACCTTGTGCTATATCGAAGGACGTTTTACTGTGCCTACCGTTTCAACGCCATTAACCATTAAGCTTACCGGAACCGATTTGGTAAAGCGCGAAGCCCTTATGGCCCCCGAGTTTGTTGAAAGCCAGTATGAAAATCCGGCCTTCCCGATGGAACGCTGTGTGATTTACGATGCCGGTTCACGTGCGTTTTGGTTACCCGAATACCTCGAAGACGTGATCGAATACTGGGAGCAGGTGCACACCATGGCTCGTCGCGGCAGAACCTTCGATCAGCAGGTGGGAGAACGTGTACCGCTTCTCGACCGAAGCCGTTTTGGAAAGGTAGACCTCGAGGAACTAGCCTCTGCTCAGCTGGCAAAAATAAAAAGCATTGCAAATTCTTAAAAATCAACTTATAAAAAACTAACAATGGAAAAACCATCGCATCACGATCACGATTTTTCGTTATCGGCAGTTGACACCAACAGTAAAAAAGGATTTTGGGTAATGCTGGTAGTAATGCTGGGCTTCACCTTTTTCTCGGCCAGTATGTGGGCCGGAGGAAAACTGGGAGCAGGCTTGACCGCCTCTAAGTTTATAACCGCCATATTGGTCGGAAACCTGGTGCTGGGTATCTACACCGGTTTGCTGGCTTTTATTGCGTCGAGAACGGGCTTATCAACACATTTACTGGCGCGGTACTCGTTTGGAGAAAGAGGATCGATTCTTCCTTCATTCTTACTGGGAATCACCCAGGTGGGATGGTTTGGTGTTGGTGTGGCGATGTTTGCCATTCCGGTACAAAAAGTTACCGGTTTAAACATTTATATGATCGTTGCAGTTGCCGGGCTCATAATGACTGCTACGGCCTGGTTTGGAATTAAAGCGCTTACCGCACTTAGTTTTGTGGCGGTGCCTGCTATTACCGTGTTAGGCTTGATGTCGGTGGGAAAAGCCTTTGGCGATTTTGGAGGAACAGCTGCCTGGTTCGATATCGTTCCTGAGAATCCGATGACACTTTATGCTGCAATCGGGATCTGCGTGGCTTCTTTTATCAGCGGAGGAACCTTAACACCCGATTTTACCCGTTTCTCCAGAAACAGCAAAATTGCGGTATCCACTACGTTGATTGCGTTTTTCCTGGGAAACTCGCTGATGTTTTTCTTTGGCGCCGTTGGATCTGCCTTTTATCAGCAATCAGATATCAGTGATGTTCTGGTGAACCAGGGGATGATCGTTTGGGCGATGATTATTCTGGGATTAAACATCTGGACCACTAATGATAATGCACTTTATGCATCGGGACTTGGATTTTCGAACATTACCCGTTTGCCCAAAAAAATAATGGTGATCGTGAACGGGATCATCGGAACCTTACTGGCGCTTTATCTGTACAATAATTTCGTAGGATTTCTGAATGTACTGAACTCAATGTTACCCTCGATTGGGGGCGTTCTGATTGCAGATTACTTTTTGGTTCATAAAGCCAAATACATTGATTTTGCAGAAAAGAAAATCAGTAAATTTCGCTGGTCGGCAGTGGTTGCCTGGGGAATTGGGGTATTGGCCGCAACCTATTTGCCCGGAGTTGCGCCGGTAAACAGTGTGGTGAGTTCGATCGTGGCTTATGTCATTATCGAAAAAGCCATTTTAAAAACACAAACGCTTTAGTCCCGGATCAACAGTATTCGTGTTTTTGGACAAAACATTTCAACTGGTTTAGATTGATAAGATTGAACTGGGTTACCTCAATCTTAGTTCCAATCTAATATCAAGTATCGCGAATCAAACAAAAGTCCATCTCAAGATTTTAAATTGAGATGGACTTTTTGTTTGTTGTCGGCAGCATACAACGGAAAACGCAGAGACGTCTAAAAACAAATTGTTTTTTAGCTTGATTGAGAAAAACGAAACAGCTAATTTTGGCGCGATATTCTTCGGGGCAGGGTGCAAGTCCCTACCGGCGGTGATAGTCCGCGACTCCTTGCAAAAGGACTGATTTGGTGAAATTCCAAAACCGACAGTTACAGTCTGGATGAGAGAAGAATCCATAAGCAATCGGCAGCCTGTGCAATTCGCGTTGCACAAGGGGCTGTGGAATTGCCTTTGCTCCGGGGATTTTGATGATTACAACATAAAAGAGGAGTAAAGATGATCACACTGGAAACATTTGGAGCAAGCAGCCGGGAGCGGGTGGAACGGGCCATTCAAAAACTGCAGGAAGGAAAAGGTATTTTATTGGTCGATGATGAGAATCGTGAAAATGAAGGCGATCTGATCTTTCCGGCCAAAACAATGACAGCGAAAGATATGGCATTGATGATTCGCGAATGCAGCGGAATTGTTTGCTTATGCCTGACCGATGAAAAATGTCAAACGCTGGGTCTGAGGCCAATGGTTGAAAATAATACGAGTGCCAATCAAACGGCTTTTACCATTTCCATCGAGGCCAAAAGAGGTGTTTCCACGGGCGTTTCAGCGCAAGACCGGGTAACTACCATTCAAACAGCGATTGCGGATAGTGCCAGGGCCGAAGATTTGTCACATCCGGGGCATGTATTTCCGTTGAGAGCCCAGATTAACGGTGTCTTTGACCGTAGGGGGCATACCGAAGGCAGTGTGGATTTAGTACGCTTGGCTGGCTTGGGAGATGCCGCCATTTTGTGCGAACTTACCAATGTAGATGGCACCATGGCACGTTTGCCCGAAGTAATGGACTTTGCGCAAAAGCATGATACAACCGTTGCCACGATTGAGGACATTTACCAGTATCGCAAACAGCTTATTACTGCCAGAATGAAGGAAGAACCTGCTTTCTCTTAATTGCCGGGCAGGAAAGGAATCTGATATGGTCTAATCAATCTATTACTCAATGGAAATAGCTACTCTATATTCACAAATATGTCTTTCAAAAAACAGGACAAATAAAAAAGAAATATTAAGGAATAACGAATAAAAAAGTGTCGAAACCGGAATAAATTGAGCTAACTTTTCCTGATTTCTTATTCCTTATTAAACTCGTTCATATTTTCTTCAAATTTCAATATAAAGAAGGTATGTATAAAGGTTAGATTGAAATAGAAAATAATTCTGTCGAGGCGAATCCGATATTGTTTCAGTAAACTTAGGAAGGCTTTGTCCCGCCGTAGATTTCTATATTCATCCCGGTTTTATCTGTAATGCTTGACTCTTTTCATTAAATTTGCCTTACTTGCTAAAAGAACAAAACTTACGAAAAGAAATGAGACGAATAATCTATCCGTTGATGATTGCCGGCCTGGTATTTTTAGGGGCGTGCAACAATAAAAAAAGTAAAGAATTGCCAAGAGTAGCCATCGCAGGATTGGCTATCGAATCGAGCACTTTTTCACCTGCGCAATCCGATATCAGTGCATTTAAAGCCAGAAGAGGAGAGGAGATCTTTTCGTATTACCCTTTTATGGCCGATAGTGCTCCGGATCGTCAGCGTGCGCAATGGTTCCCAACATTACGTGGGCATGCGCTGCCCGGCGGTATTGTTACGCGCGAAGCCTACGAAACGCTTATGGGAGAAACACTCGATCGCCTGCGCGAAAATCTTCCTTACGACGGGCTTTTCTTTGACATTCACGGCGCCATGAGCGTTGTGGGTTTGGATGATCCGGAAGGGGATATGATTAAGCGGATTCGCGGAGTAGTCGGACCGGAAACGATCATTTCCACATCTATGGATTTGCATGGAAACGTTACCGAACGACTGGCACGCGAAAGCGACCTGATTACCTGTTACCGGATGGCGCCCCATGAAGATGCGCTGGAATCAAAACAACGCGCCCTGGAAAACCTGCTCGATCGTTTGGAGAGCGGTAAAGGCAAACCCAAATACAAAGCCTGGATTCCGGTTCCGATTTTGCTTCCCGGAGAAAAAACAAGCACGCGGATTGAGCCGGGTAAAAGTTTGTATGCCAAAGTTGAGCCGCTTACCAAGCAGGAGGGTGTCATTGACGCAGCCATCTGGATTGGTTATGCCTGGGCCGACGAGCCCCGCAACCGTGGCGTGGTAATGGCTTATGGCGACGATAAAGAGGCAGTGGGTAAAGCTGCCGAAGAACTGGCCAGGAGTTTCTGGGACGTGCGCGAGCAATTTGAATTTGTTGCTCCGGTAGCCGATCTGAAAGATTGTATGGATAAAGCGATTGCATTCGATGGACAACCCTTTATGATCAGCGACATGGGTGATAACCCTACAGCAGGAGGAGCCGGCGATGTAACCTGGACGCTGACAGAAATATTAAAGCGAAAAGAATTTCAGAAAGCCGATGGTCCGTCTTTGATCTATGCATCCATTCCCGGACCTGCTATGATCGAAAAAGCACTCGAAGTGGGAGTAGGAGGAAAAGTTAGCGAGCTGGTGGGAGCACAGGTGGACGACCGTTATGCACCGCCATTGCAACTTACCGGTACCGTAACGGCAATAAAACAAGGCGATCAGAATGCCGGAACCGAAGTGGTGGTTCAAACCGGTAGCGTTAAGGTGATTGTCACAAAAAAACGCAAGCCCTACCATTACGAAAAAGACTTCACTGATCTTGATCTCAATCCAAGAGAAACTGATATTGTGGTGGTAAAAATCGGCTACCTGGTTCCCGAATTATATGATATGAGGGCGGACTGGCTGATGGCTCTGACTCCCGGAGGCGTAGATCAGGATCTTGAACGTCTGGGCTACAAAAGGATCATTCGGCCGATGTTTCCACTCGATAAAGATATGGCTACACCCGATTTGAGTGCACGATTTATTCCGCAATCGGGAAGCCTCGACTAAAAATATTAATTCAAAAAATATAATCTAAACCAACAACAATGAAATCTACCAGATTCTATTTACTAATATTAGTAGTGTTGATCGCCGCGGCATGCAAGCCTTCTGTCCCGACAGGAGAGTGGCAAACTATGTTTGACGGAAAAACACTCGATGGCTGGAAGAAAGCTTCCGAACATCCCGAAAGCCTGTCGGTGGAGGACGGAGCCATTAAGTGTTCCGGAGAAAGAAGCCATCTTTTTTATAAGGGAAATTTCAAAAATTTTGAGTTTGAAGCCGAGGTAAAAACAATGGAACATTCCAATTCCGGAATTTTTATCAGTACCCAATACCAGGCTGAAGGATGGCCTGAAACAGGCTACGAAATTCAGGTCAATAATTCTTTTGTAGGATCGCCCGATTCAAAAGAGCGCAGAAAAACCGGGAGTGTTTATAACATTCGGAATGTATACTATCCGGTGGCAAACGATAACGAGTGGTTTAAAATGCGGATTAAAGTAGTGGAGAACTTTATTGAAGTGTTTGTGAACGATGTAAAAGTGAACGAATACACCGAACCCGCAGACCCATGGAGATGGCAGGGCGGCGAAAAAGTGAAGCTGGGGGAAGGAACCATTGCTTTACAGGCACACGATGCAAACAGCACTACTTTTTATAAAAACCTGCGCATAAAAGCGTTGCCCGATGGTGAAGTAAAAACGGTGGATGACAAAAACTGGGATACAACGGTGACCCAATTAATGAAACAGGGTTTTCCACTGATTGATTTTCATGTTCACCTGAAAGGCGGCCTGACCATTGACGATGTAGTGGCTAGTTCTCAGCGCCTGGGAATTAATTACGGAGTGGCTCCCAATTGTGGTTTGCATTTCCCGGTTACCGACGATTCTTCTTTGTATCAATACATTGAAGAAGTAAAAGGCAGTCCGACATTCAAAGGAATGCAGGCGGAAGGAAGGGAATGGGTGACTTTGTTTTCGCCCGAAGCCATTTCAAAATTCGATTATGTATTTACCGATGCCATGACGTTTACCGACAGAAAAGGGCGCCGAAACCGGATCTGGATCCCCGAAGAAGTTTGGGTGGATAACAAACAACAGTTCATGGATGACTTAGTGGCTAAAATTGAGGCGATTTTCTCGCAGGAACCCGTCGATATTTATGTGAACCCAACGGTTTTGCCGGCCCAGTTAATGTCTGAATACGATGAATTGTGGACAACGGAAAGGATGGAAAAAGTAGTCAAGGTTTTGGCCGACAATGGCGTTGCATTGGAAATTAATGCCCGGTATAAAACACCCAAAGCAGAAATGATTAAAATGGCGAAAGAGGCAGGCGTAAAGTTCTCATTCGGAACCAATAACGTGACCAACGAATTAGGACACCTGGAATATTGTCTGGAAATGATTAAAGAATGTGGTCTTACACCTAACGATATGTTCGAAATTAAACCGGATGCGGAAAAGCCAATCAATGTAAAAGGTTTGCCTGACCACATAACGGGCTAAACATCGATTAAAAGATTCATCAGTACTGGTCGGTTAGAAGAAATCAATTTTTTGCTTGTAATCGGCCAGTATTCGTTTTTTCTCGATGGCAAACATAATCAATTCCACGGCTTCCCGGTCGGTAAAAGAAGCCCGGTTAATCATCATATCAAAGTGTACGTCGAGAGATTGCTCCAACCGAATGGCCTTTCGGAATGCAATTCGTTCTTTTTCCACTCTTTCGATAAAAGCTTTGGCCTCGTCGCGCGACAGATTGTTATTGCACATGATGTTTCTGATACGGTATTCCAATGGCGCTTCAAGTCTGATGTGAAGCGCATTTTTAATATCCGCTGCAATAATATGGCTGGCTCTACCCACAATAATATTAAATCCGTTTATCGCCAGCGATCGAACCACTTCCTTGACAGTATTTACAATCTTCGCTTCGCTTTTATAACGCTTTTCGCCAAAAGCAGTCAGAATCTGTTCAAAGGTGTAGCTGTCTTCCTTTTTGAGTGCTTTTAGTATCTTTTCAGGCGCCAGATTTAGTTCGCGGGCACTTTCATAAAAGATCTCTTTGCTAAGTACTTTCCAGTCGGCAAGCATCCGCTGTTTGTTCAATTCAATAGCCAGCAGATTGGCCAGTTTTAATCCGTTACAGCCCACTTCCCGCGAGATGGTTATAACAGGCCCGGCATCTCCGACATGCCCTTTCTGAAAGGATTTTTCTTCTTTCAGACGGCTGTTTAAATAATTCATTAACGAGTTGCCCATGACGATTGAAATTTTAGTTGATTACTTCAATTTACGACGATTCAATTAAATATGTTATGTTTTTAACCCCTGTATTTAACAAAAAAGGATTGCGATGAACTTGGCTTGAACCTGACAGGAATCAGGATAAATTCGGAGATTTAAGTCTATTTTTAAGACTTATTAAAAGTAGCCTTTATGCTTTTGGTAAGATTAATTGTATTTTCGGATTTTTATAAAATATACAAATACTATGTTTGACAGAAGTACATACATTAACAGGAGAAGCGCCCTGAAAACAAAAGGATTGACCGGCATTGCACTGATCTTAGGCAATGTGGAGGCTCCGATGAATTACCGGGATAATACCTATCATTTCAGACAAGACAGTAACTTTTTATATTTCTTTGGTCTTGACTTTCCCGGTTTGGTGGGTGTTGTGGATTTTGACAGTGGCGAGGATTTTATTTTTGGAAATGATGTGGATATTGAGGACATCATCTGGATGGGGCCACAGGTGACTTTACAGGAAAATGCTGCAAAAGCAGGAATAACAAATACAGCGCCGTTTGCCAAGGTTTTCGATGTAGTGAAGGCGGCCAAAGAGACAGGCCGGAAAATTCATTTTCTTCCACCATATCGCGCCGAAAACAAACTTTTACTCGAGAACTTAACCGGAAGCTCTGCACAAACAATCAATGGTTTCGCATCGCTTGAATTGATTAAAGCGGTGATCTCACTTCGCGAAGTAAAGGAAGCACAGGAAGTTGAGGAGATCAGGAAAGCGTGTGCAACCGGCTACCAAATGCATGTTACCGCCATGAAAATGGCACAACCCGGAACCTGGGAACAGAAAATTGCAGGTACCATCGAAGGGATTGCCCTGGCAGGTGGAGGAATGACCTCGTTCCCGATTATTCTTTCCATGAACGGCGAAACCTTGCACAATCACGATCATTCGCAGATTTTAAAGGAAGGACGTTTAATGGTTTGCGATGCCGGCGCCGAATCTCTTCTGCATTATGCATCTGACTTTACCCGTACAACACCGGTAGGAGGTAAGTTCACCCAAAAACAGCGCGAAATATACGAGATTGTTCTGGCGGCCAATAACAAAGCCACCGAATTGTCGAAACCGGGCCTTACTTATTTGTCGGTTCACCTGGCCGCGTGCGAGGTTTTGGCTGCAGGTTTGAAAGAACTGGGACTGATGAAAGGAGATGTGAAAGAAGCTGTAAAAAGTGGAGCTCATGCACTGTTTTTGCCTCACGGATTGGGACATATGATGGGACTGGATGTACACGACATGGAAGATTTGGGCCAGATTTATGTGGGCTACGACGATGAAGTTCGTCCGGTAGATCAGTTCGGAACTGCGTATTTGCGTCTGGGAAAACGGCTGAAACCGGGTTTTGTAGTCACCAACGAACCGGGATGTTATTTTATTCCCGCACTAATTGATAAATGGCAGGCTGAAGGCATAAACAAGGATTTCATCAATTTCGATAAGGTGAATGAATACCGCGACTTTGGGGGCATTCGTCTCGAAGATGACATTCTGATCACCGAAACAGGAGCTGAAATAATTGGTGAAAGAGTGCCCATTACACCCGATGAAGTGGAGGCAACTGTAGCCAAAGGATAGCAAGAAACACTGAATAAGCTATAGAAAAACGCAGTCGGAATCTGTTCTTAGAACTCTCCAGCTGCGTTTTTTCTTTGGTTTTTATTCTTTTTGCGGTTTTAGAATGTGATCATAGAAATAGCTCAACTCGAGTATTAGTTCGTCGCGAACTTTAATGCATTTGTCACGAATTTCGTCGTGTGATTTTGAATTTTTATACGGACTGCGAAATCCCAGGTGCATCTTGCGTTTGTACCTGATCGAAGGAATTTTAAGCTCCTCTAATGTGCCTTCGCCGACCGTGATCAGGTAATCAAATTCATGATTTAAGAATTCTTCAGAACGTTTGGGAACACTGGGCTGCAGATCGATTCCAATTTCCTTCATCACTTCTATGGCAATCGGGCTAACATGATCTACCGGATCCAGACCTGCTGAATAAATTTCAAGATTTTCGTCGAGATTTTTCAGAATTGCTTCAGCCATTTGGCTTCGACAAGAGTTTCGGTTACTTAAGAAAAATACACTTATCCCATGAGCAGAAAATTTGCAGTTATTTGATTAAAGTCTGCTAACAATATACTGAAAATGATGCAAATATATTATGCTTTACGTCTTGAGATAGAGTCAATTGTGAATGTTATTGAGCAGAAAGTATTCTGTTTTTTTGATGATGTTTAATTGAAGTACTTCTGTGAATTTCATCCAAACAACGGATTTTGATTTTGCATCAACACTTAAATTCCTTTGTCTGATCTGTAATTGCGGAGGTTATTTTCGGAATTAGGTTGAGCATCAGCGTCAGGAGATGTGTTGTGCCGTGAAAGAGAAAATTACGCATTAGAGAGAGCTGATTTTGCTCAAAATCGTTAGAAATGAAGGATTTAATGATGAAAAAAGGAAACAAAAAATGAAGACATATTGCTGTATGTCAACTATTTAATAGTTGACAAATTTTTATTTCCGTTCAAAAATTGAGTATTAATTGGCTTTTGTCTATTTTCGTAGAGCAATGTATCATGTACGCTGCCGTATGGAAAGCAAAAAAATCGTATAAATGGAACCTAAAGATCTAAAAAACTCAGAAGAGTTAAGAAGTCCGGAAAAAGAGGACCTTAAGAAAGTTCAGGAGGATGTTGTGTCGGAAGAAGCAGAGATCGCTGAAACTGAAGAATCACAAGAAACAATAGCCGCCGAAGTTGAAGAACCTGCTGCAAATGCCGAGAAAGAAGCCGATCAAGCTGAGGTTGTAAGCCCCGAAAATGAAGCGGAAGAAAAAGTTGTTGCTGAAGATGAAGTTGTTGAAGAAACAGCTGAACCGGAAGCAAATGCTGAAGAGACCGAAACCAAAGAAGCTGAAGTCGAAGCTTCTGAGCCAGAAGAAACGGGAAAAGAGGCAGAGGTAGTTGCTGTTTCGGAAGCCGAAGTTGTTGAACCAGCAATAAAGGAAAAGCCGGCAGCCGAGGTTAAGTCCGAAAAAACCCAGGAAAAGGAGAAAATAGATTATTCCACTTATACGCAAATTGAATTGGTAAATGCTTTGCGTGATGTTTTGGAAGAAAAAGAAACACGCGACATCAGAGCAGAGGTCGAAGCGATTAAAGCAAGTTTCTATAAAAACATAAAAGACAATGAAGAAGAGGCTCTTAAGGTGTTCATTGAAGAGGGTGGGGCAGAAGAGGAATTTGTGGCCGAAGAAGATCCATACGAAAACGATATCAAAGACTTGCTAAAAGATTATCGGCAGATAAGGATTGAACAAAACAAGCAACTGGAACAAGAGAAAGAAGAAAATCTCAGAAAAAAATACGAGGTTATTGAAAAGATAAAAGGTCTGATCAATAACGAAGAGTCAATAAATAAAACGTTCAACGAATTCAGAGAATTGCAGCAGGAATGGCGCGAGATCGGTCTGGTGCCGCAATCTGAAATGAAAAATCTTTGGGATACTTATCATTTCCATGTTGAAAATTTTTACGATTACATCAAAATAAATCGTGAATTACGTGACCTGGATTTAAAAAAGAACCTTGAAGCAAAGATCAAAATATGTGAGAGAGCAGAGGAATTATTGCTCGATCCTTCCATAATTAAAGCATTCAATACGCTTCAAAAATATCACGAACAATGGCGCGAAATCGGACCGGTTCCGAGAGAGCAAAAAGACGATATCTGGGAGCGTTTTAAAGCAGCAACATCAAAAATCAACAAAAAGCACCAGGAGTTTTTTGAAGATCGCAAAGAAGAACAGAAAAATAACCTGGATGCCAAAACTGCGCTTTGCGAAAAGGTGGAAGAAATTCTTGAAAAGGGAGTTGAAACACACAAAGAATGGGACGATCTGTCAAAAGAACTTATTGAGCTTCAGAAAGTTTGGAGAACAATTGGCTTTGCTCCCAGAAAAGACAACAACCGAATTTACGAACGATTCCGCACGGCATGCGATAAATTCTTCGATGCTAAACGCGATTTTTATTCGAAAAACAAGGAAGAACAGCAAAATAATCTTCAGTTAAAAATCGATTTGTGTGTTCAGGCAGAAGCGCTGAAAGATAGCACCGATTGGAAAAAGACAACGCAGGATTTTATCAATATCCAGAAAAAGTGGAAAGAAATTGGGCCGGTACCCAGAAAACAATCCGACGTGATCTGGAAACGTTTCAGAACAGCCTGCGATTATTTCTTCGATAAAAAATCAGTTCATTTTTCCGACGTTGACAGCGAACAGATTGACAACCTAAAAGAAAAAGAACAGATCATAGAAGAAATAAAGGCATTTAAGTCGTCTAATGATGTGGAACAAAATTTAAAGCAATTAAAACAGTTTCAGCGCCGTTGGTCAGAAGTTGGTCATGTTCCGTTCAAAAAGAAAGATGAATTACAGTCGACATTCAGGGAATTGATCAACAAATTGTATGATGTTTTGAATATCGACGAAGAAAAAAGGAATATGTTGAAGTTCAGAACTAAGATGAGTACATATTCAGAGTCGTCGAGAGGTCAGAATAAAATGCGTTTTGAACGTGATAAATATATGACGAAGTTGAAACAACTCGAAAATGATTTGGTTTTACTGGACAACAATATTGGTTTCTTTGCAAAATCGAAAAATGCAGAATCCTTAATTAAGGATGTGAAAAAGAAAATTGAAGTGACCAAACAAAAGATCGAATTCCTGAAAGAAAAGATTAGAGTAATCGACGATATCGAAGATAACGAATAGATAGAAAGCCGGCTTAAACGCCGGCTTTTTTTTGATCGCTCAGAATTTAATATTTGATGAAGGATCGTAGATCTGTCCAGATATTAAATTCTCAACGACTTTAGCATTTTATAAGTATACAAGCAAAGATCATTAGCGAAGTGACATTGATTTCCTGAAAAGACTATTACCGGAACTTAGGTATAAGCTTTTTCTTCCGAGTATCTGATTTTATGCAAACCATCTGTCGGCTGACGGATAGATGTAAACATGCCGGGTATTCCAAAATTTAATATCAATATATTTGTCCTATAATTTATATTATGTTAAATAAAATAGATATATAAAAATATGTGCTTTTTGAGTTGAATCATATTCTCTTCTTCTTTGCTTTAAAAGAAAAAAGTTTAATTTTGCAGACGATTATTTGAACGGTATAATTCAATAATCATTTCGGGATGTAGCGCAGTCCGGTAGCGTACGTCGTTCGGGACGACGGGGTCGCAGGTTCAAATCCTGTCATCCCGACCTTAAAAAAGGCCGATGAGTTTTCAATTCACCGGCCTTTTAATTTGTCAAAAATTTTAAAGGCTTTTTCAATTTTGGCTACTGATTACGGATCAATCCATCAAGTCAATAATCACACGATGACTCGAACTTTGTGCAGCATGTTCCAGTGCCAGATCTACATTATTAAGGTTAAAACACCTGTCGTCAAACAGTTTTTCCAACGGATATTTCTGATGGGTTTGCTTTAGTATTTCAATTGCCGATGCAAGGTCTTCCGGGGTGTAGTTGTGTATTCCCTTGATCTGTAGTAGTTTTCTAACAATTTTCTCGGGATTTACCTCCACATTATCAACCGGAAAAACTGAGCCGACCAGAATAATACTGGCTCCTGTTCCTGCATATTCAAAGGCATTTTTTACCATTTCATTGCTGCCGGTCATCTCAAAAATAATGTCTACAGGTTCGTTCTGAAGAAACTCAGAAACGCCTGTCTTAACTGAAGTTTCCTGCAGGCTTTCGCTGATGCATAAATCTGCACCAAACTCCTTTGTCAAGTCGAGTCTTTTTTGATCTTTTTCGCACACCAATATCTTTGCGGCATCCAATTCCCGACAGACCATAACTGCCAATATTCCAAGCATTCCGGCGCCGGTAATTAAAACGTTTTTGCCCTCAATAGTTCCGGCACTTCGTATTGCAGCCATTACGGTTGCCCAGGAGCAATTTAGTCCGGCTAAGAGTCTTTGATCGATGTCTGCAGGCAATTTAAACGTTGCGGTGCCCGGATACAAATGAGTATGAGACGAAAAACCGCCGGTAAGCTGAAAGTGTTCGTCCAGTTTTTCATGACCGTACTTTTTCAAGAGCCTGCATTTTTGCGGTATTCCCCGTTTACAGTACGAACATTCTCCGCACGATGCCATTATGGTCCAAGTAATTAAGTCTCCCGTATTTAATCTTTGTCCGGTAAAATCCAACACACATTTATCCGGAAGGTCAACAATCTTCCCAACAATTTCGTGTCCTAAAATAGTCGGCACCGGTCCGGGGCGGGTTCCTGAAAATGTATGAAGGTCGCTCTTGCATATAGAGCATGTCAGGTTTTTTACCAGGATTTCGCCCTCTCCCAGCTTTGGCAGTTCTATTTCACGGCAGTCAAGGGTATTTCTTATACCCGAAAAGACCCAGGCAGTAGCTTTTTCCGACATTTATACCAGGTATTTTTTTAGTTCCACGATCGAGTCCAGCAAACCGTCGTTGTCGTATTTTGCGAGTTGATCATAACTATGCGTACCATAAGTTACTCCAAGCGACAGATAGCAATTGGCATTTCTGCCGGCTTGTAAATCGGAAGGCGTATCCCCTATCTTTACAACTCTTTTGGGATCGCTGACTCCAAAAACTTCCATTGCTTTGTTGATCATAGCCGGCGAAGGACGTCCGCTTGCTACCTGATCGCTCGATACAGAAAGGTCGATAATCGAATTGCTGTTTCCTTTGTAATTTTCATCCAACTCTTTGTCCCATCCCAATCGTTGCAGGATAATGTCCGTTACTTTTCGGTAAAACCCTGTAGTCAACACAATCTTTACATCTTCCTTTTTTAGATAGCTAAAAATTTCTTTGGCTCCTTCAACGGGTGAAACCGACTGAGTTAAGTAATTGTTTTCAAGAATTACTTTGAATTCGGCGTAAGAATGATCAGTTTTGTATTGAATTTCAGCGTCCTCTGCATTGGGGAGATTCTTTTTCCAAAGCGTTTCGAAAACCAATCGTTTCGACCAGCCCATCATCGCAATAATTTCTTCAGTAGTGTATTTTAGTCCGGTTTTTTGGGCGGCCAGAACAAAGCATCTTTCTACTTCATTATCGTCTTTCACGGTAGTTCCGGCCATATCGAATACCACCATTTTTATTTGGTCCATACTTAGTTTATTATACTGTTTATTTATTCTTACTTATTTTGAAATCAGCAAATATTTACGACGTTGATGTTCAGGATTTGCCCCAGTTTCTCAATTTTTTCAGCAATATGCCCAACACCAATGGCACAATGATGGGCAGGCCCTTGTTTTGACCACTGATTGATAAAGGTTTTAGCACTAATGGGGAATTTGTAACGGCTGTTGGTATTGCCGATTTGCAGTGTCGGCCCTTCTACCGATTCGCCCTGAGCCACAAGCAGAAAAACAGTGTCTTTTCCTTCCACAACCGAGAGTAAGGTTACCGGTCCGTGTTTTACTGTCATTTGGATAGAAAGACCTTTCCCGGGTTTGCCATGATATACCGAAAGCGGCACCAGGTTTACCTCTCCTTCGGCAATCGCAAAGTGCGCCGGGCCGTCGTGGCCGAGATAAACCACGTCATCCCTGAAATCCATTAAATAAAATTCCGAAAAAGAACCTCCGGCACCAAATTCATCCATAATCTTCATAGCCTGAGCATTTTTAACTTCATACTCGCCGGCTACCGGTATGTTTTTGCCTGTTAAGAGCGTGTTTCCGGCAATTACGGAAGTGATAATGTCTTCGTATTCATTCCCCGGTTCGCCTTCATAATAATAAGCTAATGTGCCCAGTTTATGGTTTTGAACCAACTTGTCGAGCGCAATGGAAGTACGCGCAGCACGTTCAATTTCCTTTTGATCACACTCGGGGGTAACATTAAACGCAGCATTAAATTCACCGATTTTGGCCTGCATTTCGTCTGCAGTTACCTGATCCCTGTATTTTTTTAGCTCGCACATTTCCAAAATTTCGAAGTGCGTTCCAAAAGTGGCGCTTTGCCTGGTTAAATCGGTATAAACATCGAGCATACCACCGTAGTAATGTCCGAGAATTCCCAGCCTGGAGTTTCGTAATGAAGCAGCTACACGTGCCGCATCGGTCCAGTTTTCAATTTCAGTCCAGGCTTGTTTATCCTCCAAAAAACCGGTCACAAAATCGTATTTTATTCCGGAACGGTTAAAAACACTGGCAATTTCGGGGACAGAACACGCCTGGCAATGTTCCAACCAAACACCAGTCATTTTTCCCGGGTCGCCCAATTGATTAAATGCATTGTAATCAAGTTGCTGAACCGGCTGAAGATTTAAGATGATTACCGGAACTTTTACCTTTTGCGCCACAGGCAAAACCGTTGACGACAATGCATAAGTAGAAACATAAAGAAATATGATCTCTACATCCTGAGATTTCAGCAAATCTGCAGCTTCATGCGATTTTTCAGGTTTGTCGATCATCCCGGCATCAACCACCTCTACCCCGTATTCTTCAATCCGGTGTTTTATTTGGTCCTGATAGGCTTTCAGTTTTTCGAGCAGGCCTTCAAATTGCGGCCAATAGGTATCAAGGCCAATCCCAAAGAGCCCCACTTTTGTCTTATTTTTCATCTGGTTTAGTTATGTTAGATTAGTTTACTTTCAGTTCGATTTTTGAGACTGCAATTTTACCGGCTCCCCGGCATTGTTCCTCTTACGATTTCTTTTCGTAATACTTTTCCGGTTTCCCGGTCAAACCTGTCGGGAGTAAGATTTTCAGGAGTTGTATCTCCGGTTTCTTTCATCCAGGTATGTAATAAATTACGTAACTCGGTGAGTTGAACTTGGTACTTTTCCACAGAGGCTACGTTTAACAATTGGTCCTTTTCGAGCGACAGATCGAATAACTCTTCTGCTGGACGAGGTGTTAAAAATACATCGGCCTGAGCTGCGCTGAGTTTTCCTGCATCCCGTAATTCATTTAACGCATTTTGTGTCGGTGAATTTTTGGAGTCGGCCGGACCACAGTTGGTAAGATTGGGCCTTGCATTCCAGAGGTACAGGAAATCTTTTGTGCGTACCATTCGTTCATAAGCTTCATAATCGTGCCAGTTGTGTTCCGAAAATACGTACTTTCTGGTTTCTGCCTTAACCGATTTTAATATGGGCACGAAACTTACGCCCTGGTAGTCGTCAGGTTGTTTAATTTCAGCCAGTTCCAGGATAGTGGAAGCAACATCAATCGAACTGATCAGGCTTTGGGTTCGAACGCCCTTCTTCTTTAATCCATCGGGCCAGAATACGATAAAGGGAGTTTTCATGCCGCTGTCGTAAACGCGGGTTTTACACCGGGGAAATGGACGGCCATTGTCTGCCATAACGATAATCACAGTATTGTTGAGTGCTCCCTGTCGTTCCAGTTCTTCTCTCACTTTCCCGATATAATGGTCAAAACGAGCGATTTCGTTGTAATAAGAAGCCATATCCTGGCGTGTTTCTGGCGTGTCAGCAAAGTAAACCGGAACTTCCAGATTTGCCGGATCGTGTGTTATATGGAAAGTATCGGCTCCCCACGGGCGGTGCGCATCATGCGAGGCCAGCCAAAAGAAGAAAGGTTTGTCCTGGGGTCTGTCCTTCAAAAACGGAATCCAGTTTGCCTCTCCTCCATCGCCATTTTTATAGCCATTGTTATCGGTATAAATATCGAATGCCCGGTGTGCTGCTGCTCCCATGTGCCATTTTCCGGCGTGCGCGGTGTAATATCCGTTTTCTTTTAACAACAAAGGAAATGGAATTTCGGAGGCAGGTAATTCAGTGTGTAATTCGGCAGCTCTGTTCGAGTGCGGATATTTCCCTGAAATTATACTGCACCGGCTTGGACTGCAGGAACTTGCCGTAAGAAAAGCATTGTCGAAACGCAAGCCTTCGCGGGCAAGTTGATCGATATGCGGTGTTTTTACCTGGTGATTGCCATAGCATCCGAAATCGTCCCAACTAATATCATCGGCAATAATAAATACAACATTTGGTTTTTCTGACGCATTAGAACAGACGCTTGCTAATAAAAAAAACAGTGATAAGATCAACAACGACAGTGCATTACGCCTGTTGTGCTGAAGCAGTTTCAAGTTGATTGGTTTCATTCCATTATCTTTTTTTGATAACGGATTGAATATAAAACTAATACACCAGATTCAGAAATTTTACCAGTCCTAAAACATCTTCGCGAGTCGAAAACGGGTAGACACCGTTCATGTTCACTGTGTAGATATTGTGGTACAAGATACTTTCTTTTAAAGGGGTAGAATTTTCAATAAGCGTAATCGCTTCCTTAAATAATAATTCTCTTTTTTCCATAGATAATGATTTTCTCTACAATTAATCTTCCATCCATTCTTTGAACTCTGCTGCCTTTAAACGGCTAATGATGATCGGTTCGTCGAACGGATGGATAAGGCGTAAAATTAATTTGCCTCCAAAATGATTTTCAAATTTCCGGATGGCGTTAATATGAACAATTGTACTTCGGTTGGTTCTAAAAAATTGTGTCGGATCAAGCTGTTCTTCCAATTTCTCGATCGTTAAATTTACCACATGCTCTTTCCCGTTAAAGGTAACTGCATTGGTAACCCTGTTTTCGGTATAAAACCAGGCAATTTCGCTCACATCGAGTTTGAAATAAGAAGTCGCGCCGCTGATCAGAAAACGTGTGCGGTATTTTTTCTCCCCTCTTACTATAGCTTCCAGTACTTCCTTGTAATCGGGCTTGTTTTCACTGTTTTTGTTGTGGATTTTTATCAGGTTCTCAAACTTATCAATAGCCTGCTCCAGCTTTTCCAGTTTTATGGGTTTCAATAAATAATCGATGCTGTTTACCTGGAAAGCCCGCAGGGCATATTCGTCGTAAGCTGTTGTAAAAATGACCATACTTTCGACCTGTACTTTGTCGAATACCGAAAAACTGATCCCGTCAGTAAGCTGAATATCCATAAAAATCAGGTCGGGAGCAGGATTGGTTTCCAGCCAGGCAACCGTGCTTTTTACACTCTCGAGCCATTCCAAAATGTTCCAGTCGGGCCGCAATTTTTCTACCATTCCTTTTAATAAACGGTAGTTGTGCAACTCATCTTCAACAATAATTACTCTCATAAATCCGACCTTATTTCAACGGTTATAACAGTGGAACTTTTACTTCAAATCTTTCGTCGTCGTACTGAACCACGATTTCTTTTTCGGTCAGCATCTCATATCTTCTCACCAGGTTGCGCAGCCCTGTTTTTGTACTATATGAAGTGGTTCGCAGGTTCAGATTATTGGCAACAACCAGATAGCCCTCGCTTGCCACAACACTTATTTTCAAGGGCGTTTCCTTGCTGGTAATATTGTGCTTAATTGCATTTTCAATAAGTAATTGCCCGGTAAGCGGAGCGATTTCTTTGTCTAATTCTTCGCTTGAAATGTTGGCATCTAACATTAATCCTTCTCCTAGCCTTTCTTTGTGCAGTGCAAAATAGGCTTTCATAAAATCGAGTTCATCCTTAAGTTTCACCAGTTTTTTGTTTTTGCTTTGAAGCACGTAGCGGTAAACATCCGTAAAATTTTCGGTGAAATCTACCGCGATATCCGGATCGTAGATAATTAACGATTTAAGAACGCTCAGGTTATTAAACAGGAAATGAGGATTCAACTGGTCCTGTAGCGAATTATAGTCCATCTCCAGTTTTTCCAGTTTCATTTTTTCGATCACTTCCTGCGAGTTCAGCCATTTGCGGGTAATTCTTGTCATGGTAAGCGAATTGGCCACCATTTGCACAAATATCAGTCCCGCGGCCATACCCAGTATCACTCCCGACCGGGAGTTGTCTAGCACAAGTTTGGGCTCGATAACCGCCATAATTACCCGGTGTGCAACGATCAGGAAAAGGACACCTACTCCGACCTGCAAGAATAGCCTTAATTTAATTTTTTTCGGAACCGGAAGAAAACGTTCCAGAATATTGTCGAGGATAATTTGCGTTTCCACAGCCAGGTTAAATGCAACAATAACAACGATATAAATTATTGCCGGAATCTTCTTTTCCATATCCGGCGGCAACTTGGTAACATAGGCAATAAAATGAAGGATCAGGACCGAGATAATGCTGATAATTACGAACCTTCCGAAGATACTCGTGGGCTCATAACTTGGCAAACGCAGTGCCAGTTCCTGCTTTTTCTTACTATGTAGTTGCAAACATTTCATCCCTGTTCTGTCCGTTTAATTTCCTTCTTCCGGCATATATAAATTGCCGGTAACATTTTGCCAGCGGGTTTTCAGTACTTCAAAAGTAGCAACAGCCTGTGTTAACTGCGCTTTTGCCGCCGCCCAATTGGCCTGCGAACTGAGCAGTTCGGTGGTTGTGTTTAACCCTACATCGAAACTGGCACGCGTTTCATCCAGGCTTTCTTTGGCTTCCGATACGCTTTTCTCCGCAATTTTAATCGATTCGTAAGCTTCTTCCACCTGTACCTTCACCTGCATCACTTCAAGATTAATCAAATCATTTGTATGTTGCAAATCTGTTTCGGCCTGTTCAATTTTCAACTGGGCTGCCCGCATTTTCTGTTTTCCCTGCCCCCATTTAAAAATAGGAATGGAAACCTGCGCTGCTATAATGGGTTGAAAATCCACTTCTTCATACAAATCTCTCAACCAAAAGCTCGAGTACTGAACCGCTGCTCCAACTGTTGGCAGGTAGTCGGCACGCGTGATTTTTGCATTTAGTTCGCTTAGCTCTTTTTGTTTTTCCAGTATTTTGAGTTCATTTCTTTTAGCAGCTGCCTGATCCAGACCATCGTTGAAATTCATCAGTTGAACGCTTGCGTTTTCATTATAGCTAATTTGAATATCAGCATCCAGCGGTTGTCCCATTAGCTGATTTAAATACATCTTCGAAACTTTTAAACCATTCCGGGCCTTTAGCAGGTTTAATTCGGCTTCATTTTTCTGAACCGTTACTTTCAGCTTTTCGCTGGCGGGTTGCAAACCTACTTCGTACATGGCTTTCATCTGGTCTTCCAGCTCGCTTAGCATTTTATAATACTCTTCTGCAATTTTTATGTTTTCCTGAACGGTAGCTACCTGCCAGAAGGCTTTATCGGTTTCCACTACAATCTCTGAATATTTCATGTTCAAAGCCAGGTTAGCGATCTCAACACCGGCATCAGCCTGCTGATTGGCATAGTGTATTTTTCCTCCGGCATATATAGGTTGCGCCAGTTCAAAGCTGCTGTTGATCAGCGTAAGGCTTTTTAAGTCGATGGCAGTTCCGGGCTTCCAAACATCGCTGGTTCCCGAGTAATTTCCGTTTAGGGCATCTTCTTCACTGTCGGCAGTGGGAAGAAAATAGCCGGGCATGCTTATCGGATCCATCCCCGGACGGTGCATGAGCGAAGACGAAAAACCAAGCGATGGCAAATAGGCCGTTCTCGCCACTTGTTGATTAACCTGTGCTTCCTTATTTTGCAAGGCAGCAGTTTTCAGCTCTTTGTTGTATTCCACTGCCTGTTTTCGGCAGTCCTCCAATGTCATTGCCTCTTGTCCTGACACATTGCCGTACAACAGCGCCGAAACAAGTAATGCAAATGTTTTTATCGTGATTTTTATTGATCTCTTCATTTTCTTTTTACCTAAAGTTGATTCATCAAAACTTTCCGGATGACAATTTCCATTGTACTATTCCATGTTGGCAATTTCGGTTTGGCGTCCGTCGACACGATACAATACCGTGTACAAAACGGGAACAACTACCAGTGTAATTACCGATCCCACAGCCAAACCAAACATGATTACAATGGCCGTAGAATTAAACATCGGATCTACCACCAGCGGGGCCATACCCAAAATAGTAGTTAACGAAGCCATCATTACCGGGCGTAAACGCGACAGAGCGGCATCGATGGTTGCTTTAAGGCGATCTTTTCCTGCCTTAATGTTATGATTGATTTCATCGAGCAGTACCACTGCATTTTTGATCATCATTCCAATCAGTCCCAAAGCTCCGATGATTCCGGCAAATGTCATGTAGATGCCGGTGCTTACCAATCCCAGAACTATTCCAACAAATGCAAACGGAACAACCAGGAAGATGATAACAGGCTGTTTCAGGTTATTAAAAAGACCAATGATAATAATGGCCATTAATCCAACTGCCAAGGGCAAAAACATGAACAAAGCCGTATTTGCTTCACCTGAACGGGCTGTAGCTCCTTCCCAATTCATCGCATAGCCGTCGGGAAGTTCAATGGCTTCGATTTTATCCTGGAATTTGGCCTGTACTTCAGTTGCGGTATAACCGTCGGCTGCATCACACTGAGCTTTTATCGCACGCTGATTATTGAGTCGGTTGATCAGCTGATAATCCCAGGTAACTTTTAATGTATCCGCGATCTGCGACAGAGGAACACTGGAAGCACTTCTTTGTCCCCAAACCGGGATGTTCATCAATTGCTCCACATTGTCGCCAAGCTTTGAATCGGTTCGCAAAACAATCGGCAGCATTTTGTCTCCTTCGTAAACGGCTCCAATCGGCATTCCGTTGGTCGCAACAAGAATCGAATTCCCCATATCTGAACGTGTCAAACCCAGTGGCTGCGCTCGTTCTACCGAGTACTCAGGTACCACTTTCTTGGTTTGGTTTTTCCAGTTGTCGTTAACTTTAGTTGCGGTTGGTTCGTCGTAGAATATCTTTTTTGCCTGGTTAGCCAAATCCTTGAGCACTGCCGGATCAGGTCCGGTAAACTGCACTTCAATATCGGCATCGGCAAATGCGGCGCCGTATTCCTGCACTTTGAAAAATGCATCCGGGAAATTCTCGCTCAGGTAGGCTTCAATTTCGGGAATGATCTCTCCCACCCGTTCAGTATTATCCGTTTCAATGATCAGGTCGCCATAATTCGATCCACCTGTTTCCATATGACGCATGAGAAGGTAGCGTGCCGGCGGCCGTCCTACCGAAGATGTAACCGAGTGAACTCCGTCAATTGCCAGAATGTGCTTCTGAATTTGCTGAACATCTTTTTCAACAGCTTTTATATCTGAACCTTGTGGAAGATAATATTCGATAAAGAACTGATCGTAATCGATTTTCGACATAAAGTCGACTTTTACAAAGCGGAACGACCAGAATGCAAAAATCAGAATAGCAAACGATCCGGCGGTAAACAACAATTTATGGCGCACACCCCACTTCAAAAATCTGCCGAATATGCGGTACAACTTTGAGTCGTAGGCTTCGGCATGTTCGCCTTTCGGACGTTCTTTACGGTAAAAATATTTGGCATTGAAAGGTGTCTGAATCATCGCAAATACCCAACTCAGCGATAACGAAATGATCAACACCGTAAACAGTGAAGCCAGAAACTCACCTGCAGCATTTGGCGACATACGCAAGGGCAGGAACGCCAAAATTGCCACTGCCGTTGCTCCCAGAAGTGGCAGCGCCGTTTTCTTGGCCGTATTAACAAAAGCTTTGTTGCGGTCCATCCCGGCTTTCAGATCCACTAAAATACCATCGGCTACAACAATCGCGTTATCGACCAACATTCCCATGGCAAGAATAATGGCAGCCAAAGTTACACGGTGTAAAGGCAGGCCAATTCCCAACATCACAATCAGGGTTCCCAGGATGGTGAATACCAAACCACTGGAGATCAGTAGTCCTGAACGCAGTCCCATGGCAAACATCAGCACAACGATCACAATACCAACTGATATTACCAGGTTGAGCATAAAATCTTTTACGGCAGCATCCACGCGATCGGGCTGATAGTACACCTGGTTGATTTCAATTCCAGCAGGAAGTTCTTTCTGAAGTTCTGCTAATTTTTCATCAAGACGTTCGCCCAGTTTCACAACGTTGATGCCGGTTTCGTTCGATAGGCCGAGCGTTAATCCCGGTTTCTCGTTATAATACAAAGCTTCATTTTCCGGATCGAGGTACGATTTTTTAATGGTGGCGATATCGCCTAAACGAAAATTGCCTCCTCCGGGAACCTGGATCAGGAGATTCTCAATTTCTTCAAGACTGGAGATTTTCTGCCCCACTCCTACGCGGATTGATTCTTTTCCGCTGACAACTGACCCGGGATTAATAATGGCCGTCTCGTTTTGAATGGCAGCTGCAATAAACATGGGATTGACACTCAATCCCGCCAGTTGCTCGGGCGAAAAAACGATATCGATGGTTTGGGTATGTTCTCCAAAAATCTGAGAGCGACGAACACCATCCACTCCAAGTAATTCCCGTTCAATGTATTCGGTGTAGTTCACCAGTTCTTCATGCGTGTAGCCTTCAGCTGTGATGGCATACAGAATGCCGTAAACATCAGCAAAATCGTCGTTTACAATCGGATCCATTGCACCGGATGGCAAAGCCCCTTTTGCATCGTTCACTTTCCGGCGAAGATGATCCCAAAGCTGAGGTAGTTGTGGCGTTTTAACCGACGACTGAATATTAACGGTAATAAAGGATAAGCCCGGGCGGGAAACGGAAGTAATATCATCGATATTTTCCAGTTTCTGAATGGCTTTTTCAAGTACGTCGGTGACTTCGAGTTCTACTTCGTGAGCTGTAGCTCCCGGATACACAGTCACTACTGTGGCTGCTTTGATCGGAATTTCAGCGTCCTCGAGCTTTCCGATGTTATTGTAGGCTATTAAACCACCAACCAATACTGCAAACAGTATGGTTGAAATCATAGCCTTCTGATTAAGAAGTTTCTCCAACATTACAGCAGTCCTCCGATATTAGTTACTGAAGGTGCTTTCAGTGGTTTAACTTTTTGTCCTTCCACCAGGTAATGTACGCCGGCGGTTACTACCTGCTCTCCGTTGTTGAGGCCCGAAGAAACGTTTATACGGCCATTTGTACCGTCTAAAGTAACTTTTACTTCGCGTTTCTCGACTTTGCCCGATGAAGGATTGTAGATCCACACATACGTGCTGGTTTTTTCATGAAAAATTGCCGATTGGGCAACCGAAAGCTGGTTTTCTTCAGCCTGGCAATTAATGGTAACTTCGGCCGTCATTCCCGGTGCAACTTGTAAATCACTTTTGTTTACAAATGAAAACTTTACTTCGTACAGTCCATCCGATTTGGCTTTCTCGCCTACGCTCAACAGTTCAACCGGAAGCTGATTAACGCCGGCATTTGCAATGTTTACATAGCTTTCTTTGTCATTTTTTACGCGATTCACCTGGCTTTCAGAAACCGACACCACAACTTCCAAATGTGAATTGTCGATAATCGATACAATTGGCGTTCCGGCTCCAACAGTTTGGTAGTTCTCTACAAACTTCTCGAAGATATAACCCGAAAAAGGAGCTTTTAACTCCGTATCGCGTAACTGGTTTTGTGCATTTTCAAAAGCCGTTTGGGCCATCAGGTATCCCGACTTAATTTTCTCGAAAGTGTTTTCCGGAATTTTTTTCTGTTCCACCAACTGTTTGTAGCGGCTGTATTCTCCTTCAACCTGTTCTAACCGGGCTTTTGAGGTTTCGAGCTGAAGCTGATAATCACGCTTGTCGATTTCAGCAATTACTTGTCCCTCGCGCACAAAATCGCCTTGTTTTACTTTTAGGCTTGCTAAAGGACCACCCACACGGAAGGAAAGCGAGGTGAGGCTTTTTTCTTTGATCTTTCCGTTTAAGGTCATGGAGTTCTGAACTACTCCATTACTAACTGTTTCTACTTTTACATTTTTAATTGTTTCGGCCAGAGGCGCTTCTCCCGTTGAACTTTTACATCCGGTAAATGCAAGAGTTGCGGATACCATTACTAAGAAAATGCTTTTGAACTTCATGACTAAAGCTTTGTATGTTTCTGTTTTTAATCGCGCGAAACTAGAAAACATAGCTCAGGCCTGTTTTTAAAAGTGTGTCAACTGCTAAAATTGACGCATGAAATGCACGCGTTAATGCGAATGTTAACACACCATGGGAGTTAACCCAAATAATTCTTAAACTGTAATAGATAATTTACCGCCTATTTTAGATGATTTTGGCGGATATTTTGAGTTCTTATTGTCCGAACTGGTAGGCGATGGATACTTTCACGACCCTGTTTCTGGCAATTGTGCCATTTTCCCGATAGGCGGATATGTTGGCAAATCCAAGGTCGTACGATAAACCCAGTTCAACTTCTTCAACCTGAATACCGCCGGCAAAGGTCCATCCCCAGTCAAGCCGTCTCCAATCATCACTTTCACTGTTGCCCCATCTCACATCCTTCCTGTTGCAGACTTTTTCTCCCTGCGTTATGGTAGTGGTTTGTGACTGGCCGCTCACTCCGATCCCCAGATACGGGCCGGTTGCACCAAAAATCTTCTTGTCGTTGCCCCAGTCCCACCTGGTTTTCATCATAACCGGAATATCAATATAATACAACTTACTATCCGACGACGTTTGGGTATCCTCTTCGGCGAAATCGTATTTCATTCCTTTGTTGGATAGCAGAATTTCAGGAGCAATTGAAGCTTTTTCATTTAAAGCATATTCATACGTCAATCCAAAATGAATCCCCGAATTGGTTGAAAAGTTGTCGCTATACCTTTGATCGTTATCTTTTGCCAACATGGTGGCAAGGTTCAGTCCGCCTCTAATTCCTATGTTTTGAGCATCGGAAAATCCATAATGAAGGAATAAAGCGACGATGATCAGAAATCGAAAAGCGTTGTTCATAATGGTTAGCTGTTACGTTTTATCAACTTTATTGATTTTTATCCGTCGTTACGAAATCTTTGCCTTTAAGTTATCTCCCGCTTTACCATAAGCTGCTGGAAGTTACTATTCTGAACGCTACTTTGCAAGAATGAGAGGATATGTTTTCTTATTTCGTCGTCAAAATATCGAAAACTGACAGCGATAAAATTTGGGGAAACGTCGATAAAACCACTCCAAACTTCTATTTCATTTTCCAAAGGAAAGTATCTCCGGTAGCTTTCATCAAAAATTGATTGAAAAAGCTATGAGAGTACAAGCAATTATCTTAATTCTGATGATGAACCTGCCACTTGCTTTGGCAGCACAGAATTCGGAAACTAGTAAACAATGGAGTTTAACCGATTGCATCAATTATGCGCTGGATCAGAATATACAGGTACGGCAAAGTATATTGACCAATCTGTCGAACGAGGTAAGCAAAGAACAGGCTGTTGCCCAGAAACTTCCTTCGTTAAGCGCATCGGCCCGCCAGAATTTTAGCTGGGCGAAAAAAGACGATATCAACGGAGAAAGCAGTTTTGATGGCAACAACAGCACCAGTTACGGATTAAGTTCGAGCGTAACCCTTTACAACGGGCAACGGCTTAACAACCTGATCAAACAGGCTGAGCTTGATATGCAGACCGGAATTTTTAATTCGGAAACGATAAAAGAATCCATTTCGCTCAGTATCCTGAATGCCTTTTTGCAGGTTTTGTACGCCGATGAAAATGTTCAGAATGCAGAAAAACAACTGGAGGCAACTACTGAACAGCTCGGATTATCTGAAGCCCGGCTGGAATCCGGAATTATTTCGAGGTCCGACTATTTGCAGGTAAAATCGCAACTCGCCACTGAAAAGCTGAGTCTGGCCAACGCGAAAAGCCAGTTTGCTATTGCAAAAGTAAACCTGATGCAGTTAATGGAACTTCCGGTAGACGAAAACTTTGCGATAGCACGTCCGAAGTTAAAAGAAGATGTTAACGAAAACCTGGAGCCATCATCCACCGATGTTTATGCACTGGCGCTGGCAGTTAAACCGCAGGTTAGAAGTTCGGAATACCAGAAAGAAAGTGCTGCCTTAAACGAAAAGATTGCAAAGGCTGCTTTCTATCCAACCATTTCAGCCGATGCTGGTCTTTCAACAGGTTACAGTAATCAACTAAGTTCAGGCTATGCAAGCCAGATAAGCGATCAGATTATGCCAACAGTAGGTGTTTCGGTTGCCATCCCTATTTTTCAGAAAAAGCAGGTGAAATCAAGCGTTTCGCAGGCAAAAATCAATTACCAGAATGCAGAGTTGAACGAAATAAACACCAAAAACGAATTGCGCAAGAGTATCGAACAGGCCTGTCTGGATGTTACCACAGCGCAAATTGAATACGAAGCGAGTATGGAGCAGTACCAGTCTAACCTCGAATCGTATGCCGTAGCAGAAGAAAAATTTGACAACGGGCTAATCAATTCAGTGGATTTTCTTTTTGAAAAAACCAATTTGATCGTTGCTGAAAGTAGTCTGCTTCAGTCGAAATACAACCTGATTTTTAGCTATCGAATCCTTGACTTCTACAAAGGAAAGCCGATCACACTTTAAGTTGAAACAATTAAAACAAAATATCATGAAAAAGAAGATCATCATTATTGGCGGAGTTGCAATCGTTGCCCTGGCAACTGCATTTTTTCTGCTCAAGCCTAAAACTGTAGATGCGTCGAAAATAAAAATCGACACAGAAAAGGTGGCAATCGGTTCGGTGAGTAAAGCGGTTACCGCAACCGGAACACTCGAAGCCATTACTACGGTTGAAGTAGGTACACAGGTTTCAGGGATTATTGAAAACATTTACGTTGATTTTAATTCGTACGTGAAAAAAGGACAGCTTTTGGCGAAAATCGATACCACCAACCTGGTAGCTGCCTGCGATCAGAGCAAAGCAGCGCTTGACAATGCCGGGGCCGAACTCGATTATCAGCAAGCTACGTTTAACCGTGTGGCGCCGCTGAATGAGCGTAAACTCATTTCGTCGGCCGATTACGATCAAACGGTTTACAACCTCAACAAAGCAAAAGCAAGTTACAACAGCGCTTTGGCTCAGCACAAAAAGAATCTGATCAACCTTGATTATGCAATGATTTATTCGCCGATCGACGGAATTGTGCTGAACCGCGCCGTGGAAGAAGGACAGACCGTGGCTGCAAGTTTTAACACTCCTACCCTTTTTACCATTGCCAACGACCTGACTCAGATGCAGGTGGAAGCGGATGTGGATGAAGCCGATATTGGCCAGGTAAAAGAAGGTCAGCGTGTTGAATTTACCGTGGATGCCTATCCCGACAGAACCTTTGAAGGTGAAGTAGCAGAAGTCAGACTGGAGCCAACCGTTACCAACAACGTGGTCACCTATACCATCATTATCACGGCTCCAAACCCCGATTATAAGCTGATGCCGGGAATGACTGCCCAGACCGAAATATTTGTACAGGAACGGAAAGATGTGTTGGTAGTGGCCAGCAAAGCCTTGCGCTTTAATCCCGATCAAACGCTTTTGTTCAGTTACATGAGCGAACAGCCAAAACCGGAAGGCCCCGGTGGCGGCGAAATGCCGGCTCCTGAAATGAACGAAGCACAATCGGGCGGTTCGGTAATATGGATCAAAAAGGACAGTACCATTCATCCGGTTCCGGTTCAAACAGGAATGAACGACGATATCAATGTTGAAATACTAAGTGGATTGGAAGAGGGAGACGAAGTGGTGGTGGCCATGGAAGAAACAGGAAAAACCAAAACCACTCCAACAGTAGGTAGCAATCCGTTTATGCCCAAACCTCCCGGCCAAAGAAAATAACCCGGAACCGGTTTCAACATCATTTAAAGAAAAGAGAAAATGAAAAATGCAATTATAAAAGTATCGCAACTTAAAAAGGACTACCATGTAGGCGAAATGACCGTACATGCCTTGCGAGGGATCGATATGGAAATTTACGAGGGGGACTTCGCAGCCATTATGGGAACCAGTGGTTCGGGCAAATCAACGATGTTGAATGTTTTGGGGTGTCTCGATCAGCCAACCGGAGGACAATACATGCTGGATGGCGTTGACATGGGAAAACTCAATAAAAATCAACTGGCCGGATTAAGAAACAATAAACTCGGTTTTATTTTTCAGTCGTATAACCTGTTGCCTCGTACTACTGCGCTGGAAAATGTGGAGCTGCCTCTGTATTACAATTCCAAAGTAAAGGCAAAAGAACGCCGTGAACGTGCCATACATGCGCTGGAACAGGTGGGCCTGGCTGACCGCATGAATCACATGCCCAACCAGTTATCGGGAGGACAACAGCAACGTGTTGCCATTGCACGCTCGCTGGTGAACGATCCGGTCGTTATTCTGGCCGACGAAGCTACCGGAAACCTCGATACCCGCACCTCATACGAAATTATGGAGCTGTTTCAAAACCTGAATGATAAGGGAAAAACAATCGTGTTTGTAACCCACGAGGCTGATATTGCAAGATTTATGAAGCGAAACATCATATTTCGCGACGGAAGGATTCAACGGGAAATTCAGGTGACCGACCGTTTTAATGCGCGTAAATTAATCGATGCCTTACCTACCGAAGACGATTACCAATCCTAAAGAAAAAAAGTCATGAATTATACAAATCTGGTTAAAATTGCGACCAATGCCCTGAAAAGAAACAAATTCAGGGCGATACTCACCATGTTGGGAATCATCATTGGAGTGGGATCGGTTATTGGTATGCTTTCGATTGGTGAAGGATCGAAACAAAGTATTCAGCAAGAGATGTCGAGCATGGGAACCAACATGATCTTTGTGATGCCGGGTTCGCAACGGCGTGGCGGTGTTATGATGGGAAATTCGGATGCTCAGTCGCTCACGCTTTCAGATGTGGAAAAGCTGAGGAAAGAGGCGCTGCACATCAGCGCTATCTCACCACAGGTCAGTTCAAGCGGACAGGCGGTAAACGGAAATAAAAACTGGCCGACATCGATTTACGGTGTCAATGCTGAATACCTGAGTATTCGGAAATATGAACTGGAGGATGGCCGCATGTTTACCGATCAGGAAATAAAGAGCCTGGCCAAGGTTTGTCTGGTGGGGCAAACGGTTATCGAAAACCTGTTCGACCCGAATATCGATCCGATTGGACAAACGATTCGTTTCAAAGGCATTCCTTTAAAAATAATTGGGGTACTCAAAGAAAAAGGCCAGAATGGAATGGGAATGGACCAGGACGATTTAATGATCGCACCGTATACTTCGGTACAACGAAGAATGCTGGCCATTACCCACATCCAGTCGATTTATGCTTCGGCCGTCAGCGAAGATCAATCGGAACAGGCTATCGACGAAATAGAAAGCATTTTGCGCCGCGAGCATAAGTTAAAAGATGGTCAGACAAACGATTTTCAGGTACGGTCTCAGGCGGAAATGGTCGAAACGTTTTCTTCGATCAGCGATATGCTTACCATGCTTTTGGGAGCAATTGCCGGAATTTCGCTGTTGGTTGGCGGTATCGGAATCATGAACATCATGTTTGTTTCGGTAACCGAACGAACCAAAGAAATCGGGCTTCGTATGTCGGTTGGCGGACGTGGCATCGATATTCTGATGCAGTTTCTGATCGAGGCAGTCATGCTGAGTATTGCCGGTGGTTTAATCGGTGTATTGTTTGGCCTTCTGATCTCATACGTGGCCACATCTCTACTCAATTTCCCGATGGTCGTTATGACACAGGCCATTTTGCTCTCTTTCCTGGTTTGTTCGGTTATTGGTATTTTCTTTGGCTGGTATCCGGCCCGGAAAGCCTCCAACCTCAATCCAATCGATGCGTTGCGACACGAATAAAATTAACCGTAAAACCGGAAATGTCGTTTCAAAAATGGTATTTTTGGTTTTCGGCTAAATCATCATATAATTATGCCTGTTACAACACCAACAGCAATACAAAAAAAAGTATTACCTACCAGTTTGCACGTTTTGGCCTGGCTGGTATTGATCATTCTTCCCCAGTTAATTATTAATCGTTATTGGGGAAACCAAAACAGAATAAACTGGCATTTTTTCAGCAATGCCGCTGTTTATGGTGTCATTTTTTATGTGAACTATTTATGGCTGGTTCCCCGCTATTATTTTCAGGACAAACGCTATAAATACGTTATTTTCGCTGTTGTAGTAATAGCAGCGGGCTATTTTCTGAATCTTGAAATTGCTGAGCTGCTGCGCAATCCGGAACGGGAGAGGGCAATTGAAGAAGCCATTTCAAAAGTGATGAAAGATGAAAAAATCGTGAGACCGCCTTTCCGGCAAATGCAATTCTACTATTTTATTTTGCTGGGAGTTATTGTAACAGTATTTTCAATTGGTTTGAGGATGATCGAACAGTATACCGCCAGCGAAAGACGCCAAAAGGAACTGGAACGTGAAAAGCTGAATTCGGAACTGGCATTTTTGAAGAACCAGGTAAGTCCGCACTTCTTTTTCAATACTTTGAACAACATTTATTCGCTGGTGGAAATAAATACCGAAGATGCACGTGCAGCAATTCTGAAACTCTCGAAACTGATGCGCTATCTTCTTTACGAATCGGAACACGGCGAAACCAGCCTGGAAAATGAGATCGAGTTTATGCGGCATTACATCGATCTGATGGAATTGCGTGTATCGAAAAAAGTGGATATTGATATTCAGCTTCCGGTTGATCACACAGATTATAAAGTTCCCCCTCTCCTTTTTATTCCATTTATTGAAAACGCATTTAAACACGGCATCAGTTACCGCGAAAAATCGTTTATCAAGGTAAAAATGACTACAGGAAATAACCGGATTGCTTTTGTTTGTGAAAACAGCATTGGGAGCGACAAAAAGGAGAAACACGATGAAAACCATTCCGGAATCGGACTCGAAAATGTCACCAAGCGGTTAAATCTGCTTTTCCCGGAGAAATACAAACTGGATATTCGTCAGACTCCGGAAGTTTTTACCGTTGACCTGGAAATTGAATTAACAACTAAAAAATGATTCGAACCATCGCCATTGATGATGAACCACTGGCCTTGCAGCTGGTAAGTTCGTACATCGGAAAAACTCCGTCGCTCAAGTTGGCAGGAGCCTTCGACAATCCGATTGATGCACGTGAGTTCCTTGAAGAAAACGAGGTAGACTTGATTTTTCTCGATATAGAGATGCCCGATCTGAATGGTATCGAATTTACACGCCTGCTGGAGAATCGTCCAAAAATTGTATTTACCACCGCCTACGAGAAATACGCTTTGCAGGGATTTAAGTTCGAAGCAGTGGATTATCTCTTAAAACCTTTTGGGTACGAGGAATTTTTGAAGGCGGTAGAAAAAGTAAAAAAACTGATTGGTTACGAACGATCAGCACAAAAGGAAGAAGTGAGCGCCAACAATGAGTTTTTGTTCCTGAAATCGGAATACAAAATCCGGCGAATCAATTTCAACGATATTGTTTATATCGAGGGATTAAAAGACTACATCAAGGTTCATTTGTACAACCAGGACAAACCGATTCTTTCGCTGAGCTCTATGAAATCGATAGAAAGCAAGCTCCCGGAATCAAAATTTATGCGGGTGCATCGTTCGTATATCGTGAACCTCGAGCGCATTGAAACCATCGATCGCAGCCGGATTGTGTTCGGCAAAGTTTACATCCCGGTAAGTGAGCAATACAAGGATGCTTTCCAGAATTTTCTGAATCAGAACTTCCTGTAACTGCTTTTCCCAAACGTCCCGCTTGGCACTATACTCTGCCAGGCAAGCCTGCTATTTCGAATAGCGAAACAAGAAAATCATTTGGTGTGTTATCATTCGAAAAATTAATGGGTGTATAGATTTCCGGCACTGTGACACGAAGGACTTACTTCAAAATCGGGGAAATATTTGCTGACAATCTCATACAAATCAGGATCGTATTTTTTCATGTCGTCGCGTGTATTTACCCAATTGTGTTTCCCATCGGGCTTTTCAACTTCCGCATTCACATTAAACCAGTTTTGCACCCCTTCCGCCCAGTATTCATAAATATTTGTTGCAGCATAGGTGTTTTTATACTTCCCGGCCGCCATTGCCTTGTCCAGTTTTTCCTCTAGTAATTTATTGAAATCAGGATCCAGCGGAGCGATTCCAATCAAATGAATGGCATGTGCAAATTCGTGAATGGTTATATCTTCAGCGTGGTATTTATCAATCTGGTAACAAAGTAAATTCTCCTCGGCACAAGTGGTAAGCGGCAACTGCATATCTCCTCCCAAACCGCGGGCCCGAACGTCCCAGTTTAGCGATGTATCCTGCGCGAGGTGGGCATGCTCCGGAATATCAGTTGTGCCTTCGTATCGTGCCATTATTCCAAGGCGGGAGTTCATCTTTACCATCTGAGCCAACACGGTTTTGGGCAGACCACTTGTCATAAAATCGATGATCTCGCATGCTTTTACAAAGGCCGAATCCGGAACCCGGTACGAACTCATAATATGAATGCCGTTAATGTTGAAATATTTTTTATAAAAAAAATCAAAATTCAGCTCCTTTGGTGGAGCTGTAATCACATATTCTTTAGTACTCAATGCTTCTGTCTTTTTTGCAGAAACACTGGCAGGAAACAAATTGACAATAAATGCGGCTGTGATCAGCAAAAGCAGGTTTTTCGTATTGAATATCCTCATATTATATTGGATGAATTGACTACTATTTTGAAGTTATATTCCAGTTGGGAGTTTTTTTGTCTAAAAGATTTCTGACAAAAAAATCGCGGCGTTTTTGTTCTCCGTACGTTCCGCCCAACGTATGATTTGTTCCCGGAAGAACCACCAGTTCAAAATCCTTTTTGGCTTTAATCAGTGCATCAGCCACCTGCATGGTAGAAGCCGGATCCACATTGTCATCCATCTCCCCTACAATCAGCATTAGTTTTCCCTGCAAATTTCCAGCATTATCAACGTTTGAGCATTCGGCATATTCAGGTCCGATCGGGTACCCCATCCATTGTTCGTTCCACCACATTTTATCCATCCGGTTATCGTGACAACCACAGGAAGCAACTCCGGCCTTGTAAAATTCAGGATGGAAAAGCAACCCGGCCAGCGCATTTTGCCCACCTGCTGAACCTCCGAAAATACCAACACGGGTAATGTCCATGTATTTATACTTTTTTGCAGCCGCCTGCATCCAGAGAATACGATCAGGAAAGCCGGCATCTTTCAGGTTTTTCCAGCATACATCATGAAACGCTTTTGAACGATACGAGGTGCCCATTCCGTCCATCTGAACAATGATAAAGCCTAATTCGGCCAGGCTCGAATAGGCATAGCTCACCGGATTAAAACTCTTTTGTGCAAACGCGCCTTGCGGCCCGGCATAAATATATTCGATAACCGGATAGGTTTTGTTTTTGTTGAAGTGGGTTGGACGGTAAATGTTGCCCCAAATATCGGTTTTGCCATCGCGGGCTTTGGCTACAAAAGATTCCGGAGCAATCCATCCTTTATCCAGTAAATCAGCAATATCTGTTTTTTCGAGTTCTAACAATACTTTTCCGTCAACCGCGCTCCGCAATACCGTTACAGGAGGAGTTTGAACTGTTGAATAAGTATCTGTAAAATAGTCGTAGTTTTCAGCAAAGGTTACGTCGTGGTTCATTTTCTCCGGCGTTAAATCAAGCAGGTTGCTTCCATCAAAGTTCACTTTGTAACAATGCAGGAAATACGGATCTTCACCCTCGTTTTTTCCGGCTCCATAGAAATATACCACACGGTTCTTTTCATCTACATGCAACACCTGGCGAACAACCCACTCTCCTGCTGTAATCTGATTTTTCACCTCACCGGTTTCCGAGTTGTATAAATAAAGGTGATTCCATCCGTCACGTTCCGAAGCCCAGATTATTTCCTTGCTTTCTTCCAGGTCGTATCGAAACCGTTTCCCGCTGTAATCGATAAAAGTCGGGCTGTTTTCATTGATTATCACTTTTACCTTCCCTGATTCAGCATCCACTGAAGCCACCTTGTAAACCTGATGTCCACGCTGGTTGTATTCGAAAGTGAAGGTCAGGCTGTTCTTATTCCATTTAGGATTGGAAAGCTCGTATTGATTTTCAAAGTCATGGGTATCGACCGGAATTTGTTTTAAGCTTTCAATATCAAACAACGCCGGATGTTTGACAGGCAGATCATCACCCGGTTTCAGGTAGTACCGTTTCTGCAGAATGGGCTGAAGTTGGCTGTCGGGCGAAGATTCAATAAAATAAATAAAACGGTCTTCGTTTTTTCGGACTTTATTTACTGCCAGTTTTTTAGCGTCGGGCGACCACGAAAAATAGCTTGAATAGTATTCGCCGGGCGCGCCGTCATAACTTAACTGATGCTCTTCTCCTTTATTGTTTTTCACATAAACGTTGAAATTCTTAATAAAAGCAGTCCATGCCTTATCGGGTGAATCCACCGGATCTCCTTCGAGTTCGTTAAATGGGCGCCCCCAATATCCGTCTCTTTGTTTTCGGGGCTCCCAAACCGAATCTTTCGAAAGCGTGTAATCATTTAAGTTACAAGTCCAGCGAGCATTTTCATAAACAAATTGAATGCTTTGCTTTTCCCTGTCGAATTTAAGGTTACGAAGCTGAAGCGACTTATGTGTTACTTTTTTATCCAACTGTCCATTTAGTGCATCCACTAATTTCTGTGTGTCAAAGGCCAGGGTTTGGCTTTGCTTTTCTGCGTCTACAAATTTATATTCGGTGCCTTCGCGTGTTTTGATACTGTACCACAACGTATTTGTTGAATCGATCCAGTCAACCCGTTGTACCTGGTTATAAACAAGATCGGCAAGTTTTAATACCGAATCAGCTTTTTGATATTGCTCAATGGTAATTTGCGCCGTTGCAGCAGAACCGACCAAGCCGGCGATGATGAAAAGTAACAGAAATAGATTTTTCATTTTTATTTTTTTGAATTGAAAACACATTCGGTTCTGGTGCTCTATTAATGAGCTGCATTTTAATCTCGTTGAATATACCAACACATCTAAAATAAACTTATTCTAATCGGCTCCTGTCCCAGCGAAATCTCGTACTGACCACGGTTGTTTTCAGAGTAGCCATTGATCGTTACAGTAGCGCCTGAATCATATGATTTTACACGCAAATACGCTTTGAAAGTAAAATCGTTGGAAGGATTTAACTCCAACTCTACTTTCCCGGTTTCCGGTTTTAATGAAACCGATTTAAACTGGCCGGCATCGAGTGTAAGCCAGAGTTTTAGTGGCGAGATATAGACGCGCGATTTAGCCGCAGTTGTGAGTTCCACCTTTACTTCTCCCTCCGATTCAGTCAAATTTCCACCAAAAGCGAGCCATCCGAATTCATCATTTTTTGTCAGGAAAGTAGATGAATTTACTGCGTAACCATAAAATCCGGGACCATAATCACCCGAAATACCGTCGTTTTTTAGCGTTGATGGAAAAGAATGGAAAGCTGCCGGAGCAAAGCCATCTTCGGTTATGTTTGAGAGCGTTCCCAGTAAACCGCCATATCCTACGCGTAATAAATACAAATCTTCCGGCATTTTACGAAACTCTTCCAGCACCGGAATAGCATTTAATCCGGAGCCATAGTGGTGAATCTGACGTTCTATTCTCGATAATTTTCCTCCGTAAAGAAAATCCCAGTATCTGCGTGCATTTCCGTTGTATGCCCAGTGAGGGATGGTAGGCATGTAAGCCAGAATGGCCCGTAAAGTTGTCTCAGCTTTATCGTCATGACCAAAATAATCTGACCACATGTACACCTCTTCCTGACCGGTCGAATCCCAAGGCATTTCACTTCCAAAAGGATAGTTGAGCGAAGCCCAGTGTTCGGTTCTGGCTTTCATTTTCTCTTCCAGTTTACGGGCATATTCCCACATTCCTTCAGCTTTCAGATCATCCAGAATATGAATAAAAATACTGCCTTCCATTTGCCCGAATTGAGCGTAATATGGCGCCAGTTCTGTCATTGCCATTGCTGTTTGATAAGCATGTTCCAGGTACCAATCCCAAGTTTGCTGTTTTACCAGTCCTTGATAATTGCGCGCTAAACGATACATTACCCAATGAGCTGCTGCCACGTGCGGGTAATTGTACGAACGACCGGGCGATGCTGCATGCTCCTTGTTCCAGGCAGCCCAGGTTTTGTAATTTACTTTTTCGCTGTAAGTTCCGGCAGGCATCGAGTCGGGTTGGTAATAAAACATGCTTTTTCGCACTCCGTATTTCAGCGGACCGTCACTGTACTGAAGTCCACCCCAGATAGTTTGCTGCATAAAATCTTCCAGCTTGGCAATTTCCTCTTTGTTTGGCTCAACCAGCTGTTTCATAATCGCATTCAACCACGATCCGGAACCTCCTTCATCTCCAAGTCCGCAAATCCATGCCCTGCTGTCCTGAGTTACCTTTTGCTTGGTTTCATAGTCGTAAGTAATAACCGACGGCGAGCGATGAAACGGATCGTTTGGCTCATCGAACCATTGCTCAGTAGTCAGAAAATGGCCATTGTCGGCCACAACCTGTTCTTCTGGTTTAATTACTTTGTAGTTGATGGTTTGCTCTGCCCCGTTTTTGTATGTAATAGTCAAACGTGCACGTCCCCAGATTAATCCATGTACAACATATTTATACCAACCGTTTTTTGTGGTTGTGTATTTGGTCAGTTCCAGTGCACCTTCGGGTTCCACTTTCAGACTTTTAATTTTTTGATCGTATTTCAAAAAAAGTTCGGCCTTTACATCTTGCGGAAGCACATAACCCGGAACTCCGACAGCAACGGGATGATTATTTTTGATCAGCGTTTTTTCAATGTCGTGAATAGAATCGGCCAACACGAATTTCAAACCATAACTTTTGGTTTTACCAGGTTTCAGTATTTCCGAACTTGGGTTGTTCCAGGGAGTTGCTTCTTTCCATTCGTTTTCGGCATAAGCTTTACTGTGAACCATCCATTCATGAAAGCCTTCGAATGTAATTCCCCGTCGTGTTGGGTCGTCAAGCAGCGGATTGTAAGCCTCGAACGGAGAATCTCCATAAGGAAGAACCAGCAGGACTTGTCCTGTTCCTTTCAGTCGGATGACCTGCAAATAACCGGCATCCATCCCAATATAAGGGTCGAAAAAAACATTCTCGGCGTGTGCCTGATCCAGTGTTTTATGGGTATGATTATTGTTAAAAATAACCGGTATTCCAAGAGCTCCAATTTCAACATTCGCCTTCGAAATATTTCTCAATTCAAAGCGTAGCACAAGGTTATCTCCGTCTTTTTCCCAATAACGGGTAATTTTTAGGGGCGCATCTTCGGGAAATAAAACAGAAAGATCTGATGCCGCCAGAACATTTGTTTTGTCAGGCTTGATCTCACTGACGCTCTTTCTGGAAGCGGCCGAAGAGTAACTTATCCATTGTTGATTACTTCCTGTTCTTATTCTGAAATTAATATCTCCCAGGTGGTAGTACCCGGCTTTGTTTCGGTGCGGCAGCCATTCTCCCGGTGTAAAATCAAAATTGGGTTCTTCTGCCGGATGTAGACCGGCAACTGTTTGCGATGCCTTCAACAATTCAAGTTGAAAAGCCGGTGTTGAGAACTTCAATGTTCCCAAACCAATGTCGATAGAATCGGATGGAGAAATTGCAGAGGAAGTTGCCCCGGCGT
The DNA here is from genome assembly GCF_023111095.1 of Maribellus sp. YY47. GTDB lineage: Bacteria > Bacteroidota > Bacteroidia > Bacteroidales > Prolixibacteraceae > Draconibacterium. The sequence continues at coordinate 44,940 of NZ_JALGYW010000013.1, forward strand.
TCAGCGCGATGTTTCCCAATAGCAGAATAGAGAGAATATTCTTAAGTTTCATTTGTGTGCCTTTTAAAAATTTCAGACGATTCAGAAATACCCAATTGACTATTTTTTACTTATTTGGTTCAGTAGTCATTTATCCGAAGTTTAGTTTACTTTGAAAGATTTTTTATTCGCAAGATTTATGTTTTTTGTTGACAGATCAGCTCGACATCAGGCTGCTTTTTCTCTTTTGGAACTAAAAGTTATTGTGGAAATATATTATAGTTTTTTCAGCTTAAAAAGTCCGCTTTGATGAGCTGCCAACTCTCTTGAAAACATTTCTGAATTATTTTCGGTTACTTCTCCCGTCCACATAGTCATAACTTCATAGTTGCCACTAATTCCAAGTTCACTCAAATTTACGGAAACTGCCAATGGCTTTTCATCGTCCGAAATATTGAACAGAGCCAGATAAACATCCCCGGTTACCGAATTTTCCGAGGTAATTGCAACTTTCCCATCTTCCTGAAAAATCTGACGAACATTTACACTTTCCCGGTGCATCTTCAAGACTTCGTCGTTTGTAAGCAGCGATAAAGTAAATTCATCGTTACTTGGTAAATCGCCTCCGAACATTAAAGGAGATTTAAAGATGGTAAACAATGTCATAAGCGAATATTGCTCATTTTTTGTAAGCCTTGTCATGCGGTCTTCTCCCCGCTCGCCACGAATTGAAATTCTTCCCAGTGGAATCATATCACAATCGGGCCAGGTTCCTCTTGAAATATAAGGATACCATTGCTGGCAGACATCAATCAGGTTTGTAAAATGATGCCAGGTATCCCACACATCGTCGACCATTCGCCACATGTTGGCATGTTCACGCACATGATTGGCAGCTTCAACCGGCGTTGCTCCGGGCGACGTGCTTAAAACAATAGGACGTCCGCACTGGTCAATGGCATTTCGGATTAACTCAATTTCTTTCTGATGATAAGGTCTCGACAAATCATCCACTTTTACAAAATCGACTCCCCACCCGGCATACATATCAAAAATAGAATTGTAATACTCCTGAGCCCCAGGCTTATCCGCTAAAATTGTATAATTATCGCGCAACCAAGGGCACTGCAAATCAGTTGAGTAAATCTCTTCCGCAGTGATTCCATCCGTTCCCAAAATTGGTAATTTATTTTCAACAGCTATTTTGGGAATACCACGCATGATGTGAATCCCAAACTTCAATCCTTTGTTATGGATATAATCTGCCAATTCCTTAAAACCTTTTCCATCTTTTGCAGAAGGAAAGCGATTTACCGCAGGTTGATAACGTCCATATTCATCAATAACATAACGAGGATCAGTCTGATTATAACCTCCTGCTTTGTCGTTTTCAACAAACCATCGAATATCAACCACAATATATTCCCAACCATATTTATTAAGCTTTTCAGCCATGTAATCAGCGTTGGCTTTCACCTCATGCTCTTCAACGGTTGGTCCGTAACAATCCCAGCTATTCCATCCCATTGGCGGCGTTTGTGCCCAATTTTTAAACTCACCTTTTTGAAATATTTGCCTGCTCTGTTTCTGCACACATGCGGCAAAGGAAATTGTAACAACAAGGGTTAGAAGGAAAGTAGGTATTTTCATAATTATTGTTTTTTGGAAAGATAATTAAATGTCGCTAAGTGTACAAATTACGCTTTACTGATTGCGACAAGCCTTCCACGGTAATTGAATAGGTCACTTTGCGATGAATGCTAAATTATTTATGTGCGAAGAGCTCTGATAGTTCTTTAGGTAACTGTGGCATCGCACCTTTCTGCGTGCACACGTAGGCAGAAACTTCGACCGCCGCCTGGTGAACGTCTTTTATCAGCCGCTTTTTTAAAAGCCCCATCGCTAAAGCAGCCGTAAATGAATCACCAGCTCCCACAGTGTCGGCGATGTTAACCTTTGGAGATTCGAGCCAGCTTCTCTCTGTTTTTGTCAGAATTAAACTCCCTGCCCCGCCTTTTGTCAAGGCAATTAATTCAATATTGAAATATGTTAGCAGCTGTTCCAAAATTGCTTTTTCTTCTCCATCCATTCCAAATAGTTCAGCGACAACAGGCAGTTCGTCTTCGTTTAGTTTTAGAACATCACATTTCTGAAGCGATAATTCAATCACAGCTTTCGAATAAAAGTGTTGCCGAAGGTTGATGTCGAATATTTTCAAACAATTTTCAGGAAGCTCATCCAATAAGGACTGAATAGTTGTAAATGAAACATTATCGCGTTGAGCCAACGCCCCAAAACAAAAGGCTGATGCATTTGCTATCACCTCCTGACGTTGATCGCACAATGGAATTTTATCCCAGGCTACATCGGTTTGGATGGTGTATTCTGGTACTCCGGAAGCATCAAGCCGAACGTCTACCTTTCCGGTAGGATACAGTTCTAACCGGGAGATAAAGCGCGTATCCATTTTCTTTTGATCCAAAAAACCGACAATTTCATTTCCCGGTTCATCTGTTCCAACTGCACTGTAAACAATTCCTTTACCTCCCAATTGAGAAGCGTGCCAGGCAAAATTCGCGGGAGCTCCCCCCAGTTGCTTACCACCGGGAAGCATGTCCCATAAAAGTTCTCCGGCTCCAATCAGTATGGGTTTATTCATTTTTGTTATTGGTTTAATTGGATTTTTATGATCTGAAAATAATCACCTAAAATACATAATCCATACGATTTTGTTAAACATTACTTCTATTTGAGCAATTGATATTTTATATAACCAGATCTCAAATCATTTAACTGGGAAAAAATGCTACAATCTTTTTGAATCAATTTTTTAATAAGTGTTTAAATGACTATAATTAATTATCTTTAGAACGTTGAACACTAAATTTAATAGAAATGGTCAAACTTAAATCACAACTAACCATCCTGTTAGTACTTTTTATTTCGATTTCATATGCTCAAAGTAAGCTTACGTTGCACACAGAGCAGACTGAAACAAAGATTAGCAAAGATATCTACGGGCATTTTGCAGAGCATCTCGGACATTGTATTTATGGAGGAATTTACGTAGGAGAAGATTCGGATATCCCTAATATACGCGGATTCCGGGATGACGTTATCGGAGCTTTGAAAGACATGAAGATTCCGGTATTAAGATGGCCGGGAGGTTGCTTTGCTGATACTTATCATTGGAAAGATGGAATTGGACCGCGTGAAAACCGCCCGTCGATAGTAAACGTTAACTGGGGTAATGTTACCGAAGACAATAGTTTTGGCACACATGAATTTCTGGATTTTTGCGAATTGATCGATGCTGATGCTTACATCAATATAAATGTGGGATCGGGCACGGTGCAGGAAGCCAGCGAATGGGTAGAATATGTTACTTCATCCAATCTAAGCCCGATGACAGAGCTTCGCAAAAAGAATGGTCGTGAAAAACCCTGGGATGTTAAATATTGGGGAATTGGGAATGAGAACTGGGGCTGTGGTGGAAATATGACACCGGAATACTATGCCGATCTGTATAAACAATTCGCCACATTTACTCATGGCAATCTGTATAAAATTGCGTGTGGCCCGAGCGAAGGCGATTATAACTGGATGGATGTTGTGATGCAAAAAACAGCCCGCAACTGGGGTTTGATGCAGGGGATTTCACTTCATAAATACACGATACAAACACGCAATTGGGGAGATAAAGGAAATGCGACCGGTTTTGGAGAGAAAGAGTGGTTTGAAACACTTCATGAAACCCTGGATATGGAAACATTGGTTACACGTCATTCAACCATTATGGACCGATACGATCCGGGGAAAAGAGTTGGATTAATTGTGGATGAATGGGGAAACTGGTTTAATGTGGAACCGGGAACAAATCCCGGGTTTCTGTATCAGCAGAACTCATTGCGCGACGCTTTGGTTGCCGGAGTCAACCTGAATATCTTTAATAATCATGCCGACCGGGTTAAGATGGCCAACATTGCTCAAATGATCAATGTACTTCAGTCGGTGATTTTAACAAAAGAGGATGAGATGGTGCTCACTCCCACTTACTATGTATTTAAAATGTACAGCGTACATCAGGATGCTACGCTTGTTCCGGCAAATCTGGAAACAGGAAAATACAGCTACGAAGGTAAATCGGTGCCGAAAGTACAGGCTTCGTCTTCAGTAAAGGATGGTGTACTTTCTGTCACATTCTGTAACCTAGACCCCAATAACTCGGAGCAGGTTGAGATTGTTATTCCCGGAAGTGAATATAAAACCGCCTCCGGGCAAATAATTACAGGCGAAAAGTTGAACGATTACAACGATTTTGGGAAAACCGAAGCTGTTTCAATAAAAGATTTCTCGGTAGCGAAACCAAAAGGAGAAAAACTATCAGTTAATTTGCCGTCTAAATCAGTGGTACTCATCCAATTTAAAAATTAATTAAATTGAAAACATTATAAAAGCCCGTTTCTGAAATTTCCGGAAACGGGCTTTTTGCATTTGACGGTCTGTAATATCTTAATCTGCTTTTTTCAGCGTTTCATGCTTTTTTACAAACCCAATTAGCAAAATAAAGGCTACAATTAAAATAATTGGCAAAACTGACATATTTCGTAACGTAATTTCAGCCCCGGATGTCTCAATTGATTTCCCCATAATTGGCAATACCATCGAAGTGGCTACAAAGCCTGCTCCCCCCAGAATTGACATTCCAAGAGCGCCACTTTTAGGAATATATTCCGAGGCTACTCCGATCATTGTAGGCCAAAAATAGCACACCCCAACTGCAAATACGGCAGCCGAAATTAATGTCATGCCAGGACCCTTAGAGATACTCAATAAAAGCAAACCGGCAGTTGAAAGAATAGATGACCCCAATAAAACACCGGGAGGATTTAAACGGTGAACCAAACTTCCGGCAAAAAATCGGCCAACCGCCATTATACCAGTTACTACAACTAAAATAATCATTGGGCTTATACCATTTGTTTCGAGCAGTGCGTTGATCCATTGTGTAGTCCCCAATTCAGTCGAAGCAGTAAGCAGCATACAAAAAAATACGAAGGGGAACAAAAGGCTTATCTTGTTAATTAGGCGGCCTTCAAGAACAATAAAAACTGCAATAATTCCAACAATTATTAAAGGATAAGCGTAATTTGATGTTATACTATCAGATATTTTTGGAACATTGGCTACCAATATCATAAATATAACAGCCAGGGTAATCGTAATAGGAGCACCAATGTTACGCATCATTTCTTTATAACTTACTCCTGAACTTACACGTTCAGTTTCAGGAATCTTCTGGCCCAAAAATAATATCCCATAAACAGAGAGTGGAATAAATAGAACACCAACCAATAACTGCCAGGGAAGGTTAAATTTATCCATGATCAACCATGCAAGAATTCCCCCGATGACAATTCCTCCGGGAAACCACACATGAAACCGGTTAAGCATTTTGGTTTTCTGATTTGGGAAAAGCGTTGCGATCAACGGATTACACGCAGCTTCTACACTACCGTTACCCAGGCCAATAAAAACGTTGGAAACAAAAAGTGAGGTATAATCTTTAGCCAGAAGCAATAAGACAATACCGATTAAATGCAGACCAAACGCGAGCCAAATAATCGTTTTGGTTTTAACAAGATCAATAAAATAGCCGCCGGCAAACATGGCCACGGCGAATCCCCAGAAAGCTGGTGATAGTGCACGACCAACCTGTTCTTTTGTCAGTCCGTAATCATCATTGAAAACTCCTTCAATCTTTGCCCTGATTGCAAAAGTAATGGCAGTAACCAGTAAGGCTAAGCAACTTGCAATAAATAGTCTTTTTTGATTTAGTTCTTTCATACTTATAGTTCAAATTAAGGTTTAGTATTATGATTTCTCTTCCTTCAATAAACCAAAAATTTAAGCTGCTTTCTGAAATGAATCTGATTGTGTTCAATGTCAAGGCCCATCCTAATATACACTATTTCTGATTAATAGCAATATTATCCTCCAATTGCACAAAACAAAAAAACCCGCAGGAAATTCCTACGGGTTCAATGTATTTCACCTAAGTAATTGTCTTCTTATTTTACTTTTTCTACGATTGCTTTGAACGCTTCGGGCTGATTCATTGCTAAATCGGCCAACACCTTGCGGTTGATTTCGATATCGTTCTTTTTCAACAATCCCATGAATTGTGAATACGACATTCCTTCGAGGCGAGTAGCTGCGTTAATACGCTGAATCCACAATCCACGGAATGTTCTTTTTTTCGCTTTTCTGTCGCGGTATGCATACTGTTGACCTTTTTCCCAGGTATTTTTTGCAACCGTCCACACATTTTTACGCGACCCGAAATAACCTCTAGTTTTTTTCAGTAATTTTTTTCTCCGGGCACGTGATGCTACATGATTTACACTTCTTGGCATACTTTTTACTTTTTTGATAATCGGCGCTCTCCGGTCCGTCAGCAGACGGGCGAAAATACTTTAAAGCACAATTATCTGGTTTTTAACTCTTTTTACCTTTCTCGTTAAAAGGATAGTGAATGTAAGTCCGTCAGTTGACGGATTACTTCATGCACAACAAAAGTTTAACGTTGCTTTCATTTGTCTTATCGATGGTTGTCCAATAAGTCAAATTACGCTTACGTTTTGTACTCTTTTTAGTCAGAATATGACTTTTGTAGGCGTGCTTCCTTTTAATTTTACCACTTCCGGTCAATCTAAAACGTTTTTTAGCACCGGAGTTCGTTTTCATTTTTGGCATAATTCCTACTAATTAAATGTTATCAAAGAACTATATATTCATGTATTTTGGGTTTCGCCTCCATACATGTGAAATAAATCCGGAGAACCGGACTATTTCTTTTTAGGTGAAATAAACATCGTCATACGTTTGCCTTCCAGTTTAGGCATTTGCTCCACTGCTCCTACCTCTTCAAGGGCAGTTGCTAGCTTTAGCAATAAAATTTCGCCCTGCTCTTTAAACAGTATCGAACGTCCTTTAAAGAATACAAATGCTTTTACTTTTGCACCCTCCTGAAGGAATTTTTCTGCATGACGCAATTTAAACTGGAAGTCATGCTCATCGGTTTGAGGACCAAAGCGGATTTCTTTTACCACAATCTTGGTGGCTTTGGCCTTCATCTCTTTTTGTTTCTTTTTTTGCTGATAAAGAAACTTAGAGTAATCTGTAATCTTGCAAACAGGTGGATCGGCTTTTGGTGAAATTTCTACCAAATCCAATTCCATTTCATCAGCCATTCTAAGTGCATCTCGTAACTGAAATATACCGGGATTCTCAATGTTTTCCCCTACCAGACGCACTTGTGGAACACGGATTTTCTGATTAATCCGGTGTTGCGGTTCTTCTTCTTTTCTAGGCTGAAAATTTCTTGGGCCTTTTCTTTTAATAGCTATTTTACGTTCCTCCTAACGTTAGTTATACAATCCTGATAATTGCTCTCTTACTTCGTTTGCGATAAATTCTGCAAATTCGTTTACTTTCATTGTTCCCTTATCTCCTTCTCCCTGGCGTCTAACTGAAACCGTCTCTTCTTCGGCCTCTTTTTCCCCAACAATCAGCAAATAAGGAATCCGTTTTAATTCGTTGTCGCGTATCTTCCTACCAATCTTTTCGTTACGGTCGTCAACGACGGTGCGAATATCGGAAATATTTAGAACTTCTGAAACTTTTTTAGCATAATCGTTATACTTTTCACTTATCGGCAAAACAACTGCCTGCTCCGGTGTCAGCCATAACGGGAACTTACCGGCAGTGTGTTCTATTAACACTGCAACAAAGCGTTCCATTGATCCGAAGGGTGCACGGTGAATCATTACCGGGCGGTGACGCTTATCGTCTGAACCGATATATTCCAGTTCAAAACGCTCCGGAAGGTTGTAATCCACCTGAACTGTTCCCAGCTGCCAGCTTCTTCCCAGTGCATCTTTGATCATGAAATCAAGCTTTGGTCCGTAGAAAGCAGCTTCTCCTAGCTCGGTTACGGTATTTAATCCTTTTTCTTCACACGCTTCAATAATAGCACGTTCGGCTTTGTCCCAGTTTTCGGGCGATCCAATGTACTTTTCCGGTTTCTCCGGATCACGCAACGAAATCTGTGCGGTATAATTTTCAAAACTTAGCGCCTTGAAAATGATAAAAATAATATCGATTACTTTCTTAAACTCATCTTTTACCTGATCGGGACGACAGAAAAGGTGAGCATCATCCTGAGTAAAACCGCGAACACGGGTCAGACCATGCAATTCACCACTCATTTCGTAACGATAAACGGTGCCGAATTCTGCCATACGTACCGGAAGGTCCTTGTATGACCGTGGCCAGGCTTTGTAAATTTCGCAGTGATGCGGACAGTTCATCGGTTTCAGTAAATACTCTTCGCCTTCGGCCGGAGTTGTGATCGGCTGGAACGAATCTTTACCGTATTTCTGAAAGTGACCCGAGGTTTTGTACAGTTTCACATCTCCGATATGGGGAGTGATTACCTGTTCATATCCGTATTTTTTCTGAACTTTTTTCAGAAATGTTTCGAGCTGCTCGCGCAATTGTGCTCCTTTCGGAAGCCACAACGGCAAACCCTGCCCTACATTTTCTGAAAAAGTGAACAGCTGCATTTCTTTCCCTACTTTGCGGTGGTCGCGTTTTTTTGCTTCCTCCAGCATTACCAGGTACTCGTCGAGCATTTTCTGTTTCGGAAAAGTAACTCCGTAAATACGGGTCAACATTCTATTGTGCTCGTCGCCACGCCAGTATGCACCGGCAATCGACATTAATTTAATCGCTTTAATATAGCCGGTGTTCGGCAAATGTGGTCCACGGCATAGATCGGTAAAGTTACCCTGGTTGTACAAGGTAATTGTTCCGTCTTCCAGCTCGCTGATAAGCTCCTGTTTTAGCTCGTCATTTTTTTGAGTAAACATGGCCATAGCATCGTTCTTCGAGATCTCGGAACGAACAATGTCATTTTTCTGACGGGCCAGTTCAAGCATTTTCTTTTCGATATTCACCAGGTCTTTGTCCGAAATGGTTTTCCCCTCGGGCAGATCGATATCGTAGTAAAAACCGGTGTCAACAGTAGGGCCGATACCAAATTTGGTTCCCGGGAAAAACGATTCGATCGCCTCGGCCATCAGGTGAGCCGACGAATGCCAGAAGGTGTCTTTCCCTTCCCGGTCGTCCCACGTGTAAAGTTTTATCTTCGCATCGTGTTCAATCTTCCGGGTGAGGTCCCAAACCACACCATCAACTGATACCGACAAAACATCTTTTGCCAGCCTTGGTGAAATGGATTCTGCTACCTCCATTCCGGTTACTGCAGCATCAAATTCGCGTACACTATTGTCCGGTAGTGTTATCTTAATCATTATCTGTTGGTTTCAGTTCCCTCCTGAAGTTTGTTCCGGAAATTCAACAGCGAAGTATCAATATTCAGAACAAATCAGACCAGGAACAGTTTTAACTTATCTATGGTCTTTTTTAAAAGTGGGGCAAAGATAATGAATCCTTTAATATTTCATCATTTCAAAAGATTTGTACTCAATTATTTTAACCCAAATTTTCAACACCGATGTATTGATATCCTGTCATTCGCAATCTGGAGTGCAAATTCTTTTTTTCGAAAAAGTCAAAATAAGTATTCCAAAGCACCGGCTTACGGATTGCTGCGATTTTGCATTAAAACAAATAAAATAATTACGATATGCATATTTTATCTATCAATATATTATTTGATTGAGAATTTATTCCGTTATTTGCAAGCATTAAAGACTGCTTATTTATTGTTCAAATCAATTTCATAACTCAACAAATTAGGTAAAATGCCATTCGGATCAATTTTCGTGTGGCATTTTTTATTAATCGTACCAAGGTAAGCCTGTGTGTTTGCTAACGTGAAGCGGAATTCGGTATTCCAGTATAATCTCGTGTGTTCCGTTTGAATTTATGTTACTACTGAAATTAAAATCGTAGGTATAGCCCAGCCGCATATTCGGAGTAAGATGAATACCGGTAATCAGCGTCAATTCAGGAACAGATCGGTAAGTGAACCCAATATCAAATAATTCTGTGGGACCTTTTAATAAGCCCGTAGGTCGTTTAAAACGGACGATGGAAGACGCCTCCACATAGGTCAGGTTTCTTCTGTTAGCCAATTGAATTCCGGCAGTAATGTTATAAACCTCTGAATCAGAATTCCGGTAAAGGGCGTAGAAATAGCGGTGGTTGCTGATTAGAAAATCATCATCTTGTTTCCACAAAGCGAAAATATGGGTGGACGAAAAGCCTGCCAGAAAATGTTTGGCCTGAAGCTCTACTCCCACATGGGCATCGGGCGAGGTAAAACGTTTGTCGGAGTAATCCAAGGCCGGATCATCAGCAATCACAGGATCATAAAGCGAGGCATTTACCCGGCGGGTATAAACGCCTGCAGCCATCCCGAGCGACAAGTCGAGTTGCGGCGTTAACCCTACCCTGTGTGCATATTGAAATGTTGGATTCGATGCTGTGGTTAAACCAATTTCATCGCGGCTTACCGAAAATCCATAGGCAGATTGATGCTCGTCGGAAAAACCGGAAGCCTGCAATGTATATACGGTTGGAGCACCTTCTATTCCGGTCCATTGACGCCGGACATTGGAAAATACGTAAACAAAACCGTCGCGCGCTATCGATGCCGGATTAAAATGGGAACGGTTGTACCAATGTGTCGAACTTGACACATCAGCCTGTCCCATCGCCGGGTATTGAAGGAGTATTAATATTGAAAGTAAGAGAAGTAAAAAGCGTGTTTTCATTCGTCTTTGGTTGTATATTTTGAGGTGATTCATGGAACTCGCATGATATTATAGTGTTATCGTATGTGGCAAAATACTTGTCATGCTCGTTTCATCCGGAATTATCTGACAAGGGTTATAAATCCGGTTTTCACCTGATCCTGCGCGTAGGCATCTTTGTAGTTCACTGTATAATAGTAGGTATCGGGATCAGCATTTCGCCCTTTGTAGATGCCGTTCCAGCCTTCATTGCCCGAATACAGAAGTATTCCGTTTCTGTCCACCACCTTAATACTGTAGTCCTCCAGGAAAAGATCGTTTATCCCATCATTATTGGGTGTAAAAACATTGGGAACAAACAGGTCAACCGCAACAGAAGCAGCGCTCGTTTGCGTACAGCCCCATTCATTAATTGCGGTAACGGTAACATCGAATACAATCAATTCGTTCGGTATGGTGTAGTAATGCATAAACGAAGACGCCCTGGTTTGTGTCCCGTCGCCCATATCCCATAAAAACTCAACGCCGTCTTCCGACGAAGCTGTACAATCGACTTGCGGATTTCGGCTATTTACCGAGCTAGTAGAAAGCGAAAAATTCATCGTAGGACTTGAAACTTCCTGAACATTTACTTTTATTTCTTTGACACACCCCCGTGCATTTGTTCCTGTTACGGAGTGTTTACCACCTTCATAAACCCTTATGGAATCAACCACTTCACCAGTATCCCAAAGATACTCCAGCGCACCTTCAGCTCTTAATGTCATGGTAGTTCCTTCGCATAAAAAGCTGTCGCCATCCAACGTAAAACTCCATTCTGGATCTTCCAGAATGCTAAATGATATGGTATCCGAAACACAACCTTCGGAAGAATGCCCCAGCATCCAGTAATCACCTCCCGGAGCGCCGAAAACAACGCTTGAATCTGTAACTCCCGAACTCCATTCGTATCGGTATGCACCATATGCTGTCAATTCAGTTTTCAGCCCGGGGCAATACGTTGTGTCGCCGGAAAAGCCCACCAACGGAGGAGAAAAAGACTCGACCTGTTTCAATAAAGTATCGGTACATCCGGAGGGAGGATTGTAAACGATCAGTTGCACATCGTGCATTCCCGAGGTTTGAAATTTATGCCTTGGATCTTTTGAGTCGATGATTTCACCTTCTCCAAAATCCCATTTGTAATCCAATGTACCGTTATTGGTTTCTGAGTTGTTGATCATTTGCACTTCATTCGAGAAGCAATCAATCATTTTGGATGAAAAGTCAGCTACCGGTTCATAACGCGCAATAGTTGACGAAAGACTTACCTCGCAACCTGTTTCCGAATTCATTACACAATAATAGGTATCACCTTCTTTCGGGTCCTCAATCATCAGGTCGCGTTTGGTATCCGCTACCGTCACCTGGTCATCCTTGAGCCATTTATAGGCCTCAAAACCCTCCGGTGCTTCAAGCTTGGCATACGAATCGCCGGTACAGTAATCCACAGTAATATACAATGGCATGCAGTCTACCACAAAATAAGCGTATCCATAATGGTAATGACCTGTGCAATCAGCCGATAAAAATTCAATGGTAATCTCCTCTCCAATATAGCCGGTTAAATCGGCTCCCACAGTCGTCCAGTCTCGCCATTTTACAGGAACATTTGATCCGGAAGGATTATATGTTTTAAATTCGGAGTCCATATTTCCGGATGAAAAAACGTCGTAATTGGAGCAATCCTCAATTGCACCGCCATTTTCATCAAAAAGTGAAAGCTGAAAATGGGGTTCCATTTCTGATACATTATCATGCGTAGTTGAATACTGCAATACACAGGCAAATTTCAGCAATAAAAAAGCATTGGAAGAATCAACCTTCATGGTGTAACGCAAACTCTGCTGCCAGCATCTCGGACTTTTATCCGATCCGGAGAGTTCACATCCCAATCGGGCCGAGTGCGTATAACCCTCGGGAATCATTTTTAATTGATTTCCTGTATTACTGTCATATCCCGACCGATCGGAGATAATCACATGCCGTCGTGATGTGGGAATAGCAACCACGCCCGGCGAGGTGTTAAAGGTGGCAGGGACATCGGATGAAGTACTATACCTCCACTGATACCCGGTCCAGCCATCAAAATTCCCTTTTTCAAACCCAATATTTTTTGATCCTACAGGACCTGCTTTTGCCTTGTCGGTAGCCATCAAAAGGCCGCTAACAAGCAACAGCAGCGTTATAATTTTCATCCCGTTAAGTTGTTAGACTAATTTTTAAAACGGATATTTTTATCTTTTTGGTCGTCAGAAAACGATACACATGTAATTAGAAGGTGAAATGAAATTTCCCTAAATTTTCCATGTACATTTATTCATCAGTGCTTAAAAATAGCAATTATACTGAAATAGATAATCTATTACACAGATTAAGGTTTGGCGGAACATTTTCTTATTTTTGTCTTCATCGCAAAAGAAAAAATAGCATGAAGAAAATCTTTTTATTAATGGCTGCTGTTTTGGTTATGGCAGCAGCAAAGGCCCAGGACGCGGGCACATTCACTCTTGAAGATATTTTTGTTAAAGGGACATTCCGTACTTCGTCGGTCTACGGCCTCCGTTCCATGAACGACGGAATTCATTATACAACCATGGAAGGCAACTCCAAAGTGGTAAAATACAGTTACCAAACCGGAAACGAAGTAGAAGTTTTGTTTGATGTGAAAAGTGTAAAAGATGCTCCCATTGCTTCTTTTTCCGATTATGAATTTAGTGCCGATGAAACTCAAATTTTGCTGACCACGAATGTGAAACCAATTTACCGACATTCGTTTACCGCACAATATTATGTATGGAATTCGGTTACCAGGGAACTCACAGAGTTGTCGGACAAAGGCCCGCAACAACTGGCCACTTTTTCGCCCGACGGGAACCGGGTTGCCTATGTTCGCGACAATAATATTTTCGTTAAGAACCTGAAGTTTGGAAGTACGACTCAGGCAACTTTTGATGGCAAAAAGAATGAAATCATCAATGGTGCTCCCGACTGGGTTTATGAGGAAGAATTTGGGTTTAACAAAGCGTTTTGGTGGTCGCCCAACAGCGAATTTGTTTCTTTTATCCGCTTCGACGAACGCGAAGTGCCTGAGTTTTCGATGCCGATGTACGCAGGATTGAAGCCCGAACACAACGAATTTAAACTGTATCCGGGGTGGGAAACCTTTAAATATCCGAAGGCCGGCGAAAAAAATTCCCTGGTTCAGGTGTTGAGTTACGAAATCAAAACCAAGAAAACAATTCCGGTAAATATCGGAACTGAAACCGACCTGTACATTCCCCGACTCAACTGGTCGCCCGAAAATGAATTGCTTGTCATGCGTTTAAACCGGCTTCAGAATCAGCTGGATATTTTGTATGCGAATCCGTATACCGGCGAATCGCATGAAGTGATGACAGAAAAGAACAAACGTTATGTTGATGAAGATTTTCTCAATTCATTAACCTTTCTGGACAACGGAAATTTTGTGGTTTTGAGCGAGCGTAACGGTTGGTCGCACCTATACTTATACGACAAACAGGGCATTGAAATCGCGCAACTAACCGACGGCGATTTTGACGTAACCGATTTTTACGGCTACGACACTGAAAAAAAGGTGTATTACTACCAGGCGGCTGCCGAATCGCCGCTGCGTCGCGAAGTATATTACATCAGTCAGGATAAAAAATTAAAAGGAAAGTTGTCGACTCAGGAAGGAACCAACCGCGCGGTTTTCAGTAAGAATTTCAGGTATTACATCAACTATTTCAGCAACAGTAAAACACCAACTTATATTACCTTGCACGAGATGAAAAAGAACGAAATGATTCGTTTTCTGCAAGATAATACCGTGTTGAAAAACACGCTAAAAAACATGAGCATTCCGCAGAAAGAATTCTTCTCCTTTAAAACTTCCGAAGGAATTGAGTTAAACGGATACATGATTAAACCGCTTGGTTTTGACGCTTCGAAAAAGTACCCGGTTTTTATGACACAATACAGCGGCCCTAATTCGCAAAGTGTTACCGACTCGTGGGGCGGCATTGGCTGGAACGAGTACCTGGCACAGGAAGGATTTCTGGTGGTTTGTGTCGATCCGCGGGGAACCGCAGCACGTGGCGAAGATTTCAGAAAAGTTACCTACATGCAGTTGGGTAAATACGAATCGGATGACCAAGTGGAAGCTGCCCGTTACCTGGGAACCCTGCCTTTTGTAGATGCTTCGAACATTGCTATTTTCGGCTGGAGCTACGGTGGATTTATGACATTGCTTTCGCTTGAAAAAGGAGGTGATGTGTTTAAAGCCGGTATTTCGGTAGCCCCGGTAACCAACTGGCGCTTTTACGATACGGTTTACACCGAACGTTATATGCGCACCCCGCAATTAAATCCGGATGGATACGACGACAATTCGCCACTTAACCATGCCGCCGACATTACAGGAAGATTGCTGATTATTCATGGTAGCGCTGATGATAATGTGCATGTACAAAACACCTTTGAAATGACCGAAGAACTGGTACAGGCCGGTGTTCAGTTCGATATGGCTATTTACACCAACCGCAACCACGGAATACGCGGAGGAAATACCACCATGCATCTTTACACCAAAATGACGAACTTTTTGAAAGAACAGTTGCAGTAAGTAATATTCAATAAGGGCAAAGTATTTTTTAAACTGTTGTATCAAAAGGTAAAATTTCTATCATGAGTATTGAAATCATTTCGATGGCAGTATTCTTGACATTTATTGTCGGGGTGCTAATGATTGACCTTGTATTTGTAGGACGGAAGGTGCATATTATTTCAGCCAAAGAGGCTATCGCATGGAGCGTTGTCTGGATATCTCTTGGACTGTCGTTCTATTTTGTTCTATTTTACTTTGTCCATTTGCTACATGGCATTACCACTCTCGAGGAATTGCGGGAAATATGCAGACTTTATAATCCTTATATTGAGTTCAAAACCAATACTTTTGACCAAATGCTCGCAGAATACCGGAAAGCACAGGCCATTAACTATCTCTCCGGATATTTTATTGAAAAGACCCTTTCGATCGACAATATTTTTGTGATGATGATGATTCTTACCGGATTTTCCGTGCCGCAAAAAGATTATAAACTCATTCTTTTCTGGGGAATTTTTGGTGCGATTGTATTACGTTTTGCATTCATTTTTGCCGGTGTGGCTATCATTCACCGTTTCGAGTGGGTGTTGTTTGTTTTTGGTGGATTCCTTTTGTATCAGGGCATAAAAATCCTGTTTGAAAAAAACAAGAAACCCAAAAATCCCAAAGATTCCAAATTGGTAAAATGGGTAAGCCGTCACATCAACGTTACCACTGAATATGGGCACGACAGTTTTTGGTTTCGCGAGAAAGGAAAACTTGTATTCACCCCGCTTTTCCTGGTACTGATCATGATTGAATTCTCGGATCTTATTTTTGCATTCGATTCCATACCCGCCATCTTTGCTGTTTCACGCGATCCGTACATTGTATTTTTCTCCAACGTTTTTGCGATTCTGGGATTACGTGCACTGTTCTTCCTGCTGGCCAATCTTATCAACAAATTTCGTTTTCTTAAACCAGGAGTGGCATTACTGCTTGTGTTTGTGGGAGCCAAATTATTGTTTCACAAAAATCTGAGAGATTGGGGCTTTCAACCTGAATATTCGCTTTATTTTATCGGAGCGGTTCTGGTGATAAGTATTTTGCTTTCTGTGCTTTTCCCGAAAAAAGAAGCTAGTAATTAGAGATAGTATCGTAGTCGGGCAAAAACCAACCGCCATTTTATATTTGTAAGAAATGGACTATTTTCACATAACTGAATAATCATAAGAATCATGAAAAAGTTGGGCAGTTATTTTTTTCAGGGCGTGTTATTGGTGGCCCCCGTAGCCATTATCATTTATATTCTCTATTCTGTTTTTGTTACAGTCGATGGCTGGTTGATCGACAACCTGAAACCAGTGGTCGGTGTTCATATTCCCGGACTCGGAATTATCATCCTGGTTGTTTCACTTACTATACTTGGCTTTATCGGGCAGACGGCGTTGGTGGAACCCATCAAGCATTTGGGAGAAAGTTTTATCAAGCGAATTCCTTTACTAAACCTTCTATATACTTCGCTAAAAGATTTGTTTTCGGCATTTGTGGGCAACGAAAAGAAATTCAATGTACCGGTGAAGGTGCATTTCAATAAGGAAAATAACCTCTGGAAACTGGGATTTATTACCAAAGATTCGTTGGAGGAATTTGATATGGAGGGAATGACAGCTGTTTATTTTCCGCATTCCTACAACTTTTCCGGCGAACTGTATGTGGTTCCTGCTGATCGTGTCGAAAAGCTCTCGCTGTCTCCTTCCGAAGTAATGAAATTTGTAGTTTCGGGCGGTGTAACGCGACTTGACGGCCCCGAGGATAAACTTCAGAAACCGGAGAAATAACCTTACTGATTCATGTGTTTTTTATAGAAGTCCACTTTTTCTTCATCGCCAAAACGGGCATAAATATTAGCCAGGTAACTCGCGTATTCTTTCCCGGGTTTTTGTTCCCATAGTTTTTCCAAATACGGTAGCGCTTTTTTGAAATCGGCGGTCACCAGGTCGAGTTCTTTTAGCAAGGTAGTGTATTGTTTGCGGGTTTTATTTTCCTCGTATTTCTTCATTTCTGTTTCGTAACGGTTCTGCCCTGCCCAATAATATTTTTTTGCCATCCAGTCGAGCGCATCCGTTTGGTCGGGATTTACAAACAGCAAAGCCGAAGCCACAGAATCGCATTTCGCATCATTTTCGAGCTTTTTATTTACTTCCAAATATGTTTCCAGGTTGTCCTCATTTTGCTGTGCCTTCTCTCCTATTTTTCCCCAGAATTGATTAGCCAGTTCCCACGAACTTATTTCTGCATACAACTGAAAGAGCCTTCCGTTTACCTTTTCATTGCCCGATCCATTTTGTTCGACATACGTCTCTAGAGCCGACAATTCTTTCGAAAGATTGCCCTCCGATTGGTATATTTCGGCCAACGTTTGATACATTTCAGCATCGGCGTAATTTTTATACCGTGCCTGATCGAACCAGCTTTTGGCCGTCTCCGAATCGCCTGCCTTGAAAGCCAGTTTCGCGGCCTTCGCAAAGTCAGCGCCTTCAATTTGTTCAATCGGAGTACTCTCCACAAACGACTTCCACTGGGCTAATGCAGCAGCATAATTTCCTGCTGCCTCGTAAGTCTCAGCTTCGGTTTTGGCATTTGTAAGCACTTTGGGAGCGCTGCAACTATAAATCAGAAAGGGAGTAATCACGAACAGAATAAACTTGCTAAATCTCATAATCATATTTATTGCGCCGCAAAACTAAGCATTTCGCAAAAGAATCGAAAAGAGCTGAGAATTATTAGCTCGATGCTACCAAAGTTTGACTTTTTACCTGCCTCGATTTATGAAATCTGACGGAAATATGTATCAATTTTTGTAGCCAAATCAAAATCCTTTTCGGTTAAACCTCCGGCAGAATGTGTGCTCAATGCAATATTCACCTTGTTATACGAATTCTCCCAATTCGGGTGATGATCAGCTTTTTCGGCCAGCAAAGCCACTGCTGTCATAAACGAAAAGGCTGCCGTAAAATCTTTCAGCCGAAACGAGCGCTTTATAAACTGTCCGTCCAGTTGCCAGGAAGAATCGAGCTGCTGCAAATTTTCCCTGATTTGTTGATCACTGAATGTTTTCATGTCCGCTGTTTTTCTGTTTCTATAAGTAAAACAGACAACACTTCAACATGTTCTGATCTCATGGTCCAGATCATAACAACAGGCTCCATGCGAGTTTTATTTGTCTGAATTACTATATCTCCAGTAAGTAGAATTAAAAGCTAAAAATGGACAGGTTACGTGGTTTAGTTTCATGAAAATAGTAAGTTGATTATAGGTTGTTTATGGTTTATTCAGATCATTCTTCCATTTTATATGCCTCCATTAAACGGCTAATTGTTTGAGTTTACAACGACATCGGTTGGAGGAAATTAAACAGGATTCCCATCAGCAAGGCAATTCCGAAACTCAACAACGTGCCGATCAACACATATTCGGTGAGTTTTCTGTCTTTGGCTTCTTTCAAATCGCCAAAACGAAAAATCGACTTGGCAGCAAGTAAAAAGCCGATTGCTTCCCACTTTCCGGCAATAACAAAAGCAAACACAAACAAACGCTCGAGGATTCCGATAAAATTACCGGCGCTTACCAGCGAGTCCGTATTGTTGCTGCCGGTGTCGGGTGTCCATTTTGAAATAATAATCCGGATCAATACGGACACAGGTTGCGTTAAAGCATACAAACATGTGATAAGCAACAGGAAATTCTGGTTCCCGAAAATACTAAATACATTGAGCGAAACAGACTGGCTCCAGGCCCAAATCAATACAATGGCGGAAAGATGGATGATCTGATCGGCAAAAAACCAGGCCCGTTTGCTGGTTGGCTTCTGAAAATACAATTTCAAAATATCGGTTGTAAAATGCAGAAGCGTCAGCAAAACCGCCCACATAATGAAATCAGCCTGCCCTACAAACAGGCAGATCAAGGCAAAGTGAATGCCTACGTGCGCATATAATTGCCAGGCGCGCCATTTTTTTTGCTCTTTGGCAACTACCCATGCATCGGGTTGCAAAATAAAATCACCTAACAAATGTGCGAATATGAGTTTTAGTAAAATCATAGGATATGCTTTTCAACTTTCAATTATTCAACATTTTGTAGCCCTTACTTTAATCCTTCTACCCGGTTTTTGTACCAGTCTAGCAAATCAAGTATTTCATCGAAGTTAGCTCTTTTCAGCCGGTTGCTGATGGCATTTTGCCTGATTCCGAGCATATCTCCAAGTTGTGCCTGCGATTTTTCCGGGTGTTTCAGCGCCAGGTGAACCATTTCTGCAGAGTTAACCGTCCAGGCATTCATGGAAACAAGTGCCAGCCGGAGCATGAGATTCATGTCGCGGTTAAACGTTTCAAAGGGAGAGGCAAACGCCAGGTTTTGCTTTGCTTTCGCGAGTTTTTCAAATGCTTCCCCCGAGTAAACAAAGGCACTTCCGTTTGATTCGGTGATGTGGGTTGCACTGTATGTCTTCTCTCCTATTCCGATCGACATACGCACATCTCCTTTCCGGATGCTTTTGATCGCGGCTTTGATTTTTACGGCCGTTTTCAGCGCCTGCCCGGGATCTGCGATTTCCACCTGAAAACTATCCCCCCGGTAAATTTCCCAAGTTGCAGGCTGGTTGCCAATTTCGTTTAACTCTTGTTTTAATTTTGTGAGCCACTCTTCAGCCACGAGTTTTTTTGATTGGATAATATCGCCGGTAATTACACTGATCATGCATTTAATTTTCCCTAAAATTATCACTTTATTTAATGATAAACAAAAATATCATCGAATTAAGTGATTTTGTCAAATATCATTTATTCAAAAGATATAAATGAAAACGAGACGTCAAAAAGTAAGCGTTTTATCGGCCTATTCCACCAAAGCAAAAAAAACAATCATCGTTGCGATTGTGTTGCTTTCAGGTTTCCGGGTACGACATTTTATAATCTATAAAATAGAAGCCCTTAAGTACTTGCCCTCGCTATTCGTATTAGGAATAAGTTCTGCCTCCGGTCGTTCAAATCATGAGTATCGTCCCAGTGAAAGTACTTTTACTCCACGTAAAGATCTTTACCCGTTAGTGTTAAGGTTGCTGATACTGAATTTGAATTTTTGGCCTCAGGCTGACCACCTCCTATAAATATGGTAAATTCGCCCGGTTCGATAACACGTTTATCCTCCTTGCCAATTATAGAAAACTGACGCGGATCGAGTTCAAATTCCACCGTTTTTGATTCGCCTGCTTTCAACGAAATTCGTTTGAATCCCTCCATCTGGAATTTGGGGCGCGGCGTACTTGCGACCAGGTCTTTTAAATACAATTGAACCACTTCTTCGCCATCTTTTTCTCCCGTATTTCTCACTTCAACGCTAAGTTTCACCTTTTCTCCGGCCTTGGCTTTTTTTGGCATTTTTAACGAAGAATATTCAAAACGAGTATAGCTCAAACCATAACCAAACGGGAACAAAGGCTCTCCCTCAAAATACTTATAGGTGCGTCCTTTCATGTCGTAGTCCTCAAAAGGCGGCAATTGCTCTACCGATTTATAGTAGGTAAGCGGCAAACGACCGGCGGGATTATAATCTCCAAATAAAACATCGGCTACAGCAGCTCCTCCCTCCTGTCCCGGATATCCGGCAGTAAGAATAGCATCCAGGTTCTCATCGGCCCAGTTAACCGCCACCGCACTGCCATTCAACAATACTAAAATAACAGGCTTTCCGGTTGCTTTTATCGCATGCATCAACTCGCGCTGTGTTTCGGGGAGTTTCAGATGCGTACGATCTCCCCCTTCAAAACCATCCACTTTTATCGGCATCTCCTCACCTTCCAAACGCTGGGATAACCCAAGTACCAGAACAACAGCCTCAGCCTTATTAGCTGTGGCAACAGCTTCTTCCAGCATGTCCTCATTGGGCATGGTCCATAATAACTTAGCATCGCCGTCACCGTGCCAGTTTTTGTATTCATAAACAAACTTGTATTTTTTACCGGCCTCCAATCTGACTGCTTTTTCGTGGTAAAAAGCATGATGTTCGGAGTTGTGCTGCAAAATCTTTTCGCCTTCGAACCAGATATCGAGCGTGGGCATTCCCCAGCATCCAATGTTGTAGGTTCCGCTGACCGGAGGAACAAGGTAACCGGTCCATCGAATACTAAAATTGTCATCCTCCAGTTCGGGTGAAGGAGATCCGGTTTCCCAGTAAAAATCAATGTTTTTATCGACACGGGTAAAAGCGGGTTGCCCCTCCAGTTTGGCATTACTGAAATATTCTCCTACAACGCCGGGGTTTCCCTCAGATGTTTCCAAATAGGCGCCTGGAATCACATGAAGATTGCTTACGCCTTTTGCCAGATGACTGCCTTCTGCATAAAGAATTTCAGTATCTGAAAGTTTTTCCTGCAGGCCTTTTAAAACGGTAACCGGATGTTTGGCAATTCCATTGTAATTTCCCACCAACGACTCCCAGTTATCGGCATTGGGGCCAATAACCGCCAGTGTTTTAATGTTTTTTGAAAGCGGCAAAACCTGATCTTTGTTTTTCAGCAATACAATACTTTTTCGTGCCGCCTCCAGGGCCAGCTGATCGTTCTCTTTTGATGCATTTACCGAAAACGGAATCCGTGCATAAGCTACATCTTTCTCCGAATCGAACATTCCCAGTTTGAAACGTGCCGTAAACAAACGTTTAACTGCTACATCGATTTCATCTTCAGCAATCAGCCCTCTTTTTACCGCCTCGGGCAAATGCGCATAGGCAACACCGCAATTCAGGTCGGTACCGGCTTTTACAGCCGCTGCTGCCGCTTCAGCCGCATCTTTCGAGAAGGTTTGGAACATATAAAAATCGGAAATGGCCCAGCAATCGGAAACTACATATCCCTGAAATCCCCATTCATCGCGGAGTATGTGAAACAAATCGGGGCTGGCACAACATGGGTAGCCTTTAAACTGATTGTACGCTCCCATTACTGAATAAACCTCCCCTTCTTTCACCAAGGTCCGGAATGCCGGCAGGTAAGTCTCCCTGAGATCACGTTCACTTACCAAGGCGTTAAACTCATGCCGCAAGGGTTCAGGGCCGGAATGTACAGCATAATGTTTGGCGGTGGCCACTACTTTCAGGTATTTCGGATCATCTCCCTGTAATCCTTTAACGAACTCTGTACCCAAAACCCCTGTCAGGTAAGGATCTTCGCCATAGGTTTCATGACCTCTCCCCCAGCGCGGATCGCGAAAAATATTAATGTTGGGCGACCAAAACGTGAGTCCCTGGTAAATTCCCCGTTTGCCTTGGCGAACAAATTCATGATGTTTGGCGCGGGCTTCATCCGAAATGGCGGTCGCTACCCGGTGCATCAGATCGGCATCCCACGAAGCTGCAATGGTAATCGATTGCGGAAAAACTGTCGCATAACCGGCGCGCGCCACTCCGTGTAAACATTCGTTCCACCAGTTGTACTCGGGTACCTGCAAACGGTCAACTGCTTTTGAATTGTACAGCAGCTGATCCACTTTTTCCTGCAAGGTCAGTTGCGAAACAAATATATCCACCCGCTCGTCGATGGGTAGGTTGGTATCAAGGAAATCAAAATTTTCATTTTGTCCCCAAAGGATAGTGCTGAAACATAACAGCATAACAGGTATTAGTAGTGTCTCTTTCATAGTCGTTTAACTCTTGCGTTCTGTACTGTTCTGTAAAAGTAATGATTCGGACAGGAAAACACGGAGAATTGATTCTATTTTAAATGATTTTTAAAACTTCGGAGTGTAAATGGTAAGATGGAAAGAATTACCTGACGAAATGACGAGAGTTTATCCTGCTTATTCCAGGCAGGAAATAGTCAATCCGGCCCATAAGCCTTACCTTTGTCCAACAAATTATACAACAATGAAGAATAACAGGGACACATACGAAGCATTAAGAGACAAAATAGACACTCTTTCAGCAAAACTGGAAAAAGAGCACAAAAACCACCTGATGTGCAAGGCCGGCTGCGACTTGTGTTGTATGGATTACAGCATATTCCCGGTGGAGTTTTACCACATCCGTAACCGTTTGAAAGAATCAAATTATCTCCACACCGTTCCGCCAACCAACGATGAAGAGAGCTGCGTTTTTCTCAAAGATCACCAATGCACCATTTACGAAGAACGCCCCATAATATGCCGAACACATGGCCTTCCGCTGCTTTTTCAAAACGAAGACGGAGATTGGGTGCTTTCGGCCTGTGAACTTAACTTTACAGACTTCGACATGGATGAATTCACCGATAAAAATACCTTTCCACAGGATAAGTTTAACAGCCAACTATTTATGCTGAACAAGGAATTTATTTCAAATTTTGAGGAAAAGAAATACAATGAATTTGACCTGATCCCGATGAAAGATCTTTTGATACATCTGACTTAAAATATACCATTATGAAACATTTACTCCTTTTTCTATCAGCATTTACTTTGTATTCGGGAGTATTTGCACAAAACGAAACAGCAATGAAAGACAATTCAAACAAACTGGTGGTGCTTTGGACCAGCGGTGATCCGGAAGTAGCCGAAAAAATGGCCTTTATGTACACCTTGAATGCAAAAAAGCAGGGTTGGTTCGACGAAGTGGTGCTTATTATCTGGGGACCATCTGCCAAGCTGGCTTCGGAAAATACCATGATTCAGGAATATATTAAACGCATGCAGGAGGCCGGAGTAAAAACTGAGGCTTGCTTGTATTGTGCTAAAATGTATAATGTAGACGAAAAACTGAAAGAATTGGGAGTGGATGTGAAAGGCATGGGAATTCCCTTGTCGGATTATCTCAAACAAGGTTGGAAGACATTAAGTCTTTGATAAAACGGAGGAAACAAAAAAGCATCCAAAATTATGGATGCTTTCTATGATGTCCTTTAATATTCGTCTTCGTTAAAGAAGAAATCATCTTTGCTTGGATAATCCGGCCAGATATCTTCGATACTTTCGTACATCTCACCTTCATCTTCAATCTCCTGCAGGTTTTCAATTACCTCCAGCGGAGCGCCTGAGCGAATCGCGAAATCGATTAATTCGTCCTTTGTGGCCGGCCAGGGCGCATCTTCCAGTTTCGAAGCTAGTTCCAGAGTCCAGTACATGTGTCTTAATTTTATGAAGTTAAACTCGTTTTTAAAATTTTCGCGAATATAACAAAAATTCAATACGAACAAACTTTCATTAAAGAATTTTATCAATATTGCCAGGGAGTTTCTTTAGCCCCCTTTTGCTGTCCCAGGTAACGAGCCAGTACAAACAGAAAGTCGGAAAGACGATTGATGTATTTAATTAACTCCGGCTGAACCTTTTCCTGTTCCGAAAATTCAACAATGCGGCGCTCGGCCCTACGGCACACTGTTCGGGCCACATGACATTGAGCGACTGACAGTTCGCCTCCGGGGAGAATAAAGTTTCGCAGTTCGGGAAGCCCTTCCTGGTAACGATCAATGGCTTGTTCCAGCACTTCAATATCTTCATTTCGTACCGCTAGTTTCGATGTAAATTCGTCTCCCTTTTCATCGGAGGCCAGCCTGGAACCTATGTTGAAAAGTTTATTTTGAATCTGGATCAGAAAATCAACGATTTCTGCCGGAACTTCCAACGAACGAATCACTCCCAGTAGTGAATTTAACTCATCAATTGTTCCGTAAGCCTCCAAACGTGGAGCGTATTTTTTAACACGCGTCCCTCCTACCAAACCGGTTGTGCCATCGTCGCCGGTTTTTGTATAAATTTTGAATTCCTTTGTCATAATTCCCTATTTCACGGCAAATAAATAAAAATCCCGGAAATGTTGCTTACCGGGATTATTTTTACATATACTCACTTTTCTATTTTATTGCATTTCTGTCAATAAACAGGATTTTCATTTATGATGTCCGATTCTACTTCACCATCTTTCAACCGGATTATACGGTGTGCATGCCGAGCAATATCTTCTTCGTGGGTAACCATTACCAGCGTATTTCCTTTGCGGTGGATATCGGCAAACAATTTCATAATTTCTTCCGAAATTTTTGAGTCAAGGTTACCGGTTGGCTCATCGGCCAGAAGCAACGCAGGTTTATTGATCAATGCACGGGCAATCGCTACCCTTTGCCGTTGTCCGCCCGACAATTCATTGGGGCGGTGTTCCATACGATCGGCCAATCCAACTTCATGCAAAGTTTTTTCAGCCATTTCTTTACGTTCGGCTTTTTTAACCCCGGCATACACCAAGGGCAGCATTACGTTTTCGAGCGCCGTATTTCTTGGCAATAAATTGAAAACCTGGAATACAAAACCGATTTCTGAATTTCTTATTTCGGCCAGGCTGTCATCGGTCAAACGGCTTACGTCTTTTCCGTTTAACACATATTTTCCGCTGGTGGGGGTATCCAAACACCCCAGAATATTCATTAGTGTCGACTTTCCGGAACCGGAAGCCCCCATAATAGCGACATACTCGCCTTTATAAATATCGATGGAAACAGAGCGCAAAGCACGTACAACCTGGGTACCTACCCGGTAGTTTTTTACGATATTCTCGATCTCGATGATTTTTTCCTTCATGCGTGTGGTTTTCTTATTGGTAGTTATTTTTGAACGTGCATTACAGCTTACAAAAATTAAGCCATAAATATACCCTTTCTTTTCATATAAACCGGACTAAAACCTGAACTTTTACAAGGGATGTAAGTTGTTCGGTTTCAGACTTTCGAAGCTTAATTATGTTACTAATGAATATTTTGTTTGGTATTTCGTGGTGTGAGTTTCCGGTATAATTAGCTGAATAATTATCTTTGTTTTATGCCAGATTTTCTTGATCAGGAAATAAAATTCTTACCGGGAGTTGGGCCTAAAAGGGCTGAAATTCTTAAAAAGGAACTGAAGTTATCGACTTTCAGAGACCTGATTTATTATTATCCCTACAAGTACATCGATCGCACCAAATTTTACAAAATATCTGAGATTCATTCGCAGATGCCTTATATACAGGTAAGGGGTATAATTCGTGCGATAGAGACCGTTGGGACCGGGAGCAAACAACGCCTGAGTGCCAGGTTTACCGACGAAACCGGAAGCATTGAACTCACTTGGTTCAGAGCAATAAAATGGCAAAAAGAAAACCTGAAACTCAACAAAGAATACATTGTATTTGGCAAGCCGGCTGAATTTGGAGGACGAATAAGTGTGGTGCATCCCGAGCTGGAAACAGAAGAGGAAAAGCTGTTAACGCCATCAGGACTTTTCCAGGGGTATTATAACACCTCGGAAAACATGAAGAAAAAGTACCTGAACTCGAAAGCCATTCATAAAATGCAGCTGACACTTTTGAATGTGGTTCGGGGAAAGATTCGGGAAACACTGCCTGCAGATTTGGTTTCACGGTTGAAACTAATGCCTTTGGAAGAAGCGCTGACCAACATACATAAACCGGAATCGACGGTGGAGCTCAAAAAGGCTACATTCCGTCTAAAATTTGAAGAGCTTTTCTTTATTCAGCTGAAAATACTGGCTATAAAACACAACCGGAACCAGAAATTCAAAGGTTTCCGGTTTGAACATGTGGGCTATAATTTCAATAAATTCTACAGCGATTTTCTTCCTTTTGATCTGACCAACGCTCAAAAAAAAGTAATCAAGGAGATTCGAAGGGATGTAAATCAGAATACACAGATGAACCGTTTGCTGCAGGGAGATGTGGGAAGTGGAAAAACGCTGGTGGCATTAATGACCATGCTTTTAGCGATGGACAACGGATTCCAGAGTTGTTTGATGGCCCCCACCGAAATTCTGGCTCAGCAGCACTTCCAGTCCATTTCTAAGTTTCTGAATGGAATGAATATCCGGGTTGGTTTGCTCACCGGTTCTACAAAAACCAGCGAACGAAAAGAATTACATGAAGCACTGCAGTCGGGTGAAATGCAGATTATTATCGGAACGCATGCACTGATTGAAGACACGGTGATGTTTGATAAACTCGGATTGGTGGTTATTGATGAACAGCATCGTTTTGGTGTCGCTCAGCGTGCAAAATTGTGGCAAAAAAATGAATTGATTCCGCCTCACATTTTGGTAATGACAGCCACTCCTATTCCCCGAACACTGGCTATGACCGTTTATGGAGACCTGGATGTTTCGGTGATCGATGAACTGCCACCGGGTAGAAAACCAATCCAGACCATGCATTTCTACGAGAACAGGCGAAAGCAAGTCAATAATTTTCTGAAACAGCAGATTGATAAGGGAACGCAGGTTTACATTGTTTATCCGTTGATCACGGAATCGGAGAAAATGGATTTGAAAGATATGGAGAAAGGTTTCCGGCATATTTCTGAAACGTTTCCCGAGTTTAAAATCAGCATGGTTCACGGTAAAATGAAACCGGCAATCAAGGAAAATGCCATGCAGCATTTTAAAAACGGCGAATCACAAATTATGGTGGCTACCACCGTCATTGAAGTGGGTGTTGATGTGCCCAATGCCTCGGTTATGGTGATTGAAAGCGCCGAGCGTTTCGGGCTTTCGCAGTTGCACCAGTTGCGCGGACGCGTTGGCCGTGGCGCCGAACAGTCGTATTGTATCCTGATGTCGTCGTATAAACTAAGCAACGAAAGCCGCAAACGGCTCGAAACCATGGTCCGCACCAACGACGGTTTTGAAATTGCGGAAGTAGATATGAAACTTCGCGGCCCGGGCGATTTGGAAGGAACCGCCCAAAGCGGAATGGGTTTCGACCTGAAAATAGCCAACCTTGGAAAAGACGGAGAAATCCTTCAAATGGCCCGAAATGTAGCCAACGATATTTTGGATGACGATCCGTTCCTGCAAAAGGAAAACAACCGACTGCTTCTTCAAAGTTTATTATCGAACAAAGAAACCAGTTTCGACTGGAGCTCAATTAGCTAAAAATGAATCACTTTTAATGGTGCTGATGACCATGATCGTGTTCACTTTCTTTCATATCCAGCAACATCATACCTGATTCCTTCAGCAAGCCGATCGACCACTTGATGATAACCAGCGAGCTGATAATAGCAGCAATCGTGTCGATAAACGGGATATCCCAAATCATGGCAGCCAGTAATCCCAGGATGGCCGACAAGCTGGTCATGGCATCGGCAATTACATGCAAATAAGCTGCGCGAATATTAACGTCGGAATGCTCATGGTCGTGATGCAACAGAAAGGCACTCGCAATATTTACCACCAGTCCAATCACGGCAATCATAATAGCATCGCGGTAGCTAATGTCCGCCGGTTCGATAAACCTTCCGATGGCTTCATATAAAATTACAATGGCAAACAAAAGCAGAATCAGACCACTGCTGTAGCCCGAAAGCGAAAGAATCTTTCCCGATTCGCCATTAAACGTATCGCTTTTTTGAGCTTTACGAACAAAAACATAGGCCAGCCAGCTTAGTCCAATGGCCAACACATGCGATCCCATGTGGATGCCGTCGGCCAACAATGCCATTGATTTTGTGGTTAATCCAAACACAATTTCAACCACCATGGTTCCCATGGTAAGCAGTACTACCCAAAGCGTTTTCTTTTCGTATTTCTGAACATCCATATTTTCGTATTTTCCTTGCAGTGTTTTCCCTGATTTCAAATGAAGAGAA
This sequence comes from Maribellus sp. YY47, assembly GCF_023111095.1. Lineage (GTDB taxonomy): Bacteria > Bacteroidota > Bacteroidia > Bacteroidales > Prolixibacteraceae > Draconibacterium. The sequence goes on from NZ_JALGYW010000013.1 coordinate 73,990, forward strand.
GCTGCACTTCTATCGCTACTAACAATCGTAGCCTTAAATTGCTCACCGTTTCTTAACATATTTCATTTAAGACAAAAAACGGGACACCCAATTACGATATCCCGTTTTAACGATCAGAAAATTACCAGCGTTATTATTTCTTTCCTGCGGGTGGTGTCTTTTTCTCCAACTCGGGCAAGGCCTGTTTAAAGAAACTTTCCCGGAGCGAATCCATTCGCTGAAACATTTTATCTACGTCAAAAAAATCGTTTTCAAACCGATCATGAAAATAATTGTCGCTAAAGAAATCGCGGCTTAATAACGAATCTCCAAACATGGGATTCATCAGGCTTTCGCCCCAAACCGACGGCATTTTTTTGTTGAAGAAAGATTCAAACGACTGCATCATGCTATCGACATCCACATTCACAGAATCGCCTTCGGTGTTGGTGTACGACCACGTATAAGTAGAATCGTACGAAATTACGTTGCCGTTCTCGTCCACCTCCTTGTTCACGGTCCAATGTTCTTCGGGCTTATTTTTGGCGTCTTTCTTTTCTGATAATTTTTTACCGCCCTTTTCCGGTTGATCCTGAGCACTGCAGCCCAGGGTAAAAAGGGCAACTACAATCGATAAAACCAATGTTTTCATTTTGCGTTCCTCCTTTATTTTGTTAAACAATTCAATGTATTTTTTTCGTGCGTTAATGGTTCAAATCCTGTACCATACCGCGGTTAAAAACGTTGAACAATAAGGAGCTTTAGCAAAGTTTAACACCCCATCCCAAAAGTAACATTTATTTAGGTTTCAGGACCAGAGAATACTGAAATCCTGTCAGTTATTTCTGAAACTATAACTGATTTACTGCCGCGAAAAACAGTTGTTGAATCTTCCGGGTTACAGGCCCCGGTGCTCCACTACCAATGCAAATATCGTCCACCTCCACAACCGGCATAATTTCGCTTCCGGTTCCGCAGATAAAGACTTCTTCCATTTCCTTCAACTCTGCTTCTGTAAACAGCTTTTCTTCGAAAGGAAGTTGGTTTTTGGCACAAAGCTCCAATACCACTTTGCGTGTAATGCTGGGCAGAATAAGGTTCGAGAGCGGCCGGGTAATTAATACGCCATTTTTAACGGCAAACAGTCCGGAATGCGTAGCCTCAGTAACGTAGCCGTCACGAACCAGGATGCTCTCTCCCGCCCCTTTTTTCACTGCTTCGTTGTACAACATGGTATTGGGCAAAAGCGACACCGATTTAATGTCGCATCGCTTCCAGCGAATATCTTCCTGAACGACCACTTTTATTCCTTTTTCCAGTTTCTCTTCTGCCGTTGGCAAAGGAAACGCAAAAGCATACAAAGTAGGTTTTATATCGGTTGGAAAATGATGGATTCGCGGATGAGCTCCACGACTGATTTGCCAGTACACCCCGGCATGTTTGTCCATCAGGTTATTCTTTTTCAGCAGATTTAATGAAATGGCTTCCAGTTCCGAAACATGCGGGTAATTAATATCGATCTCGTTCAGACTTCGTTTTAATCGTTCCAAATGATCGGCCAAACGAAAGGGTTTTCCATTATAAAATTTGGTGACTTCATAAATACCGTCGGCAAAAATAAATCCACGGTCGTCGGGCGAGATAGCCGCTGCCGATCGTTCAACATATGTTCCGTTCAAAAAAACCAGTTCACTCATTTTATCACACTTTCAAAACTTTCGAAAATAGAATTATTCAAGAAAAAAGAAAAGGAACCCTGACGAATTCCTTTCTTTATTTTTAATCCTGAATGTCTTATTTCAAACACATTTGAAACAGACACCAGGCAGTAATTCCGAAAACTACTAGTAACGGTTTCTTGGACGGAAACCACCACCACCTCTGCGGTCGCGATCGCCACCACCACGTGGGCTGCTTTCGCGTGGTTTAGATTCGTTAACTTTAATGTTTCTTCCGCCAACTTCGGCGTTGTTCAATTCATCGATAGCTTTTTTAGCGCTATCATCGTCGTCCATTTCAACAAAACCGAAACCTTTGCTGCGGCCAGTCAGTTTGTCCATTACAATTTTTGCTGAAGTTACATCTCCGTACTCTTCAAAAATCTCAACTAAATTTTCTTCGCCCAAGTTAAAGGGCAGATTACCAACATAAATGTTCATTTTATACTCTTTTAAAGTGAATATTATTTTTTCTACCAGCAGTAAACCATTCAACATGGATTACCCCCTAGAGGTTACTTAAATACAGTACAAATGAAAATTGAAAGCAATAGAAATAACTTCGGGAAAACACAAGAAAGATGAACTGACCGGTTTGAAACAATCAATAAAAAAAGACCAACTTTGTTAATTATCAACGGAATGAATGTTCCACTATGATAAGTATTAACACGTCAAAGGTAAGGGAATCTTCGAAACAACAAGGATTTTTATTAAATTTCTTTAAAAAATGCTTCTTTTTGAAGAAATTTCAGGAATGAACCAGATCGCGAATAACAGCGCTTGCTATAAAACACCCAAACAAAGGAGGCATGTACGAAACCGTCCCCACTGTTGATTTTTTATTGCGTCCGTCTTCTTTTCTTACCACATTTTTATCGATTTCCTGAGAAGAAAAAACAACCTTTAGTCCCTTTTTTACTCCCAGACGTGAAAGGCGTTTACGCATCATTTTTGCCAGTTTGCAGTTGTAAGACTTTGAGATGTCGGCAAGTTCAATTTTTGAAGGATCAGTTTTACCTCCGGCTCCCATCGAACTCACAACTTTCAATCCCATCTGCAGGGCATGAAACACGAGAAAAACCTTGGGAGATAGTGTATCGATTGCATCCACCACATAATCGAAAGGCTGGCTTTTAAGTAATTCAAGCGTACGTTCATCCTGAATAAAATCGTTGACAATTGTCAGTTCAATTTCGGGATTAATATCCTTAAAACGCTGAGCCAGGATTTCTGCCTTGGGCATTCCTTTGGTACTAACCAACGCCGGCAACTGACGGTTTCGGTTGCTTTCTTCCACCACATCGCCATCCACGATAGTCATTTTCCCGATTCCGGCCCGGCACAACTGTTCTGCGGCATAGGCTCCAACTCCTCCCAGGCCAACTACCAAAACGTTTGCCTGTTTCAATTTCTCCAGCTTCTCCTTCCCGAAAAGCAGTTCAGTTCTTTCTAACCAACTCATTTTTTAATTAATATCGTCCGGACAGCGTTTTTTCAATACGGTTAAAATTTTTCCAGACAGCTTTTTTTAATTCTTCCACCGGAATTTGTTTGAGCAGGGCTGCCCGCTGGTAGATTTGTTCCACTTCCCCATCCATCTCATCGGTTTCGAGGAATACGCGGTTTAACGGTAAATACCGAAATGATTCAATGGCTTTCACGTTATCCCTGAATAAAATATCGCCAAACGAAAACATAAAATCCATCTCTGCCATTTGTTTGGTTATTTCAATACTACCGTTGTAACCGTGCATAATCCAGGTCATCGATGGTTTCATTTTTTTTCGCAAAGCAATCACTTCGTTGTAGGCTTTTACGCAATGAATTATAAGCGGATACTGGTATTCTTCGGCAATAAATGCCTGCGCCTCGAATACCCGGCTTTGCTCCGCGAAGTCTTTTTCGCAGACTTTATCAAGACCGGCTTCGCCCACAAAAATTACATGGTCAAATTCAAGCGCTTCCTCCACCAGTTGCAGTGCTTCATTATTTTCGTCCTCTGTTCCGATATGCCAGGGATGAAGCCCAACCGAATAAAAATTACGGCCAGTAAAAGCTGCAAAACCATCGCCGGGATAAATATTCTGCACCGTAATGGTATCCGTTTCGTAATGACTCGGATGCGTATGAATATCGACAAAAGGAACCGGATTCATGGTGTACGGTTTTTTCTGCGGGAATTAAGCCATTTCCAATATTTTCGCTACTACGTTAGTGGCTCCATCAGCAATTTGGCTGATAGTAGCATCCAACATGTAGCAAGGCGTTGTTACCACTTTGTATTTTTCATCTACCACAATTTCGCCGTGCGTAGTTTTTATGTGCGTAGCGCCAAGTTTTTCAATCGCTGCTGCTGTCCCTTTATCCTGCCCAATGGTAACCTCCACATCGCACAGTACTTTGGCTATTAATGCAGGAGAAATGCAAAGCGCTCCTACCGGTTTTTCTGCAACTACGGTTGAACGAATAGCCTTTTCGACATCGGGATTTACCGAGCAATCAGAACCATCGAAGGCAAAAGTGCACAGGTTTTTGGCGGCTCCAAAGCCACCCGGGAAAACAATTGCATCATAATCGGCAGCATTGTATTCCGAAAGCGGTTTAATATTGCCACGGGCTATGCGGGCTGCTTCCACCAACACATTGCGCGTTTCCGGCATTTCTTCCCCGGTAAGATGATTTACTACATGGGCTTGTTTTACATCCGGAGCAAAGCACTGGTATTGGGCGCCTTGCTGCGAAATAGCCAGCATCGTTAACGTTGCCTCATGAATTTCGGCTCCATCATAAACACCGCAACCGGCTAAAACAACGGCTATCTTTTTCATCCTGTATATTTTTTGAAAGGTTTTCAATTACCATCCAAAATTACGGTTAAATACTGAATTTTGAAATGAAAATGGCTTTCATACGAGGCTCGTCCTCTGTTGAATGTTTTTTAACTAACTGATTTCGTCGAGATTGTACGGAGTCTCCTGGTAAACGTAATAGTTCAGCCAGTTAGAAAAAAACAGGTTGGCAGTGGATTGCCAGCGCATCAAAGGTTTCTCCTCCGGATTATCTTCGGGATAATAGTTCACCGGAACTTCAATCGGAAGGTTTTTTGCTTTGTCGCGGTGGTATTCTCCATCGAGCGTATTTCTTGAATATTCGGCATGCCCGGTAATAAAGAGTTGTCGTCCGTTCTTGGCTTTCACAATGGTTACACCGGCTTCCGAAGAAGAAGCTACAATTCGAAGTGCATCTACTTTTTCAACGTCTTCGGCCTTTATCTCTGTGTGGCGGGAATGAGGAACAAAAAACTCATCGTCGAATCCCCTGAATATCGGCAGGTTATCTTCGACATGTGTATGTTTGAAAACTCCGAACATTTTCTTATCCAGCGGATATTTCGGGATACCGTAATGATGATATAATCCGGCTTGGGCGGCCCAGCAAATAAACAGGGTTGAAGTTACATGTTTCTCGGCCCAGTTCATTATCACCTTCATTTCCTCCCAATATTTCACCTCTTCAAAAGGAAGTTGCTCCACCGGTGCACCGGTAATGATCATGCCATCGTATTTCTTATCTCTGAGCTCGTCAAAACTCCGGTAAAAAGCCTTCATGTGCTCCAATGATGTATTTTTTGGAGTGTGCCCTTTGATTTTTAAAAAGTCGATCTGAATCTGTAACGGAGAGTTCGACAACAAACGTAGCAAATCCGTCTCAGTGGTTATTTTCAAAGGCATAAGATTCAGAATAACAATCTTTAACGGCCTTATATCCTGATGAGAGGCACGTGATTCGTTCATCACAAAAATGTTCTCTTTCTCCAGTATTTTTATGGCCGGCAATTTATCCGGAATAGTCAATGGCATATTTTATCGGTCTTTTAGATTTGAGTAGTGAGAAATGAGTAAGTATTGCGACTTAAACTCATCACCCACTACTCAATATTTATTACTTTATTTTACTTTATCCAAAGCCTGTTCAAAATCGGCGATAATATCGTCGATGTGTTCCAATCCAACACTTACACGCAACTGTGTCGGGTAAACTCCGGCAGCAATCTGCGCTTCTTCCGGCAATTGCTGGTGTGTAGTTGCTGCTGGCTGAATAATCAGCGTTTTAGCATCGCCCACGTTGGCCAGGTGACTCACCATTTGCAAGCCTTCCACCACCTGGTTAGCCTGGCTTTTATCGCCCTTCACATTAAAAGACAGTACGCCGCCTGCTCCTTTCGGAAGGTATTTTTTAGCATTCTCGTACGAATGGTTTCCTTCCAGTCCGGGATAATTCACACTTTCCACTTTCGGATGATTTTGCAACCATTTTGCCAGTGCCAGCGTGTTTTCGACATGGCGATCCATCCTCAGCGACAATGTTTCCAATCCCTGTATCAACAGGAACGAGTTAAACGGACTCAACGATGGTCCCCAGTCGCGCAATCCTTCAACACGTGCTTTCGTGATAAAAGCGATGTTTCCAAACGGGCCGTCAAAGTTAAACACATCCCAGTATTTCAATCCATGATATCCCTCAGATGGTTCGGTGAAACCCGGAAATTTCCCATTTCCCCAGTTGTATGTCCCTGCATCCACAATCACACCGCCAATGCTGCTGCCGTGTCCACCAATCCATTTGGTAGCCGATTCAACTACGATGTTGGCGCCAAATTCAATCGGGCGGCAAAGATAACCACCACCACCAAAAGTATTGTCGACAATAAACGGAACGTCATACTTTTTGGCAACTGCAGCGATCGCTTCAAAATCCGGAATATTAAAGCCGGGATTACCAATGGTCTCCAAGTAAATCGCCTTAGTTTTTTCATCAATTAAAGCCTCAAACGATTCTGGATTCAGATCGGCTGCAAAGCGCGCTTCTACTCCCAGTTTCTTAAACGATACTTTAAATTGATTGTATGAACCGCCATATAAATAGGGGGAAGTAACAAAATTATCACCCAAATCGAGGATGTTGTTCAGTGCGATAAACTGTGCTGCATGCCCCGAAGCCACTGACAACGCAGCCACTCCACCTTCCAATGCTGCAATTCGTTGTTCGAATACATCATTTGTGGGGTTCATTATGCGGGTATATATGTTTCCAAATTCTTTCAGACCGAACAAATTCGCTGCATGTTCTGCGCTGTTAAACACATACGACGAGGTCTGGTAAATAGGCACTGCCCTTGAATTTGTAGTTGGGTCAGGTTGTTGGCCAGCGTGCTGCTGGAGGGTTTCAAATTTGAGTTTTCTTGTTGTCATTTTAATTTCTTTATGGGTTAATAGCTTTTTATGTAACAATCTTTGGCTGTTCTTTCTTTCTCAAATCCCAATAAAATCATTTATCCAAAGAATGCACTGTAAATTTCCCGAACGCTTTTTTCTTTATCTGACTTACTAACGATCAGATAGCTAACCAAATCGGAAGCACCAGAACCGCTGATCACAACATTAATTTGATTGTTGGCAACGGCAGTAAAAATTTTAGCAGAAACGCCGTAAGCGTGCTGCATTCCGTGCCCGACAATTCCAATCAGTGAAAGGTCTTTTACAACCGATATATCGGTTACCGACGAAAATCCCATTCCGTTGACCAGCGAGAGTGCTTTATCTCCGTTTTTTTCACTTAAAATGAAGTTGATCGAAGTTTGTGAAGTAATTACTGATTTTATGTTAATACCGGCTTTGTTCAGCTGTGTTGTTACTCGAGCCAAAATCCCGGGTTTCAAACCAACGCCTGGCCCATCCAGTTTCAACAATGAAATGTCATCGGTGCAGGCCACACTTTTAACAATCTGGTCTTCGATAAACGTTTCTGTATTGATGACCGTTTCCACCTTTCCTTCTGAGGATGCAGCACTCAACACTTCAATCGGAATATGAGTCCGTTCCAGAGGCTCCACTGTTCGCGGATGCAACGAATAATGATCGAAATAGGCCAATTCGCTGGCTTCGGAATAGGTTAAACGTTTGATCACTTCCGGGCTTTCAATAATCCAAGGATCGGCCCGTTGAAAATCAAAATCCAGTCCCCACAATTCGAGTCGTTCTACACCCAGTTCACGTGTCAGAAATGCAGCAGTATAGTCGGCCGAAGTTTTCCCGGTACGCGCAATTTTCTTGTTTTCTGCAATACCATAAGTTCCGGGAATAATGAAGTTTCCGTTTGGTAACGATTTTAAATAAACGCTGTCGACCGAAACAAAGGATGCATTTCCATAGTCGGATGTGGTCTGCAACGCAATTTGCTCGGGTAAAAGAACCTGTGAATCGGGCCAGATGGTCTTCACAATTTCCACTGTCAGCTTTTCGGAAAAGCTCAGCACCTGGTCTTTCAGCGCCCTTGAATAATCGCCGATCAAAGCAATTCCTTTTAACAAACCACTGGCCTGCTCCGCCAGTTGATGGTAAGAATCACTCGCTTCTTTTTGGGTAATATTACGGTGCACCGAAAGCAGCTGAGTCAGCAATGCATCATGGTCGGGTTCCTTTTCCAATACTGTTGCCATATTAGCACTTAGTATTTCCAACAACTCAGGCACTGCTGAAACCACTATAAACCTGCGACCAACGAAATGGTTGAGGTATTTTGTCAAATGAACGATCGATTCAGAATTGCCCAGATGGCTACCGCCCAATCGAATAACCTTATCCGACATACGAATTATGTTTTTAAGTAAAAAATCAATTTGTTTTTAAACGCTCAGGTACGAAAATGCCTTCAATCAACGGAAACCATCGAATGAAGGCTAGCGCATAAACATAGAAACCGACGACATAAACATGGTGCCACAGTAGTTTACTGTAACTCTCAAAATGCTATTTCTGAAATCCATCTTCATTCCTGTCGATTTTGTTTGGCTCAAATATACTGGGATTTTTTAATCCGACAAGCCTATTTAAAATGAATTCAGATAAATTTCACATTGGATATTTATTCATATGATTCTTCAATTGAAAATCCAGAAGTCGATTTTACTTCGATTCTACAATATCTGTATCCTCAAAAGTTGCAAATCTCAAAACATTTGTATTTTTGTTCGTATGGAAACTACTGATATCCTGATTAAAATACGCAAGATTGTCCGGTCGATCGATATTGAATCCAAAAAGATTCAAAAAGATTACGGGGTAAGCATTCCGCAGGTGCTTTGCCTTAATTATTTGCACCAGTCACCCGGTTACCGGTCAACACAAGGAGATATACGTAAGTTTCTGAACCTGAATCCCAGTACCGTTAGCGGAATTATCGATCGGCTGGAAAGAAAAGGCTACCTGGCCCGTTTGCCCAAACTTGGCGACAAACGGGTGGTAAACATTGTACTGACTTCTTCGGGAGATAAACTTTTAAAAAGCATTCCGGAACTTTTGCACATGCAACTTTCAGAGAAGCTCAAACTTCTGAAAGAAGACGAATTACGGGTCGTTGAGTCGGGACTAAATATCCTTATCGGCATTCTTGATATTGACACCCTGGAAGCTTCGCCAATGCTTACTTTAGAGGATGGCCTGGAAGAAATTGCAAGCGAATAGCTTCCCTTTCTAATGTATTGCCTCTAATATTTGTCCGTCTTCGGTTAACTCCCCCTTTGCCAGGTTTATGGCGGTTTCAATTAATGCCAAATGTGAATAGGCCTGCGGAAAGTTTCCCAACAAGCGTTTGGTTTTAAAATCGATGTCTTCGCTAAATAATCCTACATGGTTGCTATACAAAAGAAGTTGCTCAAATAAGGCTTTTGCACGTTTCTTTTCGCCAATCGCATTCATCGCATTTATCAGCCAAAACGTGCAAATGGTAAAAGAAGAACTGGGCAAGCCGAAATCATCTCTATTTCGGTAACGATACATCAACCCATCTACGCACAATTCCTTTTCAGTGGCTTTAACGGTTTGAATATAGCGCGGATCCGTTGCATCGATAAAACCATAGGAAGCCATCAGTAAAGTAGAGGCATCGAGATCACCGGAGCCGTAAAACTGTGTAAAAGCGCCAATTTCTTCGTTCCAGGCTTTATCCAGAATTTCGCTACGTATGGTTTCAGCCAGCGGCTCCCACTCTTTTACGTATTTGTCTTTATGAATAAATCGGGCAATTTTCACAGCGCGGTCGATTGCCACCCAACACAATACTTTTGAGAAGGTAAAATGTTTTTCGTCGGTACGGATCTCCCAAATGCCTTTATCGGGCTTATCCCAGTTATTTTCTACTATCCGAACAATGCTTCGCACAATGGTCCACAATGACTCGCTGTCTTCGAGCGAAATTTTAAAATCGGTAAACTGCTGATAAATAACATCTACCAGGATCCCGTAAATATCGTTTTGTTTTTGCAGGTAGGCTGCATTCCCAATTCGAACCGGAGAGGAATGCATGTATCCGCTCAAATGATCAAGGGTTTCTTCGGTCAGCACTTTTTCCCGGTTAATGCCGTACATGATCTGAATTTTTTCGTCCTTGTCAGGAATAATGTCGATGATAAAACGCATAAATCGTTTTACGGTATTCAAATGCCCTAAACTCGACATTACTTTTATCACCATCGAAGCATCGCGGATCCAGCAAAACCGATAATCCCAGTTTCTTTCTTCACCGATTGTTTCCGGCAAAGAGGTAGTTACTGCTGCCAAAACCGCTCCTGTTTTATCATAGCTCAACAATTTCAAAACCAAAGCACTCCGAACGATTTCTTTGTTGTACATCGCATAAGAAGTCAATTTGTTAGCCCATTCCAGCCAATACACTTTGGTTTTCTGAAGCTTTAAGTACTGGCGGTCGAGTGTTTGTGAGAGCAATTTCTGATCGTACGACATCAGTGCAAAAGCATCTTTTTCCAGATAAATTGTTTTTTGCTGAAGTATATCCTGCTTATTAAAATCGGTGTACAAATAAACCGAATCATAGTCACCACCGGTTGTATAACATTTTATGTATTCGTCTTCATCTTCGAGTCGAATATCAAAACGGGCATATTCCACCTTTGGATCGTACTTTAGCCTGAAAGCCGGTTTCCCCGAAACATATCTGAAGTAACGTATTATTTCAGCCGGATTAAAATAGCCTTCGCCGTTTAAATAACGGGGCATAAAATCAATTACCTTAAAGCAATCATTTCCACTTCTGAAAACAGTAGAAACAATATTAGTGGTTCGTATATAGGATTGTTGAACTTGGTAACTATCATCAACCAGAATCTCGAAACTGCCGCCTCGGTTTTCGTCCAGAATTTTTGCAAAAACTGACGATGAATTAAAGTCGGGCAAACAGCACCAATCGATCGATCCTTTATCCGAAATTAAAGCAGCACTCTTACAATTACCAATTACGGCATAATTTAAATTATCCATCTTCTGTCTTTTGAATCAGCCCAAAACCAGACCGGGCTCTACATTTGTTTACTATTATTTGACCGAACGCTATTATCGGTTTTTACCCGAGACAATCTCAGTTATGAAATTACGAACTTCCCGGTAATTGGTCAGATAGTATTTCGCTACCGAATTTTCAGTTCCCACCTTTATGGTATGGGCGCTTTCGGGCAATTCCTTAAACAGAAATTCATCGGTCCAGTCATCACCGATGGCCATAGAAAAATCGGCCGGATTTTCATGCAGAAATTCAGATGCAGCAATTCCTTTATTGATACCTGAAACTTTAATTTCAATTACTTTTTTACCTTCCAGAATTTCCAGGTCCTGATTGTACAACATGTTTGACATATCATGAAGCAACTCTAATGCTCGCAATGCTCCCAACTCGATATCAGCTTTTCTGTAATGCCAAACCAGCGAATAAGTCTTTTCTTCAATAAAACTTCCGGGCGTTCGGTCAACATACGATTCGAGTATAGGCAAAATATTTCCTTTCCACTCCGAGTTAATGGGTTTTCTTTCTTTCCATTCCCTGCCTGTTTTTTTGATCCAGGCACCATGCTCTGCAATCAATGTATAATTGCGGTCTCCAAACCAATTGTTAAAAGTTTCGCGATCGCGGCCACTCACCAACACCAGGCAGTTATTTTCCACATTCGACAGGTTGTCGAGAATCGTGAACAACTCAGGATCGGGGCCTGCAGCCTGTGGATTGTCGTAAAAGCGCTGCAAAGTACCGTCGTAATCAAGAAAGATCACCCTTTTATCGGCTTTACTAAAATCTTTGAATATTTTATTTTTGATAGGAAGCGATACTTTTCTGGCATGATAATCTGATTGTCTGTCAACGGTGCCCGACAGGCTGGTTATAAACTCGTTGGCCCATTTATATATATCATACCTTCTGATGCGTTTTTGCATAGCCCGCATAGCTTTCGAACCTTCCTCGTGATCCATTGTAAGTGCCCGATAAATAGCATCGGCTGTATCTGCAATGTTATTGGGATTTACAGCGATGGCTTCACCCAGTTCTTTCGATGCGCCTGCCATTTCACTGAGCACAAGCACTCCCTTTTGTTTTACTTTCGACGCCACGTATTCTTTGGCCACCAGGTTCATCCCGTCGCGTAACGGAGTCAGTAAAGCGACATCTGCAGAGCTGTAAAGTTCTATAAGGTTTTCAAGCGGCATCGACCGGTAGAAATAAATCACCGGATTCCAGTTCAGGCGGCCAAATTCTCCATTAATGCTTCCGACCAAAACATCTACCTCGTTTTTCAGATTCTGATACTGCTCAACATCTGTTCTGGAAGGAACGGTTAGCATAATCAGCGAAACCCGTTCAATGTACTCAGGATATTTCCTCAAAAAGAGACGAAAAGCCTTTAAACGCTGAGGAATCCCTTTGGTGTAATCCAGCCGGTCGATTGAAAGTATCAGTTTACGATTAGGCGTACTCATCAGAAACCGATCGATATCCTGATGAACAGGAGATCGATCCTTTATCGATTTACTTTGAATTTCCGATGCAAGACTTTCAAACTTTTTATAGTCGATCCCCATCGGAAATACGTCGACAAAAACTTTTCGATGTTCGAGTTTTATCTGACTGAACTCAACATCGTGCCCCAGCAATCGTTTTACCGAACTAATAAAGTGCCGGGCATAATCGTAGGTATGAAACCCAATCAGATCAGCGCCAAGTAATCCTTCAATGATTTCCTTTCGCCACGGTAAAATCCGGATAATCTCGTACGAAGGAAACGGTATATGCAGGAAAAAGCCGATCGTAAGATCCGGGCGTTTTTCGCGAAGTATTTGCGGAACCAGTAATAGCTGGTAGTCGTGCACCCAAACCTGGTCATTTTCTCCGGCACTATCAATTATAGCCTGCGCAAAAAGCTCATTGACTTTTCGGTAGGCCTTCCAGTATTTTTCTTTAAACTCGGCAAATTCGGTAAAGTAATGAAACAAGGGCCACAAAGTAGCATTGCTAAATCCATCATAATAATTCGCAATTAACTCTTCATCCAAAAAAACAGGAAGACATTGTTCCTGCTGCAACAATGAAGTTACTACCCGGGCTTCGTTATCAGACTCCGGAATAATCCCCGGCCAACCAATCCATACACTGTTATTGGCTTTATGATAAGATTTTAAACCCGTTGCCAATCCTCCGGCACTGGGCGTAATCTGCATTTCGTCTTCATTTTTATCAATCTTCACCGGCAACCGGTTTGAAGCTATTATTAATCGTGTCATATGATTTATTTCAATAGAAATTATTAATACAACAAAGATAGGTAAATTGTTTTAAACGATTCTAAATTCTATTTTAATGCATTGTTAAACAAATGAAATGAAATATAACTATTTTTAAGGCTGATTTTATTTTTCTATTTTTGTTCGCATAGAAACATTTTTGTTGAATTATATTCTCTACAAGCTTTAAAGAATCGCGACAAAATAAAAACAGACACGTACATGATTTTTTCCGAAAAACAACAACTGATTGCCAACCGAATAGAAGACCAATTAAAAATATCAAAATGGAAAGACTGGAAATGGCAGCTGAAACACTCCATAAAGTCACTCGAAAAATTTGAGCAGCTTACGGGAGTTACATTCGACGCCAAAGAAAAAGAAAACCTTCAAAAAACTTTCGATAAATTTCCCTTGTCCATTACCCCCTACTACCTGTCTTTAATCGACAAACAGAATTTCAGAAACGATCCTGTATTTAAACAATCGTTTGGAAATATAGACGAACTAACCACACTAAAATCGGAACACGCAGATCCTTTATCAGAGGAAAAAGACAGTCCGGTAGAAGGAATCACACACCGGTATCCTGACCGTGTATTGTTTCACGTAAGCAACATATGCTCAATGTATTGCCGACACTGTACCCGCAAACGAAAAGTTGGCGACATCGATTATGTTCCATCGAAAGCACAGTTGATGAAAGGTATTGAATACATCCGGAATACACCACAGGTCAGGGATGTTTTGCTTTCGGGCGGCGATCCGTTTATGCTTCCCGACAGCATGATCGATTGGTTGCTTTCAGAAATTCATAAAATCAAACACGTAGAAATTATCCGGATCGGTACCCGCATGCCGGTGGTTTTGCCTTACCGCATTACCGACGATCTGGTTAATATTCTGAAAAAATACCAGCCGCTTTGGATCAATACGCATTTCAACCATCCGAACGAGATTACATCGTCTTCAAAAGAAGCGCTGGCCAAACTGGCCGACGGAGGATTTCCTCTTGGAAATCAATCAGTATTGCTAGCCGATGTGAACGACTGCCCCAGAATTATGAAAACATTGTTGCATAAACTGGTGCAAAACCGCGTGCGCCCGTATTATCTTTATCAATGCGATCTGTCGGAAGGCCTGTCACATTTCAGAACGCCCATCGGGAAAGGGATTGAAATAATGGAAAGCCTGGTTGGACACACCAGTGGGTTCGCAAGGCCTACCTATGTTATTGATGCTCCCGGAGGCGGAGGAAAAATACCGGTAATGCCCAATTATATCATTTCCTGGTCGACCAACAAAGTGGTTCTCCGGAACTACGAAGGCGTTATTACTACCTATCAGGAACCCGATGCGTATGAACAAAAATTTTGTGATCGTGATTGCGACAATTGCAACCTGGATCTCAAATTGAAAGAAATTGACGAATCGCAAGCCATCGGGATTGAGAAACTACTTTCAGACACAAACGATACCATTTCTCTGATTCCGGAAGACAACGAACGTATATCAAGGAGGGATTAGATGCAGGATAAGATTGAAAAAATAGGAATTGGAACATGGATTCAGCATGGCAATCTCAACCAGAGGGTTTACCTTATGAAACTTGCCCCGGAAGATTGCCCTTCAGTTATAGAGGAAATGAATCAACTGGCACGTACCAACAGGTATTCCAAGATTTTCTGTAAGGTACCACAGCGAATGTCGCCCTACTTTATTGCCAACGGTTTTATGGTGGAAGCTCAAATCCCCCGATTTTTCAAGGGAGAGGAAACCGTGTTTTTTATGTCGAAGTTTTTAAGTTCAGACCGGCTGCTAAATATCGAAAGTGAACAGCTTAATGAGCTCAGCAACTTGCTAAATCAACAGGACAAAGCAGAAAAAGAAACGAATCGGCAAAGTACTTTTCAGGTACGCCGGTTAAAAGAGGAAGATTGCGAAAGTATTTCAGCGGTTTACAGTACCGTATTCGAAAGCTATCCCTTCCCTATTCAAGATCCGGCGTACATAAGCCATACCATGCAAAATGCAGTGCAGTATTTTGGAGTGGAAGCAGATAGGAAATTAATTGCACTGGCATCAGCCGAAGTTGACGAAGATGCACTAAATGCTGAAATGACCGATTTTGCAACCTTACCTGAATATAGAGGGAAAGGACTGGCGCAAATTTTACTGCGCAGCATGGAAAGTGAAATGAAAAAGGACGGTATAAAAACCCTTTACACCATTGCACGCCTGAATTCAGCAGGTATGAACAAAACCTTCCTGAAACTGCGTTATTATTACTGCGGAACCTCTTTAAAAAACACCAACATATCGGGAAAAATAGAAAGTATGAACATTTACTATAAACACATATGATGAATTTAGGAAATAGATGCAGGTTTGCCAGAGAATGCGACATATTCCAAGGCAAAGAAGTAGTGAGTTCTACCCCGCTTCCTATTTACAGAAACGTATTCTGTAACAGGGGAATTAAGGGGTGGAGAAACTGCAAACGATACAACGAGTTAATAATTGAAAACAGTGTAAACCAAGAAAAGGAGTAGCAAATGCAAGTAAGGAAACAACTGGATATAAGCAAAGTAAGCAACCCCTACGAAAAAGACATTCTATCGTTTCTAAACGCTAACGGGAAATGTATTTACGGTGAGATAATTAAAGAATTGAAAATATCGGCCACCAAAGGACAGGAAGCTATTTACTCGCTTATCCACAAAGGCCACATCAAACAAGCCAATAAAACTTCATATATCGAGCTCAACGTTGAGCTTAGGTAATGGAGTTGGATTGATATTTCTTTTTCTGCATAAATCTGACTGCAATGCTGGACGTTGTGTTGTTTAATTCCCAAAATTACAATTTCATTACTCACAATATTCTTGTTCGCCGGTTTTGCAAGAACAATGAGTCATCGCATGGATTTTAGAATAAAAAAGCTACTTTTAATTGGTTTAAATAGTGAACATGGAAGCGTTTGAGCACTTACTCGATTATCAAATTTTCAAATACAAGGAATTTGTATTTAGCCTGAAATCAGTATTGATCGTTTTATTTGCTGTTGTTGTTACCCATCTGTTTCTGTGGATCATAAAAAAAATACTTTTCCGCAAAAAGAAATCACTCGATCCGTCGAAGCAGGGTAACCTGATCAGCGTGTTTCAGATCATCAAATATTTTGTTTGGGTAATTACAATCCTGATCATTCTCGAATCTTTCGGGCTAAAGCTGACGGTTTTAATGGCGGGATCAGCGGCTTTGCTGGTAGGTGTTGGCCTGGGGCTTCAAAGTACGTTTAATGATTTTGTTTCGGGCCTGATTTTATTGTTTGAAGGTTCGATTCGTGTTGGAGATATTTTGGAAGTGGATGGAGAAATTTTGCTGATACGAAAAATCGGTTTGCGAACTTCGGAGGCACTTACCCGCGACGATATTATGGTCATTATTCCAAATTCACTGATCACCAACAGCAAAGTAATTAACTGGAGCCACCAGTCGAAAAAGACCCGTTTCCGGATAAAAGTTGGAGTAGCTTACGGAAGCGATATTGACTTGGTGGAAAGACTTTTGAAAGAAAGCGCTGCCGAACATCCCGAAGTGGTAGAAGCGGAACTCATCAAAGCTCGTTTTGTCGATTTTGGCAGTTCTTCGCTCGATTTCGAATTGTTGTTTTTCAGTAAAAACATTTTCCGCATCGAAAATGTAAAATCCGACATCCGGAAAACCATCAACCGCAAGTTTGTAGAAAACAAGGTTACCATTCCGTTCCCGCAACTAGACCTGCATATGAAATCGGGGAATTAGACGTTTATCATTTAAAATCTCTGGAGCGGAAAAGCTCTCCCTGAACCACCTGCAGAGTCCGTGAATTTTCTTCGGTTTTCACTGAATTTGCCCGCTTTTGAAAAGATCCCAGGTTGCGTCCTTTGTTTTTTAAGCTCATGATCTCATTCATATTGAAACAGGTATTTACCACCACATGAATCACTTCACCGGCAATTTGCAGCTTTCCTTCCACCATCAGCAAATTCGACTGAAGAATCACTTTCCTGTATTTTTCAAAAACGGTGGACCATACCACAAGGTTGGCAAAACCGGTTTCATCTTCGATGGTAATAAACAACACACCTTTAGCCGTCCCCGGGCGCTGCCTGACGGTAATCAGTCCACACATTCTAACAGACTGCCCATTTTTCATCGAGCTTAATCCCGAGGTCGGCGTCACGTTCATCCGGTTCAACCTGCCCCGCAAAAAACTAACCGGATGAGCTTTCAGCGACAAGGAAGTGCTTGCATAATCCTGGATCACGTGTTCGCTGTCGGTCATAGCCGGAAGCTGAACAACTTCTTCGGAGGCACTTTGCGAAGGTGTTCCGGTAAATACCCCGGTTGGATGATCGCGCAAAGCCGAAACTTCCCACAAAGCCTGCCTTCTGTCGAGGCCAATGGAACGAAAAGCATCGGCATCGGCCAACCGTTCGAGCGCCGCCGGAGAAACACCTGCATCTAAAAGTTCATTTACATTTTTATAAGATACACACCTGCCCAAAACCAGCTTTTCCATATCTTCTTCGCGTAAACCTTTTACCTGCCGAAAACCCAAACGAAGCGCACAATACGCCCCTTCCTTTTCTTCCAGGGTATTATCCCAATAAGAATGATTGACATCCACAGGCCGCACCTCCACCCCATGTTTGCGGGCATCGATCACAATTTGTGCCGGCTGATAAAATCCCATGGGCTGACTGTTGAGCAAAGCTGCTGCAAAAACGTCAGGATAATGGCATTTCAGCCACGATGAAATATACACCAGCAAGGCAAAACTGGCTGCATGACTTTCAGGAAAACCATAACTTCCAAATCCTTCGATTTGCTTAAACACACGTGAAGCAAACTCTTCGGTATAACCTCGTTTTACCATGCCTCCAACCAGCTTTTCGCGGTACCAGCTTACCTTCCCCTTCGATTTAAACGTGGCCATGCTTCGGCGTAAACCATCGGCCTCGGCAGGAGTAAATCCTGCAGCTACAATGGCAATTTCCATTGCCTGCTCCTGAAACAGAGGAACTCCCAACGTTCTTCCTAAAATTTCCTTTAATTCTTCTGAAGGAAATTCCACCGGCTCCTCGCCATTGCGCCTTTTTAAATACGGATGTACCATATCGCCCTGAATGGGGCCGGGACGTACAATGGCCACTTCGATTACCAGATCGTAGAATTTTCGGGGTCGCAACCGTGGTAACATCGACATTTGCGCCCGGCTTTCAATCTGAAATACTCCAAGCGTATCGGCGTGGCTGATCATTTCGTACACTTTCGGATCGTCTTGCGGAATATTTGCCAAGGTCAGATCGAGTCCATAATGCCGCTTAGCCAGGTCAAACGCTTTTCGGATACAGGTAAGCATTCCCAGCGCCAGCACATCCACTTTCATAAATCCCAGCGCTTCAATATCGTCTTTGTTCCATTCTATACAGGTGCGGTCTTCCATGCGGGCATTCAGTATCGGGCACAGTTCGTGCAATTTTCCGCGGGTAATCACAAATCCTCCTGTATGCTGTCCCAACTGACGAGGAAAGCCAATGTATTGCATCGTAATTTCCAATACTTTGCGCAAATGCGGATCGCGGGGATTGAAACTGGAAGTATCTGTCGTTTTTCCTTCAAACCAGTCTTCGGTAAACTCGTATTTTGATTTCGAAAGTACATTGATTGCATCAAGCGACAATCCCATCGCTTTGCCCACATCGCGTACGGCTCCTTTCCAATGCACCTGCGTAACAGTAGCCACAATGCCGGCCCGGTCGCGACCGTACTTCTCGTAAATATACTGCATGATCTCCTCGCGGCGCTCGTGTTCAAAATCCACATCAATGTCAGGAGGTTCATTACGTTCGTCGCTCATAAACCGCGCAAACAGCACTTTAATTTTAGACGGATCGACAGCCGTAATTCCGAGACAATAGCAAACCACCGAATTAGCAGCCGAACCACGTCCCTGGCAAAGAATCCCGCGGGCACGGGCTTCCCGTACATAATCGTACACCGTAAGAAAGTAGGAAGCATAATCTTTCCGCCCGATAAACTCCAGCTCCATATCAATGGTTTCCTTGATCTTTGCGGGAATCTCCTTTCCAAAATACTCGTGAGCACCTTTCCATGCGAGATAAACCAACTCTTCCATGGGTGTTCGTCCTTCGCTGGTAATTTCTTCCGGGTAACGATATTTTAGCTCATCGAGCGAGAAACGACAGAAATCGGCTAGTTTCAATGCATTTCGAATGGCTTCCGGATATGGACGAAAAAGACGGTGCATTTCAGGAATCGACTTTAAGTAACGCTCGGCATTTTGGTGCAATTTAAAACCCGCCGACTGAATGGTACATTTCTCGCGGATGCACGTAAGCACATCCTG
The DNA here is from genome assembly GCF_023111095.1 of Maribellus sp. YY47. Lineage (GTDB taxonomy): Bacteria > Bacteroidota > Bacteroidia > Bacteroidales > Prolixibacteraceae > Draconibacterium. The sequence continues at coordinate 93,729 of NZ_JALGYW010000013.1, forward strand.
CAACTCTCTTCGTTCGGCGGCATGATAATGCACGTCGTTGGTCGCCACCAGCGGTACTCCCAATCGCGAAAGCCGAAATAGTTTTTTATGATCATCGCCCTGATACGAAAAACTTGCTGCGAGATACAGATCGCTGCCCAGCCTTTCTTTGTACTCTTTCAGCGCAGTTAAGAATTCAGTCTGGAAATCAAAATCGGTATTAAGTGATGCCGGTGGTATCGCAATAAATTTGATTCCTGCGGCATATTTATAGACATCGGTCCGGTAAAGAAAACATTCCCCTTTTTCTGCGCGCAGGTTACCATCGGTCAACAACTTCGACAAGTTGGCATAGCCGTTTTTGTTGATTGGATAAGCCAATAACGACGGGCCATCCAGCAAAACGAGATGACAGCCGGGTATCAGTCTCACACGCTTCTCCCGTGCTGTTACATGGGCGCGAACCACTCCTGCGAGTGTATTGCGATCGGTAATCGCAATTGCTTTGTATCCCAGTATTGCAGCTTGTTCAACCAGCTCGTCGGGATGCGAGCCTCCCCTTAAAAACGAATAACTGGTGGTTACCTGTAATTCTGCATACTCCATCGCCACTCTCCTCTTTTATTACACAAAAAATCCGTGAAGAAACCATTCCGGTTTTCGATCCCCATACAAACCCAACCGGAACAGCCAGTAACGTGCTCCGTTTTCATCTTCCACCTGGTAATAATCTCTTGGCGGCCCGCTCTGCAACCACCACTCCTGCTCAATACGTTCGGGTCCATCGGCACAAACAATGTTGATAATCTCGCCTTTGTACCTGAAATGTTTCGGAGGATAATCGGGCAAAGCCACCATCACCTCAACCGGTTCCGGCCGGGATAAAATATGAAGTGGCCGCGGTTTGTCGGTACGCCATTCGGTTTCGGGTTGCTCACCTAGTGTGCTTACCTCTTTCACCGAGCGTTCGGGCCAGTAATGTTCCTGCGGCAGGTAACGATGAACAGCTTGTGCTCCCACCTTTCCGGCTATATTATCCAGTAATTCAGCAATAGCAGTCTGGTTGCTTCCGGGCATGCTCCACAGGGCTTCCTGTGCTTCACTGACATCTTCCACCAAAGTAGCTTCGAGCGTAAATAATTCAATACCCAGTGCGGGTTCCAGTTCCACTATTTTCAACTCGAAAAGCCGGAAAAGATGTGCTGCATTTCGCGATGCCCGATTCGTTCCAATGCTTATCTGAACGGTTTCACCATCTAACCGGTAACCTTTAAAAACGCCGGTACGCATTCCTTTTCCTTCCCTGAAAAACCGGGCACACAACATTTCGAGCAAACGCTCCAGTGCAATTTCAATTCCTTTTGCGGTGCGAATAGGCTCCAAACAAGGCAGGCGTTCCAAATAAACCGGTGTAGGCTGAACGGGCTTTAATAATTCGCGTTCGGTGCCCAGAGCCTGACCTAAGCGGTAAAGTAACATTTCTCCCAAACGTCGGCGCAGGTTGGCGCGCGGAATAGATAAAAGCTGACCAATTTGACGAAATCCCAGTTTATTTAACCGCTGCAAAGTAACATCATCCAGACGAAGAGCTACAGGAGGCAACAGAGCCAGGGCATCGGACTGTTTTTGAGCCTCAACAATTAATTCGTTTCCATAACGGGCAACAGCCCGCGCTGCACCAATGGTATCGGCAATGGCCGCTCGCACGCTGTATCCACCTTTGCGTAAACGGCTAATAATGGTTCTGACATAAGGAAGCTCGCCGCCCCACAGATGTGCACAACCAGAAATATCGAGTATCAACCCATCTGTAGGATCAACAGCAACAGTGGGTGTAAAACGGAAACACCATTCAGCCAGATCCTTTAACAACTTTTCTTCCGCTGCGGGTTCTGCGGCAAACACTTTTACATCAGGAAATATCGCACGAACATCGGCAACCACCATTCCGCGGGTAATACCTTCTTCCTCCAGGGCCGGACTCACTGCACGAGCCACCATTCGCCCATGTTCCGCGGCATATAGCAAAAAAGGTCCATTCCGCAATTCCGGATTAATTTTCACCAGTCTGTCGGGTGCCAGATAGCCAAACCAAATATATAAATAGCGTTTAGGCATATTTTCGCTGTTTTTTGACTGATTTTGCAGACAACGCAGTCGATTGCTGAACTGAATAAAGCTTTTCATTCTTCCATTCGAACTGCCAGATGCCCGGCCGGCCATTTCGAATTTTAACCAGTTCAACCTGCCACCGGGGAAAACCCACTCCGGGAAGTCCATCATTTGCAGAACTTGGCAAGGGTGTGATTTTCCAACGTGCCACACAGGCCAATGCATTTTCCATACGCGGCTGCCTGCGATGCAGAAATCCTGTTACCTTGCTGTCTTCAACTGCCAGCTGCAATCGGCGCGATTCGGCAAAGTTCACATCGCGCAATTCGGCTACAACTGCCGACAAAGCTTTATTTTTTAATGCCTGTTCCATCACCCATAGTACTTCTTTCGGGCGCCGAACATCGATAAAAATAACCCGGTGAGGTTCAATACCTAGAAACTTTAATGCCGGAGGAAACAACTTCCGGTTAAAACTCACCCAGAGGCAAATTCCCCCTTTTTTCATGAGCGTTCCCAACAACACGGAAAGAAATCCGTTAGCCGCAGCCGCACAAGTTTCGTCAGGACTACTGAACTCGTGAATTGCCCCCACAGGAAAAATACCGCCGGGAAAAGCTGCGTTCATCGCTCCCAACCCAAAATCAAGCCGGCGGCTATCGTCCCCCACATTGAATCCTTCCATCGAAAGAATCTTTTCTCTCAGCTGCCTGATCATCTCATTTTTTCCCGTAATCGCTTCCATAATTGAGAATTATTTCTAAATTTGTTACGATCAATAACAAAACTTTGTTTCTAAATATAACAAGTGAATAACAAAACGCAAAAGATTTTTTTTGCCGGTAACATTAAATTTCTTCGCGAACGGAAGAAAATGAGCCAGGAAGCACTAGCTGTAAAGCTGGGATTAACCCGTGCCAAGTTGGCCGCTATTGAAGCCGGGAACACCAAATCTCCGCAACCGGCGGATTATCTCAATTTTTCGGAATTTTTTAAAATCAGCATCGACACTTTGCTGAAAATTGATCTGTCGAAACTGGGCGAACTAAAAATCAGGGAACTGGAAACCGGAAACGACGTTTACATTCGGGGAGGAAACCTTCGGGTACTGGCCATTTCGGTAGACAAATCGAATAATGAAAACATTGAGTATGTTCCGGTAAAAGCCAAAGCCGGATATATGGCAGGATACAATGACCCTGAATTTATTGCCGGCCTTCCCAAATATTCCATCCCCAACCTGCCGTCGCAAGGAACATTCCGCATATTTCCATCGGTTGGCGATTCGATGTTGCCTGTTCCCGAAGGCAGCGACATTATTGCGCAATATGTAGCCGACTGGACCGGGTTAAAAGCCAATACCCCCTGCATTGTTATTCTGAAAGGGCAACAGGATTTTGTGTTTAAAATGGTAACTGTAAATACCGACGGTACTTTGTTGTTGAAATCACTCAACCCTGAATACCAACCATACTTTGTTGACGTAAGCGATGTAATGGAAATATGGCGTTTTTATGCCTACACCAGCCGCGAATTTCCGGAATCTCCCACCGAAATGGGCGTCGTATTAAAAGCGATTAAAGCCCTGGAAGAAAAAATCCGGGATATACAGAAATAAAGGGCACTTAATTCCTCCTTCTTGAAATACAGTCCGTCTAATGCAAGTAGAAAGAAGGCATTTCTTAATTGAAAAACCTTCTTTTAAATTTAAAATCGGGGACGACAGGGAGTAAACCGCAAAAGGAAATACTCATTCCAAAGGATTTAATGACAAGCGGCCCGTGCATTTATCATGGAGGCATTGCCTTCGCCATTCCAATCTTCATAATGCCAGGTAAAATGAACGGTTGCCACTATTTTACCGGTATCAGACGACCGCACTCTAAAGGTCATGGTTTGATTACTGTTGCCCGAAACTGAAATATCACGAACAAATAAATGGCAGTTAAATAAACTCTCAATGGTATATTCATGACCTTCGGAATCTGTAATTGTACCACTGGCTTTATTAAGCACCTTACCGGTGGCAAAAAATGTCATGTTCATAACAACAAGCCCCGAGTAGTCTCCAATACAGTCAATTGGCACTACTGCAGGATTCCATTCCCAGGGCACCACAGCACTACTTTTATTTCCCCGGGCATTTCCGGCACCTGCCACAAAAGCAAATAAGAAAATGAATACAGCTAAAAACCTAAGATTTTTCATGGTAATTGATTTTAAAGTTTAACTACCACAAGTTCCTGATTTATCATTGAGACGACATATTAAGCATGCGGCACAAAATCGCAATTTTGAAGCATTTGTTGCAATTTTAAGCACTGTGTTTAGATTAAAATTGAATTGGAGAATGTCGGAAAGTGAATATATGCTTGAAATTTGTTTCCCCACAGAAAGTTCAATTGATCCGAAGTGAACCTTACAAAAGTACCCCTAAAAAACAAAAGGGATCAGATTTTCATCTAATCCCCTATTCAATCAAGTACCCCGGACGGGATTCGAACCCATGACCTACTGCTTAGAAGGCAGTTGCTCTATCCAACTGAGCTACCGAGGCAGCCTTATTTTGCGCTGCAAAAGTATAAATCAAATTTCAAACTCCAAATCCAAAACTCCAAATTAATCAGAAAAATCAAAATTTGTCGCTTTTATTGATCACTTTTACCGCATTATAGCTTTCCTACAACAGGTGAATTCCGTTGTTTTTGCAGGTTTCAGTCATTTCGTCGGGCCAAATGCTCGACTGAATTTCGCCGATATGTGCCTTTCTTAAAAAGTACATGCACAACCTCGACTGACCAATACCTCCTCCAATAGTTAACGGTAATTCACCGTTCAGCAACATTTTGTGCCAAAGCAGTTCTTTGCGTTCTTCCTGACCACGCAATTTCAACTGCTCCATCAATACGTTTTGATCAACCCGAATCCCCATCGATGAGATTTCAAATGAACGCTGCAATACGTCGTTCCACAAAATAATATCGCCGTTAAGGCCTTTAAAACCATTTACGGTTTCGGTGCTCCAGTCATCGTAATCGGGAGCACGGCCATCGTGAATTTCGCCGTTTAACATCACGCCTCCAATTCCGATAACGAAAACAGCCCCATATTTTTTGGCTTCTTCGTTTTCACGTTCACGCGGAGTTAAATCCGGATATTTTTCAGCCAATTCTTCGGCATGAACAAAAGTTATTTCCTCCGGAAGCTGAGGTTCAATCTCTAAAAAATTTTCAGAGATAAAATACTCAGTTCTTACCAGGGCCGAATATATCTTGCGAACAATGTATTTCAGGAAATCCAGATTGCGTTCTTCGGCAGTAATAACCCGCTCCCAGTCCCACTGGTCGACATAAAGCGAGTGAATGTTGGATAGTTCTTCATCGGGACGAATGGCATTCATATCGGTGTAAATTCCGAAGCCAGTCTTCACCTCCAGATCGGCCAATGCCAATCTTTTCCACTTGGCCAGCGACTGTACAATTTCAGCCATTTCGTCGCCTAATTCTTTGATCGGAAATGAAACCGGTCTTTCAATTCCATTTAAATCGTCGTTAATACCTGTTCCTTTTTTCACAAAAAGTGGCGCGGTAATTCTCCTCAAACGTAATTCGGATGAAAGATTCAGCTGAAAGAAATCTTTCAACTGCTTTATTGCCTGCTCCGTTTGATTCAAATCCAATAGGGATTTGTAGTTTTTTGGTATGTATAAATTCATGCTGTTAAATAAATCTGTTTACAAGCGAATAAAATGCAACTCGCTCCTTTCTATTCGACCGAACCAAACTTTATTTCATTTTATCAGCTTAAAGTCTGTTTCAGCGCAAAAATATAATTCTACTTCGACTTTTGAGAATAGTTTTAAAAAAACGTTGCCAAACAAGTCTTCCTATCTGACCCGTTTGGCAACATTAATCCAAACATTTTTAGCACAATAAATTCTTATGCTGAACTATTTCCTAAGCCGTTGCAAAATTTAACCACGAGCTGTTTTCTTCGTATTCCGGAATAACCTGAATATCGTTTTTCATCGAAAATGCAGCCAATAATCCGGCGATCTCCTGCTGAAGCATGTTGATTCCGCCCTCAGCCAGATCTTTTCTAAATCCTTTTCCCATTAAATCAATTACCTGGTTCATCGAAATAACGCGCCCCATAATTTTACCCAAATCAACAAGGTTACGTTGCGGCATCTGGAAATTGATGTTAAAATTGGTTTGTTCTTTAATAAATCCGGCCGCTTTGCTGGTCAGGTCAAAGTCTTTCAGAAACTGAAAAAGATTGTTCTCTTTTGTACGTTTCATGAGCTTAACAAGAGCTTCGGAAATTTGTGCATAAAGGATATCGTTCGATCCTTCAAAAATCTGAAACGGGCGGCTGTCGGTAATACCTCTTCCGCCAATATGCGTTAGCTTGTAAGCTTTTGCGCCCACCAGCTGCACTAACGACTGTGCGGCTTCCTGCATTAAATCGGTTACCACACTTTTTACAGCGTTGGCTTCCATTCCGTGAGGAACCAAATCGACCTCAATCCCGGCTTTTTTGCTGCTGTTGGCGCACATAGCCGAACAAATGGTATAACTCGCCTGCAGTTTCGACAAACGCTCCTGCACCTGATCGTAAGAAAACAGGCTCTTCCCTCCTACCAGTCGCTGCTTGCAATGCGTGATTGCCTCGTCGAGCATTCGTTTTATAAAGCCCATGGCCATTCCCGGAAACTGCATACGGCTGCGGTGCAGCAAATCGAGCATCATTTTTACCCCGGTGGTATGCGGCTCCAGTTTCTGAACGCCGGGGATTTTAACATCAATGTGATTTCTACCGTATGGAATCATGTAAAGGCCCAGGTTTTCAAAATATTCTTCCACCTTAATTTTTTGATCCGGAGCGCTAACGTCGCAAATAAAAAAGTCAATATCGCGCTGCAAATTACCCGATTCGGACTTTTGCCGGGCGGTTAACAGCCAAAAATCGGCCATTCCGGTTAAACCCGCCCAATGTTTTTTCCCCTTTAAGTGAAATCTGTTTTCTCTTTCGGTATAAAACGTTTGCATGTTCAGCGCATCGCTTCCATAATCGGGTTCTGTTATCATTAATCCCCCCATGTTTTGCTCCTCGATAAAACGCCTGAACACGGACGCTTTGGCTTCTTCGCGGGCATATTTCGCAACGGGTTGTAAGAACAGTGCCGAGTTAATTCCAAAGGTTAACGAAAGCGGCAACGATTCATAGGAAGCGGCGGCCAGCAGGGCAATATTTTCATGCATCAGTCCGCCACGTCCGCCATATTCTTTCGGAATCCCTACCGACAACGGATTAGCCGACATAATTTCCTGAAGAGCTTCAGCCGGAAGCCCCCTGTTTACACTTAATTCATTGATATCATTTTTATCGTGAAATACGCTTTTCATTTTGGCTTTAAGCGTATCCAAAAACTCTGATATTGAAGGGATTTTATTCTCCGTCTCCACAGTGTCGACAACTAATTCTAAATTCATAAAATGAGTACTTAAGTTGATTCCGATTTTAAAATTCCGGAAGTTTTTATTTATACAGCTACTCAAACATTTAATTGTTGTGAATGTTTTCATCTTTTAACCGACTAAAAACTAAAGCATTTAAAAATAAGGAGTTAATGGTATTAATTAAGATTTTTTAAGAAATCGCTTACTTCTCAAAAGCTAACCGGATTATCAGAAAGGGCCTGAAAGAACCGTTTATTAACTATTTTTGTGCAAAATTTGAATTTGGCGAACTTCAGTAAAAATATTCCCCGGCTTTACCTCATTAAGATCTCGAAGTGGTTTAACATGGTTATGCCTGTGGTGGTTTTGTTTTACCAGGACAATGGCATGGGGATGCATGAAATATTTGTGCTCAAAGCCATTTATTCGGTTGCCATTGTTACCATGGAAATTCCTTCGGGTTGGATGGCCGACGTTTGGGGGCGCAAGAAAACATTGATCCTCGGAAGCATTTTGGGAAGCGCAGGTTTTTTCTTATACAGTTTGTCCTACGGCTTTTGGGCGTTTGCAATGGCCGAAATCATTTTAGGCATCGGTCATTCGTTTGTTTCCGGGGCCGACTCAGCGCTTTTATACGATAGTTTGAAAGCCGACAATAAATCAGATAAATATATCAGGGAAGAAGGAAAAATAACTTCGGTAGGTAATTTTGCGGAAGCAATTGCCGGCGTTGTTGGCGGCTTACTGGCGGCCGTTAGTTTACGCATGCCTTTTTATTTTCAGTTCGCTGTTGCCGCAATTGCCATCCCCTCTGCACTTACGCTGATTGAACCACGAATACACTCGAAAGAGCACATTCATTCCATGAAGAAACTGGTGAGCAATATCCGCAAAACCTTTGTTTCCAATCCCGATCTGCGTATTTCTATTTTACTGTCGTCGGTAACCGGAACTGCTACGCTTACTTTTGCCTGGTTTGTTCAGCCTTTTTTCAAAGCCATTAACCTGCCTGTAGAATTTTTTGGGATTTTCTGGACAGCCCTGAACCTGACGGTTGGGGTTTCGTCGGTTTTTGCCTACAAAGCTGAAGTATTTTTAGGGCGAAAGTGGTCGATACTACTGGTGATCACGTTGCTGGCTGCTGGATATATTTTTGCCGGGATAAGCATTTCGTACTGGGGGCTTGTCTTTCTGTTTATGTTTTACCTGGTTCGGGGAATTGCCACGCCTATTTTCAAAAATTACATCAACCAGTACACCGAAAGCGAAGTACGGGCCACCATGCTTTCTGTCCGGAATTTTGTGATTCGGATTGCTTTTGCCGGAATAGGACCTTTATTGGGATGGATCACCGATAATATCAGCTTAAATGCCGCACTATTTCTTTCGGGAATAATTTACCTTGTAAGTTCGCTTGTAATTGTTCTGCCGTGGTTAAAACAACGTTCAGAACGGGAACTGAATTAAAGTTCCAGTTTCAGTCCGTCGTAAGCCATAAAAACATTCTCCGGCAATTCTGATTGCAGCTCCCGGTGTTTTCCAAAGCCATGACTGATGTGTGTCAGAAAAGCTTTTTCGGGCCGGACTTTTTCAATCACAGCCAGCGCTTCTTCCAGGTTAAAATGCGAAATGTGTTTTTCTTTCCGAAGGGTATTGATGATCAGAATTTTTGTCCCGGCCATTTTCGCCAATTCGTCTTCCGGAATTGAATTTGCATCGGTTATATAGGTCAAATCACCAATTCGGTAGCCGTATACCGGTAATTTATGGTGAAAACACCGAATCGGGATAATCTCAACTCCATCAATAGCGAAGGGGCTTCCATTTACATCTTTTAACTGCATCTTCGGAATTCCGGGATACTTGTATTCGGCAAAAACATAACTGAAGATCCGGCGAATGGCTTCCTGTACCCTTTCCTCGGTGTAAATCTCCATTGGGTGGCGCTGAATCCAGTTGTAAGAGCGGATATCATCGAGGCCAAAAATATGATCTACATGCTCATGTGTCAATAAAATAGCCCGAAGTGTTTCCACCTTTTCGCGCAACATTTGCTGCCGGAAATCGGGACCCGCATCAATCACCAGGTTTTGTCCGTTAATATTCAGCAAGAGTGACGACCGCAATCGTTTATCGCGCGAATCATCCGACCGGCATACCTCGCAATCGCAGGCTACTACGGGCACTCCCTGCGAAGTTCCGGTACCCAGAAAAGTTGCTGTTATTTTATTGTTTTTGATGGAAGTCATGGAGCAAAATTAGCAAAAGCAACTGTGAAACGATGAGATTGACTATTTTTGCACAAATCTTTTTACGATGGCTTCACTTTATCTTGTTCCCAATGTTTTGGCCGATGGCGACTGGCAATCGGTTATGCCCGCACCTGTTTTTACGGTGCTTACTTCTACCAAATTTTATATCGTTGAAAATATTCGTACGGCACGTCGTTTTATGAAACAGGTAAACCGCGATATCGACATTGATTCGTGTACTTTTTTCGAAATAAATAAACACACTCAGGCCCAGGACCTACCCCGTTTTTTACAGCCACTGGAACAGGGGAACGATGTGGCGGTTATTTCCGAAGCGGGATGTCCGGGAGTCGCTGATCCCGGAGCCGATGTGGTTCGGCTGGCTCACCAAAAAGGATTAAAAGTTGTGCCGATCGTTGGCCCGTCGTCTATTTTGCTGGCTTTGATGGCTTCCGGATTAAACGGACAAAATTTTGCGTTTCGCGGATATCTGCCCGTAAAACCGAATGAACGCACGCGCGAACTGGCCAACCTAGAGCGGAAAATCAAATCATCAGGACAGACCCAGATTTTTATTGAAACACCTTACCGAAATAACCAGATGGTAGAAGATATTCTGAAAAGTTGTTCGCCCTCTACCCTTTTGTGTATTGGCGCCAACATTACCGCAGAAAACGAATTTATTGTCACAAAAACGGTGCAGCAATGGAAAGGAAAGGTGCCTGACTTGCACAAACAGCCGGTAATCTTTTTGCTGGGATAATACTAAATCAACTTTTGTTGGATGAGCATGGCGTATTCCTGCTCAAAGTTGGGGGTAAAAATTCCGTTACCGATTTCGCTCTCGATTTGCTTTTTAGTCCAGAAACGAAGCTCTTCCACTTCGTCGGACTGAATTCCAATATTTTTGAAATCGTGGGTGGTAAACAGATAAATGAGTTCAGCTTCTACTTCCGATTCCCACTTGTAGACCTTTTGCAGACGGGCGCTGAAGTCTGCTAAGCCAATTTCTTCGGAGGCTTCTTTTTTTAGCGCTGCTTCCAGGGTTTCTCCCGCCGAAATATGACCGCCCACCGCTGTGTCCCATTTCCCGGGCTGAATCTGTTTATTCATCGGGCGTTTTTGAAGCAGAATCGATCCATTTCGGTTCAGTACGTGCAAATGCACCACCGGATGCAGCAATTTGCTCCCGTTGTGTACCTGGCTTCGCGGCGTCTGCCCAAGCACTTTTCCCTGCTCATCGACGAGCGGCACCCACTCTTCGCGGGCAAATCCTTTTTGAATTTTACGCTGTCTCAGCCATTCAAACAAAAAATAGATTCCGAATATCACATAAAACAAACCTCCGCTAATAAAAGCCCAGGCTTCTTTACTCATGTAAAATGCCGAATAAAAAACGAGCAGAGTGTGAATCGAAAAGATGTAAAACAAGATTTTAAGGCTCCGTCGCATTTGCGCCATTTGCGCATCGTTGAATTCTGTTCCCTTGAGGTAACGTTGCCCCATGAGACCGATAATATTTACCCTCGAGAATGCAGAAACGGCCAGCACAACAATCAGAATCAGTTCAACGAGTCCGGGTTTTAATTTGAAAAAGATATCGTTATCCAGCAAAATAGAAACGGCACCCAGAGCCACGAGTAAAAGTGTATCGAACAGCACAAATTTCTCAAACCGTTTTTCTTTTATGGCCACCCATACCAATTCGGCAATACCTACACCAACAGCCACAAAAAGCCCGATTTTAGTCCCCCAGATTTCATCGGCAGCGATAAAAACAAAAAGAGGAATAAAACCGGGCAATAATTTCTTTAGCAGTTGTGCTCTGTTCATGTTTTTCGAGCCAAACTGATTCTATTCGGTAGTGGTTTCCAACGGAATCACTTTAGAAACTTCAACTTCCATCAAAATAGTCTTGAACATTCCCACCGTTCCTGAACCGTTTTGACCGTATGCTAATGCCGAGTTGATTACCAATCTCGATCTCGTACCGGGTTGCATGTAAGTTACGCCTTCTTCCAAACCTGAAATAGTACTACCGGCTCCTGCGATTAACGAAAGCGGTTCAAACCGATGGCCTTCGAGATAGCCGCTGGATTGATCCACCAAAAAGCTGTCGATCACTCCTTCGCTGTCTTTGTCCAAAACCCAGGTTGCATAGAAAATCTGTACTTCGTCGCCCAATTTAATGGTGTCGCCCTCGCCTGTACCCGGTTCGTTGAAATAATACAGTCCCGATTTTGTTGGTTCTGCATTCGGATGTTTGGCTGCCAAATATTCGTCAAGTGTAGCCAATTCTTCCTGTCTCATTTTTTCATAGTCGATGCCATCGCTACAGGCAAAAAAGCCAACTGCTGAAAACAGGAAAAACAATCCCGTTAATATTTTCTTCATTTTTCTACTGGTGTTATCTGTTATCAATTATTATTACTGGTTATTCTGAAAACGCTACAAAGTTAAAAAGCTTATTCAATTATCATCCTTTAAAACAAAACAGTACATACATTCGCTAATCTTGCTGATCAATGCTGAAATCAAATCACGGTTTCGTCCAATAGATGCTTAAACTCGGGTAAAAGTTGCGTGAATTTTTCCAAAGTGTCTTTAAAATTCAATTCCGATTCTCCGCCTGCTGCATTCAAATGACCGCCGCCATTGAAATGCTCGCTCGAAAATTTATTGGCCGGAAAATTTCCTTTCGAACGGAAGGAAGCTTTCACATAGTTTTCCTTTTCGATAAAAAGCGCACTGAATACGATGTTATTGATTGAAAGCGGATAATTCACAAATCCTTCTGTATCTCCGGGGGTAAAATTAAAGCGTTCCAATTCCTCCTTTGTAAGGCTGATAACGGCAGCCCTGTATTCGGGAAAGACTTTCATTTTTTCGTATAAACAATAGCCCATCAGCTTCATTCGGTCGGCTGAAAAATTATGAAATACCGCAGACTGAATCCTGTCGGTATTGATGCCATAATTCAACAGTTCCGATACCGTTTTAAACGTATTCTGCGAAGTATTATGACTAAAACCTCCGGTGTCGGTAAGTATGCCGGTATAAAGCGCTTCGGCAACCTGTTGGTTGATGTATTCGTGGTACCCCAGTTGCGAAATTACATCGAACACCAACTCGGCCGACGAACTGTAAGAAGGCTCCGATATTGTATAATCACAAAAATCAGTGGGATACGGATGATGGTCAATCAAAATTTTTGTTTTTTGAAAGCAGGCAATCATTTTTGAAAGGTGCCCGGCACGTTTTTGCTCGTTAAAATCGACACAGATCATCACGTCTGAATCAAACAACCATTCTTTTGCTGCTTTCTTCTCTTTCTCGTAGATCATCACCTGAACATCAGACGAAAACCATTTCAGAAAACCGGGATAATCGTTGGCCGAAATTACTTTTACCTGTAATCCCTTGTTGGCAAGCGTTTGCCCAAGCCCCAAAGCCGAACCAATCGCATCTCCATCCGGGTTTTCGTGTGGAATAATACTTACTTTAGCCGCACTTCCCAACTTCTCTTCAATCGCACTAAATATCTCTTTTACAGTATTTTTCAAGTCTAAAAAATTTTGAAGGGACAAATATACTAATTCTTAAGCGGGTGAAAAGGTTAAAATATTCTATTTTTAGTATTATTGTAAACAGCAACTAAACAAAAACTTAAATTATGGCAGGTAACCTTACCTTCACAATGATTAAACCTACTGCGGTTAAGAACAATCACACGGGTGATATTCTGAAAATGATAAACGACGCGGGATTTAAAATTATCGCGATGAAATATACCCGGCTGGCTCCCGAACGGGCCGAATTGTTTTATGCCGTTCACAAAGGCAAACCTTTTTTCGAACGCCTGGTGAGTTTTATGTGTTCGGGCCCCATTGTGGCGGCTATTCTTGAAAAAGAAAATGCGGTGGAAGATTTTCGGAAGCTTATCGGATCTACCAACCCCGAAAAAGCGGAAGAAGGTACGGTACGTAAACGTTATGCTACCAGTATGACAGAAAATGCGGTTCACGGCTCCGACAGCGACGAGAATGCCAACATTGAGGCCGACTTTTTCTTTTCAAAGCTTGAGCGGTACTAACAATTTACCTGAATACAATACGTTTGATAATTTCGCCTCCGGCATTTTCATTGATCCGGCGACAAATCTCTTCACGCATCAGGAAGAGTTCGTTTTTTACCACTGACGAACTGATCTCGACATACAATATTCCATCCCGGATGTATATGTTACGGGTATAATGTGCGATGGTTTTTCCAAGCAGTGCCTCCCACCCTTCAACAATATCGACCTCTTTTAGCTTTCGTTCGATGCGGTTTTGTTCGATGTATTCTTTCAAAACGTCGCTTAACGATTGTGTATTGCTCCTTCTCATTATACACGTTTTACTTTTCCTGTTTCCACATTAAAAATACGAAAATCGGTTCCAAGCTTTCGTATCATCGCATCTAAATGACTGCGATCGGTATCGGTAATAAAAATCTGTCCGAATTGTTCGCCCGCAACAGTTGTTACAATTTGCTGCACCCGGTGTTGATCCAGTTTATCAAAAATATCGTCGAGCAGCAGGATCGGTTTTATGCCTGAAATTTCCTTTATAAAATCAAATTGGGCCAGTTTCAGCGCCACCAGGTAGGTTTTCTTTTGTCCCTGCGAACCCAGTTTTTTCATCGGGAAATTCCCCAGGTTCAGTAACAGGTCATCTTTATGGATACCCACAGTGGTGTATTGTGCCGCCCGGTCTTTTAATACCGAATCTTTCAGCAATTGTCCAAAATCGGTTTCATACAAATCGGATTGGTGCACAAGGTCGACTTCTTCATTTCCCTGCGAAATAAAAGTATAATAGCGCTGAAAAACAGGAATCAGTTTTTTCACAAATTCAGTACGTTCACGATGAATTCGCGTGCCATAGTCCAACAGCTGATCATCCCAAATCGACAACAAATCGGCATCGAAGCGTCTTTCTGCAGCAAAATGCTTTAGCAAATTGTTCCGTTGCACCAGTGCACGGTTGTATTTAAGCAGGTCGTCGAGATAATTCTGGTTGTATTGCGAAATCACCCCATCCATAAATTTACGGCGTTCGTCGCTTCCTCCTAAAATAAGTTCAACATCCGACGGGGAAATCATTACCAGCGGTAATAAACCAATGTGCTCCTGAAGCTTTTTGTAGACTTTTGAATTCCGCTTAAACTGCTTCTTTTGTCCTTTTTGAATACCACAGGCGATGGTTTCCGATGAATCCAGCCGATCGTAAGTACCATTCAACATAAAATAGCTTTCGTCGTGATTAATGTTTAACAGATCGCTGGAGTTGAAAAAGCTTTTACAAAATGACAAATAATAGATGGCATCGAGCATGTTGGTTTTACCGGCTCCATTCTTCCCGATAAAACAATTTAACCGGGGGGAAAATTCAACCGTAGCCTCGTTTATATTTTTAAAATTTACAATTGAAATTTCTTCAATTCGCATGCTTTAAATTCTTTGATAAGGATGTACAAAACTATTAAAAAAGCCTGCATTTTCAGGAATTGTTTACAAAAAGCCGATAATAACAAGCATCTGTTGATTATTCATCAAAATAATAAAGAGATACCCTAATCGATTATGAAAAAAAAACTATTTTTGCCCCACAATTTTGAAATAGAAAAAGATGGCTAAGAAAAAAACTGAACAAGTCGACAATTTACAAGAACTTGAAAGCGCTTTAACAAAAACTGAACAGTTTATTGAAGACAATCAAAAAATCATCAGTTATGCTGTTGCTGGTATTGTATTGGTAGTTGCTGTTTTCCTTGGATTTAAAAAGTTTTATGTTCAACCACAGGAAAAAGAAGCCAACTCACAAATGTTTATGGCTGTAAACTATTTCGAAAAAGATTCATTTAACCTGGCAATTAACGGCGACGGTAACTATTTAGGATTCCTTGATATTATTGACGATTACGGAATTACCAAAGCAGCTAACCGTGCAGCTTATTACACCGGGATTTCGTACCTGCACCTGGGACAGTACGAAGAAGCAATCGATTATCTGAATAAATTTGATTCTGATGATCTTCTGTTAGCTCCGGTTGCAGAAGGCGCCAAAGGCGATGCTTACCTCGAACTGGGCGATAGCGATAAAGCGTTAAAGCAATACAAAAAAGCCTACAGCGAATACGAAAACGATCTTACAACCCCGGTTTACATGATGAAAGCAGCGAAATTGCTCGAATCGAATGGTGAACTGAAAGATGCACTTGCTTTATACGAAGGTGTGAAAAAGCAATTCCCGGCATCGACCGAAGCGACAAACGCAGACCGTTACATCGCACGGGTGAAAATAAAGATGAACTAATTATCTGAAAATTGATAACTTGCACCCCTCTTCGGAGGGGTTTTTTATTTTATATAGTTATGGCAACAAAAGATTTATCAGCGTACGATATTAACTCGGTTCCTTCGGCAGAAAACATGACCTTTGGAATTGTGGTAGCAGAATGGAATTGGGAAATCACTTCGGCTTTGGCCAAAGGTGCAGTAGCCACCTTAAAAAAGCACGGAGCAACAGACGAGAACATCTCCGTAAAATACGTTCCCGGAACCTTTGAACTTCCTTTAGGCGGGCAGTTTTTTGCTGAAATGGCCAACATCGATGCAGTGATTCTGCTGGGGTGTGTCATTCAGGGCGAAACACGTCATTTCGATTATATCTGCGAAGGCGTTACCCAGGGAACAGTGGACCTGAACCTAAAATACAACAAGCCTTTTATTTTTGGCGTTCTAACCACCAACGACGAACAACAGGCTTTGGACAGGGCCGGAGGCAAACACGGAAACAAAGGGGACGAAGCAGCCATTACTGCCATCAAAATGGTTAGCCTGCAACGCTCGTTCTAAAAAGGTAACTTACACGAAACAATACAACAAAAAAAGGGCTTGCACTCTGCAAGCCCTATCCTAACTAATTAAACTAAACTGTAGAAGAATTAACGTTGCCCACCGGGACCTCCAGGTCCGCCAGGTCCTCTCTGTGAACGCCTTTCTTCCAGGTATTTTTCATATTTTTTATACTGGGCATCAGTAAGAATTTTCTTCATTTCGGCTTTTTGTTCTTCGCGCATCTTTGTCATTTTTTCACGCATAGCCTCGCGGTCGCCGCCTCCGTCTCTCATTTCCCCGCGCATTGCCGACATCTTTTCTCCCATTTTGGTATTCAGTTCCAATACCTTTTTCGCCTGATCTTTATTCAGATCGAGGGTTTTTGTCAATTCTTCCGTTTGACGCTGGGCCATTTCCTTGGGATCAAAATTTCTGGGTCCCCTATCCTGTGCCATGGTTACTGTGGCAAATGCAATCACCGACAGTAATAATAAACCTAATTTTTTCATGCGTTTAAATTGTTTAATTTTTATAGTAACACATTAAGCGTTCGTAAGCTTCATCTTCGCAAACAGATACTTTTACCACGATTTACTTGTAATTATCGTTAATGTAAATTAGTAATCGTTATCACTGTGTGCTTTGACGACCAACCCTTGAGAAGGTTTAATCGGGTATATAAAAATTATATGCGGAAATGAAAATCGAGTCCCAGAATATCGAGGGAATTCCATACATCAGTTGTTCTGGACTTTTGTAATGCATAGTAAAAATCGAGATCAAACCGCCTGGACTTTATGGCGCGCAACCCCGAATAAATCCGTGCCAGATGTAAATCATTAGGACTTAATTTCATAAACGTTTCCTCTGAAAGATAGAAAGTCATTCCCCATTTCGCCATCGAAGGGAAATAAAGGCTAAATGCCTGGCGGTGTCTGAAATTATTATCGGCTTTTTTGAAAGTCCTGTATTCTATCCGGTTTGCAAAATTAAATACAAAATTTTGAAGGTTATGATGGAGATTGGCAAATAGCATCGGCCGGTTTTCGGTCAACCAACTCCCGTTACCCCTGTTGTAATCCAACAACCGATAACCCAAACCATACTTTAACCACCTGTTTGGAATATGACCTACATTTATCTCTGCGTATTTAACCCCTATGGAATTTGAAGCTGTTGAATAGTGAATCTTTTCGGCCGCATCAATAACGATTTTATCAAACGGTTTCACCTGAACCTGGTTTTTATTCCAAACCTCCAGGTCCCGCTTCTGTGCATACACCTGAAACGATGCAATAAAGAATATTATGATCAACCATTTTAACATAATAGCAAAAGTATCAAAACCGTTAATCGAAGTCTGACGTGTTGCTAATATCAATCATAAAATAACCTGAACTTAATATTAATTCGCTTTCATCAAAAACTTATGTTTTCAAAAATGAATAAGTCAATTAATATTTTTTGTACTTTTGAACGAAATTCGTCGAAAATGGCAAAATCAAAATTACAGATCATTGAAGCCGCTGCACATACTTTCGATCGTTATGGTTTTAAGAAAACAACCATGGACGACATTGCTTATGCTGCAGGAAAAGGGAAAAGTTCGCTTTACTACTACTTTAAAAACAAAGAGGAAGTATTTGAAGCTGTGGTTGATTACGAAGCCGAACATTTAAAAAATGAGATTTACGAGGTTTTAAACAAAACAGAATGCGCTGTAGAAAAATTAAGGGGATACATACTTATCAGAATGCAGCGTTTTGTAAAACGAGGTAACCTTTACAAGGCATTAACCGACAATTTCCTTACGACGTTCTCATTTATTGAAAAAATAAGGGACCGCCACCGGGAATGGGAACTCGAAATGCTGGAACAGATTCTCAGCAAAGGAATAGAAAGAAAAGAGTTTAAACCCGTTGATATTGAATTTATGAGCAATGCTGTTTTAACGGCAATGATTGGATTTGAATTACCTCTACTGCAGAAAGCTGAAACAGAAACAGAATTTGACAAAAAAATTAATGATGTAATCGACATGCTGTTCTACGGAATTTGCTCGTAATTTTTTTACATCAAAATTCGAATATTTTACAAATAAAGTCGAAACATACAAGACATTATGAAACATTAAAAGAAAAAAATCATGAAAAGGAAAACAGAAAAACAAATGAAAAGATTTACAAACGTGAGTCAGACCCGCAGTAATTATCCGCTATTCCTGGCTCTTTTGATTGCTTTTAGCCTTTTGGGGAACAAACCGGGTATGGCACAATTTCAGTACGGAATTAAAGCCGGTATCGGAGGCACGTGTCAGTCGGAGTTGCTTCAACTGGCCGACAATAACAATCTCATGCTAGGTTATAGTTTTGGCGTTGACACCAAGTATCGGTTCAGTGATGGATTTGCCCTGCAAACCGGTTTGGAATACCAGCAGAAAGGCAGAAAAGTTGATGAAAATGATTTAACCGAGAAACTACATTATCTTCATCTCCCAGTGAGAGCTGAATTTTCGGCCGGAGAAAAAGCAGGTTTCAAAAATGGGCAGCGCATCTACTTTGCTGCCGGCCCGTATTTGAGCTACCTGTTAGATGCAGACGGAACAAAAAATGGAGCCGGTTTTGATTTAAAAAGCCAAACAAAGGATTTCGACACAGGATTATCGCTCGAAATCGGTTTTGAATTTCCCGTTTTTGAAAGCCATTCTATTCAATTGGGACTCAATTACGACATGGGATTCGCGAATGTGTACAAAGACAAATCAGACCTGAACAACAAAATGGCTGCTGTTAGTTTGGGGTATTTCTTTTAACACAAAATCCGATTGTAACTACACCGAACACAGTTGATTCCAAATAAAAATTCCGGAGAAGCTAGCCTCTCCGGAATTTACTATTTAAACGGTATCTGTTTTAGTATCCTATTAATACTTGCTTGTAATTTCGAATGTATCATTATAAACACCGTAAGACCCGGCACTTACCGTCCATTTAATTGCAAAGGTATAAGTATTAGTGGCACTATCGAAGCTTGATCCAGCTTGCGCTGTGGCCGAAATCATACCATAATCTTCATCTACATAACCCGTTTCAGTAGTTTCCGGCACCTGAGTAATTGTACCATCTTCAGCCACCTTGAAAATATAATTGTAACCGCTTACCCAGTTATCTTTAAAACGATACTGATCTGTAGCAGGCGAATACTGCAAAGTTGCGTCCCATGAATCTCCAAAAAAATCGCTAGTATACACTCCGTCAGCGTAAGGCGCGAAATCTTCTTTTGAAATAGTAAGCTCAATTCTTGGGTATACATCTTGCTGTGTATAAGGCTTTGTTTGCTCCTGATCAATTACAATGGCAAGATGGTAACTTTCCATCAGGACAATCTCTTCACTAACTTCAACAGTGATGCTCTTTTGCTTTTCACCGGCTGCAAAAGTTACAGACTCGGGAATAGTGAATAAATCACTACGGACATTTTCAGCACTTAGAGATACGGTTTGTTCTGAAGCGCTAACTTCTCTTGAAACAATAACTTCAAAACTAGTCGACTCAATTGGCAGCACTACATTAGAAACATTGTCCTTTGAAAAATACACATTGGTACTATTGGGATTCTGCTCAGGAGAAAGTTCTCTTTCAACATCATCTTCGCAGGCTGCAAATAGTGCAACAACCGCTATTATTATAAAATATTTTAATGCCTTCATATTCTGTCAGATTTTTAAATAACACCATCCATTAAAGAAGCTCCATCTCCCTGCGAAGGCTGAGCCCCTCCTTCATTTTGTTCAACGGCAACATTGTTATTGGTTTCACCCTGAACAAAACGCAATAGCAGCCATGGATCATCTTTTGATAAGTTAAAACGATAATCTTCAGGCACATTTGTAGGTTGATTCGGGTGATAACGAATAATATTTCGTCCTAAACGCATTGCATCAGACATTCCAAAACCTTCGCCCCACAATTCGATACGACGCTGCAACCAAACTTCATTTTGTAAGTCTTCGGCTGAAGTAGCACTGGTTGTATACGAAGGATCACGATCTGTTTTAATGAAATTTTCAAGGACTTGCTTTCCTTGGCTTGGGTTTCCTCCCATCGCTAAGGCCTCTGCTTTTATCAGAATCATTTCTTCTGCACGCATCATACACCAGTCGCCATCATTGTATGCTGAACCAATTCCGGAACGCTGACCAAATTTAACATTCGCATAGGCATCCATTGGTGCTTTTACATCCGCAATACTTGCAGTTGCAATGGCCTGTCCTTCATATACAACATTTGTAGCAGGGTCTTCCCAGGTAAGTCCTTCAAGGTAAGGAGAGGTTTTATTCTCATCCAGCCACCAGTTCTTTCTTACATCAGTATCATTGATTTTATTATACAATAAGACATTTATCGATCTGTAAATGCCTGCATAAGCAACGTAAGCGTCTCCCGAAAAAGAACCTAACTGAGAAGGCCAAGTGGCATAATTACCTGCACTAATAACATCCGTAGGCAAAAGCAATGCCCAGATCCAATTGTGATCAGTTGCCTGGTTAAATCCGGGTTTTGTTAATTCTGATATTCCGTAAGGAGTATATCCTGCCATTGCCTTATCTGCATCAGCAGCGGCATTGCTCCAGGCTTCCATGTTCAAATATGCCCTGGCACGCAATCCGTAAGCAACATTCTGATCAATTGCACTTTTATTTGGTCTGACATAACCTTCGAGATCCGAAATGGCGTCTGTCAGATTTGTTAAAATATAATCATACAAATCAGTCAAAGACGCTCTTGGATTGTTCCTGAAATCTGTGCCTTCCTCAACAATTGGGACTGAGGGTTTATCTTCATTTCCTACATATTTAAATTGAAAATACGGAGCTAATGAAAGGTAACAGAATGCACGCATTGCCTTTGCCTGACCTCGCGCATAAATCAGCTGCTTGTTATCCGTATCTGCCGGGATTGCACTTAATACATCATTGGCTGCATATATAATTTTATAAAACAGTCCGTAACGAATACGTGGGTTGGCATAGGTGGGAGTACGGTCAGAATACTCTAAAGCAGCAGAAAACCAATCATACCCTGAAACGACATTTACCATATTACCACTGTTCAGGTCCTGACTTAGGGCAATCCCAGGATAACCGGCGTCATCTGCCCGGTAACTACTTCCGCGATCGAAAAATCCATCTGGTTTACCTAACAATGAATACATTCCGCTAATCGATGAATTAATTCTATTGGGCAATGCTTCTACAGTTTCCTGTATCTGGTCATCATCTAAAGTACCACCTTCATAATGCCTTTCTAAAAAATCGTCATCACAAGATGAAAACAAGGCTAATGCAACAACAACTGTTGCAAATACTAATAAATAATTTTTTACTTTCATAATCCTATATATTTTCTAGAATGAAATAGATACACCTCCGGAAACTACTCTTAACTGGCTATAAACATAGTTACCCGAAGAGGTAGAAATAGCAACACCTGATCCACGGGAGTTTTGAGTCTGACGAGGATCGAATCCTTTACGTGCAGACAATAGAGCTAAATTATCGCCTGAAACATATAATCTAAGTTTCTGAATGTTCATTTTACGAGTGAGTGTTACCGGGAAAGTGTATCCCAAAGTAACATTATTAAGACTCAAGTAATTAGAACTAGTCAGGAAACGGCTAGAGTTCTTCTGATCAAAATCATCAGAAGATGAAATACGTGGAACGTTCGTGTTTTTATTATCCGGAGTCCAGGCGTCCAGAATATCAGTGTGCCAGTTACGGCCTATCTCTTTCCCTGTGTGCATCAATTCCTGGTAAGAGCCATCATACGCTTTTCCTCCTAATTGATAAGCAAACTGAACTCCAAGGTCAAAACCGAATGCGTTAAGGCTTGTACCAAAACCACCATACCACTTAACACTAACATCTCCTAAATCAGTCTGCTTTGCTGCACTATAATCAGTTGTTGTTGAATAATCATCATTGTCAGGATCTACATAATACAACGACATTCCTGTTTCACTGTCAACGCCTGCATATTCAACCAGGTAAGCCTGATTTAAAGAACCACCTTCTTTCAAGATATATGAAGAATTTTTAATACCTCCTGATGACTTCGTGTATTCTGGTAATTCCTTAATTTTACTGTTAATGTTAGTAATATTTGCAAATACACTCCAGGTCAGTTCATTTGTGCGCAATACATCCGATTTTACATCAACTTCAAAACCTTGATTAAGCACTGCTCCTACGTTCTTTGGAATGGTAGCCAAACCAGATGATACAGGCTGTGGCTCATTAAATAACATATCAGAGTTATAGCGACTAAAATAGTCAACGCTACCAGTTAATATATTATTCACCAACGAAAATTCAAATCCTGTATTAAACAGCTTTTGCGCTTCCCAGGTTAATTCGGGATTTCCTTTTTCAGAAAGTACTTTTGTGTACTCACCGGTATCACTGTTGTAAGAAATCTGGTACCTGTTTCTATAGGCATAATAGGTTCCAATTTGATCGTTACCCTGGGTTCCGAAACTAACTTTGTATTTCAACTCACGAAGCCAGCCGGAAGTCGATTGCATAAATTCTTCTTTCGTTAACATCCAGGCTGCACCAACACTTCCAAAAAGTCCCCAACGGTTGTCTTTCGCAAAACGTGATGACCCTTCATACCTCATAGAAGCATTAAAGAAGAAACGTTCCTGGAAATCGTATTGTGCACGGCCAACAAACCCCCGGGTTGCATAATTGTCTACAAAAGAACTTGCATTTGAACTGGTAGGTTGTGTTCCAAAGGCGTTATCCAATTCAGGGATGAAAGGATCATACAGGTGATCATTATTGGCTGATAACTCCTGGTTTTTTAATTCAAAACTCTCATAACCTACCAAAAACTGCAAGCTATGTATGTCTGAAATAGTTGTTTTGTAATCTGCCAAATATTGCTGATTCATTGTAAATAACCGTCTATGGCTAACTGATACATAACCTTCAGTTGTTTTTGAACCATAGAAAGGGTTAGACAAATAATTTGAGCGGATATTCGATGCCTCAGGAGATACACGAGCCGTAAAAGAAAATCCTTCAAACGGAGTTAGTTTTGCATAGAAAGATCCGGTAAAAAGATCCCTGGTTTCATTGTCGGTATCTAATATCAGGTTAATAGCATTGTTTCCTCTCGGAGCAGATCCAGGTCTGGTAAAATTAGTTGATGTTCCCTGATCGTAAATTTTATTTCCATTGTTGTCGTATGCAATAGAACCGTCGGTATTTCTAACATAAAACGGATAGATCGGAGCCATCATGTTACTTGCATAGAATACGTTACCTGTGCTTCCCCATGAAGTTTGAGAACCCGGACTTTCCAGTTGCGTATTTACATATGATGTTGACAATCCTACGTTCAACCATTCTTTTGCCTGAGCATCAATTTTTCCACGAAGAGTGAAACGTTTAAAACCTGAACCGTTTATGATACCCGGATCTTCCAAATAACCTCCTGAAATAAAATATTGAGATTTGTTCTGTCCCCCGCGTATAGAAACATTATATTCCTCGCGGAGGTTGCCAGATGCCAGTGTCTCATCCTCCCAATTATCCGGAGTATAATAATATTTGCCATCAGTATAACCTAAAGTAGCCTTGGGATTCAATTTAAAATTGGTTCCGATTAAACGCTCACCTTCAGGATAAGAGTAAATCTGATAACCGACACCCTGCTGGGTGAAAAAATTAGCATCAGCATAAGCAAATGCATCTGTCGCAGAAACTCCGTTATAGGCTTGTGAATTATACAACGCTTTATAAGCAGTTTCATAATACATAGCAGGGTCAGTCATTACATCATAATTTGGAACACCACGGGTTGAGTGTCCCCATTTGGCATCAACATCAATAATAACGTTACCATCTTTAGATCCATTCTTTGTGGTAATAAGAATAACACCATTTGCCCCGCGAGCACCATATATCGCAGTTGACGCTGCATCTTTTAAAACAGTCATCGACTCTATGTCGTTGGGGTTAATTGTGTTTAAGTTAAACTCATATGGACTTCCATCAACAATGTACAACGGTGTGGTTCCACCATTAATCGAACCAACTCCGCGGATACGAATGGTAGCTTCAGACCCCGGCTGCCCACTACCATTAACAACCTGAACACCCGCAACAGCTCCTTGCAAAGCATTCGTAACATTTGATGTAGCTTTCATGGCCAGCTCCTCTCCTTTTACTGCTTTCGCAGCCCCTACGAACTGAGAGCGTTTGGTAGTTCCATATGCTACTACCATTACTTCATCTACTCCAATAACATCGGCTGATAAAACAGCATCAAGAGTAGATCCGCTTATTGAAAGCTCCTGTGTTTTCATCCCAACAAACGAAAATACCATCACTTTTGCATCGGCAGGAATATCTAAACGATACTCGCCATCAATGTTTGTAACAGTACCAATTGTCGTTCCTTTAACACTCACTGAGACTCCAGGTATACCAGAACCATCTTCTGAACTTGTGACCGTTCCGGCAATAGTTTTAACCTGAGCCTCAGCTACAAGCATGCCAAAAAAGGCAATGCTAAACAGCATTAGCGCAATTTTTCTCATAGAATAAAATTTAAATATTAATAACTCACTCACTCAATAATTTAACTAATGTAATAAAATAGTCAAATCGATTAACATATTTTCAATATTTATTACCTCCGCAGGGTTACTTCTTATTGTAAATTTAATAGGGCTGCAAATTTGAATCAATTGGTTAACTGCAGCAAAAAGTTAGTTCTTCATCGACCACAGCATAAAATATTAGCTTGCAGACAGTTAAAATTTGACCTTTGAAACAGTAAAATTTGTTGCATGTATGGATTAACAATACAATAATTTTCACTAAAAAACTTGCAAATAGAAATCTAAAACCATAAGAACAGTATTTTGTTCATTACAGTTTTAGCTGAATTTTTATTGATCCTAATTTCAATGCAATTACAAGCATTAAACATGCCCAAATAACAGATCCGCATATTGCGAGAGATGCAGAACCCGAATTTTTGTAAAAGAAAAAAGGAAGATTCAGAGACCAGATTATATAATATAGTAAGCTCGGAAACAGGTATGTGGTGAGAGAATTCTTTCCTGCTTGCACAAACAAATCAGTCCATCTTCTTATATTGAATTTATCGATAACGATGTATAACAATACAAAAACCAAGACGCTGATACCACTGCAAATTGCACCCCAACTTGGAGTAGCTTTAATTTTTGAGATGATAAACCAATTTCTCAGGAAAAAGCCGAGCAAAATCAGCGATATGCCCAATACTGTTACAATTACAATAAACCGGACTGGCATTTGTTTTAATTTTCGCAAAAGCAGGCTGACAAATAATCCGGAGACAACAAGTAATGGCACATTACCTTCTAATATTATTCCGAAAACCGGTCTCAACGGGTCAAGAGTCTGAAGATAGCCCAATTGATTAATAATATTGAGGAAAAGAAACACGCCCCAAACCATAGCTGTACCTATCAAACTATCGCGAACCAGTAAATAAGTTAATGAGGCAGCCAGGTATCCCCATCCAATTAATCCAAGAATCCCCCACCAACCTGTCACTAACCATTCGGGATCGGCTTCTGTGCCGGACCGGAATTTGAAAATAAGATAAACCAGCAACAAAACAGCCGGCGCTTTTAACACAAGCGCTCTCCACGACAAGCTTGATGGATATCGGTTCCAAATCATAAAAACGCTAACGTACATCAAAATAGCCCACAAGTTTTTCGATATTCCTGCCAAATCAGGATTCAGCCGGCCGCTATTTAACATCAGAACACCAATCAACAAAAGACTTATTGTTCTGATAATGATATGTAAAACTATTTTATGTGTCGATTCACCTTTATTAAACCTGTTTTGAACAGCGAAGGGAACAGCCATCCCAACCATAAACAGGAAGCCCGGAAATACCCAATCTGCGAGTCCCATTCCATCATAACCGGCCGGGCGATGTGTCAGCCATTCGGGCACAACAGCAACATTCAAATCGTTTACAAAAAGCATCAGAAAGAGGGTTATTCCGCGCATTACATCGATTGAAAGTACACGTTTTGATTCTGTCATGGTCACATTGGTTTAATGATATTATTTTCCCAGGAACCGGCGTTGTTCTTTTTTATTCATTTCGCGACCACGGACCTCTTTGGGATGAACAACAAAATATTCGGTGCTCGAATTCAGAATTCCGGTGGTATTTTCGTCAATCACAAATTTTGGAATTACAAACAACAGATTCTTGGCGTAGAGCGAATCGTGAAAAATGAGAACTATTACTTTATCAGCATTTGTAACCCGGGCAATCTCCTGCCCGGCATAAACGGGATCTCCAATCTTAAATTTCCCTTGATCAACAGTAACGTTGTGGTAACAAATCAGGGTACCATCGGGCTGCAACAATGTAATGGAATTGTTCCAGGTATGATACCATGATTTTGGATCTCCGTTTTTTACGGCTCCGGCTATTTCTGCAATAATCCCGTTCCTGGCTGCACAAACAATCTCGCCGGGGCTGGCATAGAAACCTGTAGCTGTCCACGAGTCAAGGCCTTCTTTACCCCAAAAACCATCGATCTGCTTTACATCAAAAACTTTCACTTTCTTTCCCAGCTCAAAGGGAATTAAATACGGGAAATCAAGATCCACCCTGGCAACCGGATCAGAGCGAAACATTTTTATATCGTAGTTAAACCGCGGTACACCGGCGTTCGGATCGCGAGGTAAGGTAAACAGACTGTTAAATCCGGTACTTATTTTTTTTACATAGGGAAGCGGTTCGCTAAAGTAAGTGTTCTCCAGATCGGCAAAATTTATCTGAAGATAAACCGGTACCGGAGAATTATTATAGGCAGAGAATAAACAATCGCCAACTGCATTGTAATCGGCTTGCACTTCGACCTGCGCCTTCAGGTTGTTTATTACAAATACTGCGAAAATAAAAATCAGGAGTCTTTTCATAAGTTGCGTATTTCAAACTCAAAAATAATGATTTAAACCAATAACTTTGCCGCATGTATTCGAAAGAAGAAGTTAAACAACTGCGTGTCAGTTTTTGGGAGAAATTTGGGCAACGGTGCGAGATTCACCCTGATTTGATGTACAAAAAACGAAAATGGATATTACACCGTACAAAAATCAAAGATGTTGCTTTACGTTTTGATGTGAACCGCGAAAACGCCCAGGTGATTCTGGAACTGGGGAGTCGTAATGAAAACCTTCGTTTACGTGCCTTTGAATTTCTCGAACAATATAAGGTGGTGATGGAAGAGGGTTTTGACAATGGCTTGATATGGGAATTCTTTCACGAACGAGAAGACAGCAATAAGGAAGTCTGCCGAATTTACACGCAATTGAACGGAGTGGATTTCCATCGCCAAAACCAATGGCCTGAGATTTACAATTTTTATATTGAAAACATGCTTCGTCTCGAAGATAACTTTATGTCGATCAAAGATCTACTACAGGAAGAACTCAAAAACTAGCAAAAAATTACATCCTGATTAAGCCCGCAATTTCTTCCGCCAGTTCTGGATATTCTTCCAGAAGTTTTTGATCGGCCATTTCAAAATCGTCGAAATGAAACCCCGGAGCTACCGTGCAGCCAAGCAATGCATAACCGGTCTTATCCGCTAACCTCGCTGCAAACCAAGCGTATTTTGGTACTACCGCCTGGAATGCGTCTTTTTCTCCCACTCCCAGCACAAAGTATTTGAGTTTATTCCCATCAATCCAAAGAATTTCGGTGGCGGAAGTTCCGGTGTAATAATGCCAGATTTCGTCGGATTTGATTCGGTGAAAAGATGAAAAATCACTTCCTTCCAACAGGTAATAAATGGAGGTACAAATATTTCGCCTGACATTTGGCTGAAAACAAGCAGGATCAGGAAACATCAGATCTTCCGACCGGTAGACTTCTTTAAACCAGCCACCTTCGGGATGTCTTTCCAGATCCAGCTTTTCAATCCAATAAGCGGAAGAGAATTGCATCAGATAAATAATTCATTCAAAGCGCCAAAATAATCGTCATCCCAGCCTTCCGAAATGTTATCATAGGCATCATCCGGAATATTGACATGAATTAATTCGACACTGGTTCCTTTTTTATGCGGATGCAGTTTAATGGTAACGATCGATTCTTCCTCCTCTTCGCCAAAGAACCACTTTTGAACGATTTTTCTGTTTTCTTCAAACTCCAGGTTAAGACCTGTTATACTGCCGTTCCATAACGAAAATTCGGTATTCGGCTCCGTTTGCATGATCACTTCTTCCCCTGTCCATATCTCGAGCATTCTTTGGTTGGTAAGCGCATTATAAACGTCCTTAGGATCGGCATGCAACGTATAGTATCTTTTTAAATCTTTCATCGATTAATCTTTTTGTCAACAGTAATTCTACATAAATTCAGAAGCAACAACCCGCTATAAGAAGCAAGATAAATTATTATCTCACTCTTCTGGTTTTCATTATCTTCTTATTGATTTTATAGTTAAAACCTAATGTAATGAATTCTTTCAACTGAAGTTTTGACTTCTGTCCCACCTGTGCTCCGGTGTCATCATAAATGGGAAACATAACATTAGCATCGTAGATCATATGCAGCATCACCGTCATATTCATGTAATCGTTCAGTTTCATTGATACCTGGTTTTCCAGTTCCATATCAAGATTATCAAAAGTGTTACGGTAGTTCATGAACGTTTTATATTTCATGTTCCATGTAATATCGTTTGTAATCTTTTTATTCATGTTTATGTCGGCGTTTAAACCCACCTCCCAGAAAGCCTTTTTGCCGGCTGGAATTCCATATTTTACCTGATCAATCAAGGCAGTATCTCTTACATAAACGTTTTTCAGCGAAATCGGCGAAAGCAACATCGAGAATTTATTGCTGGGTTTGTAATCCAAACCTATTTTAAAAATCGTTTTAGAAGGTCCTAAAAAAGCTGAAATAGGATCAGGATTATTGGCTTTTGGATATCTGAAACCTCTGAAAAACTGGGTATTAAAGTTTAATTCTGTACTGTAGTACCATTTTCTGAAAGCACTTAATCCAAAACGTGATGTAACTTCGAATTTATCGTCGTTCTTGCGTACTTCCTCACCTCCGCCGGGTTTCATCCATCCGTTACGTATTTCAACCGAATTTTCCCATTTCTTTTTGCCATTGGCGCTGCCATAATTGGCAAATCCTTTTAACACCAACAAAATCGAAAGGGCGTTCTGTCCCCCTTTTTTCCAGTTTTCATAATAGGTTTGGGTAAATCCGGCATTCCCGTCGCCGCCCAGCGACCAGGGCGTTTCCAGCTCATAGGCATTACCAACTTTTGTGAATTTCGAGTGATTGCCTTTCAAGCTCTCAAAATCAAAGTCTTTTGTCTGACGCTCAGAAAAACGATTAAAAGTAACTCCATCGTTAATTAGGAACTGCATTTCGCGTTTTCCGGTAGATTTTACGAGCAATTGCAACGAATCTTTCTGTTCGTTTTTCAGCCAAACACGTGCATAGCGTTCCCTGTCTTTTTGCAACACGATCTCGCTTCCTTCACCATTCATGTTCGTCATGGCGATAGTTGCCGTATCAATGTAATCAGCGTATGCCGTTAAAATATTGATTACCGACCGGATACTGTCGTTAACCAAGGCAATCTGCTGGCTGTTGTATGCCTTCAATACATCGTAGTTGCTAAGTGCCACCACGTCTTTGTAGCTTTTAATTCTGAAACGAATTTGCTCTTCAAACGTACGATTCCGGTAATCTGCCGACATCCGGTTCACATAGACACTGGTAATAGAATCGTTGTATGCCAACCGTTTATTTTCTACATACACGTTCCGCAAGCTGTCGATAGCCACCAGTTTTTTGAACTGCTCGGGCGAATTAAGCACCGAATCGGGAATAACTTCCGGCATTACCAATTCCTTCGGGAAAGAGTATATTGAATCGGAAAAAAGCTGCAGCCCTTTTCCTTCGGGAACAACAGGAGCTTGCTGTTTGGCCTCTATGATAACCCGCTCGGGCACCGGAATCGGATTTTTTGTTACTTCTGCCGTATAATCCGCAATTATTTTTTCAATATTGCGCTGAACCAGACTGGCTGAAACATACCCCGGAACCGACAAGCTGTCTTTTACATTCTCCGGAAGACGAAAAACGTAAATACTGTCATTCATCTGTGCTTGATTCAAATTTTGAAGGATCGCATCGATTGGTGCATCCTCCAGAAAATTGATTAAACCGGTGATGTTTGAATGAACATCTTTTTGAGTTAAATGCCAGGTACGATCCTCCAGAAAATAATTCCTGAGAATACGAATTCCGTCCTCCAATGCCTTTTCGTTTTCAGTTTTATCCAGCTCTTGCGCATACGAATACTGGAAAAATAATACCCCCAGGAGAACAAATAGTATTGATTTCTTGAAATGGAACATTGACTTGTTTTTTAGCTTTTAGTTGGAAACGTAAAATTAGTATTTATGTTATTCAGAAAAATAAATTTCCCGGTTTACTTTCAACAATTAACTATTAATAAATTATTTAGCTGCTCTTTGAACAAATTACCAACGGGAATAGGGATTACGTGACATATATGAATTGTAAAACCGCAGATCATGTGTTACTTCTTCTGTAATCCAAACTGGTAATTGCACCTGTTCCTCTTCACTCTGCAATTCGATCTCCGCCAGGATCAATCCGGCATTTTCACCCTCAAAAACATCTATTTCCCACCATTTTCCATGATGAAGTTCTTTGTATCTGGTTTTCTCAATCGGATGATTTAAACACATTTTCAGCATTGGCAAGGCATCATCAACCGGTATTTCGTACTCAAATTCGGCACGGGTAATTCCTTCCATTTTCCCTTTAATGGTCAAAAAGGCCTTCTCTCCCTTTGTCCGAACCCGAACTACTCTTTCCTTGTCGGTTGACAAATACCCCTGCAAAATCTTTTCGCCAGTAACCGCCGGGTTCCACTTGCTTTTATCTACCAGATATTTGCGTTCTATTTCAAACATACTCGATCAATTTGGATGAATTGCAGCCGAAGTAAAATGGCTGTCCGGCAAAATTATTATTATTTTTATGATGCTGTAAAAATTAACATCTATGATTTCAAGAACAGAAGCCATCCGCCTACTGAACGACAATATTACGTCGGAAAACATGCGAAAACACTGTCTGGCATCGGAAGTGGTACTGCGGGCCATGGCCAAACGTTTGGGCCGCAACGAAGACGAATGGGGTCTGGCAGGTCTTTTACACGATATTGATGTGGAAATTACCCATGCCGATCCTTATACGCACGGTCCTTATGCAACCAATATTCTGGCAGGAAAAGTAACGGATGAAATGCTGGATGCCATTGTGATGCACAACGAAGTTGCAACCGGGAAAGAAAGAACTACCGAATTTCAGCATGCATTAGCCGCAGGGGAAACAATCACCGGACTGATTACTGCTACCACACTTGTTTATCCGGATAAAAAGATAGCTGGTGTAAAAGCCAAATCGGTTACCAAAAGGATGAACCAGAAAGCTTTTGCAGCGTCGGTTAAACGCGAAAATATTCTGGAATGCGAAGCCATCGGTATTCCGATGAACGAATTTGCAGAGCTTGCAGTAAGCGCCATGCAAACCATCAGCGACGAGCTGGGACTTTAATAAGTGTAAGAAACAAAGGCTACTTTTTTTGAATCGGGACTCCACGACGGAACATTAAGCGTTCCCTGTCCGCCATATAAAAAGGCTTTGCACTTTATCTCACCGCCATTTGCCGGCATAACACGCAGCATCACCCGCTGATTGCGCGGATGCGAACCTGCCGGCACTTCTTTCGGATAAGAAATCATTATCAGCTGTTTTCCATCCGGAGAAGGGTGAGCAAACCAATTCTGAAAATCATCAAAAGTTACCTGTTCCTGATCAGAGCCGTCGGGTTTCATCCGCCAGATTTGCATCATCCCGGTGCGTGTTGAATTGAAATAAATAAATTTTCCATCGGGCGAATATTCAGGGCCGTCATCGAGACCTTCTGCGGTTGTCAGTCGAATTTCTTCTCCCCCGCTCGAAGGAATTTGATACACATCATAGTTTCCGTTTCTTTCGGCACAGTATGTCAGCCATTTTCCATCGGGCGACCAGCCATGCCAGTATGAAGGGCCTTTTGCCGTGATTCTTTTGGGAATTCCTCCTTCAACCGGAACAGTAAAAACAATGGAATGTCCGTTTCCGTTTTCCTGAACAT
The DNA here is from genome assembly GCF_023111095.1 of Maribellus sp. YY47. Taxonomy (GTDB): domain Bacteria; phylum Bacteroidota; class Bacteroidia; order Bacteroidales; family Prolixibacteraceae; genus Draconibacterium. The sequence goes on from NZ_JALGYW010000013.1 coordinate 126,719, forward strand.
GGTTGCTTATGGCCAGCGTTTTTCCGTCGAACGAAATTCCATGATCGTTGTTGTTCGACTGTGCAAAGCCGGTGTTTATCTCAACCGGAGTCTTCTTTTCCAAATCAAAGTGGTACAACTTTCCTCCGGAATTGTAAATCAGAAATTTCCCGTCGCGCGACCAGTTTGGAGCTTCAATGTGTGTATCGGTTTCATACATAACGGTTCTGTGTCCCGTTTCAACATCCAGAATTTCCAACCTGCTGGGCGATGGTGTTTGATAACCGTCAACACCTTCAACCGCCGGTATTTCGAGGCGAACATTGCTGAACCGTGCCGTCTCCACTACATCTTCGTCGTGCGAGCAGATAAACAATCCGGCCAGTATTTCTTCACCCAAATCGAATTCCTTTTCCGCAACCGTAACAAGAGGTTTGTTATCTTTTGAAATCCTGACGATATAAGTATTTCCTTTTCGTTCGAGCTGAATAAACTCAGGCGCCGATACATCCGATTTTACTTCATCGGTATTCTCTCCTTCCTTTTCCCGGAACTGCATGCCGGTAAGTCCGTCGCCATGTACACAGGCATCAACATACGCCGAACTTTCTCCTGATGTAGCACGTGCTATAATTCCAAGTTTGCGATGTGCATTTACACCTTCGCCTACAAATGCAACATTCGCCGAAAGAATAAAATCTCCAGTGATCTTGGTGGATTCAAACCAGCACTCGTCCTTATCAAACCACATGTTTGTTCCGGCTCCCGTAAGCGTGAACACTTGATTTTGCTCGTCAAAGTCGGTGCTTCCTTTAAATTTTGGAACACCGATTGAAATGCCTGAAAATCGTTCAAACGTACTCTGACAGGTTGAATTAAAGGAGCATGTTAAGAGGCTCAGGGCAATCAGAAAAGTATAAAGTTTAATCATCATTTTAAGGTCAAAGTGAATCCCTTAAAATTAATGATGTTGATAAAACTTTCCCAATTTTATGTTTATGTTGTACAAATGTTGCTACTTCTCGTCCCATTTCTTCAAAATCGGTCGAAATTACGGTTATTCCGCCACCCACGATTTCTTTCATCGGGGTATCGTTGTAAGAAATAATTCCTACTTGTTTCCCAAGTTCCAGTTGGTTTGAGCGACATGATTTTATCACCTCCACCAGATCGGAATCGCGGATTACGAAATACGCCTGCCCGCTTTTTAATTTAGATGAATCGAATCGGCTGACCCGTGAAAATATAATGGAATGCTTTTTACAAAACGACTGGATGGCCGGAACCACTTCCCCCGGATGCGGAGTGTCTTTTTCTGAATAAACCAAAACCAGCTCGTTGTACTTACGAAATCGATCCGCTTGTTCATCCAGACAATGAATAACAGATTCGCCAAAATCCTGAAGCAAATAGTTGACTTTATCGTTGGCAGGTTTTCCCATATCGAGCAGCAACAGCTTGTTTGAATCGATTTTGTTCAGGATCGGCTCCATCGACTGATGATCGATGTTCATAACCACATACATGCTGTAGCGCCCCAAACTACTTTCGATAAGCTGGGTAAAAACTTCGCGGTTGTAATGATGAAAAAGCAAATCAACGGCATACGACTCCGGAAGATTTTGTCTTAACGACTGGTAAAGTTGTTCTTTAAACGCACTAAAATCGTCGAGCAACACAAAAACCCGGTACGATTCGTTGGCCACAAAATACCCTTTCGTAGGCGCCGATTCAACAACACTACGCTGCTTTAAAATATTGTAGGCTTTAAAAACCGTATCGCGCGAAAAACCACTTTCACTGCTTAACTGGTTTACCGAAGGAAGCGGATCTCCAGCCTTTAATTCACCCTTCGCAATGGCTTCAGTAATGGAATGAACCAGTTGCTGCAGTTTGGTTTGTCCTCCCGCTATTTGTGTCGATTGCAGTTTCATAAGTGATGCTGACCAGGTAGTAAAAGGAAGATGGCAGTAATTTCAGTACCACCATCTTCCACTCTAAAACTTTTATTTATAAATCGGACCAAAGTTAGCGCAAGCGCGGTAATCCGATCCTTCTTTGTCTTCGCCAAAAGCATTCCAGGCACTTGGTCGGAAGATTTTATCCTCGTCCACATTGTGCATGCACACCGGAATTCTCAAAATAGAAGCCAGCGTAATCAGGTCGGCTCCGATGTGGCCGTAACTGATTGCACCGTGGTTGGCGCCCCAGTTTGCCATTACTGAATAAACATCTTTAAAGGCGCCTTTACCAGTAACTTTAGGAGCAAACCAGGTAGTTGGCCATGTTGGATCCGTTCTTTTATCCAGCACGGTGTGAATATCGTTTTCCAGATCAACCGTGTACCCTTCGGCAATTTGCAACACCGGCCCCTGCCCTTTTACCAGGTTCACACGACTCATGGTAACCGGCATTTCTCCCTGTGTTTTAAACTGACTGGAATAACCGCCACCACGGAAATAGCCTTTGCTTCCCGGGCAGAATTTTGTATTCTTCAAACAAGCCTTCACGTCTTCTTCGGTAACATCCCAGAACGGTTTCATTACTGAATTTCCATCCGCATCTTTTTGCTGCCCGGTAGCATCCATTGTGGTTGAACCCGAGTTAATCAAGTGGATTATACCATCTTTTGCAATTCCTGTCAGTTCCTTGCCGGTAACGCGTTTCACTGCATCCGGACTCCAATACGTACGAACATCAGAGAAAATTTGAGCTGTATTGGTAAGCAGGTGTCCAAACAACATCGGAACCGCATTCAAACTATCGTTCTCGGTAGCAAATACAAAGGCTTCACGAATTCCATTCCAGTCGAATGAGGTATTCAGGATCGTTTCCGAGAAATCACCGTTTGGATAGTAGTCAGTCCACTGACGCTGGCCCTGGAAACCGCCGGCGATTGCATTGTGCCCATGGGATTCTTCCCCAAAACCGGTTTCTTTTAATTTTGGGTTACCGATCATCAGGTCGCGCATAATCAGTGTCATCTTCACAACCACTTCCCACTCCCAATCCTTGCGCGCGCGGTCCGATTGTGCTTCCGGTGCGTTGTAATCATCACCTTCGGTAATATTTTCTTTGGTCCACGCCATCGCCTTTTGGTATTCTTCCTTGTCGTAAATACCTTCATCCAGACGACGTTTCACTTCCACCATGTCCACAAATTCGGTGCGCATTCCCAGGTAATCCTGGAAGAAATCAGCATTTACCATCGAACCTGCTATCCCCATTGAAGTATATCCCAGCGACAGGTACGATTTGCCTTTCATCTGAGCGGTTGCTAAAGCAGCTTTTACAAAACGAAGAATCTTTTCGCGTACATCATCCGGAATGGTTTCATCGCCTGCATCCTGTACATCGCGGCCATAAATTCCAAAAGTCGGAAATCCTTTCTGAGTGTAACCTGCCAATGCCGCTGCCAGGTAAACCGCTCCCGGACGTTCGGTTCCGTTAAACCCCCAAACTGCTTTTGGCACCAGCGGTGTTGCATCCATCACTTCGGTTCCGTAACACCAGCATGGAGTTACCGTCAGCGAAACGCCAACGCCCTCGCGTTCGAATTTGTCAGCACACATCGCTGCTTCAGCCACGCCACCAATGGTTGTGTCTGCGATAACGCATTCCACTTTTTCGCCGCTCGGAAAGCGAAGATTTTCTTCAATCAACCGGGCTGCGTTTTTAGCCATGTTCATGGTTTGTACTTCCAGCGACTCGCGTACGCCTCTTTCACGCCCGTCGATTACCGGACGAATACCGACTTTGGGAAGTCTTCCAATTAATCTGTTTGCCATCTTTTTGATTATTTTATTGATTCAATTTTCTTTGCTGACAGGCTCGATATGCTGTCCTGTACTGTGCTGCAATTTACAGATAAATATGATCATAAAAAATAGCTTTTAAAACATGTTTTGTAGTAAAAAGGAAGTTTAAACCGTATTCAATCAGAGTAAAAGCAATCGGTATAATATTTTAATGAAACATAAAATAATGCAATGCTTGTTGTAAATTTGTTATACTAGCATTACAGAAAACAAAAGAAACAATGAAAACAGCAAACGTTATTCCCTCTTTTAACTGGACATTGTTGATTGTCCTTATTTTATTATTCAGCACATTTCATATTCTGTCGGTTAAGGCACAGGTTATCGCCGGAAAAATAACCGACGAACAAAATATGCCCGTCCCCTACGCTACAATATTTATCAGCGAAACAAAAGAAGGCACAACTTCCAACATCGACGGCAATTTTGAGCTTCAGCTTCCCAAAGGTTCTTATCACTTCACCATACGTTCGATGGGTTATCTTCAGCAAAATAAGCAAATTACGCTCGACCGCGACAGCTTGTTTTTGCCGGTTACGCTACACGTCCAAAAGTTCGAATTGAAAGAGATCAAAATATTTCCGGGGAAAGAAGATCCGGCTTATCTGATTATGCGAAAAGCCATTGCAAAAGCGCCCTACTACCGCGACCGGATCAAACATTACACGGCCGACCTTTACATTAAAAGTAATTTTGAATTTCAAAATATTCCGAAGATCATCAAACAACAGGAAATGGAAGACGGCCGGAAATTCAAGGACTATTTCAAGGAAAATGTGACATACGTAATTGAATCGCATAACAAAATAACCTACGACTATCCCAATTCCTACAAACAAGAGGTAATCAGTAAACGCACTTCGCTAACCGGCATTGATGAACCGCCGGTAATGGGATTGATGACCGAAACTTTTTACCAGGAACGCCCGGCAGATGTTATTTCGCCGCTCGCTCCCATGGCGCTTCGTCACTACAATTTTATGTATGAAGGATTTATAACCGTCGGCGATTTCGATGTTTTCAAAATCCGGGTTACGCCCAAACGAAAAAGCGACGAATTGGTCGACGGCTATATTTATATTGTTGATCAGCTCTGGTGCATTTACAACCTCGATTTCAGTTCGACCATTAAATTTGTGGAATACCGTATAAAACAGCAGTTTGAAAATCTGGGAAATGAAAACTGGCTTCCCGTGACACATCATCTGACCGGGAATTTTGGCGCACTCGGAATGCGTGGAAATTTTTACTACGGAGCTTCCGTAAAATACGATTCAATTATTGACAATTATACGTCTAAGGTTTTGCCTGAAGCAGCTGAAATTGATACAGATAAAGTTGAAACAGTTGCAGAAAAACAAGAAAATGAAAACATAAAACAAATGCGCCGGGAGATGGAGAGCCTCACTCAAAAAGAACATATGAGTAATGCTGACGTTCGAAAAGCTGCCCGCTTAAACCGGGAAATCACCAAAGAGCAATTCAAGGAGATGGAAACCACCAGCTATTTTCAAAGCTATGATATTGAAGACAAGAAAACCGCCGCTGTCCGCGAAGAAGCCTGGGATTCGATACGAACCATTCCATTAACTCCTGCTGAAGTTCAGAGCTATAAAATGGCCGATTCGATCCAGTCGCTTCAGGACATGCGAAGAGATACATCGGCTACGGGCACCCAAAGCAGGTTCTTTAAAACGCTCCTTACCGGCAGTTTCGACCTGACTACTGATTCGCTAACGCGCTTACGCTACCGGGGACTGATCGATCTCAAAAACTTTGACTACAACGCGGTTGATGGCTACAAATACATGCAGTACGCACGTTTGCGCTATTATCCTGATTCTGCACAAACAATCAGTATCGAAGGACAGTTAGGCTATGCCTTTAACCGAAAAACACTGTTTGGAAACTTTGGAACCAGCTTCGAAAACGTTTTTGCGAAACAAAATCGTGTGAATTTTTCCGTTGGCAAGGAAAGCCGGGATTTGAAAGGTTTGAACTACGGAATTACGCCCATTGTAAATGCGGCAAGTTCGTTCTTTTTTGCCAAGAATTATATGCGTCTTTACGAAACCGGATTTGTTACACTGAGTGCTTTTCAACGTATCAACAAGAAATTGTCGTTACATGCCGATGCTTCCTATAATCATTTTTATCCGCTTTCGAACCACGCTTCTTTCCCTTTGGGCGACAACAAACATTTCGATCCGAACGTTCCCGCAGGTTACGAAGGCGACAGTCCGTTCCTGACCGAACAGAAAAGTTTCTCCTATTCAGCCGGAGCCACCTACCGCAAGCGTATTCGAAAACCCTGGGCACAACAATCACCCTTTTTATTTATGAGTGATTTTTACCGTATCGATCTGAATTTTTACCAGGGAGTAAAAGATGTATTTTCGTCGGTTTCAGATTTTAGCCGGATCGATTTGAAGTTTCAGCATCAGGCCAATGTTTCCATTAGCACCGGAATTGACTGGAGCATTAACGCCGGATACTTTTTAAATGCCGACCAGTTGCATTTCTCGCAATTCAAGCACTTTAATACCTCCAACATCGCAGTTAGTATGAAATCGTTTACCGGCATGATGCAATTGATCAATGATTATGAATTCAGTACCAACGACAGCTACCTGAACGGGACATTCGAGTTGCGGTCGGAATATATTTTACTCCGCTATTTATCACTGATCAACAAAAAAGCCTGGAGCGAAAGTTTGCATTTCAACTACCTGACAACTCCTGCGCTGCACAATTACTGGGAATTGGGATACAGTTTAAACAATTTCTTTTTTGTAGGAAATCTGGGTGTTTTTACCGGATTTGAAGGTGGAGAATTTAAAAGCGTTGGTTTCAAATTCTCCCTCTCCTTAGCCGATTAATAAAAAGTTTCAACTTCACGAAATCGAAAAGACCGATGAGCTTGATGTTCTTACTCAATCTCATCGGTCTTTTCAATCTAAAAACTACTTGACAATAGCTTCTAATACAGAGAGTATTATTGTCACTTGTTAATTCCTTGTTGCATTCAAGCCATCCCGGGCTTCCTGGTTGGCCGGATCCAACAGAAGAGCCTTTTTATACCAGAAACGTGCTATGGTAATGTCTCCATCTTCGAAAGCTTTTTTCGCGGTTGCATTGATTTCAACTACACGTTCTGCAGATCTTCCCTGCAAACGTTCCTGCACCAGGCGTTCAATCTCAGCAAGCTGTTCTTTCGGATATTGCTGCTCGGGTTTCTGTCCGAGCGCCTGGTTGTACCAACCGCGGGCAACCGCCAGTTCACTTTCGCGGAAATTAGTGTCGGCCAAATCAATAAATCGTTGGTATTCACGGTCACGTTCACTAATTATCATTCCGCTTAATAAACGGTTGATTTCGTCAATTCGCTTCTGCGGATAGGCTTCCTCCGGTTTCAGATCGAGCGCTTTGAAATACCAGGCACGCGACACGTTATACTGTTTATCTTCAAAGAAAGCATCGGCCTTTATTATAAGCTGATCATACAATGCATTTAACCCTGATTCAGCCAAAATCTTTTGTTCATCCAGCTCTTCCTGCATTTTGGCGATGTTGGCCCTGCGGCGTTCCACGTCAGCAGCAGCGTCGGCTTCTGATTGTTTACGGGCTTCGGCCTGGGCCAGCATTTCATCTATTTTTCTTATCTGCGACTTCGGATATTCTTCTTCAGGTTTAACCGCCATAGCAATTTCGTACTGAACTCTTGCATCGCTGTACTTTTGTGTCCTGAAAAATCCGTCAGCAACTACAATCACATTGCGGTATTTTTCATCCAGCGCCCGCTGTTCCATGATCCGGTCAATTTCCGCAATCTTATCTTTAGGATAGACTTCTTCGGGTTTCAGATCAGCAGCTTTCACATAATTTTCTTTTGCCGGGGTATAACTGTTGGCATTAAACAGCCGGTCGGCCTGTTGAATCAGATTAGCGTATTGCCGGTTAAGCGCATCCTGTGCAGCTTTGGCATCTGCCAGTTCTTTAACAATCCTGCCGATTTCATCTATCCGTTGCTGAGCATAGCTTTCTTCCGGTTTTATATCCATTGCGGCCCGGTATTCGGTGCGTGATTTTTCGTAGTCTTTTTCATTAAACAGATTATCGGCCCGGGCAATTGCATCGGCATAATTTTTATCCTTCTCTGCCTGAATCGCGGCCAAACGAGCGGCTTCCGCTTCCGCAGCTTCTTTTGCCAAACGTTCGCGGTTGGTTACGATCGAATCAATCTTGGCCAGCTGCTCATCCGGATAAGTTTCTTCGGCCTTGGCATTTTTGGCTTCGTTGTAAGCGGCAATGGCTGCCTCCCAACTTTCGGCTTTAAATTCACGGTCGGCTTTTGCCACTGCATCTTCGTAAGCTTTCTGAGTTGCGGAAAGTTGAGCCAGCACATTCCCGATTTCATCAATCCGTTGCTGCGCATAGCTTTCTTCGGGTTTTATTTCCAGTGCCGCGCGGTATTCTGTTCTCGATTTTTCGTAGTCTTTATCGTTGAACAGCTTGTCAGCCCGGGCAATTGCATCGGCATAATTTTTATCCTTCTCTGCCTGAATCGCGGCCAAACGAGCGGCTTCCGCTTCCGCTGCTTCTTTAGCCAGGCGTTCGCGTGTGGTTACGATCGAATCAATTTTGGCCAGCTGTTCATCCGGATAAGTTTCTTCAGACTTGGCATTTTTCGCTTCGTTGTAAGCGGCAATAGCTGCCTCCCAACTTTCGGCTTTAAATTCGCGGTCGGCTTTTGCCACAGCATCTTCGTAAGCTTTCTGAGCAGCTGAAAGTTGAGCCAGCACATTCCCGATTTCATCAATCCGTTGCTGCGCATAGCTTTCTTCGGGTTTTATTTCCAGTGCCGCGCGGTATTCTGTTCTCGATTTTTCGTAGTCTTTATCGTTGAACAGCTTGTCAGCCCGGGCAATTGCATCGGCATAATTTTTATCCTTCTCTGCCTGAATGGCGGCCAAACGAGCGGCTTCCGCTTCCGCTGCTTCTTTAGCCAGGCGTTCGCGTGTGGTTACGATCGAATCAATTTTGGCCAGCTGTTCATCCGGATAAGTTTCTTCAGACTTGGCATTTTTGGCTTCGTTGTAGGCCGCAATGGCTGCCTCCCAACTTTCGGCTTTAAATTCGCGGTCAGCTTTTGCCACAGCATCTTCATATGCTTTCTGAGCAGCTGAAAGTTGAGCCAGTACATTTCCGATTTCATCAATCCGTTGCTGTGCATAGCTTTCTTCGGGTTTTATTTCCAAAGCTGCGCGATATTCTGTTCTCGATTTTTCGTAATCTTTTTCATTGAACAGATTATCGGCCCTAGCAATCGCATCGGCGTAATTTTTATCTTTCTCTGCCTGGATAGCAGCCAAACGAGCGGCTTCCGCTTCGGCAGCTTCCTGCGCCAGACGTGTTTGCTCCGCTACCAAACCATCGATCTTACCCATCATTTCCGCCGGGTACGTTTCTTCCGGTTTTATCTTTGCAGCATTTGCAAAAGCAGTTCTTGCATCGGGGTAGTTCTTTTGCTGGAACAATCTGTCGGCATTGGCCACCGCATTTTGATAATCGGCATTGGTTTTGGCAATGGCTGCCAGAATATCTCCGATCTCAGCCAGCTTTTGTTTTGGGTATGCCTCGTTGGGTTTTATACCCAGCGCTTCGGTGTATCCGTTCCGGGCAAGCTCATAATTTTTCCCCGCCATCTGATCGTCAGCCGAAGCCAATACTTGGGCATAACGTGCATCCACTTCCATTTCAGATACAATCCGGTTAATTTCAGCAATACGTTCGCGGGCATGTTCATTTTTCCCATCCAGCTCAAGCGCTTTCTCAAACAAAGCTTTTGAATCCGGATATTTTTGTTCGTTAAATTTCTTATCTCCTTCTGTCAGGTAGTTTTCAATGTTCTCTTTGATGTAGAGGAGTTCGCGAATTTCTTCCACCCGTTTTGTCGTTCGTGGTTCATTGGGGACCAGGATCAGCGCTTCTTCGTAATTCGTAAGCGCGGTAGGGTAATCTTCTTTTTTGTAGGCTTTGTCTCCCTCGGCCACCAAACGGTCAAACGACATTTGATCGAGAATGCCCTGCATAATCTTTTTGGTATCTTCAATTCGGCGGGTGGCTTCCAAATCTCCGGGTTTATAGGTCAGTGCATTTTCGAACTGGGTAAGCGCCCGATCATAAAACTGTTTCGAAAACTGACGTTCGCCCTCCATCATGGCCTCTTTGTAATCTTTTTGTTTCTCGGCATCTCTTGCCTGATCGGCGATCAAGCCGTTAATCTCATTGATTTTGGTTTTAGGATACTGCTCGTTGGGTTTAATCTCCAACGCCTTTTGAAACAGCCCCAGCGCTTCGGTGTACAACATCTCTTTAATCGACTTGTCGCCGTTAGCGATCAGTTCCTGGTACTCCCGCTCTTCCAATTGTTGTTTTTGTAAAGCCGTTATTTTCTTAACCTGATCGTTTACATATTGATCAAATGGCTTAATGGAAAGCGCCCGGTTATACGAGTTTTTCGCATCAGAATAATTACGCTGTCCAAATAACAAATCACCTTCTTTCACCAGTTTATCAAAACGCTCCAGCATTGCTTTATCAAGCTCTTCGGCCGCCATTATCAAGCCCAGCAAATCGTTGATTTCGTTGATCCGGTCTTTGGGAAACTGTTCTTTCGGAAAGATTTTGCTCGCCGCTTTGTAACCGTCCAGCGCATCCAGAAACTGCTCATCAGAGTATTCCTTACCCGCCTGCTCCAGTAATTTATTGTATTCCTGGCGCAATTCGGCCAGTTCGGCACGGGTAAGCTTTGCCATGTAATCGGCGCGTTTGTCTACAATCTGAGCCTGCATAACAGCCTGCTCAATCAGCTTTTTGATTTGCGCATCGTTGTAATACAACTCCTTCACAAAGTTATCTACACTTGGACTGTAAAATATTTTCAGAATGTTGTTTTCGGAAAAAGACGCGTCAATTCCCGGAATTTCAGTAAACAAGGTAATATCTACCGGAAAAGGAGGAAAACGCGGATCGGAATCCAGAATAGCTTTGGGAACAGCTGTTTCCACTGCGATTTTTTGCGAAAAGTGTCCGGCATGTTCAAATACCAGTTCATATTTATGATTGTAACTCAGCTCCACCTTGTAGTTCCCATCGGCTCCAACACCGTAATTATCCAAACGCTGACCATCGCGGTACATCTGGATAATGGCACCTTCGGCAGTGCCGTCTTCCACCGAAATTTTACCTTCAACAGCAAGTCCGCTGCTTCGTTGCGAAAAAGCGGCATTTACATTTAAAATCAAAAAAATACAAATGAATGTCCGGACGAAAAAAACCCTCATAAAAACGCAATTAATTTAAATCTAAACGAAAATAAGACTATTTAATTATCCATTTCTAAAAATGCCGGCAGAATTTAAATCCTGTACTATTTTTTACATTTGAAAGAATCGACATACGTTTTATGACACTTTTCGATTCAAAAGTATTATTTTGCCGCATCCTTAAAATTTCGATATAAAATCATGATCAAAAAAGAAGCATCACTTCTGATGGCACTGTTACCAATTGGCATTCTCATTTCCCTGCTGACGCTGAATGTTATTTTGTTTGACGACACTTTGGCGGGTGCCAACCAGATTGCATTGATGCTGGCTGCTGCGGTAGCAGGCTTGGTGGCAACAAGGCTCGGATACGGATGGGGCGAAATCAGCGCAAAAATTGTTTCGACCATTGGCTCTGCGATGCCTTCCATTTTGATTCTTTTGCTGATCGGTTCGCTGGCCGGAACATGGCTGATTAGCGGAGTTGTACCGGCGATGATTTATTACGGGCTGGATCTGATCAGTCCAAGATTGTTTCTTTTTACAGCGGTTGTGGTGAGTTCAATCGTGAGTGTAGCTACCGGAAGTTCGTGGTCGACCATAGCAACCATCGGAGTCGCCCTTTTAGGAATTGGGCAAGCGATCGGTATCAACGAAGCCATAGTTGCCGGTGCCATCGTGAGTGGCGCCTATTTTGGCGATAAAATGAGCCCCCTGAGCGATACGACCAACCTGGCTCCCGCCATGGCCGGAACCGATCTTTTCACTCATATCCGTTACATGATGTTTACCACGGTTCCCACACTGACCATTACGCTGATTATTTTCCTCGTAATAGGTTTCAGATACGATTTCTCGACAGCCGTAGTTGATGTTGAAAACGTGAAATCAGCCATCGAAGGAACATTTAATACTTCTCCCCTGCTTTTTATCGTTCCGGTGGCACTGCTGGCGGTTATCGTGATGAAAGTTCCGCCGCTGCCTTCTCTTTTTATTGGAACATTGCTCGGCGGAATATTTGCCGTTATTTTTCAGCCACATATTATTGAAGAAGTAGCCGGACATCTTGAAAATTATGCCACTGCGTCCTACTACTCGGTAATGCAAGCCATGTTTGGCGACATCAGCCTAACAACACCGGATGAGAATGTAAATAATTTGCTGAGCACTACAGGAATGAGCGGAATGCTTGACACGGTTTGGCTGATCCTTTCGGCGATGATATTTGGCGGTGTAATGGAATCTGCCGGACTACTAAAACGGATTACGCAACCCATTGTAAAATATGCACAAAGTACAGGTAGCCTGGTCGCTTCAACTGTTGGAACCTGTCTGTTTTTTAATACAACGGCATCTGATCAGTACATTGCAATTGTAGTTCCGGGTCGTATGTATCGTAAAACCTACGAAGAAAAGGGTTTGAAACCCGAATTGCTAAGTCGTACCCTGGAAGATAGCGGGACTGTCACATCGGTATTAATTCCGTGGAATACCTGCGGAGCAACACAATCGAGGGTGCTGGGAGTAGATACCTGGTCGTATGCGCCTTATGCCTTTTTTAACATTATAAGCCCGTTTATGACCATACTGTTTGCTTACCTCAATATCAAAATCAGAAGGTATGCGCCGGGAGAAAAGCCGGTTGTTGCGGAAGTGGAAGATTAGGTTTCAGTATTCAGTCGCAGTTAACAGTATTTTAATAGCTTTCAGATTTTTCCCAGATAAAAGCTGGCAGCTAGTGGCTCGTAGCTGGAAGCTGATTAAAGCACTTCTGTATTCAGGCTCCTCCTCTTGCAACGCATTCTTTTTCAACACTTTAAATCGCATAGATACTCCTTGCAGTAACTAATTGAAAGATTATTTTAAGAATTGCAGACTTCCTTAATGCTAACGAGAAGCAACATCCCTTTAAACCTTAAGAAATTGTTAGCAACCGTTTTATGATCAAACCAATGTAACTTTTGTTCTTAAACTTTCGTCAACCATTTACACAAAAAGACTAAATCGAAACTCTTTCTTGTGTTTAAGCTGTTTAGGACCGTTGATGTACATTAAAAGTGAATCGCTTACTATATCTGGATTTCTTCACGATAGATTCTGAATATATCCGATAAATTATTTATATATCTATTTATGTAGATATATAGATTTCAAAACATATATTTGCAGCGAAAATTAGAAATAAAAAACCATTTGCATATGTTAAGAAATCGATTTACCAAAGTACTGATTTTTTTCGTTGCTATCCCATTTTTTAATAATGCTCAAACCCGTTCTCTGAGTTTGCAGGAAGCATTGAATCTGGCAGCGGAAAATAATCTGAACATCAAAAGTGCTGAAGCGCGTATAAACGCGGCTAAAGCCTCGTACCGGATGACCAATTCGGTTTTCCTTCCGGGAATTGAAGCCAGTCATACCGGCGTAAGTACCAACGATCCCCTTTCAGCTTTTGGATTTAAACTAAAACAGGAAATCGTTCAACAAGCCGATTTTGATCCGGCAAGATTGAATGATCCGGGAAGTTCGGAGAATTTCGGCACAAAACTCGAGATTCAGCAACCGCTGTTGAATCTGGATGGAATTTATGCCCGTAAAGCTGCCAAGAGCCAATTCGAAGCCATGAACTACCAGGCAACACGCGTTCGGAAAAACATTGAGTATGAAGTAAAACGCGCTTATTTTATGCTGGAACTGGCAGAATCGTCGGTTGAAGTTTTGGGACGATCGGTAAAAGTGGCCGAAGAAGCGCTTCGATTAACCAAAAACAACGAAGAGCAAGGCTTTGCGAAACATGCCGATGTGCTGGAGGCTTCGGTTCGATATGAAGAACGTAACAATCAGCTTCAGGAAGCCAAAAACAACCGCGAAGCTGCGCACGATTTTCTGGCGCACTTGCTTGGGCTGGAATTCAGCGAACAAATCACCACAACAGACTCACTGGTTCAACCTCCGGCTCAGTTGCTGAGCACTCAAACCGGGTACAGTATCGAAAATCGTTCGGATGTACTGGCATTTCAAAAACAAATTGAAGCCGGCGAAAACATGGTTAAAAGCAATAAAATGAAGTTTGTGCCACGGGTGAACGCCTTTGGTGCCGTTGAATGGAACGACGACAAATTGCTGGGAACTTCGGCCAATAATTATATCGTGGGCGCATCGCTCAGCTGGAAATTATTTAACGGTTACAAAAATGCCGGAGCGGTTCAGCAATCCAGAGCACAATTAGACGAAGCCAAATACAATTACCAGGATTACCTGTCTCAAAGCCAGATACAAGTAAACAATGCCATCAGAAAAGTAAACCTCAACTATAATCGTATTCAATCGAGCAAATTGGCCAAAGAACAGGCGAATGAATCGTTGAGAATACGTACCAACCGATTTGAACAGGGACTTGAAAAAACAGCTGATTTGCTAATGTCGGAAGCCCTCGCATCGGGAAAAGAACTGGAATACATACAATCGATTTATAATTACAAGCAAGCCATTTTCGAAATGGAACTGCTCCTTGAAAAAGATATTAACGAATAAAAGCCTTATAAAATGAAAATGAAATCAATTAATAAAAACCTGCTCATCGCTGTAACTGCGATGGGATTATTTCTGGCCTCGTGTGGCCATAAGGAACAAGCTGCAACAACCGAAAATACGAATAAAATTTCGGTAAAAATTGCCACTGCCCAACTGGAAGAATTTCCGATGGAAACCAGTTTTTCAGGGAAACTGGAAGCCGATAAACAAAGTAACCTGAGTACCCGGATCATGGGACAGATCACCTCCATCTATGTAAAACCCGGCCAGAAAGTAAATCAGGGCGATCTTTTAATTCAAATCCGAAACCAGGATATTCTGGCAAAAAAAGCGCAGGTTGAAGCCAACAAGGCAGAAGCCACAACGGCTTACGAAAGTGCTGAAAAGGATCTGAAACGTTTTGAAGCGTTGCACGCATCTAACAGTGCATCAGACAAAGAATTGGACGATATGCGCACCCGTTTTCAAATGGCAAAAGCCCGTGTGTCGGCCGTTGAACAAATGGAACGCGAAGTAGAAGAAAACATCCGTTATTCTTCTATCAGGGCGCCGTACAGTGGCATTATTACCAGCAAATTTGTAACCGAAGGAGACATGGCAAATCCTGGAATGCCTTTACTCAGCATCGAAAGTCCCGCCTTGTGGAAAGTTTATGCACGTGTTCCGGAACTGGAAATTGCCAATGTTAAATTGAACGATCCGGTAAAAGTACGCTTTACTGCTTTACCCGGAGTAGAAGTGGAAGGAACCGTTTCGGAAGTTAATCCTTCTTCTACGAATACAGGAAGTCAGTTTGAAGCCAAAATCTTATTAAATGCCGATGCTGCAAAATCTGTCGATTTGTACAGCGGAATGTTTGCAACTGTGCTTCACGAAAAAGGCACTCAGAAAATGATCCGTGTACCACAAAACAGCCTTGTTACACGCGGCCAGCTTGTTGGCCTGTATACCATCGGAACAAACAACAAAGCGTTGCTGCGCTGGGTACGCACGGGTAAAACGTATGGAGATTCCATCGAAATTCTTTCCGGATTAAACGATGGCGAAAAGTATGTTCTGTCGGGCGAAAGTAAATTATACGATGGAGCCATTGTTGAAAATAAATAAGCAAGAAAGATGAAGACAGGATTTTCTGGCGGAATAGCCAAAGCATTTATAAACTCAAAGCTGACGCCACTTCTGATGATTGCCTTCATGGCCATTGGAATCTACAGCTCATATCTTACACCCCGGGAGGAAGAACCGCAGATCGATGTACCGATTGCCGACATTCTTTTCCGTTATCCGGGTGCAAGTCCGAAAGAAATTGAATCGCGTGTAATGCAGCCACTAGAAAAAGTGGTCGCTAATATTCCGGGTGTTGAATATGTGTATTCAAACTGTATGCCCGGCCAGGCAATGATGATTGTGCAGTTTTATGTGGGCGAAGACATTGAACGCTCGCTGGTAAAAATGTACAACGAGATTATGAAACACATGGACGAGATGCCCAAAGGCACTTCTCTCCCACTCGTTAAAACACGCTCTATCGACGATGTTCCGGTGTTGGGGTTTACGCTTTGGAGTGAAAACTACGACGACTATCAATTAAAACGTATTGCGCAAGAACTGAACAACGAAATAGAACAGGTTGAAAACGTTTCGGAAACCAAAGTGATTGGCGGACGCTCACGTGAGATCAGAGTTGTTTTAAACAACGAATTAATGGCAGCCGCACATGTGGATGCCTTAATGATTGCACAGCAAATTCAACTGGCAAACGGGCAGTTCCAGGCCGGAAGTTTTGATAAAAATGATACAGAATACCTGGTGGAAGCCGGCGATTTTTTGAAATCATCAGAAGATGTGGAAAACCTGGTAGTTGGCATTAATGGTGGAAACCCGGTTTACCTAAAGCAGGTTGCCCAAATCATCGACGGGCCAGAAGAGCCAATTCAATACGTTCAGTTTGGATATGCAAAAATGGATCCGGAGCGTGAGAATCACCCCGGAGAATATCCTGCAGTAACCATTTCAGTGGCAAAACGCCGCGGAGCTGATGCGATGCACGTTTCGGATAAAATTCTGACCAAACTGGAATTACTAAAAAAAGACCTTATTCCTGAAGATGTGACGGTAACTGTAACCCGAAATTATGGGGAAACAGCATCGCATAAAGTTTCTGAATTGCTGTTACACCTTTTGGTTGCAATCGGCGCAGTAACTGCTTTAGTAATGCTGGCCATGGGCTGGCGCGGAGGTCTGGTTGTATTTATATCGGTGCCGATTACGTTCGCACTTACCATGTTCAGCTACTATTTCCTTGATTATACGCTGAACCGAATTTCGCTCTTTGCTCTGGTGTTTGTTACCGGGATCGTAGTTGACGACTCGATCATTATTGCCGAAAACATGCACCGCCATTTTAAAATGAAAAAACTGCCTTTTATTCAGGCAGCTATCCGTTCGATCGACGAAGTAGGTAACCCTACCATTCTAGCAACATTTACGGTAATTGCAGCCGTACTGCCGATGGTGTTTGTAAGCGGTTTGATGGGGCCTTATATGAGCCCGATGCCAATTGGAGCTTCCATCGCGATGATCTTTTCATTGCTGGTAGCACTGACCATTACTCCCTACCTCGCCTACCGCTTACTTCGTCACGATAAAAAAGGACACGAAGAGAAAGAATTCCGTATGGAAGATTCCATCATCTACAAATTATATAAAAGAACCATCAATCCGATGTTGGAATCAGGATGGAAACGATGGGGATTCATTATCGGTGTTGCTGTTTTATTGTTTGGATCGATGACTTTGGTTTATTTCAAACTGGTAGCGGTGAAAATGCTTCCGTTTGACAATAAAAACGAATTCCAGGTGATTATCGATATGCCGGAAGGAACCACGCTGGAACGCACTGCTGCAGTAACCAAAGAACTGGCTTCCTATATCGCGGAACAAGACAATGTGCTCGATTACCAGAGCTATGTTGGAACTGCATCTCCAATGAATTTCAACGGGCTGGTGCGTCACTACGACATGCGTCAGGGATCGAACGTTGCCGATATTCAGGTGAATTTAACGCATAAGACTGACCGTAAGCTTCAGAGCCATGATATTGCCAAAGCCATCCGTCCCGGATTGCAGGAGATTGGCAAAAAATACAATGCTAACGTAAAAGTAGTGGAAGTTCCGCCCGGACCTCCGGTATTATCCACCATGGTGGCAGAAATTTATGGTCCCGATGAAGAAGTTCAGATGAACATTGCAGAGCAGGTAAAAGGTTTGTTCGCGCAAACTGCCGATATGGTAGATATCGACTGGTATCCGGAAGATGACCAGGTCGAATACAAATTCAATGTACTGAAAGAAAAAGCCGCATTGTACGGGCTTTCAACACAACAAATTACGCAAAGTCTGGCAATGGCATTGGGCGGACAGGAAGTGGCGCAGTTGTACCAGGAAAACGAATACAAACAGATTGGAATTAAACTTCGACTGGATGAAAAAGGTCGGTCGGGAGTAAACGATCTGAAGAAAATAAACATCATGAGTCCGATGGGACAAATGGTTTCACTTGGCGATGTAGTGGAAGTAGAGAAAGGTTTGCAGGACAAAAGCATCTACCGCAAAAATCAACGCCGGGTGGTTTATGTTACTGCCGATGTAGCGGGTAAACTGGAAAGTCCGGTTTACGGAATTCTCAGTATCTCTGATGAATTAAAAGGCATCAAATTACCCGAAGGCTACGCTTTGAACGAAGAATTCACAGAACAACCATTCTCTGAAGAAAATTACAGTTTGAAATGGGACGGTGAATGGCAGATTACATACGAGGTTTTCCGAGATTTGGGAACCGCTTTTGCAGTGGTATTGGTAGTTATTTACCTGTTGATCATCGGTTGGTTCCAGGATTTCAAAGTACCAATCGTTATGATGATCGCTATTCCTTTATCACTGGTTGGTATCCTTGTCGGACACTGGCTGATGGGAGCTTTCTTCACTGCCACATCCATGATTGGATTGATTGCGTTGGCGGGTATAATGGTCCGAAACTCGATACTGCTTATCGACTTTATAAACCTGCGGCTTGCCGATGGAATTCCGCTGAAAGAAGCCATTATTGAGGCTGGTGCTGTTCGTACCACCCCTATTCTGTTAACAGCAGGTGCCGTGGCCATCGGAGCAGTAATCATCCTGTTTGACCCGATTTTCCAAGGCTTGGCCATTTCGCTCATAGGAGGTACCATTGCCTCTACATTCTTAACGCTGGTAATCGTTCCGCTTATCTATTTCATGACTGAAAAGAAAAAGTATCCTGTGGAACCGGCGGAAGTTACGATAACAGACAAAATAACAACTAACGAATAAAACTATGAAGTTTGTAATGATTCAATGTGTGGAAGCACATCACCACAATCTGGCTCATATCCTTGACCAGCTCCACATAAACTCGTACAGCGAAACCGAAGTGGAGGGTTTTATGAAAGATGTGGAGGGTAAAAAAGAAATCTCGAACTGGTTTGGATCGATGAAACGTCCGTACCGCTACATTATTTCCTTCACATTTTTGGAAGAAGACAAAGCAGAAGAATTAATGCGAAGGGTTCAGGAATTCAATGATTCCGTAGAAAGAATAAGCCCGATTAACGCTTACATTATGAATGTAGAGAAATATGTTTAACGAAAATAAAGAATCATGAGGGAGAGAATCATACGCGCGGTAGCCGGAACCTTTGTTCTGGTGAGCATTCTTTTGGCAATTTTTGTTCATATCTACTGGCTGGGGCTGGCAGTGTTTGTAGGCATAAACCTGCTTCAGTCGTCCCTGACAAAATTTTGTCCGCTTGAATACTTTTTGAAAAAAGGGGGAATTCAATAGTAGCATTTGGTTTTTTGATAAGTAAAAGGTTGGTGATTCATTTCATCAGCCTTTTCTTTTTTGTGTTTTTTCCAAAATAAATACCTCCCTTCAATTTCAACATATTGCACATTTCAAGTCCAATACTTCTCCCCTGATGTAGCTCAGCCAAATTCACAAATCCACCATTGGAAACAACAAATAAGAACATTCAACACCTGGAAAAAACACCGAATCAAAAATAAATCATATTGCACATATGTTTATTAATAATTTACTTTATCTTTGTTTAAGACTTTCAAATTAATGAATTCAAAGATACTACCATGAAGACGATCATAACATCCAAAGGGAATGATTTACAATCGGTATTTGACCCAAAATTTGGGCGTGCCGGATGGTTTTGTGTATACGACAACGAAACCCGATCAACTCATTTTATTGAAAACAGTTTTAAAAATGTAAATGGAGGAGCCGGAACAAAAACCTCGGAGATGGCAGCTGAGTTAGGAGCTGCGCAAGTGATTTCGGGTGATTTTGGCCCCAAAGCAAGAACCATGCTCGAAAAATTCAAAATACAAATGATTATTCTGGAAGAGGAAGGTCAAAGTGTCCAGAAAATTATCGACAAGATCAATAAAGATTAGAATTAATAACAGCATTTAAGAACTATCGATATGAGAAAAAAAATTGCAATACCCGTTGACCAAAACCACATTCTTGACGGGCATTTCGGACACTGTCAGTATTTTTCGTTACTGACCCTGGACGATCAACAAATTGTTGAAGAAGAAACTGTCACTCCTCCCCCTCACGAACCCGGTTTGCTCCCCAAATGGCTGGCGCAACAGGGAGTTACCGATGTTCTGGCTGGCGGAATGGGACAAAAAGCCATCGAAATTTTTAAATACAACGATGTGAATGTTTTTGTGGGAGCGCCCAAATTACCAGCCCGCGAGCTAACCAAAGGATTTCTTGATGGAACCATCAGTTTTACGACCAACTACTGTGACCATTAATATATTGTTTTTTAAAACCGGAAAGTAGAACCTTATAGTCCGGATTTGAATTAGCTACTGAGAATTTCCCCGGAATAATATTTCGGGGATTTCTTTTAGCCGAAAAACAGCTGTAATAAACAGACACCTAAAAACTATCGGTATGCGTATTGCTATAGCGAGCGGTAAGGGAGGAACCGGCAAAACAACGGTTGCGGTTAACCTCTATTACCAGCTTTCAAAATATTTGGAGAACCAGGTCCAGCTGATCGATTGCGATGTAGAAGAGCCCAACGACCTTCTTTTTATTCCTAAGGCTGAAAAATCCAATACAAACAAGGTCTATTCATTAGTTCCTAAAATTGACAGAGAGAAATGTACTTTTTGTAAAAAATGTTCCGAATGGTGCGAATTCAACGCCATCAGTATTGTTAAGAACCTGAAATTTGCCGAGGTCAACAAAGACCTTTGCCACTCGTGTGGCGCCTGCTCTGTTGCCTGCAATTTTGATGCTATCAGCGAATACCAGAATCCGATTGGGACCATTTCGGAATATACAACCACCTTTGGATCGGGCGTTATTGAAGGCCGGCTCGAAATCGGATCTTCCATGCAAACATCACTGATTCGGGCACTAAAAAAGCAGACGAACAACCCAGAGATGCTTCAATTACTCGATGCTCCACCGGGAACCAGTTGCCCGGTTGTCGAAACGGTTTCAGGCGCAGCTTATGTCATTTTGGTAACCGAACCCACTCCTTTTGGCGAATATGATTTAATGCTGACTGTGGAGTTACTAAACGATCTTAAAATTCCTTTTGGAGTAATCGTGAACAAAGCCGGACTGGGGAATCATTCGGTTTACGAATTTCTAAACAAAAACAAAATCGAATTGATCGGCGAAATACCTTTTTCAAAGGAATTTGCGGTCAATTATTCGCGCGGAGCACTATTAGATCAGATTTCGGAAGAGATGGAGATTTTTTATCAATCGACTGCTGAACGACTGCTGGAGTTAACCGGAATCAGAAAATTAAACAACTGAGCAAATGAAGGAAATTGCAATAGTAAGTGGAAAGGGAGGAGCCGGAAAAACCAGTATTACAGCGGCATTGGCTTCGTTGGCAAGCAACGCAGTGTTTTGCGATAACGATGTGGATGCAGCCGATTTACATCTTATTTTTCAACCGAGCATTCAGGAAATCCATGCATTCAACAGTGGTTCTTTCGCGAAAATTGATCCTGAAAAATGCACAAAATGTGGTTTGTGTGAATCTTCCTGTCGTTTTGACGCCATACACACAAACACCGATTCGTTTCCAGAAGTAAATCCCTTTCAATGCGAAGGATGCCGTTTGTGTGCAAGAATTTGCCCGGCAGAAGCCATTTCGGTTACCGAAAATTTCAATAACCAGTGGTTTGTTTCCGACACCCGCTTTGGGAAAATGGTTCATGCTAAAATGGGCCCGGGAGAGGATAACTCCGGACATTTGGTGACGCACATTCGTGAACGCGCAAAAGAAATAGCACGATCGGCAAAAGCCGATTTTTTGTTGAACGATGGCCCTCCCGGAATTGGATGCGCTGCCATTGCTTCCATAACCGGAACGGATGTGGTTTTGCTGGTGATCGAGCCAACAGTTTCGGGGCTGCACGATGCCAGGCGTTTAAAAAAGCTGGTCGATTCATTCAAAATTCCGATGTTTGCAGTGATTAACAAATGCGATATCAACCCGGAAATGACAAGCGTTGTGGAGGATTTTCTGCAAAAAAATGGTATTCGCTTACTGGGAAAAATACCGTTCGACAGATTAATGGTGGAATCGATGGTACACAGCCAGACCATGATGGAATACGCTGCCGAGTCTGAAACGGGAAAAGAGCTTCAGCATATCTGGAGAAAACTAAACGAAAAAGTACAATGAAGCTGACAGTTTTAACGGACAACGTCGCTGGTGGCAGGTTTCAGGCCGAACACGGTCTTTCGTACCTGATTGAAACGGACACTGAAAAAATTCTGTTCGATACCGGTCATTCTGATGTTTTTCTGAAAAATGCAAAAAAGCTGGGAATCGACATTCAGCACGAAGTTCAAAAAATTGTATTAAGCCACGGGCACTGGGATCATGGAAACGGGCTTCAATTTCTTCGGGGGCAAACACTGATCACCCATCCGGAAGCTTTTCAGCAACGTTTTCGAAAAAAGAACCACTCTCCTGTCGGACTTGAAATGAGCCGGGAAGAAATTACTGCGTCCTTCGATTTAATAACAGCCAGAGAACCTGTGCAAATAACAGATAAGCTTTGGTACCTGGGCGAGATACCCCGAACCAACGAATTTGAAGCCCAAGCAACAAGCTTTGAATTTTCGGATGGCTCAGAAGATTTCGTTTCTGATGATTCTGCGCTGGCTGCGGTTGTAAACAACCAACTGGTGATTATTTCGGGTTGTGCCCATTCCGGCATTTGTAATATTTGTGAATACGCAAAAAAAGTGACTGGAATCTCAAAAATCAAAGCAGTAATCGGTGGCTTTCATCTGAAAGAGCAGAATCACCAAACCCGTGAAACCCTTCGTTATTTCGCTGACAATAAAGTGGAGCAAGTTTTTCCTTCACATTGCACGGAACTACCTGCGCTTGCCTTATTTCAAGATGCATTTCACTCAAGACAGGTAAAAACGGGAATGGTATTTGAATTTTGAGTCGCCTCTAGTACGCCATCTGAAAGACAATTTCACTTAATCCGGCTACTTTTTGATGCTTTGGATCGATGTAAATACGAACGGTCAGTTTTCTGTCTTCCACTTTTACAATTCTTTCATCCGTCCATTCCTGCACTCCACGAGCCAACGACAAGGTGTTGGCCATAACGCCTTCGTACTCTATTTTTTGCCACGATTCCCTGTCCACATCTCCCACCTTTGCCCGAATACGATATACTCCGTTTTTAACATTGATCTCATAATCAAAATAATCACGTGGATTAACGCATTGGGCAGGTGTCCCCGAGAAGATCTGTTTTTCCATCCGCACATTTCCCTCTTCGCGCTTTGATACAGAAGCTAATTTGTCCGCCACATTCCAACTCCCCCATATCCATCCTTTACCCAAATATTCTTCAAATGCATCATTGTTTTTTTCGGCTCCTGCAGCGGAAATCGCTTTTCCGAAACTAATTTGTCCTTTAGAGTACGACTTTGTAGTATTATAAATATGACCATAATACAACTCGTATAATTGCGGGAAGAAATTGATACAATTCGCAAACCGATTCTTGTACGAAGGAATGGTGTCGCTGTAAACCACCGCCAGGTGTACATGTCCCCAATCGGCGTCTCCCCAAGCTGTGCCTATTAATTCGCCTCTCGTTAGATTTTGCCCTTTTTTTACTTCCAGATTCTTATCGTAAAGGTTATCGTACACATAATAAATGCCGGAATAAGATTCGCTTGCCAGTAAAACACAAGCCGCTCTGTCTTCAGCTTGTTTGTCAATCCACACCACCGTGCTATTCTCAAGCGCCACCAGCCAATGTTTTTCCAGTCCTTTGGCATCGTCTAAATCAATTCCAATTCCGGGAAAAGTTTCATAGCTCTGTTTCTTACTGTCGTACAAAAAGGAATACATGTACGCATCTTCGTCTCCACCCCAGGTAAAACCATGACTAAAATTTACAGGGAAGACAAACTGCTGTTTTTCCAGCAGGGATTTATTCGCACCAGCCACACACAGCAATACATCTTCTTTCAGCAAACCGTGAATCGTTGAATCGACCGACAAAGCTTTAAGGTTTTTATTGTCGGCCACAAAAAAAGGCAAACCAGTTGAACTGGCGTGCGGAAGCGAACGACCACTCGCTTTTAAACAAAGTGTATCATGCCCTACTTTCAACGTATTGTACCGGTTCTCAATCCTCAGCAATTTTATTTCAGTACTGTCGCACCAAATACTTTCGCCAATACTAAGGTTGAAATAAGCAGAATTTCCCCACTTAAAATCTGGTTGGGTCTGCCCCGCAACACTGAAAGAAAAACTCAGCAGCACTATCGCAAATCCTATGGAAAAGAGGCATTTCAATATTTCGGATTAAAGGTAAAACGACTGATCAACGGCGGAAAGACGACGAAATATATTTCAGCCCGTCGAATAAACCGGTACGCCAGTACTCCCAGCTATGCGAGCCGTTCCGAACCCTGTATTCGTGCGGGATACCCAGGTCGCGCATTTTCACATGAAGTGCAGAATTTCCTTTATACAGAAAATCGTCATCGCCACAATCGATGTAAAAACGAACCGATTTGAGTTTATCTTTCTCCACACTGTCGAGCAGGTGGATCGGGCTGTTTGCTTTCCAGTAATCACTTACTCCGGTTTCTGCCTTCTTGCCGTAAATATCTTTGAAATAATGATCATACCGGCCGTTTCCACTGATTTCTTCATCGGTAAAAGTTCCTGCACTCAGGGCCACACAAGCTGTGAATAATTCCGGATGATGCATGGATAAAAGCAAAGCACCGTTCCCACCCATCGAGAGGCCCGCAATTGCCCTAAATTCTTTTTTCGCCCGGATGCGATACTGTTTTTCCATTGCCGGAATAAATTCTTTTATAAACATATCCTCCCAGGGATCTTTCCCGTCAAAGCTGTTTACATACCAGCTCACTTTTCCGTCAGGCATAATAATGATGCAGGGAGGAAAATCTCCGTTGGCAATTCCTTTATCGGCGATGGTATTGGCTTCACCAAACTGAATCCAGCCGGTTTCATCGTCAGAATATCCATGTAACAGATACAACACCGGATAACTGCGATTGGAAGTTTCATAATCGGCCGGCAAATAAACCGAATACTTAACAGGGTATGAAACCAGCTTGCTTTCAAACTCCAGCGATTCCATCACTTTTCCATTTTGAGCCAACAAGGAAAACGGAAGAACAATCAAAAGACAAATAAAAAAGTGTTTATACATGATTTAGGTTTTTAAAGTACGTTTTACAAATCTATTATTATTTAGTTCAATGTCCTAAACATTCGAAAGACTTTCGCCAATAGTCGGAAAACTAAGCACATCTATTTTAAAAATTGCCGATTTTTCAATGTATTTCTACTTAACATTCCATAGATTTTGTAAATTTGATTGCGTTCAGAATGCATGCAGAAAAACCAAATGAAATTAAAGCTTCTTGTTAGTTTATTGGTAGTATTAACCGGCTTTCAGAGCCATGCGCAATCGGTTGGCGTGGTATTAAGCGGAGGCGGTGCCAAAGGGATGGCTCATATTGCCGTTTTAAGGGTATTGGAAGAAAACAATATCCCTATCGACTACATTGCCGGTACGTCTATCGGTGCAATCGTAGGCGGTTTATATGCCGCCGGGTACAGCCCCGATGAAATGGAAGAGTTATTTAAGTCGGACGATTTTTATTTCTGGTCCACGGGGAAAATCCAAACCGGATATCGCTATTATTTCAAGCAGCCGGAAGCCGATCCCACCTGGCTTCAGCTGAGAGTTACCCGGAAAAATGAAAAAGTGAAACTCCTTCCCCCCACCAACATTGTTCCGGCCGAACAAATGGACTTTGCTTTTATGGAACTCACGGCAGCCACCAGCGCCGCCTGCGACTACGATTTCAATAAGCTGATGGTTCCGTTTTTTTGTGTTGCCGCCGATGTGTATAACAGCAAACCCGTGGTTCTGCGAAACGGCGATCTGGGGAATGCTATCCGGGCATCGATGACGGTGCCGCTTTATTTCAAGCCGATAAAAATAAACGGCAGCCTGATGTTTGACGGTGGTTTGCTTAATAACTTCCCAACTCAGCAAATGAAGGAGATCTTCAAACCTGATATTATTATCGGACATAAGGTCGCCAATAATGCCAAAGCAGCTGAAGCCGACGATGTAATGCAACAGATCTCGAACCTGGTAATGCGCCCCACTAATTTCGAGATTGACCCGAAAGACGGGATTTTGCTCGAAACAAAATTTGAAGACGTTGGCCTTCTTGATTTTGATAAAATTGATCAGGCAATGGCAGCCGGCGAAAAAACGGCAAAAAATGCACTGGACAGTATAAAAATGCTCATAGCAAGGAGAGTTCGGCATGAAGACCTGCAGGCTAAACGTGAAAATTTTGTTGCCGGTAAACCTGCCCTCTACTTTCAAAATATACAAGTGGAAGGCGTTGATGATAATATGCAACGGCAGTTTATTATCCAAAGCATGAAACACGGCATGCCGATTGTATCGCTGGAAAACCTGAAAAAGGAATATTTCAAACTGGTAGCCGACCAGCAGGTAAAATCGATACAACCCCTCACCTATTACAACAAGGAAACCGGTTATTTCGATTTACATTTAAAAGTGGAACCGGAGAAAAAAATAGATGTAAACATTGGCGGAAATATTTCGACAAAGCCCATCAATCAGGGATACGTGGGTGTAAATTACCGAGCCTACAACCGACGGGCTTACCTGTTAAATTCGAACCTGTTTTTCGGGCGTTTTTACAGCTCATTTAAATTGGGTGGACGGATTGATTACCCCTCGCGACTGCCTTTTTATCTGGCGTCTTATTTCACGCTCAACCGATGGGATTATTTTGCCTCAAGCTCCGAATTGTTTTTCGAAAATGTGCGCCCGCCCTACATCATCCGCGACGAGTTGAATTTTCGAGTAGAAGGTGGTTTCCCGCTTGGGCTCAACAGTAAATTCTATACAGGAGTTGCGTATTCATCAGCTTCAGACCAGTATTACCAAACCGACATTTTTAACAAAGAAGACGAACCCGATGAAAGTACATTAAATGCCTTTGTTGTTGATATCCGGCTCGAAACCAACTCTCTGAATTACAAACAATATGCGACGGAAGGACTTCTCAGAATGCTCGACACTAAATATGTTGTGGGAGAAGAAGGTCACTTTCCCGGAAGCACTTCGGAGATAAGCGGAAAAATACACCAGCATCAGGAATATTTCCAGATGAATGCCAAGCTGCTCCGCTATTTCAATTTTGGCAAAGCATTCACACTGGGCCTTCATGCGGAAGGTTTGCTGAGTACTAAAGACTTGTTTCGGAATTACAAGGCGGTGAAGCTGAATGCTCCGGGCTTTCAACCCACGCCACACAGCAACTCACTGTTTCTGAACAATTTTCATTCGAACCAGTTTACCGCAGGTGGATTAAAAACAATATTTCACTTTTCTCCCGACATGCATTTGCGGCTCGAAGGTTACGGCTTTCTGCCCATTAAAGAGGAACTAATAGCTGAAGATTTAACGGCTTACAAAAGCAACGATATTTTCCACAATGTGTACTGGCAGGGAATGGCGGCTATGGTCTATCAAACCGGAATAGGCCCGGTTAGTTTGGCCGTGAACTATTACGATAAAGAAAACACCAAGTGGTATATCACCCTTAATTTTGGCTACATTCTCTTCAACAAACGCGGACTGTAATTTTATTTTCTGAAAAAATGCGGCATAGCTCCATCCAGCTGAAACGAGATCTCGATCACTCCCCGAAACATTCCGGATTGATACCAGGGTGTTTGATAAATAATCTTTGTTTTTCCGTCTTTTTCTGTGGTGTACATGTTATCAACCGGCTGTTCCAACATTTCCTTTAACCTCGTTTTGGAAGGCTCGGGGTGACAGTCCAGTAAGTTGGTTCCCAAAAGACCGGCACCTCCGTAGTTATGGAATTGTTCCACCGAACGTTGATTCATATAAACGATGGTTCCCTTTCGATCACAGACAGTTATGGCGCCGCTAAACTCCTCGGCCCAATCAACATTCAAATCGTTCAAGGTCATTTTTTACAGTAGCATTTTACCCACTCAATCTCGAAATTGGCCGATGACGATACCGGGTCGATTACAAGACTTGAAGCTTCAATAAATAACTGTTTGTTCATTTCTGGCTTTTCCTCCTTCAGAATCTCAACATTGTTGATTTTCCAGGTAAAAGTTGATCCCGCTTTCTCCACACTAAAAATGTAGGTGTCTTTTTTCAGATTTGAAATGTCGATTCCCTGACTTTCCACTTTTCCGTTTCCATTTAGGAACGTAAAACCCAGATGATTTCTTGCTCCCATTTCCAGAAGATTTACACGGTTGGTTGGTTTCTCTCCTGTAAGGTACAACGAACTCATTACCTGTTTTACGGGATCGAACTTAATTTTCGCTTCCAGAATTCCATCATTCAACACAAAATTGGGTGCACTGGAGACGAGTCCCGAAGTATATTCAAAATCGGTGGGCACAAATCCTGCCGGCATTCTCCAAACTTTTCCCGATGCTTTTTCTTTTTTTACCTGAATTACAAGCTTTTGATCCACTTTCAGGTTACTGCCATTGGTAAAAATATTAAGGTCGCCCGGTAAAGCATAGTTTTCACCCAATGTTTTTCCTGCCATCGGTGTGGTTGTCGACCACTTTCCGGCATCCAATGATTTTCCGGTGAATTGATCCTCAAAAACCACTTCCCAGGTTTTAAAGAATTCAAAATCGTTTGAGTTTTTGTATTTGAAATAGTTGACAAATTCAGGCTTCTGTTTGTCTTTCAGGTACTGCTGATACTTGGCGTATTCGGGTGTTTTCTCCCAACGCTTCCTATCTTCCAGCCAGGCTTTCTGTTTCTTGTATTCTTCTGACTGCAACAGCGCTTCCAGCTCATAGTAACGTTTCAAGTCGAAAGAATCCTTTACGTCGAGGTAATTTTTGTAAAGCGGTGATTTCTCGTACTTCAAAACAAATTTAACCGTTCCATCCGCCGCCAATTGCTTAAACTCGGATTGCTTTTTATACGCCTCACTTTTTTCAAACTTTTTCTTGTCTTTCAAATAAGCTTCTTTTTCCCTGAACTCTTTCGACTCCACCAAAGCTTTCAGCTCCTCGTATCTTTTCAAATTGTGGCTGCCGTTGGTTTCCTTGTATAGTTTGAGTTTTTTCGATTTCTCCAGTTTAAAGTAGGCTTTAATCGCTGCATCTCCGCTCAGCTTTTTAAATTCAGCTTTGTCTTCTTTACTTCGGTCGGAAGCATTTTTCAGCTCATTGTATTTCTTAAACTTCTCTGAATTCTCTGTTGCCTCATGTTTTTTCAAGGTCTCCGAACCGTGCAACTCGAGGTAGGCTTTTATTTCAGCCGATTTTGCTAAGCGCATGTATTCCTGCAGATGTTTTTCTTCTACCGATCCTTTGAATACCTGGCTGACAATCTCCTTTTTTTCTTTTTCAAACTGCCCTTCTTTCATATAGTCGAGCAGCGTGTAATAGTTTTTCAGCTTATCCGAATCCTGTTCTTTTTCAAATCTTTTTAAGTCGGAAGAGCTTTCAACCGCAAAATATTTTTTTATCGGTCCCGACTTTTTTAGTCGCTGAAATTCCTTTTCTTCTTTTTCTTCTTTACTCCCTTTAAAAGAAAGACCTTCAACTTCTTTTTTCTTGTTTTTGAAGGCATCCGAGTTCACCCAAGCTTCCAACTCCAGAAAAGCCTTTAATTCTTCAGAAGCCTCCGTTTGCAGAAATGCTTCATAATCGCTTTTTAACTGGATTCGTTGTTGCTCAACGGTAGATGTAGGTTTTATTTTACCGGTTAGTTGAAGTGAAAAGATTTTGAATGACATCCGTTTGTATGTTAGATTCGTTTCTCAAAAATAGAAATTTCGGGCATTATTTTGCAAAACCAACGCCACACATTTCCCGTTGCGGGCATTTTTTAGCGAAACTGTCTCAAAAACATCAGTTTTTAACAAAATAAAAAACACCGATGAATTTTCAAGAACGTGTTGTTTATATGTTTTCCGCACCGCAATTGGCGATTCATCTAATTTTAAATAGTTTTGGTTTTCATCTAAATTTCCAGTATGATTAGAAATTCTGAATTGATATTGAACCCCGACGGAACCATTTTTCACTTACACCTGAAACCGGAAAATATTTCAGACAATATAATTTTGGTGGGCGACCCTGCAAGAGTTGATTCCATTGCCACCTTGTTCGACGAAATATTGTTTACCACCCAAAACCGGGAATTCAAAACAGTTACCGGCATTTATAATAAAAAACGGTTCACATTGATTTCAACCGGAATTGGCACCGATAACATCGACATTGTAGTAAACGAACTCGATGCTTTAGTCAATATCGATCTGGAAACCCGTGAAATAAAAAAAGAGCATAAAAGCCTGAACATTGTCAGGATTGGAACATCGGGAGGACTTCAAACCGATTTGCCGGTAAATTCGTTTGTTGTTTCCGAAAAATCGATCGGTTTTGATGGTCTGCTGAATTTTTACGCAGGCAGAGACAAAGTGGCTGATCTGGAGTTAGAAGCAGCATTTAAAGCCTACACCGCCTGGGACAGTTCATTGGCATCGCCTTATGTGGTAGATGCTTCACCGGAACTTTTATCGCGGTTTAGCACAAAAGAATTCTCGCACGGAGTGACCATTTCTGCTCCCGGATTTTATGGTCCGCAAGGCAGAGAGTTGAGAATTCCTCTGGCCTTCCCGCATTTAAACGAGAAAATTGAATCGTTTTCGTTCAAGGGCCTTCGCATTACCAACTTCGAGATGGAAAGTTCTGCGATTTACGGACTTTCCCGCTTACTGGGGCACCACGCATTAACCGTTTGCCTGATTATTGCGAACCGGGTAACGCTTACCGCCAACGGGAATTACCGCGACGAAATGAAAAAACTAATCCAACTTGTACTTACTACCCTATCAAAATAAACCTATGGACAAAAACCGTTTAGATGCGCTCATTAATCTCCTCGACGACCCGGACGAAATGGTGTATGCGTTAGTGGAGAAAGCGTTGCTAAAAAGTAAAGGTGACATTATTCCCATGCTTGAAAAGAAATGGGAATCGAGTTTTGATGAGCATAGCCAGGAACGGATCGAGAATATTATCCAGCATTTACAATTTAAAGAAACCAAAAGGCGCTTAAAAAAATGGTTGGCTAAAGATCCCGGTGAACGTAGTTTGGTCAATGGCTTTTGCCATGTAGATCGGTTTCAGTATCCCGATCTCAATCCGTTAAACATTCAGGCGAAAATCGAAACCCTTAGGAAA
The DNA here is from genome assembly GCF_023111095.1 of Maribellus sp. YY47. Lineage (GTDB taxonomy): Bacteria > Bacteroidota > Bacteroidia > Bacteroidales > Prolixibacteraceae > Draconibacterium. The sequence continues at coordinate 158,297 of NZ_JALGYW010000013.1, forward strand.
AGTATCTGGCTGGAGCTTAACAACTCGCTTACCATACTCGAAAAAACCACAATCCTCAATCATTTTTTATTCAATATCAACGGATTTGCGGTTAATCTTAGCAATCCTCATTCGCCCCAGAACTGTTTTCTGAATCAACTTCTGGACACCAAAAAAGGGAACCCGGTTTCGATGAGTATTTTTTACACCATAGTTGCCCGAATGCTGGAAATACCAGCCCATCTTGTCGATTTTCCAAAAAATCCGCTGGTGGCCATTGTCGATGCCGAATTGGCGAAGAAGGTACACGGAGCAGCGGTTGATTCGGATGTTTTGTTTTATATAAATCCATCGAACAAAGGAGCGGTTACCAGCCGAAAAGAAATTGAATATCATCTGAAAAAGAACGACTATCTCCCGATGTACGACTATACAGAGCCTAAACCCGATACTTTGTTTATCGTACGCTTGCTCGAATCGATGCAGGAGGCGTATCAATCGGTAGGTTTTCAGGATAAAGAGGAAAAAATCAAACAGTTGCTGCGTTTGTTTTAAAACAGCTTATATTTCACTGAATTTGCACTTTAAACAGGATTCCCATTAAATTCCGGAACAACGACAGCTTTTTTTATAAAGCATGTTGAAAGTCTCCGTGTAATTCCGGTTTTACTCTGTGCAACTCTGTGGCAAAAGATGATCAGCAAAAGTTTTGACTAGTCCTAAATAAGCGTTACAGATTATTGGACTAAGTTAATAGATTTACAGACCGTTTCAAAGCTAGCTTTGAAACGGTCTGTTCTTTTATAGCTTTTAATTTTAATGGTATCTTGTTTGTGCATTTGCTCTGGTGTCAGCATTTCACAGGACCAGTGAGGTCGTTTGTTATTA
>NZ_JALGYW010000014.1 GCF_023111095.1 Maribellus sp. YY47
TCGGGGAAACTTGACCTGGAAGCATTGTACAATGCAGCAGCAGAACTGGGAGAACCCGCACAGATCAGTGGCAAACAGGAATTGATTGAGCAATTGATCAACTGGTATATCTAATGAAAGAAAGAAATATTTTTTACATTACAGTAATAACCTTAGTGGCCACCTTGGGTGGCCTTTTATTTGGCTACGATACCGCTGTAATTTCCGGAGCCGATAAATCAATTCAGGCTTATCTGATCAATAGTCTTGGATTAAATTCACTGGCACACGGTGCAACCATTTCAAGCGCACTTATCGGATGTATTATTGGTGGAAGTATCTCCGGACTTCTTGCTTCGCGACTTGGAAGGAAAAGAACCTTGTTTTTGGCTGCTATTCTATTTTTTGTATCAGCACTGGGCTCGGGTAGTCCCGAGTTCCTGTTCTTTCAAAAGGGAGAACCAACACTTGGTCTTTTGTATATGTTCAACTTTTACCGTGTTATAGGTGGGATTGGAGTAGGGCTAGCCTCCGCTATAAGTCCGATGTATATTGGCGAGATTGCACCTGCCGATATTAGAGGGAGACTGGTATCGCTTAACCAATTTGCCATTATTTTCGGTATGCTCGTGGTTTATTTTGTGAACTGGGGGATCGCCAATGGTAAATCGCTGGAATGGATTAATTCTACAGGCTGGAGGTACATGTTCATTTCGGAAGCTATTCCCGCAGGTTTATTTGGAATACTTTTGTTTTTTGTTCCCGAAACTCCACGATATCTGGCCTTAAACAACAAGGACGATAAAGCGTTGGAAATCCTCACTAAGATTAACGGAGCAGCACGTGCAAAAGAAATATTTGCGGAGATTAAAAACAGTGTTGAACGTTCTTCTGCCAAACTTTTTTCGTATGGAAAAATTGTTATAATTGTTGGCATACTCTTATCTGTTTTTCAGCAATTTGTAGGAATCAACGTGGCGCTTTACTATGCTCCCCGCATTTTCGAAAGCATGGGAGCCGCAAAAGATGCTTCAATGATGCAAACTGTGGTAATGGGGATTGTAAATGTAATTTTTACGGTAGTCGCCATTGCAACCGTTGACAAGTGGGGACGCAAACCGCTCTTAATGGTTGGTTCTGTTGGTATGGCCATCGGAATGTTCGCAATCGGAGCTTTGGCTTTCCTTAAAATAATCGGGATCAGCACCCTGGTTTTTATAATTATTTACACGGCTTCATTTATGATGTCGTGGGGACCAATCTGCTGGGTTCTGATTTCAGAACTATTTCCCAACAAAATCAGGGGAAAAGCAGTGGCTGTTGCAGTAGCGGCACAATGGGCCGCGAATTACTTCATCTCATCTACCTACCCTGCGATGATGGAATTCAGCAGCGGCGGCACCTACTGGTTCTACGGAGCCATGAGTGTCCTGTCATTGATTTTTGTATGGAAAATGGTTCCGGAAACCAAAAATAAAACACTGGAAGAGATGGAGAATCTCTGGAAAAAATAAACAAAGCAAGATTTAGTTGTAGCTATCGTCACTCCGCAATGTAAATTGTTGGGGTGACGATTTTCTTTTGTCAAAGATTAGGTTTAGTGTAAAATAGTGGCGCTGACGATACGATTGTGGTTCATTTGAAATTGCAGTTTTGCAGAAACCTTACAACTATCAAGGAACTCGCAATCGCACCAAGTTGAATTAAAAGGAGTAAGTGATGGAGTATGTAGAAGGATTCCGATTCAGCTACTTGTTATCTCAAAAATAATTTCCAATATGTTGATTCAAATGAAGAACCGGTTGCAATGGGTAAATGATACGTTATTGGAAATTCAGCGGATGAATGTATTAAACTTGATTTGTATTTAACGGATCCTTTTATTCGCCCCGCCTTTGTTGATTGACAATATAAGGTTGGTCATGCTTAAACGACGACATTACAGCAATGAAGATCGATGTTGTGAGCAGTGGAACACGAAAAAAAGGACTTTGGGGATTTACACGATATTACTAAGGACTTGATTACCGTATCATACATTCATCTTAAAACTTATTTCGTATGCTGAGCTTGTAATTTACGATTGCAATAAATCCACTTTAAGCATTACCTTTAAGAACATCAATATGAAGACATATGCAGGTAGCTGTAAACAGAAAAGGTATCAAATTTTGCCCCGATGCTTCCAGGGTAATTGCACGGTTTCTTTACACTGGAGATGAAAGGGCGCTAAATACTATTCGCTCTGTAATTGGAATGTCTGAGAATTCGGTAATGCAGATATTAAATCCTGTGTTGAGAGATTACTCGCTACGGCATAGAAATATCTCTAAAATATTTGAAAAGCATTTTAATAAGATCGCTCACCTACTCGAAAAATTAAATGTTGGCCCTGATTCACTTAACACTTCCACAAAAATCCTTATCGGCTCCTATTTTACCATGGAGTATTCGATTGAATCGGCAGCATTTTTTAATCCCTCCATTGTAGAACATCCCGATCAGTCGGAGACCGGCCCGAATGAGAAAAGAGTGATTATAAGTTTCAGGGCTACCGGCGAAGGACATATTTCGTCCATCGTTTTCAGAACGGGAGTACTGGATAAAAACAATAATCTTTCCATTGAACCGGTTGGGAAAATGCTGGAAGAGGCGGAGCATATCAGGCGGTATGTGTATGAAAAGAAGTCTTTTAAAAGGAAACTAAACGAAATGAAAGATGTGCATGCAATTATCCCCTCCGGCTTGATTCTCGACAAATTAAACAATACGTTTACCTATGGCGAATTGCGCGATTGTATAAAAGACGCTCGAAAATCGTTGCATCTTACTGCTGAAAAAGAAGCCCTGTTTAATCAAATTATCTGGTTGGCCTCGTCGCATTACGAACTGGACTTTTCGCTGGACACCAACATTTCAGAGCGGGTAATTTTTCCGGTTTCGTTAAACGAAAAAAATGGAATTGAAGATGCACGTTTCGTAAAATTTGTTGACGATAACGGCGAGATAAGCTATTATGCGACTTATACAGCCTATGACGGCACCTCTGTAATGCCCAAAATGCTCGATACTACTAATTTTTACCACTTCAGAATCTTACCACTTCACGGCGAAATTGCCCAAAACAAAGGGATGGCGCTTTTTCCGCGAAAAGTGAATGGAAAATATGCCATGCTTTGCAGGTTGGATGGATTCAATAATTACATTGCTTTTTCAGATAATATTTCAGTTTGGCGCAACGCAAAATTGCTGCAACAACCTAAATTTCCTTGGGAGTTTATCCAGGTAGGAAATTGCGGCTCGCCCATTGAAACAGATGAAGGCTGGCTGGTGATCACCCATGGGGTGGGCCCGATGCGCGAATATGCGCTTGGGGCATCGTTGTTCGATCTTCAAAATCCGGAAAAAGAGATTGGCCGTTTGAAATCTCCTTTGCTGATGCCCAATGCCGAAGAACGTGAAGGATATGTACCCAATGTGGTTTATTCCTGTGGTTCGATTATTCATAATGGTGAACTGATTATACCTTATGCAATGTCTGATTATGCGAGCACGTATGCCACAGTTAATTTACACGAACTTTTAAATGAATTGAAAAGCTCATAAAAAAATGAGTAATTCTACAGAAACTGACAAACAAAGGGGCTTTGAGATTGCAGCAGTAGTCGCAACCGGTTTGCTAAAACATGTTTTTATGGACTGGTTAAACCTGCGGGCATTTTATATTGGTGTTGCATGCATTTTCTGGTCGGTATATATTTACAAAAGATACCGGAAGAACCGACAAATTCTTCAGCATTGGGGCTTTCGTAGAAATAATTTTAAACAATCATTTCTTTTTCTTACACCTTTTGCTTTACTGATGAGTGCAGCCATCGTTTGGTATGGCCTTACTCACAATGCAGTCTTTCTTAACTGGCATGTCATTCCCGTTTTTATTTTTTATCCGGTGTGGGGATTGATTCAGCAGTTTTTAATGCTGTCGCTGATTGCCGGAAATTTAGTGTCCATCAGCACAATAAAACGTAGTAAAACTCAGATTATCCTGCTGACCTCTGCGTTATTTGCCTTGGTTCATTACCCCAGTCTCCCGTTAATGGTTTTTGCTTTTTTAATGGAATTGGTGTTTGCATTTGCTTTTTTTAAGTGGAGAAATCTTTGGGCTTTGGCACTTTACCACGGATGGGTGGCCAGTTTGCTTTTGTTTTTCGTGTTGGGCAGGGATTTATGGAATGAACTGTGGACGGTTTTATGAAATTTCAGATATGAAAAAAGCGTTTCAGATCGGTTGCCTTTTTCAAGCGGTAGTGAATATAGAACAAAGGTAAGCTAACAAACAAAAAGGACACCATCACAATCAGGCTCCATCCAAAAAGCATTGAGCCCCGTGCATAAACGGATACGATTCCTTCGATGCAAATACATAGCAACCCTGCTGCAATCATTGAATAAGCGATAATATTCAGCCCTTTCTGCTTTGCTTTACGGATAAAAAATATCAAAAGAAAAACAGTTAAGTATGCTGCCAATATGATAGGAATTCCCAGCTTTATCTCCCAAGCGGTGCCGCCGGCATAAACATCGAACAGCATAAAAAGGCCAGCTGCCGACAAAAAACTGAGGCCGCCCGCGAGTACGATTTTTTTGTGTAAAAATGTGTTTAAAGTAAAATTGACAAATAAAACAAGACATACGGTGGCGGGGTATCTCGACCATGTGATGCTTTTATTTCCAATAAAATCAATAAGCAATGTGATGATTATAGCAGAAATGAGAATCAGTCCTAATATTTGCCAAAAAATTATCCTTTTTTGACGGCCGGTTAACTGGTGGTATTCTGTGAGCCGTTTTTCTTCTCTCCGTTGTTTCCCCGATCTTATGAAAGTCTTGTTATCAGTGATAATATCAAGTAGCGGTTCTCCACATAATGAGCAAAAAATAGCATTTTCTTCGGTTTCTACCCCGCAATTCGGACATTGTACCATAACCTTCAATTAATTAGTTTTTAATTCAACCGAAACTTCTTGTTGACGCAAAAATTGCAGAAACTTTTCTTCAAATTCCTCCGAAAGTGTAATGTTGCCAAAACTCAACGTTAGGATATCGCCAAACCCGACTACGCCACAATTAATTTTCAGCATTTTATTGGGCGGTGGTGGTGTTATTACAAAATAATCGATCAATTGGGCGGTTTCATCAGGTAAATCTATTTTCCCGAGGTTGGTAAGTACCCCGCTGTACTGGCTTGTGCCCAGCGAGTAGTATTTCATTCGCAGGATCAAACTTTTAATAAATAAGGGTATCCCCCTGATAAACAGTTTTCTTTCGCTTCCCACATTTCTCGCTATATTTTTATTGATCAACTTTTCATCCGTTTCAAGCTTCATCTGGTGATACACTGTTTTAACTATTTCATCAAAAGAATAATGGCCCAAACGCAAATCAATTTCAGGCAACACAAACAACGAAAAATTCCGCATGGTTTTCGACGGAAAAATGCTTCGCAAGTTTAAAGGAACCTGCACACGAATCCTTTTTTGTTTCTTATATTTACTGAAGCCATTCAGATCTTCATAGATTTCCTGTAAGATATACATATAGACCGAAGTTAGATAGACGGTTATACTTACACCTTTAATTTGGGCAATCTCCTTTATTTGCTTCAGCGGAACAATTGCGTAACGCCGGATGAAACGGGGTCGCGACTTTAACGAGTAAGGTAGGTGAAAGGCCTTCGATCGTTTCACCATTGGCGGAATTTCTGCCTTAAAATAGCGGTTGTAGGCATCTTCGTATTCCTCTTCCGAAGTCTTATGATCTTTATCCCTAATCCGATATTCAGCAGGGGTTTCAGCACCGCATTCAGCCGAATAAAGGATGAGGATAGTTTTGAAAAACTCAAGTGCCCCGGCGCCATCTGTTAAAATGTGCGAGCATTCAAGGCTGATATTGTTTTCCTTTACCAGTATTCGAATTAACAAACTTCCTTTTTGAAATTTTCTGCACAAGGGTTGCTTATCGAACTCAACGGGAATGTGTTGCGGAAGATGCTCGAGATAATACCAGAAAAAACCTTCCTGAAGTTGAACCCTGAAAAACGGGAACCGTTTTTCAGCCTGCAAAACTGCCTTTCGAAACGGTTTTATTTTAACAGGTTTTTTCAATATGGCCGTCATCCTGAAAACAGCAGTATTATTTTCGTTGATAATAGCCGGGTATATTTTCGCAGCATTATCGAGGGCAAACCAGAATCTGCCGGAATTTGGAACCGTATTTTTATTGTTAGTGTCCAAATAATAAATCTTAGATTTTTTAATTCCCCCGTTAGTTGTTCAAATTTATGAATTAATCGGCAACCAAGCTTGTATCTGTTATGCTAACAATTAAATGTGTGAATGATGTAACTCTCATGCAGAATCGTGTAACACTTTTTATTGTGGTTTCCTGTAATTTTATTTAGAGTATGAGAATCTGTAGCAGGATTTGAAAATATAAAAGTCATGAAACGGGTAAATGTCTGTCAGCAGACGGGAAACTCAGTATTATACAGGAACAAGCTACATCGAAATGAGCTTACGAATTCTACATAATACCATTAGAAAAACGATGGAATGAGGTACTTGCCTTTGAGAAATTTAAATTAAAATGAGATGAAATATTCAACATATATTATTGCAGGTTTACTTTTTGTTTTGTGGGGTGTTGTGGTTTACGGCTTTAATAACCCTCCACGAATTATTCATCTACTTATTCCGATAGCCGGAATTATTATACTGCTTCGTATTTTTTTCAATAAAAGAATATCAAAAACATTAAAAGACTAGAATAATATCATGGAAACAAAATTTGACATGAACCAGTGGAGATATATTAAAGATAAACTCAGAAATATGTATCCTGAACTAAGTGACTCCGATTTGAATTGGGGACGAGTATCAAGAGAGGATTTGTTACAAAATATTTCTACCAAATTGGGTAAAACCAAAAAGGACTTAATCGATGTGATCGATTCATTTGATTATTCTTCCTAATTGGAACTAGTTGAATAATAAAATAAAACTATTAAAATGAACTACTTGTATTTAATTGTTCCTGTGGTAATTTTTTTGCTGTTGGGCATTCGAATTGTTAGACCGACACATCGGGGTTTAATTGAGCGACTTGGAAAATATCGCAGTCTTGCTACTCCCGGATTTCACTGGATCATTCCCGTTATCGATCGTTTGTTTCTGGTAAATGTGACCGAGCAAATGGTAGATGCCGAACCACAGGAAATTATAACCAACGACAACCTGAACGCCAGTGTTGATGCACAGGTTTATTTTAGGGTAAAGTCGGATGAAGAAAGTGTAAAAGGTTCTATCTACAATGTAAATAATTACCAATGGCAGATAGTAAACCTGGCTAGGACAACGCTTCGTAATATTATTGGTACGCTCACGCTAAAATCAGCAAACAGCGAACGAGGTAAAATTAACTCCGGTTTATACAAAACCCTTCATGAAGAAACACAAAATTGGGGAATTGAAATTGTACGTACCGAATTGAAAGAGATCGATCCGCCAAGAGATGTGCAAGAAACCATGAATAAAGTGGTAAAAGCAGAGAATGAAAAAATAGCAGCCATTGATTCTGCCACTGCAGCTGAAACAGTGGCCGATGGCGTAAAACGTGCAAAAATTAAAGAAGCAGAAGGTTACAAACAGTCGAAAATTTTACATGCCGAAGGGGAAGCCGAAGCTATAAAACTGGTAAACGAAGCCGCCGATAAATATTTTATTGGAAATGCACAGCTTCTACGAAAGCTGGAAGCGCTTGAAGCGTCACTTGGAAGCAACGCCAAAATTGTCATTCCAACCGGATCCGAGTTGGTAAACATTATTGGAGAGATGGCCGGAATTGTGCCACTGGAGCGAAAGCAAATGGAAAAATAATTTCCAGGAAAAGTTTTTTGAAATAATTACTTACGGGTAATGACGGGAGAAAAAGAAAAAATATCAACATGAAAAAATGAAGAAAGTATTGATTGCATTGGACTATGATCCGAGTGCCCAAAAGATTGCAAAAACAGGTTTTTCTTTTGCCAAAACGATGAAAGCTGAAATTACATTATTGCATGTATTGGTAAATACGCAGGACTATAAGTTAGCTGAACATGTTAAGGTTATGGGGTTTGCCGGTCGTTTGGATATTAGCGAAGAGTTATCGGGAAAAACTTCGGGATTAAAAGAATTATCTCAGCAATTTCTAGATAAGTCAAAACTTTATCTTGGAGATAATCGTATCCAAACGCTGTTGGTAGAGGGCGATTGTGCCGAGGCTATTTTAAATGCAGCAAATCAAATTAGTGCGGATGTAATTGTAATGGGCTCGCATAGCCGCAAATGGTTTGAAAACACAACCATGGGGAGCGTTACAGAGAAAGTGTTACAAAATACGACGATTCCGGTATTGATTATCCCAACAAAAAAGCAAAGTAAATCCTGATATAAACATCATTATTTGAGTGTTAGTACGAGCTTTACGTTCTTATTTATTTTAGAGTTATATGGTTAAAATTCTGTAATCCATCGTATCAAATTTAATCTCAACAAGTATAAAATACATAAAGCTTGGAGACGGGATTCCGAAGTCCGAAGTTTTGTGAATAAATGTCTTAATGAACACTTGACTCTTTACTTCGGTTTTCTGAATTCCGAACGTAAGCATAGATGTCGAACAAGTATGTGTTGTAAGTTGTTTTTAGTAAGTGATTTAAGTGTTGGTTGTCAAGGTCTGAGTTTCAAGTAAACTGGAAAAGAAAATTCAAATTACCGACTAAAAAATGATATCATGCAATTTAGAACTGAAACAGATACTTTAGGTAAAGTGCAGGTTCCTGCCAACAAATATTGGGGGGCACAAACTCAACGGTCATTAATGAATTTTCGCATTGGTCCATCCGCATCAATGCCCATCGAAATTATTCATGCTTTTGGATATTTGAAGAAGGCGGCAGCAATCACCAACAACAAATTTGGATTATTGTCAACCGACAAAATGAATCTGATTATTCAGGTTTGCGATGAAATTACAAGGGGCAAACTCGATGATCAATTTCCGTTGGTTATCTGGCAAACGGGCTCTGGAACGCACACCAATATGAATTGTAATGAGGTTATTGCAAACCGGGCGCATGTGTTGCTTGGCAACAAATTAGGCGAAGGGAAAACACTGATTCATCCAAATGATGATGTGAACATGTCGCAATCTTCCAATGATACATTTCCTACTGCGATGCATATTGCAGCCTGCCAAAAAATTGTTGGATATACCATTCCCCAAGTTGAATTGCTCATAAATACCCTGAATAAAAAATCACTTGAATTCGCCAAAATTGTTAAAATCGGACGCACTCATTTTATGGACGCAACCCCGATTTCTCTTGGCCAGGTATTTTCGGGTTATGTGTCTCAGTTGAAACACGGAGTTAAAGCCTTGAAAAATACTTTGCCTCATCTTTCGGAATTAGCTATGGGTGGAAGCGCTGTTGGAACGGGTTTGAATACGCCTCAAGGTTTTGATGTAGAAGTTGCAGCCACCATTGCCCAATTAACAAACCTGCCTTTTGTAACTGCTGAAAATAAGTTTGAATCGTTGGCAGCAAATGATGCAATAGTGGAAACTCATGGTGCCATTAAACAACTGGCGGTTAGTTTAATGAAAATTACCAACGATATACGGATGCTGGCTTCAGGACCACGTTCCGGGATAGCAGAGATTACTATTCCGGCAAACGAGCCCGGTTCATCGATTATGCCCGGTAAGGTTAATCCAACTCAAATTGAAGCATTGACAATGGTTTGTGCCCGGATTCTGGGAAATGACACCACCATTTCTTTTGCAGGTTCAAACGGGCATTTTGAACTTAATGTTTTTAAACCGGTCATGATAAGTTCTCTTTTGCAATCGGCTACACTTCTTGCTGATGCCTGCAAATCATTTAACGATCATTGTGTTTCCGGAATAGAACCTAATTTGGAACGGATTAAAGAAAATCTTACCAATTCGTTGATGTTGGTAACCGCATTAAACCCGCATATCGGCTATGATAATGCAGCTAAAATTGCTAAAAAAGCTTATGCCGATAATACAAACCTGAAGAAAGCGGCTTTGGAATTGGGCCTTTTAACCGAACAACAATTCGATGAATGGGTTGTACCGGAAAAAATGATCGGCCCTACCGAATTATGACCATTGATTTAGGAATTACGTTTTGACAGAATTAATGCAAATGTGAGAATCTTGTAAATTTTCGTAAAAGTCATATAACAACTACAGGAAGTATGGTTCATAACTTAGTTGATCCAAAATGTAGTAATGGGTCACAAAAATTTAAAAGTTCGTTTATTAAAGAAGCATTCTAATCATCAAATGAAAACAGCTATGAAATCGGAAAAAGAACTTAACTCAGAAATCCTGCGAATTTCGATGACAATTTTGGAAAAGTATCCCGAGCTGTCGGAATACTTAAAAGAAATGCCCGTGACTATTCCATCAGAAAATGAACCGGAAATAACGCTTAATCATTTAAAATCATATTACGAGTCACTGAATTCGCTCCTTAATGAGTACCAACTGGAACATCCCAAAAAAGAAGATTTGGATTAACCTTAACCAATACGATCGAAGCTATTCTTTTAAACAATGCCACAAAACCCAATGGTTAATTTATCAATCTTTCATGTAATAAAGGGTGCAAATTCGTTAATCTTACGTAACTTGCATACAATTAATAATTTAATACAATGAACAAAGGAACAGTAAAGTTTTTCAATGAATCCAAAGGTTTTGGATTCATTAAAGACGCCAATTCATCGAAGGAATATTTTGTGCATTCATCAGGATTGAAAGATAATGTTGGAGAAAATGACGAAGTAACTTTTGATTTGGAAGAAGGAAAAAAAGGATTAAATGCAGTGAATGTTAAACTGGCTTAGTTTAAAATATTACAATCACTTATAATTCTGTCCCGCTTTTTTGCGGGATTTTTTTATACCAGTTTTAAATCCGACCGGTGAAACTCTTCGTAGGCCTGCAATACGGTTAAATGCGAAATTAAGTAAGCGAGCGAACTTTCTGCGCCCTGGTTCCGGTTTACGCCATAACTTTCAAAACCATCGCAACATCCTTTGGTTTCGAAATCATATAAACTCATCCTCAGATCATTTTCACCCAGAAACCATAAAAAGGAGGTGTACAGTTTATTGAGATAATCCTTGTTTTTTGTTACAAAATATGCTTCTTGGTACATTAAAACCATCGCCATTGCATCAATGGGTTGCTGAGCAAACAGCGAGCGCTCACCTTCCTTTTTGTACCATTTTTCGTTGCCGATAATCGAAAGGTAATTGTCATTTAAAGTATGCTCTGTAAGAAAGTTCATCGAATCGATAGCAGTTTGCGTAATTTTGTCATCATTCAATATTTTGGCTGAATGTAACAAGGCCAAAGGAAGAATTCCATTGTCGTAGGCGAGTAAAGATTCAAACCAATGCCAACCCGGAGACAGGTTTTCTTCGTAATGTTTGATTAAAACATTCGCGAGGTTTCTCAATCTTTCGGTCATCGAATCGTCAGACGGGTTACTTCTCAGGTAATAGCAAATTCCGATCATTGTATTGGCAATTCCCCTGATCGATTTTAAACTTTCAAAGTTGGGAGCTGCATTGAAAAAAATAAGCCTTCCCGTTTGATAATACGCATCGTTGGGTGCATTTCCGAGCAAATAACCCAGGGCCCAGATTGTCCTCCCAAATGAATCTTCGGAGCCAACTTCATCCAGAAAATTGCGATTAAAACTCAGGAAGTTCCGGAATGTTCCGTCAGAGTTTTGCATATAATGAATGTAACTTAGGTAAATCGGCGACAACTCAAGCGCACGTGCATCCTTCATTCGCTTGTACGCCATTAAAACCATCAGCAAGGCACGCGAATTATCATCCAGACAATACCCTTCTTTTAGGTTTGGGATACCAAACTTGGCATGTTGAATGATGCCAGTATCATCAGTCAGGCGATTAATGTGAGCCAGCGAAAAGGGGGGAAGAATGAGCAAATCGGGTTCGGTTTCTTTGTGCGCAGGAACGGGAAGCCCTTTCTTCACAACTTTTTCGGAAAGGGCCAGGTATTTTTCACCGCTCTTTGGCCAGGTAATCTCTTTGCCATATTCACCGGCATTTTGCTTCAGTTTCTTAAGTTCTTCAGGGTCGTCAAAGAGTTCAACAAGTGTCTCAGCCAGTTCTTCCGAATCATTAAAATTGAACAACCTGCCTCTTTCGTGTGCCAGTAATTCTGCAGCATGCCAGTATGGTGTCGACAATACAGCAGCACCAACACCAACCGCATACGAAAGCGTTCCGCTGGTAATCTGGGCTTCGTTTAAATATGGCGTAATGTAAATATCGCAGGCATATAAATATTTGAACAAATCCTGTTCGTCAATAAATTCATTCAAAAAAACAACGTGATTTTCAAGGTGCAGGTTTTTCACCAAACGCAAAAGAAAAATCCGGTATTCTTCTCCGGAATGACGCAATACATTCGGATGTGTTTTCCCCAAAACGATATAAATCAGCTCGGGATATTTTTTAACCACTTCGGGCAAAGCTTTAATTACCGTTTCAATTCCCTTACTTCGGCCGATAAAACCAAAGGTTAAGAGTACCTTTTTGTTTTCAAGTTTAAATTCTTTCCTCGATTTTTCAGGACTGAAATGAATATCCGGTACACCGTGCTCGATTAATGCAATTTTTTCCTTCGGAACGTCGTAAATATTTACCAGAAAATCAATTGCTTTATGGCTCATCACGACGATTTTATGAGCCATTTTGCATATTTCTTTCAATATCGCTTTTTCGTTGTACGATGGCGCTTTGAGTATGGTGTGGAGTGTAACAACAAGCGGAATCTCAAGGCGGTGAAGCAAGGGGAGAATGTAAACTCCGCTTTGCCCGCCATAAATGCCAAATTCGTGCTGCAGGATACAAATATCGGCACCACTAAGGTTAATGTGTTTCACCGCTTTTAAATAATCTTCCTGGTGATCCTGCCTGATAATAAGCTTAACTTCTTTCGGGTATTTATAGGTAAGATCATTATCATTTATCGCTACTACAAAGCCTTCATGCTCGTTCTCATTTTGTCCGTCGTGCATTAACATCGATTTGAACAAGTTGTTTGTGAAGGTTCCGATACCACATTCGCGTGGCGGATAAGTTGCAATATAGGTGATCTTCATTTATTGATGATTACATTTAAGGATGCTAAAAAGCCTATGTTTTTGGGGTCGAGTGGGAAGAGTTCCCGTTCGAAATAGACCAAATCTTTATGTCCGGGCTTTTCCTGTATCATACAGTAGTATATTCGGTCGACATAGCGCCTGACAATCAGATTTTGATTTGGATTAACTTTTGCCCGCACTACTTCGCCTTCTTTAAATTTGTTTTCCATGTTTAACCTCTTCTGCTTTCTGTTTTTTATACGAACTAAATATCGACAGGCAATGAAATCATAATTGGCCTTAACACTGTATGCTTTTTTTGCAGTTCGGCATTTGCAGGATCGTCAATAATCGACTGTAATTTTTCCATGTCGGTTACTTCAATTACCAATGCAATAGAATTGGGATCATTAGCATCTCTAAATGTTTTGAAACCGGAGATTGCAGGTGCAAAAACCTCTTCCCGGTCTTTGTGTCCTTTAAGCCAAGTGTTAAAGTCACCTACCTTGTGTCGAGCTACAATTGTTGTCATTGTTCTATTTTTTAGTTTGTTCATGCCTACTCTGTTCGGTTTTCGGCGAATCCGTTTAACGGCTGTTCCCCGTCTAAATTATTTTATGAAATTTAAGAAGACGAAACTCTAAGTAATACTTGAATCGCTCCTGCCGGCTTTTTTTGCCGCTTTTGCTGCTCTTTTTTCTTTGAGGTTCATAACAGCTTCCTTTTTCTCGCTTTTTCTCTCTTTGCCTTCTTTTGCTTTTACCATGATTTATGTATTTACGATGTTTTAAATTGTAGTTCCTTCATACCCGCTTTTAATCACGGTTGAAATCATTTTGAACCGACCGTTCGCCCGCACCGTATTCGAACTGTGAGCAGGAATAATAATTCCTTGCCCCACATGAAGTATGTTTGGCTGATCATCAATCACTACTTCAGCTGTTCCTTCAATTATCTGAATAAATGTGTCGAACGGAGAAATTTTTTCAGCCAGCGCCTCGCCGGTGTCGATGGCAACAACGCTTATATTTCCGGTGGTTTTGCGTATAATGGTTTTGCTCACCACCGAGTTGGGCACATATTCAATAATTTCGATGAGGATATGGATTTTTGATTTTTCTATTTCTTTCATTTTCAATAGTCTCCTATATGAAAGTTAAATCAAAGATACTCCTGCCCAATTTTGAAAGTGTTACACAATTGATGTTAAAATTTACATCATTCACACATTTTGCTGCTTTATTCCGTTATAGGGCGCAGTCCGTAAACCGTTCTGAAATGATACCCGTAAACCGTATATGTTAAAGCATCAACCAAAAGCTTTGGTTTGTGGATAAGGGTCCAAATGAGAAATTTCCAATATTCGGTTCTGCCTTTATTAAGGAACCCGATGACATAAATCGATTTTATTAATGCCACAACCAGGGAGAATCTTATTTGGGTTTGTGTTCTTGCTGAACGATTATAATTCAGCAAAAACTGTCGAACCCTCTTGTAATAGGGCTTTACCGAGTAAATATTGTTAATTATGTTTCTATAACCGTTCTGAAGCTCATTGTAATTCATTTTAGGAATAAAATTCATCGATGAATCGGTATTATTCCCGGTAGCTTCAATGGTTAACCTGTTTTCTGCTTCCATCTGACGATATAGTTTTGTGTTTTTGGGAGCATTCAATAATCCTACCATAGCTGAAACAATTCCACTTTGCTGAATAAAATCGATTTGACGCTGGAAAACCGACGGAGTATCGCTGTCGAACCCGACAATAAAACCTCCCGACACCTGTATTCCGGCTTGCTGAATTTTTTTGACACTTTGAATCAGGTCCCTGTTTTTATTCTGAACTTTATTACATGCCTGAAGAGATAATTCATCGGGTGTTTCAATACCAATAAATGCAGCATTAAAACCGGCATCAATCAGTTGCGAAATAAGCTCCTTATCATCGGCAAGATTTATCGAACTCTGGATACTAAAATTAAAAGGATATTTATGGCTTTGCATCCATTTTTTTATTTCCGGAAGCAGGTTGTTTTTTATTTCTTTTATATTGCCAATAAAATTATCATCGACAATTGAGACTGCGCCGCGCCATTTAATCGTATTGTATAAAACATTCAGCTCGTTAATTATCTGAGATGTACTTTTCATCCTCATTTTATGCCCCAAAAGTGAAGTTATTTCACAAAAACTGCAGGCAAACGGGCATCCACGTGTAACCTGGATATTCATAAAAGCATAGTCTTTAACCGATAACAAATGGAAATCAGGAACCGGCGTTTGAGAAAGATCAGCATATTCTGCTGTAGCATAAACCCGTTGCGGTTGTTCTGCCTCAAAATCGGCCAGGAAAAGGGGCATGGTTATCTCTGCCTCATTTAAAATAAAATGATCAACATCCGGATAATTTGCATATTCCTGGGTGAAAAGCGGACCACCTGCGACTATTTTCTTTCCCCATTTTTTGCTTTCGGCAATTACCTTGTTTACTGATTCTTTTTGGATATACATGGCGCTGATAAAAACATAATCGGCCCACAGAATATCGCTTGTACGAAGCGGAGAAATATTCAAATCCACCAGTTTTTTCTCCCACATATCGGGCAACATTGCCGACACTGTAATTAAACCAAGCGGTGGAACTGCAGCTTTTTTCGAAATAAATTTCAGCGCATGATTAAAACTCCAGAAAGAATCGGGGCATTTTGGATAAATTAATAAGACTTTCATTTTTTTATTTCTCTGAATAGTTTGGAACCCATAGCTATGCAGTCCTTTTTCTCAGAAAGCAATTAAACCGATGAATTACAAGGTAAATTTCGAAGTTTGGGCAAAAAAAATGTTATACAATTCTGAAGAATATTTACATTATTCACACATCTTCAAGTGTGTCGCGACGTTTGTTTTTCAGTTTTTTGAAATGAGTAGGGGTAAGTCCTGTGTATTTTTTAAACTGATTGGAAAGATGGGCCACACTGCTGTAGTGCATTTTGAAAGCGATTTCTGAAAGATTCAGCTCATCATAAACAATTAGTTCTTTTACCCTTTCAATTTTGTGAGTCAGGTAAAACTTTTCAATGGTAATGCCTTTCACTTCCGAAAAAAGATTGGCAAGATATGTATAATCGTAATTGAGTTTTTCGCTCAGATAGTCAGAGAGATTAACCTTTATCTGATCATCAGTATAATGCACTAATTCAATTATTGCACTTTTGATTTTTTCAACAAGTACACTTTTTTTATTGTCCATTAATACCAACCCTGCCTTTTTTAAATCGACTTTCAGGTTCTCCAACTGTTCCTGACTTACATATCCAATAATATCAGCTTCCCCAATTTTAACATAAACGTATTGCAGGTCGAGTTTCTCTAGTTCGGCCTTCACCACCATCTGGCAGCGAATACAAACCATATTTTTGATGTATAACTTCAATAAAAGGTTGTCTTAACTTGTTAAAAGTAAGCTATTAAAATTACGTAATCTTTGATTTTTTGTTTTTCCCCTTATAAATGTTCCTTTGCAAAACTACAATCTTCACATAAACAGATGCTTACATCCAAATGATCTGAATAACCAACCAGATAATAATCACTCCGACCAAAACCAGAAACCTCCTCGGAATAACCACACTTTTTTTCAGCTCCCGCTTGTGATCCTCCAGAAGCTGTTCCAGCTTTTCGGTGTTTATATCATATTTCAATTGGGTGGTTTTAAGATTATGCAGTTGCCGGGCAATTTCAGGAGCAACCTCCTTAATGTTTTTAGTTGTTTGCTGCAGCATCTCAATTTCGGAGGTTAAAATCTCCAGTAGTTTTTGTTGAGACAAATTTTCTCTCATAACACTAAACTCCAACAACTTTCCCATCCGAAGGATATTGGGTAACAGAACAGCTTATTCAAAATCACACCGCATTTAATTGTTGTCTGAAGGATGATCTGAATGATGAGTTTATTGAAAAGGTGTTTTCAGAAAGATTGTTTCAACTATGCTTCAACCACAAAATAAAAAGGAGTTAGTATGTGCACTAACTCCTCTAATTTTATGTCGGGATGACAAGATTTGAACTTGCGACCCCTCGCCCCCCAGACGAGTGCGCTACCAGGCTGCGCTACATCCCGAAACTTGTGGGTGCAAATGTAACGCTACAATTCATTTTTACAAAGCCTTTTTTTATTTTCTCGGAAAAAAAAGATCGAATAGAATTCATTGATCGCATATGTTTAGAATCGATAAATTTTATTGGGTCAGAATGGCTTTGTTTTGTATTTTTAAGCGCTAAAAATATAGGACAATGTTTAAACCACTTGATATCAACGAAAATACCGGTAAAAAAGGGAATGAACCTGTTGACGCAGAACGCGTGAAATGCCTGATCATAGGTTCGGGACCTGCCGGTTATACCGCTGCCATCTATGCAGCAAGAGCTAATCTTTCTCCGGTGATGTACGAAGGACTTCAACCCGGAGGACAGTTGACAACAACCACAGAGGTCGAAAATTACCCCGGTTATCCCGAGGGAGTTACAGGGCCGGTGATGATGGAAGACCTGAAAAAACAGGCGCAGCGTTTTGGTACCGATGTACGTTGGGGAATGGCTACCGAAGTTGATTTCTCCGGCGATGTTCACAAAGTATGGATCGACGAAACGAAGTTGATCGAAGCTGAAACGGTGATTATTGCAACCGGAGCAACTGCTAAATACCTTGGTTTGGAAGATGAGAAAAAATATGCCGGTGGCGGTGTTTCTGCCTGTGCTACCTGCGACGGATTTTTCTACAGAGGTAAAGATGTGGCCGTTGTTGGGGGAGGAGATACTGCCGCTGAAGAAGCAATGTACCTGGCCGGGCTTTGTAATAAAGTTTACCTGATTGTTCGTCGTGATGAACTTCGCGCATCGAAGGTGATGGCTGAACGTGCAATGAAAACTCCGAATATTGAAATTCTTTGGAAACATCAAACCAAAGGATTATTCGGAAATGGAGTGGTTGAAGGAGCAACACTGGTGAAGAACCTAGGTGAGCAGGATGAGGAAGAAGTAACCATAAAAATAGATGGTTTTTTCCTGGCGATCGGGCATAAACCCAATTCAGATATATTCAAGCCTTATCTCGACACAGATGAAGTAGGTTATATAAAAACGGTTCCTGGAACTTCAAAAACAAAGGTGCCCGGAGTATTTGCCTGTGGCGACGTGCAGGATCCGGTATACAGACAAGCTGTTACAGCAGCCGGTTCGGGGTGCATGGCTGCCATCGATGCCGAACGATATTTATCAGAAAAACACGGATAATTAAGAGGGTGTCCCAAAATATAGTTCACGCAAAGTCCGCAAAACTTTACTCAAAGAGCGCAAAAACAGAAACTGATAATGTGCACCCTGCGAGCTTTGCGCTTCTTTTGCCTCTTTGCGAGAACCTGATTTACCAACTTTTGGGACACCCTCTTTGTCTTTTGTAATCCGTTTTAGTTTTTGTCTTCTTCCTGCGGAAGGGTAAACGATCCAAGATTGGTAATCTGGTAATCAGAGAAGCTTATTTTTTTTCCGGAATTGGTGTCAACTTGTGTTACGGTCATAAAACTGGTATCTCCTGTTTCTTTATCCGTCGATTTTGATTCCATAATGTAGCGACCCGCCATTAATCCATTCGAGTACAAGCTGGTCTTGAACAAAGTACTAAAGAAATCCTGTGTGCTCACTTTCAGGTCATTGGTGATCCAGATTTCTGCATCGGTTTCTTCATCGTTGAATGTATACTGTTCGCATTCATACCCGGCAATTGTCTTTGTTTTGCCCGTTTTTTTCACATTGGGATTTACAAGATAATTATCTGTTGTCTCGGTTTCTTCCTCATTTTCAGGATAGTTTTCGCCAATCGATTCAAAGAAAGAGCTGATCCCGTAAACAATTCCCGTTTTTTCTTCGCTGTTTAATACAATCATGGCACCATTTTCCGAGTCGATGATAAACTGTCCTGAAGTCTTTTCACTTATATCGCCCGAAATGGCTTCATAGGATACATTTTTGGTTGTGGGATCCAGAAGTGTCAGGAACTCGCTGGAAGAGGATTTGTCTTTTCCCTTTTCATACGATTCAATGTGCATTTGAATCAGGTATGGAAAAGCATAGCTGGTGTTGTAAGGTACCGGCGTTCCCGATAAACCCGCACCTTTTAACAGGTTTTGCATATAGGCTTGCTGTCGTTTTTCGGTGGATGAGTCGCCACGGTTATCTTCTTCGTCATCCGAACTAATGGATTCTTCAACTTTGTCAAGGCTTTCATCCATTTTTTGATCCATTTTTTCTTCCAGGCGGTTTTCAATCTTTTTCTGAGCCTTATCTTTTAGCTTATCAAGAAATTTTTGCGCGTTGGCAACTTGGCTCATTCCAAACGATAACAGGATAATTAGCGTAATGCGTGTAAGTGATTTCATTATGAATATTTAAGGTGAGTTATTGCGAACAAAAATCGGGATAAATCATATATCAGTCAATCCCCTGAGAAATATTTATCAATGAATAACTGCTTTTGGGGCCTCAATCAAGATACCACAGGATACCCCGAATGCCGAGAAATGCTTATTTTGTTGCAGATAATTTGAACCTGATCTGTTATGAGCAAAAAACATTTTTTAGCCTTTGACCTCGGAGCATCGAGTGGGAGAGCAATACTGGGAACATTGGAAGAAGGAAACCTCGAACTTCTGGAAATTCATCGTTTTAAAAATCAAATGATTCGTATTCACGGTAGCTACTACTGGAATATTTACAGTTTGTTTGATGAGTTGAAAACGGGGCTTAAAAAGTGTATCAACGAATATAAAATTCAGCCCGATTCCATTGGTATCGATACCTGGGGAGTTGATTATTCTCTGATTTCAGCATCGGGGCAACTGATCGGCTTGCCTTTTGCTTATCGCGATCACCGCACCGACAATATTATGGAAGAGTTTTTTAAGGTGATGCCGAAACAGGAAACCTATGCTTTATCGGGTATCCAGTTTATGCAGTTTAATACGCTCTTTCAGCTTTTTGCTTCTCAAAAAGAGCAGCATTCGCGACTAAAGGTGGCAACCGGTTTGCTGTTTACACCCGATACTTTGAATTATTTGTTTACCGGGAAAAAGAAAATTGAGTATACCATTGCCAGTACATCACAAATGCTAAAACCCGGAAAAGCCGAATGGGAAGAAAAACTGGTGCAGGCCTGTGGAATTTCGTCGGATATACTCGGAGAGATAGTTCAGCCCGGAGAAGTGGTTGGTAAGATCCTGAACGAAATTCAGGAAGATACCGGAAGTGCTGAAATTCCCTGTATCGCAGTAGCTGCGCACGATACTGCTTCAGCTATTGTATCGGTTCCGGCCGAAGAAGGAAACTGGGCGTATTTAAGCTCGGGTACATGGTCGTTACTTGGAGTTGAAAGTCCAACACCATTGGTTTCGGAGGAGACCCTGAAAATGAATTTTACCAACGAAGGAGGTGTCGACGGAACTACACGTTTCCTGAAAAATATTATGGGAATGTGGCTGATACAGGAATGCAAACGTATCTGGGACGAAGAAAAGGAAATGGAATGGCAGGAGATTGTAGATATGTGCCAGGAAACCGAACATTTCAAGTGTTTGATTAATCCCGACGATCCGATGTTTTTGAATCCCGGAAATATGCCCAAGGCAATTCAGGAGTTTTGTAAGAAAACCGGACAGCCTGTTCCCGAATCGAAAGGTGAAGTGGCACGTTGTATCTACGACAGCCTGGTGTTGAAATACAAATACACCCTTCGTCAGATAGAGTCGGTAACCGGAAATAAAATCGAGAAGTTACATATTATCGGGGGAGGAGCACGTAATGAGATGTTGAGCCAGCTTACAGCCGATGCTATACGAATTCCGGTTCTGGCGGGACCAACAGAGGCAACAGCCATCGGTAACCTGATGATTCAGGCAAAAGCGCTGGGAGAAGTTTCTTCGCTAAAAGAAATAAGAAAGATTGTCAAAAACTCGTTTGAACCACAGGAGTATTTGCCAACCGAGCGTTTGGACTGGGATCTGGCTTATGAGAAATTCTTGAAAGTAATGTAGTTAAATATAGAAGGTTAACCCCCAAACTACACTTGAATTCCCGGATTGACTTTTAATTCAGACTATACAAAACCGAGAAGAAATGCATAATGCTTCCGGCCAGTACAAAGAGGTGCCATATTCCGTGACCGTATTTCAGGTTGCGCCAGGCATAAAAAATAACGCCTACCGAGTAACATCCGCCGCCTACAAACAGAAAAACAATGCTTGAAGTCGAAAGATTTCTGACCATCGGAACGATTGCCATCAGAAATAACCAGCCCATAGCCACGTAAATACCAACCATCAGGTTTTTAAAACGGGTGAGGTAAATCGAGCGGATAACAACACCGGCAATGGCCAGCGCCCAAATAATGCCAAACAAAGTCCAGCCAAGCGCTCCGCGAATGGTTGTCAAAACAAACGGAGTGTAGGTTCCGGCAATTAACAGAAAAATAGCCGCATGATCGAAGCGTACAAAAATGTTTTTAACTTTTTCTTTGGTAAAGCTGTGGTAAAGTGTCGACGCCAGGTAAAGCAGCACCAGTGTCGATCCGAAAATACTAAAGCTAACAACATGCCAGGCTGTTCCTTTTGTAGCAGCGTAAACCACTAAAAGGACCAGGGCGGCTATGCTCAGCAAGGTGCCGATTCCGTGCGTAATACCGTTGAAGATTTCTTCTCCCAGGGTCAGTGTTCTGTATCCTTCGTTTGATTTTTTATGCTTCGACATGAATTCCTTTTTTTATAGAACGAAAAAGACAATCGAATGTATATAAAAATCGCTGTCGCTGTACTTTTAAATAGCTGATCCAAATAAAAATTGACGATAATTTATTTAATCTCATTGGTTTGTAGCACCTGTATTGAGTTTATTTAGAATGTTTCGTTCATACAAAGAGGAGAATAGATCGGGTAGGGAATCGGGGTAATGCATAAATAGTATCTTTGAGAAAAAATCGACACATGGATTTTCCTCAGGTAACCAATAAAAATGTGGATGTTCTTTTGAACAGGGCCGAAATTGTACAACAAACAGCCGAGCAAATCATGAAAGACTTTGGAATGTTTGGCGTGGAGATTACCTTTTCAGGCAACACTGATAATGCATATGAAGAGTTGCATCATCAGCTGATTAATCAGATTGCCACGCTGGTGGAACGGAATTATGATTTGTTGTTGTCGGTTTTGTACCAGGTCGATATTACCGATCGCGAGATTAGAAAGGCCGAACAGGAATTGCCGCATTACAATCATCTTGAAATTATTGCACACCAGGTAATTGTGCGCGACCTGAAAAAGGTGTTGCTTCGGCGGTATTTTAAAATGAAAGATGCTGAAAAGGGAGAAAACTACGACGAGTTACAGGCATAAAACAATCATGATTCTCAGGAATCACCAGCAGATATGAAAGTAAAGATTTTTACTTCTATCGGGGATTTGTTTTCAATTTATAATGCAGAACACCCAATGTAGAATTCCCAATATCCAATTTTCAGGATTTTGTTGAATATTTTACATTCAAAATTGAGAATTGGATATTTTTAATATTTGACTTTCAGAAAAAAAGCGCCGGCCAGGCGCTTTTCGTTATCTGTTAGTCTACTTAGCGACCAATAACATATCTTAGGTTGATTCCAAAACCTCCGGGATGAAAATCTGTTTTTTCCACGATACTTAACTCAGGCCTCCAGTCGATACTTAAAGAAACCGGGATCGAATTAAAGCGGTATTCCAGACCAATTTCTCCGGCTGCTCCCAACCAGAAAGGATCATCAAAAACGGCATACGGGCCCACTCCCAAATACCAGTTAAATGCTTCGTCCGCAAGGGGACGATATATAAAATCCCAGATCAGATCAACTCCCATACCATCGCCAAAAGAAATGTCGCCATGGATGCGGCTAAATTTTCCGGTACTAAAAATTCCGTCGATAGCTACATTTCCTCCGGAAACATCTCCGAAACGAACTCCTATCTCCTGAGCATTTCCAGTAATAACACTTCCTAAAATGATGGTCAGGGCAAGTAAGGTTCTTTTGATTGTTTTCTTCATAGCTTCAAAATTTTACGATTTTAACAAGTTACTTAATTTCTAAAAATATGTTTAATAATAACGTGTGTTCAAAATAATTGTTTTGCGGATGTTGATTTTTGATTAACAAAATATCAATTACAACGGCCTTGCCACCATAATGCCGGTGTTACTTTTTCCGGCCGATAAATAATCGGAAAGCGGTTCCTCAGAGATCACCACTTTCATGGCTTTTGATGAAGCATGCATCAGGTGGATTCTACCATTTATTTTGACCAAAATCCCAACATGTGTAATGTCGAGCCCTTTTACAGAGGTGGTAATACCGACTATATCACCGCTTTTTAGTTGGTTCTCCATTTCGGCCACTTTGTCTTGGGGCAGGTAATACATTTGTCTTTGGCAAATGTTGGTTTCAATGTTCTTCATATCGTCCACCCACAACGGATTTGATTTTAATTGCAGGTAACTGTCGGGGTGCGTACTCATGAAATTGACTTGAAGCGGGTAGGGAGTATTACAAATTTGTTGCGATACATCCTGAATGTATCCGCTTTTTGCATTTTCAAAGATCCAGTCGCTAAAGTAGTGCAAACGCGAGGGATATTCCTTGATTTTGCCGTTACGGTACCTGAGCTGCTGCAATTCGTTGGTAAAACTTTTAAACGATGGATTCCCGCCTTTTATACTCCGCGCAATGGCAAGGCAGTTTTCTGCAAAAGTGGTGCAGTCGAGCTCGCGGAGGTTAATCACCAGCTCTTCCTTTTCCGATTCGAGGGTGTGAGCCACATAAGGCGTATTTAAAAAACTCATACCGACAGATACGACCAACTCTGATGTGGATGCCTTATTTTTTGAATCAAGGGCATCAAAAATGCTTTCCAGCAACAGCTTGTCGGCTTTGTTGTACTTTACCGGTTCTTCTGCCGGAAGTTTCCCTGTACAGAGAATAAACAGAATCAGAATGGAAGTAAATTTCATTAATCTCGAATTGTGAGTTCGAAGTTAAAGATACAATTTAAAACCGTAAGACCGCTTCTTGCGATTTTTTCCAGGGTTCAACTTATGAACAGGTGCTTTTACTTGCGATCGCGCACCCGCATAAACCGGAACATCTTCAGGATATAATCGGGCAAAGGATGATTTCCTCTTTTTCGGAAGTCGATGTACCAGCCTATTTTTTTGAGAATTGGAATTTTATGTGTTTCAACAAACTCGATCAAGGTACCTTCGGGCGCCTGGATGTAGGCAAAGTTGCCGGCGGCTTCTCCCATGTCGAACGATTCCATTGCTTTGGCGCTGTCAACCGTAAACGGATGGCCCAGGTTTTTCGTTTTTTCGCGGAAGGCATCCATGCCGTTAATATCAAAGCAAAGGTGAATAAACCCGGGATCGCCCCAGATTCTTCCTTCAAAAATATCACGCGGTTCGTAATCAACAGCCTCTACCAACTCAATCACCGATTGCCCAAAGAAAGGACTAAAAGCTCCCTGTTTTACATCGGAATGTTTTAACAGCACACGGCGGAAGGTTTTGTCTCCGCCCGGCAGGCCTTTGAAATCTTCAAACTGTCCCGTTTTATCGTAAACAATCTGGTCGTAGCTTAAAATGTCGCGGTAAACAGGGAGGCTTTCCTCCATGTTTTTTACCCCGATAATTGCCCCGATTACACCACCACTCACCGATTTTTCTTTCTTTCTGAAAACTTCCTTTTTGGTTTTAAATTCCCAGATATTCTGGTAGATGTCTTTCAGGAAAAAATGATCGTTGCCCGACGGGTCTTTGGTGATCGGTGTTAAAATATTAAGCTTTGATGCCTTGAATTTATTGTAGGCCGCCTGGATATCAGCGGTTTTTATTTTGCCTATGTTGATGCCTAAATCGCCAAGATTGACTTCGAAGGGGCAGGGTGAGGGTGTTTTACCGGTGTGTTGCCAGATCTCGAATCCGCCTCCGCCTTGCATGTTCAATGCCAGTACAGCGTGTCGTTTCCGGGGTTTTCCATCGGTGTGAGCCAGCATTAACTCTGCAGTGGCTTCTTCTTCAAACATTCTGATGTCCATCGCGAAGTGTTCGCGGTACCATTTCCATGCTTCGTTAAAATTTTCAACACCAACGCCTAATTGTTGTATGCCATTAATCTGCTCCTTCATACTCTGATCTCAATTTTAGTTTTACATGGGTTTTACACGCGACGCAAGATAATAATACAATCGAGGAATAAACCTGCGAATGTAGACCATTATTAGCTCTTTGTTGCCCACCAGTATTTCTTTCTTTTCTTTTCGTAATCCTTTGCAAATAACTTTTGCACATTGATCGGCCGGCATTCCTCCGGCCTGATTTTCATCCAGTTTACCATGTGCTTCGCCTTTGCTGTTGACTGCATTTACCGAGATGTTGGTATTGATAAATCCGGGGATGATCATCGAAACACGAATATTATTCGGTTTGTTCTCAGCCAAAAGACTTTCAAAAAAACCATGTAAAGCTTGTTTCGAGGCTGAATACGACGAACGGTAGGGGAAGCCGAACTTACCAACGATACTCGAGGTTGCGGCAAGGTGTCCTCCACCTTTGGCAATCATATCGGGTAAAATAAGTTTGGTCAGTGCAATGGTGCCAAAATAATTGATTTCAAAAATTTTTCGGTCAACATGCAAGGGTGTTTCACTTACCAGCGCACGTTGGCTGATTCCTCCAAACTGATAAAGCGCATCCGGAACAAGTCCCTGTTCTTTTACTTTATGATGTGCATTTTCGATGGAGTCGGTATTTCCAAGATCAAAGGGAACGGGATAGGCAGTGCTGCCGTTATCGTGACACATCGCGGCAACATTGTCGAGTTCCGCCTCGTTTCTGCCCGAAAGAATAAGCATACACTTTTCTTTCGATAACGCCAGTGCAACTTCTTTTCCAATCCCTGAAGTAGCTCCGGTTACCCAAATTGTTTTACCTGAAAATTCCATAGTATTTTACACGAGGCACGAAGATAACAGATTATTTACGGGCTTAAAACAATTTTCAGGAATTAACTTTACTTAATACTTTTTAATCTTGTATTTCGCTGTCATTTTGTAGTTGAATTTAGCTTTGGTTTTTCAGGAAATGCAAGGCTCAGAATCACAGCCATGGAAAATGCCAGCACATAACTTGCCAGTCTTTCTGAAATTCCTGTACCATCCACCAGCCAGGTTTTCCATACTACTGCTGAAATTGTTCCGGTTACCAGGCTGGCCAAAACTCCGACTCTCGACAGTCTTTTCCAGAAAATCAATAAAACAATGGCCGGGCCAAACGATGCGCCAATTCCGCTCCACGCGTAGGAAACCAATCCGTACACCGTATCTTCCATGGTAATGGCCAGCAGAAAACCAACCAATCCTACTCCCAGCGTCAGCCATTTGTTAAGGTTGAGCATTTTCTTTTCCTGAATTTTCTTTTTGGTCATATGCAGGTAGAAATCTTCCGTCATCGATGACGAAACCACCATTAATTGAGAAGATGCCGTTGACATCATCGCCGATACGGCCCCGGATAAAAGAATACCGGCCAATATCGGGTTTAGCAAAGTCATCACCATGACAGGCATAATTTTTTCCGCGTCGTTTGAAACGGAAGCTGCAGCTTCGCCCAGCAAACCGGCCTGAACCAGTTTATACCCGATAATCCCAATCAGAAATGCCCCAATATAGGCTAACAAAGTCCAGGAAATAGCCAGCCACCGGCTTTGCTGTGTCTCTTTTTGGCTGCGCATGGCCATCATGCGGGTAAGCAGTTGCGGCTGGCCCGTATATCCGAATGCCCAACTCAAACCGTTTAAAATGAGTAAGCCTCCACCGACCTGTTTTACCGCAGCTGCATTCAACGGAACCGTATAACTGGCTTTGGTAATTGCGGTGGCAATATCGATGTTATTGGCCGCTGCAATGCCCAGGGCGATAATGGGCAGCACCACACAGCTAATTACCATTAAAATGGCCTGAAAAGCATCGGTAGCCACTACGGTAATAAATCCTCCCAGCATGGTGTAAATGGTCACCAGCGACGAGCCGATCACCATTCCCCAGAAAGGATCAATATTGAAAGTGTCGTTAAAAATCTTTCCGGCACCGCTGAATTGCGCGGCGATGTACAACACAAAAAAGAAAATAATGATCAGCGACGAAAGAATTCCAAAACTGCGTTGTGTGCCTTTGAATTTGGCAGAGAAAAGCCCCGGTACGGTTAAAGCTCCTGTTTGTTCGGTAAGTTTTTGTAAGGGTTCAGCCAGAAAAGTCCACAAAAATAAGATGCCCGAAACACAACCTAATGCCACCCAAATAGCGGCCATCCCTTCAGTGTAGGCGAGCCCGGTTAAACCCAGCAGCAGCCAGGCTGATTCTCCCGTTGCCCTCTCTGAGAGCGCCAGTGAGAAACCGGAAATCTTCTTTCCTCCAATAACAAAATCGTTGTTGGTTTTAGAACGTCGTGCAGAATAGGCTACAATGGCTATCAGTACAAGCAGGTAGGCCACAAAGACAATAATCATACATTTTCTTTTTGTGAGTGCTTTTAAAGTTAAAAAGAAAATGCACCAGTGCAATTTTGTAGTGTTTAAACCACTAATTGCTTAGTTGGTACGAGACCTTCGAAAAACCGGCTCGTTTGCTAATCACTTACTTTTTGATTCAGGCTCTGAAAACCTTCTCCCAGAATTTCCTTGGTATCCATGATGGTGATAAAGGCATCGGGATCTATTTTGCTGATGTATTCTTCCAGAATAGCCACTTCGCGACGGCTTACCACGGTGTAAATAATTTCCTTTTCTTCATTGGTATACATGCCTTGCCCCTTGAAATACGTGCCACCTCGTTCCAGGTCGTTCAACAACTTATCCTTGATAAGCGCATGCTGCTTTGAGATAATAAAAAGGGCTTTGTTGTAGTCGGCCCCTTCGAGTGTAATATCGATTACTTTACCGGTAATGTAAATGACTACCCATGAATAGAGCGGGATCGCCCAATCGCCAAAAGCCACTAAACCAAGCAAAACGATCACCGAATCGACATAAATCATCAGACGGCCCAACTGCAGTTTGGTGTATTTTGCAATGATCATGGCAATAATATCTGAACCGCCCGAAGTAGCTCTTGATTTAAAGATCAAACCCAAACCAAAACCAGCCAGAACACCCCCAAAAACACATGACAGGAGAACGTCGTTTACCAGCGGAACATCAGCGGCAACCGGACGCATCCAGGTGATCAGGTCGTTAAACGTGGCGGTGAGTATCGAGCCCATGATGGTTTTCACTCCGAAACGCGGGCCGAGAATTTTTATTCCCGCTATAATCAAAGGAATATCAAGCAGCAGTGCAAACAATCCGATCGGAATTCCTTCGGGCCAAAAGGAAAAAACGCCTTTGGTGAGGTAGTGCACCACGATGGAAATACCATATACACCGCCCGGAATAATTTTATGAGGTGTAATAAAAAATACAAAGGAAGAAGCCAGAATAAATGATCCGACTATAATAAACAAATAGTGTTTAAACCAGAGTTTACTAAAAACTTTGTCTTTTGTCAGGAATGCCATGATCCAAAATTTTTTGCAAATGACTAATAAAGCGCGGGCAAGAACATTACTGTTATCAGAAATTATACTGCTTGTAATTTCTGCGCCGGCGGTGCAAAGGAAATAATTTTTATGCTAATCGAGAACGAATCGATAGGAGATTGTTCCCTGTTGAAAAGCAGCAGCATTTTCGTTAACGTTAAATCGGGCTTTTAGTGCTGCCTGTTTGGCTTCGTTCCAGAATTTCTGGTCCATAATCGTCGTTCCCTGAACACCCGGTTCCGCACTGGTCACTTTCCCTGTTTTATCAACGGTAACTTTAACCACAACCATTCCGGCATCGTTGCCCGGATATTGTGGTTTAGGTAATGAAATAGCCGACCGGCCGGACAGACTGAACGAAATACCTGATCCTTGGTTACCGGAACCACTGCCTCCCTGTCCGTAATTTCCGGCATTCGGATCGCCGGTGGGTACTCCCTGGTTGCCGCCCGGGAAAGTAACTCCCTGGCTTTTTCCGTCGCCACTTCCGGTTCCTCCGGTTCCGTTTCCGCTTTTGGTAAAGGCGCCCGCTGTACGCGAGTTTATTTCGTTGATTTTGCGTTGTTCTTCTTCCAAACGTTTTCTTTCGGCTTCCTC
The DNA here is from genome assembly GCF_023111095.1 of Maribellus sp. YY47. Lineage (GTDB taxonomy): Bacteria > Bacteroidota > Bacteroidia > Bacteroidales > Prolixibacteraceae > Draconibacterium. The sequence goes on from NZ_JALGYW010000014.1 coordinate 29,537, forward strand.
TTTTGCTTTACGTTCGGCCTCGGCCTTGGCTATTGCAGCAGCTTCGGCTTTTGCTTTGGCTTCTGCATCCGCTTTTCGCTTTGCTTCAGCATCTGCCAGTGCCTTTTTTTGCGCGTCTTCAGCTTGCTTCTTGCGGCGGTCTTCAGCCAGCTGTTCCTGTTTTTTGCGTTCTTCTTCCTTTTTCTTTTTTTCAGCAGCTTCAATGGCAACCGTTTTTTCGTAATCCTGCGTCATTACTGCTTCATTGGCCGGTTTCGGATTCGATTTTGGAGTAGTTGCAGGTGGCGGTGTTGCCGGCTGTGGTGTTGCTTTGGGCTCTTCCCGTTTGGGTGGAGCAGGAGTGGGAGTGGGCTCTTTTTGACGGGCCGGAGCCGGTTCGCGGTCACCCAATCCATTTTCTGAATTACCAAAGTTTACCAGAATACCTTCTTCCCCCGGCAATGGTAGCGGAGTAAAGAATCCAAGGAATATCATCAATAACAGCACAATCACGTGAAAAACGATGGTGCCGATAATTCCTTTTTTGCGTTCGCTGTAGTATTCTGTTTCCTTCATGTTCTGGATGCAGTGCAAATTTTATTCCGGAGCTGTTGCCAGTATCATTTTATACTTGTTCCGGCGGGCAATGTTCATAATGTTTACCACTTCTTTTACCGGCACACTCTGGTCGGCATGAAGCGAAATAAAAATGTCGTCGTTGCCTGTTCCGAATTTATTGCGAAGAAAAGGTTCAATCTCGTTAAACGATACCTTTTTCAGGCTGTTGTTGTCGTTGATGTAGTATTTCAGATCTTTTGTTATCGAGATGGTAGTGATTGGCTTTGCAGCTGTTTGATTGTTGCTTTGCGGCAACAACAATTTCAGCGCATTCGGAGCAATCAATGTCGATGTAACCATAAAGAATATCAGTAAAAGAAAGACAATGTCAGTCATCGACGACATACTAAATGATGCATCTACTTTATTTCTTTTTTTTAACGCCATTGAAATTGAATTATACCGGTTCGTTCAACAGATCCATAAATTCAGAAGTAGTAGCTTCCATTTTGAAAACCACTTTTTCTACATTCGAAACCAAAATGTTATAGGCAAAATAAGCGATGATACCCACTACCAGTCCGGCAACCGTGGTTACCATGGCCTGATAAATACCGGTGGAAAGTAAGGTTACATCGATGTTGTTTCCTGCATTCGACATATCGTAAAACGCCTGGATCATCCCCATTACTGTACCGAGGAACCCGATCATGGGTGCGCCCCCTGCAACCGATGCAAGAACCGGAAGACCTTTTTCGAGTTTTGAGATTTCGAGGTTACCTACATTTTCGATGGCTGTATTTACATCGGTTAACGGACGGCCAATTCGGCTGATTCCTTTTTCAAGCATCCGCGAACCCGGATTGGGATTGCTGCGGCAAAGTGCAATGGCTGCATCAATTTTACCGGTTGAAATGTAAACTTTTATTTTGTCGAGTAAACCCGAATCAAATTTGCCTGCTTTTTTGATGGCAAAATAGCGGTCGAAAAAGATATAAACCGCCACCACCGACAAAGCCAGAATCGGGATCATGATCCAGCCACCTTTTAAGGCCAGGTCAATAAATTTGGTCGAAATTCCTTCGGGTTCAGTAACCGCAGCTTCCACGCCTTGCGGAAGATCAGTTTGGATCATCAGTAGATTCAACATATTTTTTTAATAATATTTTACAATTCTTATCAATAGAAACGGGGTATAATATCAATTATTATACCCCGCAAAAGTAACTAATATTTTAAATGCTTTCTGAGTCTCAATTGCGCATAAGAACGGAGTTATGAACAATCGGGTATTAATTCATTATAAGCCGAATTCGATGTAATAGAAGGCAGCTCCTGCCAGATAACCCACTAAAGCCAGCCATGAGATTTTTTTCAGGTACCAGATAAAATCGATTTTTTCGAGTCCCATTGCTGCAACACCGGCTGCCGATCCGATAATCAACATACTGCCTCCGGTACCGGCGGTATAGGCCAGGAATTCCCAGAATGCGCCATCCTGAACAAAGAAAGCATCGTAACCGGTAACTCCAATTTCGTGTACAGGATACATACCCATAGCTCCGGCTACCAATGGAACGTTGTCGACTACCGACGAAAGTACACCAATGGCAAGGTCGATCAGGAAAATGTTCCCCAGTTTGTCGTCGAGGAATTTTGACAAAATACTCAGGTGGCCTGCCGACTGCAAAGCAGCAACTGCAGAAAGAATACCCAGGAAGAAAAGTACGGTTGGAACATCTACACGACGAAGAATGGCCGTTACTTTCAACTTGTTTTTTACCTCTTTTGGCTTGTCTTTGTGAACGATTTCACTTACGACCCATAACACGCCCAGCGCAAGTAGCATTCCCATATACGGAGGAAGATGAGTTAGCGTTTTGAAAACCGGAACAAACAACAGGCCTCCAACACCCAGAATAAGGAACAAAATGCCTTCTTGTTTTGAAACGTAGTTTTCTTCTTCTTCGTCGATGATTGGACGGGTAACGTTTCCTTTCATTGTAAACGAAAGAATACCCAACGGCACTACCATGCAAAGAAGACTGGGAATAAATACTCCCATGATAATTTTAGCGGCAGTAATCTGTCCGCCAATCCAGAGCATAATCGTGGTTACGTCTCCAATGGGCGACCACGCTCCACCGGCATTGGCTGCCAGTACAACCATACTGGCAAAAAACCAGCGGGTTTGTTTGTCGTCGATCAGTTTACGCAATAAAGCCACCAGCACAATGGTAGTAGTCAGGTTATCCAGCAATGCTGACATAAAGAAAGTCAGGAAGCTGAGTATCCAGAGTAATTTTACCTTGTTGGTTGTCTTGATTTTATCTGTAATGATCTTAAATCCTTCGTGCTGGTCAACCATCTCAACAATGGTCATTGCTCCCATTAAAAAGAATAAGATCTCGGAAATTTCTCCCAAATGGCGAATAATTTCGTATTCTACAATAAATTCATGAATGGCATGCAAGCCATGTGCATCGGGGTTTTCGGCCAGAAATGTGCTCCAGGCCGGACTAAAACCGAGATGTATTATCGATTCTCCTCCGAGGATGTAGGCAACCCAGCACAGGGAACCAATAATTAAGGCTGACGCTGCTTTGTCAACCTTTAGTGGATGTTCAAGTGCTATAGCCGTATAGCCCAGAACAAAGATCACAACCATTAATACAAACATAGTATTGATTTTAAAAGATTAAGTTTTGTCATTAATCGAGACCACAAAATTATTTTTTGAGATGGATATAAAAAGAAATTTTATCAGGAATTTATAAACGTTTAAACTAATAATCAGAAATTTAATCTTTCCGGTATTAATTCCGTTCATTTCTTTTTCCTGAAAAGACTGGTAAATTTTTGATATAAATCGTTAAGCGTGTTGTATTCTTCGGTGAAAGACAGGCCAATTCCTTGGGTATAGGGCGCTGTTTCGTAGAACAGGTTGTTGTTGGAACGGCTGTACGCTTTCAACTGAACTTTACCATTCGGAACAAGTTTTACATTGATTTCGAAATCACCTACAATCTGGCTGTTGTTGGTGCTGTATTGATTGGCATTGTTGCCGATATTTCCGTTTAAGGTAACACGGTCGTTGAAAATTTGTGTACTCAGTGCCAGTTCAATTTCATCGTCGCTCACCTGGGTGCCTGGACGATAATTTACACCTACATCCCAGTGATCGTTAATTTGCGACAGCCAGTTACTAAGTTGATTGGAAAATAGTTCACTCGCTGTAGTGCCCAGCATGTTATTGTTCTGGGCTTCGTAGGTTCCCCTGAGGTATTCCGGGGTGTAGAATTTTCCCATTACAATCAGCGAAAGAATCTGTTTGTTCAGCTCTTCTTCAGTATTAAAGAATTGTTGCAAATCGTCTTTATCTCTTTCGTTAGCGTTCGGAAATTTAATGTCGAAACCAATGGTAGGATTGGATAATTCATCTTCGAGGTGAATAATACATTCCACTTGAATTCTCTGATTCTGCGCCGTATTGTTTGCGTTGTTCATAAACAAATCATACAGCGAAGCTTTCAGTTTGTAGATGGCTTTCAGATCGATGTTGGCATTGTAAGGGTCACCCGACCATACTATGGAACCGCCCGGTTCGATGGTGAACCGCTTGTTGATCACATTTTGAAGGGTGAAAAGATAATCTCCGCGTGTGGGTTTGTAATTGCCCGACAAGTAAATGTCTCCGTCTTCTGTCATTTCGAAAACCAGTAATCCTTCGCCCTGGGCTTTTATCACATCTCCGATTTGCGAGTTGTAGATCAGCTGAACTTTGGCATCAGATGTCGCCTCAACCGATAAACTCAGGTTTAATTTGTCTTCTTCCTCGGGTTTTACCTGGTAAAATGCAGGTACTTCGGTTTCGTTAGGGACAACAAATTCGATGAAATCATATTTCTCCACCTCGCTCTCGCTTTCCATCGATATGTTGACTTCCGTGCCTGATAAAGAGGTCATCGAACCACTTAACCGGACCGATCTTCCTTTTCCCGTAATATCGAGTCTTCCGCGGGCAACGGCCGTTCCGTAAAATTTTTCGTTGTCGCGTGGGCCGGTGTTCAAAGCTTTGATTCGGTTGGTGGTGGCATGCAAATCATAGATCATGTTCCCGAAATTGTGATGAACGATGGTGCCAAAGAATTTTCCCTGGTTTTTCTGAGCGTCAAATACCGTTAAATTGTCAAAAAGAATAGTATCGTTTTTGAAATAAACACTATCGTTAAAGGTATACAGAACCTGTGTTGCCACAATGGTTACCCCCGCATTTATGCCCATTAATGCCCCGTTCAGCAGAACTTTGTCGATTGAGCCGCCAATGTTTACTTTTCCCGAACCGTAGCCCTTAAAGTTGGAAAAACTTTCGCCCATAAAAGTTTCGAGCACAATCAGTGAAACACTGTCGAAACTTGCATCGAAGTTCAGTTGTTTTGATGATGGAAGGTAATTCCCGAAGGCATCAAGACTCAATTTGTTGTTGCGTACGACCTTTAACCGCGAATCAATTTTAGATTGACTGCTGTTCCAGTGGCTAACCAGCGAAACATCGCCCATCAACTGGTCGCGGTAATAAAAATCATCGATCGAAAGGTCGGAGAGTATTGCCGGTTTATCAAATAAATTGGCAAATCCGAATGTGCCGTTAACGAGGCCTTTTATTTCAAGATCTTGTTTCGTGTAGACACTCAGGTCTGCAAGATTGATGTTTTTCAGCCGCAGGTTCAGTAAATCGGCACGTCCTTCGTTAGTTCGGCCATCCACCGCAATTTGCTGACCCCGGTTATAAATCAGAAAATTGTTTACCGACATGGATGACGAATCGATGGTAACCGAAAAGGGTGAAATGTTCCAGACCGAATCAGCAATAAATATTTTCGACTCCTGTCCTTCAATTACCACCTTCAGGTTATCAGTGCTGTCTGATTTCGAAAAGAGGGTACGCGATTTTATCGAACCGCTGTACGTTAGTTCGTCATAATTACTCCACGAAATGGTGTTTCTGAGCTCATCGTTCGCCAGTTCAGAGTCTATTCTGAAATTGTAAAGCTGAATGTCGTTGTCAACCCGAATTTCGCCAAACCTGAATTTAGAGGAGTACTTATTTCCAATGGCTTTGTTCCCAATAAAAATATCGCGGGCGAGAATGCGGTTGTAACGTACGCCGGGGATACTTCCTTCGAGATCAATTTCCTTTTTTGAGGAATCGAACTTCCCGTATAAAAGGAAAGGAGTGTCAAGTTCCAGCCCGGGAACAAAGATATTGGCCAGGGGATTGATGTCTTTTATGTCGACCTTGAAATCGAATTGATTGGCAAAGCCGTTCCCCGTGTCTTTAATCTCGTATGATGGAATAAAACGATGTACGGTTTGTTGAATCGCATCGGCAATACTTCTGAAATGGTAGCTTCCGGCAATGGCGATATCCATTAATCCGGAGCTGAACGAAAGCGAATCGATGCCATTCTTTTTGTTGGTTCTAAGGCTCATTCCGCCCAAATCGAACGATCCGTTTCTGTTTTTGTAGTAGCCTTCGTCTATGTTGATTATGCCATCAAGATTATCCAGTGTTGTGCCTTTGAAATTGGCATTCATGTTAAATGCCAGTTCTGCATTCGGGAATTGTTTAAACAGGTTGAGTTGCGCCGGACGGGCTTTATTCAGCTGAAGTGTAAAATCGAATTCAGGAATGGAGCTGTTCAGGTCAACCTGACCAAGAAAAGAGAACTGCAGGTTTGAATCGTTCATCACAAACAGCCCGTCAAACATCTTATCCAGCAGAATGCCGTCGAATTGAATGTCGTTAAACGGATAGTTATTGACCTCAATGGTTTTGATATTGCCTTTAAATATCCCCGACATCGATTCGTCATATTGGTTATATTTTCCATCCACGGAGCCGTTAAAGGTGAGTTTGCCCAGAGTTTCTTCGCGGAAAAGTTTTCCGAGCTGAAAATTACTGGTGGCAATGTTTCCCCGGTATATAATGGAGCCTTCTTTCTCCGGCGCTACCAAAATGTCGGTGGTTAGCTTTCCTACTTCACTTTGAAGCGTACCGAATGTAACGAAATCGTCAAGGAATCCGCTAAAGTTTCCTTTGAATTGCAGGAGCCCCGCCTGGTAAAACCCACTGGGGAACTGCAGGTAGTTGATTTTGGCTGAACGGGGTAAGCGTATATTCGAAAGGTCGTTAAAAGTAGTGGTAGATTCCTTTACATCAACAAACAGGTACATGTGTTCGGGATGAAGCAGGTCGTTAATGTAGAAATCAATATCGCCACGGGTATTTTTACCGGTACTAAATTGAATGTTTTTCCCTTTCAGGTCATTAAAATCGCCAAAGATCTGCCCCGACAGCTCAACCACCTGATCCATTCCGCTTAACGCAGGGATGATTTCTCCAAGTTCCCTGAAATTGATGATGGAGGAAGGAATTTGAAAATCAATTTTTAACGGCGAGCGCACCGAGTCGATCACCGACGGCAAGTCAAGCGTTAAAGCCGAGTTGGAGATTTGGGAACTTCGGCTCTCAAAACTCCAGTTGCTGACTTCTATTTTTTGAGGCGAGATTGCAACTTGAGCGCTCATGTTTTCGAACCGGATATTTTGATTCGATGCCAGTTTTAGCTGATCTATCCGAAATGTTGTAAAATCATCCTGGCTTTTAAAGTCGGAGACGTCCAGGTTCAGGTCGTCGATAAGAAGATCGTTAAACGAGTTGTCCGCCTTATCGGAATAGCGAATTTGAAGCGTATTGAAATGGAACGTTTTACAAGCGAAAAGCCAACTTGCACCAGTGGTTTTCGCCGTATCGGCAAACGCATTCAAAATAAAACTGAAGTTATAACAATCGGCAGAATCGCGCGAAAGGTTGAGCTGATTTCCCTTAAAACTGAGTTCGCCGATATTAAGGAAATGTTTGCGAAATCGCAGGGTGTCGATTTTTGCCGAGATTTCCTGTGCAAAAAGGAGCGTGTCGCTGTTCTGATCTTCAATCAGAATGTCTTCGAGTTGGAGCGAACGAAAAAAGCGGATGTCGACACGTCCAACACTGATTTTAGCATTCAGTCGTTCCGATAAAGCAGTGGCAATTCGCTGGGTAATAATCGTCTGTACCTTGCTGTTTTGAATGACAAGATAGCCCGCAATTGGCAGTACAATCAGTACCGACATTACAATGATGAATATTTTCCAGCGTTTTTTAATAGTTTTGCAATTTTTAAACGAACATACCCTTTTTCGGAAAAAATAAGCCTTGCGAAATCGTTCTTTTATGAACGACGACATTTTAATAACGCAAAGATATAAACCAGGGGCAATTGTTGTTGTTTAAATAGAACGTAAAATCAGAAAAAACAGATACCCGGAACGGGATAAATATCCGGGAGAAAAATTAAAAATTGCAGTACTCAGGCAATGAACAATTTAAGTGAAATGGAAAATAAAGGAATTACGATATTAGGCATTGAGTCTTCGTGCGATGATACATCGGCAGCTGTTATTCGCGATGGTATGATTTTGTCGAATGTAGTGGCTAACCAAAGAGTGCACGAGGAATACGGTGGCGTGGTTCCTGAATTGGCATCGCGCGCACATCAGCAAAATATTATACCGGTTGTTGAAACTGCTATCAAACGTGCGGGTATCGACCGAAATGAAATTTCTGCAGTGGCTTTCACACGTGGTCCCGGTTTGCTGGGATCGTTGTTGGTAGGTACGTCGTTTGCCAAAGGTTTTTCGCTGGCGCTAAATGTCCCGCTGATCGAAGTGAATCATTTGCAGGGACATGTACTGGCACTTTTTATCCGGGAGAACGGGGTGGATTATAATCCTCCGAAATTTCCGTTTTTATGCCTGCTGGTGTCGGGAGGAAACTCTCAGATTATTCTTGTACGCGATCATCTTCACATGGAAGTGATCGGGCAAACCATTGACGATGCAGCCGGCGAGGCCTTTGATAAATGTGCCAAGGTAATGGGACTGCCATATCCCGGCGGGCCACATGTCGATAAACTGGCCAAAGAAGGTAATCCGCTTCGTTTTGAATTCAGCCGTCCGCGCATTCCCGGGCTCGACTACAGCTTCAGCGGTTTAAAAACCAATTTCCTGTATTTCCTTCGCGATGAAATCAGGAAGAACGAAAACTTTGTGGAAGAAAATAAAGCCGATCTTTGCGCTTCACTGCAATATACCATTATCGAAATCCTTCTGAATAAGCTAAAGAAGGCAGCCAAAGAAACCGGTATTAAGGAAATTACTGTTGCCGGGGGTGTTTCTGCGAACTCAGGTTTGAGAAATGCATTGATGGAGAATGCGAAAAAACACCATTGGAACCTGATTATTCCGAAATTTGAATATACCATGGACAATGCCGCAATGATTGCGATAACCGGGTATTATAAGTTTTTAAAGCAGGAATTTGTGGAGCAAAGTACCGTTCCGTTTGCCCGCACACAGCTTTAGTCGCTGGTCAATAATATTTGGGTATTATTAATAATTTTTGATTGAAATGATGACAGATTGATGGAACGAAACGAATCTAAATCAATCTGTCTCAATCTATTTTCAATCTATTTTCAATCTCTCTTCAATCTTTCCTCGTTAGATCGTTTATAACAGTCAGTTGGGCTTTAATACTTTTTTCAATGGTTTTTCAGCAAGAATTGGTACATGGCACATTAATTAAAAGGTACAAGCGGTTTCTGGCCGATGTTACTTTAGATGATGGCTCGGTGGTAACGGCGCACTGCACCAATTCAGGCACCATGAAAAGCTGTTTGGAAGAAGGTGCCGAAGTTTATCTTTCGCCGGCAGGCGACCCCAAACGCAAAACCCGTTTTACCTGGGAGATGATCAAAATAAACGATGGCTGGGTGGGGATAAATACTTCCAATCCGAACTTGTTGGCTTTTGAGGCCATTTTAGAAGGCAAGATTCCCAGACTGGAAGGTTATACCCAGGTTCGCAGGGAGGTAACGTTTGGAGACTCGCGCTTTGATGTCTACGCCGAAAATGATACCGAAAAATGCTTTGTTGAAGTAAAAAATGTTTCGCTGAAAGAAGGGAACTATGCTTTGTTTCCCGATGCTGTAACCACCCGCGGGCAAAAACATCTGATAACGTTGATGGAAGTAAAAAAGCAGGGAATGCGGGCAGTTATGCTGTACATTATTCAGCGTTGCGATGTGGCGGTCTTTGCCCCGGCAGTGGAGATTGACCCGGCCTATGCTGCGGTATTAAAAGAGGCTGTAAGCGCCGGGGTGGAAGTTATTCCGATGCAGGCTTTGGTTACACCCGCTGAAATACGGTTGATTCGGAAACTTCCGTTTGAAATATAAAAAAAGGAATCCTAACGGATTCCCTTTCTATTTTTCTTTCTTGTCTTTCTCAACATCGGTAATTTCGCCCTGAAACGAAATGTGTTGCCTGTCGGTGCTGTTTATGCTCAGCGTGGCAGATCCTGTCGATGCAATGGTGAGGGTAAACTGCATAAAGTCGCTATTGTTTTTGACATTAAAATTGACAATCCACCCACCTTTTTTCCATTCCTGGATATTGTAACTGTCAATCTCCGAATTAAAATCGAGGGGCGACTTGTTGCTTCCGTATTCAGCTTTATAAGCTCTTCCATAGAAGGGAAGATAGCATTCGATTTTGTCGGATAGAAAATCCATCCCATAGTCGGTTATCAGGGTTTTGCTCTGTCCGGTCGCCGGCAGCATTCTTTCGGCATCGAAGCGCCAGGTCTTGTCTGACATTAACTGTTGGATATGTTCTTTTTTTACGGCTTCAGTTTTTACCTTTTTTTCTTTTTTTGTCATTTTGGTTTCCTGAGCACTTAAGGCAATTGCTGCTCCAAAAATCAAGGCTATCAGAATCATGTTTTTCATCATCTTGAATTTTAATTGTTAAACAGGAACTTAAACGATAAAATCCTTCCTTTTCATACAAATTTTATACCATTGGTGTTACGTGTTTTCCGTTGGTTTGTTGTAATCGGGTTGGTTTTTTCAATGCACATTTTTACAAAAGTCGTTTCAGAATATTAGTTTTGAAGTCTGTTATAAGAACGAGAGAATTCACAGATAGATTTATGCCTGCAATTAGTATTTCAACAGAACTGGCTTCAAAAGTTCCTGCTTTGCAATTATCGTGTATCGAGTGCGAGGTGAGGATGACGGATACAGATGAAAAGCTGTGGACACGGATGAAGGGCAAGATTGATGAGTTGCATTCACGCCTGGAAATCGGTGATGTCAGTCAGATTCCGGCTATCGCATCCTCGCGGAAAGCCTACAAAGCCTGCGGAAAAGATCCGGCACGTTATCGGTTGTCGGCAGAAGCGCTGCTCCGGAGGGTGGTAAACCGGGGAGAGCTTTACCAGGTTAACAATGTGGTGGATTGCCTGAATCTGGTGTCCATTTCAACCGGATTTTCGATTGGCGGCTACGATGCAGATAAAATCAACGGAGATGTGGTTTTTGGAATCGGAAAAAACGATGAACCCTACAAAGGAATTGGCAGGGGAGAACTGAACATTGAATTTATGCCGGTTTTCAGGGATGAAGCCGGAGCCTTTGGCACTCCCACCAGCGATTCGGTGAGAACATCGGTAAGCGCCGAAACCAAACGTTTCCTGATGATTATAATTGATTACGCCGCTTCCAATGGATTGGATGAAGCTACAATTTTGGCGCAGGAACTATTGAAAGAATATGCAGGAGCAACAAATTTTAAATTAAAAAAGGTAGACACAAAATGAAAGGACTTTGCAAATTTATAATGAAGCTGATGGGATGGAAAGGAGTTTATGAAGGAATGCCTGATGTCCCGAAATGTATTATTATCGGGGTGCCACATACCAGTGCCTGGGATTTTGTGATTTCCTGGTTGTATTATACTTCAGCCGGAAGAACAGCGAATATTCTGATCAAAAAAGAATTTTTCTTTTGGCCCCTGGGGTATTTTGTAAAGAAAATGGGTGGCCTTCCGATTGACCGTTCCCGCGGTGCAAACGTAATCCGGCAAACCATTCACACCATCAATGAGCTCGATTATATTCATTTGGCCATGACACCTGAAGGGACAAGAGCCTTCACTAAGAAATGGAAAGCAGGCTTTCATATTATCGCCCGCGAAACCGGAATTCCGGTGTATCTCGGTAGCTTCGACTGGGGAAGAAAGATCATTTCAACCGGCGAGCTGTTTGAGCTGACAGATGATGCAACGGCCGATATTAACCGAATGAAGGCCTATTACCGGGAAAAGGGAATTAAAGGGAAATTCCCGGAAAACTTCTGCACCGATCCGCAATAAGCGATAAAGCAAGCCCCAATAGGGTACGTTGAACCTTATTTATACCTGTTCAAAATTAGCTTGAAGCCCAATCTTTTTTCTTACTAATACGTTATACCTTTACATAAAAATCAACAACTTTTAAATTTTATAATTATGGCTTTTAGTTTACCAGAACTTCCATATGCTGCTAATGCATTGGAACCGGTGATCAGTGAAAATACCATCAACTTTCACTACGGGAAACACCATCAGGCATACGTAACCAATGTAAATAACCTGATTGTGGGAACAGCGTTTGAAAATGCCAGTCTTGAAGAAATTATTCGGAAAGCCGACGGCGGAATTTTTAACAACGGAGCACAGGTGTGGAACCACACGTTCTATTTCATGCAGTTTAGTCCCGACGGGTGCAAAGAACCCAAAGACGAACTTAAAGCAGCGATCGATGCCAAATTTGGTTCGTTCGATGCGTTTAAAGAAGCGTTTTCGAAGGCAGCTGCCACTTTGTTTGGATCGGGTTGGGCCTGGTTGGTGGTGAGCGAATCGGGCGAACTCGAAATTGTGCAAACCAGCAATGCCGGAAATCCGCTGCGCGACGGTAAAAAGCCTTTACTGACCTGCGATGTATGGGAACATGCCTACTACCTCGACAAGCAGAATGCACGTCCGAAATACATCGAAGATTTCTGGAAAATTGTGGATTGGAAAGTGATCTCGGAACGTTTTGGAAAATAACCGTCAATAAAAGATAAAATCATGAGTGAAGAAAAAGTAATGGCGGCAATGAAAGCTGCCGGAAAACCCATGAGCGCGGGGCAGATAGCCGAAGCAGCCGGCCTTGATAAAAAAGTAGTGGAAAAAGCAATGAAAGTACTGAAAGCAGAGGAAAAAATCGTTTCTCCCAAACGTTGTTACTGGGAACCGAAATAAACAGAGAAGGAAATTCATGAAGAGGCTGTCTTTTTTAGGCAGCCTTTTTTATGAAAGTCAATCAACGAAAGACAGCTATTTTTCGTCCGGAAGTCTTATAAATCTACGATCAACTAACTGTTCCGGACGATTTCCCTTCGGCCATTTCATCCCGGTGTTTCACACCGGGTTAATCACATTCGACGCTTTCAGCGCCATAAAAAGTTAAGTGTTCAAACATTACTGTCCGGTTAACTCTACTTAAGTTTGTAATTCTGCTCAATATCCCGAAGGGATAAAATAAGATTAACCTCGGGTGAAACCCGGGGGTGATATGTATAAGCGATTCAAGGCACAATCGCTTTATGCGCCTTGTAATCTAACTGCTTTTATGAAATGCTGTCGACAAGCCACACTTAAACATTGCAAACATCGATTTTTCCCTTTTCGCTGGCCTTGAAAATCAATACAGGCCTTGGAAAGGCAACTATTTCGACAATTAAATTTATTACGCTGCGCTGCAGCTTAACGGTCTTTCTTGTCTTGTTTGTCTATAAATATTTTGCTGCTCTGCAGCTGTTTTTGAGCAACAGCGTTGCGATACTATTTATAGAAAATTCCAGATGAGAAAAAATTAGCCCCATCGGGGCGAAACATTCAGGAAGAGCAAAACTGAAAAGATATATATCTTTCATATCTGTTGGCGATTCCTGAGAATCATGATTGTTTTTTGACAGTTTCTCAAAGAACAATAACAAAATACGGTTATAATATTCAGACTCACCCTGATCCGCGAGTACTCGGGATCGTCCCTCTCTACGTGTAGAGAGGGAGAAGAGGGAGAGTAAAAGCAGAAATTAATAATGCCTCCGTTTCTGTTGGTAACTCAATGAATCATGAATGTATTGCAGCTACCAGCAGCCCTATTTCTTTCGGTTTTTGCGCTTGAACCCAATGTACAGCAATATAATTAATGCCGGAACAATAATAAATACGATAATATTTACCAGATCGAATTCGAGCGGTTCGGGCTGCCCGTAAGGAACACCACTGGGGGCCTGGGCCATCGATTGAATAGCGACAAGCAGGAATGCAGTCAGTAAGAAATAGTTTCGTAGCATATCGGTAGTTGTTACATTGTTTTCACTACCAATAAAGCAAATGGAGGGTACGGTTTGTTCATTCGGTGGTTTGCTGCCCAATGGGCTTAACGCCTAAGTACATGTAGCGTTGATGCAACAGGGCGCTTGGTTGTGTTTAGTATTTTTCAAACTTTAAATGCTCATTTAGATAGTATTTTCTTTTCACTACTGCGCAATCCAAGGCTTTGTATAAATCAGCTATGGCAGAATTGGCTTCTTCGGTGTAGACCCCTTTATTTTTAAAACAGGGTGACGTAATTATAAAATAATCTGCTGTCTCGCCGAAATAAACAGGGATGCAATGGGAGAGGTATTGCTGCGACTTAATGAATTTCGACAATTCATTCTTACGACTGATCGGGTATAAATTCAAGATCAATGCAGGATTCACCCTTTCCTGTCCAATGCTGTTCATGTTCTCAAATTCTCTGTTCGGGTGGTAATATTTAACAATGGCCTCCGGGGTAGGCGTATGTTTGGGAATGTCATCTTCCGGGAAGTTTTCTTTGATAATTTGGCATTCCCATCCGTCGGGTACAAGCTCGCAAAAAACGTTTGTTTTACATTCTGCTGTATCCTGACCATGGCTTAGCATTGTCAGCAACACCAATGTTAGCATCAAAATAAAGGGTATTGGTTTCATATGTTTAGTATTTGAATGAATCGCAGTAAATTTTTCTACTTAGCCGGCGCAGATTCCTGCCTGTCGCAGACGGGTGTAATCTGTGCCTCAGCCAAAGGCTGAAAGCAGCATTTTTCAATCCTTACGGATTGCACACGGTTGCAAATTGGCGCGAGCGGGTGGACTGTTAGCTCACCGGTCCTCTTTTCGGTTAACCAATTTTTAAAATTTAATCATTTCTATATTATTTTCCAGATAATACTTTATTCGTTTGTTTTTCTCTGTTGAAAAATCAATTGGGTTACATTTTAAATCGATACTAATCCCTGGTATACCATATCTTGCTTTATCCTGAAAAGCTCCATTTTTTACCAAGTGTAGTATTACTTTAATATCGGATATCCTATTGTTCGAAGCAAACAAGGATTTTAAACCAGTCATCTTGTGTAGAACAGATATATCTGTTATTTGATTATTGAAGATAAATAAATCTCTCATTTTCGTGCAATCTTTGAGGTAGTCAATGTTTTTGATATTGCACCCGGCAATTGATAGTACCCTCAATGTTTCACTAAAATCTGATAGTATTTCGGGATTAGAGATTGGATTAAAAGGAATCCAAATAACATCCAGTTTTTTGCAATTTTTTAGTGGGGAAATATCCCTTATTTGGTTTCGACCTAAATTTACTTCTTTAAGGTTTATAAGATTATTAAAAACACTGATGTCACTAACATTGTTATCCCATAAACAGATATCAACAAGGTTTGTTAAATTTGATAATGGAGATACATCCGATACGTTATTCATGTATAATGTGAGATATCTTAGTTTTGTCAGATTTCTCAATGGTTCAATGTTTTCAATTTGATTATTTTGAGCCATTAGCCTTTCAAGGTTGTGTAAGTCTTGGAGTGGAGTTAAATCTGATATAGAATTAAAACTTACATACAATTTTTTTAAATTCTTAAAATATTGTAATCCATCAAGTGACTTTATTTTTTCTGAATATTTTGCCGACTTTTCAGCATTAAGAACGAGTTTTTTTACAGTATCAGCTATTGCTATGTTTATTTGTTGAGTCGAATCAAGAAATAATGCAGCTTTTATTTTTTTCTCCAGTATAGAGTCGCTAAAATGTATATTTTCAGTTGAATCAATAATAAGTCTTTGTGGGGCTGAACCTGTAAAGGTAGGGTCGGATTTATATTTATTTTCTTTTTGTATAGATTGCTCTTCAAAATTAGCCATCTTTTTTTGTGAAGTACACGATGTTGCAATTACCAGAATAACCAGAATGCAATATTGAAATTTTCCCATATGGTTTATAGTTTTTAATCGCTTGTACGTTGATTTTAATCCGTTCCTTCGCCAACAACTAAAAGCTGCATTTATACATCTTTGCGGAGGGTGCAATGGTTGCACCCGCCTGCAGGCAGGCAGGAATCGGCGCGAACGGAGGTGTTTTTTAATTAGCATTGTTTACAAGTTTCTCAATTAACTCTAAAGTGCCTTTAAAACCAGAAAAATCAATAACCTCTCCGTTTGCGGCTTTTTCATCTATTTTCTGAGCAAAGGATACTTTTTTCCCATGAAAGGAAAATACACTTTTATCAAAAAGTGTTGGATAAACTTTATTTGCTACCGGAATATAATTGTCATCAAGAAGTAACTCGGTAGTCAAGTAGCAATAGTTTGAATTGTCTGGATGAACATAAATTTCTCTGAAAGGAGGTGGAACTAAAGTAATTGCGAAAACGTTTTTTTTGTCTTTATGTTGAAGTACATTTCTAAATGTAATTCCATCCACCGAAAAATTAGTGTAGATGTTTGATTTTTTTAATGCTTTGAATTCGTTAAATCCCTCATTGTCATAGTCAAATATTGCAATTATTATATTGTCGATTGGAGTTTTTGTAATATGGCTATGCAAATATTTGTTTATATCTGGCGCATTTGAACCAATAGTGGAACCATTAGAATTAGTTTGATGTTCACATAGAATATAATCAGAAATAATTTCTTTATTTTTTAGGAATTTATAAGCAGTCGAGAATAATTGATTGTCAGAAGGACCTTCAAATATGAGAAAGGGTTTTGTGGATTCTTCTAATTTTGATTTAATAATTTTTATTTCTTCTCTTTCTTTTACAAATGAGCTATATAGCTCAGCAAGTTTCTCATTTATTTGGATTATCCCAAGTTCACTTTCTAATTCTTCAAGATTTTTTTTATCCAAGAACACTACTTTCGAGCTAATTCCATTCTCGTCTTTATAAACACGAAATCTTGATATTTTTTCATTCGCAAGTGAAATAAAATGGAATGAATGAGTAACAACAAAAATCTGGCTGTTCTTTATATATTCAGACGCGAATGTTTGAGCCAACTCCTTAGCTAAAGAATATTCACAAGAGTTTTCTGGCTCGTCAAAACCCCAAATATGGAAGCTTTTAGAATTCCTAGAGATATAATTCAGAATTGTAGGAATATAACGCATCCGAATTCCTTCACCTCTATTTTGTAAAGGTATTTTATGATTACCAGACTTAGTATCGATAATTAGTCGTTGAAATAACTCGGCTATTTCTGTAGGAAAATTCAATGTAGAATCTATTCCAGTAATTTGCTGAAATTCATTACTTAAATCATTAGTAATGCTGTTAAGTTCAGCATTGAATTCTCCTGTTATACTATCTATTCTTGAAATTGTATTTTTTCTACTCTTTTCAAATAATATTTTTTGAAGAAGTTCAAGTAAATAGTAAAAAAAGCGTTCATCTTTAACTGCTGGAACATAAGTATATTCAATTCTATTTAAGAATTTAGTAAGACCTCCCAAACATCTGTTATAACTTTTTGCTTTAATTTTTCCTGCGTCAAACTGTTGTTTTAGATTATGCTTTTCTGTTACTATTTTTCCAGTTCTATCCCAAACTCTAACGATGTAGAATTTTTCCGGCAATGAGCTAAAACCACCAGGATTCAAAAAATGAATTTTGATAGAAATATATTGTTTCCCTTTTACTGACTCACTGCGTACTTCTTGCAATCTTTCTTTATTATAATCTAGCAAGAAGTTTGTGTCCTTTATATTGAAAAATAAATCGAATGCTTTCAAAACATTTGATTTTCCAGAATCATTTTTTCCAGAAAAAATATTTAGCTCCTTTAGGTCTTTGATTTTCGAATCTTTTAATGACCTAAAATATTGTATTTCGACTTTTTCAATATATTTCATAATTACTTATTTTATCGTTTCACAGAGGCTAATGTGAGTCTATAGACTCTACACCTATTTCGCTCTTATCGATCCATTGTCTAAGGGTGGCAAATCTCTCGCTGCTGTTCGTTCCGGGTGTCACCTGAAGTGGAGCTACTAATTTAACAAAAGAATTGTTTCGGTGGCGCCCGAAGTAAAATTTTACGAAAACAGGAATCGAGGACTAAAGCCCCTTGGGGGGCTGGCCAAAAAGTTGGCAAAAACAGGTTCTCGCAAACACACAAAAGAAGCGCAAAGGTCGCAGATTGCTCATCATTAGCTTCTTTTTTTGCGTGCTTTGCGTATCATTTACTTTTTCGGTAAGCCCATTAATGCCGGGGGCAAAACGGAGAACTTTGTTGCCGGGCTTTAATCCAAACCCGCCGTTTTCGCCTGACAAAAGGCCGCCAATCAATTTTTCATCACGTGGTGAGTTACCATGCATCGAAAAATCAATTTTTCATCACGTGGTGATTCACCATGCATCGAAAAATCATTTTTTCATGACGTGGTGAGTTACCATGCGCCGGAAAATCAATTTTTGATGGCGTGGTGATTTACCATACACCGAAAAATCAATTTTTTGCCCCGTGGTAAGTCACCAAGCCTTGACGAACCATTTTTTCAGCACGTGGCGATTCACCACCGACTTCCGGAAACCGCAGTGTAGCGGTGGATGTACATGCCACCCGGAAAACAAGATGCTCAGTAACACATTGTATTCTATTGTGTTATTCGGTTGTTTCATGTAATTTAAGTGGCGATAAAAGTTATCAGGCACCCAAAATCATGTCGTACGAATGTGTTACGGTGCTAATGTTAAACCAAAATTCAGAGTATGTCTATTCAACCGTTAATTGCGAACAGCCGCACCACCGAGGTCGACGGTGTTGCCACACAGGTTATCAGGGGCTACGATACCAACCCCTTGAATTTCGACCCCAATATGGAATACATAATTGGTGAACTGAAACCGGCTTCGGTCCTGTTAAGTGGGGCAATACGCCGGATGAAAGAAAAGAGCGAAGCCAAAGCTTACGACGAAAACCGCGACGATAAAATCGACGCTTTGTACTACCTGCTGCTGGGTTTTTCGCATCACCCCGACCAGGCGATCCGAACAGCGGCGCTCTACCTGCTCGATATTTTTAACAATTACGGCCTCGAAATGAAAGTAGAAAGCCTGACACGCGAAAGTTCGCTGATTAATTCGCTGCTGGCCGATTTGGGTAAACCCAAGGCTGTAAGCAACATCGCGCTTCTTCCGCAATGCGACACCTATGTGGCAGCGCTGCAAACGGCACAGACCGATTTCGAAGCCAACCGCCTGAGTTACGAGGAAGCACAGGGAGAAGAAGGCACGCTCGAAAATGCGTCCTTACTGAAAACGCAAGTGGTGGAGCTGGTTAATAAAAAGCTGGTACCTTACCTCAATGTAATGGAACAGATTAACAACGCTGCCTACGGCACTTATGCCCGAACGGTGGCCGAAATTATTGCCGCCAACAACGAGGTGGTGAAAAAACGAAAAAACAAGACCGATGTAGAAGAAGAAATTGCACCTGGGGTGTGAATTGGGGATTATTTTTTAAGAGGCACTCCTTCGGGAGTGCTTTTTTTTTTCTGAAAGTTGATCAACGAAAGACAGCTATTTTTCGTCCGGAAGTGCTGTTAATCTATGATCAACCAAGTGTTCCGGACGATTTTCCTTCGGTCATTTCATCCCGGAGTTACACACCGGGTTAATCAGGTTCAACGCTTTCAGCGCCATAAAAAGGCAGGGGGCAAACATCAATGTCAGCTTAACGCGTCTTAACTTTGTAATTCAGCTCAATGTCCCGAAGGGATAAAATATGACTAACCTCGGGTGAAACCCGGGGTAGGGTGCAGGTAAATAAAAGGCGCAATCAATAGGCTATTCAAGGCACAATCGCTCTATGCGCCTTGGCATCTAACTCTTTTTATGAAATGCTGTCGACAAGCCGCCCTTTTATTCCTGTTGGTAATTCCCGGGAATCATGATTGTTTTCTAGGGCTGTGCCCAAAAGTCATTTAGCCTGTGTGACTAATCCCAGGCTTTAGCCCGGGGATGTACTACCGGGCTTTCATGTATTTGTAATGTACATCGCCAAAAACTTTATGCGCCACCGATTGGGTGTGGCAGGAGTTACAGTCCATTTGTCCGCTGATATTGTTCAGTTTCCCCTCCTGACCGTGGCAGGTAAGGCATGCCCCGGCGTTTTCGTTGTTGGGGTATTCGGTTACATAATTGTTGCTAAAAAAGGTGTTTAATGTGCTGGTAACTTTGGCTGCTACTTCGCCCGATAAGCGGCGGCACCTTTCTTTCCGCTCGTCGCTGTCGATTGTAAATCCCGACGCTTTTCCCCAGTTGGCGGTAGAAGCGTGGCAAAGCGTAGAATGAGAAACCGACGATGCCGGTGTGTAGTTCATTGCTGCTTTTTGTGGTTTAAACCCCGGAAGCTGGCTGTTTTCGTACCATTGAAACAGATCGTTTATCAGGCTGTCGCGTGTTTTTTTATCGCTAACAAACAACCCCAACAGCGCAGCGCCGCCGTTAAGCGCACCACACAAGGTTCCGAAACCACCCACACCTCCGTGGCCGTATTTCATCATGTCGAACGGAAAAGAAGCATAAGGCTCTCCCAGTTTGGCTGCAATTTGCGAAGCCACACCGTAAAAAGTGGCATACATGCAGCTTCCGACACTGTATTGGCTGTAGGCTATTTCCCCCGATTCTGCCGGATCTAAACGGGCATATTGCCAGCCAGTTGTATTTTCACCGGGTTCGAGTTTTTGTGCCGGTTTTTCGGGAAGCGGTTCGGGCTTAAAAGCCTGGGTAAGCGTAATGATTCCGGCTCCACCTCCAATAATAGCGCCGGTCGCTATTCTAATTGCGTTACGTCGTTTCATCTTAGTCGATTTTGGTGAGCCTAAAATGCAATATTTTTATCAGATGCGAACGAATGTCAAAATAAAACGCGCCAAGGACCATTATAACTTTACAATGAAATAATAGAATAGGGGCAGGGTTGTGATCAGTTTAAATTTCATTTAGGGCAAATATTTTTTCTGACCAATAGATTGCCCGGATTATAAAAACCATAAGGCAGTACTATATTTCTCGCTTCGCTGCGACCTACTTTTTTTTTACAGCAAAAAAAGGTAGGCAAAAAATGCCGCCGCTGACGTTAAAAAGCTAAAAATAAATTCCGTTCACTAAAATCAAGGAAACTCACCGTCAGCCGACGGATCAAACAACCTTGATTTTTAACGCTCACTGCATTTATTTTCTTAACGCTTTTTCCCGAAGGCGGCTTGGGGCATGCCAAAGAGTATGGCCTCCAGGCAAATAGTTGCAAAAATTTCCTTTAAGAGGAACTGAAATCGATGCTTGAAAAATGAAATCCACCGGATTTTACGCGTTATCCCAAGGTTGGAGTGTAGCGGGGAGTTTAAAAGAAAAACCGCCCCGTCGGTTGACGAAGCGGTTTCGAAATATCGTTAAGAAATAAGCTTACTTCTTGTAGATTTTTTTGTATCCGTAGATAGCGCTTTCGCCCAGTTCTTCTTCGATACGAAGCAGCTGGTTGTATTTTGCCATACGGTCTGAACGGCTCAAAGAACCTGTTTTGATCTGTCCGGCGTTGGTTGCAACAGCGATGTCGGCAATGGTGGCATCTTCGGTTTCACCCGAGCGGTGAGAAGTTACCGAAGTGTAACCTGCACGGTGAGCCATTTCAATGGCATCGAGTGTTTCGGTAAGTGTACCAATCTGGTTTACTTTGATCAGGATCGAGTTGGCCGCTCCCAGTTCAATACCTTTTTGCAGGTACTCCACGTTGGTTACGAACAGGTCGTCGCCCACCAGCTGGCATTTGTCACCGATTTTTTCAGTCAGTTTTACCCAGCCGTCCCAGTCGCCTTCGTCCATACCGTCTTCGATAGAATCGATCGGATATTTTGCGATCAGTTCAGCAAGGTAATCCGCTTGTTCTTCAGAAGTACGTTTTACACCGTTTGGCTCGAATTTTCCGTAATCGTATACACCGTTTACATAGAATTCTGATGAAGCGCAGTCCATGGCAATAGAAACATCGCCACCGTCTTCGGCACGGCCCGGTTTGTACCCGGCGTTTTTAATCGCAGTAAGAATCGATTCGATGGCTTCTTCAGTTCCGCCTAACATCGGGGCAAAACCACCTTCGTCGCCAACAGCTGTTGAAAGACCTTTAGCGCTCAATACTTTTTTCAGTGCGTGGAAAACTTCAGCACCCATGCGCAAACCTTCGCGGAAAGAAGCAGCGCCAATCGGGCGAATCATAAATTCCTGGAAAGCGATAGTTGCATCAGAGTGCGAACCACCGTTGATGATGTTCATCATCGGAACAGGTAACGTTTTTGCGTTGGTTCCGCCAATGTAACGGTACAATGGAAGTTCAGAATATTCAGCAGCAGCTTTTGCTACCGCCAAAGAAACACCCAACATGGCGTTGGCTCCCAGGTTTGATTTTGTTTTTGTACCATCCAGTTCGAGCAATTTACGGTCGATAGCAACCTGATCTGTTGCGTCCATACCCACCAACTCTTTGCAAATAATAGTATTTACGTTTTCAACTGCTTTTAATACACCTTTTCCGAGGTAACGGCTTTTGTCGCCATCACGTAATTCCAGCGCTTCGTTTTCACCGGTTGAGGCACCTGAAGGAACGGCTGCGCGTCCGAATGCGCCACTTTCGAGTAACACTTCAACTTCTACGGTTGGATTACCGCGTGAGTCTAAAATTTCTCTTGCTTTTACGTCGCTAATTAACATCTTGAGTTGTTTTTATTAATTGTTTAACTTAATCAACTAAAAATTAAAATTCAGAAAAGTAAACGCGTCAAGCCTTAAATTGTTTCAATAATTGAGCGAGATTAACGGATAATTAATGCTGAATTCGGCCGCCGGTTTATTTTCCGCGAAAGGTAGTGTTTTTCATACAGGTTTGCAACGATAGTTGCGCCTGTTGTTCAGCGTATTAATGAGGAGGAAGGGGAGGAGTTTGGTTTTGTTCGTAGTAAATTACGGCGGAAAAGATTACTCCTAAATTTTGTGATCGTCTTTTAAAATATCGAAAACAAGCCCGGTGGTATCGCCCACAAGCTGCCGGCAAATAAGCTTGTGGTGCAGGCGGTCTTGTACCTGTTGTTCGGAGGCGTGTTTAATAAGAAGTTGGCGGCAGTTTGATGTGCCGTGAATTTCGGTTACCCGTTTGTTTAATTCGCGTACTTTTTTGTAGCTGTTGAGCTTTGTTTCCATATCGTTTGGAATTTCATTTCCAAAGGCCAGACCCAGCACCATAAAACCGCCCGTAACGGCACCACATGTTTCGCGCAAACGTCCCATTCCGCCTCCAAAAGTGGAAGAAATGAGCTTAGCAGTTCGTTCGTCCAAATCGAAATTCGGAGCAAATGCCAGTAAAACCGACTGGGAACAGGCATATCCTTCGTCGAACAATTCAACTGCTTTTGCTATAACTTTTTCTTTGTTTTTATCGATCATTGGTTCGAAAATAAGGATGCAAAGATGATGAAACCGTTTTGAATAAAAAAGCCCTGCCAGGAAACCTGACAGAGCTTGAATTATTTCGAATTGTTTTTTAGCGAAATTAAGCCTGGCTGATTGCAACAGCAACAGAAGCACCAACCATCGGGTTGTTACCCATTCCGATCAATCCCATCATCTCAACGTGAGCCGGAACAGATGAAGAACCTGCGAACTGTGCATCAGAGTGCATACGGCCCAAAATTGTATAATCTTGTCGGTCATACCGTTTCCTGCCGGAAGCCTTACTATTTGGCTTAATCCAAATAGTAAGCACAAAGATCAAGGCTGCTTTTGCTCTTCGCTCTTCATCTTCACAAAGCCTAACTTCGGACGGGTGATCTCCTCATATCTTCGGAGCTTCCCGTTCTCCGTAAGACTTTGTTTCGATTCAGCACTTGATCAAAAGAGGCCGGCTGACGAACGGACGTCATTAAAAAGTTGCATGGTTTGCGGCCTACAAGTTCACCTTCAGAAAAATATTTCAATTAACCATATTGGTATTAACGCCACTGAAATTTTAATATGATTCGAAGTCGGTGAGATATTCTTCCCATTTTCATCGAAAAACAAAAAGCCCTGCCAGGAAACCTGACAGAGCTTGAATTATTTCGAATGGTTTTTTAGCGAAATTAAGCCTGGCTGATTGCAACGACAACAGCAACAGAAGCACCAACCATTGGGTTGTTACCCATTCCGATCAATCCCATCATCTCAACGTGAGCCGGAACTGATGAAGAACCTGCGAACTGTGCATCAGAGTGCATACGGCCCCAAATTGTATAATTTTGTCGGTCATACCGTTGCTTTCTACAAATTGCATGAATAAAAAAGCCCTGCCAGGAAACCTGACAGAGCTTGAATTATTTCGAATGGTTTTTTAGCGAAATTAAGCCTGGCTGATTGCAACAGCAACAGCAACAGAAGCACCAACCATTGGGTTGTTACCCATTCCGATCAATCCCATCATCTCAACGTGAGCCGGAACTGATGAAGAACCTGCGAACTGTGCATCAGAGTGCATACGGCCCATCGTATCTGTCATACCGTAAGAAGCAGGACCGGCAGCCATGTTATCCGGGTGAAGTGTACGACCAGTACCACCACCTGATGCTACTGAGAAGTATTTTTTACCTTGCTCGATACATTCTTTTTTGTACGTACCTGCAACAGGGTGCTGGAAACGGGTTGGGTTAGTTGAGTTACCTGTAATCGATACATCAACACCTTCGCTGTGAAGAATGGCAACACCTTCGCGTACATCGTTGGCACCGTAGCAGTTTACTTTTGCGCGATCGCCTTCAGAGTAGGCTTTGCGTTGTACTTCTTTCAATTCGCCTGTAGCATAATCGAAATCAGTTTGAACGTAGGTAAAACCATTGATACGGGCAATAACTTTTGCGGCGTCTTTTCCTAAACCGTTCAGAATAACACGCAAAGGTTCTTTACGAACACGGTTAGCCGATTTTGCAATACCAATTGCACCTTCAGCAGCAGCGAATGATTCGTGTCCTGCCAGGAAAGCAAAACATTTAGTTTCGTCGCGAAGCAACATAGCAGCCAGGTTACCATGGCCGATACCTACTTTTCTGTCGTCGGCAACCGATCCCGGAATACAGAACGACTGTAAACCTTCACCTAAAGTTGCGGCAATGTCAGCAGCAGCTGTTTGTCCACGTTTAATGGCAACGGCAGCGCCTACAATGTACGACCACATGGCGTTTTCGAATGCGATAGGCTGAATGCCTTTAACGATTTCGTATACGTCAACACCTTTTTCATCACATATTTTTTTGGCCTCTTCGATAGAAGAAATGCCGTTTGCGTTTAAGAATGCATCAATTTGTTTGATTCTTCTGTCGTAACTTTCAAATAATGGCATAATTTTTTCTCCTATTCTTTACGTGGGTCAATAACTTTAACTGCATCAGCGATACGGCCATATTTTCCTGAAGCTTTTTGAACTGCTTCGTTAGCGTCCATACCTGTTTTGATCATATCCATCATACGACCAAGGTTTACAAATTCGTAACCGATAATTTCGCTGTCAGCGTCCAAACCGATTTTTGTAATGTAACCTTCAGCCATTTCAAGGTAACGGGGACCTTTTGCTGTTGTTCCGTACAAAGTACCGGTTACTCCACGAAGACCTTTTCCTAAATCTTCAAGACCGGCGCCGATTGGAAGACCACCTTCAGAGAAAGCACTTTGAGTACGACCGTATACAATTTGTAAGAAAAGTTCGCGCATGGCAGTGTTGATTGCATCGCAAACAAGGTCGGTATTCAATGCTTCAAGAATTGTTTTTCCGGGAAGAATTTCAGAAGCCATGGCAGCTGAGTGAGTCATACCGGTGCAACCGATCGTTTCAACCAATGCTTCTTCAATAATACCATCTTTCACATTCAGGGTTAGTTTACATGCACCTTGTTGCGGAGCACACCAACCTACACCGTGGGTTAAACCCGAAATGTCTGAAACTTGTTTGGCTTTTACCCAACGTCCTTCTTCCGGAATTGGAGCCGGGCCATGATTTGTACCTTGTGCTACACAAATCATACCTTCTACTTCGTGTGTAAAACTCATTATAGTTAATTTTTGATTTTTTCGTAGTTGAAACAGCAAGCAGTAGCAGCGTTGTTCTGGCAACTAAAATCGGCTGTTTTAACGAGGCGTGAAAATATAAAATATTAGTCCATTACTGCCTGAAGGATTGCTAATTGAAGTCAGTAAAAACTTTATTAACATTTAGTTAAAATATTGAAATAAAGGATATTAAGGTGTTTTATTTTGGCGGTGTACCTGTAATTCGCTGAACTTCATTGAGCAGACGCTACTTAAGCCAAATTATTATCGGTCTTGTTTTGAATGATTATAAATCGATAATACAATGATTTTGCCATTTAAAATTATTTAGCCGGGCTTTACCGGAACAAGTTCAAACTTGCGGAGGCTACATTTATTTACTAATGGGGCTGGTTTATGTTCAGCGATATTGTGAACCCGCTTCGGTTGGCAACGGAGGTTTTTATTTTTGGGGGACAAAATATGGATCGAAGGGCTTATCTGTATTTCTCTCCTTTTTCGTAGCGAATTACACTTAGTTCCTGGAAAGTCACCAGTCCGCCACGTTTACTGGCTTCCATAATTTTGTTCACCTTTTCAGAAAACTGATCGAGCTTTTCAATATTGTCGATGATTTCGATGATCACCGGTAAATCGTTTGATAACGCAAAAATCTTCATGGTGTGAATAGAGTGGCTGGCTCCGTACGACATAACACCTTTGTAAACGGTAGCTCCTGCCAGACCCGCATTTCGCGCTTCAAAAACAATTTCCTCGAACAGCACCCGCCCGTTGATTTTGTCGGATTCTCCAACATAAATTTTAAGAATCCCGGTTTTTTCAGATGTATTCATAGTTGTATGATTTAGATGGATGTCTTTTCTATTCGGTTTACCGATTTTGTATAAAACAGGTTTCAGCTTAGGGGGAAATTTTGGAATAGAAAAACAGAGGACGTTTATTTCTAAAAAATCACTTTCACCAGAATCATTCCGAGATAAACAGCCAGCAAGCCAAAAAACAAACTGCCCCCAACGTTCCAGGTAAATTGCCCGTAAACACCGTCTTTCAGCATCATTAAATTATTATAGGCAAACGACGAGAAGGTGGTAAAACCACCGCAAATTCCTACTGCCAAAAACATTCTCCATTCGGCACTTAGCAGGTTTCCTTTTTGTGCCAGGGCAAAAACGATCCCGATAATAAAACTGCCGGCGATGTTGGCAATAAAGGTTCCCCACGGGAAAGTGCTCGATAACCCTTTTTCAACCAGCAGCTGAACCAAATAGCGCATTACGCTTCCGATAAATCCTCCGGTTCCGACAATTAAAATGGTTCGCAGCATATTATTAGCTATTTTTGAGCTTTTCAAAAGTAATAAAAATGATGGTACGCATTTTCCTCCTCTCAATAATTAGCCTTTTATCGTTAAGTAGTTTTGCTCAGAATCACTTCCCTGATGCCGTTTCTGCGTTGTTGGAGAAGGCAGAATACCGGAGCGCTTCGGTAGGTATCGACGTAGTCTCTTTTGAGTCAGAAGAAAATATATATAGCCTGAATGCCAATAAATTATTCATTCCGGCTTCTACCATGAAATTGATCACCGCGGCAACGGCATTGAATATTTTAGGTGACGATTATCAATTTAAAACGATGATTGGCTACGACGGAAAAATCAACGAAAAGGGGGAATTAAAAGGCAACCTGGTTGTAAAAGGAGGAGCCGATCCTGCTTTGGGGTCGGAATATTTTCAGGATCATTATTTTCATTTTCTCACGGAATGGGTGCACAAAATTTCGGAGGCCGGCATTAAAAAAATCACAGGCGATTTGGTGATGGATGGATCGATTTACGATTCGGAAAAAGTTCCGGCGACCTGGATTTGGGAAGACCTGGGGAATTACTTTGGAGCAGGTCCCGATGCATTTACGGTTTACGACAACATGTTTCGGATTACGTTCCGTTCACCCCAAAAGGTGGGTGAATTGACCGAGGTGCTTACTACTTATCCCAAAATACCGGGGATTGAGTTTCGCAACGAAGTGCTGTCTTCGGAGGTGAACCGCGATAATGCCTATGTTTTTGGCAGTCCGCTCGACAAAAAAAGAGTACTGAGGGGAACCATTCCGGCCAACCGTAAGGCTTTTACCATTAAGGCATCTATGCCCGATCCTGCGAGTGTTTTAGCCAGCGAACTGATGGGAGAGTTTACCAAAGCAGGCATTTTTCTGGAGGGTAATATTGTATTCCGAAAAGTGGAGGAGAAGGATTTCGAGAATATTTATATTCAGACTTCGCCCCGGTTATCCGAGATTGTCAAGGTATTGAATCACGAAAGCGTAAATCTTTTTGCCGAACATCTTTTAAAACAAATTGCAGTGGAAAAGGCCGGAGTCGGCAACAGAGAATCCGGAATCGATAGCGTAATGGATTTCTGGAAGAGCAAGGGGCTTGAAACCGAAGATTTAATAATGGAAGATGGAAGTGGTCTGTCGCATTTTAATGCCGTTTCGCCTCGGTTCTTTATCCAGTTGCTTAAGTCGATGGCCGGTAATGAGGCCTTTGTAGCCTCTCTTCCTTCATCGGGAAACGGGACCATGTATTTGTTTGATAAGAACCTTTTCCCCAACAACGCCTTGCAGGCCAAAAGCGGATCGATGACCCGGGTGCGCTGTTATGCCGGTTATCTCACAGCTGATTCCGGAAAGAAATTGATGTTTTCGATGATGTTTAATCACTTCCACGGATCGCATTCGGCTTTGGTAAAGGAAATTGAAAAACTGCTGGTGGTTTTAAAGCAGGAAAATTAGCAACTTAATTTAGATTCCGGTCTCTCATGTATACCAGTATGCTATTGGGAAAGTGTGTAACATTGGTATCAAAATTTCACCCGAAAAGCTTGTAAATATGAGCTTGCTTTTGATATTTCGTTCAATATTATTTTAATCATTCTTTCCTCGCAAAAAATTTAAATAATTTTTATTTCAGGAATAAATGCTTTCGTAATAGCATTGATTAGTAGAGGTTTGGGGTTGCTTGTTTATTTAGAATCAATAAAAGTATTGACAAGTATATCTTATTGTCGTAACTTGCTTTAACTGTTAAATCACTTGAATTCTTTTTTTGAATTCATTTTAGTACAGAAGATAGACGCCAAAGCCCTTTTATCATTAGAATTTTGTATGTAGCCCTTTAGGGATGCAGAATGTTTGTGTGTGTAGGTTTTTAAAATTTACAAACCCTAACGTGTATAATAATGATATACGAAACCTTACAAATTCTAAAAGAACAGCTCGAAAAATATTTTGAAGAAGTAGGCCTAAACGTATCGCTCACCCTGGAAAACGTTGCTTTATGGGAATCCGGTTCGAAAGATGCCGACAAGTTAGACGGGAAAGTTATTCTGACTCTGCTTAACATTGAAGAAGAGGTGACCATGAAGAATATTACGGCCACCCGCGTTGTGAAAAATAAAACGGAATACCGGAATCCTCCCGTAAACCTGAATATCTATCTCCTGGTAAGTGCAAATTGTAACACTTACGACTATTCCTTGCGCAGTGTTTCCCGGACACTCGAATTTTTCCAGGGGAAGCGGATCTTTACTTCATCCAACACCATTTATAACCGCGCTAATATGTCGTTCGATGTGCTCGATTATTTCAAGTTTATCGTCGATTTGTACACCCCCGGATTTGAAGTGGTCAATCATATTTGGGGAACACTTGGCGGCCGGCAATTGCCTTCGGTTTTGTACAAGATCCAGATTTTGCAAATCGACAGGGAGAAAAAACTATCAACCCGAGAAGTGATCACACACATTGGAGGAACCCTCGAAAATTTACAATAAAATGGCATTTTCAATAAAATATAAACCGCTTTTCGAAGTGAGGATATTTCACCAGTATTTTCTGAATAAAGGAACAAGTGACTTTTTCTCGATGAGCGAAGCGGACAAAGAAAAACAGCTTGCCGGCTACAAAGTCTCAAAATTCTTGTTGGTTTTCCCTACAGCAAAAAGCCGCAATTTACTGGCCGGTCAGCATTTGGTCTTCTCATTGACGAACACCGGCTTCATGATTTGGGTGCAGGTAACCGATGCGAATGATAACATTCCTCTTATTTCGTTAGATGATGCATTGGAACTTACCTTTTTGTTGCAACCATTAAATCACACATTCATTAATTGTACCAATCTTAAGTTTTCGAGCGCCGGCAAGCTGTTTTTCTTTGGTAATACAAAACCCGGTTCAGAGCCGGTTTCCTTTCCGCAAATTAAGTTACTGAATCATCACCTGGTGGTGTCCGAAGATTTTTTGTTGACGGCTGATGGCGAGAAAAATCTGAAATCGGAATTAACACCTGCCGAACAAAATAAAAATTTGTTTGGGCTCATAAAAATCAGAATGAAAGCAGATGTTGCTTCATTGAATATTACAGAGAATCCCAACCAAATAAAGACCCCCATTCCCATTTTTGAAATTCTATTGGAAAACCGAAAAACGGTCTGGCGTTACTTTTTCAACGAAAAACCGAAAGTAAAACCACATGATAGTGTAACAGAGGAAACCGCATCGGGACTGCAACTCATTACAAAAGATCCTCAACCCTTAACCGAAAAAGGTTTTGTTTCGATTGAACTGGACGGAAGTGAGCTTCCAAATCCTGATGCCCAGGTTGTCAAGCCCAATTCCTCTGACAATAAAATATACTCAGAAATATACATGTAACAATCAAAATTAAACAGTTATGGCAACAACGTACAAAACACCCGGCGTTTATGTGGAAGAGATATCCATATTCCCGCCATCGGTCGCTCAGGTAGAGACCGCAGTCCCCGCCTTTATCGGCTACACCCAATCGGCTGTAATTGATGGCGTTGACTTTCATGCCGAAAGTATTCTCAAACCCATAAAAATTGGCTCGTTAAAAGAATACGAGTTCTTTTTTGGAGGCGCTCCCGATCCTACAACCATTAACATTGAATTGAAAGCTGATAACTCCGTGAAATCGGTAGTTGTAAATGGTTATTTCCTGTTATACGATTCACTGCGTATGTTTTTTGCCAACGGTGGTGGCGATTGTTTCATCGTATCGGTGGGAAGTTATGCCTCCGATCCGTTTGCCCCGGCAAATATTTCAAATACAAAAACGGCGCTGTTAAACGGACTGGCAACACTCGAAAAAGAAGACCTTCCGACACTGCTGGTGATTCCGGAAACGGTTCATCTTTCAGAGGCCGGTGCCGGTGAAGTACATGCTGCCATGTTGATGCAGTGTAATAAATTGCAGGATCGTTTCTCTGTGATGGACATTGTAAATGGCGACAAAGAAGCCACTCCAACCGCTGATCCTGTTTTGAAATTCAGGAACAATGTGGGGATGAACTACCTGAAATACGGTGCAGCCTACTATCCCTGGATCAAAACGACTTTGCCGTTTAAAATTGATTATGATGCAATTGTTACCGGAACCTATAAAAAGGGAGCCGACAGTAATTTCCCTGTAAAAACAGTCTTTAATAGCGGCCTAGTTGGTATAATTGATCAGCTGGATACAGATATTGCAGCAAAAGCTTCGGCCACCGCATTAACAGCAATAACTAGTCGTCCGCAACTGGTAGCACAGGCCGGAGTAATTTATGCGCGGTTTAAAGCATTTCACGACTTAACGTTTACGGATAATGATACCAACGATCCAAAATCGGCCGCCAGCCAGCATGCGAAGGCGATCGACACAGACACACCCTTTCAGAAACTGGTAAAACTTTTCTACGAATATGTTTATTTCAGCGATGCTGATAACGGAAGTTCACCCGCTGGAACATGGGACGATCCAATTTTGACCCTGGCAGACTTCGGTACAGATTTCCCTGCTTATACTTTTGCTGCGCCTACTACAGATGCCAATGATATCTATACCGCAACCAGTACGGCATTAAATGCAGCTCCTTATTTCATTGCGGTATACGACAAACTGAATGCTTTGATCAACAGTTTCTATGCTGAATTGACCGCCACACGGAAGTTCCGCACAGAAACACTGCAACAGATTGATCCGGTTTATTCGGGCATTATTGCTGCTATTCAGCAAAAAGGCGTGGTTTTGCCACCGAGTGGGGCAGTTGTTGGAATTTACGCGGCTGTTGACGAAAACCGGGGAGTTTGGAAGGCTCCGGCCAATGTCAGTATCTCGGCAGTTAAAGGACCTGCTGTTAATATTACTTCCGAAGAGCAGGAAAGCCTGAATATTGATACAGAAGCAGGTAAATCGGTAAATGCCATTCGCGCTTTTACCGGAAAAGGGACTTTGATTTGGGGAGCGCGCACACTGGCCGGAAACGACAACGAATGGCGGTACATTTCGGTTCGCCGATTTTTCAATATGGTAGAAGAGTCGGTTAAGAAAGCCACCAGTGTTTTTGTGTTTGAACCCAACGACGCCAATACCTGGGTAAAGGTAAAGGCGATGATCGATAATTTTCTGAACAAACAGTGGAAGGCCGGCGCACTTGCCGGTGCAACACCCGATAAGGCTTATTTCGTAAAAGTGGGGCTGGGTGAAACCATGACGGCTCAGGATATTCTGGATGGTTACATGATCGTTGAAATCGGAATGGCAGCTGTCAGACCCGCAGAATTCATCGTTTTGAAATTCTCTCACAAAATGCAGGAAGCTTAATAATCGAATAATCTTTAAATGTTATAGTTATGGCAACATCATATCCAATTCCAAAGTTTCATTTTAAAGTTAGCTTTGGTGATACAGAATTTAATTGCACAGAGGTTTCCGGCCTCGATTTCGAAGCCGAGGTGATCGAATACCGTTCGGGCGCCGATGCTGAATACCACAAAACCAAACAGCCCGGTCTTTCCAAATACAGTAACATTACTTTAAAGCGGGGCACTTTTGTGGATAAAGGGCGCGAGTTCTACGAGAAGTGGATTAAAACCGTCTATTTTCAGGAAAAGGGCGAGCAGTTCAGGGGTGATCTGGTGATCAGTCTTTTGAATGAGAGCCATGAACCGGTGGTGAGCTGGAAAGCGATTAACGCCTACATCACAAAAATTCAATCCACCGATTTAAAGGCTGACGGAAACGAAATTGCGATTGAAACAGCTGAGTTTGTGCATGAAAAACTGACCATGATCGAATGACAGGCTATTATCCACCCATAGGATTTCATTTCAGCGTTGAGTTTCCGGAGATTTCTTCCAATGGCAAAGATCAGCAGTTTCAGTCGGTTACCGGCTTATCGGTCGATATTGATACGGAAGAAGTTGTGGAAGGGGGCGAAAACCGGTTTAAACACAAAATTCCGGTTCGTACCAAATATCCAAACCTGGTGTTAAAGCGGGGTTTGCTGGTCGATTCGGAGGTGATAAAGTGGTGCCGCGACGCTGTGGAGAACTTTCAGTTCAAACCCACCGGGATCATTGTAAAACTGTTGAACGAGAAACACGAACCACTGGTTAGCTGGAGCATCGTTCATGCATATCCCGTGAAATGGAGTCTTGTTGATCTGAATGCCGAAGAAAGCAAACTGGCAATTGAAACGCTGGAATTAACCTACAACTACTTTAAAGTGATTTAATCATGCCGATCGAGATAAAGGAACTACACATTCGAATCAATGTGTCGAACGATGCCGACCAACCTGCAACATCTGCAGCGCCTGCCAATTCAAAAGAGGAAATTATTGAAGCCTGTGTGGAACAAATAATGGAAATTCTGGACAGAAAGGAGGAGCGGTAAGATGTCAGGAGAACTGGTAAAACTTCAGATAAAAGCATACAGCGATGAGCAGTTTAATAACGAGGTAGCCAATGGCGAATTTCGGACCCTGTTGAATCCTGAAAAGTACGTCTTTAAATACAAGGTGGAACAAAACAGTCAGCAGGCCTCAGGGACGAGTTCGTCGGCGCCGCGTTATAACCGCACACCGCCCGAAGACCTGGATCTGGAGTTTATTTTCGACCGAACAGGTGTTCTTTTAAATTACGGGGATCCATCCACCGCTTCCGATGATCATTTGTCGGTTGACGAGGGAGTGGGGATTGCTGACGATGTGGATCAGTTCAAACGCGTGGTTTTCGACTACAATGGAGATGAGCACCGTCCGAACTACCTGATCATCACCTGGGGGGCACTTTTGTTTAAAGGAGTGCTCACCGAAATGGATATCACTTTTAAGTTGTTTAAATCCGACGGAACGCCGCTGCGTGCCACAGCCACAGCCAAGTTCAAAGGTTTTATCGAGGACAATCTCAGGGTGGCGCTGGAGAACAATACTTCTCCCGATTTAACTCACGTGAGAATTGTAACCGAAGGCGATACACTGCCCCTGATGACATTCCGGATTTACGGTGATTCAAAATATTACCTGGAGGTGGCAAAAGTGAACAAGATCACCAATTTCAGGAAACTGAAAGTTGGTCAGCAAATTTTCTTTCCACCCATAGAAAAAGTCTCGTAATATGCCTGAACAAAGAGTCATACCAACACAACGGTCTGCCGATCTGGTTACCTGGAAAATACTGATTGAAGGCGAGGAATTGTCTTCAACCTACCAGGTACTGAGTATTGCCGTTGAAAAGGAGATCAACCGTATTCCGTGGGCGAAGATCGTTTTGCTGGACGGTGACCCGTCAGCACAGGATTTTGCATTAAGCAATGAATCATTCTTTGTCCCGGGAAAAGAGATCGAAATAAAGGTGGGTTATCATTCCGATGAGGAAACGGTTTTTAAGGGTATGGTTATCCGTCATAATTTATCGATTAGGTCAGACAAGGCACAACTGGTGATCGAGTGCAGGGATAAAGCGGTGAAAATGACGATCGGCCGCAAAAGCAAATATTTCTACGAAAGTAAAGACAGCGATATTCTGGAAGAAATCATTAGCGCCCATAACCTGGAAGCAGATGTGGAAGCAACGTCGGTTGATTATCCTGAAATGGTGCAATACCGTGTCAGTGACTGGGATTTTATGATCGCACGTGCGCAGGCCAACAGCAAGGTTTGTGTCGTGGACGATGGAAAGGTCTCGGTGGTGACACCTGATTACAGTCAGGAAGAAAAACTAACGCTGGTTTACGGTGCTACCATCCTTCATTTTGACGCGGAAATTGATGCCCGGAACCAGTTTGGAAACATTACCTCCTTTGGTTGGGATGTGGCAAATCAGGATGTTTGGGAGCGGGAAGCCGCAGCATTGAATGTTCAGTTAAACGGAAATATTTCGGCCGATGAACTGGCATCGGTGATTGATTTGGAAAAACTGGAATTAAAAGATGGCAGCGGACTTAGCGATGCCGGGTTACAGGCCTGGGCCGATGCCCGGAACCTGTTTAACCAGCTTTCGAAATGCCGGGGAAGTGTCCGTTTTCAGGGAATCGCTGATGTGAAACCGAATACAACCATTGCTCTGGCAGGAGTAGGCGATCGCTTTAATGGGAAAACCTATGTGTCAGCCGTTCGTCATCACATGACCGAGGGAAACTGGACCGTTGATGCCCAGTTTGGTGTCGATTCAAAATGGTTTACCGATAAATCGGATATCAACGAGCTTCCGGCGTCGGGCTTGCTCGGAGCTGTGCATGGACTGCACATCGGAAAAGTTACGCAACTGCAGGACGATCCGGAAGGAGAGTACCGGGTGTTAGTTCGAATGCCGCTGATCAACAACGACGAACAAGGTGTTTGGGCACGGGTGGCAACACTCGATGCGGGCAATAACCGCGGCTCGTTTTTCAGACCTGAAATTGACGATGAGGTAATTATCGGTTTTCTGAATGGAAGTCCGAACGACCCTGTAATTCTCGGAATGCTAAACAGCAGTGCCAATCCTGCTCCGCTGGAGCCGGAAGATGCCAACAACGAAAAAGGTTTTGTGACGCGCAGTGAAATCCGCTTCATTTTTAATGACGACGATGTAAGCGTGACCATGGAAACACCCAACGGCAATAAAATGGTGATCAGTGATGCGGATGGCGGAATAAAACTGGAGGATGAAAACGGCAACCTGATTCAGATGGATGCGAACGGAATTAAGATCGAAAGTGCGAAGGATTTGAATTGTAAATCTTCAGCAAATACGGTAATTGAAAGTGATGTAAATCTCGAACTATCGGCGGGTGCACAGTTTAAGGCCGAAGGTGGAGCGGGCAGTAGCCTGGAATCATCGGCTATTACAGAGATAAAAGGATCAATGGTAAAAATTAACTGATATGCCGCCTGCTGCAAGAATAACCGATATGCATGTTTGCCCGATGGTAACCGGAACCGTTCCGCACGTGGGAGGTCCGATACTTCCCCCGGGTTGCGCAACAGTGCTGATTGGAGGACAGCCGGCAGCACGGGTAGGAGACATGGCAACTTGCACCGGGCCCCCTGATTCCATTTTAACGGGCTCAGGAACCGTAATGATCGGCGGAATGCCCGCAGCAAGATTGGGAGATACAACAGCACATGGTGGAACAATTGTAAGCGGATTTGGAGCCGTAATGATTGGAGGATAAAAATGGAAAAACAACACTCATTTTTAGGAACAGGATGGAGCTTCCCGCCTGAATTTCAAAAAGAAAACAAAGCAGTGAAAATGCTTCAGGACGAGGAAGACATCAACAGTAGTCTGCACATTCTGTTGACGACCCGTTTGGGCGAGCGCGTTATGGTGCCTGATTACGGTTGTAACCTCGATGAGTTGCTGTTTAAACCATTGAACCTGACGGTGAAAACATACGTGTTCGATTTGATAAAGCGGGCGATTCTCTACCACGAACCACGAATCGATGTCAACAAGATTGCGATTGATCCGGTGAATGAGCTGGAAGGCCAGTTGCTGATCAACATCGATTACACGATCCGAACAACAAATTCAAGACGAAATATGGTTTTCCCATTTTACAAAACCGAGGGTACCGAACTATAAAAACACACTAAATGGCAGGTTGCGGAAAAGACATATTGTTAACGCGGGAAGGAACAGAACAAACACAACGTTTCAGCGAAATACTCGATCCTTCGTGGGTTAAACTCAATAATTTTGGTTTAAGTGAATGGATGAGGTTTGCCTGGAACTTTGCAGCTCATCTTCAGTATTACGGGGTGGATGACGACAAAGTGTCTTCCGGAAACTGGCAGGATTTCTTTTTCACGAAAGAGGAATTGGAGGCTTTCCTTACAAAGGTGAAAGAAGGACAGGAAATTACGCCTCACCTGGCTTTGTTTGTAACCTTTGTAAAGCTGTTGGAGGTTACACAAAAACATTTTAACAGCCTCACGCAAAGTCACCTCGACTTTTATTTCAACCGGGTACTGAAAATTGAAAAACAGGCCGCTGTTGGCGATAAGGTTCATATTCTTTTTGAACTGGCAAAAAACGCCGTGGATGAAAAGATTGCCTCAGAAACACAGCTGGACGCCGGAAAAGATGCAACCGGGAAGAAGCTGATCTATCAAACAAAAGAAGAGCTGATTGCGAACCAAACCGTTGTAGCACAGCTGAAAAGTGTTTACAACGATCATGACTTAAGTAAAATAAAAGCAGCGGAAGTGGCCAATTCTTATGACGGATTGGGGGAAGATTTTCCGAATAAAGAAGTCAAATGGTGGCCTTTTGGGTATTTCGAACCTGCTCCAAAAGACGGTGATCCCGATTTGCGAGAATATCCCGAATTGCCCGATGCAAAAGTTGGTTTTGCTGTTTCGGGCGAAATACTCGAATTGCAGGAGGGCGAACGTGATGTATTGATACGATTGAAGTTCGACAGCAACCTCTCCGGAAGTATTTCCCGCGATGATCTGGAAGCCAACCTCGAGGTGTTTTGTACCGGAGAAAAAGGCTGGATCGGACCTTTGGAAATCCTGGCACAGTCAGGAGGAGAGGACGAAGATCCGGTATCATTTAGTTCAGGCGTAAAAAGCGGCGACCTGAAAACACTGAATATTTTGTTTCGGGTTCCGAAAGAGGAAAAAGCGGTGGTGAAATACGATGCAAAAGTACATGCAGAGCATTTCAATGCCAATTTCCCGGTTTGCCGGGTACTTTTCAAAACGGCAGATCCGGATGCCCATCAGCTTTACCGCGAACTGATCGCCAAAGAACTTATTTCGGCGAGTATCAGTGTATACGTGAAGGGCGTCGAAAGCCTTTCATTATCCAACGATTTTGGAGACATTAATGCCGCCAAGCCTTTTTATCCTTTCACAACTCAACCTGTCAAAAAATCAAAGTTTAACATCAACTATCCCGAACTATTCAAAAAGAAATGGGGAGATCTGCATGTAAAAATCGACTGGAAAAATACACCGGATGCTTTTAAAGAATGGTATGCTGCCTATCGGAAGAGTTTCAAATTTCAGATGACCTCGCTCGATTACAGCAATCAGATTTTTAGCAAAGCTTACATCGATTCTCTGACAGCGTCTCCACCTGTCGGAATAGGTAAGGTAGTCGGAATGGCTAAATTCAATTTCAGCAACCTTATCATTTCGTCTGACGAAGATTTTACCGCTGCGGTGGAGATTTTTCAGAACGAAGACTGGGAATTTGTAGCCGATAAAAAGGAAATTCCACTGTATGATACAAAAGAAGATGACGGAGCTTTTTCGATGAATTTTGATGTTTCCAACCCGGAATCAGATGATGATAATACCGGACCAATTCGCTTGTCATTGATTCAGCCCTTTCTTCATGATATGTTCCCGCGACTGTATGCGGTGGCGATGAGCAGCGAAGATAAAAACATACTGATTCCGAATGAACCTTACACGCCTTTTGTTGAAAAAATAACGCTTAATTACACGGCTAAGGCCGAACTGAAACCCAGCGGAGAAAGCTACGATATCGAAGAGTTTGACCTGTTTCACGAACATCCGTTTGGGCAGGCAAAAGAATCGATTATCGGCAAGTTATCCAATAAAATAGTGGCAAAACAGGAAGCCACTAAATTGCGGGCGGTTCCGAATTATTGCAAAGGCGGTGAATTGTACATTGGCCTGGAAAATGTGAAAAAACAGCAGATTGTTTCGTTGCTGATCCAGGTGCTGGAGGGAAGTGAAAACCCGGAGGCAGAATCTTTTACAGGTAAGCAAAAAGTGGAATGGTGGATGTTGTGTAACAACGACTGGAAACAGTTGGATACCACCGCCATTATTGCCAACGAAACGGATAATTTGCTGAAATCGGGGATTTTGAAATTTACGGTTCCAAAAGAGGCAACCAACGACAATACTTTGCTTCCGGCTGGCTACATGTGGCTGAAAGCCCGGATTCATAAAAAATACAATGCGGTTTCGAAAGCCATCGGAATTCATGCGCAGGCTGTGGTTGCTGAGTTTTCAGATAAGGGAAACGATCTTTCGCACCTGAAAAACGGTTTGCCGGGAGATACTATTTCGAAAATGATTTTCAGAATTCCGAAGGTAAAAAGCTTGTCGCAGCCTTACAGTTCGTTTGGAGGCAAACCCGAAGAAAGTGATGCTGATTACTACCGCCGCGTAAGCGAACGACTGCGGCATAAAAACAGGGCCATTTCGATGTGGGATTACGAACACCTGGTACTTCAGAATTTTCCCGAAATTCATAAAGTAAAATGCCTGAATCACACCTGTTCCAAAATTGTAAACAAGCAGCGAAAAACTCGTTACCTGGCGCCGGGAAGTGTAGTCGTGGTGGTGGTTCCTGACATCGTCAATAAAAATGTGTTTGACATTTATCAGCCGCGCGTGAGCAAAGCAACTTTGAATAATATTGAAAACTACCTTAAAAAGCTCAACTCTCCTTTGATCAATACCGTGGTCATTAATCCCGAATACGAGGAAGTAAAAGTGGCGTTAAAGGTTCAGTTTAATACCGGTTTTGATAATGTCTATTCCAAAAAAATACTGAAAGAAGATTTAACCAAACTGTTGTCGCCGTGGGCGTTTGATACTTCCGCCGAAATTCGTTTTGGTTTGTCGCTGCACAAAAGCGTGGTGATCAATTATGTCGAAAAACTGCCTTATGTGGATTTTGTAAGCGATGTAAAACTCTTTCAGAAAATTGCCGGAGCAGAGGAAGAAGTAAAAGTAGCTGTTCCGTCGAGCCCCGAAACCATATTGGTGTCCTCAAAAGCACATGTTGTGGATGACCTGATAAACGACTGTTCCAAAAACGAAATTGAACCAGCAGAAAAATGTCAGAGCTAACAAAACATATTACCATACCCAAAGACGTGGCATCGCACGATGATCAGGACTATGCATTCCTGCGTCAGAAAGGGCAGGAGTACATCGAACAGCTTTCCGGAAAAGTGTGGACGGATTACAACGAACACGATCCGGGCATCAGCATCATGGAGGTGCTGTGTTATGCGATAACTGATCTTGGTGCGCGCATCAGTATGCCGCTCGAGAACATTCTTACTCCTCCGGCAGGAAGCGGTTTTATTGGTGATCAATTTTTTAAAGCCACTCAGATACTGCCGTCGAAACCCGTTACGGAAGCCGACTATCGCAAGCTTTTTATCGACATTGAAGGCGTTAAGAATTGCTGGCTGAAGAAATACGAGAAAACAGTTTATGTGGATTGTAAACATGATCTGCTCTCGTATGGCCCGGATGATTTTTCGGGGCTTGAAAAACACAACAAAAATGAATTTATCCTGAATGGATTGTACCGGGTTATCATGGATTTTGACGAGCAGTTTTTGAGTGAGTTTGAAGATGAAGACGCGAAAAAGGAGGAAATCAAAAAGCAGATCATCGACACATACCATAAAAACCGCAATTTGTGTGAGGACCTGGTGGAAGTGGAAGAGGTAACAACTTTCCCGGTGCAGGTTTGTGCCAGTATTGAAGTGGAAGCGGATGTGGATGAGGAAAGAGTACATGCGCAGATTTTACGAGCCATCGATAAGTATTTGTCGCCCGATATCTGGTTTTACTCTTTGCAGCAAATGTTTGACAAGGGATATACTTCGGATCAGATTTTTGACGGCCCGGTTCTGGAAAATGGTTTTATCGATTTGCAGGAACTGGAAAAGGCCCGGCTTAGAAAAGAAGTCAGGCTTTCGGATTTGATGCAGCTGGTAATGAACATCGAGGGCGTGAAACTGATCAAAGACATGTCGGTCAACGATTGCGCAAATCCTGCAAGCGACAAAGACGTATGGCTGGTTTGCGTTCCGGACGATAAAAAGCCAATTCGCTGTCATCTCAGTGCTTTTTCTTATTACAAAGGCGTTCTTCCCGTCAACATAAACAAGAAGGCGGTTAATGCCTATCTCGCAAAGTTTGAGGAAGAGGAAAAAGCCCTGCAGGAAGAGGCCAAAATCGGAAAAGAGATTCTTGTGCCTGAAGGTGAATACCTGCAAACCGGGGAGACAACCACCATTCAGAATGATTTTCCGGAAACGTACGGAATTGGACCTGTTGGTTTGCCCAAACGTTCCACTGTTGCACGAAAGGCACAAGCCAAACAACTGAAAGCTTATTTGCTGTTTTTTGACCAGGTTTTTGCCAGCTATTTTGCACACCTGAGTAAGGTGAAAGATCTCCTGTCGGTAAACAACAAACTTTCAAAAACATATTTTACACAGGCAGTTAGCGATATAAAAAACTTCCATGAAATTGTTCAGGATTATCCGCTGGAGGATAACGATTTGCTGACTGAACAATTGTTGGCTGACCTGGACGATAACATTGCCCGCAAGAACCGTTTACTCGATCATTTGCTGGCCCGTTTTGCTGAGCGATTCAGTGAGTATGCCTTTTTGATGAAAACTTTGTATGGAAAATTTGCCGATCAGTCGATTGTGGATACCAAGCAACTTTTCCTTTCGGAATATGGTGAAATCACAGATGCCGGGAACAACATCGAGAACAAGGGAATCAGTAACTGGCGGGGCAGTGGTTTCAATTATTTTGAACAGGCGAACGGGGATCTTTGGGACACCAAAAATGTGGCGGGAGTTCAGAAACGAATTGCCCGTTTGTGTGGGATGAAAGACTACAGCCGGAGAAATCTCTCTGAATCGTTTGTTGAAGTGTACGATTTGATCGATTCCGAAGGAGAAAAAGTATATCGCTGGCGGATAAAAGATACTACCGGAACACCGGCTTTGTCGGCTACGGTCAACTACAAATCGCCCCGGTATGCTGAAGACGAGATGTATTTCTCGATTCTGAAAGTGATCGAAACTTCGCCCGAAACCATCAAAGAAGCCTTTCTGAATGAAATCGGTGACGAGTACGAGGTCGGGAATTTTGAAATACAGAAAGCGGAAAGCGGAATGTATTCGTTTGACGTGATCAATACCGAGGCCGATCCCAACAGCGTGGACCGGATTATCGCCCGTCAGTTTTTGTATTACGAAACGCAGGAAGAGCTAAAAGAGGCAATTATCAGCCTGATCAACTTTCTGAGAAATGATTTTACGGATGAGGGAATGTTTATCGTTGAACACATTCTTTTGCGTCCGGATGTCACTGCGGAAGAAGGATTAACAGACGAATTTATGCCGGTTTGCACCGACAATTGTGAGAGTTGCGAACCCATCGATCCGTATTCGTACCGGGTAACCGTTGTGTTGCCGGGCTGGACATACCGTTTCAGCAACATGGATTTCCGGAATTTTATGGAAGAGCTTATCCGCCGC
Source organism: Maribellus sp. YY47 (assembly GCF_023111095.1). Taxonomy (GTDB): domain Bacteria; phylum Bacteroidota; class Bacteroidia; order Bacteroidales; family Prolixibacteraceae; genus Draconibacterium. The sequence continues at coordinate 72,122 of NZ_JALGYW010000014.1, forward strand.
GAACTTCCGGCACATATTCTTGCCCGGATTTGCTGGATTGGCGACCGTAAAGGCAGCGTTGAAGATGAGAAAAATGATATGCTTCATTTCGAAAAAGACTACAAAGCCTTTTTGCTGGCCAAAACAAACATCGGGCAGGCACAGGACAAAACAGCATTGAAGAATTTGATAAAGTCAATCACCGAATTAAACACCATTTATCCATCCGGCAGGCTAATCGATTGCGACGATGAGAAAGATTCACTGCAAGGCCGGATCATAATGGGGAGAACAAACATTGGAAACCTTTAATTACAGAAGCAATGACACCGAAACTAACAGAAATTACTACCAAGTACCATACATTTGTTGAAAACCAGGTACTCACGGATGAACAGTTAAACGAGTTTATCGAATATTTCGATGATCAGGACCGGCTGACCCGCACATTTTTGATCGGTGTGGGCACCGTTTGTGGTTTTGAGGTTTCCCGGTCGGGCGTCAACATTGTGCTGGCACAGGGCGTTGGAATTACCACCGATGGCGACTTGCTGCAACTGAAAGAGGAGGGAGTCTCACCTAAAAAGCTGGTAAAGAATTCAGTTACTTATTCCCATTATAAAAAGTTTGACGATAACGAAGCTGCTTATGCGCCCTTCCGGAAACTTGTTGGTAGCGAAGAGCTTACTACTTCTGTAATGGATTTGTACGAGATTTTACCCACTTCAGTTGAAAATTCTTCGGCTCTAAGTGAACTGCCCAACCTGAATGAAATGGCGGTTTTGCTTTACCTTGAATCATACGCCGACGACGGCGATTTGTGCACTGCCATGGATTGCGACAATCAGGGAGTTGCCCAGATCAATCGCCTGCGGGTATTACTGGTTTCCAAAACCGATGCAGAATATATTGCTGCTAACGACTCGATATTTTCAGCGCACAATAAAATAGATCAGTATTTTGATCTTCCTTCAGTGGCGGTGCGACGTGTTGTACTGAACCAGATCAATACTTCAAAATACGAAGAATTGAAACGCGCCTATCACACGGCCATCAATAGCGATGATTTGCTGAAAAACCTGAGTACAGGTATCAGTTTGATCGTGAAGAATTTTGGCGGACTTTTGCAGCTCGGAATCAGCCCGGCTACACTCAATTCAACCTTAAATAGTTTGAAGGCGCAGTTTACATTTGCGGCTTACAAAACGCCTTTCGATATTCAGTATCGCTACGATTATTTAAAAGATCTGGTGGATACATACGATGAAATCAGGCAGGAATTACTGAGCCTGAAAGAAATTTGTTCGCCCGATGTGAATGCTTTTCCAAAACATTTGTTGCTGGGATTGCTTTCCGAAATAAACACTGTTCCCAAACACCTGCGGCACAGTTTTTACCGCTCGCCTGCTTTAAGCAGCTGCGATAAGCTGGAAAAGGTAAAGTCGCTGGTACTTCGCCTGTTGGAACAGATCAAAAATTACGGAATCAAGGTCGGTGAAATAAAAATAACGCCTTCGAATAAATTACCGGAACTGGGCAAACGAAGTATTCCGTTTTATTACAAGGTGGAAACAGCTTTTCTGAAAAGCTGGGACTTTTCCAAAACGAAAATATTCCGGGAGAAATTTAACCTGAGTTATCGCAGCGAGAACCTTTCTACAGCTCCGCAAATTCAGAATCCACTGGCTTTTAATACCGATTCTTCTGATTTTCTACGGATTGAAGGGCACCAGGGAAAAGATTACCGCGATGTGCTGGAAGAGTTGGATGATCTGAAAAAAAAATACGGACTTTCGTTCGACGTAAAAGCACTTTCAGTAAATATCAATACCGAAACGCTCGATATCGACGATTATGAATGCGAGTTCGAGGACCTGAAAGTGATGTTAAAAGCCTGGACTTCGGAACAGGATTGTATTTTGGCGCAGGTGGCCAGTTTCTTTTCGGGTTTTAGCACCAGGGTTCCGGGAGCGAACATAAAAGAAGCGGAACTCGATCTCAAATCAAATCTGAAAGTCGGCTCCATTTCTACCAACTACCGAAGCGTTGATTACAATACAACTTTTCTGAAAGAGGCTACGGTGAGCAAAACAAAACTGCTCTATCAGGCAGTTGCCGGAAGCTCGGTGATTTCGGATAATATGAGCAGTGTGGAAGATACCCTGGGTGTTGAACTGAAAGCTGCAATTGATGAGAACAAAGGCGGTTCGGCCAACGATATTATTGCCAGTGCAAAAAACAAACTTCAGGAAAAAATAAATACCGAAGAATGGAATGCTGTGCCCGACTTAAAGGATTTTGTAGCCAATAAATCGGTGGAACTAATGGCGCATACCTACATTATTACACAACGGATGCCGCTCGCGGTTCATTTGGTCGATACCGTTAAGGTGCGCGACTACAAACTTTCGCTTACGCAGTTATGCGCACTGGTTCAGAAATTAAAAGCCGGGTACCAGTCCACGTCTTTATCGGTGGGACTTCGCGCATTTATCGGCTTGCTGATTAACCAGCTTTCTACGGTTTGCTGTTCGGGCAAAAAAATGGAAGTGCTTTTGGATGAGATCAATAACCGGAAGGAACAGATCTTGCTTCGCCTGCAGCTTTCAAAATTTATTGAACAGCATCCGGGACTGGAGCACAAAGCTGGTGTGGAACCCGGTGGCACCTTTGTTTTGGTGTATAAAAATGCAGAAGTAAGCACTGATACCGGCTCTGTAATCAATCGTGTTTCGGATGCAAACATCTTTTCAAAAGTGGATTTGTCCGCTTCAAAATCTTTACTCTCCAGTCAGTTATTGAACGCTGAAAAATTGACTTTTGCTGAGAGATCGACCGTCCTGAAAAGTGCCACGGAGATATTGAATTACGAAAGTTATATTGACCGGATCAAAGATATTCAGTCGTTAAATCGACTGATTGTACCTTCATCGGTTCCTGACAACACCGTGGTGGCTGATTTTGCTTTGCCTTACATGTGTTGCTCTGATTGTGCTCCGGTGAATTTCATCATTGCCAAACAACCGGCAACGCTTCGCCTGGAGCGGGATAAATATTGCCTGCTGACCGATACGGAGCCGATTTTGTACGAAGTCAGCCCGGCAGATGGAACAGTTGCACCCAATCCGGCAGTGGATGGAGTGAGTGTTGAAAACGGCAAAATTGTGATCCTTGCCGATGCATTCCCCGCAACTCAAATAGGTGTTCCCATTAAATTTACAGTTGATAACCAGGTAACCGATGCTGTTCTAACAGTTTATGCCGGAATAAAGGCCGACTTTTCGGTACCTCTGGAACCCACCAACCAGGCAACGCACCGCTTTGTTGCAACCGGTGAGAACCTCGAAGGTGCATCTTATTTGTGGGAATTTGGAGACGGAGCTACCTCCAGCGAAGCAACACCTTCGCATACCTACAAATTGCCGGTAAACGAAGAAAACAAAGTGACCGTTAGCCTGACTGTTACGGCTTCAAACGGAATTTGCAAATATACGGTTGACCACGATATTGCCTTTGTGGAAATCAAGCCAACCGTTCAACTAGATGCTACCGAGTATTGTGCCAACGATAAAAACGAATACGCATTTGCGGTAAGTCCCGAAAATGCCCAGGTGGTAATCTCCGGGCCGGGAGTGATCCCAAATAATGCAGGAGGATTTAGTTTTATTCCGGCTGCCGCTACCGTCGGAACCTTTGGGTTCCTGGTAAACGGCGAAGACGCTGGTTTTAATGTTACATTATTTGCTCCTCCTGTGGCCGGTATTTCTCCAAAGCAGGTCGGCAATCAGTTGGTAATTTCCAATACTTCGAAGAACGCGAACAAATTCGACTGGTCGATCAATGGTACGCCGCAAACCACCACGAATCTTAATCCGATTGTGATCAATCTTACGCCAAACAGTCCGACTGAATGGCGAATAACACAGGTAGCTGCGGGGGCAGCAGTTTGCCCGGTGAGCCGGACTTCTGTTGGAATAACCACCAAATATGTGGAGGAACCGCCGGTAAGCAACTGTGTGGATGAAGCAAAAACAGCGATCCTCAGGGACTTGAAAATTCTGTTGGCAACTAAGCCTGACGAAGCCGGAGTGATTGGAAACATTCTCGTTCAAACACAAAGTATTTATGGTGGTACAAGTGGTTTCAACAAAGGAGTAATCGACCGGATCGATGAGTTCCTGAGCGGAAAAGCCAACAGCGAGGTTCAGGTTATGTTTGAAAAACTTTGGTTTGAAACATTCAACATGATCATTAAAACAAGCACGCAGCCCGAAATTCAGAAACTACTGATGATCTTGTTCGAACTTCAGATCCGGCTGTTCTACAATGTAATGGGTTGTCAGAGCAACGAAACGCTCAAAGCGTTTGGCGATATTCTGAATAATTTGCTCAACCAGCTAGTACAGTACTTTGAAGAACTGAAGGAACGTAAGATTTCATTCAGTGAAGCAATGAAAGCTTTTATAAAAAACTATGCAGAAAAAGTCGCGGACCGGCTTTTCCTGGCCGAGCAGACAAAATTTATAATTGATAATGTATTAATCTAATTTGGCAACATTTGGCAACCATATTATAAACAGGGTTTTGGTGGACGTAAATCTGCGGAACGAAGAGACAGCCCATCAGATCAAAGATAACATCAGTGGATTCTTGCAAAACGAGGTATTTCCTGAATTGGAAAGCCTGTTGGATGAATTGAATGCAGGAAATCAGATCGTTCGATACAAGCAACTTGTTTTTGACCTGAAAATCGAAAATTGGGAGCAGCGTCATCGGGTCAAAAAAGAGCTGGTGCAGAACCTTCGGCAAAATATTGTCGAGTCGTTGGGTGTAAAGGTCCCTGCAAACGGGGAACGGTGGCGACTGGATGGAACCGGAAAAATTGCGAGCACCGGTTTGCACGGTGAATTTGTAAGTCCTGAACAGAAAAATCGCAAAACGCTCCTGTTTTTTCTGGAGCATGGCTATTTACCCTGGTACGGGAAACGACCGAATTTGGAGGAGCTGGTGGAGGAAAAGGCATGGGAGAAACTGGTAAGTGACAATTCTTTTTCTGTTCAGCTGATTTCACTTTTTATGAATAAGGACAGTGCATTAAAACGCTTCGTTTTTCAGTTTTCGCACTCGCAGGTTCTCTCTGTTATAGATGGCGTTAATCCTGTTTTTACTAATCGTCCCGGGTTTGAGGTGTTTCTGCAAACACTTTCCACAGCAAGTCAAAGATTACTCATCGAGTATTTACTGCGGATTTCGGTGTCCTCCGGAAAAGAAATTTTCGGAAGTAGATTTTTGCAGCTGTTGCGTACTTTTTTGAAAGAGGGAATAATTTCTGTTTCAGAAAATTCGGATGATATAAATAAAGAATTTCATAAAAAAATCGGGAAATACTTGAAGGACAATGTTGTTCGTCGGCATTTTCAAATTGGGAAGGAAGAACTTAAGGAAACTGTGATGTTTGAAGGGCATCACCCGTTCGAACACACAAAAAGGGGGTCTACTCAAGGCAAGGGGTCAATCGTTGAAAATGACCCAACCGTTATTTCAAAAGGATCAGTGCATACTGAAAATGAAAAGGAACCGCTGTTTTTCGAAAATGACGCTGGTGAAATCACCGTTCGAAATGCAGGCCAGGTTCTTTTTCATCCTTTTTTGCTTTACTTTTTTGAACACTTTGAGTGGCTAAACGAAGAAAACAAAATCAAAGAGGAATACCGGATGCTGGCTTTGCAGGCGGTGCATTTTTGTGCGACCGGCGCAGAAACTTTTTGGGAAGAAGAAATGACACTTGAGAAGTTTCTTTGCGGAGTTTCGCTGGAAACACCCGTTCCTGCTTATAGTTTGCTAACGCCGGAAATTAAAAGCGAAGCCAACGAGATGTTGCAACAGGTAGTTGACAACTGGAAAGCACTAAAAAATACTTCGGTGGAGGGAATGCGCGAGATGTTTTTTCAGCGGGATGGGAAACTGGTTCGGACGGATCAGCATTTCAAACTGATTGTGGAACGCAAAGCACAGGATATTTTGCTGGACAAGTTGCCCTGGGGCGTGTCCATCATTAAATTACCGTGGAGAGAGCAATTGTTATTTGTTGAATGGTAAGCGATGAGACGAGGAAACAGAATTTACAGATCGAATTACAGTGGCCGAAGAAATCATTCGCCGCTGTTTTCACAATCCGGGGAGTCATCTTTTTTTCCGGCACAGGCCAAACTTACGGTAGGCCAGCCAGGAGATCGTTTTGAACAGGAAGCGGATCGTGCGGCAGATGCGGTCGTTAATCAAAATGTACCGGATAGCGCGTTAAACGGATTGGATAGCAATGAATTCAGGAATACCGGAGAAAGTATTTCAGAAGGAATAACACCGCTTGTTCAGCAGGAAATGGAAGAAGTTGGCATTGCACAACGCCAGCCAAAGGAAGAAGAGGAGGAAATCGCACAACCAAAACTGCAGGAAGAGGAGGAGCCGGTTCAAGCGCAGGCAGAAGAAGAGGAGGAACCGGTTCAGGCCAAAGAGGAAGGCGAAGAATTGCAGATGCAGGAGGAAGAAGAGGCAATACAAGGTAAGGCTGAGGAAGAAGAGGAGGAGTTGCAAATGCAAGCGGAGGAAGAGGAAGAAGAAATAATGCCAAAAGCCGAGGGAAGTGCTCAACCTGCATCAAGTGTGGAAAGCACTTTGGCTTCGAGTCCGGGAAGCGGATCAAAAATGGACAACAACATTCGTTCGGAAATGGAAAGCGGCTTTGGAGCCGATTTTAGCCAGGTTCGGATTCACACCGGGCACGATGCGGTAAACATGAACCGCCAAATGGGAGCACAGGCTTTTGCACATGGTAACGATATTTATTTTAACGAAGGAAAATACGATCCAAATTCGGAAAAAGGAAAGCACTTATTGGCGCACGAACTTACGCATACCATTCAGCAAAAAGGATTTGTTAAGGCCGATGTGCAGACCACGATGGACGATAACCGGGACCTTGTTTCGGATCGGTTTAGTGGTAATTTACGCTTGGAAGCCTGTTTGGATGGAGAACGAACGCTTGGCTATGGAAGCACTGGCCGGCCGGTTTCGTTGATACAACAGGCTTTGGTGGATGCCGGATTTCCATTGCCAGTGTATGGCGTTGACGGGATTTTTAAAAATGAAACCAAAGCAGCTGTAGAAAGTTTTCAGCGTTCGTCTTCTTTACCGGTAACGGGAATAATTGATGCCCGGACCATGGCCTCGCTCGACGGATTATTCTCGTGGGGCGCGCCAACTTTGCCCACCGGAACTCCGGCCACAGAGGCTCCTTCCATCACTTCTTCAACGATCAGCATTGCACCCGACGGAACAGCCGATGAACGTACCTTGGTGGGAGTGGGGGAATTTGTTCGCTTTACCGGAAATACGGAAGGCACCTGGACTGTCACCGGAGGAAGGATTATCGGATTAAATACGGGACAGAACATGGTGTGGGAAGCTCCGCCTGTTCCGATGGTCAGCATCATTACACTTACCAATCAGGCAGGTTCAGCGTCTATGATCATGTCAACCAAAGCACCCGACTCAATTACCTTAGAACGGTCGGCAATTCTACCCATACCCGCCGGAACGCTTGGCGCAGCAATGGAAGCTGCTATTACCGTTCATCCCTTGAACGTAAACTTTGGCCGCACACAGTGGTTCGAGGAGCCCGGTCCGGCAACAAGTGTAAGCGGCTATTTTAACCAGTTTTCAGCGGCAGATCTTCACCACGACCCAAACCCGGATTATCTGCCATTTGATGATATGAATACCGGGCTAACCGATGAGGCCGCCTGGCGGGGAGGGAATCCTCCGTTCAGCAGAGGCTATCACGAATGGGTGATTCCGAACAAATACAAGATTGACGGAGAATCGGATGCCCAGGGAAGGGTATTTACCAATGTTACACAGTCCTTCTTCGTAACCCCGGGAGGCAGTTTTATGGTAGCCAAAGCAGGAGCATTTATTTTCCGGACGCTAAACAACTTTACGATATAACCGACAAATTTTGAATTGATAAAAGGAACCAATGATTTATGTACGAATCAAAATCGGCACAAAAAAGTAGTACTCACTCTTCCGCTGCAAACCGGAACGAGCCTTTTATCCAGCCCAGTTTAAAGGTTGGACAACCGGGCGACAAATACGAGGTGGAAGCTGATCAGATGGCCGATCAGATTGTACAGCAAAGCAGGGCACAAAATACCTCCCAAGACACATTTTTTTCTGTATCCGATAGCGTAAATGCCAAGTCGTTGAATTCCTCCGGGGGATTTTTTGGTGCGGGAACAAGTGCTGAAAAATCGGAAGAAGAAGAGGTGCAAATGAAAGCGGAGGACAAGCAAAACGATTTGCTGGTTCAGAACTCAGTTGACAACGATGTTGTTTCATCCATTCCCGCTTTACAGGCCAACTCAATCGGTTCGGCAGAAGAAGAACAAGTAAAAGAACCGGAAGAGGAAGAGGTTCTTCAAACTGAATCAATCGTTCAAAAAAGTACCGATATCCCTGAAGAAGAACCGGAATTACAAAACAGGTCAGATTCTCCCAACAATGCAAGTTCGGTAGAGTCATCTCTTGAGAGCTCTAAAGGCGGTGGAAGTCCAATGAGCGGCGATACAAAAAGTGAGATGGAATCGGGTTTCGGGGCGGATTTTGGCAGTGTGAGGATTCACACCGGAAGCGATGCGGTGCAAATGAGTGAAAACCTCAATGCACAGGCCTTTACACACGGCAACGATATTTATTTCAACGACGGAAACTATAATCCTAGAACTGAATCGGGAAAACATCTGCTGGCGCACGAGCTGACGCACACGGTTCAGCAGGGAGCTTCAGTCCAGCGTAAAATGATCCAGAAGCAGGAAAATGATACAACAGCTGAAAACCCGGAAGATATACTAAAGAAATTTTATCTCCCGGCAGTAAAAGCCCGACATTTATCGCTTTATCAAACCTGGGCATCACAGGGAAAATTGAAGCGTTTTCAGGGCTACAGCCGGGGAAGACCAAATCAAATAAGTGTTTGGAAAAATCATTTTTGGGATAAAATGCAAAATACCGAAAGACTCGGGCTTCACGAAGAATTTTCGGGCGTTAAAAAGATAAAAACTCCGGGCGATAAAGAAATACGGGGACGGCGGGCAACTTTGTTAAAAAAGCTCACCATCGCCAATTGGGACAAACGTGGCCGCGTGCTAGATAATACCATGGAAGTCGATCACATTATTGAACTTCAAACCGGAGGCTGGCCCAATTCTACCACGCCCAACGAAATTGAAAACATGGAGCTGCTCGACAAAAGCTCCAATGCCACTGCAGGGGCCAAAACCAAATCGAACATTGTGGCTATTGTCCGAAATTATCTGGAAGCTTCCGGCGAATCGAATACTCAATCCGATGCAGAAACCTATATGGCGGCCAATACCATTAATTTTGAACAGGTGGAGCTTGGTCAAGGTGATTTTGCAGGACAAAGAGGGGAGAGTCAGTATTGGACCCGGGAAGAAATTGAACAGGGCTTGCATTTGAACGATTTGGAGGATCTGGGAAATATCGGCGAACCGGGATCGCCCACTGAATTTGCCTTGATGACACCCGACGACGGTTACTTAATGGAATTATTTCCGCATGAAGAAAATAGTTTGTCGATTCAACTGGGACCCGATAATGCCAAAAGCAAAGCGGTGGCCGGTATGAAAATCTCCAACATTTCACTCAATTCCGGTTATGATTCAGTTGCTGCCGATCTGCCCATGGGGCAAATTACCGCAAACTGGGATCTTCCATCCGATTTTAATGCCCCGGAAGGACCGTTTACAATTCCTGTAAAAAAATCGATTAGCCAGTATGCCGGAAAAGTGGGAGACGTACCATCAATGGGGATGGATTTTGAGTATCTGAGCCCCATCGAATTGTCCGGTGAATTTGGAATTAACGAGGAGGGTTTTTTTGCTGAAGGAAGACTGACTCCTTCTGTAGAATTTTTGCGGGGAGCCGCATTGGTGGTTGGAGTGCGGGGTACAGAGGCCTATTTCGCAGCCGAATATTCTCCTTCTGATCTGAATATACCGGTGCCGGGATTAAGCATTGATAGTTCCAGTTTATCGGTTGGTTACAGTACCGCTGACGGATTTGGAGTAGATGGAAGTATTGAATTTCAGATGGACCCGATCGGGAGCGGTGCCATTGAAGCCGGTTTTAACCAGGAGAATGGCTTGAGACTGCGGGGCGATATTACCTTCGACGAACGACTTTTTGGGCGGAGTGAGGCGAGTGCCAGAATGGCATATGAAAATGGTTTGTGGAGCATTGGCGGTACTTTAACGATTCCCCGAAACAAAGTACCGGGAGTAAAAACAGCCACCATAAGTGTTGATTTTTCGGAAGAATCGGGGTTATCTGCCACCGGTGATGCCGAACTTGATATTCCGGGAATTGAACAGGGAACTTTGTCGATTAACTATGGTGATGAAGGCTTTTCGATTTCCGGCGATTTTAACCTGAGTTCTGAAATCCCCGGCATACAGGGCGGTACAGTGTCTGCACGCGTTGGCAAACAGGAAGGTGCAGAAGGTTATGACATTATGATTTCCGGCACAGCTCAGCCGGATATTCCCGGAATCGACTCAACGTTGACCGTAAGTTACGAGAATGGTGCACTTACCATTGAAGGACAGGCAGCCTACGAACGTGGAATGCTCAGCGGAAATATACGGGTGGGAGCTACCAACCGGACCATTGGTGAAGACGGTCAGCCAACCGGAGAGCCGGATGATACCATGCGGGTTTACGGTGGCGGCGATCTCACGCTGCAACTTACGCCATGGCTGGAAGCAACTGCCGGTGTTCAGTTTTTGCCCAACGGCGAGATGGAAGTAACCGGCCGAATTGGTTTGCCCAGTGCGGTGGATGTTTTTGACCGGCGCGAATTCCGCAGAAGCCTGTTTACAGTGCCAACGGTTGAGATTCCGATTTTTGCCATTCCACTCGGACCCCGCAGTATTGGTTTGGTAGCACAAATAAGTGGCGGACTCGATTTCTCCGCCGGTTTTGGCCCGGGGCAATTGCGAGAAGTGTATGCCGAGGTTACCTACAATCCGGATCGCGAAGATGAGACCGAAATTCATGGTCACGGAGAGTTTGCCATTCCTGCGGATGCCGGACTTACACTCCGCGGCGATCTTGGACTAGGAGTGAGCATTGCCATCGCCAGTTTGTCGGGTGGCATCGAACTGGCCGGAACACTTGGTCTGGAAGGCGAAGCATCGGCCATGGTTGATTTATCGTGGAGTCCGCAAACAGGAGTGGTACTCGATGCGGAAGGACGAATCACGGTAAATCCAAAGTTTGTGTTCGACGTCAATGCCTTTGCCCGCGCCAGCCTTGGGATTGGCTGGTTCTCTATTTCCGAAACCTGGCGATACAACCTTGCCTCGTTTAGCTGGGGACCCGATATTCAGTTTGGACTGGTGTTCCCGGTTCATTACCAGGAAGATCAGCCTTTTGATATTTCATTCGACGATATTGAAGTGATCTATCCCGACCTGGATGTGATTGACATGGCGAAAGGACTGGCACGCGACGTAAAAGATGATATGTTTGATTAATGATTTAGATATGGACAAACTTATTGAATTAAATAACCAGGGAGTTTCACACTTTCTAAACCAGCGGTTTAAAGAAGCGGAAGATTCATATAACAAAGTGCTGGAAATAGATGAACACAATGCCACAGCATTGAATAACCTGGGATTGTTGTATCATCAGCAAAAACAATACAAGGATGCCGAAAAAAGTTTTGAAGAGGCGATTGAGGCAAATCCCAGATCTTCCTATTTTCTCAATCTTGCCAATGTGCAGGTATTTTTGAAGAAATGGGCGGTGGCTGAAAAAAATTATATAAAAGCCTGCGAGCTGGATGCCAAAAACGTGAAAGCCAAAATTAGTATGGCCCGTTTTTATGAAGCGCAACGATTGTTTTCGAAAGCTGCTGATGTTTGGTTCAGCCTGATCATGCAAACCAACGAAACCCAATACAAGATAAACCTGGCCGGAAACAAAATGGCAATGGGGCAGTTTGAGGAAGCATTGGGCATTCTTTCAAATTTAACAGACCAGAAAGAAGCTGCCACGGTTTATCATCAGATCGGGATTTGCGAATTGAACCTGAAGAATTACGGCCTGGCGCTGCTGGCTTTTCGCAACAGCCTTGGGCTCTCTCCTGATAATCTGGCTACGCGTCATTACCTGGCGATAACCATGCTGGCGGCCGGAGAGCATGAAAAGGCTTTGGAAGAATTCGACTTTCTTCTGAAAATGAACCCCGAAAGTATAAAGTTTCGTTTGGACAAGGCTTCGGTGTTGTTGTCGCTTCAGCAAACCGGAGAAGCTAAGGAATTGATCGATGAGGTTTTACAACGGGATCCCGGGAATAATAAGGCGGCCAAATATCTTACTTTGATAAAGGGTGAGGAAAAATAGAGTATGCATGTATCGGCAACAAATAAAATGGAGAGTATTTATCAGCAAGTGTTTGCTTTTGTCCGGCTGGGAATTCAGCACCGGCTAAACCAGGATTTCAAAAAAGATGCTAATTCAAGTTCTGTAATCCCGGATTTTTCGTTTGCTACGGATACAACTTTAGGGAAGTTCATCGCTGAAAATAAGTTAAGCAGCGAAGAAATTTTTTGTCTGTGTATGGCGCTCATGCCACACTTATCGCCCGGATTTATTTCGGGAGTAGTAGGGGCATATCTTCCCAACGGTGGCGAATTTCCGGAGTTTGGCGGAGTGAAAGGTAAAAACCACCGGGGAATCATTCCAACCGGTGAAACGGTTCTTTACCTGCTGGCCGGAAAAGACCTGGCAAAAAGAGCAGCAATGATCCGGATGTTTGAAGAGGATCACCTGTTTTCGCGGAAGAACGTCCTTTTTCTGGATCAGGTTCCGTTGGGAGAGCCCAAAATGAGTGGCCGCCTGATTATGGATGACGAATACGTCGATCTTTTTATTGCAGGCAAAATTTCGAAACCAAAACTGAGCAGCGATTTTCCGGCACAGTTGATTACTACAGATCTGGAATGGAACGACTTGGTTTTGCATGAAAAAACAATTGAGGATATTCGAGAGATCGAAACTTGGCTAAAATTCAATGCCAGGTTGATGCAAGACTGGAAACTTCACGGAAAGGTAAAGCCCGGATACCGGGTTTTGTTTCACGGGCCACCAGGAACCGGAAAAACAATGACAGCTTGCCTGCTCGGAAAATACACGGGTCGGGATGTTTTCAGGATAGACTTGTCAATGGTGGTGTCGAAGTACATTGGCGAAACCGAAAAGAATCTTTCGAAGTTGTTTGACAAGGCAGCCAACAAAGACTGGATTTTGTTTTTTGATGAGGCCGATTCGATTTTCGGGAAACGCACTAACGTTAGGGATGCGCACGACAAATATGCGAACCAGGAGGTTTCTTATTTGCTTCAGCGAATCGAATCGCACGAGGGGCTGGTTATTTTGGCTACCAACATGAAAGCCAATATTGACCCGTCGTTTACCCGCCGTTTTAATACGTTTGTGGAATTCGATAATCCCGGAGTGGATGAGCGCCGCCGTTTGTGGGAGGTTTATCTGCCCGATTCAAAAAAACTGGATAAGGAAATTCAGACAAAGGAACTGGCACGTCTTTACGAGTTATCAGGGGCCAATATCGTAAATGTAATTCAGTATGCCGGATTGCAGACATTGCAGAAACAAAACAAACAACTTCAGATGGAAGATCTGCTGAAAGGCGTTGAAAAAGAGTATCTGAAAGAAGGTAAAATGCTTCGAAGAAATTGAAACTAAGGGATTAATATTTCTTTATCGTGTGTAGTATCTTCGTTTGCTGCTATGAACATAAAAAACTAATTTAGCCATCTACAACCAATTATAACTAATAAAAATGAAGATCCTGATTTCAGCATTGTTTTTAATGCTTTTATTGCCGGTGTTGAGCATAGCTCAAGAGGCCAATTATGACGAAACAAAAGTCCCTGAATTCAAATTACCCGATCCGTTGACCACTTTTAACGGAAAGAAAGTAAAAAGTGTAAAACAGTGGGAGAAGAAACGTCGTCCGGAGCTTTTGCAGTTTTTTACCGAGAATGTTTATGGCGCCGTTCCCGGTGAATTGAAGATTCATGATATAAATGTGGTTGAAGAAAGTGCGAATGCGCTAAATGGAAAGGCCAAAAGAAAACAGGTAACACTCACATTTAAAAAAGATGCGAAAGAACTTGATTTTACCATTCTGATGTACACTCCAAAAACCGAAGAGAAAGTTCCGCTGTTTTTGGGTTATAATTTCTACGGTAATCATACCATCACTGAAGATGTAAATGTGCAGATTTCTTCGGCCTGGGTTCGTGATAATCCTTCTTTTGGCATTGTAAATAATCAGCTAACGGAACAATCGCGTGGAGTTCGGACCAATCGCTGGGCATTAGAGAAAATTATTGACGCCGGTTATGGCTTGGCGGTAATTTTTTATTGCGAAGTTGATCCCGACAAAGACGATATGACTGACGGTGTACATCCGTTTTTTTATGTGGATGACCAGCAACAACCTGCCAATAATGAGTGGGGAGCGATTTCAACGTGGGCCTGGGGCCTGAGCCGGGCCTTGGATTATTTTGAACAGGATGCCGATGTCGATGCTTCGAAAGTGATCGTATTCGGACATTCACGTTTGGGGAAAACTTCGCTATGGGCCGGAGCTACCGACCAGCGTTTTGCCGGGGCTATTTCGAATGACTCGGGATGCGGAGGAGCTGCGCTTTCCAAACGTTGTTTTGGTGAAACTGTAGCACGTATTAACCGCAGTTTTCCGCATTGGTTTTGCGGAAATTTTAAAAATTACAGCAACAACGAACAGGCTTTACTGGTCGATCAGCACGAACTGATTGCACTGCTTGCTCCGCGCCCGGTTTATGTGGCCAGTGCCGAAGAAGACCGTTGGGCCGATCCCAAAGGCGAATTTCTGTCTGCTTTGTATGCCAGCCCGGTATTTGAGTTGTATGGCAAGACGGGAATTACGCAACAGGAAATGCCCGAAGTGAACCATCCGATTCAAAGTACTGTTTCTTATCATATTCGGACCGGTGTTCACGATGTAACGGATTACGACTGGGAACAATACATTCGCTGGGCCGACAATTTTATAAAGTAACCGACACTTTACTTAACACTATTGATACCATGAAAAAACGTTTGCTACTTCCACTGCTCGCCCTTCTTTTTGCGGCGTGTAATTCATCGAAAAATGCAGTACCCAAAGATCCGACCATTCATCTTTTTAACGGGAAAGATCTCTCGGGCTGGCATGCAGATGTTCCGGCGGCCGATCAAAATCCGGATACAGTTAAATCGTTTGTAATTCGCGATACCTTGTTGGTGAGTATGGGCGATCCGCGCGGACATTTGATTACGGATTCGATTTTTAGCAATTACCGTTTGGATGTGGAATACCGTTTTGCCGGAACACCCGGTAACTGTGGGGTTTTGGTGCATGCTTCAACACCGCGGGCACTTTATCAAATGTTTCCAAAATCGCTGGAGGTTCAGATGCAAAATGGGCAGGCTGGCGATTTTTGGTGTATCGTAGAAGATGTTACTGTGCCTGACATGGTGGAGCGACGCGGGCCGGAAGAAAACTGGGGAATAACCGAAGGTAAAAGCAGACGAATTCTGAACCTTACCGACGGATCGGAAAAACCGGTAGGCGAGTGGAATCATATGACCGTCGAGTGTGTAGCTGATACGATAAAAGTTTGGGTAAACGGCGATCTGGTGAATTATGGTTACAACTGTACAGCACAGAAAGGACAAATCGCGGTTCAGGCGGAAGGATCGGAAGTCGAATTCCGAAAAATTGATTTAAAACCGATTGAGAAAACTACGCCGATAGAAATATAGATTCTTGATTTTTAGGAGTCATTAATAAGTGGAATGTTGATTTATCGCAGCTTGTTTTCCTTTCTCCTATCCTCTTTCCCCCAGATCGTACGGGTGGATTTCCCTGTGCCGAGCCAGCTTTTATATACAAATTGGAAAAAGCTGGAAAATAAGAAATAGCAAATAAGGAATAAAGAATAAAAAGTATCGGAAACGAAATAATTTGAATCAATACTTTCGATTTTTTATTTCATGCTTTTTATTAAAAAACGTTCATATTTTCCTCAAGTTCCAGAAAGGAAAAGATATGTATAAAGGGGAGTTGCTCGCAAGGAAAGAAATGAGGATGGGTATGAATGTATTACCGAAACGGATTTGACTTTTATAAAAAAAGGGAGCCAGTAAGCTCCCTTTATATTTTGTTGTTTTTGATCGATTACATATCAACTTCAACTTTGGCAATTTCGCCGGTGCGGTATTCGCCGGCCACCAGTTTTTTACGCGTTTCTTTAAAGGCTTTCAGTGTCAGTTCAACATCCTCTAAAGTATGCATTGCAGTTGGAATTAAACGAAGAAGGATTTCACCTTTTGGAATAACCGGGTAAACCACCATTGAGCAGAAAATACCATAGTTTTCGCGAAGGTCGTAAATCATTTGAGTAGCTTCTTCTTCGCCACCTTTCATATAAACCGGGGTAACCTGGGTATTGGTTTTACCCAAATCGAAACCGGCTTCTTTTAACCCACCTTGCAGTGCCTTAACGACTGTCCACAGTCTTTCGCGCAATTCAGGCATGGTACGAATCATATCCAAACGTTTCAATGCACCCATTGTCATGGCCATTGGTAACGATTTGGCAAAAGTTTGCGAACGCATGTTGTAACGTAAAATGTAGCAAATGTCTGTTTCGCAGGCAATAAATCCGCCGATACCGGCCATTGCTTTCGCAAATGTTCCAAAGTAAAGGTCAATTCCATCCTGTACGCCAAAATGTTCGCCCGAACCTGCACCGGTTGGTCCCATAGTTCCAAATCCGTGTGCGTCGTCAACAAACAAGCGGAAATCGAACTCTTTCTTCAGGGCAACAATCTCATCAAGTTTACCAACCTGTCCGGTCATCCCAAAAACACCTTCGGTAATTACCAGGATACCTCCGCCATTTTCAGCAGCAAGTTTAGTGGCAAATCCTAACATTTTACGCAGCTTTTCCATGTTGTTGTGCTGGTAAACAAAGCTTTTTCCGCCCTTGGCTTTATGCAGGAAAACGCCATCCATAATACAGGCGTGCGATTCCGAATCGTAAACGATTACGTCTTTTCTGCTGGCAAGAACATCAATGGCAGAAACCATTCCCTGGTAACCGTAGTTTAAAAGGAAGGCATCAGGTTTGCCAACAAATGCAGCCAATTCACGTTCGAGCTGTTCGTGTTTAACGGTTTGCCCCGACATCATACGAGCTCCCATCGGGTAAGCCATGCCATATTGGGCTGCCGCTTCGGCGTCCGCTTTTCTTACTTCAGGGTGGTTAGCCAGCCCCAGGTAGTTGTTCAAACTCCAGGTTAAAACTTCTTTTCCCCGGAAGTTCATTCTGGCTGCGATTTCACCTTCCAGTTTTGGGAAGGCAAAATAACCGTGAATTTGGTCCATCCACTTACCAATGTCACCTTTATTATTTCTGAATTTTGCGAAAACATCCATGATAATTCGTTATTAAATGTTCGATTTCAAGGGTGCAAATGTAAACTTTTTTAAAATCTCAGCAAATGTGTTAAATAATTCTAAGCACTTAGCCCACACATTCATTACAATGTTAAATTAGCGCTTCGTAAAAGAAGGGCTGGGAGGTTATTGTGTTAATTATGAACAGTGTAAGTCTTTGTTTTAATTATTTACGAACAATAAAATTTTGATATTCTTTTAGCCTCAGTTAATTAAAAAAAGTATATTTTTGCGCCATGTTTATGAAAATGAGATTTTTGTGGGTATCGTTGGTGATGGCAACCTTGTTGCTGACATCTTGCGGAGATTACAATAAGATTGTAAAAAGTAGTGATTACGAATTTAAATATAAAAAGGCCGTTGAGTACTACGAAGATGGAGAATATGTAAGGGCCGGAACACTTTTTAAAGAATTGGTTAATATTTATCGGGGAACAAGCAGAGCCGATAAAATCTACTATTACTACGCCAAGTCGATGATCGGTCAAAAGGATTATCTCATGGCCGGACACTATTTTAAGTCGTTGGTAAAAGAATTTCCAATGAGCGAATATGCCGAAGAATCTCAGTTTATGATCGGTTATTGTTCGTACCTCATGTCTCCAAAAGCCAGGCTCGATCAGCAGGTGACACTTGAGGCGATCGATGCGCTTCAGCTTTACTTAAACCTGTATCCATACAGCGATCGGGTACAGGAAGCGAATCGCTTAATTGATGAACTTACCGAGAAGTTAACCTTTAAGTCGTATTTAAATGCTAAATTGTACTACGATTTCGAAATGTACAAGGCTGCTGTAGTAGCATTAAACAATAGTTTGCAGAAATTTCCCGACACAAAATACCGTGAGGAAATAAAATATATGCTTTTAAAATCGAAGTATTTACTGGCTTACCGCAGTGTAAACGACAAGCAGGAAGAACGTTACTCCAATGCGTTGGACGAGTATTTTTCGTTTGTCGATGAATATCCGGAAAGTAAATACCGAAAAGAGATCGATAAATTCTACGAAAAAGCATCTGAAGTGTTAAATTATAAAGAACAAGAAACTAATATCAATTAGAAAATGGATTACAAAAAAACAAAAGCTGCACCGTCAACTATTTCGCGTGACCTTGATGTTTTGACTCAGGAAACAGGTAATATCTACGAAACAGTGATGGTTTTGGCTAAAAGAGCAAACCAGATTTCTTCGGAATTGAAAGAGGAGCTGAATCAAAAACTTCAGGAGTTTGCTTCTTACACTGATAATCTGGAGGAGATTTTTGAAAACCGTGAGCAGATTGAAATTTCGAAGTTCTACGAGCGTTTACCAAAACCAACATTGATCGCTTTCGAAGAACTGAAAACGGGTGAAATCTACCATCGTAACCCTGCACGCGAAAACAAGCAGCGCATTTAATTTCATGCCCATGCGGCTGAAAGGAAAAAATATTATACTTGGAATTACGGGAAGTATTGCAGCTTATAAAGCAGCAATGCTTCTTCGGCTTTTAATAAAGGAAGGAGCCGAGGTTCAGGTCGTAATTACTCCGGCGGGAAAAGAGTTTATTACACCGGTTACTTTATCGGCATTGTCGAATAAACCGGTGGTGAGTGAGTTTTTTGGCGCCAACGACGGATCATGGAACAGTCATGTTGATCTTGGATTGTGGGCCGATCTTATGCTGATAGCGCCGGCTACAGCTTCCACGCTTGGCAAAATGGCCAACGGAATTGCCGACAACATGTTGGTGACCACTTATTTGTCGGCAAAATGTCCGGTATTTATTGCACCTGCCATGGATCTTGATATGTTTGCTCATCCTTCCACTCAACGGAATATTTCGATACTCCGCGGGTATGGAAATGTGATCGTAGAACCCGGTTCAGGAGAGCTGGCGAGCGGACTGGAAGGAAAAGGCAGGATGGAAGAACCCGGGAACATTCTCAATCTGGTAGTGGAACATTTTTCAGTAAAAAAAAAACTTCTGAATCGTAAGTTCCTCGTAACTGCCGGTCCTACTTTTGAAAAAATTGACCCCGTTCGTTTTATCGGAAATTATTCTTCCGGTAAAATGGGATACGCCCTTGCCGAAGAATTGGCTGATCAGGGTGCAGAAGTGATACTTGTATCCGGGCCGGTGTCGGTTTTGGCAAAAAACAGTGCGATTAATGTGGTCAAGGTAGAGTCGGCACAAGAAATGTACGAAGAATGTGTTTCTGTCTTCCCCTCGTGCGACGGAGCCGTGATGTGTGCTGCCGTAGCCGATTTTACTCCGGTTGATAAAGCACGGGAGAAAACCAAAAGAGGCAAGGAAAATTGGTCCATCGAGTTACAACCCACAAAAGACATTGCTGCGGAGCTCGGAAAACTGAAAAAAGAAAATCAGCTTTTGGTGGGCTTTGCGCTCGAAACCAATAATGAACTGGAGAATGCCGGAACAAAGCTGGTGAAAAAGAACCTCGATTTTATTGTTCTAAATTCGTTAAACGATTCGGGCGCTGGTTTTGGCGTTGACACCAACAAAATTACAATTGTGGCAAAAGACAATAAACCGGAGATTTTTGAGTTAAAATCAAAGAAAGAAGTTGCCCGCGATATTGTTGGGAAGATTATTGAACTGAAACCTTGACAGCATGATCAGAAAAATTGCAAGTACCTTATTGATTACAGCTTTTGTGTTATTCGGCGCCATGGCGCAGGAGTTGCGTTGTAATGTTACGGTTTCTGCACGTGGAATTCAGGGGGCCAATCAGAATCTTTTCCGAACCATGCAGTCGGATATTTACGATTTTATGAATAACCGCAAATGGACAGAGCATGTTTATGGTTACGATGAAAAAATCCGCTGCAACATTCTTATTCGTTTGGATGAACAGGTTTCTGCCGATGAGTTTAAAGGATCTATCCAGGTACAGCTAACCAGGCCGGTGTTTAATTCGAGCTACACTTCTACGGTGCTAAATATCAAAGACAACGATTTCCATTGCAATTATGTAGAGTTTCAGCCGCTTGAATTTAATGAAACTTCAAATCGCGACAACTTGACCAACATTTTGGCTTATTACGCTTATATCATTCTTGGTTTTGATTACGACACTTTTTCTCCGGAAGGAGGAACCGAATTTTTTCAGAAAGCACAGTCGATTGTAAATAACTCGCAAAATGCCCGGGAAAGAGGTTGGAAATCATTCGAAAGTGAACGCAATCGTTATTGGCTGACCGAAAATATCTTAAATAAATCCTATTCTTCTTTCCGGAGCTGCATGTATAATTACCACCGCATGGGACTTGATATCATGTCGGATCGGGCAGAAGAGGGGCGCGCCACTATTGCCAATTCGTTGCGCGATATCCAAAAAGTATTTCGCCGTCGTCCGTCGACCTATATTTTGCAGATATTTTTCGATGCCAAAGTCGATGAGTTGGTAAACGTCTTTTCAAAGTCGTTTCCCGATGAACGCAGCCGGGTGCTCACCATCCTGAACGAGGTGGATCCTTCGAACGGAAGTAAATACGAAAAGATCAATGAAAGTGAAGACATGTGATCTTACCTGCTCATCGTTAATATTATTCTCCGCATAAATCTTTTTTGAAATAACTGAAAAGAAAAAGTCAGTTGTCCTATTTTTGGTATTTTTACCCGAAATACAATTTGAATATGCTTGCCCGATTATACATATCCAATTATGCTTTGATCCAGGAATTACAGGTCGATTTTAGCCGAAATCTGAATACTGTAACCGGGGAAACCGGCGCCGGAAAATCCATAATTCTTGGAGCACTTGGACTGATTCTTGGCAATCGTGCAGATTTGTCGGTGTTAAAGGAAAAGGAAGAGAAATGTGTGGTGGAAGGTCAGTTTGAAGTCAAGACTTATCAACTGAAGCCGTTTTTCGAGGAGAATGATCTGGATTACGACGAAATCACCATTCTGAGGAGGGAAATAACACCAGCCGGAAAATCGAGGGCTTTTATAAACGATACGCCGGTTACCCTGAAAACGCTTCGGGATTTGGGATTAAAGCTAATCGATATTCATTCTCAGCATCAAAACCTGGAATTGGGGAACCAGAAATTTCAACTCGATTTGGTGGATGCAGTTGCCGGGGCCGGAGAAGCGCTGGCCGACTATAAAAAACAGTTCCGGCTGTATCGAAATACAGCAAAAGAACTGGCGGCCTTAAAAGAACAGGCTGAAAAGGAACAAGCCGATCTGGATTACTACCAGTTTCAGTTTAATCAACTGGAAGAAGCTGCCCTGAAAGAGAATGAGCAGGATGAACTGGAAGAAGAACTGGGACGCCTGACACATGCCGAAGAAATCAAAACGGGTTTTACAACCGTTGTCCAGCTTTTGGACGATGAACGTTTTTCGGTTATTCAGAACGTGAAAGACGGGAAAAAAGCCCTCGAAAAGATAAGGAACTATATAACAGAAGCCGCCGGTTTAGAAAGCCGGCTGGAGAGTGCGATGCTCGAATTGCGCGATATTCTGGATGAAGCGGAGGCTTTGGCTGAAAAGATTGAACACGACCCGGAACGCATTCAGGAAGTGAATGACCGGTTAAATTTGATTTACAGTCTTCAGCAAAAACACAATACCGATAATGTAGCCGCTTTGATTGAGCTACGCAACGAACTGGATCAGAAAATCAGCAAAGTAACCGGTTACGATGATGAGATTCGTGAAAAAGAAAGCGAATTGGCCCACCAAAGTAAGTTGCTGGAAGAAAAGGCCGGTAAGCTGACATCGGTTCGAAAAAAGGCATTTGCAGTAATCGAAAAGTCGGTGGTGGAGGATCTGCAGCAACTTGGAATGAGCAAAATCCGTTTTGTGGTGGAGCACACGCTGATGAGCAATTTCGGCCCGGAAGGAAAAGACGAAGTGGCTTTCCTGTTTAGTGCGAACGCCGACTCGGCGCCTGATGAAATTTCGAAAATTGCATCGGGTGGTGAAATGTCGCGGCTGATGCTGGCCATTAAAAATTTATTGAGAAGCTCGAAGGCGCTGCCCACCATTATTTTTGATGAAATCGATACGGGCGTGTCGGGCGAAGTGGCCATTAAAATGGGAGCGATTATTAAGTCATTCTCAGACACCACACAAATCATAAATATTACGCATCTTCCGCAAATAGCAGCCCGCGGCGATGCTCATTTTATGGTGTACAAACTGGAACAAAACGGACGAACTTATACGTCGATCAGGCAATTGTCGGAAAACGAACGCATAGAAGAACTGGCAAAAATGATGGGTGGAGATAAACTCACCGATACAACAATTAGCGCAGCGCGCGAACTTTTAGCAAATTAATTATGACAGAAATAGGAAAAATAAATACACTCGATATTGTTCGTGAAACTGGAAACGGAGTTTATCTTGACGGAGGTGAGCTGGGCGAAATTTTAATGCCCCAGAAGTTTGTCACCGATGAAATGAAAGCAGCCGGAAAAGCAGAGGTTTTTGTGTACACCGATTCGGAAGACCGCTTGGTGGCAACTACCGAAAAACCGTTGGCCAAAGTGGGTGAACTTGCCTGCCTTGAGGTGAAGCAGGTGACCAACGTTGGCGCTTTTCTCGATTGGGGACTTCCCAAAGACTTGCTGGTGCCTTATCGCGAGCAGCGCGAGAGAATGGAAGTGGGGAAGAGTTACTGGGTGCATGTTTTTCTCGACCTGCTTTCGAATCGTATCGCGGCAACAACCAAACTGCAGAAATACCTCGATAATACTCCGCCGGAATATAACCCGGGGCAGGAAGTGGATCTGATTATTTTTGACGAAACGGATCTGGGCTATAAGGCCATCATCAATCGCGAACATACAGGAATGCTGTACAAAAACCAGGTGTTCAAGGAACTCCGGATAGGTGATGTAACACGTGGCTTTATCGCAAAGGTTCGGAAAGATGAAAAAATCGACCTGATGCTGGAAAAGCCCGGTTACGGAAAAGTAGACGACATTTCTGCAAAAATTCTGAAAGAGCTGAAAAACAACCGGGGCTTTATGGCGGTATCCGACAAATCATCTCCCGATATGATTCAGGCCCTGTTTGGCATCAGCAAAAAAACATTTAAACAGGCGATTGGCGGTTTGTACAAAAAACGGCTGATTAGTTTTGAATCCGATGGCATTAAACTGGTGGAAGAAGATTAGTGTTGTTGGTCGCCGGTAAAAGACATCTGTTTATCCAGTATTCTGAAATCCAATTTACGAACACCCAGGATATTCAGATAGCTTTTACAATTGTAGGAATGAATTTCATCCTTTTCTCCAAATATGTGATACGAACGAACTACCCAGTCAATGGCAGCATCAATATCCCCTTCCATTTCGCAGGCCAGTCCCAAATTGTACATACACTTGGCTGCAATCCTTTTGTTCGGATTGTCGATATTCTTTTTCCAGTAGTTGGCTGCTTCCAGCCAATTTCCTTTTTTTAGAAAATCTTCGGATTGTTTCAGGTCAGGATGCCCCGATTTATAATACATCCGTTCTACTTCCATCCAGTGAGGAATAATCATTTGCGCAAACTGAGTACCGTTCATGTCTGCCGAATTCAAAACTGCATCTCTGCGTGGCGGAACAACTTTTAATGCGTTTTGCAGAAAGATACATTCTCCTTCCCATGTAATAGGATTCTTATGCAAATAATGATAGAGGAACATGTTTTTATTCAAATCATATATACTCCAAAGTGCATTTACTTCTGCCAACTCTGTAACGTTGTAATAGCCTTCCGCAAAAGTCTCATTGGTGTCTATTTCGTTCCGTGTAAAAAAATGATCCAACGATAAAAGAAAATCAGCCCCTGTAGAATCAGAAATGGCTTTCAGTTCATTAGAAGTATATAATCCGAATTCGGGATCCAGCATCTTATCATCTGCCTTGTTTTCTGTGGAAGCAGGTAATTCTTTTAAATAACTCGCAATAGCGAATGAATTTACGTATCCAATATAGGAATCAGGATTTGCAGTTGAATCTATTTTCGCGAGTTGATGAAAATTGAGGGTGTCTTTGACCAAAATTGAAGAATAATCGCACGGTTCCAGCTCAATAATTCGATCAAAAAAATCCTGCTCCAGGATTCCTGCAAGGAAATAGTCGTAATAGATTTTTGAGGCAACACTGTCCATGTTACTTGTGTCACTCATCTCTTGTCCCAGAACTTTGTAATGAATGAGTTCGGGATTATACGCCACATTGGTATTGTTGTAGCGTACGGCAAGTTTTCGGTATACTTTGGGAAGCGTGATTTCTGCCGGTTGAAGGACTTCAATTTTTATCGAACTTGTCTGCAAAAAACGGGCACATCCCTGTAAAAAAGCAGCGATAAAGAAAACAGTGATTAAGGTTAGAGGTAAACGTTTCATTTATTCATGGTTTAGTTTTGAAATGTCACGCATGCGTTTTTGAAGTGCATTTTGATAGAAAAGGATTCGTTTGATATCTTCTTTACTCCGGTATTTTGTGGCCAGTTGCATTGCAGCCGTCAGCCAGCTCGATGCGGTATCCATGTCGTCTTTCATTTCGTAAGCCAATGCCATGTTGTACCTCGCCTGTATGGCGATTTTCCCGTTGTCGTCTCCCACATAACGCTTCCATAGTAATATGGCATTATCCCATTCTCCTTTTTGCAGGTAGGTTTCAGCAGAAGCGAAGTCGGGGAGTGGCGGTACCGAATACATTCGGTTGGCCGTTTGCCACGAGGCAAAAAAACGTTTGGCATAGTTTT
Source organism: Maribellus sp. YY47 (assembly GCF_023111095.1). Classification (GTDB taxonomy): domain Bacteria; phylum Bacteroidota; class Bacteroidia; order Bacteroidales; family Prolixibacteraceae; genus Draconibacterium. The sequence goes on from NZ_JALGYW010000014.1 coordinate 97,482, forward strand.
CACCTGCCATCTGGGAGGCTATTTTAAGGGCAGTTATACGCGGGGGAAGCAGTGTTTTTCGCTGGTAATTTCCCTGGTCGTCGTAACCGTTCCAGAAAACGGTATCAATCATGGTTTTCCGGTCCAGCATTCTTTTTTCAACCGGATCATAAACCGCCCAGACCGCAGCGGTTATTACTTCGTTCGATTTTGTCGGCATTTCCGCTGTGTAGGAATATTCGTTGTAAAAACACGAATAGGTTTCGAGCGAGATCATCAGATCGCTATTTGATTTATCGGTGATATTCTCGATCAAATCATAATTGAGCGGAGGCAGTTTATCGCCCCGGTGTGTTTTGAAAAGTTCGGGGAAAATATGAATGGTCTCAAACGTCTGATGATTTTTCAAATTGCCAGCCAGTTTCTGCATGGCCTGGCTTACCAGCACCGAATCGAGGTTTTCAGGATCATTAACGGCTTTTTTTAGCCGGTAATCGTCTTTGTAATAATGAATAAGCGTGTCGTTGGTGTACTTAAAATTGCGGTAAACAATCGCAGCACTTTTACTGTTTTGGGGGATCGTAATTTTGCCCGGTTGAAAAACCTCAATCTGGTATTCTTTATAAACGGTGCACGAACTGAACAATGCCAGCAGGATCACCAGTGGGAGAATGCGGTTCATTATTTAAGTTTTTCTAGTTCCTGTCGTCGCAGTTTCAGCCGTTCCAGGTAGTCGTATGTCACCTGCCGAAACATCGTATTGTACGACTCCAGTCCCCACTTTATCGCTTCATCAACATTCCCCTGAAGTTCGTAAGCTACAGCCAGATTAAATGCAGCTTTACTTTTGGTCGCTTTTGAGCTGCTTTCCGCGGCAACTTTCTTCCAAATTTCCATCGCCGAAGGCCAGTCGTTACTGTTCACCAGGTTTTCAGCCTGGGTCATCTGCGCATCTTTGTCGCTTAGAATTTGTCGTTGTTCGCGGTACCAAACCGTGCTGATTTTTTCCGAGAAATCGAGTGCTGCCGCTATACCTGCCTCCGAAAGACCTTGTTTTACCGTTGTAAAGTGAGAGAACAGTTCGCGCGCAGAACCCGCACCGTCTTCCCAGTACAAGGTATCCCGCTGGTATTCGCGTATGATCACCTTATCTTCTGACGGATCATATATTCTGAAAAGAGTTTCATAGACAACGGCCATTTGCGCTTTTACCATTTCGTAAAAAGCGTCATCTGCTGGATTGTAATAGGTATCTCGGTTGAAATTGGTAATCACCCGGGTAGTAAACATATCAACCGACAAAACGGCATCGGTGTTAAAGGTATCGCAAAGCTCTTTAACCTCGTTCCACGGCATGGTTTCACTTAGAAAAGCATTTTTTTCGTGATCAATAAAACGATCAACCGGGATAACATAATCATATCTTCCCGACTCAAAAAGCAGTTGCCCTAGCGCCTGTAACATGGTATCGGCCGATTGACGGTCATGAATAACCGTGTCAACATCGAATCCTTTTTTGAAAAAAATGTTTTGAAGCGTATCGGCAGCGGTGTCGGTGTACGAATCGTCGACTGTACGGTTAACCAAAACTAGGCTTTGAATTCGTTCAGGAAGTTCCTGTTTCGCTTTTTGCGGAATTTCAATGGTAATATATTTTGGCGTTGTGCAAGACGTAACCATTAGCAGCATCAGAGGCAAGAAACCAATAAATTTCCTGAATTTGGTATTCATACAGCGTGTTTCGTTTATACCTGAAATTAATAAACTCCCCAATATTTTCTCAAAAACCATTCCACACTCAATATTAGCAACAAAACAAAAAACAGCCATTTAAAGTTGAGCAATTCATTTACCATTTCCTGGTAATAATTTACTGTTTTGGGTTTATTGCCTGATTTGAGTTCGTCAATCAGTTGGCCTGCGCTGGCCGGCAGATAAAACTTTCCGCCACTTAGCGATGCCAGTTGATACAAGGTGTTATGATCGGCCCTTGTCACCACATCTTCCAAATTTACCGGAACAACCGTGAAACTGCCAGTTTCGTTATATTCTTCCGTTCCGATATCAACTTTGGCATCAAAAGTATAATCGCCCAACGGGAGGTGTCCCGCGTTCAAAAAATAATCTTCGCCCTGTACATCGAAGGTAAAGTTAAAATCTTCATTGTCAAAGTTTTTTAGGGTGATGTTTACTTCTCCGGTGGTGATGCGTTCAAAGGCATCATTGTACACTTCTGCATTCAGAATAACATCGTCGGTTTCGGAATATACCGGTTGGAACTCAACAATAAAATTATCTTCATTTTCGCGCAAGGCAAGGTACTGAATCAGCTGGTTGATCAATTCGTTAAAACGGTCGTGACTCTGATTCTGATAATAATCGAACAAGCGCCAGCGCCAGATCCCTTCGCCAAAAATAAAGCCCACCTTCCGGCCGTTCTTTTTCCCGGTGGCCATCAAAGGTTTTCCTGTTTCAATATTTTTTAGTTTTTGATAAAGCAGTGTAGTAAAATCAGCATCGAGTTCATAATCGGCATAAGCGACATTTAATGGCGGAAATTTTGGCAGAACTTCCAGGAAATCTTCAGATAAACGAAACGTCGCATAAATCGGATTGAATACGGGTTGGGCTTCTTCTCCCGAACCGGCCAGCGGTGTTATTTTTGCTCCCTGATCGAAAGTATTAAGCTGCGGCAGAAACGTTTTGCTTCCTACGATAAAAAGAACGGGTAACCTTCCGGCCTGAGCATTTTCAATTACCTGGGCGATCGATTTTCCCGAAGTCGGAAGTTGATTAAGAATGATCAGGTTGTAATCGTTCAGGTTCGATGGATAAGGTTCGGCGGTAAATACACTGACATCGTATGTTTTTTGTTCTTCAAGCGTATACTTAATCGCTCCAATGTCGGGGTGCGAACCATCAGACAGAATCAGGATCTTTTGCTTGTTTTCCAAAACATTGATGACAAAGCCGGCCGAGTTATTTTTGGTGTTTTGCTCGTTTTCCACCGTCTCTATTTTTGCGGTATAATGTTGCAACCCGGTCTGGTCAGCGTCAAGAATAAATTCGCGGCTTATAAAATAATTGTCATTAGGCGGGGTGATCATTACGCTTTGCAGCTCTTCGTTGCCTTTAACAACCGACAGTTTTAGCACTTTATTCCTTACTTTCGAAAAGTGCACGTCCACCTCCACCGGAAACTTATTGCCCGAGAAAGCCGTACGGTTCACGCGAATATTCTGGATTCTCGAATCGGCCACAATGGTGGTGTCTCCGAATCCGATGGTATAAACCGGGAAATTGATATCGCTGAGTTGGTTTACCGGGTTTCTTCCCTGGTTGTAAATGCCGTCGCCAACAAGAATCAGCGCACCAATATTCTGGTTAAAATGATTGTTGCTGACCGTATTCAGCATCTCACTGTAATTCGATCTTTTGGCGTTGAATGAAAGCTCATCCTTTGTGCCGGGTTCTTCTCCGAAATTATAATTTACAAGCTCGAAATCATTGCCAAGTTTATCGTTTAGTTCTTTTTTTAACGCTTTTATTTCTGTGGAAAGAGCTGTCGAATCGGGGCCTGAAATCATCGATGAAGAGTTATCCCAGGCAGCTATGATCAGCGGATTCTGGCTGATCTTTTTAAGGCTTCTCAAAAACGGAGCTAACAGCAGCACCGCAATCAGGAAAAAAGAAACAAAGCGCAGGGCCGACAGGATTCTAATCTGAATTTTGGAAAGTTCACTATTCGCTTTGTTTTTGAAATACAAAAGAATAACGATGCCCAATGCTGCGGCAAGCACAGCGAGCAAGTGGATAAACCAATATTTAGTTCCGAATGAGATCAAATCAAGTGAATTTTGAAAGTCGTAAATATACGTAACTCCTTTTTTAAAATAAGGATTTATGAGTATTATTACATAGTAAAATAAAGCAGAAATAGTTGGTGGAATTAGCCTATAAATCATTTGACAACCGGGCTTTTTTATTGCATGACCATTGGCCTGTTCTACTTGCTGACGCTTTATTTGAAACCGAAAATTAAACTACCAACCCATGAAAATTACACTGCTGTTACTTGTTATTTTGGCTTTTACAGCGTGCGCTCCGAAATTCAATCCCGAAATTTCGGTTGACGACCTGAAGGAAAATATTTATTACCTGGCTTCCGATTCGTTGCAAGGGCGACAGTCGGGAGAAAAGGGAGGATTGCTGGCTGCTGAATACATCCGTTCGAAGTTTAAAGCGGCAGGCCTGCAGTTGTTGTACAACGACGGATTTCAGCCGTTTAGTCTTGTAGCTGACGCTGAACTGGGCGACGGAAATTCGCTGGAGGTGGGTGGAAATTCGTTCCAGCCTAAAACCGACTTTTTACCCTACGCATTTTCAGGCAATACAACGGTTGAAGCTCAGGTGGTGTTTACTGGTTATGGAATTGAAGTAGACCGCGATTCATTAAAGTGGAACGATTTTGAAGGCGTGGATGTTACCGGAAAATGGATGCTGGTGCTTCAGGGCGATCCCGATTTGGATAATCCGAACAGTCCTTACCTTGAGTTTTCTACTGAACGCGCCAAAGCGCTTACCGCTTCCGATAAGAATGCGGCTGGAATAATTTTGGTTGCCGGGCCGGCTTTTAATGAGAAAGACGAACTTTCCTCGCTCTTTTTTGATAAAAACAGCAGCCGTTTTAGCATGCCGGTTCTGCAGGTGACCCGAAACGTGGCCAACGAAATTCTTGCGGGGACAGGAGAAACGATAGAATCGCTCGAAAGCAAAATCAAGGAACAGCATAAAGGTATAAATCTGGAAGTTAATACTTCCGTAAAAGCAACGGTGAATGTTCAGCTAAAGGAAAAGGAAACACGTAATATTGTGGCCATGCTGCCCGGAGTGGATGAGAAACTGAAAGATGAAGTTGTTGTGATCGGTGCGCATTACGATCACCTGGGAATGGGTGGCCCCGGCTCGGGATCACGCGCGGTTGATACAGTTGCTGTTCATAATGGTGCCGATGACAATGCTTCGGGTGTTGCTGCCGTAATTCAGTTGGCAGAGAAATTTGCTTCGTTAAAGACCAACAAAAGAACGTTGATTTTTGCAGCATTTGGCGCTGAAGAAATGGGACTTGTCGGATCGAAGGCATTCACAAACGATCCTCCGGTTGCCAGCGAAAAAATGGTGGCCATGTTTAATTTCGATATGGTGGGCCGTTTGGATACCACTACCAATGCTATCAGCATCGGCGGAACAAAAACTTCGGTCGAAACCGAACAAATACTTACCGATCTTAATACGGGTTTTGAGCTTGCATTTTCGGGAGAAGGAATTGGTCCGTCAGATCACGCATCGTTTTATCTGCAAAATATCCCGGTGTTTTTCTTTTCTACCGGAGCTCATCCCGATTACCATACACCGAAAGACGATGCCGAAATGATTAACTACGAAGGTGAGAAAAAGGTGCTGAACTACGCAGAAAAAGTGATTGAAGAAGTGACAAACCGCGATCAGAAACTTACATTTCAGGAAGCAGGCAGCAAATTCCAGCGGAGCAGGGGCGGACGTTTCAAAGTTACCTTTGGAATTATGCCGGATTACGCGGGACTTGAAAAACGCGGGATGAGAATTGATGCTGTTTCAAAAGGGAAACCGGCAGATAAGGCAGGAATGCTGCGGGGCGATATTATTACTGCGATTGAAGGCAAAAAGGTTAGTAATATTTATGATTATATGAGCCGTCTGCAAACACTAAAAGCGGGAGAAAGAGTTTCAGTTGACATAATCAGGGACAATAAAGAAACGGTACTTATCGTTCAGTTGTAATAAGCGTAATAGTTTTTTTATAACCAGGGATGCCGTTTAAAAGTGGATTACATCCCTGTTTTTTTCTGAAAGTCAATTTTAAAAAATATTCAATTCTCAATTTCGAATGCGAAATATCCAACAAAATCCGGGAAATTGGATATTGGGAATTTTGCATTGGATATTCTGCATTCGAAAATAATAACATCCCTTCTATATGCAGATATTCTTAAAAGTACTGTCATTCCTATCGTAGTGAGAATCTGTTCGGATTAGTAGACACTACTATTTTTTATATCCATCCGCGAAGCTTGTAATACGACAGCGCAAACATTTCGCGGACAAATAAAATCTCGTATTTCAGATGGTTCCAAAGCTTATAACGCACGTTGATGTTTTGCCCCACATCGGGAATAAAAATGGTGTTTCCTCCCAGTTCGTCATCATTAAAGGCAAAGTCTGCTTCGGCAACATTCTCAAATGCGGGTAATGCGTTTACTTTTTCATAACCCACTTTACGAAAACAAAATACGGCTCGTCGCATGTGCTCAAGAGAGGTTATTAAAAGAATGGGCGTTTGGTAACTGATAATGCCTGCACAATTCAGCGCCTGCGAGCTGGTATTGGTTCCTCGTGCTTCAAAAAGTATCTGGTCTTCCGCAATTGCTCTTACTTCCAGCTCTGCTTTCATTTTCTGCGGCGTACTCATACTGTCTTCCAGCTCCCCCGGCATCGCGATAACAACTTTTGCTTCGGGAAAACTTTTAACAGCCACGGCGGTGTACCAGCTTCGCATCAGGTTCGACTGGCTGGGCATGCCACCTCCTCCGAGAAGTATGATGTACTGCGGTTTTTGATTGATTTTCGATTGACTGGTTCCCAACCAGTGGTAGCCCCGGTATGGTGCCGAAGTGAGCGCGAGCACGATGCAAATCATGAAAAATATGCCTGTTACCATGAAGATATTTCGCAGGAGTCTCAAAAAATAGATACTTTTGACTTTGGTTTTATGCATCACCTTTGAATTGAAAAGTAAAATTACATTAAAAATAAATACACTCACTTTTGAATACAACCGTTAAAAACGAGCTGATAGAACTGTTTGAACACCAGTTCAATGAAAAAGTAGAAACCTTTGAAATGCTCCCTCAATCGGGTTCGTACCGCGAGTATGCCCGGATGGGAAACACAACCCGGACGGTGATTGGCGCTTTTAATAACGACGTGAAAGAGAATACAGCCTTTCTTTCATTCTCCAATCACTTGTACAATAAGGGAATAAAAGTGCCGAAGGTTTATGCGGTGAGTTCTGATTTAAAGAAATACCTGTTGCAGGACCTCGGGGATACAACGCTTTTTGGTTACCTCACTCAGGTCAGGGAAGAAGAAGGTTTTTCGGAAAATATTATCAGCCAGTACAAAAAAGTACTGACAGCGCTCCCTAAAATCCAGATCATTGCCGGAAAAGATATCGATTACTCGGTTTGTTATCCGCGTGAGGCTTTTGACAAGCAGTCGATGATGTGGGACCTGAACTATTTCAAATATTATTTTCTGAAACTGGCCAAAATTTCGTTCGACGAACAGGCTTTGGAAGATGATTTTCAGCAGTTTAGTAACTATTTGCTGAGTGCAAGCTCGAAGTATTTTCTGTACCGCGATTTTCAGTCACGGAATGTAATGCTGAAAGACGATGAAGTTTATTTTATAGATTACCAGGGCGGACGCATGGGGGCGCTTCAATACGATTTGGCCTCGCTCTTATACGATGGAAAGGCTGATATTCCGGAAAGTGTTCGGCAACAACTGTTCGATTTTTATCTCAGCGAGCTAAAAAAATACATGAAAGTGGACGAGGAGCGCTTCACTGCCTACTTCAAAGGTTTTGTGCTCATTCGTATTATGCAGGCAATGGGAGCCTATGGGTTCCGTGGCTTTTACGAGAAAAAGGAGCATTTCCTGAAGAGTATTCCTTTCGCTCTGAAAAATCTGGAAATACTTCTGAAAGACCTTCGGCTTCCGCTTGAATTACCTGAGTTGATAAGTGTTTTGAAACAACTGACCAAATCAGAAGTGTTAAAGGAAATCGGGAAATCGAAGTCTGATCTTACCGTTCGCATTACCAGTTTTTCTTTCAAAAAAGGTATTCCTGACGATCCTTCGGGTAACGGAGGAGGGCATGTTTTTGATTGCCGTGCTATTCACAACCCGGGGAGATATGAAGAATATAAAAAGCTAAGCGGAAAAGATGTGGCCGTGCAGGAGTTTTTGGAGCAAAAGTCAGAAATGGGACTGTTCCTCGAATCGGTAAAAGCATTGGTGGAACAATCGGTAAAAGTTTACCTTGAGCGCGGATTCTCTCATTTGTCGGTGAGCTTTGGTTGCACCGGCGGACAACACCGGTCGGTGTATTCGGCCGAAAAAATTGCAGAATTTCTTCAAAACAATTATCCGGTGAATGTTGTTGTAGTTCACCGTGAAAGGGATAGTTGGTGATGAGTAAAAAAGCATGTAAAAAAAAGGATTTTGAGAACAAAAAAGACGCGCTTTTTGAATGTAAAAAGTGCGGTGCTAAAGTAAAAAGTGAAGACAAGGTTTGTAAACCGAAAAAGATTGGCTGACAGTTATCGTTGTATCTTGGGGATCAGGTAGCTGACAAAAATCAAAAATGTATCAGTTTTGCCTGTAAGATCTTGGTAATTAAAAACTGAGTTTTTATTTTCGCAGCAAATTTCAAAAAATTAAAAATCATCCATGGGAAGAGCATTTGAATACCGCAGGGCAGCAAAAGAAAAACGCTGGGATAAGATGTCGAGGGTTTTTCCAAAACTCGCAAAAAAAATCACGATTGCAGCCAAAGAGGGCGGTGCTGATCCGGATATGAATCCCTCATTGCGTACAGCCATTTTGAATGCGAAGCACGAGAATATGCCGAAAGCTAACATTGATTCGGCTATCAAACGTGCCTCGGGTAAAGATGCTACCGACTATATTGAGGTGAGTTACGAAGGAAAAGGTCCGCACGGAGTACTTGTTTTTGTGGAATGTGCCACCGATAATACAACGCGCACAGTTGCCAACGTAAAAAGCTACTTTAATAAAGCCGGCGGAGGCCAGGTGCCTAACGGTTCTTTGGAATTTATGTTTTCGCGGAAAGCAGTTTTCGAATTCGATCTTCCGGAAGGAATGGAGGTGGAAGATATGGAACTGGAACTGATTGACTCCGGTTTGGAGGAAATTGAGGAGAACGAAGGCAAATATTATGCTTCGGGCGATTACACCAGTTTTGGCGAATTGGCTTCGGCATTCGAGCGACTAAATATCGAACCAAGTAAAGCGGAGTTAAGACGAATCCCTACTACTCCGGTTGAATTTACCGAAGAACAGCTCGAAGAAATTGAGAAGATGCTGGATAAACTGGAAGAAGACGACGATGTTCAGGCAGTTTACACAAACATTGCCTAATCAGCGTTATTGATAATAATTTCAAAAGAACGTATTCGTTTAAAACGGGTACGTTTTTTTTATGCGCTCGATTTACCATTCAGATCACTTCATTAACCCTAAAAAACACTGTACTCGTCTAATAAATGACAGCTGAATTTTTCTTTTGTCCTATATTCGGAGAAAACTTAACTTATGCTGCCTGTCCGTAAATACATTCGACATTTTTCGGAAATATGGGAAAACAGTCCCGGTAATTTTCCTGCTTTCTCTAAAGAATACTCATCTCAGGAAAAATTGTCAAGAGAGGCCAACTACGAACTTTTCCAGGAGAAGATAAAAGCGATGCAAAACCGAAAAGAAATAAAAGCCGCGAAAAGTGATCCCGGAGCTTCTTTCTTTCCCATGTTCAAAGCTTTTCTGGAAACGGTTTTTGATTTTGAAAAGGACCATTTGAAGGTGATTTTATCGGAGGAGTTTAAAAATGTATCCAAAGACTTTTTTTACCGGGCCCGCGAGTTTGGGCCGGAGTTGAAACCAACCGATATTTACCAGGGAATGCGGAATGTGTGGATCATGAACGGACTTCAGCTAATGATGAACATCCCTGTTAAGATTACCCCTTCGGTTTTTGCCTATTCGATGATCTACCCGTACAGCGATAATCTGTTGGACGATCCTGCAATTACCAATACCGAAAAGGAAGAGTTTTCGGAGCGTTTCAACCGTAGGTTACATGGTGAGGATGTTCATCCTGCTTCCTTTTCTGAAAGCCAGTTATTTAAATTGGTGGAAATGTTTGAAGAAGAATTTCCAAGAACGGATTTTCCGATGGTATACGAAAGTTTGTACGCTATTCAGCAGGGGCAAACCAACAGTTTAAAAATGTGTACACAAAGTGGCCTGTCGGATGAACAGATTCTTGAAATTTGTTTTGAAAAAGGAGGAGCTTCGGTTTTGGCAGATGGTTATTTGGTTGCCGGCCGGTTAACTCCCGAACAGGAGCAGGCCTTGTTTGGCTATGGTGTTTACCTGCAGCTGCTCGACGATATTCAGGATGTAAAAGAGGATGCACAGGCATCTACCAAAACCATTTTCTCCTGTCTCCCTGAAAATGATCTGGGAACTTTTGTAAACAAAACCATTCATTTTGGCCGTACTGCACTTGCCGAAATGAAATGCTTTCAGGGGAGTGAAAATGACGAGTTTATCAGTTTAATGAATCGCAGCATCGAAACCATGCTCATTGAGTCGGTAGGATTGAACGATGGTTGGTTTACACAGGAATACCTGGACGAACTGGAGCGTTTTTCACCCTTGCATTTTAGTTTTGTTCGCGAAAAAAGGGCGCAGTCCAAATCACAGCGCTTTGCTTTGTTCCAGAAATACTTTGAGTCGGCAAAACCTGCCGCAGTTTAGTGCCTGATGCTTCAATCTCTCTACTTTAAAAGTTGTTCGATATAAGGCTCCAACTTTTCCGGTTTGGTAATGGGAGCAAAGCGTTTCACCGGTTTACCGTTTTTGTCGATCAGAAACTTTGTAAAATTCCATTTGATCTTACTTCCGAGTACACCACTTAATTCTTTTTTCAGGTATTTAAAAATTGGGTGTGCCTCTTCTCCGTTGACGTCTACCTTCGAAAACATCGGAAACGAAACGCCGTAATTGATCAGGCAGCCTTCCGAAATTGATTTTTCATCTCCGGGCTCCTGGTTTCCAAACTGGTTGCAGGGAAAACCGAGAATCACCAGGCCGTTGTCTTTGTGTTTTCTGTATAAATTTTCCAGACCTGCGTATTGCGGAGTAAAACCACACTTGCTGGCAGTGTTCACCACTAAAATGGTTTTTCCTTTAAAGTCTTCCATTGGAACCTCCTTGCCTTGAAGACTGTTGGCTTTGAATTGATAAAAATTGTTTTCCATGGTTAAATTGTTTTATGTTGTTTTAAATATATCGTGCGCAATCCAAATGTAGAAATTTGATTGTATGTCGCATGCGATATAAGTTGGTGCCAACTCAAATTAATGGATAATTAATCGTTAAAAAGCGTTGATTTTGAAATGCAAATTCAAAATAGTTCGTATTTTTGCGAACAACGAACAAGCTGATCATGATGGAAGTAAAAATAATTTCAGACGAACAACAAAAACTGGCGCGGTATTCCAAAGCCCTAGGTCACCCTATCCGTGTTTATGTAATGCAGTTGCTTGGGCAACAAGCCTGCTGTTACAGTGGCGATTTAAGCGAAGAGTTACCGGTTGCAAAGTCAACACTATCGCAGCATTTGAAAGAACTCAAAGATGCCGGATTGATCCAGGGTGAAATTGAAGCTCCAAGAATAAAATACTGCGTTAATAAAGAGAATTGGAAAGAAGCGCAGGAATTATTCAAAACCTGTTTCAAAATCTGAAAAAAATTTAGAGCGATAGTTCGTGTTTTTGCGAACTACGAATAGAAATTAATTATACAAATCACAATGGAAATAAAAGTATTAGGTACAGGTTGTGCCAAGTGTAAAAAACTCGAAGAGCTGACCCGCAATGTGGTTGCTGAAATGGGAGTGGAAGCTACTATTGAAAAGGTAGAGGATATCTACAAAATTATGCAATTCGGAGTGATGAGAACTCCCGGGTTGGTGGTGAACGGAAAAGTAGTTCTTTCTGGTAAACTTCCAGGAACCAGTGAGTTAAAGGAGCTGTTGGAAAATGCGTGATCGTTTTAAAATACTGCTCTGGCCATTTGTGCTTTTGGCGCTGTGGATTCTGATTTACAACAACCTGCATGAAATTGCCGATCTTGTCGTTTACCGGCTGATGGGACTAAAAGAGGGAACACATCTGACAGAATCGATTTGGTTCTTCATTTTTGAAGTTCCCAAAGTAATGCTTTTACTTGTGTTGATTGTGTTTATCGTTGGGGTGATCAGAAGTTGGTTCTCGGCCGAGAAAACGCGCAAGGCGCTCGAAGGTAAATCATTGTTTGCCGGAAATGTGATGGCTTCGGTACTGGGGATTTTGACTCCGTTTTGTTCCTGTTCAGCCATTCCTTTGTTTTTAGGTTTTGTGGAAGCCGGCATCCCCATCGGAGTCACTTTTTCTTTTTTAATTGCGGCTCCCCTGATCAACGAAGTGGCGCTTATCTTGCTTGCAGGTTTATTTGGATGGAAAGTAGCTGTAATTTATGTGGTTACCGGCTTAACCATTGCCATCGTTTCAGGTTTTGTGATTGAAAAGCTGAAGTTGCAGAAATACGTGGCCGACTGGGTATTCCAGGTAAAAGCCAATCATGCTGCAATGGAAGAACAGGAATTAACTTTAGCGGATCGGATACAGGTGGGATTTGACACGGTAAAGGAAATTGTGGGCAAAATCTGGATCTATATCCTGATTGGAATTGCAGTTGGCGCCGGTGCGCATGGTTATGTTCCTGAAGATTACCTGGCCCGCATTATGGGAGAAGGAAGCTGGTACGCCGTGCCGCTTGCTATTTTGCTGGGAGTTCCGCTCTATTCGAATGCTGCCGGTATTATTCCAATCGTGGCGGTTTTGATGGAGAAAGGAGTTACGCTGGGAACCGCACTGGCATTTATGATGTCGGTAATCGGCTTGTCGCTTCCCGAAATAATTATCCTGAAAAAAGTGCTGAAGTGGCAGTTTATTGCCATTTTTGTTGCAATTGTAGCCACTGGAATTACAATGGTTGGATTTTTATTTAATCTTCTGCATTTATAGTCATGGTTCGAAAACACGGTTTCCTTGTTGTCATGATCCTGCTGGTGGGCGCTTTGCTGATCTTGTTGTTCAACAAGGAGAAACTGTACGATTATATCTCCGGCGAAATGCAACAACAGAATTCGGAACAGGCAAAATTCGAAGCCAAACAGTTCATCGAATCCAATTATAATTATGCTGAAAACGGAAAGGATCTTGAGTTTTCCCTGCTTCAGTTTAAATCCTCCGGGTGTACCATTTGCAAACAGATGGAACCGGTTCTGGAAGAAATCAAAAACTGGAACGGGGCAAAAGTAAATATTCAGGTTTTTCAGGTGTTGAATCCTGACAGCCAGGAAATGATGAAGTATTTTGGAATTTCTACTATTCCGATGCACATTCTCCTGGATAAAAACGGGCAGGAATTCTCCCGTAACTACGGGTTTATTTCTGCAGACGATCTAAAATCCCGATTTCTGAAAAATAAACAGGCTAATAATTAAAAGACCAGTGTTGAATGAGTTCATTCGCTTTTATGGTGCAATAAAATACATCTTTGCTTCCGTTATACGAATGAACTCAAACTATATTCAGATTAATCATCAAAAACAAATTTTACTCCGAGCGAGAACATCGAAGCGCTAAACTTCGAGTCGCGGTCGTATTTGTTGTATTTCAAATCGATACTTTTCAGACCAAACTTGTAAATGTGTTTGCTGGTAAATACATCGGTATACGAGACGCCCAATCCAAAATTGTTGGAATTAAATTTCGACAAATCGTAATCCGAGGTATAGTACTGTTCGGTAGACAAATGTTGATTGTACGGCGCAAAGTAATCAGCTGCCGTTTGGTCGTAATACCGGTACGAAGGATAGATCGTGAATTTATCCGTGATCTTTACCGGGATTTCGATGCTTGCGGTGTTGGACGTAATTCCCCAGTCGTCGAAATAATAGCGGTAATAGGTTCTGATCGTTACCCGCTCGTTCACAAAGTAATTTAAACGGCCTCCCAAGGCGGTTTTAAAGCGCGAATTTGGCAAATGCTCAATCCCTTCGGCCAGATGGAAATTCTCGGCAAAAGCATCCTCTACATCGCTAAAATAGACTCGGTGAAAGGGTGTCGACAGCAAACCATCCTGTAAGATAAAATCAGCCGACAAATAGGCATTCATCCGGGAAGAGAGTATTTGCGAAAATCCAAAACCCGCCGAATAGGAATTCCTGCCTTTACTGGTTATTTCGTTGAACTCTGGATTGTAGTTTCCCTGAATCTGGATCCCCTGAATCAACTGATTGCCGGGCGTTCCTCCAATCATCGAAGGGCGCAATTCAATGGGATAAATCAAACTCCAGGTATCGATGTATACGTTCCCGTGCAGCGAGAACTCTGTGTTTTTTTCGTTAAACAGCCAGGTGTACGATCCGCCGCCACCCACCGAAGTATAATCGAACTCGGCAGAAAACGAAAGATCGGCCGACCAAATGCGGTTGCGGTCGTCGGAGCTGTGACTGTAACCGATAATTCCGTTTATCCAGACATCGCTTTTGGAAGCGCCGCTGCTTGCCACAAAAGGATCGGCGGGCTTTTTGCCGTCAAACGGATCGATATTACTCGACGAGGCCGATGAGTATGCCGAAATATTTGCATTAATGGTAAGTACATCGTCGTCGTTTAACGGAACACTCACAACAATGGTAGGAGAGAGGTCCTGCAGTTCTTCCGTTCCTTTTCCGCCGGTAACCGCTGCATTTTCCCCGCTTTGCTCATAATAATTCATGAGAAATTCGACCTCGGCATTCTCCAATACCCTTTTTTTATACTCCCCGTTATTTTCGGAATCCGTTTGTGCGAACAATGCTCCGGAAAGGAGGATCAAAAAAATACTCAGTAATACTTTCATACTTCTAAAATTTAGTTACACCCACATCCTCCGCCGGTTTTGCCTCCGTTGGCTCCCGATGCTGCTTCGCGGTACGATTGAAAACTATTTTGAAATTTGTCGATCGAACGTTGGGTCAGTGCCATGTCCGGATCGTTGATGTTCACCTTTTCGTACTCTTTCAGCACCGTACACGAGCTAAAAAGCAAAAGGCCTGCACCCATCAGTAGCAATAGTCTTTTTCTCATTCTGTCTCAATTTTTATATTTTTTGATTGATGGATGTTTCCCTGTTCATCCACAATAATGCATTCAATGTTGGGCAACTGGTTAATGCGGTCGATTCCCACGTCGATTCCCATTACAAAGATGGAAGTGGCCAGCGCATCGGCCAGCTCGGCTTTCGGTGCAAATACGGTGGCACTGATGATCCCCGTTGCGGGATATCCGGTTCTGGGGTCTATGATGTGGGCGTATCGTTTCCCGTTAAAGCTTACATATTTTTCGTAATCGCCCGATGTAACCACTGCTCCGTGTTCAATGGGAAGCAAGGCAAATGCCTTGTTTTTGTCCATCGGATTGGTGATGGCTACCATCCAGTCTTCTCCGTTGGGTTGTTTTCCCCAGGTATTCATGTCGCCCGAGGCATTAATAATCCCGGCAATCACGCCTTTTTGTATCAGAAGATCTTTGGCTTTGTCGGCAGCATAACCTTTTCCGATGGCGCCAAAACCGATTTTCATTCCCTCTTTTTTCAGAAAGACAGTTGAATTAGTTTCATCCAAAACAATGTTCTGATAACCGACTTTTGAAACAGAGGCTTTTATCGATTCTTCCGAAGGCATTTCTTTCATACTTCCGTCAAATTTCCATATGCGATCCATCGACGCATAAGTAATGTCGAATGCGCCGTCGGTTAATTTCGAAATTCCGATAGCTCTCTTTATCAGGTTGAAAAGTTCGGGTGAAACTTTTACCGCTTTCTTCCCGGCTGCAGTATTTACTGCCGATGTTTCGGAATCGGGATCCCACGATGAAATCAATTTTTCGATACGCGTAATTTCCGCAACAGCCAGATCAATAAATTGGTTGGCTTCTGTTTCGTTGTTGGCCACAACCGTAATCTCGAAGCGGCTGCCCATTAACTTTAGCGTACGCTTAAAGGGCTGGTTGGCCAGAGCAAATCCGGCCAGCGAAACAAATAATATGGCCAGAGCAAATCGCATCATCTTTTACTGATTGATACCAGGTGCTCGATGTATTCTTTGGGTGAAAGCTTTTTGTACCCTGTTTCTCCGAGTATTTTCCCGGTTTTGTCGAGTACGGCAACAAAAGGAAAGAAACCTTTCGAGTTGTATTTTTCGGCCAGCTGCTTGTTGAATTTAACCTGTTCGCTGTCGGGTTGATTTTCTTTTTTTCTCGGAAAATCGGCTTTGTAGACTACCAGGTGATCGGCAGCGTACGTTTTAAACTCATCTGAACTCCAGATTTCCTTTTCCAGTTTCATACACGGTGCACACCAGTCGGAACCCTGGAAAATGAGTAATATGTTTTTATTTTCTGCGGCTGCCTTTTCTTTTATTTTCTCAAAATCAGTAGTCTTGTTTTGCGCAGAAAGCGTGAGTGTGAAAAGCAGAAATAGAAAACTGATCAAAACTCCGGTTTTTTTGAATTGCATTGTCAGTTGTATTAAGTGAATGATTTTAAAGAAATTTTGTTCATATAAACCCCGCAACAGATGAATTGTTCTGTCGAAACCGGAATTTAACGTTTGTTAGCGGTAGTGAGTTATGTGAAACAAAAGGTGGAAATTATTCGCCGGCGGTATAAAAACGTGTGGTTGGATAGGCGAATTGAATGTCTTTTTCGGAAGCAAAAGCTTTCAGAATCCTTTGCCAGATTTGGTTTTCAGATCCTCTTCGTGTACGGGGATTACAGAGGTAACGAACAGTGAGCCGAACGCCGTAT
The DNA here is from genome assembly GCF_023111095.1 of Maribellus sp. YY47. Taxonomy (GTDB): domain Bacteria; phylum Bacteroidota; class Bacteroidia; order Bacteroidales; family Prolixibacteraceae; genus Draconibacterium. Next base: position 114,266 of record NZ_JALGYW010000014.1, read on the forward strand.
TCCTTTACCGACGTATAAACGATGGGAGTGAGGTGCTTGTAATAAATCATGTAATTCTTGCTGGCCTCAAGTATTTCCTTTTTAGCCTTTACCGGAATATCTTCTGCCAGTTCGTTGATGATCTCTTCAAGAATGATCTTTGCTTTTTCCCAGTTACTCTCAAACGTTATGTTCACTTTTATTTCATTCCAGATGTATTCAAATCCGGCGCTGTAGTTGGCTTGTGGTTCCAGAAAAACCTTTCCGTTGGGAATGTGCACGATTCTTCCCGTGCTTTGGTCGGCTTCCACCCAGTTCCCAATTTCGAGGATCGTAAACTGAAACAGACGGATATCGATAACATCTCCGATATAGCTGGCCACCTGCACCCGGTCTCCCACATTAAATGGTTTCCTGAAAATGATAAAAAGCCAGCCGGCAAGGTTGGTGAGCGGGTCTTTTAGCGCAATGGCAATACCGGCGGTAAATAAGCCCAGAAAAGTTCCAAACTCCTCGAAAGCTTTTATCCATACGGCTGCGACCATTAAAAGTCCGATGAAAGGCAGGGTCATGGAAAGTGATCTTTTCCACTGGTAACGCACTTTAACATCTTCCGTGCGCCGCCAAACCACTTTTAGGATCGCTAAACGCACCACCGACAAGAAAACGATGATCAAAACCGAAACGATCACTTTGCTGAACGTCTCGGCATTTAACCCAATATGATGCGTTATAAACTCGTTAATTTGATTCATGAGCAGTTTCGCTTTACTAAGTTTAATTTACAAAAAGCCTGACTAATTTGCCGAACTATTCAATGGCTTTCTGATTCTTGGAATGCACAAACAATACGGTACCGAGGTCATCGTATCCCTTAAACAGGTCTTCTCTTTCATGTTTCACCAGTTCTTCGCGCAAACCAATCAGGGTAAGACCGGCTTTACTGGAGTGTTCGGCAATGATTCTCCGGGAAGACACTCCGGCGGGTTGCAAAATCACTTTTACGTTTTTCTCGTTGATGGGCAAGCGTCCCAGTATAATCAGATTTTTAAGTTCGGTTTTGGTCGAACTCAATTCATTTTCCTTGCACAACGCGAAGATTTTGATTTCGGTCTTTTTTAACTCCGGATGGCCCAGAATAATAAAACTCAGCAAAATCATAAGGTTGGAGTTTTCAGTATCCAGCGAATTGATCCAGATATGAATGCCGTTTCGCATGTTCATGGGTTTTTCCGAACAGGCCAGAATACAAATGTCGAACCGGCCACTGTTGACCAATGCAAAGTTTTCAATCACTTTTTTCAGGTTGTCGGGCTGCTCCTTGTCGTATTCAAAAATAACCATGTTGTTTTCCATTCCGGCAATGCCCGGAATCTGGATGGCCTGCGATATAGCCGAAGTGTAGGATGGAGAAATGATGGTATCTACATAAACAAAGTTGTCTACTTCGTTGATGGCTTCCAATATTTCACCCAGCTTTTTCTCTGCTTCTTTCACGGTATTTTTAGAGTAATAATCTTCAATTAAATGGAGGTAGGTGCCAAAGCCGTATTTGTATGAAATCCAGTTGAGCAGTTGAAAAGCTTTGTTTTTATGAATGGGCTTGTTTGAGATGCAGATGGCACTGGGGCGCCATTCCTGTTGCATAACTTTTGAACGTTTCTTTTGCAACATGATCTGTATGTCGCGGTTCAGCTGAAAAATGGCATTGGCAAAAATCGAGGCAAAACCTTTCCGGTGTTTGTGGTAGTGGTTCACATACAGGTAAACCAGGGTCATTACAACAATGGCAAGCAGGGCGTAAGTGGTACTTATTTTAAACATTACCCAAACCGAAACCAGAAAACCCACCAGTGAAATGTACCAGCGCGATTTAAAAGTTGGCCGGTACGATGGCGACGAACCGAAATGATTCAGGAAGGAAATTAAGCAGAGCGAACCATAGGTTACCATAAAAAACATGGAAATAATAGATGCTACTGCGTTTACGTTCCCCAGCGCCACAAACACAAAGGCGATTACTGAAGTGACCAGTGAAGCGTGTTTCGGTTCATTGTCTTCGGGATTTCCGGCAGAAAGCCAGGTATTTATTTTCTTCGAAGGAAAAGCTTTGTCTAAAGCCAGCGCCTGCAAAGTTCTCGGAGCCACCATAAACGAACCCAGCGCCGAAGAAAAAGTGGAGGCTGCCAACCCGAGCGGAATTACCACCGCTCCTGCTATGGCAATGTCTCCCATAACCAGTTGCTTGTTTAATAAATCCTCGACAGAAGCAGAACCGGCGAGTTTAAAAATCACAAAAAAGTAAATAATCATTCCGGAAAACGTGGCCAGAATCGTTCCAAGTGGAATCGATTTTGATGGCTTTTTTAAATCGCCGGAAAGACCAACACCTGCGGTCATGCCGGTAAAAGCAGGAAAAATAATCGCAAACACCAGGAAAAAGCTTTCCGGGTTACGGAATTTACTGTCAGCTAACGAATAGTCGACATTGGCAGCGTGGCTTGTACTTCCCATGAAAAACAGGATCAGTGAAATAAAAAGAATTCCTACTACAACATAGAGTGCTTTTACGCCCAGGTTGGCACCTTTTTTTACGATCATAACTGCCAATCCGAACATCACCGGCAAACTAATGACCTGCCGGGGTAAAATAAAATCATACGTTTTGGCCAGGAAGTCAAAGAAGAATTCAAAGGCTTCGGTAAATGCAATGATATAGAATGCCACACTAATGGCCTGCGAAAAGAACAGCGCAATACCGATAGTTGCACCGATATTCAGCCCAAACGACCGCGAAATAATAAAATACTCACCGCCGCCTTCCACACGTTTGTTGGTGGCAATTTCGGAGATTGCCAAAGCAGTTGGAATGGTTACCAGGTGCCCCAGCAGGATAATGATTACGACTCCCCAGAAACCGAGTGTTCCTACGGCAAATCCAAAACGCAGGAAAAGAATAGCTCCGAGAATGGTGGAAATAGCCGTGAAAAATACGGGTGCAGTGCCAAATTGTTTTGTCTGGTTTATCATAAAAGAATCTTTCTGGTATTATTATAAGTCCGATCGAATATAAAATGTTTTCCGGTATATCCGTAATTTCAGCGATTAATATTCTGCCACTACTGCCAGTCCTTTCGCTACTAGATCGTCGTTTAAAGTCACCGGACTGTCAGAAAATCGAATAATGCCGATATAACGGCCGAATTTGCCCACATCTTTGTTGGTTTCAACAATTACTTCGTAGTTGTTGTCTTCCATGCGCTGCACCACATATTCTTTGGCTTCCATCCCTTTTTTGTATTCTTCGCTGTCACGTTTAACGTTGTAGGTTTCGGGAGTATTTATTCCGCGAAGCCGGATACGTTGAAGCGTGGTAATTTTAAATCCGAGATCGATCACCAGATCCATCGTGTCGCCGTCTACAACGCGGTCGACTTTTGTATGATAAGTATACATGATGACGGTTTTTGTATGATTTGATTTCTAACACATAATTTACATCAAGATAAGGAATGTGCGGATAAATCGTAAATTTTAAACCAAAAGAAATCGCAATTCTTTCCGGTGTCTGTTATGTCGTAAAGGTGTATTTTCCCGGATAGCGCAAATTTAAAATTGTTTTAATGCCGTACTTGATGTGGCGCTTTTCTTTTGCTAACTTACGGCAAATCAAACTGAATGATCTGCCATGCCAAATCTTGCTGAACCCGTCAAAAGGAAATCGTCTGTTCTATCGTTGATAATACCGCCGCTGATTAGTTTGTGCATAATATTATTTGCAGACCTTGAACCCGGAAATCCCCGGATAACTTATTGTTTTGCCATTGCAGTACTGATGGCTGCCTGGTGGATTACAGAAGCAGTGCCTTTAGCGGTTACTGCCTTATTACCGGTAGCCTTGTTTCCGCTTTTCGGGGTGGTAGATGGAAAAACAGTGTCGGCTATCTATTTTAATCATCTTATCTTTCTGTTTATTGGCGGATTTCTGATGGCTTTTGCGATGCAACGCTGGAATTTGCATCGTCGCATTGCATTGCGGATTCTGATTCTTTTTGGTATCAGTCCGGGAAGAATACTGCTGGGATTTATGTTGGCCACTTCCATTTTGTCGATGTGGATGTCGAATACCGCAACAGCCATGATGATGGTACCGATTGCCTTATCGATTATTTTGAAATTGGAGGAAAGCCTGGGGGAAAAGAAAATGGGGAAGTATGCGATCGGATTACTACTGGGCATAGCTTACGCATCTTCTATTGGTGGAATTTCGACGTTGGTGGGGACACCACCGAATTTGTCGTTTGCCCGGATTGTTAGTATCATTTTCCCTGAAATGACAGAAATTTCATTTGCCGACTGGTTTATTTTTGCGCTTCCGGCTACTGTCTTGTTGTTCCTACTGGCGTGGCTGATTTTATTTGTGATGTACAAACCCAAAGAGAGCTGGAAAAAAATTCACATCGATCAATTTCGTGAAGAATATGAAGCACTTGGGAAAGCCCGAAAGGAGGAGAAAATTGTTCTTATTTTATTTATCGCGCTCGCTTTTTTATGGATATTTCGTTCCGGTTTTAGCATTCAGTCGTTTGAGATCCCCGGTTGGGCGAAATTGTTTAAAAATCCGGCATACATTAACGACGGAACGGTAGCCATATTCATGGCGGTTTTGCTTTTTATTCTTCCGGCGCCCTCTGAAAAAGGCGAACGCATAATGAACTGGGAAACGGCACGAAAAATTCCCTGGGACATCGTGCTGTTGTTCGGCGGCGGCTTTGCTTTGGCTCAGGGATTCGTAGAGTCAGGCCTTTCGCTTTGGTTTGGTGAACAGATGGCAGGCCTGGCCGATGTACAGCCCATTGTACTAACCTTTGCCAACGTTACCATGATGTCGTTCCTGACTGAATTAACATCAAACACGGCTACTACCGAAATGATTTTGCCTATTCTTTCAGGGCTTTCTACCAGTATCGAAGTAAATCCCTTATTGTTGATGATCCCGGCAACCCTTGCTGCTTCTCTTGCATTTATGTTGCCGGTGGCCACACCGCCTAATGCTATTATTTTCGGAACCAACCGGATAAAGGTAAAAGATATGGTCCGTACCGGTTTTTTACTAAATCTGGCCGGGATTATCGTTGCAACACTCGTCATGTATTTTTGGGGTACAACTGTATTTCATATCGATGTTTCTGTTTTTCCCGAATGGGCTACGGTTCCTCTAAAGTGACGGCTGGCTAAAATTTGGATATTTTTCATGTTAAATAGTGATCTTTAGAAAAAAATTAATAAGTTTGAGATCTATTCTGTATAATATCTATAATCAATTAATGCAATGAGTACTAATCGTAGAACATTCTTGAAGCATATTGGTCTGGGGGCCGGTGTTGCTGCAACTACTCCTTTGATGACTTCGTGCAGCACGGCTTCGGACGAGGAAAAGGCAAAATTCATCCGCGAATCGGCTGAACGTGTGCCTGCTATGAACTTTAACATGTGTGGCTATGCGGCTCCAAAACTCGAAAAAGTGCGGGTAGGTTTTGTTGGGATCGGCGACCGAGGTTCGGGTGCTGTACAACGTATGACTTACATCGACGGAGTTGAAATTGTGGCCTTGTGCGATGTGAGACAGTCGGCTGTTGACGGAGCGCAAAAAATTCTGGCCGATGCCGGTTTGCCAAAAGCTAAAGAATATGTGGGCAGCGAAACCGAATTTAAAAAACTGGCAGCTGATGGTATTTGCGATTTAATTTATACCGCTACTCCGTGGGAATGGCACGTGCCCGTTGGTATCGCAGCTATGGAAGGTGGAGCACACGCTGCACTTGAAGTTTCGGCAGCCAAAACAATGGATGAGTGCTGGCAGATGGTTGAGACCTCGGAGCGTACGAAAAAGCATTGCGTTATCCTTGAAAACTGTTGCTACGATTTCTTTGAGTTACTCACCTTAAATATGGTGCGTCAAGGCGTTTTTGGTGATTTGATTCACGGAGAAGGTGCCTACATTCACGATCTGGATTACTGGCATTTCAATAAACCGCAGGACGAAAAAATGACCGATGGCGCTTATTACAAAATGTGGCGTCTGCACGAAAACACCAGACAGGCTAACGTATATCCAACTCACGGTTTAGGACCTATTTGTCAGGCGATGAACATCAATCGTGGCGATAAAATGGATTACCTGACGGCCATGATTTCGGAAGATTTTACCCTGAAAAACAGAATAGAAGAAAAGGCAAAAGAAGATCCGTTCTTTGAACAATTTGTTGGTCAGAAAATGCGTGGGAACATGGACCTGCAAATGATTAAAACCAACAAAGGAAGAACGATCCTGATTCAACACGATATTTCATCACCTCGTCCGTATTCAAGAATTCATATGTTGAGCGGAACCAAGTGTTTTGCACAAAAATGGCCGTTGCAGCATATTGCTTTCGGACACAATGTAGTTGATGATGCCAAAATGAAGGAACTGGAAGAAAAATATACTCCGGAAATTGTTCGCAGAGTAGGAGAAATGGCCAAAAAAGTTGGCGGACACGGTGGTATGGACTTCATTATGGACTGGCGACTGATTGATTGTTTGCGCAACGGGCTTCCGGTTGATATGGATGTTTACGATGCAGCAGCCTGGAGTTGTATCACTCCGCTTAGCGAGTGGTCGATTGCCAATGGTTCAAAACCAATCGATATACCTGACTTCACTCGCGGAGCATGGAAAACCAATAAACCGGTTCAACCAGACTTCTCTGCCGGAGGAGGAAACACTAAAGTACGGAATTTAACAGATGCGAACGCTGAAGGACAGCTAAGCGTATAGTAGTATAATTTTCATAGATTTAATTAAGCCGTTTCCATTTGGGAGCGGCTTTTTATTTGCTGTCCGATAAGGTTATCGAATGGTTCTTCTTTATGGTTTTCCCTGAAATTAAGCAAACGAAATACTTCCCCGGAAAGAGGTTGGGATGAGATATCATTTCCAGATAAAAATCAGGCTTGATACTGTCTGTGTTCCCCTATTTCAGGTTTACATTAAACAGTTTCCGGTTTCCGGCTAATTCGCCTAACGATGCCGGACCATTGATACAACCTCCTTCGCAACACATCACTTCAATAAAATTGGCAGGCGCTTTACCTTTGGCGTAGGCTTTTAGCATGCCCAGCGCTTTTTTGTCGATGCCGTTAATCGCCAGTTCATTGATTTGGATGTCGGGACGTTCTGCTTTTACCGCTGCAGCTACACCTCCCGATAATGCAAAACCGCGATCGAGCGTTTTGGAGTTGGTTCTGTTTTCGTTGTCTGCCAGCTTGCCGAGGTCAATATCCAGCGCCACAATCATTGCGTTGAGTTCTTCAAACGACATCACGAAATCTACTTTTTCGTTTTTCCGGGCTTCTTTGCGTTTACCAATACAGGGGCCGATAAACACGGTTTTTGTTCCCGGGTATTCGCTTCGGGCAATATCTGCCGCATACATCATGGGCGAAGGAGTGTCGGAAACAAAAGGACGAAGTCCCGGCACGTGCTTGTCAACGGCTTCCACATAGCTTGGGCAACAACTGGTGGTCATAAACGACTGGCCGCTTTCCATGCGTTCTTCAAATTCTGCCGATTCGTGAATAACGGTTTGCCTTGCCCCATCGGCAACTTCCACCACTTCGTTAAAGCCAATTTCCTTTAGCAGGCTTTCAATCTGCCCGGTAGTCAGGTTAAACTGTCCGTGTATCGACGGTGCAAACATCGCTGTAATGTGTTCTTCGTTGCGGATGGCCATCATCACGTCGATGATCTGACTAACTTCAAAAATACTTCCAAACGGACAAGCTACAAGACATTTTCCGCAGTAGATGCACTTTTCATCGTCGATCCGTTCAACGCCAAATTCGTCTTTCGAAATGGCGCCCACAGGGCAAGCAGCTTCACAGGGAATCGGAACATGAATAATGGCGTGGTACTGGCACTGATTTTTGCAAATTCCGCAGTTGATACAGCTTGACGGGTCAATTTTTGCCTGACCGTTTTGCATGCTCACTGCGCCTTTGGGGCAATTCATAATACAAGGGCGGGCAACACAACCGCGGCATAAATTACTTACCACATACTGTGCTTTTACACAACTGGTGCAGGCCTCGTCAACCACTGTCAGGATTTCGTTTTTTAGCGACTGGCGTTCTTTGGCCTGTTCAGCATAATAACGCAAGGGAACAAGCTCGTCTTTCTCGTCGTCGACTGTAAATCCGAGTAGCGGAAACATTTTGTATTTGATAACCGCTCTTTCCTTGTGGATACAACAACGGTGTTGTGCAGGTTTTTTCTTCGGGGCCATTTTAATCGGAATACGGTCGATTTCGTCTTCCAGCCGGCCATCGGCAAAAAGTTGTACAATCTGACGTAATAATTCTCTGCGAATGATGTGTGTGTTGCTTGTATAACCCATTTCCCTGCTTTGATTTTGAAGTCGCAAAAGTAGCATTTTTAGTGCTTCTTCCATATGAATACGACATTTGAGGGCACTAGTTAAGAATCGGTTAACGAAGTGTATTTTTATGTCTTAAAAAAAGCGCATATAAGACTTAAAAGACTGTTTTTCTATTGTTTAAAAATGTTGAACCAAAGCTGATCTCCACCAGGCAAAATGAGTGGATTCCAGTTCTTCCTGACCGGGGAACGGATAGAACAGATAATGATCCCGTTCGCCGATAAAAAAGCCATCCTCAATGGTTCGGTAGGGGAGTTCGCTGTGTCGTTCCCGGAGAACGGTTTTGGTCAGTCGCTGCGAAGTTTCATTCAGTTTTATCAAGCACTCGCGCAGGTGTGCGGGATTTCTGTAAGGCAGGTTCTGGATGGGCAATGTCGGATCGTTCGCCAGCTGGTTCAATTGAAGCTCGACAAAGAAAAGTTTGGGAACAGCCACCGGCCTGGAACCGTCGGTTAAGTACTGAATAAACTCGGGAGGATTAAGCTTGCTTGCTACCATGGTTGAAAACGGATTGTACTGCTGATACAGGTGAATGTCTTTTTTGCTTTTTGCTACATAGTCGGTAGCCTGTATTTCCAGTACTTTCCCATCATCGGTGGCCAGGTACAGGTTTTTCAAGGCTTCAAGCGGAATGGCTTCAAAAACACGGTAAATCGATAAATAAACCGATCGTTTGGGTTCACCGTTTTCATAGGGTACAAGTTTTTCCTTTACATAATCCAAAGGGAGGTTTACTTTAGCGGGATCAATTTCAAAATACACCGACTGCGCCCGAAGATTTTTCTTTGTCCCGACTGCCAAATAGTTTCCAAATTCGACAGGCCCCAGATGAGAGGCAATGAGCGATTCGGGAGTAGCAACCAGGTAGTAATGACTTTTCATGGCTATGAATTTTAGTTAGTTGATACTGTAGTCTCATTTGAACCTCTGAAACAAGATGTACAAATGCAACTGTGTTTACGAAAATGGGGTGGGCGGGGTTAGAGAAATGTTGCGGCATGTAATTTCAAACCAAAGAAAAAGCCACTTCCGGGTAAAGAAGTGGCTTTTATATCTTGAAATACTTTTTCTGAATTAGCTTCCGAAATCGTCAAATAAAACGTTTTCAGTCGGAACCCCCAGATCGTAAAGCATTTTCTGCACAGCGTCGTTCATCATTGGCGGACCACACATGTAGAAATCGATTTCTTCTGGTTCTTCATGCTGTCTCAGGTAATTGTCGTAAATCACCTGGTGAACAAATCCTGTTTTGTAAGTAATTCCTAATTCATCGGCTGCCGGATCGGGACGGTCAAGCGCCAGGTGGAACTCAAAATTCGGGAAATTCTTCTCTATTTCACGGAACTGATCGTAGTAAAATACTTCTTTCCACGAACGTGCACCGTACCAGAAAGTAACTTTCTTTTTGCTTTCCTTTACGGTATGAAACAGGTGGAACAAATGTGAACGCATTGGAGCCATACCGGCACCACCGCCTACAAACATCATTTCGCTGTCGTTGTCTTTCAGGAAGAATTCCCCGTAAGGACCCGAAACAGTTACTTTGTCGCCCGGTTTCAGATTGAAAATGTATGAGGAACAAACTCCAGGATTAACTTTCTTAAAGCCATTGCTGACACGGTCGAAAGGTGGAGTGGCAATACGAATGTTCAACATTACGATGTTGCCTTCGGCAGGGTGGTTGGCCATTGAGTAAGCACGGAAAGTTGGTTCCGGGTTTTTCATTTTCAGGTCAAACATGCCGAATTTTTCCCATTCATCACGGAATCTTTCTTCGATGTCCATATCCTTGAAGTCAACATCCACTTTCGGAACGTCGATCTGGATGTATCCACCCGATTTGAAATCCAGTGTTTCGCCTTCAGGAAGTTTAACCACGAATTCTTTGATGAAAGTAGCCACGTTCTTGTTCGAAACCACTGTGCACTCCCATTTTTTAACACCAAGAATTTCCTGGTGCATATGGATCTTCATGTCTTCCTTCACTTTTACCTGGCAACCAAGTCTCCAGTGGTCGTTTTGTTCTTTACGCGTAAAGAAACCGGTTTCGGTTGGAAGAATTGAACCACCGCCTTCAATTACCTGACAACGGCACATTCCGCATGTACCCCCTCCGCCACAAGCAGAAGGAAGAAGCACTTTATTGTTTCCAAGCGTACTTAAAAGTGTAGCTCCCGGTTCAGCTTCCAGTGCCAGATATCCGTCGTTAATATCGATTTTTACAGTTCCCGAGGGAGTCAGTTTTTTCTTGACATATAGCAAGATGGCAACCAGAAGTATAATAACAGTGAGGAAAACCACTACACTGGTAAGAACTACGGTTGTTGTTGATAGTACTATCATTGTTCGTTGATTTATTCTGTTCTACAATTTAATACCCATGAATCCCATGAATGCCATCCCCATCAAACCGGTAACAATGAAGGTGATTCCCAGTCCGCGCAACGGAGCAGGTACGTTTGAGTATTCGATTTTTTCACGGATAGCTGCAATTCCAATAATAGCGAGGAACCAGCCCACTCCCGATCCTAAACCGTATACCGAAGCTTCACCAATGTTCACGAATTCTTTTTGCTGCATGAATAATGAACCTCCAAGGATCGCACAGTTTACCGCGATCAACGGAAGGAAAATACCCAATTGGTTGTACAGCGCGGGAGCAAATTTTTCAACTATCATTTCCACCAGTTGAACCATTGCCGCGATAACAGCGATAAACATGATAAATGAAAGGAAGCTAAGGTCAACATCAGCAAATGCGGGACTTAGCCAGGTTAAAGCGCCTTCTTTTAAAACTTTAGTTTCAAGCAGGTAGTTCACCGGAAGAGTGATACCCAGAACGAAAATTACTGCGATTCCAAGACCGGCAGCTGTACTTACTTTTTTCGATACAGCCAGGTAAGAACACATGCCCAGAAAGTAGGCAAATACCATGTTCTCGATAAAAATCGACTTGATAAATAGATTTATATAATGTTCCATAATACTCCTTTTTTGGCCTTGTTAATTCTCAATTAATTTGCGGTTTTTGCTACGCTGAACCCAAATGATAACTCCTACGGTGATCAAAGCCATCGGAGGGAGAATCATCATACCGTTGTTGGCATAGGACCCACCATTGGTAATGTACAAGCTTTCGGGAATGACACGGAATCCGAAAACAGTTCCCGATCCAAGTAATTCGCGGAAGAAAGCTACGATGATTAGAATAGCAGCATAACCTGCTCCGTTACCAATACCATCGAGGAATGATTGCCACGGGCGGTTACCCAAGGCAAATGCTTCCAGACGTCCCATCAGGATACAGTTGGTAATGATCAAACCAACAAATACCGATAACTGCTTGCTTACGTCGTAAACATAGGCTTTCAGTACCTGGTCAACCAGGATTACCAGCGCTGCTACAACTACAAGTTGTACGATGATTCGGATACGGTTAGGGATAGTATTTCTAATCAGCGAGATGATCACGTTTGCGAAAGCCAGTACTGCGGTAACCGAAATGGCCATAACCACAGCAGGTTTTAGCTGTGCTGTTACTGCCAGCGCCGAACAAATACCCAGTACCTGCACGGTAATCGGGTTACTGTTATTCAGCGGATCAGATAACAGTTTTAAATTTTTCTTTGAAAATAATGGTTCGCTCATGGCTTAAGATTTTTTCTTTTTTAAGAATTCTTCATATCTGGTAAAGTCGTCAAGGAGCATTTTTTCCAAACCTTTGCTGGTGATGGTACCTCCCGAGATACCGTCCACTTTGTGATCGGCGGGCGCTTCCTGTCCAACTTTCGCAACGATAATGGAAACCAGTTGATCTTTGTCGTCAAAAAGTTTCTTACCCACAAATTGTTTTTCGAATACCGAAGTTGAAATTTCGGCACCTAATCCGGGAGTTTCACCCTGATGGTCGAAGTTGGCACCGTAGATGGTGTTCATGTCTTCGTTCAAGGCAATAAAACCCCAAATTGGGCCCCAAAGACCTGTTCCGCGTAACGGAAGCACGTATTTTACTCCTTCGTCTGTTTTGCATTCGAAAACCGGCAAACGCATTTGGTCGGCTGCTTTAGCGTATTCTTTTTTGAGGTCGGTATTAAACGCATTGCCTTCAACCTGGTCGCCGCTAACATTTACCACATATTCGTTTACTATCTTATCAGCATAAATTTTTTCGGCATCAGCAGCTGTACTTTCAATATTTACTGACGCCAAAATGCTTTGCTTTTTCTCAATCTCTACGTTTCTGACTTGTTTCGGCTTAAGCGCCATTGCAACGGAAGCCAGAATAGCAGCAACCAGGATTACCATAATCGCTGCGTACATAACTGTATAAGTATTACCGTTTCTGTTCATGATCTGTAATTTTTAAGCAGTTTGACCTTTAACGGTGGCACGTTTCAGTCTGCGTTTAATATTGCTCTGAACAACGTAATGGTCGATCAGCGGAGCGAAAGTGTTCATTAGCAGAATGGCAAGCATCATTCCTTCCGGATATGCAGGGTTGATCACGCGGATCAGTACCGCCAGAATACCGATAAGGAAACCATAGATCCACTTTCCTGTTTGTGTTTGTGACGCTGATACCGGATCAGTTGTCATAAAAATAGCACCAAACATAAAACCACCCAGAATGAGGTGATGCCAGAAAGGAATTCCGAAGAATACCTGGTTGGCTTCAGAGAGGGCAGAGCTGTCTGCAAAAGCATTTAAGATAAGTCCCATAACTGCGCCACCGGCAATGGTTGAAAGCATGATTCTCCAGCTTCCGATTCCGGTGATAATAAGAAAAACTGCACCGATTAAAATAGCCAGTGTTGACGTTTCACCGATCGATCCGGGGATCAAACCGAAGAAGGCATCTGATGCTGTATAGGAAATCGTTCCGGCGGCAGCATCTCCGAGCGGCGTGGCGCAGGTAATGGCATCGGCCGTTTGACTGCCCGCTACCCAAACTTTGATACCTGACATTTGTGCCGGATAAGCAAAGAAAAGGAAAGCACGTGCAACAAGTGCCGGGTTCCAGATGTTCATTCCGGTTCCGCCAAATACTTCTTTACCAATGATAACTGCAAAAGCGGTTGCTACGGCAATCATCCAAAGCGGAGTTTCAATTGGCATTACCAAGGGAATAAGCATCCCCGAAACCAGAAATCCTTCCTGAATTTCGTGGCCGCGAATTTGTGCAAACACAAACTCAATTCCCAAACCAACAGCGTACGAAACGATGATGATCGGAAGAACTTTTATTAATCCGAACACGAAAATTTCAAAAAAACCGGTCGAAGCCAGTTCCCCGATGACTTTGTAGTGTTGGTACCCGGTGTTGAACATTCCCATAAGAATGGCCGGAACCAGCGACAACACAACAATCGACATGGTACGCTTCAGATCTATGTAATCGTGAATGTGCGCACCGGTCTTCGATGTGGTTTTTGGTGTGTATAAGAATGTAAAGAATCCGTCGTGAACAGACTGAAGCCAATGATATTTGCCCCCTTTCTGAACCAGCGGTTCTGTTCTTTCGAAAAAGTTTTTTATAAATTTCATCTTAAAAAGACTAAATGATTACATGTAAAAATTAACCAAGCTCTTTAATCATGGTGTTAATACCATCGCGAATAATTTTTTGCACTTCAATTTTCGATGTACACGCATATTCGCAAAGGGCCAGATCTTCTTCAATAACTTCGTAGATACCCAGCTGTTCCATTTTGTCGATATCGTTAACCAATACAGCTTTCAGCAAGTGCACCGGAAGAATATCCATCGGAACCAGCTTTTCATACTGTCCCGACATTACAAAAGCACGTTCACCACCATGCATGTTTGCATTGATTGTGTACTCTTTTTTAGGGAACAGTTTTGAAACGAAGGTTTTTGAAGCTGTGAATTTGTCGGCTCCGGGTGTGGCCCATCCTACAAATTCATATTCGTCACCTTCAGGGATCACGGTCACCATCGAATCATAGAATCCCAGGTATTGCTGAGGACCTACTTTTGTTCCGGTGAGCACATTTCCGCTGATGATGCGCAAATGATAACTGGCTTCTACCAATCTTTCCTGTACCAGTGAGGCAACGGGAGCGCCTACCAGCGTTTGGTAATATTTGGGTGCAGCAACTTCAGAACCCGCAAGTGCTACAATTCGGCTGAAATCTACACTTCCGGTTTCAAAAAGGCGACCGATAAACAGTACATCCTGTGCATTAACCGTCCATACTACTTCTCCTTTGTTCAGCGGCTTGGTATTGGCGATCTGAACACCAACGTTACCGGCCGGATGCGGACCTTCGAATGTGTTGATCACTACATTTTTTACTCCGGTAAATGCCGAATCCTTATTAACTCCCAGGTAAACTTTACCCTCGGTAAGTTTTGCAAGGGCATTTACTCCGGTCTGGAACGTAGCAAGCTGTCCGTTGATCACAAAATTGTAATCGGGTGCCAGTGGCGCCGTGTCAAATGTTGAAATGTAAATCGACAATGGTTTCTGATTCGGAGATGCAATCACTCCGTACGGCCGTTTTTTTATAAATGGCCATAAACCACTTTTCAGTAACTGCTCTTTTACCTCTTCTCCCGACAAGCTGCTGGGATCTGCTTTTTTAAACGAAGCGGAACCTGCGTCTTTGTCTGTTTCAATAACCACTTCCAAAATTTTACGACGCTCACCACGGTTGATAGAAACTACTTTACCGCCATAAGGAGCAGTAAAGACAATTTCAGGGTGGTATTTATCGTAAAAAAGTGCATCACCCGCCTTTACAACGGCATCGGCTTTAACACTGAGTTTTGGAGTAAGTCCGGGAAAATCGGTTGGTTTCAGAGCGACTGTTGCCGGGACCGGCAATTTTTCGAGTACTTTTTCAGCACTGCCTTTCAGCTTGATGTTCAGCCCTTTTTTTAACCTAATCACTTCTGACATATTGATTTAAGACTAAGATTTATTTCAGGATGGCAAAAGTAATAATTAATTGCTGTTAGACAATGCCAAACGCTAAAGAGTTGTTATCAAAGTATGTGAATATATTAATAGTTGGGTTCTTTTGTGAAAGTTTCAATAAATCAGTGTAGTTACGATCCCGTTAGCGATAAATAGGACTTCAGATTAAATTAACATTTTTCAGCTAAATTTATTTTGGATTGTATTTTTGCATACTTAGTGACACCATTTGAATTACATAAATTTGACCTGTGTTGGCCGGAACTAATTATGATATTGTTTTTTTTGATTTGATTGCAACGGAGTACAACAGTTTGTTGTTTGAAACGTTTGAATTTTACCAAATTTGTACACAATTTCTTTTCCGCTTCGGTTTTGAGGTGGCTTTAAAAAAGGACTAAAAATGAGAAAAATCCTGATTTTGACGATAGGGTGGTTGAGCCTGGCGACTTTTGTGAATGCACAAAACGACGATTTCTATTACGAAACAGCTGTTTTCAAGGAAGAAATAAAATCGGCAAAAATGTTTCGCGAGGGCTTTGTTTTGTCCAATCCGGTATTGGGATTAAATGAAGATCAACGGCTTGTGATGAAATTTGACGACCTTTCGTCCGATGTAAAAGATTACTATTACACCATTATTCATTGCGATGCCGATTGGAAAGAGAGCTTTATAACACAGCCCGATTATCTTGATGGTTTTCTGGAAAATCCGGTGGACGATTATGCCAAATCGTTTAATACAACCTTCGATTATTTCAATTATCAGATTGTATTGCCTAACGAACAGGTGAGATTCAAAGTGTCCGGGAATTATGTATTGGTAGTGTTCGAAGATAACGACAAGGAAAATGTGGTACTAACACAGCGGTTTCATATTTACGAAGATGCAGTAGGTATTGAAGGAACTGTTCGGCGGGCAACTACCGATGCGTTTAAGGGCGAAAGCCAGGAGGTTGATTTTACCATTAACCACCCGAATGTGCCGATTCTGAATCCACGGGATGAAGTAAAAGTGGTGATCATGCAAAATTACCGCTGGGACAATGCCATTAAAGATTTAAAGCCGCTTTATATCCGCGAAGGCCAGTTGGTTTATGATTATAGCCGCGAAAATGTTTTCAAGGCAGGAAACGAATTCCGGTATTTCGATATCCGGTCGAACCGGCTGAATGGTGAGAATGTACTTTCAACCGATTTTTTCCGTCCGTATTATCATAAAACACTCAAAACAGATGAAATAAGAGCCAACAAAAAGTTTTTTCCCTACAAGGAAATGAATGGAAAATATTCGATTGAAAGTCAGGATCAGGAAGTACGCGATTACGATACGGAATGCGATTATGAGTTTGTACATTTTAGTTTGCCCATGGAATCTCCGCTGGTTGGGGGAAGCGTAAATGTTTTTGGGGCACTTACGCAATGGAACGCCAATAAGGGAAATGAAATGACTTACAATTTTGATAACAGTACTTACGAACTGACACTCTTGTTAAAACAGGGATATTATAATTTTTGTTATGTGTATGTTCCCCGGGGAGCTTATGTAGCCGATCATACAAATATTGAAGGGAGTTTTTGGGAAACAGAGAATGATTACCAGATTTTTGTTTATTACCGCGACATTGCCGGTCGTTACGACCGTTTGGTGGGCTACCGTCAGTTAAATTCTACAGTGAATCGCTACTAGTGATTAATACTCTGACGTTTCGTATTAAAGAATCAGCTGACAATTCTCATGTAGCCCTGACCTTCACTAAAAGGTATGGCAAACCAGAATTGACTTCCCTGCCCGAGCGTTGAATCAAACTCAAGTTCGCCTCCCAAAAGAGCAACATAATGTTGGGCAATTGGTAGCCCGATACCTGAACCGGAAGTGCTTTGGTTGACAACATTGGGAACCCGGTAGAAACGGCTGAAAATGTTTTCGAACTCCTCTTTTGGAATACCAATGCCGGTGTCGGTAACCACAAATTTTACGAATTCGTTCCGGATCATTTCGTATCCGATGGTTACGGTGCCTTTGCTGGTGTATTTTAAGGCGTTATCGAGTAAAATGCTTAGCGCCTCTTTCAGCAGTTGATTGTCGGTACTAAAACCAAATTCCGGATTGTGAACATCCAGATTCATCCGAATCCGAACATCTTTTGAATCGGGAATGTGCGGTGCAAATTGGTTGTAAATGTCACGGATAAGACCGTTCACCCGGCAAAACGAATGCCTGACTTCGATCGCCTCAGTTTCAATTTTTGAAAGATGGATCGTATTGTCGATCATGTTCAGCAGCTGTTTGCCGTTTTCGGTAATCGCGTCAGTCAGTTCCAGCCGGTCGCCTTGCTCCATTTCAGCATCCGACAGCATTCGGGTGAAATTGGTAATAATGTTCATTGGGGTTCTTATCTCGTGCGATAAGTTGGCCAGGAAAGCAGATTTCAACCGGTCAGATTCTTCGGCTCGTTTCAAAGCTTTTTCGAGTTTGAATTCGGCTGTTTTGCGTTTTGTAATGTCGCGGGCAACCGAGATCACCGAATTGGCATTTAGTTTGGCAAGCCGCATTTCAAACAGGAAAGTTCCGTTGGGCGTATTTAGCGAATATTCAATGCTCTCGATGGAATTGGTACGGATACAATTTTGAATACAGGCGTAAACTTTATTGGCCAGGTTTTCAGGAAAACCCGTATTGAAAATAGAGCTGCCGATAATATTGGCATCTTCCACTTTAAACAAATCACTTTCTTTAATCACAAAGTCTTCGTAAACACCGTCTTTGTCGATCACAAAGAAGATGTCGGGAATGGCTTCCAGTAGTACCTTGTATCGCCTTTTGGCGGTTTCCAGTTCTGCCATTTTCTTCTTTGCTTTTGTGATGTCCTCAAAAATCAGGTAATAAAGATTGTAACTTGGATTTATGACATGAATCTTAAACCATTTGTCGATGTGTAAAGCCTGAATTTCTGAAATTCCCTTCCGGTTAAACAAAACAGTCTTGTTAACATCGAGTTTTCCTTTAAATATAAGGTTAAATACATAGTCGGCGTCTTGTCCCTGTACTTCGTGCAGGTTGAGCTTGAATGTGGATTCAAACGCATTGTTTACTTTATCAATAACCAACCGTACTACATTGCCTCCTTCGTCCCGTTCGGCCGAAATACGGGATATAAGAAAAGTAGAATTCTGAATGACACGGTTGAGACTGACCGTTTGTCGT
Organism: Maribellus sp. YY47; assembly: GCF_023111095.1. GTDB lineage: Bacteria > Bacteroidota > Bacteroidia > Bacteroidales > Prolixibacteraceae > Draconibacterium. The sequence continues at coordinate 132,873 of NZ_JALGYW010000014.1, forward strand.
TGCAAGGTATCCTTTAATCGCTCGATTACGTTGTTGAAACGCCGGCGGAGGTAGAATGTTGGCAGGAAAAAGGCCAGGAAAACAAAAAACGGATTGGTAACTACCGGGTCAAAATAAGTAAAGGAATCCACCAGGTGGTCGCCCTGGAATAACTGGAAGCCGATTGTTATAACTGACATTAAAAAATACAGCAGAATTTTACCGTCGTTGTTCGAAAAGAAATACAGGAAAACCAATCCCGCAATTAGCCACCAGGTTGATAAATGTACGGTTTCGATAGGGGGCAGGTGTACACTGAATTCCGATATATAATAACCATACAGAAACACCGGAACAAGAAAAATCATGTTAATGGCACACTTGTTTTTACCATTTAGTACACACACTACACCTAAAAGAGAAACGGTCAGTAAGAGTAAATCACAAATCAGACATATTGTAGCATCGGGCAGGAAAAAATGACTTATCAAAATAGCAAAAGCCAGTCCACCGATGATGCTCCAGATCATCAGCAGATGGAACAGCTGCTTTTGCCGAACCTCCGGTAAAGCAGCCCAAAACCTTTCACTCAATATTTTAGCTAATCTCTTTAACAATAAGGTAAAGGTATTAAAAATGTCTTAAATGACATTCGGAAGAATTTTATTTCGCTAATATATAATTTCCGTTGGTGAAAAAGCAGATTTCCTGATTTTGATGTGTTGTCGCGCATTTTGCAGGGGCTCTTTTGAGATTGGGCCAAAAACTAAAAAATACTTGTTTGTCTGAAGTTTATCTTTCTGGAAAATAGGGCTTTGTGTGGTATCTGGTTGGTTTTTAATTTGTTATTGGTTGATGTTTTTTGAAAGCCCTGATTTTTGTTATGATTTTAGCGGAGTTCATTTTATAGTTTTGTTGCGAAGAAAGGAATTTAGTATTAAAAGTATAGAATTATGCCAAAAGGAATTTTTAATGTACCGGTTGCAAAAAATGAACCGGTTTTAAGTTACGCTCCCGGATCTCCGGAGAGAAGAGAACTGCAGGCAAAGTTAGCTGAGTTGCGTTCAGAGGAAATTGATCAGCCAATGATTATTGGCGGAAAAGAAGTTTATACTGATCGTAAGGTTAGGATGTTCCCGCCTCACGAAATCAATCATACTTTGGGGTATTTTAACCAGGGCGATGCATCTCATGTTGAGATGGCCATTGATGCGGCATTGCTTGCCCGCGAAAAATGGGCGAATATGTCGTGGCAGCACCGTGCTTCCATTTTTCTGAAAGCCGCCGATCTGCTTTCGGGGCCGTATCGCGCAAAGATCAATGCAGCTACCATGCTGGGGCAGTCAAAAAATGCTTTTCAGGCCGAGATTGACGCTGCCTGCGAATTGGCCGACTTCTTCCGTTTTGGAGTTCAGGTGATGACCGACATCTACAAAATTCAACCCGAATCTGCCAAAGGAATGTGGAACTACAACGAATACCGTCCATTGGAAGGATTTGTATACGCATTAACGCCTTTCAACTTTACTTCTATTGCCGGTAACCTTCCTGCTGCACCTGCAATGATGGGTAACGTAGCGGTTTGGAAGCCTTCAAAAACTGCTGTTTATTCAGCCGGAGTAATTATGGAAATTTTCCAGGAAGCCGGATTGCCTGATGGCGTAATTAACCTGGTTTTTGCTTCAGGCCCGACTGCTGCCGATGTAGTGCTTACGCATCCTGAATTTGCAGGAATTCACTTCACCGGTTCAACCGGAGTGTTCCAAAGCATCTGGAAAAAAATCGGTGAGAACATTTACAAATACAAGTCATACCCAAGAATCGTTGGTGAGACCGGTGGTAAAGATTTCATTTTTGCCGACAATACCGTTAACAAACGCGCACTGGCTATTGCCATGTTGCGTGGTGCGTTCGAATACCAGGGACAAAAATGTTCTGCGGCTTCGCGGGTTTATATCCCGGAAAGTATCTGGCCGGAAGTAAAAGAAATTTTTGGCGCTGAACTGGCTACTGTAAAAATGGGACCGCCCGAAGATTTTACCAATTTTATCAATGCCGTTATCGACGAGGCTTCATTCGACAAATTGAAAAGCTTCATCGATGCTGCGCGTGAAGACGAAGATGCAGAGGTAATTTTTGGTGGTAACTGTGATAAATCGGTGGGTTATTTTATTGAGCCAACTGTTATTCTTGCAAAAAAGCCTGACTACATTACCATGCAGGAAGAACTGTTCGGTCCGGTGCTGACAGTTTATGTTTACGAAGATGAGAAGATGGATGAAACACTTGCCATTCTGGATAAAACTTCGATTTATGCTTTAACAGGCGCTGTAATGTCGCAGGATCGTTACAATATTGAGAAGATTACCAAACGCCTTGAAAACGCTGCAGGTAACTTCTATATCAACGATAAACCGACCGGAGCAGTAGTGGGGCAGCAGCCATTCGGAGGTGCACGCGGTTCGGGTACCGACGACAAAGCAGGATCAATCTTTAATTTCCTGCGCTGGACTTCAATCCGGACCATTAAGGAAACTTTTGTTCCGCCGATGAATTACACTTATCCGAACTTTCAACCGGATAACGAATAAAACATACCAACTTTAAGTTGTTCATAAAGGGGAGCTGAATTATTCAGTTCCTCTTTTTTTTGATACAAACGATACTTATTTTTGTGCATCAATTGGTTTTAAATGATAAAAGAACTGTTAAAATCGGGTGCATCTAAGATTTTGGGCAATAAGTATTTAATTGCGTCAATTGTATTTCTGGTCTGGATCCTGTTTTTCGATGAAAACAGTATTTCACGTCATTTAAAAGACCGACGACAACTCAGTGAACTCGTTCAGCAAAAGGCCTATTACCAGGAGCGCATTGCTGCCGATAAACAAAAATTCGAAGACCTTCACAAGGGAAAAGCCGAGCTCGAAAAATTTGCGCGGGAACAATATTATATGTCAAAACCCGACGAAGATGTTTTTGTAATTGTAGAGGAATAGAACAATTTTCCGGCCCGCCTGTTTCTTGTCTTTAAGAATATTCAACTATTTGATGCATAGTAATATTTTCTTATATTGCTTATAGAATGGCTAGTAAACTTGACATATTCAAAATTAGAACGAACAACGTTGCACCTCAGAAAGGGCGGATTCTTATTGCTGAACCTTTCTTGTCGGGCAATTATTTTAACCGCTCGGTAGTGTTGTTGGTGTCGTACAGCGAGAAAGGCGCTGTGGGATTTATTTTGAATAAAAAAGTTGAATTCCCCATTCAGGAGGCATTTCCAGATTTTCCTGATTTTGATACCCAGATGTTCCTGGGAGGGCCGGTGGCTACCGATTCGATTTACTTTATTCACCAACTTGGCGATCGTATTCCGGGAAGTATTCATGTAATGGATAACCTGTATTGGGGAGGTGATTTCGATGCCATAAAGAAAGAAATCAGACAGGGAACCATTCATTCTTCCGAAATTCGCTTCTTCCTCGGTTATTCGGGCTGGGATGCCGGTCAGCTGGAAGAAGAGTTAAAAGACGATTCGTGGCTGGTGACCGATGTTGACCAGGAAGCCGTGATGGGAGAGATGGACCCGAATTCGTGGTTTAGCTTTGTTAAAAAAGCCGGTGACCGTTATTCCGTCTGGAAGAACTTCCCCGAGAATCCCTCGATGAATTAGATTCTGAAAACCTTTCAATAATCCAAACAAAAAGCCGATCCATAATTGCAACGGAACGGCTTCGTTTGTCGATATATTAAAAAAATGTTTTGGCAGAACCTGTAAAATCCTGAATTCAGCTAAATCGATTCGGTCAATACAACTTTCGACAGGATTTCGGAATACGGCAGCAACAAGTATTTTTTCCCGTTGAAGTCGATTTCGGTACCCGCATACCTTTTGTAAAGAACCTCGTCACCAGGTGCTATTTCCGCATTTTCGATGGTACTAATTGCGACAACTTTTGCCACTTCTTGTTTCTCTTTTGCAGAATCAGGAATAATAATCCCGGAAGCCGTTGTTTGTTCCGATTTGTCTTCGGTCAGCTCCAACAACACATTTTGGTTAATAGGCTGTAATTCTTTCATTTTACACGTTATTTTAAAAATTAAACCATTAGTTAATCTACATCCGCTTAGTTATCACAAATCTTGTATTGAGTAACAATTACTGTTTTCCTTGTTGCTTGTTGACCTGAAAATATAACTCACCCTGATTGAAACTGCGTTCCAATCGTCCCTCTCTTCGTGAAGAGAGGGAATGAGGGAGAGTTCATTCAATCAAATATAACCGTTGTGGTATCAATTCAGATAGCGTAATTAGTTATTTGCCAAAAGCAATTTATCAATGTTTTGTGCAAACATTTTCTTTGTATCCTCTTTGGTACGTGCAATTCCAGAGGTCATCGTGGGTTTTCCGCTCATCGGGATGTAGAGAAATGCAGGAATTCCACTTACTCCAAAAACGGCTGCCAGTTCGCGTTCTACCTGGGTGTCGATTTTATAAACCTGAACTTTTCCGTGATAATCTTTTGCAATTTCCTCTAAAATGGGAGCGGCAATTTTACACGGACCACACCAGTCGGCATAAAAGTCGATAAGCGCCGGTTTGTCGCCTTTAAATTTCCATTCTTTGGGCGAAGCTTCATAATCCCACACTTTTTCAAGGAACATGGCTTTGGTCAGCTTTACGCTGCCACCTTCTTCTGACACTGAACTAACGGCCGGTTTTTCACCACTGTTTTTGTTCTCCGATTTCGCCTGGCAATTGCTAAATCCCAAAAGGATGCCCCCGACGACTAAAAAGCTTAAAAATGTTTTTTTCATTGTATTTTGTATTTAATTAATTTCCAGTAAACGATTTATTTTTGCTTTGTCAAATCCCACCACCATTTGTCCGTTTATTTCGGTTTGCGGAACTCCCTGCTGGCCGCTTTTCTGCATCATTCGCATCGCTGCATCCTGATCTGCTGCTACGTTAATCTCGCGGTATGCAATTCCATTTTCCTGAAAATGTCGCTTTACTGCCGTACACCAGCTGCAGGTTGGTGTGGTGTAGACAATTACGTTTTTCACGGCTTTCGAAGTTACATTTTCTTTCGAAACGGTGCCGATATGCTCAACGATGTTTTTGTATTGAGCCGTAAGCTGGCAACCCTTTACTGTGTTTTTCAATTTCCCCCGTTCAAAACTCAGCAGGGTGGGAACGCTGTTGATCCCAAATTCCTGATGGATGTCGCGAACCGTATTTACATCTGTAACACACAATGTTTTATCTTTTACTTCAGAAGAAAGTGCAGCAAAATTTCGGTAGGCACAATCACTTTGATCTGAACCTTTCTTCATTAACAAAAGCCAAAGGTTTTCGTTCCCGGCCAGTTCATTTTTTAGCGAATTAAAGGAATCAATTTCTTTCATATGACAAATATATGTAAAAATCTAGATGTGTGCATACAATTGTCGTGCCAAGGATTTAGCTGAACTTTTGTCTGCCCAAATGAGTATTTCACAGATTTTTTTTCAGGCACGCAACCTTTTTGTCATGAAATAAATCTTGGTACTGTGAATAAATATTAAAGAGTGATGAAGAAAATAGCATTTGGTTTATTGATCGCTATGAGCGTGATGCTGGTATCCTGCTTCGATGATGATGACGGATACTCGGTGGGAAATTATTGGATTGGTTTTGGAATTTTGCAGGAAGAGGATGGAGTTTCGGTTTTTGCGATGGATGATCATATAAAACTTAAACCCCTTGGCTGGAGTCATAACTCGGGATGGAATGACGAATATACGCCCGGATCGCGTGTGTTGGTCAACTATACTGTACTGGGCGACGATGCCGATGAAAACGGAGATATCTCCACTTATTTTGTCAGGGTAAACGAAATCCGCAAAATTCTGAAAAAGGGTATCCTGGAGCTTACCCCTGAAAATGCCGACAGTATTGGGAATGATCCGATTATTGTGGAAGATGTATGGGTGACCGACAGTTTGCTGAATTTTCAGTTAAAATACTGGGGTTACCAAAAAATTCATTTTTTGAATTTAGTCGAAAATCCCGACAATACTTCGTCAGAGGAAGGGACCGTGAAATTGGAATTGCGTCATAATGCAAACGACGACGATTTGACTTATCCTTATTCTGCGTTTGTTTCATTCAACCTGAATGAATTACGTATGGAAGGTCGCGATTCAATTCGGGTAGAAGTGATTTCAACAGACTATGACGATGTTGATCATACCTACAAAAAAGTGTTTAATTACGCTAACCTCGAATTGCCCGAATAATAAAAACGATTATTACAAAAGTTTGTATTTACTGAGAGGCGCCGGCTGGTGCCTCTTTTTTTGTGAATGTCAATTTTTAAAAATATCCAATTCTCAATTTCGAAGGTAAAATATCCAACAAAATCCGGAAAATCGGATATTGGGAATTCTACATTGGATGTTTTGAATTAAAAACAAATTCCGCATAGAAGTAAACAGCTGCACTTTCATTTCTGCAGGTGATTTTTTGAAATCATGATTGTTTTGTTTGGAATAGTGGTACTTGTCATTGCTAAGCTGCCCACATTTTGTTTATTTTGAAACTTCATTTAGGAGTAAAATATGATGAGAACTATTGCAACAATTTTTATGCTGGCTCTGCTTTTGTACAGTTGCCAACAGAAACAGCAGCCGGGTGAATCGGCAAAGAACTTTGTGCCGGAAACTCCTGTGCTGCAATCCGACCGGATGACACCGGAAGTATTGTGGTCGTTTGGCCGGCTGGGAGGAGCACAGGCTTCGCCCGATGGAAAAACCGTACTTTACACCGTAACGTATTACAAAATTGACGAAAACAAAGCCTACCGCGATGTTTACACGATACCGGTGACCGGTGGTGAAGCAAAGAATATTACCAACTCGTTGGGGAACGAATCAAATGTGGTTTGGCGGCCCGATGGCAAAAAGATCGCTTATCTTTCAGGAGCTTCGGGCAGTGTGCAAATGTGGGAAATGAATCCCGATGGAAGCGGCGCCAAGCAGATTTCTGATATTGAAGGCGGAATATTCGGATTTCAGTATTCGCCCGATCAGTCAAAAATTTACTATCTGAAAAATGTAAAACTCGATCAGAGTGTTCAGGATCTTTTCCCCGACTTGCCGAAAGCCAATGCACGGATTGAAACCGATATCATGTACCGCCACTGGGATACCTGGCACGACTATACTTATCAACATGTTTTTGTAGCTGATTATTCCGGAAAAATAAAGGAAGGCAAAGACATTATGGAAGGTGAGCGTTTTGATGCGCCGATGAAACCTTTTGGCGGCACCGAACAAGTTGTATGGAGCGCCGACAGTAAAACAATTGCATACACCTGCAAAAAGAAGGTGGGGAAAGAATATGCGCTTTCAACCAACTCTGATATTTATCTGTACAATACCGAAACCGGAAAGACGATCAATTTTACATCCGGAATGATGGGCTACGATCAGAATCCGGTGTTTTCGCCCGATGGTAAATACATGGCCTGGGAAAGCATGGAGCGCGATGGTTACGAGGCCGACAAAGTACGGTTGTTTATTGCCGACCTGGAAACGGGTGAGAAAAAAGATTATTCCGAACATTTTGATCATAATGCTGCCGGTTTGAACTGGAGCGCCGACAGCAAATCCATCTACTTTATAAGTGATATTCACGCTACCGAAGAAATTTACCGGCTCGATTTGGCAGATGGTTCCATTGCACGCATAACCGACGGAGTACACGATTACCACAGCGCAACGCCGGTGGGAGATAAGCTTTTAGCTGAGAAAGTTTCGATGTCGCAACCGGCAGAGCTTTATTGGGTTGACCCCGTAACCGGCAAAGATGAAGCCTTGACAACCGTTAATAAAGGCATTCTGGATCAGTTGACGATGGGAAAAGTGGAAAAACGCTGGATGGAAACCACCGACGGAAAACAAATGGCCGTTTGGGTGATTTATCCGCCGCATTTCGACCCCGCTAAAAAATACCCGACTTTGCTTTACAACCAGGGGGGACCGCAGGGAACCGTTAGCCAGTTTTGGTCGTACCGCTGGAATTTCCAGATGATGGCGGCCAACGATTATATTATTGTGGCGCCTAATCGACGTGGTTTGCCTGGATTTGGTCAGGAATGGAACGAACAGATTTCGAAAGACTATGGTGGCCAGAATATTGAAGATTTACTGACGGCCATCGATGTAATGGCGAAAGAACCTTATGTGGATGAAACCCATTTGGGGGCTGTAGGTGCCAGTTATGGCGGTTTTTCGGTATTGTATCTTGCCGGCCACCACGAAGGGCGTTTCAAAGCCTTTATTGCACACGATGGTATTTTTAACTTCGAACACATGTACACTTCTACCGAAGAAATGTGGTTTGTGAACTGGGATTACGGCGGTGCATACTGGGACAAAACCAATGCTGCCGCACAACGTTCGTATACTTTCTCTCCGCACAAATATGTTCAAAACTGGGATACGCCCATTCTGATTGTTCAGGGAGAAAAAGATTACCGCGTTCCGGCAGAACAGGGAATGGCTGCTTTTAATGCAGCGGTGTTACGAGGAGTTCCGGCAGAAATGCTTTATTTTCCGGAGGAAAACCACTGGGTATTGCAACCACAAAACGGAATTTTGTGGCAGCGCGTTTTCTTTAATTGGCTCGATAAATATTTGAAATAAATCAAGGGAATCCTGTATAAGAAAGTCGTCATCTCAAAAAAGGTGGCGACTTTTTTTTGAAAGTCGATCAAAGAAGGACAGCTATTTTTTGTCCGGAAGTCCTGGCAATCTGTGATCAACTAACTGTTCCGGACGATTTCCCTTCGGTCATTTCATCCCGGTGCTACACACCGGGGTAATCACATTCAACGCTTTCAGTGTCAGTTTAATCATAACCCTGTAGGGGTTAAATACTAATAACCGGGGGTAAACGAACGTAGAGAGTGCAACCCTCGGTATGGATCAGAAAGAGTAACAGGCGCAATCTCTTGGTATTTCAGAGACATGAAGTTGTATGCGCCGCACAACAACTGTTCATTACTAATAATTGCCCAAAGAATATTTGCTCACAGAGGGTAGTTGCTCGTATAAAGGGAGAATTGGGTAAGGATAGCAATACACTCATTCCTGTCGGTGATTGATTTGGATCAGATTGTTTTATTGGTACACTTTTACCCAATCCACAATCATACTCACGGGCAGATCTGCCTTCTCAATCCGGCCTACCCAATTGCCGCCAAGTTGCTGGTCGATTAACACATAAAACGGTTGGTCGTAGGGCCACTGCGAAGCATCTGCATCGGCCACCCGCGGATAGGTAAAAGTAGTTTTTCCGTTCACCATAAATTCCAGTTCGTCGGGATACCATGCAAGTCCGTATACATTGAATGCGGCAGTGTCTATTTCAGCGGTACTGCCGTGTGGCGGATCGTCAGTATGGCCGAGCTCGAGCGTGTAGTACGAATGTGTCGTCTGGTATATTTTGGTTTCGAAATTCAGGTGTTCCATAATGTCGATTTCGCCGTTACGCGGATAATCGCCATACTTTTTTTGTTCCGACAACATCCACATGGCGGGCCATGATCCACGGGCATTTTCCAAGCGGGCACAGATTTCAATTTTTCCGTACTGAAAAGCAAATTTCCCCTTGGTGTAAATGCCGCCGGTCAGAAACGGGCGGGAATCACTCAATGTATCCCGGTTGACCACGCCGGTTAGGTAGACACAGCCGTTTTTGAACGAGTAACAATCCGGATTATTCGACATGTGTTTTCCCCAATCAGCGCCGTTCGGAGGTATTTTTGTCCATTTCTGCGTGTCAAGTTCAGCGGCGTTAAAGTCATCTTTCCAAACCAGTTTCCATTCTTTTTCACTTCTTTCATCATTTTGGATGAAAATGTAACCGTTTTGGGTTGTATAAGGTTTTTTTACCAGGCACGAAGTGAAGAGGATCAATAAAAGGAAGAAAGGAATGTATTTCATTTGAATGTTATTTTAACAGGTGTTGAACCATTGATACCGCTGTTGCTTCACCTTTTTTCTGAATCAGATTGCGCGGTGTGTCGTCTCCCACTTCGTAGGTAAATGCTTCGGCATGGAACGCATTGAAAATCGATTCAGAAGAACTGATGTGCGGCGCGTCTTTATCGTTGGGTCTGATGTTGGGGACATAACCGGGAATCTGTTTTGCCGAAGCGGCAATAATTTGCGGAACCACACCCGGCATATTGCCTTTTAACCTGGGTGAAATGGTGTAATAAATATCTTCAAAAGTGGAATGAAAATCGATAGCAATATAAAATTTGGCGCCCTTAATTACTTTGTCCTGCATAAAACGGCGGATGAGTTGGGTTTCCGGTTGGCGGAAAGCTTCCCAGTCGCGGTTTAGATCGATGCCGCCGGCATTGTGTCGCCAGTGTCCCAGGTCCACACCATCAGGGTTCATACACGGAACCACACAGGTCAGGTATTCGTTTCGGAAGTTTTGAGTCAGCGAGTCCGTTACACAGAGGCGTTCCACAAAAGCTTTCATCGCCAGCCAGCCGCTGACTTCGGGCGGGTGTTGCCGCGACAGGATCATCACCAGTTTTTTACTTTCGGGATTTCCGATTTGCAGCATGCTGATCGGTTTTCCGCTGCGGCTTTTGCCAATTTCCTGTAGCGTGACAAACGGAAGGGGCTCAAGCTGTGCCTCCCAGCGGTCGATGTCTTTTGATACAATCAATTCCTGCGCTGCAATCCATGTGGTATCCGGACTTACAGACAGGTCAAACTCACAAAACTTTGGCGCCTCTTTATGGGCTACCGAAACCGAATCAAGAAGGTAGCTGGCCGAGTCAATTTTTGCCCAGGTTTTGCAGTCTTGGCTGTATTTTGGGTAATACCTATGGCTGACTCCTTCGTTGTAAGTAATTTTTATCCGGATGTTTCTCGGGGTGTCGCTCCACACTTTAAAGGCATACCAGGGGCTGGAATTGATGGGCGTATTTTCGGGCGTAATCAGCACGGTTACCTGCTCTTCGCCGGTCATGGCAATACCATTCAGCCGCGCGCCGTCAAATTCGTTCGAAAAATGAAGTCCTTTCCCAATGTGATAGGTTTTCTTCCATTGGTATTGTATCGGGCGGGTTTCTGTACTCACCCGTTGAATGGGTTCCTGGCCTTTCCATTGTTTATCTCCACACGACCAGAGAATGGCCCAAAGAAAAATGAAATAATACCATCGTTTTATCATACCAATCCGACTAATGATTTTAATGACTAAACATAAAAAATTCAATGATTGTTTGTATCGTACACTCCATTCGTTGGTTTAGATTATTCAGCCCTCGGGCAGTTCAATCATAATTTTGCATAAAGCTAAGCATTTTCGATCAAAACTTTAATTTTGCAACACAATCAATTCATTGAAAAATGCAAAAAATACACGTTGGTTTTATTGGGGCAGGAGGCATTGCGCAGGCACATGTTTATTCTATTGAAGCGTTGAAGTTTTATTACGATCAGATTCCTGAAATTGTTTTGGAATCGGTGTCGTCGGCAAGGCCTGAGAGCAGGGAACGTTTTGCCCAAAAATATGGTTTTCGTGAGGCACAAAGCCCCGAGGCATTTTTTGCCAATCCAAAACTAAATGCCGTTTTTATACTGGGTCCCAATAAAGTTCATTTCGAGCATTTTGAAAAAGCGTTGAAAATGCCGGGAGTGCGGTACATTTATCTCGAAAAACCGGTTTGCTCGTCGTTGGCCGAGGAACAACGAATGAAGGAACTGCTGGCAGAAGCCGGTTCATCCGTGAAAATTCAGGTTGGATTTCAGTATTTGCAAACTTCGGCGGTGCGCGAAGGCTTGAACTTCTGGAAGTCGGGAGTATTGGGCAAGCCTGTTCATTTCGATTTGAAATATTATCATGGCGACTACCTGCACGAGGAATACCGCAAAAAAAGGGTGACGCGCCTGACACCGGCCCCCGATGGTGGTGCAATGGCCGATTTGGGCTCTCACGGCATCAGTTTGTTAATGGCTTTTATGGGCGAAGAAATTCAAATTGCCAGCGCCTTGCAGGCAGGCGATTTTGAAGGCGTTCCTGCGGGGTCCGACCTGTTTAGTTCGCTTTCGTTGTTCGAACCGCAAACCGGGGCAGTTGGCAACATGTCGGCAAGCCGCATCAGTTCGGGCTCGGGCGATTTGGTACATCTCGAAATTTATGCTGAAAAAGGTGCGTTTCGCTATTCTTCTCAGCACTCCGAATATTACGAATACTACCTTGAAGGCTCCAATCAGTGGGTAAAGCAGATGGTGGGCAGCCATTATAAACCGATCACCAGTTTCCCGTCGGGGCACGTGCCTCCGGGATGGTTGCGTTCGCTGGTGCATGCGCACTACCTGTTTTTCTCGGGTGATGATGCCGCTGCGAATATCGCCGATTTGCGCCATGGATTGGCGGTGCAACGCATTGTAAGAGAAACAGCCGATCATCTGTCCATCTTCAGAAAGAAATTCAAAAATGAATAAGCGAAAAAGCGGAATATTGCTGCACATTACTTCCCTGCCGGGGAAGGAGGGGATCGGAACGCTGGGAGCGGAAGCTTTTAAGTTTGTGGATTTTCTGCAGGAAACCGGTCAGAAGATCTGGCAGATACTTCCGCTTGGGCCCGTGGGATACGGGAACTCGCCCTACCAGTGCTATTCTGCTTTTGCGGGTAATCCGCTGTTGATCGATCTGGAAATATTAAACGCTGAAGGTTTAATTTCGGATGAAGATATGGCCGTAGTTCCCCGGTTTTCATCCAGGCAAGTCTTATTCGAAAAATTGGAAGATTGGAAAATGCCCTTGCTTCGAAAAGCGTTCCTGATGTTCCGTGAAAATGAATTTGACCGTTACCGCGATGAATACGGACGTTTTCTGGACGAGCATAATTGGTGGCTGGGCGATTATGCCTTGTTTATGGCTGCCAAACAACATTTTAATAACGACGACTGGCATCTTTGGCCGCGTACGGTAAAGTTCAGGGAAGAAGCCGGTTTGAGTGAGTTAAAGCAAGAGTTGGCCGATGAAATTGAGTTCCGGAAGTTTCTGCAGTTTGTATTTTTCAGGCAGTGGCACCGTTTAAAGGCTTATGCTAACGAAAAAAGCGTGGAAATACTGGGCGATGTGCCGTTGTATGTTTCGGGCGATAGCGCCGATGTGTGGGCGAACACCGATATTTTTGTACTCGACGAAGACCTGCAACCCACGGAAGTGGGAGGCGTTCCGCCCGATTATTTTTCGGAAACCGGCCAGTTGTGGGGAAATCCTGTTTTCGACTGGGAACGCCTGCAAAAGCGGGATTACGACTGGTGGGCCGCGCGGCTGCATTTTAACCTGAGGATGTTTAACCTGGTCAGAATAGATCATTTTCGCGGGCTCGAATCATTCTGGTCGGTACCGGCCAATGAACAAACAGCGATCAACGGCGAATGGATTCCGGCACATGGCCATAATCTGCTGAGTTTGATCAAAAGTCATTTGGGAAAACTGCTGTTTATTGCCGAAGATCTGGGGATCATCACACCCGAGGTTGACAAACTGCGCGAAGACTTTGGTTTGCCGGGAATGAAGGTGTTGCAATTTGCTTTTACCACCGATGCTGCCAATAAGGACCTGCCGCACAACTACGGGAAGAATTTCGTGGTGTATACCGGCACGCACGACAACAATACAACGCTTGGCTGGCTGAATGCGCTCGAAGGGGAGGAGAAGCGTTGTGTGCAACAATACCTGAAAGGCGAAGGCAAGGAAGCATTGGCAGAGTTGCTGGAAATGGCGCTGGCTTCGGTGGCGCGAACCGCCGTAATTCCGATGCAGGATGTGCTTGAACTGGGCGAAGAGGCCCGGATGAATACGCCCGGAACACCGAGTGGTAACTGGGCCTGGCGGTTTCGATGGAGCGAACTGAAAAACAACCGGCGAAAATTCCTGAGATCGCTGACCGAGAAATACAACCGAACAGAACTTGCACATTAACATTGGGATTGGTAAGAGATTCAAAACAGAACTTGATGAATACGACAGATTATATTTCCTTTTTCAAAAACGATCGTTATGCAGCGCTTACCGGTGTTGAAATTGTTGAGTTTCGGGACGGCTATTGCAAAGCCCGGCTCGAGATTTCGGATAAACACTTGAATGCCGCCAATGTAGTGCAGGGCGGGGCGATTTTTACCCTTGCCGATTTTGCTTTTGCCGTGGCTTCCAACACGGGAGGTCAGCTTGCCCTGGCCGTAAATGTGAATATCACCTTTTTAAAGGGAGTGGGCGAAGGAACCTTGTATGCAACCGCCACAGAGCTGGACAAACCCAAAAGATTGGGTGCGTACGATGTGATTGTCACCAACGAAAAAGAGGAAATCATCGCCCGGTTTAACGGACTTGCTTACAGGAAAAACAGTACCCCCGGAAAATAGAAAGAATTACAGGCAGAAATAGAAAAATCCTGTGCGGAATGGGATTTACCTGGTACGATCGTATTCCGCAATGGGAATTTGCATTTTGACAGGGTTTAATTGCATTCCGCTGCGGAAATTTCTGTTCCGCTTAGGTCTTGTGGCATTTCGCGTTGGAAATTTGCTTGTCGATGTTGGTTTGCAGCATTTCGCAACGGTCGGAGTCAGTTCGCGTTGGGATTTTCCTGTTTTCCGACGGAATGGATGTATCCGCAACAAAAAACTACTACAAATACATTTGAACGCAGATAACAGGGATTTGGATGATTTTCTCGGCTTTTATCTTTGTATTTCAGTGAGACTTTGATTTCAGGAGTGATAGTGAACTGAAATTATGAAGTCGAACTGATCCCAATGTGTAGCCATCGGGATCTATTAGTTTCTATCGGATCACCTGTAAGATCAGGAGGATTAATTTGGAAATTGACTATTATTCCATGCCTGCCGGCGGCCTTCATTTTTGTCTTACCACAAAAACGAAGCAAAAAAGGCAGGGCTGCTTTGGGTCATTACCCTGCGTTTTCATAAAACCCAAGTTCGGACGGGTGATCTCCTCGCACACTCGGAGCTTCCCGCTCTCACTAAGGTTTTATCTCAACTCCGGGCAATGACCCAAAGAGGCCGTTCACTTATGCAAGGCCGCTACCTCGAACACTGGTCTCGGCCGGTGAGCCGGAAAACAAGTGGTGACGACGTTAAAAAATTACTGCTGTTTGACCCCGAGTGCTAGGGGGAGTTCAGTAATTTTAGTCGGCATCGCGTACCTGCCTGCCGGTAGGCCGGGCTTTCCCGAGGGAAGCGGGCGCAGCCTTGGGTTTTCTGTCTACTCTTTGGGCTAAACCGGCAGCGAAGAATCCGGCTAGCCAAAAGAATGTTGATTATTCTTGGTAGCTTTTATTCAATATTAAAACTTCCGGGTAAACAATTTTTACTCTATCTGCTCTGCTGCGGGAAATTCATTACGCGTTTTCAGCGTTCCGTTTTGCTCAGCAACAAAGCATCACCGCCTCCATAAATTTTTTGGGTTGTTCGGCATGAAGCCAGTGACCGGCCCCCGGAATGTCTACAATTTTAGCTTCGGGGTAGATGCTTTTGATGAGTGCTTCATCTTCGGGCAAAATGTACCGCGACAACATACCGCGGATAAAAATTACCGGATAAGCCGTAATCGGGGTGCGGTCGTCGAGCCAGCTTAGGTTTACCCCGCCTACAATTTCATCCAGGTGATCGTACAATACTTCTACGTTTACTCTCCACTGGTAGAGTTTCGTGGCTTTGTTTTTCTCCACATTCTTTAGCAAAAACTGACGGATGCGGGCATCGTCAAGTTTCTCAGCCAGAAAGTCATCTACATCGGTACGCGATTTTACCTGCGAGAAATCGATTTCCTGCATGGCCAGCAGAATATTCCGGTGCAGGTGAAACTGGCTGTCTTCTTTCAGTAAAAGGTAATCTTTGGGTGCAATGTCGGCAATCACCAGTTTTTCCACGCGCTCGGGGTAATCGGCAGCAAACCACATGGCTGTTTTACCGCCCATGCTGTGCCCCAACAGTGTGGCCTTTTCAATGTTGTGCCGGTCGAAAAACTCCAGCAGATCGGCCCGCATATCGTTGTAGGTGTGCGAAGCAGAAAAAGGAGAGCGTCCGTGATTGCGCTGGTCGAGCATGTACACCGTGTGCTTTTCCGCCAGGCGTTTCCCAATGTTCATCCAGTTATCCGACGATCCGTATAATCCGTGAACCACCACCAGCGGCGATCCGCTTCCTTCTTTTCGGTAAAATAATTCCATAAAATAGTTTTTAGCTACAAGCCACTAGCTGCGAGCCACGAGCATCTAGTATCCAGTATCCAGCATCCAGCATCGAGTATCTGTTTACTTTAAACAATCGAGGTATTTCTGGATGGTGGTTTCGAGTCCGAGATACAAGGCATCGGCGATCAGAGCGTGTCCGATCGAAACTTCCTTCAGATTAGGTATTTTGTGGTACATAAACTGCAGGTTTTCAAGACTGAGGTCGTGCCCGGCATTTACATCGATGCCCAGTTTTTCTGCCACTTTGGCTGCCCGAACAAAAGGTTCAATTGCCCTGTTTCTGTCGATCGGGTAAAGGGTCGCATACGGTTCGGTGTACAGCTCGATACGGTCGGTGCGGGTTTCGGCGGCTCCTTCCACGGCTTCTTCGTTCGGATCGACAAAAATGGACGTTCTGATTCCATGCGACTGCAGACGTGCAATTACTTCTTTTAAAAAGCCCATGTGTTTCCAGGTGTCCCATCCGTGGTCGCTGGTCAGCTGATCGTTCGAGTCGGGAACCAAGGTTACCTGGTCGGCCTGAACTTCGATCACCATTTTAAGAAATTCTTCACTGGGATAGCCTTCGATGTTAAACTCAGTTGAAATCAGCGGTTTAATCTCGTAAACATCCTTCCGTGTAATGTGCCGTTCGTCAGGCCGTGGATGGATGGTAATTCCCTGTGCCCCAAATTTCTGGCAGTTAATGGCTGCATCTTTAACACTCGGCATACTGCCCCCGCGGGAGTTTCTCAGTGTTGCAATTTTATTTATATTTACACTTAGTCTGGTCATTCCGTAAAATTTTAGGAACGCAAGTTACAATTTTCGGTTTTAACCACTAACGATAAATGGTAAAGTTTTGTTGGCAGATCGACTCATATCAGATGCAATTATACCGGTGCGAAGCAGCGACCTTGGGAAAAAAGCCTTGAATTACATGGACGTAAACCGTGTGTCGCATATTCCGGTGGTGGACGAATCAAAATACCTGGGACTGGTTTCGGATAAGCTTATTTACGATCTGAACCTGATGGATGAACCCGTGAGTAAGGAGTTGGACAAGCTCAATACTACGCATGCACACATCGACCAGCATATTTTTGAACTGGCTGTGCTGATGTATAAACTCAAGATCAGTGTTTTGCCGGTGCTCGATAAAGATCACTATTATATGGGTTCCATAACATTATACGATCTGGCCCGAAGGTTTGCCAGTTTGTTTTCGCTTCAGGAACTGGGCGGTGTGTTGGTGCTCGAAATGAATGTAAACGATTATTCGGTGGCACAAATCACCCAGATTATTGAAAGCAACGATGTAAAGGTTCTTAGCCTTTTTGTGGATCGAAAACCCGGGACCAACATGCTCGATGTAATCATTAAGTTAAACACCGAAGAGCTTTCTGCGGTGGTGCAGGCGCTGATGCGTTATGATTATAATGTAAAAGCCACTTACCAGGATCGTTCGATGCTGAACGATTTGTATAAAGATCGTTACGACCAGTTCATGAAGTTTATGAATATCTAATATAATGTATTAAATGAAAGTAGCGGTTTTTGGTACGCACGTATCGGTGCACTTTACACCCGTTTTGCAGGAATTTTTTGGTTATCTGAAAGCCCAAAATATAACCGTACAATTGTACAAGCCTTTTTATGACCACCTGATGAGTGACATCGACGGAGATGTTTATTATTCGTCGTTTTTTCATTCGCATACCGACTTTGACGATGAGAATGAATTTATATTCAGTGTGGGCGGCGATGGTACCTTTCTGCAATCGGTGTTGCATACGCGAAACTGCAAGGTGCCGGTAATTGGCGTAAACAGCGGAAGACTGGGATTTCTGGCAGATATTTCGGAAGACCAGATGAAAGATGCGCTGATCAATATATTTAACCATAAATATAAGGTAGTGGAACGGTCGATGCTCGAAGTGGAGTTTTCTGACCGCGAAAACCTCGATTTTAATTATGCGCTTAACGAAACCACGGTATTGAAGACCGATAACTCGTCGATGTTAAATGTGGTGGCTTATATCGATGGAGAATTCCTGAACAACTACTGGGCCGACGGGTTGATTGTTTCCACGCCCACCGGATCAACAGCATATTCGCTTAGTGTGGGAGGCCCTATTTTAACGCCCGATTCCGAGAATTTTATCATCACACCGCTGGCACCACATAACCTGACCATACGGCCGATTGTGGTACCCGACAATTGCGAGATCGAGTTAAAAGTAGAGGGGCGCGGCTCCAATTACCTGATTTCGCTCGATTCGCGCTCGGTAGCTGTCGAATTTTCAACCGTCATAAAAATTCGTAAAGCGTCATTTAAGTTGAAAACGCTTCAGCTTCCTGAACAGCCCTTTTTCAGCACTTTACGGAACAAGCTGATGTGGGGCGTAGACCGCCGAAACTGAATTTCATTCAGAGCTTAACAATTTTTAATCTTTGTTTGTGTTTTATAAGAGCGCTAGGTTATGTTATTTTTAGAATTATATTACTTTTGTAGCTTTTGAAAAACGAAGGTAAGATCGATTTTGTCGATTAAAAATGTTGAAATTCAGTTGTTTATGAAAGTTGCTGGCCGGGTTTGAAAAATGAAAATTTTACCCTGCTTTTTTTGAAAATTAACCGTCGAAAATTCAGCTCTACGCTTTCAGAAAACAACCCGACAACAAGGATGAAAATAACATGCCTGAAATCAGAGTTTAAAAAACGAAAGGGAATGCCAATATGAAAAAACTAGCGTTGGTGTTTGCAGTTGTTTTGATAACGACATCAGGACATGCACAAAAAACAGTCGACATTGGAATCTGGGGAGGCTCGTCAACCGTTTGGGGAGATATGGACGACAACTCCGCTTTTGAAACGTTCAATTTAAATGTTGGAGCCTATTTCAGGTATAATTTTAACGCCAGAGTTGCTTTAAGGGCTATGTTTCTTACCGGAAATATGTCTCGTGAAGGCGCAGTGGAGGAAGCTCCCTGGGATTTTGACAAAAGCGCCCAGGATCTGACACTCCAGGTTGAAATCAATTACCTGAAATACATTTTGGGAAGGAAAAAACTCAGGTTTAGCCCGTATGTTACGGCAGGTTTAGGGGTCAGCTATTTTACCTACACCTTTCGCCCTGAAGAAATTTATGCGTTCAATCCAGAGTACCCCATGTTGCAGTATGACGGAAGCGGGAACTTAATCGTTCCTGATCCGGCCGAAGAAGAATCAGAAGTGGTACCTACCATCCCGTTTGGATTTGGTTTTAAATACTCCGTTAGCGAGAGACTTGGAGTAGGAGTGGAGTACCAGATGCGAAAATACATGAGCGATAGGTTGGATGATCTGGATGACCCTTTGGCACACGAAAATGAAACAGGAGTAGTGTCGTATAACCAGGGAAGCCACAACAACGATTGGATCGGATACCTGGGAGTACATCTTACTTATAAAATATACATCGGCAAAAAGATTTGTCCGGCCTACGAAAGCAAATAATAAGAATGGAAACGTTCAGAGAAAGGATAGACAGTAACAATATACCACAGCACATTGCGATCATTATGGATGGGAATGGCAGGTGGGCTGCCCAGCATGGTCAGGCCCGGATTTCGGGGCATGAACATGGTGTTGAGGCCGTCCGCTCGGTGGTCGAAGGCGCCGGAGAAATAGGAGTGAAACATTTAACCCTCTATGCTTTTTCTACCGAAAACTGGGACAGGCCCAAGGCCGAAGTGGATGCGTTAATGGCGCTGCTGGTGCACGCCATCGAAATGGAAACCGACTCGTTAATGAAAAACAACGTGCGTTTGGATGCCATTGGAGATATTGAAGCCATGCCCGTTCCTGTTCGTAAACAATTGGAAAGTTGTATCGAGCGCTTAAGCAAGAATACAGGTTTGAACCTGATTTTGGCGCTTAGTTACAGCGGACAGTGGGACATTATGAACGCTGTCAGTAAAATCGCAAAAGACGTTGCTGAACATATACTGAAACCAGAAAAGATAAATAATAAACTGTTCAGAAGTTATCTGGCTACATCCGGCGTGCCGGATCCGGAGCTGCTCATCAGAACCAGTGGTGAGTACCGGATCAGTAATTTTTTACTGTGGCAGATTGCTTATTCTGAATTGTACTTTACTTCAAAGTTATGGCCTGATTTCAGGAAGAATGACCTTTTTGAAGCGATCGTAGATTACCAGAACAGAGAGAGAAGATTTGGAAAAACAAGTGAACAGTTAATGAGCTAATTTTATGATTAAATTACAAAAGTCTATAATAGGACTACTATTCCTATTAGTAACTTTTTTACCGCATGCTAAGGCACAGGAAGCAGATAGTACAAATTTTTCGATCTACTACGCAAGTGCCAGGAAATACACGATTGCAGATATTCAGGTTACCGGAATCCGTTATCTGGATAAAACCGTTCTAATCCAGTTATCAGGGCTTTCGGTGGGCGACTACATAGAAGTGCCGGGTGATAAAATTACAGAAGCGATCAAAAAGCTTTGGCAACAGGGATTGTTCTCTGACGTAAAAATAACCGCTTCAAAAATCGTAGGAGGCGATATCTGGCTGGATATTTACCTGCAGGAAAGGCCCCGCTTGTCGGACGTGAATTTTTACGGAGTTTCGAAATCGGAAAAAGACGACATTACCGAAAAAGTGCTTTTGCTGCGCGGTAGCCAGATCACCGACCACCAGGTGAACAGTGCACAACGTACCATTAAAGGGATTTTTACCGCAAAAGGCTTCTTAAATACCGATGTCAACATTGTTCAGCGTGACGATTCCACGCAAAACAACAGTGTTGTTCTCGATATTTACGTCGACAAAAAAGAAAAGGTAAAAGTCAACAACATCGAAATTGAAGGCAACGAAGCCTTGTCGGATGTTGCATTGGAAAAGGCCATGAAGAAAACCAACGAGAAATCGTTACGAAACTTCTTTAAAACCAAGAAATACCTCGAAGAAGAATACGACAAAGACAAGATCAACCTGGTTGACAAATACAACGAGAAAGGATATCGCGATGCAGTGATTACCAACGACACGGTATACCAGGTAGAAGTGGGGCGGAAAAATAAACCCCGCGTTAATATCGATATGACGGTTGACGAGGGAAGCAAATATTACTTTGGAGACATCAAGTGGGTGGGCAACACCGTTTACCCGTCAGATTACCTGGGCATGCGCCTTGGAATCAGAAAAGGAGATGTTTTCAACCAGAAAATTCTGGATAAACGCTTGTTCGACAACGACGAAGGTTTGAATAACCTGTATCTCGATCAGGGATATTTGTTTTTCAACCTTGAACCGGTTGAAGTCAACGTTAATAAAGATACGATCGACTACGAAATGCGTATTATGGAAGGCAAACAAGCGACCATTAACGAAGTACGCATTGTAGGAAATACCAAAACACACGAGCATGTGGCCCGAAGAGAGGTTCGTACTTATCCGGGCGATCTGTTCAGCAAAACATTGTTAATGCGTTCGTACCGCGAATTGGCCCAGTTGGGACACTTCGATCCCGAAGCGATCAATCCCGATGTTCAGCCCCATCCCGAAGACGGAACGGTTGACATCGAATACCAGCTGCAGGAAAAAGCCAACGACCAGATCGAGCTTTCCGGAGGTTGGGGAGCAGGTATGTTCGTAGGTTCTGTGGGCTTGAAATTTGCCAACTTCTCGGTGCGTAACATCTTTAATAAAGAAGCCTGGAGGCCGCTTCCAACCGGCGACGGACAAACACTTAGCTTGCGCTATCAAACCAGTGGAAAATATTACCGTACGGTAAGTTTATCGTTTATCGAGCCCTGGCTGGGTGGTAAAAAACCGAACTCCTTGTCGGTTTCGCTGTCTCACTCAAGAATTAACTACAGCGCCAACAAATATTACCAATCGTATAATCCGTATTATGGATACGGAGGTTATGGTGGCAGTAGCTATGGCTATTCGCCCTACGGTTACGGAGGCTATAATCCCTATGGATACGGATACGGCAGTTATTACCCGACGTACAACTATAACTACGCATCGGAGAACGACAACGCCGATAATGCACAGATTTGGGAAACCACAGCGCTGGCTCTCGGATACGGTTACCGTTTGTCGTGGCCCGATGACTACTTTACGATGTACCACGAGGTATCGCTCGAGCATTACAACCTGAGAAACATGGGAAGTTATTTCTCTTTCCTTGCCGATGAAAACGGCCAGGTAAACGGAACATTCAATAACCTGAGTTTCAAAACCGTTTTTGGACGCAGCTCGATCGACAACCCGCTGTATTCGCGCAGTGGTTCGAACATCTCGCTGACCATGAAGTTAACACCTCCTTATTCGTGGTTAACCAACACTGATTATTCCGATCCGAATATTTCAAATAACGACCGTTACAAATGGATTGAATACCACAAGTGGTTGTTAAAAGGGCAGGTGTATAACCCGCTGACCAAAAATACCAACCTGGTACTGAGAACAGCATTCGAAATGGGATTCCTTGGATATTTCGACAAAGGAAGACAGTCGCCGTTTGAAGGCTTTATCGTTGGTGGTTCGGGTATGTCGGGATACAACATTTACGGAACCGATTATGTAGCCTTAAGAGGTTACAAAGACTTTAGTTTGAGCCCGAACAGCGGATCGAAAATGTATTCGAAATTCACCATGGAACTACGTTACCCGATTACGCTGAAACCAAGCGCTACCATTTATGCACTGGCCTTTATCGAGGGGGGTAACACCAGTATGTCGTTCCAGAATTATTCTCCGTTCAACCTGCACCGTTCTGCCGGTTTGGGCGTGCGTATCTTCCTGCCGATGTTTGGTTTGATGGGGATCGACTGGGGATACGGATTTGACGATATACCGGGCTATTCAGACGCAGCCGGAAGCCAGTTCCACTTTGTTATCGGACAACAGTTCTAAACCCGTGGTTTTGGATTTGGCACAGAATATGATAGGTAAAACACCAGATAATTAAAATTGAGTTACCATGAAGAGAATCATTCTAACAACAGCGATACTGCTTTCAATTGTGTTTGCATCGCAGGCACAGAAATTTGGTTTTATCGATTCAGAATACATTATGGAAAACATTCCTGCGTACACAGCTGCACAGGAACAGTTAGACCAGCTTTCGTCGCAGTACCAGAAAGAACTAGAGTCGATGCATGCCGAAATTGAACAAATGTATCAGGACTTTCAGGCTGAAAGTGTATTGCTTTCAGAAGATATGAAACGCAAACGCGAAGACGTGATCATCTCGAAAGAAAAGGATTACAAACAATTGCAGCGGAAGTATTTCGGACCCAGCGGAGACTTGTTCAGCAAGCGTCAGGGATTGGTTAAACCCATTCAGGATGACATCTTTAATGCTGTTCAGGAAATTGCTACCGAAGGAAGTTACGCGGTGATTTTCGACAAGGCCAGCGGAACAACTTTGTTCTTTACCAATCCGCGCTACGATTTAAGCGATCAGGTATTGCAAAAACTCGGATATAAGTAAAATAAAATTATATTTGCAAGCAAAAATTTTTAGACCACGCAAAATTATGAGAAATTTAATGAAACTAATTGCAGTGCTCCTGTTTACCGTAACCGCTGCTACTGCTGCACAAGCACAGACACTAAAGTTCGGACACATTGATCTGCAGGCACTGATACAAGTAATGCCCGAAAGAGCTACAGCTGAAGAAGAATTTGGAAAATTTCAGGGCGAATTGGAAGAGATTCTGGGCGATATGCAAAATCAATATCAAACAAAAATGGGCGAATTTGAAGCTTTGGGAGCTGATGCATCTGAGATTAAAAGAAATGCAAAAGTGGCCGAAATTCAGGATATCCAACAACGTATTCAGAATTACCAGGTAACAGCTAATCAGCAACTACAGCAAAAACAAAGCGAGCTGTTGCAGCCCGTTTTCGACAAAGCAGAAAAAGCAATTGAAGAAGTTGCCAAAGAAAAAGGTTTGATCTATGTATTCGATTCAGGAATGGCTAACCGTACTATCCTGTACAAATCGACTCAGAGTTTGGATTTGCTGCCTTTGGTAAAAGCAAAACTCGGAATTCAGTAATTCGTTACTAACACCATAGAAAAGCCATTCGTCAACCGACGGATGGCTTTTTTTTTAGTGTATCAGCTTAAATCTTGTGTAAACCCTTCCTCTTATCCTTCCCTGCAAGCAAGGAAGGACGACCGGTTATCGCTACTTTGTAAGCCTTTTTCTTTCCGAAGGCTAATCGTCTTTCCCTTCATGGAAGGGAGAGACAGGAGTGAGGGTAAATGAGCCTTAAAGTCATGCGATGTTAGATATAGCCGGGGGAGAAGGTGCTAAAGCGCCTAAAGTACAAATTTAATTCTGTTGCGATGGTCCACTTAAGTAGTGTAATGAATCGGCGGCGGGGATGGTAGACCTTCAAGGTTTTCGAAACCTTGAAGATCTGTGTTTACAAGCCCACCTGGCATGAATCTTCATGTTATTCTGTTACCGGCTCTTCCTCTTTTTTGCCGCGTTTTTTTACCACCTCGTTGTTTTCGGCAATAATAACCGCAACGGTGCGTGCAAAAGCGCCATAGGCAGGCTCGTCCACTATTTCCATGGCACGCAGGTACACCACAATTTTTTCGTTGATAAGTGCCAACACTTCCGCCTTTATTTTGGTAGCGTTTAGCTGCGTGCTTTCCTGTGCTTTTTCCTGTTCGTAAACAATTCGGGCGGCTTCAAATTCGTCGTCGGTGGTTTGCAGCGCCGAGAGCACATCGGCACAACCCGGCAAAAGAGCAATGGCATCCTGTTGTTTTTGTTTCGAGAGGTCGATGAGCAGCGAGGCAATCAGCGACGACTCGGTGGCATAACTCTCACCCGTGATAGCCACGCCGTATTTTTCAAACACCGCATTCACGGTTTGGGCGGCTGCTTTTATGGCGGCATCGGGATGATGCAGGTAACCCTGGATGAGATAGTACAGGGCGCGGACCTGTTGGTCGCGGGCTTCGTCTTTTACTTCGAGGTCGCTTTCGGCCTTGCTGCGGTTAATGGCAGCAGTAAGCAGCGCCGAGCTGGTTTCGAGAGCGGTAAACATCGCGCTGAGGTGCAGATCGGTGTTAAGCGAGGTGTTTTTGTAGGCGCCAATCATGCGCATACTGGCTGCGTCAACTTCGGTGACACGGCTAACTGATAACAATTTTTCAATCATGGTTTTAAAATTTTTAATGTTTGACCAGGTTACCATTGCAGTTTTAATACGGGATAGCAGATGTATAGTTTGTGCGATGGTATGATTATCAGCTTCAATTTACGGACGATAAAACAATTAAACAGTATAATAATGAATGTTTTACGGCACCCCGCCAGAATGTTCCTCTTTTTACCGGGTAAAGCAACGTACTGAGTACGTTCGCCCACTTTTTGGTTGGGGAAGCAATGTACTGAGTACGTTCGCTCCCTTTTTGGTTGGTGAAGCAACGTACTGAGTACGTTGGCTCCCTTTTGCGTTGGTGAAGCAATGTACTGAGTACGTTGGCTCCCTTTTTGGTTGGCGAAGCAATGTACTGAGTACGTTCACTCCCTTTTGGGTTGGTGACGTAATGTAATAAGTACGTTCGCTCAGTTTTTGTTGGGTGAAGTAATGGATTGAGTACACCGATCCTCTTTTTGTGTTGGACGTATCTTCCTCGATATTTTATTTAGAAATTATGTCATAAGCGGGCACTTAAAACCCGCTGATTATTAATTGTTTATTTTTTAGTTCTTTGACATTTTTGTAATCGTATTTCGTAAGTACTTCTTTTATAGGAGTTTTGTCGAGTAGAGATATGCTAAGGA